>CAVUWQ010000001.1:0-395074 GCA_963745105.1 uncultured Acidobacteriaceae bacterium
GGTCGTGGGGATCGTGCTCGCCACGGTGGTTACTGGCTGCTGGAACGATTCAAGGCCGCAAAGATGATTCTGTGGACGATCGTCGTCTATCCGTGCCTGGCGCTGCTCATCGCCTGCACGCTTTGGCTGATCTTCTTCAGTTAGCGGAGGGAGCTATGACCCAAAAGAACCCGAGAAAGTCCCCGACAATCGACGCCGTCTCATCGGCCGTGTCCTCAGCGTCGCCATTGTCGTTTGCTCCGCGATCGCAGGGCTGCTCGTGATTGGCCAGATCTCGGTCGATCCGCGCACTGATGACGCTGAAGTATTCGCCAACTTCATCGGCATTGCGCCAGTCGTCAACGGGCCCATCCAGCACCTCTATGTCGCCGACAACCAGTTGGTACCGGAGGGCAGCCCACTGATCGATATCGACGACCGTCCTTACGCTTACGCGCTCGCACGAGCCCAATCCGACCAGAAGACTCTTGAGGGCGAGATCAGCGACGAGCGTCGCATCATCGCCGGCAAAGCGAGCGGAGTGGATGTGGCCAAATCGAGCGCGCTCAGCTCTGAAGCCAGCCTCGGCCGTGCTGCCGCCGCGATCGATCAGGCCAAGGCGGATGTCTCCAGCAGCAAAGCTGCCGTTGAGCGCGCCGATGCCGAACTAGAATACGCGACCGACAACCTCCATCGCATCGAGCCGCTTCTCACAAAGCAGTTCGTCACCGTCGATCAAGTAGATCAGGCGCGAACGCTGGAAATAACCCGTTCGCAAGCCGCCAGTCAATCCCGCTCGCAGCTCGCACTTGCTGAAGCTGGATTGACCGCCGCGGAAGCTCAATACAAGCAGAGCCAGGCAATTCTGGCGCAAAGCCATCAGCAGATCCAGCAGGCCACGCACAACGTCACCACGCTCGAGCCTCTCGCCGGTCAACTTGGCGGCAAGCAGGCGGCGATCGACACGGCGAAATACAATCTACGACAACTGCAAGGTGAATCCCGCGCCCTTCAACGCGCGCGTCACCAACCTGATCATCTCTCAGGGGGCTTACGCGACGGCCGGCCAGCAGATATTTACCTTGATCGATACACGCGTCTGGTGGGCTATCGCGAACTTCCGCGAAACGCAGCTGCAGCACATCCGGCCTGGAATGCAGGCCGACGTCTATGTCCTGTCGAAGCCGAACGTCCATTTCAAAGGCGTCGTCGATAGCGTCGGATTCGGGGTAACCCCCGACTCCGATCTCATCGGCAAATACTCCTAACCAGGATTGCCGGACGTGCAGCGAACCCTGAACTGGGTTCACTTCGCCTCGCGCTTCCCGGTGCGTGTCCGCATCGAATCCCAGCCTAACGATCTCTTCCGCCTCGGCGAATCCGCTGTTGTTGTCATTCGCGGGCGAGTCTTCTCTGCTGTCGCAGAAATAACATGGCCACTCAAACCGTCCTGCATTCCGCATCGACAAAGATTCATCGAATGGTTTCCGGATTTTCTTGCGCCAGGAGCTGGCTCCCTATCCCGGACGCGGAACCGTAGTCGCCCGCATGGTCATTGCCGCCACGTTGAGCATGATCATCATCGTCACCTTCCGCATTCCCGGTGGGGCGATCGGCGCGCTCATCGCCTTCATTCTTTCCCGTGAAAATCTTCTCTCCACCGCAAAATCGGCGCTCTTCCTGGTGCTGGCCTTTGCCATCGGCGGACTTTTTGTGCCTCTCGGCGCACGCATGTTCGCATCCGTGCCCATTACCCATTTCTGCTGGGAAGCGGTCAGCCTGTTCATTGTCTTCTTCCTGCTCAGGACGCTGACGAATTTTGCGCTGGCTACTGGCCTGAGCCTGGTCGCAACGAATGTTCTCGGCATCTGGTACCTGCCCGGACCTGCTGAGCACAATGTAGAGCTCACACTCTGGCAGGTTCTGAGCGCCTTGATCGGAGCTCTGGTTACCTTCTCAGTAGAAGCGGTCTTCCACGCCTTGAGTAGACGTGACGAATTGACCGATGGTCTTGGCGACCGCCTCAAAGCAATCGAGAACATGCTGTGCAGCTACGCTGAAGAAAAACCGATCTCGCCGGAAATCTCCCGCCCTCTTATGCAATACGCCGTCGTAGGCATGGGTGGGCTGCGGCGCTATGTGGCTCGCGGGAATTACAACACCCTGCGACGCATGCAGATGAGCACGCTGGTCTCGCTCGTCGGCCGTTCCATCGATTTTTCGGCCGCGCTCGCCAGCGCTTATCCCAACTTCCAACCGGTGCTGCAGGCGCGTGCTGCGCAGCTTGCGCCGCGCGTTGCTGAAATTCGGCAATCCCTTGCTACAAAAATTGTCCCTCCGGCATGGGAGCCGGCCGGCGATCCCACGCTGGGCACACCACTCTTCACTGAGCTTGAATCGTTGCTTTCTCTGATGCCGAACGTTTTCGCCAGCGAGCAGAGCATCGACCCGCGCTTTCAAATACTTGAATCCACCCCTGCATCGAATCGCATTTTCGTCGAAGATGCTTTTTCCAATCCCGAGCATTTGAGGTTCATTCTAGGCGGAACACTCGCCTCCATGCTTTGCTACATCATTTATGTCTCACTCGACTGGCCGGGTATTTCAACCGCTGTCACCACATGTGTTCTCACCGCGCTGAGCAACATTGGAACATCGCGCCAAAAGCAGGTGCTGCGTATCGCCGGTGCCGTTTTGGGGGGCTTTGTCTTCGGCCTCGGCTCGCAAATGTTTATTCTCCCCTATATCGACTCCATTACCGGATTCACAGTGCTCTTCGCCGTGGTCTCGGCAATCGCCGGGTGGGTAAGCACATCGAGCGCGCGCCTTTCTTATGCAGGACTTCAGATTGTGGTTGCGTATTACCTCATCAATCTCAGCGAGTTCAGCATTCAGCTTTCGCTGACCGTGGCCCGCGATCGCGCCGTCGGTGTGCTGCTCGGTATATCCATGATGTGGCTGGTCTTTGAGCGCCTCTATCCCAAACCTGCCTCCGACCAGATGATCCGTATCTTCATCCGCAACGTGCGGCTGATGGCCCTGCTGGTCTGTGAATCGCGCATCGGTGCAGATGCGGAGACCATCGCAACGGTCCGCAAGCAGCGCGATCAGATCTATCGCTATTTCGGAGAGGTGAGCGCTCAGTCCGATGCTGTTCCGTTCGAGACCGGCCCCGAACGCCCCGCGCACATGGCCGCACGCGATCGCATCCGGCGCTGGCAGACGACGCTGCGCACCTTCTATCTGATGGAGGTGCCGCTCCTCCAGTTCCGGCTCTTCGGCGATCGTTCGAATATGACTGCGGCCTTCCAGAACATCGAGCGCCGCTTTCTGGAAGAATGCTCGAATTCGCTCAATCACCTTGCTGACGGACTGGAAAATCAGATAGACAACAAACGCTACGACCAGGCTCCTTATCCCAGCCTGGTGAAGCAGCTTGAAGATGCGAAATCTGCCGAGCACAGTGCGCTGTTGCCCGAGGAAGAGTCACTGCTGCGTCTGACGCAGACCATCTCAACGCTTCTGGATGGCCTCCAGAGCGATTTCGCCGCGTCGCCTGTCTTCGCCACAGAGTAGCGCCGGCCGGAAATGCTCTAAGATTAGGCTCAACCAATTTCGCGCCCCGGAATTCAAATCGCCCATGCGTAAAATTCGATGGCAATCCCTCGCATTCTGCCTGCTGCTCTCGCTCCCTGCACTGGCTGCGCCGGTCACCGGCACTATCCACACGCCGGATGTTGACCTCGCGTATTTCGTCTACGGAACTCCGACCGCGGAGACTCCAGTCATCGCGGTCAACGGCGGCCCTGGCCTGTCGCACATTTACATGGTCCAGAACGATGTCTGGGATCGACTTGCACAAGGCCGCGAGATTGTTATTTATGATCACCGCGGCACCGGCGATTCGAAACACATGCGCCCGGGCGCGCCGTTAACCATCGACGCAGAGGTAGCTGATCTCGAAGCTGTGCGCGCTCATTTCGGCTTTGAAAAAGTCGATCTCGCCGGCGATTCTTTCGGCGGATTTCTTTCTATGGCCTACGCCGCCGCGCACCCTGAGCATGTCCACAAGCTCGTTCTCAGCGACTCCGCGCCACCCGCGCTCAAAGACATCGTGCATCTGCTTCCGGACGTGTTCCCGGACATCGAAGAAGAAGACGCGGAGCTTCAGAAGAAGCTGGGAAATACGGACGAGGCTGCACAGCAGCAGCTGCGCAACCACTTCCGCATGATCTTCTACAACCAGGACCTGCTCAAAAAATATCTTGATAACGCCAAAGACCTCGGCTTCGCCCCCGGCGTGGGTACCGCAGTGGGCGAGTCGTCGGAAAAGATCGACCTCACGTCCGAGCTGCCGAAGTTCAAATTTCCCACTCTCGTCATTACCGGCCGTTTCGATTTGAATGTCGCGCCGCTCACCGCATGGCGCATGTACAAAGCCATTCCCGGCGCCAAGCTCGAGATCTTTGCCAAAAGCGGTCACCTGCCTTCGTATGAAGAGCCCGACAAATATGTGCGGGTGGTAGATACATTTCTCCGTGCGCAGTAAAGACAGGCAAAAATAATCCCCATGCGCATAGCCATCGATACCGGCGGCACCTTCACCGACTGCGTCTATCTCAAAGATGGAAAGCTTCAAGTCCTGAAGGTCTTTTCAACGCCGGACGATCCCGGCCGCGCTGTTCTTGAAGCCTTACGCCGCATCGGAGCACCGCAGCAGGGAGTCGTTTGCCACGGGACAACGGTCGGCACCAATGCCATGCTCGAGCGCAAAGGAGCAAGGGTCGCATTTGTAACCACGGCGGGATTTGAAGACACCATTGCTATCCGGCGCCAGGCACGCATCAAGCTTTACGATTGGTTCCAACCCGCGCCTGATTGTCTAGCGCCCGCCGCGCTTCGTTTTGGCGTCGAAGAGCGCACCAGCGCCGAAGGCGAGATACTTCGGAACATCGATCCGGCTGCACTTGAAGATCTGGCGGAGCAAATCGCAAACTCCGGAGCAGAAGCCATCGCTATCTCCCTGCTCTTCTCCTTTGCCAACACCGCAAATGAATCGCACGTTAGCGTGGCTCTCGAGAAGCTCGGCCTTCCTGTCTCCATCTCCCACCGCATACTTCCTGAGTTTCGCGAATACGAGCGCGCGTCTACAGTCGTAGCCAACGCATATCTCTCGCGCATCGCGGGAACCTACATCGAGAGTCTCGAAGCCAGCGTTGAGCGTGAGTTTCACCGCGCCGTCCACGTCATGCAGTCTTCGGGCGGAATCATTCCGGCAAAACTCGCAGCTCAGGAGCCGGTGCGCACCATGCTCTCCGGCCCCGCGGGTGGCGTCATGGGCGCGTACCGGCTTGCTACGCTGGCAGGCTTCGATCGCATCATCGGCTTCGATATGGGAGGCACCTCGACCGACGTCTGCCTCGTCGACGCACAGCGCGGAGGCCCCCAGCTCAGCACCGAGTCGCATATCTCCGGACTTCCCATCGGTGTTCCCATGCTCGACATTCACACTGCCGGAGCAGGAGGCGGATCGCTGGCACGCTTCGATACAGGAGGTCTGCTTCGCGTGGGACCGGAATCGGCTGGAGCATCGCCCGGCCCCATCTGCTTCGGCCGCGGCACACAGCCCACCGTCACCGACGCCAACCTCATCCTCGGCCGTCTCGATGCTGAGAGCTTTCTTGGCGGTGCGGTGAAGCTCGATCGCGAGCGAGCGTATGCGTTCATGGACAAAGTCCGGGACGTAATTGGCAGCGTCGAGGAATTTGCCGCCGGCATAGTTCGCATCATCGAGACCTCAATGGAGAAGGCCATCCGCGTCATCTCCGTCGAGCGGGGATACGATCCGAGAGACTTCACGCTGGTCGCCTTCGGAGGTGGTGGACCGCTGCACGCATGCTCGCTGGCGCGCGCGTTGCGCATTCCGCGCGTGATGATTCCGGCCATGCCCGGCGCGCTGTCCGCTGTCGGCATTCTTCTTGCAGACGCGGTGCGCGATTTTTCGCGAACGGTGATGCTATCCTCGGGCGCCGATCTCGAGAGCCTGTTTCTGGAGTTGGAGCATAACGCCCGCACTGAATTTCTCGCTGAAGGGCTTGACGGTATCCCACTGCGCTCCGTCGACCTGCGCTATCGCGGCCAGGGATACGAATTGAATCTGCCTTTCGACACGGACATGCTCGCCGGCTTTCACAGCCTGCATCGGCAGCGCTATGGGTTTTCAAACGAGAGCCGCGAAGTAGAGATCGTAAACGTGCGCGTCCGCATGATCGCGAAGTCTGAGCCGTTCGATCCCGCACGACATGAATCACGAGCAGGAGACGGAAAGCAGGCGATCACCGCTACCCGCGATGTCTATTTTGATGGAGCGATGCTGTCTACGCCTGTTTACGATCGCCAGACACTACGCTCCGGCGATTCCTTCACCGGGCCGGCGATCATCACCGAATACAGCTCCGCGACGCTTCTCCATCCCGGCGACACGCTGCATGTGGACACGTTCGAAAACCTGATCATCGAAGTAAATCGCTCGGAGGCGCAATGACGATAAAGACCCACTCCGGCGCCGATCCTATCGCTCTGGCCATCTTCCAGAGCGGCATCCATTCCATCGCAGAAGAAATGGGCGCCGCGCTGCGCCGCACCGCAATCTCCCCCAACATCAAGGAGCGCCGCGATTACTCCTGCGCTGTCTTCGATGCCCAGCACCGCGTGATTGCCATGGGAGATCACATGCCAGTGCACCTCGGCTCCATGCCCATGTCTGTAAAGACCGCGGTTGAGTCGCTCACCCTCCGGCGCGGAGACATGGCCATCCTGAACGATCCTTACGCAGGAGGCACGCATCTTCCCGACATCACACTGGTCCTGCCGGTCTTCATCGATGAGCCCGCTCCAGATGATGAAGACAAGCCGTTCTTCTATGTCGCCGCCAGAGCACATCACGCCGATGTTGGCGGCATGTTTGCCGGCTCCATGGGGCCTGCACGCGAGATCTATCAGGAGGGCATTCGCATTCCTCCCGTCCGCATCATGCGCGGCGGGAAGATCGATCCCGAGATCCTCGCGCTCATCCTCCACAACGTGCGCACTCCCGCGGAGCGCGAAGGCGATCTCGCGGCACAGATTGGCGCATGTCAGGTGGGAGAGCGGCGCCTGCGCGAGATCGTCGAAAAGTACGGCCAGGAAAACATCGCCGCGCTCACCGAAGCTCTGCTCAGTTATTCCGATCGCCTCATGCGTGCGGAATTGCAGAAGCTGCCTGCAGGAATATTCTCAGCGGAAGACTTTCTCGATGATGACGGGATCGGCCCTGACCCACTGCGCATCGCCGTAAGCATTCAGATCACGCCCGGGCCGGGCGCGATGGTGATCGACTTGGCGGGCAGTTCCCCACAGGCGAGCGGCAGCATCAACGCCGTCTACGCCATCACCTATTCCGCCTGCTTTTACGTGCTGCGCTGCCTGCTTGCCGATGACGCGCCCGCAACCGCCGGCCTGATGAACTCCGTAACCGTGCTCGCGCCCGAAGGCACCATCGTCAACGCGCGTCCTCCCGCTGCGGTTGCAGCCGGAAATGTTGAGACCTCACAGCGCATCGTCGATGTGCTGCTGCGTGCGCTGGCGCAGGCCGCTCCCCATCGCATCCCCGCTGCCAGCTACGGGACAATGAGCAACCTGACGATTGGCGGCATCGATCCGCGCACCGGCCAGCCCTTCACGTACTACGAGACCACTGCTGGAGGCATGGGCGCACGTCCCGGCCTCGACGGCCTCGCCGGAACTCACTGCCACATGACCAACTCCCTCAACACGCCTGTCGAAGCTCTCGAGTATGCGTATCCCTTTCGCGTACGCCAATATAGCTACCGCGAAAATTCAGGAGGCTTCGGAAAATTTCGCGGTGGCGATGGCTTGATCCGCGAGATCGAATTGCTGACCGATGCGCAGGTCACGCTCCTCTGCGATCGTCAGAAATTTCCTCCTTACGGATTGGCCGGAGGCCAGCCAGGCGCAGCCGGACGCACGCTGCTCATTGACCCCGACGGCCACACTACCCCGCTGCCCTCGAAGAGCAGCATTCACGCCCCCAAAGGCAGCCGCATCCGCATCGAGACTCCTGGAGGCGGCGGCTGGGGTGAAGAGATTTCCGGAAAGTAAGAGTTACATTTCCCCATACGCGGTCTTTTCGATACCCTGTCATTTCAGCCATGAAAACGCTTTCAAAAGCTCTTCTCGCATTTGCGCTGGGTTGTGCCAGCGTCTCCGGATCAGTCTCCGTCGCCCAGAACGGCGGCCACGGCCACTATTTTGTCGTCGAGCACGGACAGTTTCTCCTCGACGGCAAACCGTTCCAGATCATCTCCGGCGAAATGCACTACGCCCGCGTCCCGCGCGCTTACTGGCGCGATCGCCTGCGCATGGCCAAGGCCATGGGACTGAATTCCATCACCACATACGTCTTTTGGAACGAGCATGAGCCCAAGCCCGGCGTCTTCGACTTCTCCGGCAATAACGACGTTACCGAGTTCATCCGCGAAGCCCAGGAAGAAGGCCTCTACGTCATTCTGCGTCCCGGCCCATACTCCTGCGCCGAGTGGGAGTTCGGCGGCTTTCCCTCGTGGCTGCTCAAAGACCACAGCATGGTGGTGCGCTCCAGCGATCCGAAGTTTGTCGAAGCAGCGCGCACCTGGCTCCTGCGCCTGGGGCAGGAAGTCGCACCGCTGCAGATCGGCAACGGCGGCCCCATCATCGCGGTGCAGGTTGAGAACGAGTATGGCTCATATGGCAGCGACCACGCCTACATGGAATCAATCCATCACATACTGCTCGACGCCGGCTTCACCAAGGCGCAGCTGTACACCGCCGATGGAGCAGATGAGCTTCCCGATGGCTCATTGCCCGAGTTGCCGGCAGTCATCAACTTCGGCACCGGCGATGCGAAGAAAGAATTCCCCAAGCTGAAAAAGCTGCGTCCCGCCGGACCCTTCATGTCAGGCGAATACTGGGCGGGATGGTTCGACCACTGGGGCGCTCCACACGAAACGCGCAGCCCAAAGGAAGAAGCTGACGAGCTCGACTGGATGCTGCGCCAGGGCTACTCGGTGAGCCTCTACATGTTTCACGGCGGCACCAGTTTCGGCTGGATGAACGGCGCCAACTCCAACGGCAAAAACTACGAGCCCGATGTGACGAGCTATGACTACGATTCCCCACTCGACGAGAGCGGACGTGTCACACCGAAGTACGAGCTGCTGCGTAAGACAATTGCCGAAGCCACCGGCAAAACGCCGCCTGCCATTCCCGATACCGCACCGCCGACCACCATCGCGCCATTTGCGCTGAACGAGTCTATTTCTCTCTGGAAAACGCTGCCCGAGCCGGTGAAATCCGAGTCTCCGCTTTCCATGGAGGACCTCGATCAGAGCTACGGATACATTCTCTACCGCACTACCGTCTCGGGTCCCGCACACGGCAAGCTCAACTTCCAGATGCTGCACGACTATGCTCAGGTTTTTGTGGACGGGAAGCTGGCCGGGACAATCGATCGCAGGCTCGATCAGCAAAGCCTCGCACTCGATCTGCCCTCAGGCAAATTGCAGCTGGATATTCTGGTCGAAAATACCGCGCGCGTGAACTACGGGCACACCATCACCACCGAGCGCGCCGGCATTGTGGGCGACGTAACGCTCGCCAGTCAGACGCTGCATGGCTGGCAGAACTATCCATTACCCATGCTCACTCCCGAAAAGCTGTCGTACACGGAGAGTTCTTGCAGCGGCGCATGCTTCTATCGAGCGACATTTGCAGTCGCGAAGCCCGCGGATACATTTCTCGATACCAGCGCCTTCGGCAAAGGTGAAGTCTGGATCAACGGAAAGCCGCTGGGGCGCATCTGGAATGTAGGCCCGCAGAAAGCTCTTTATCTGCCCGGACCATGGCTGCATGAAGGAAAGAACGAAGTCGTGGTCTTCGATCTCAACGGAGAATCCGGCCGTACACTGCAGGGGTTGGATCACCCGGTTCTGGATGGGGCGGTGAAGAAGTAGGCAAAGAGCCCCATGTCTCAACCGCGAGACATGGGGCACCCGGCTTGTGGCTTATCCAGCGCTTCTGATGTCTTGCGCCGAAGGCGCGTATCGCTGGACGCGCAGTCCCTAAGCGGCTGCGTCGTCGCCTTTAACCGTCACAGCAATGTGCGCAGTAACTTCGCGATGCAGTTTCACCGGCACGTGGAACTCGCCCACCTGCTTCAGTGGCTCTTCGAGCTGCACCTTGCGGCGGTCGATGTTGAAGCCCTTGGCCTCGAGCTCCGCGGCGATGTCCGCCGAGGTGACCGAGCCGAAGAGGTGATCGTTCTCGCCAACCTTGCGCTGGAAAACCAGAGCCACGTTGTTGAGCTGTGAAACCAGCGCCTCAGCCTCGGACTTCTCCTTGGCCGACTTGCGGACAGCGGATGCTTTCATCTGCTCGATGACCGCCTTGTTGGCCGCGTTTGCTTCCATAGCCAGCTTTTTCGGCAGCAGAAAATTGCGGCCGTAGCCGTCGGCCACCTTCACCACGTCGCCGCGGTGGCCGAGGTTGTTGACATCTTCTTTCAGAATGACTTCCATGCGAATCTCCTTGCGGCGCAGAACCCAGCTAAGCCTCGAAGCCTGCTTTCTTGGCGCCGTTTTCGTCGGGTCAGACGCGGCCATCAAATGACCACGTCTGCTCTCTAATCCCTGTTCCTACTCCCTGCCTTTAGAAGCGCGCTGCAAACGGCAGCAGAGCGATGTTGCGAGCCTGCTTGATGGCGCGGGTCAGGCGGCGCTGGTGCGTGGTGCAAACGCCGGTCAGACGCCGGGGAACAATCTTGCCCCGCTCGGCCACAAAGCCCTGCAGCAGACGTACGTCGCGGTAGGGGATCGCATCGATCTTCTCGGTGCAGAACTTGCAAACCTTCTTGCGGCGGAAGAACTTGCGTCCGCCAGGCCCACCCGGGCCACCGGGTCCGCCGGAGCGGGGTCCGCCAGAGCGGGGTCCGCTCGAGTGTGATCCACCTTCAGAGCGTTGTGGTGTTGTTTCGTCAGCCATGTGTTTCCTCTATCCTTCTCCGCTCGCTGTTCGGCGTCGCGGGTTCATATCGGCCTGGCAAATGGCAGGCCTTGAATTCTTTTCGTCCAGCCGTGATTAGGCGGTAGCCGCTGCTTCCGGAGCCGGGACCGCGCTCTCCACCGGAGCCGGTGCGGATGCCGCCGCGGCCGGGGGAGGAGCCTGCGCGCTGATCTTCTTCTTCGTCGCGCGGATAGCCTTGATCTTGTTGAGGCGCTTCTCTTCTTCGTCCATGCGCACGGTGATGAACTTGATGACCGGCTCGGAGACGCGCAGACGGCGCTCCAGCTCCGCTACCAGCTTGCCGTCAGCGTCCACGGTCAGAAGAATGTAGTTGCCGTCGTTGAACTTGCGCACAGTGTAGGCCAGCTTGCGGCGGCCCAGCTTCTCGGTGGAGCGGAGAGTTCCGCCGCCATTGACGATCGTCTGCTCGAAACCGGCGATCAGCTTGTCCACATCGGCGTCTTCGGTGTCGGGTCGAACGATAAACATTACTTCGTAAAAACGATCCATGCTCTGCTTCTCTTTTCTCTGGGCGCGGCGGCTATCTGCAACCGTGACCGGACTGAACTTTCAGGCATTGCTGCCGGACTACCTTTCCAGCATCTCTGCTGGACTTAACGCTAGGCGTTTCCGCCAAACTTCATATCCCGGCATCGCTGCCGTCTTGCTGCTCTTTCTTTACTCCGCCAGGTTGCTTTCCTTGCGGTTGAACTCATTCATCGCGGCCTTGAGTCCCTGTGCCGCGACCACTTCCACTGCCCGCTCCACCCGATCGAGAACCTCGTCGAGTGTTGCTAAATCCGCCTTGCGCAGCGGCGTCAGCAGATAATCCTTGCCCCGCCGGAATGCGCTCTCCGGCGCCGCGTCCGGTCCTACCCCGATCCGGATGCGCGCCCAGTCATCTGTCCGAAGCGCCCCGGAGATCGATTTCGCTCCGTTGTGCCCCGCCGCCGAACCCCGCTCCCGCACACGCAACGAACCGAGCGGCAAAGCCAGTTCGTCATACAACACCAGCAGATCGCGCAGAGGATCGACCCCAAATTCCTCCACCAGCGCTGCCACCGAAAGACCACTGAGGTTCATGAAGGTCTCCGGCTTGGCCAGGATCACTTCACGTCCCGCGATCTGCACCTTCGCCGTAAGCGCCTTGCAGCGGCGGTTTCCCACCGCAGCATGATGATCATCGGCGATCCGGTCGACAGCGAGAAAGCCGGCGTTGTGCGGCGTGAACTGATATTCGATCCCCGGATTTCCCAGGCCAACCACCAGAAACACGCCCGACTTTCCCGCCGAACCTTCCTCCGCCGTCGCCAAAGCTTACTTCTTCGCGCCCTTCTCAGGAGCAGCTTCCGCTGTCTCCGTCTTGCCCTTCTTCACTACTTCCGGCTCGGCAGGAGTTCCAGCAGCCAGTGCATCCGCCGCAGGTGCTGCCTCTTCCTTGATCGAAACCACGTGTGCGACCGTCGTGTCTGCGTCGCTGAGGAACTTCAGCTTGTCGCTGTGCGGCAGATCGGCCACACGCAGCACATCGCCAAAGGCCAGGTTCGAGACATCGACATCGATGTGGCTCGGAATATCGCCCGGCAGGCACTCGATCTCGACTTCGCGGAGCACCTGGTCGAGAATGCCGCCCTGGGTCTTCACGCCGACAGGAGTACCGGTCAGCTGAATCGGAACCTCGACGCGGATGGCCTTGTCCAAAGCAATTCTTTTGAGGTCGATGTGAATCAGGTTGCCCTTGATCGGCTCATACTGCCAGTCGACGATCATGGCCTTGGTCTTGGCGGTCGAGCCGTTGATCTCCAGATCGAAAATTGAGTTGTGGCCGGAGTCGGAATGCAGAATCTTCTGGATCTGTTTAGGATCGACTTCAATGGCGATGGCCGGCTCCGCAGCTCCGTAAACCACGGCTGGAATCTTGCCGCGAACACGTACACGGCGAGCTGCATTTTTGTTGAACTTGCCCTCACGGGGCGTGGCTGAGACGACTTCTTGACTGATCATTTTTTTCCTTTCGGGCACGGTAAGACAGGGCTCAGAGCACAGGGCTCAGCGCTCAGAAACTGCGCTGCCATGTGCCGGATTCCTGCTTTTCCCGCTCCCTTTCTGGGGCCGAAGCCCGGTTTCTCATCTGTGCTCTGAGCCCTGTGCTCTGAGCCCTGTCTTAGTTGAACAGCGAACTTACGCTGGTCTCCATGTGAATGCTCTCGATGGTTGCGGCCAACAACCCGGCCACCGAGCGCACCTTGATCTTCGGCACCTTCTGCGCCTCTTCGTGCAGCGGAATAGAGTCGGTAACCACCAACTCCACCAGCTTCGACTTCGCAATGCGCTCAATTGCCGGCCCGGACAGCACCGGATGCGAAGCGCATGCATAAACCTGGATCGCGCCCTGCGCCAGCAGCGCGTCGACCGTCTTTACCAGCGTGCCGGCAGTATCGACGATGTCGTCGATGATGAGGCAGGTGCGTCCGGCAACATCGCCGATCACGTGCATCACTTCCGTCACGTTAATGTCCGTCCGGCGCTTATCCACAATCGCCAGCGGAGCGCCAATCTTCGTTGCGAAGAAGCGTGCGCGTTCCACGCCTCCCGCGTCCGGCGAAACCACGGTCAGATCCGGCAGGTTCAGCTCCCGGAAATACCCCACCATCACCGGGCTCGCGAACATGTGGTCCACAGGAATATTGAAAAACCCCTGAATCTGGGCCGCGTGCAGATCCATGAACAGCGCCCGGTTCGCACCGGCGGTGGTCAACAGATCGGCAACCAGCTTCGACGAAATCGCCACACGCGGCCGGTCCTTGCGGTCCTGCCGGGCATAGCCGTAATACGGTACAACCACGGTGATGCGGCCGGCCGACGCCCTCTTCAATGCGTCGATCATGATCAGCAGCTCCACCAGGTGCTGGTCCACCGGATTGCAGGTGGGCTGCACCACAAAAACATCAGCGCCGCGAACGTTCTCCAGCAGCTGGAAGTAAACCTCGCCATCGGCAAAGCGCTGCATCTTGGTCTCACCCAGCGCCACTCCGATATGCTTGCAAATCTCCTGGGCCAGAGCCCGGTTCGCCGATCCGGAAAAAATCTTGAAGCGCTTGTCGTCCGAATAGGAGCGAGCCCGCTTCTTCTCTGCCGTCTTCTTTCCTGCGCCTTCTTCCGAATGCGCTGCCTGATTCGCCGTTTCCGCTTCCAACACCGTTTCGTTCTTCACAAGATTCTCCCAAGCTGGTTGGCTATGGTGTCCTGCCCAAGTTGTGTCTGGCCGTCCCGCTGCCAGGGCTGTCGCGACCGGCGGGTAAGCCGGCATTACAAAAACCTAACTGGCTGGGCGACTAGGATTCGAACCTAGACAAAGTGCTCCAAAGGCACTTGACCTACCGTTAGTCGATCGCCCAGTATTCAAACCTTAACGCTGCTACTGCTTCCTAAACCCCGAATGTGGCCCGCCTTTGGCCGCATTCGGCAGAAAGGCACTTGACCTACCGTTAGTCGATCGCCCAGTATTCGAACCTTAACCCTGCTACTGCTATTTCCTGCTACTTCACCAACATCCCGGCCCAATACTGCTCCCGGGTCAGCGTTCTGGCCAGCAGCCATCGGATTCCATGGCTTTCCAACCTTCCCACCGCCGCTTCCGCTGCCTCGTTCGTCCGGTACAGCCCGAATACAGCCGAACCCGAACCCGAGAGCGAAGCATAGAGAGCCGCGTGCTCCGGAACGTCCGAGGCCGCAAGAACACGCTTGATTTCGCCGAGAGAGGGATACTTAGGAAAGACAACTTCTTCGAAGTCGTTTTCAATCCCGGTTCGGACAAGCGCGAGAAGCGGATCCTTCAACCCTTCAGAACTCTTCAGGGACTCAGAACTCTCGGCCAGGCCCCCACCTAAAGTGAAGACACCGGAGGAGTGAGGCTCGCACAATGCCGCGGCGAGCGTCTTACTCAACTCGTTAAGTTTATCGGATCGCCCACCCTGGGTCAATGAATCCCCGATCAATAAATCCCCGGAGTGGGTTTCTGCGATCGCCGCAGCACTCCCCGCCCGATTTCCCGCGCTTGGGGAGCCCATATTCCATGAGGCGGCGGGTGCGCCCATGTCGCGTGCCGCATTTCGCTCAATTCTTCCCACACTATGCAGCGCATCCCAATCGCGAAAGGCCTGCGGAGTGGAAATGCCGGCCTCCGGCAGAGCCACAACACAATGCGTTACCGGAAGATCGGATAGCGGGTAAACCTCCTCGCCGCGCCCCACACCCAGAACCGCCCCACCCACCAGGAACAGCGGCACGTCCGAGCCAATATCCGCCGCAATCCTGAACCTCTCGATCGCAGTCAGCGGGGCGATGCCGTGCTTCTGCAGCTCCAGCTCCAGACCAACCAGCGCCGCAACCGCATTGGCCGATCCCGCCCCCAGGCCGCCCTGTACCGGCAGCCGCTTATCGATGTGAATCGCTACCTCGGCTGTGACGCCCAGAGCTTTGAGCGCCAGGCTGGCCGCCTTCCACGCGGTATTGCGATGATCCGTCGGCACACGCTCCTCGTTGCTGGTAAGCGCGATATGGGAGGAGCCGGCGGGCTTCGCTGTGACCGTGATCAGGTCATGGGCATCAAGCGTCTGATAGAGAGTGGTGAGAGCATGGAATCCGTCCGGGCGCGTCGCGCCGATGGCCAGGCCAAGGTTGATCTTCGAATAGGAACGGACAGATGTCGACATCGCTCTACGATTGTAGTCATCGCAGGCTGCCTGCATTTTTGGCCACAGGACAATTCGCTTAAGCCGACGCAAAGTTCCGCGCTAGACTACCGGTTATCCCATGGCTCATTCCTTGAAACAAATCGCGACCGCGACCGCCTTCATCCTCTGCCTCTCTGTATCGGCCGCCCTCCACGCCCAGGATGCCGCTCCGGACGACACCAGGAAGGAAGCAACGGCAACAGCCTCCACTCTGGCCGCCGAGCAGCCTGTCCGCACCAGGCACGCGATGGTGGTCAGCATCCACCACGACGCGACGGATGCCGGCGTGGCCATATTGAAGGCCGGCGGAAACGCCGTCGATGCCGCCGTAGCCACCGGCTTTGCGCTGGCCGTGGTCCATCCCGGAGCCGGCAACCTCGGCGGAGGAGGATTCATGCTCATCCACCTGGCTGGTTCTTCGAAGGCCGGCGCGAAAGACACCTTCATCGACTATCGCGAGAGAGCGCCGCAGGCTGCCACCGAGAACATGTATCTCGACGGCCAGGGTAATGTCATCCCCGACCTCAGCATCACTGGCTACAAAGCCATCGGCGTACCGGGGTCCGTAGCCGGCATGGTCTATGCCGAAAAGAAATATGGCGTGCTCACCCTGGCCAAGGTCATGGCTCCGGCGATCCGCCTGGCCAGCGAAGGCTTTGTGCTCAGCGGCGAAGAAGCCGCCGGGATGCATAACGAGACCCTGACGAAATTCCCCGAGTCGAAGCGCATCTTCCAACGCGACGGCAATTTCTATAGAGCCGGCGACCGCTTCAAGCAGCCTGAGCTGGCCGCCACGCTGCGCACCATCGCCGCCGACCCCGAAGACTTCTACCACGGAGGCATCGCGAAGAAACTGGTCGCCGATATCCAGAAGGGCGGTGGAATCGTCACCACGGAAGATCTGGCACGCTACAGCGTGAAGGAACGCGAGCCTATCACTGGCACCTACAAGGGATACACCATCGTCAGTGCCCCTCCACCCTCGTCTGGAGGCATCGTGCTCATCGAGACCCTGAATATCCTCGACGGCTACAACCTCAGCCGCTGGAAGGACCGCACGCCGGACGAGATGCACCTGGTCGTCGAGGCCTATCGACGCGCGTATATGGACCGCAGCGACTACCTCGGCGATCCAGACTACGTGAAGATTCCCCTCGACCAGCTCGCCGACCCGAAGTACGCCGCCGCATGGCGCACCAGCATCGTCGCCGATCAGGCCTCACCGTCGAAAGACCTGAAGCGTCCTGGAGGATTTCTGCCGGCTCCGCCCACCCTGGCTGACGTTCGCCACGAGTCAACGCAGACCACGCATTTCTCGGTGATGGACGCGGACGGAAATGCGGTTGCCGTGACCACCACGCTGAATAACACTTTTGGTTCGGGGGTGACAGCGGAGGGTTTGGGCTTTGTGCTCAACGACGAGATGGACGACTTCGCGTCGAAGCAGGGCGTGCCCAACATGTACGGACTGATCCAGGGCCCATCCAACTCCATCGCCCCCGGCAAGCGTCCGCTTTCCGCCATGACCCCGACGATCGTGCTGGACAGTGCAGGTAAAGTCCGCTTCGTACTCGGCTCACCCGGCGGAGGCCGCATCATCACCACCGTCGCCAACATCTTCCTCAGCGCCGCCGACGAAGGCCTCAACATCCAGCAGGCCGTAGATGCACCCCGCTTCCACCACCAGTATCTGCCTGACATTCTGTTCTTGGAGCCGGGCTTCTCCGACGCCACCATCGAAGGCCTCCGCGCCATGGGCTACCAGCTGAAAATCGGCGGCCACTGGAGCGACGGAGAGTGCATCGCCGTCGATCCGGCGACCGGAGAACTCGAGGGCGGGCACGATAACCGGCATTCGTTTGGCAAGGCGGCGGGATATTGAAAGCAACTGCCAGCTCTTAGTTTCCAGCTGAATATCTGATCGAGAGGGCGTCTCGATCCAGCAAGAGGTGCCGCCCGCAAGCGGTCACGCAAAATGATTTCTTGAGATGCGGCTCTCCAGGCTGTGCAGAGAGTGATGAGCCGTCACTCAACCGCGCACAGCAATTACCATGGATAAGAAATGTTCCTGGCTCCTGGTACATCCGCCGTTGGCGCTGTCATTGGCCTGATTGCTGTCCTGCTGTGGCGTTTGCGAGAGGGTCGCAGACCGGTCAGGCTGAAGACCATTCTCATTCCACCGCTGGGCATGGCGACAGGCTTCTGCATGTTTTTTCTGCAGCCCTTCCGCGTGCCGCTTACTTGGGGCATCGGAGTTTTCCTCGTCGGTGGGCTTCTACTCTCCCTGCCCCTGATCCACACCTCGCGCCTGGTTCTCGATGGAGACACCGTGCTGATGCAGCGCTCGAAGTTCTTCTTCGCGGTGGTGCTGGCGCTGGCCGCCGTGCGCTACTTCGCGCGCGACTACATCGGGCATATCATCTCGCTGCAGCAGACGGCCGGGCTCTTCTTCATCCTCGCATTTGGCATGATCCTGGCGTGGAGAATGAGCATGTACGTCGAGTACAAGCGGCTCCTTCGCGGCCGGACTGAGCCTCAAGTTCCTGGCGCGAGATAGGCGCGGCCCGCCTGCAAACATATGACGCTTCGCTTGCTGAAGCAGGCTCACGTGCAAGCCTCACCTAAGGAATGAGAAGATGGTTGCTGAAAGCTTGCTTAGGTCTCATTCATGCTGAAGGTCATCTCGTCGCACGTCTTCCTCCGCAACCGCCTGCATCCGGGTATGCTCGATACATTCCATCAGGCCGGAGCCCAGGCCGTTGAGCTCTTCGCCGCGCGCCAGCACATCGACTACACCGACCGCGCCGCCATCCGCGAGCTCGCCGACTGGTTCCGCTCCAACCCGCTCGAAGCCTTCTCCATGCACGCGCCGCTCTTTCCCGATCACGAGATGGGCCGCGCCGGAGCGCCCTCCGTCAACGTTATCCATCCCGAAAAGGCGCGCCGCATCGACGCCATGGATGAGATCAAGCGCGCCCTCGAAGTCGCCGAGCAGATTCCCTTCCGCTTCCTCGTCGTGCACCTCGGCGAGCGCGAAGACACCTGGAACACCCGGTCTCTGGACTTCTCCGTCACTGCGCTCGAGCACCTGCGCGCCTTCGCCAACCCGCTCGGCGTCAAGCTGCTGGTCGAAAACCTGCAGAACGAAGTCACACGCCCCGCAAACATCATCGAGATACTCAACACCGCCCACTTCACTGACATTGGCGTCTGCCTCGATGTGGGTCACGCGCACCTCGGTGATGGATTAACCTCCGCGCTCGCCGAGCTGAAGCCGCGCATCCGCTCCGCGCACCTGCATGACAATCACGGCCTCAAGGACGAGCATCTGTGGCCCGGCAATGGCACGATCAATTGGGACGAGGTCTACGACGGACTGAAGTCCGCGCCGCAATCGCCGGCAGGCGTACTCGAAATCCATTACTCGCTCGACGAAACGCCGGAATCCGTAGCCCAGAAGGCCGCAAAAGCATTTGAGAAGTTTTAGGAATTCGCATGACTGAAGAAGCAAACGACGCATCTGTAACCACCACAGCGACAGAACCAAAGCCCCTCACCACCATCGCCAAAATCGGCGAGCATGAAGGCAGGAGCGTTACCCTCCGCGGATGGCTCTACAACCTGCGCGAGAGCGGTAAACTCCTCTTCCCCATCTTTCGCGATGGCAGCGGAACCATCCAGGGCATCGTGCCCAAGGCATCTGTCCCGCCTGAAGTCTTCGAAGCCATCAAGGGACTCACCCAGGAATCGAGCGTCATCGTCACCGGCAAGGTCCGAGCCGATAAGCGCGCTCCTGGCGGATACGAACTGGATGTCGAAGGCATCGAGGTCATCCAGCGAGTGCCCGAGGATGCTCCTTTCCCCATCTCGCTCAAGGAGCACGGCACCGACTTCCTGATGGAGCACCGCCATCTCTGGATTCGCACGCCGCGCCAGGCCGCCATCCTGCGCATCCGCGCCGAAATCATCAAGGCCGCGCGCGACTTCTTTGACGATCGCGGATTCGTCCTGACCGATCCTCCCATTCTCACGCCCGCCGCCTGTGAAGGCACCAGCACGCTCTTTCCCGTTGAGTATTTCGGCGACGAGGCCTACCTTACGCAGAGCGGCCAGCTTTACATCGAAAGCACTGCGCTGGCGCTGGGCAAGGTCTATTCCTTCGGACCTACATTCCGCGCGGAGAAATCGAAAACGCGCCGCCATCTCACCGAGTTCTGGATGGTCGAGCCAGAAGTCGCCTTCTGCGACCTCGACGGCCTGATGGAATTAGCCGAGCAGTTCCTCAGTTTCATCGTCGATCGCGTGCTCACTCGCCGCGCACCCGACCTCAAGGTCATCCAGCGCGATACCGCCAAGCTCGAGACCATCAAGGCGCCATTCCCGCGCCTGAGCTATGACGACGCTGTCGCCATGTTGAACGACGCGCACGCCAAGGGCCTGCTTGAAAATCCGTTCGAATACGGCAACGACTTCGGCTCGCCCGATGAGACCTACATCTCGTCGCAGTTCGACCGCCCGGTGATGGTGCATCGCTATCCCGCTGCCGTGAAAGCCTTCTACATGGAGCCCGATCCCGAAAACGCGAAGTACGCGCTCTGCGTGGACGTGCTTGCTCCCGAGGGCTACGGCGAGATCATCGGAGGCTCACAGCGCATCGCGTCCTACGACCTGCTCAAGAAGCGCATCGAAGAGCACAACCTGCCGCTCGACGCCTTCCAGTGGTACCTCGACCTGCGCCGCTACGGCTCGGTACCGCACTCCGGCTTCGGCATGGGCATCGAGCGCGCCGTCGCCTGGATCTGTGGCCTCGATCACGTCCGCGAAACCATTCCCTTTGCCCGCACACTGAATCGTATCTACCCGTAGTCATCGGCTTGCCCAACGCCACCCGGCCGTGATCTGCTGGGTGGTCGGCCCAACCGCCGTCAGGAAGCAGCACGTATGTCCAGAACTACAGAAGCACAGGCCATCGACAAGGCAGCAAACCCCATCCACGGCGGAGTTCAGTCCCTCCCGCCCCGTCAGATCAAAATCATCGGCGTCCCTCTTGACCTTGGCCAATCGCGGCGCGGCGTCGATATGGGCCCATCCGCCGTTCGCGTCGCCGGACTTGAAGCGCGCCTCGAAGCGCTCGGCCACGAAGTAAGCGACGCAGGCAATGTCGGAGTCGCCATCGCCGAAACCAAGCATGTCGGCGAACAGAATGCCCGCTACCTGGCCGAAATCACCGAAACCTGCACCAAAGCCGCCGAGATGGTTGTGAAGTCTCTCGAAGACGGCATGACTCCCGTGGTCCTCGGCGGCGATCACTCCGTCGCTGCCGGCACCGTCTCCGGTGTCGCCGAGTTTTATCGCCGCGAGAAGAAGAAGATCGGGCTCATCTGGATCGACGCCCACTCCGATATCAACACGCCTGAAACCTCGCCCAGCGGCAATGTCCACGGTATGCCGGTGGCGGCCATACTCGGCCTCGGTCCCGAATCGCTGGCCAATATCTTCGGCTTCGCGCCCAAGGTCTCCCCGGAAAACACGGTCCTCATCGGCGTCCGCGACATCGACGCGACTGAGAAGGAAAACATTCGCCGCGCCGGCATCAGCGAGGTCTACACCATGCGCGACATCGATGAGCGCGGCATGCGCACGGTGATGGAAGAGGCCCTGCGCGCCGCCGGCCGCGGCACTGCCGGCTATCACGTATCGCTGGACATGGACTGGATCGATCCCGAGGACGCGCCCGGCGTAGGCACACCGGTGCGTGGCGGAGCCACCTATCGCGAGGCCCACCTGGCCATGGAGATCATCGCCGACCACGGCCGCATGCTGAGCTTCGAGATCGTCGAGGTCAATCCGGTGATCGACGAGCACAATCGCACCGCCGATCTCGCCGTCGAGCTGATTTCCTCAGCCTTTGGTAAGAAAATTCTATAGATGAAAAAACTCCGCGTAGGCGTGCTCTTTGGTGGGCGTAGCGGCGAGCATGAAGTCTCGCTGCTGTCGGCCGCTTCTGTTCTGAAGGCGATCAATCCCAAGAAGTATGAAGTCGTCCCCATCGGCATCACCAAGCAGGGCCACTGGCTCACCTCATCCGACGCGGAAAAGCTGCTCACTGGCGGCGACAGTGCACCGGTCGAGCGCCAGCTTCGCGCCGGCGATCCCGAGACCACCTCTGCGGCAGCCGTCCTCGCGCGCGGCGAATCGGTCATCGTCCCGCCCGTTCCTTCACGAGGCAAGACAAGCTCGCTCGTGCCTTTCGAGACCCAAAATGTGGCGATCCAGGCCAGCGCGGCGAGCGGCTCACCCCTTAACCTCGATGTGATCTTCCCCGTCCTGCACGGCACCTTTGGCGAGGACGGCACCATCCAGGGCCTCTTCGAGCTCGCGGACATCGCCTACGTCGGCTCCGGCGTGCTCGGCTCTGCAGCCGGCATGGACAAGGACGTGATGAAGCGGCTCTTCGCCGCAGCAAAGCTGCCTATTCCAAAACATGTAAGTTTTCTCCGCGCCGAATGGGAAGCCAGCTCAAAGAAGACCATCGCCAAGATCGAAGCGGCGCTCAAGTATCCGCTCTTCGTAAAACCGGCCAATCTCGGCTCGTCGGTCGGCATCACCAAAGCGCACAACCGCAAGGAGCTCGGCCCCGCCATCGATATCGCCGCGGGATTCGACCGCAAGATCGTGGTCGAACAGGGCGTCGGCGGCAAGAAAGGGAAAGCCCGCGAGCTCGAAGTCGCCGTCCTCGGCAACGACAAGCCGGAAGCCTCGGTAGTCGGCGAAATCGTTCCCGGCAAGGAGTTCTACGACTACGAGGCCAAGTATCTCAGCGAAGGCTCCTATCCGATCATCCCGGCCAAGATCACCAGGCAGCAGTCGAAGAGCATCCGCGAGATGGCCATCGCCGCCTTCCGCGCCTGCGACTGCTCCGGCCTCGCGCGCGTCGATTTCCTGATGGAGCCCGGTGAAAAAGGCCGCATCTACCTGAATGAGATCAACACCCTGCCTGGATTTACGTCTATCAGCATGTACCCTAAGCTGTGGGCGGCTTCCGGCGTCGCCTATCCCGATCTCATTGACCGGCTGATCGCACTAGCCCTCGAGCGCCGCGCCGAAAGAGATCGCACCAGCTATAGCCGCTGAGGGAACCAACTGGCTGGACACGGTGTCAGAATAGGTAGGGGCTTTCTGCCCGCCGCTCGTCGAAAGGAATCTCATGTCGATGTCCCTGATGGACGCTCCGAAGTTCGACGCCAGGAAAGCCCGTCGCAATCAGGCCTTGGCCATCACCGGAGTCGTCCTGGTTATTCTCGCGGCCATCTCCTTCGGCCTGTATAAGATCGACAAACCCTGGCAGCTCTGGAACTGGTCGTCCGATCACCGCGTCAACGTCTTCCTCGAGACCATCGAGGGAGGGGATCTGGAGAAGGCCTTCGGCCTCTGGAACAACGATCCCAGCTGGCAGCAGCATCCGATACGGTACAAGGATTACGACTTCACCCAGTTCTCCAAGGACTGGGGTCAGGCCAGCGACTACGGCAAGATCCGCTCCCACCAGATCATCATGGCCACCACCGTCGGCAACGGAACGGTGATGGGCGTGGATATCAATGGCGGCAAGACGCCGATCTTCCTCCGCGTCGACAGCAAGAACAAGACCATCGGCTTCTCACCGGTTGAGCTTTATACCGGCCCGTAAGCCAACGTTTATCTGCAAGAACGAAAAGCCGCGCTCCTCAAAGGAAGCGCGGCTCCTGTTTTTTGAGTAAACGGAAGCTACCCGTTCAAGGTCGCCAGCGTCTTCTCCAAACTCGCCTCATCCTGCACATTCAGACACGTCTGGCCGCGGTCGATCTGCCGCAGAAGTCCAGCCAGCACCTTGCCCGGACCTACCTCGATGAAGTGCGCCGGCTGCTGCTCAATCAACAGGCGAACACATTCCACCCAGCGCACCGAGCCCGTCACCTGGCGCACCAGCGCATCGCGCAGAGCACCGCTCTCCGTTACCAAAGCTGCGTCTACGTTGACCGCAATCGGCACGCTTGAGTCAGAAAATTCAATCTCGTGCAGCACCGGAGCCAGACGATCCTGGGCCGGCTGCATCAGCGCGCAATGGAAGGGCGCGCTTACCGCCAGAGCCACAACCTTCTTTGCGCCGCGCTCTTTGGCCAGAACGCTCGCCCGCTCCACCGCTGCCGCCGAGCCCGAGATCACTGTCTGCTCCGGAGAATTGAAGTTCGCCGGCGACACCACTCCGCCGGTTTCGGCGGCCGCGTCCGCGCAAAGCTTGGCCGCATCCTGCGGCGTCATGCCCAGAATTGCCGCCATCGCGCCCTGCCCCGCAGGCACCGCATCCTGCATAAACTGGCCGCGGCTGCGCAGCGCGCGCACCGCATCCCGCAGCGAAAGAACACCCGCAGCCACGTTGGCCGAATACTCTCCCAAGGAGTGACCAGCAACCCAGCTCGGCGTAATGCCCTTCTCGGCCAACACACGCTGCGCCGCTATGGAAACGGTAAAGATCGCCGGCTGCGTGAATTCAGTGAGCTTCAGCTGCTCTTCCGGACCTTCGAAGCACAGCTTTGAGATGGCGAAGCCCAGCGCCTCGTCGGCCTCTTCGAATGTCTGTCGTGCGATAGGAAACTTTTCGTACAGTTCGCGGCCCATACCCACCGCCTGCGAGCCCTGTCCGGGAAAAAGAAATGCCAGTCTATGCGTACTCATGCCAGAGGCTATTTCAAATGATCGGGATTCAGATAGCAAGCCGATGACCGACTCGACCAGACAAGCCCGCGTTCACGTTCTTGGCGTTCTCTGCGTCTTAGCGGTGGTCCAAGATCGCCATCAAAGAGCAGAAGCGTCAAGCTCGTCTCCGTGTCCTCCGCGCACTCTGTTGTGAGCATCTGATCTCACTCCTTACTCATGCCGCAGAGCGGTCATGGGATCTACGCGCGACGCCCTTCGCGCCGGCGTGAATCCTGCCGCCAGCGCAACTGCGCATAACAGCACCGCTGCGCCGATCAGGGTGAGTGGATCGTATGGCTCAAGGCCGTAGAGCATCGTCTTCACCAGCCGCGTGAGGCCAAGCGCCGCACCTACGCCGGCGAGGACACCGAGCACCGTCATTCTTCCCGTCTCACCTAGAATCATGGAAAGAATCTGCCCGGCGCGCGCTCCAAGTGCCACGCGGATGCCGATCTCCTGCGTGCGCCGCGCCACGGTGTAGGCCATCACCCCGTAGATGCCGATCGAAGCCAGCACCAGCGCGAGCAGCCCGAAGCCGGCAGTGAGGCTCGCGAACATCCGCTCGTCGCCCACCGTCGCGTCAATCTGCTGCTGCTGCGTGCGCACATCCGTAAGCGGCAGGTTGCGGTCGACCGTGGCCACCGCTTTCTGCAGAGCGGGAGCGAGACTTGCAGCGCTCATGTGCGTGCGCACCTCGTACGTGAGTTGCTCCGTCGCTTCAGGAGCCTGCCGATAATCGATAAAGAATTGCGGCGGCGGCGTCTTGCGCAGGCTGTCGTAGTCCGAATCTTTGGCCACGCCCACGATCGTGTACACCACATCCTCAACCTTAAAGTGGCGGCCTAGCACATTTGCCTTTCCCCATGCCATGTGCGCAAGCGACTCGCTGATGATGCCAACCTTTGCCGCAGTCGTTGAATCCTGTTCTGAAAAATCCCGCCCGGCAACGATCGGGATCTCCATGGTTGCGAAGAAATGGCTGCCCACGAAATTCGTCAGCGGCGTATCGTCGATTTTGGCAATGGGGTTGTCCAGCGGCGTCCAGCCATAGGTGGTCGTCGATCCCGCGATCAACGCTGTCGACGAGACGGTCACCGACTCTACCCCCGGCACCGCTGCGATCCGCTGCGTAACTTCTTCTTGCAGCCGCACATTCTGCGGAGGCGGATACGCTGCACGTGGCGGCTCCAGTTCGAACAGGAGAAGGTGATCCACGCGGAACCCAGGGTTCACGTGGTTCAGATTGCCCAGGGTGCGCAGGAAAAGTCCTGCGGCAATCACCAACAGAGTGGAGAGCGCCACCTGGAAGACCACGATCGCCTTCCCGGCATAGCCGCTGCGCCGCCGGGTGACGGTGGCCGCATTTTCCTTGAGCCCGGAGCTGGCCTGCGCGCGCGTAGCCCGCAATGCCGGCGCAAGACCGAAGAAGAGGCCGGTCACCACCGATAAGCCAGCGGTAAAGGCCAGCACACCCCAATCCATGCGCGAAGGCATCTGCACCGGATCCCAGGGCTGGGACATGAGGCGCGGAATCACGCCGCGGCACGCCCATCCCAGGACAAAGCCCGCTGCTCCGCCGGCCGTTGAGAGCATCAGGCTCTCCGTGAACACCTGGCGCAGAATGCGCCCACGCCCGGCGCCGAGGGCCAGTCGAACAGACATTTCACGCTCCCGTGCTGAGGCCCGGGCAAGGAGCAGATTCGCAAGATTGGCACAGGCCAACAACAACACCAAGCCGGAGACAAACATCAGCACCGCTATCGGCTGGCGATACATCCTCGCCGCCTGGTTTTCTCCACGGCTGCCGTCCTCAACCTTCACCGCCGGTATCACCTCGCCCGGCTTCGCCACGTGGAGGCCGTTGACGCTGGCGGTCAGCACCGCTGAGAACGCCGCATCTGCTCGCGCCTGGCTCACGCCCGCCTTCTGCCGCCCCATGATCTGCATCCACCACAAGGTTGGCGACTCCAGGATGGAACCTCCGTTTTGCGGAATGATTACCGGCTGAACGCTGAAGGGCACAAAGACCTGCGGAGACTGGTGAGCGCCTTTCGCTCCTGTGAAGTCAGGCGGATTCACACCGATCACGGTGAAGGGCTTGCCATTGATGGCGATAGATTTGCCAATCACATTCGACTCAGCCGCGAAGGCCCGGCGCCAGAACCCGTCGCTGATGACCACGACCCCCCCGGCACCCGAGTCGGCATCATCCGCCTGCGTAATGGCGCGGCCGAGGGCTGGTCTTACTTCAAGCTCGTGGTAGTAGTTGCCGGAAACCATCTCCGCCTGCACTGCCAGAGCCTGCCCGTCCACCGTGGCCGTGACCTGGCCGATACCCTTGAACGCGAACAGGTCTTCGAGGAGACCCTGTTTGCGATTCTGGTCGCGCAACTGGCGGTAGACGGGATAAGGAAAGGAGTTGCTGGTCCTCTGGCCTTGTGGCGTCTTCTCCCACCGCCCCCAGGAGGAGTGCACGACGCTGTTCTCCGGCGCGGTCCAGTTCAGCAGGCGCAGTTCCTCGGGGTGCGGCACATTGAGGCGATCCAGCAGCATTTCTTTCGCCAGGGTGAAGATGGCCGTGTTCGCGCCGATGCCCAGCGCGAGCGAGCCAATGGCGATCATGGTGAACACCGGGCTCTTGGCCAGCATGCGCAGCGCGTAGCGAAGATCGGACCAGAGATCGTCCCATAGGCGTAGCCCCAGCGACGCGCGCATCTCTTCCTTGTGAACTGCCGCGCCTCCAAACTCGATGCGCGCCCGGCGTTCCGCCTGTTCGCGCGTCATACCGCGCTTCATCAGGTCTTCGGCGTAACTGTCCATGTGGAAGCGGAGCTCATCATCCATCTCGCTCTCCAAACGCGTGCGATGAGTAACGGAACGCAGCCACGATTGCAGCCGTGAGGCCACTCCATGAAACTTGCGCGAAAAGGAGTTCATAATTCACCTGGCGCCGTCTTCAGAATTCCGGCAATCACGCCGGCCATGCGATTCCACTTCTCCGTCTCTTCGCGCAGCTGCGCCTTGCCCGCCGCGGTGAGGCGGTAGTATTTTGCGCGCCGGTGATTTTCCGACTCGCCCCACTCACTCGCAATCGCGCCCTGATGCTCCAGCCGGTAGAGCGCCGGATAGAGTGAACCCTGCTGTATCTCCAGCTGCTCCCCGGAAATCTGCTGAATGCGCAGCAGCACCCCATAGCCGTGCAGCGGCCCCAGCGAAACGGCCTTCAGGATCAGCATGTCCAGCGTGCCCTGCAGCAAATCCAGTTGCTTCGTCACAGTTTCCTCGCAGCGAAAATTCGGCAAATCTGTCGAGGCCGTCCGCTCTCCTCGACGATCTAGGAAGCAAAGTAAAGTGTCTTTCCTAGATTGTCAAGGAGAGAAGAGCCGGAGTTATGTAACAATGGCGGCGAAGCGAATCCCGTCAGAAACGAAAGGTTTGTATCCATGCAGCGGAGTCTTGTCGCCGGTCTTGTTTGTGCAGCGCTCGCTTTGTCCGCATCACCGTTACTCAGCCAGGACGCACCGCCGGCCGGTCAGGCCCCGGCTCACCGTCCCATGCCCAGACCGACGAATCTACAGGTATTGCCCAAGGACATCTCATCGCCGGACCTGATGGGCCTGATGCGCGGATACACGAAGGCCCTGGGAGTGGAGTGCGAATTCTGCCACGCCGAGGATCCAGCGACCCACCGGCTCAATTTCGCGTCCGATGCCAAGGACGACAAAGGCATCGCCCGCATCATGATCAGCATGACGAACGAGATCAACAAGAAGTATCTCTCTACCGTGAAAGATCCCGACGCGACCCCGGCGGACAAGACCGTCACCTGCGGCACCTGCCATCGCGGCAACTCCATGCCCGCACAGTTCGCGGCCGGCGGCGCGGCGAAGTAGCAGTCCCTACAAACGTGGGCTGAGAAGAACATTGTCGATAAGCCGCGTGGTGCCAACCCACGCGGCAATCGCGATGAGCGCACCATTGCGGATATCCCTGACATCCTCCAGCGTATCCGCATCAGCGATTTTCAGGTAATCGAGGCGAACCCCAGGCTCAGCCGCCAGCACTTTCAGGCCAACACCGATCAGAACCGGCGATTGCACTTCGCCCACCGCGGCCCGCTTCTCGATTTCTGTGAGCGTTCGCAGCAAAGCCAGGGCTATTTGCCGCTCTGACGGTGACAAATAGCGATTGCGGGAGCTGAGCGCCAGTCCGTCGGGCTCGCGCACCGTCGGGCAGGTCACCAGCTCCAGCGGAAAATTCAGGTCGCGAACCATCCTGCGCAGCACCGCAACCTGCGCCGCATCCTTCTGACCGAAGAATGCCCGGTCGGGACCAACGATGTGGAAGAGCTTGGCGACGATCGTCGCCACTCCGCGAAAATGTCCGGGACGCGACACTCCGTCCAGCCGGTCGCCGATTTCCCCAACCTCGACGAACGTCGTCGCACCCTTTGGATACATCTCGTCCGTACCTGGGGCAAAGAGCAGATCGACACCCTCCTGCTCCAGCAGGCGGCAATCCTCTTCAAAGGTGCGCGGATATTTCGAAAAATCTTCGTTGGGGCCGAACTGCGTGGGGTTTACGAAGATCGTCGCCACCACCGCGTCGCACTGAGAGCGCGCGGCACGGACCAGCGAGATATGCCCGGGATGCAGCGCACCCATGGTTGGAACCAGACCCACGGTACGCTGGCCAACGCGCAGTTCCCGCAACGCTGTACGCGTCTCGGAGATAGAGCGAACAATCTGCATCAAGCTTTGCGGAGCAGCGGCGCCGGTGCAGCGATTGCAGCAGCAGCCTCTTTCGGCAGGTGGTAGCTCTCCGACTCATCCGGAAACGCTCGCGCCTCAACATCGTGGACGTAGCCTTCAATCGCCGTACGGAAAAGCGATGATGCATCGGCATACTGACGGACAAACTTTGCCGGACGGGAGAAGCTCAGGTTTACCAGGTCGTGGAAGACAAGAATCTGCCCATCGCAGTCAGGGCCTGCGCCGATGCCGATGGTCGGAATTTGTAGCTGTGGCGTGATCAATGCCGCCACTTCACGCGGCATGCCCTCGAGAACAATGGCCGACGCGCCTGCTGCTTCCAGCATGCGCGCATCGCGCGCCAGCTCTTCCGCCGCTGCGACGGTCTTACCCTGTACCTTGTAGCCGCCCATGCGATGCACTGCCTGCGGCGTGAGCCCCAGGTGGCAGACAACCGGAACTTCCGCATCAGTCAGGCGCTCTACCAGCTCGCAGCGCGTGGCTCCGCCTTCGATCTTTACCGCCTCTGCGCCGGCTTCCTTCAGGAAGCGCACTGCGTTGGCAACCCCCTCCGCGACGCTCACATGGTAGGAACCATACGGCATGTCTGCCACCACAATCGCTCGCTTCACCGCGCGGCGCACCGCGCGCGTGTGGTGCAGCATCTCGTCGACCGTCACCGGCAACGTGCTGTCATAGCCCATCACCACCATGGCCAGCGAATCGCCGACCAGAATCATGTCCACGCCGGATTCATCAACAATGCGCGCGGTGGAGTAGTCGTAAGCGGTCAGCGCAGTAATGGGCTGCTTGGCTTGCTTCTTCTCTTGAAGGGATTGAAAGGTAATTTTGCCGGCTACAGCAGAAGCGCCGGAACCGGCGCTGCGGAAATTGGTAATACTCATCATCGACTCCAGTGCAGCTCCCTCGAGGAGGGATACCACCCGTACCGGTATTTAACGATACGCCGAGCTGGATGGCGTGTAAAGCGAGGCTAACCCGCGGGCCGAAGCTTCGCATCGGCAGGAATTGCCGCAGCCAGCAAAAGCGCGACACCTGCAAAAAGCAGTGTGTCCCCGACATAATTTAACCCCTCGACCAGCTCCGGAGTCTGACCGTGATGATGGATGATAGCGATCAGGATTGGGGTATACAGGAAGACGGTGATAAGAGCTTCGATGGCTCCCACCCAGGCAGCGCCTGTGTGGGCTCGCACATTCGTCAGTAGAGTCACCGCTGCCGCCAGCAAAACTACGCCGGTGAGATACCCCCACAACGGCGGCAATGGAAACCACGCTGGAGTCATCTTCTCAAGAGGAACCCCAGGCGCTGACCCAGGATGCAGAAAGTGTTCGATTGCAAAGAACAGAATCGTTACACCAAAAATGATGCGGGCAACCAGCACCATCCACTTGCCTGAACGCTTCAACTGCACAGCGGCATAGGCCAGAAAGCCGCTGGCAAAAGCCGAGTCGCGCAGCACAACCGCCCATGCAAAGCGATCCTTTGGATTGGCCGCAACCCGCGGCACATGCAGCATAAGCACGAAGAGAAAGATCATGATTGCCGTCAATAGCGATGACAGCATCGTGTAACGCCGCAGGGAGAGACTCAGGGCAGTCGCCAACAGAGCGAAGCCAACGAAGTATGCCCAGAAAAGATGCCACGGCATCCACGCCGGCACCCCCTGCATAATGAAGCGCGCGCTGGTGAGATGCTCCGCTCCAAACATCGCAAGTGAGGATGCCGCGAAGACCGGTCCGATGACGATCAGTTTTTCGAGTCCGCTGGCCGCAGCCACATCGCGCCGGAATAAAATTCCGCCGAGAACCAGAAAGAGCAAGAAGGCCAGCCACATCCAGAGGACAGCAGGAACGAACACAAAACCTCTCTTCGTCAGATCAGACGATTAAGGTACGTCCTATCCATCACCGCGTCTACGCGTTCACCCGCGGTTCGTCACTTTTCTGTTGCCGCACACCCAGCATCAGCAGCAGATAAACGCCGCCCGAGGCAAAGAACCCTGTGAACCACGCGTAGTCGTAGAACCAGTGCACGGCGTGCAGGAAGAGCCCGCTCAGCGCCAGCGCCACTCCTGCAGCCAGAGCAATCATGGCGCGATAGTTCACGCCATTCGTGTATTCGTAAATTCCATTGCGGCGGTAAAGATCGGTAAGACTCAGCCGCGTCTTCCGCACAATGAAATAATCGGTCACCATTATGCCGGCCACCGGACCAAGCAATCCGGAGTATCCGACGAGCCAGCCGAAGATGTAACTGCTGAAGCTCGACATCAGCTTCCAGGGCATCATGGCCAGGCCAAGAAATCCAGTAATCAGGCCGCCGGTGCGGAACGAGATCAGGCGCGGATTGAGGTTGGAGATATCGTTCGACGGCGACACCACATTCGCCGCCACATTCACATTCAGCGTCGCCACCAGCAGCGCCACCATCGCCAGCAGCGCGACCAGCGGCTGATGAAAGCGTCCCAGCAGTTCGATCGGATTCCAGATCGGCTCGCCGAAAATCACCGTCGAAGCCGACGTGACCGCGACCCCGATAAACGTATAGAGCGTCATCGCCACCGGCAGCCCGAAGGCCTGGCCTACCACCTGCGAATGCTGCGACTTCGAATAGCGCGTGAAGTCGGGAATATTCAACGCCAGCGTGGCCCAGTAGCCGACCATCGCGGTGAGTGAGGGAAAGAAGAAATGCAGGAACGCGCCTGTCGAGTGGAACTGGCTCGGCGCAGACAGCATCGGCCCGAAGCCGCCCGCCTTCACCCACGCATAGATCAGCAGCGAGATCGACATCACGAACATGAACGGAGCCGAGAAGCCCTGCAGAAAGCGAATGCTCTCCACGCCCTTCCACACCACGGCCATGTTCAACGCCCAGAAGCCGAGAAAGCACGCCCACACCGACCACGGCGCTGCGGCAGCCGCAGGCGAGAATACAGTGAGCATGGAATGAATCGCCTGCCCGCCGATCCATGACTGGATGCCGAACCATCCGCACGCCACGATCGCGCGCAGAATCGCCGGCACATTTGCGCCACACGTGCCGAACGGAGCACGCACGAACACCGGAAACGGGATTCCATACTTCGCGCCCGCATGAGCGTTCAACAGCAGCGGAACCAGCACGATCAGGTTGCCCAGCAGGATGGTGAAGATGGCCTGCTTCCAGTTCATGCCGCCGGCGATGAGCCCGGAAGCCAGCATGTAGGTGCTGACCTCCATCGACATCGAGAACCAGAGAGAGATGTAGTTATACGTGCCCCAGGTGCGATGCGCAGCAGTAGTCGGCGCAAGGTCGGCGTTGTAGAGGCTCGACTGCTCCACGGCTTCGGTTATCGCCATGCGCCTCCGCGTGCATCGCGCCGGAGATAATTGCCCCGCCCAATTCTTCCCAGATACTTACCGTTCTCAACGATCAGCTCGCCGCGCGAATACACCTGCTTCGCATTGCCGCGCACCTTGAAGCCCTCGAACATCGAGTAATCGCAGCGTGAATTATGTGTCGCTGCGCTGATGGTGTGCTCGGCCTGAGCATCCCACAAAACAAGATCCGCATCGCTGCCCGCCGCAATCCTTCCCTTCTTCGGGTACATACCAAAGATGCGCGCGGGGGCTGTCGAAGTAATCTCGACGAAACGATTCAATGTCAGCTTCCCGCTGTTTACGCCGTGATGGTGAATCAGCTGCATGCGATTCTCGATGCCTGGGCCGCCATTCGGAATCTTCGTAAAGTCATCCTTGCCAAGCATCTTCTGATCTTCGAAACAGAAAGGGCAATGGTCCGTCGAAACCACCTGCAGATGATCATCTTTTAAGCCATCCCAAAGCCTGGGTTGATTTCTCTTCTCGCGCAGCGGCGGCGTGAACACATACTTCGCCTCTTCAAATGAGATACCCGGCATCTGGTCTTCGATCGACAGCAGCAGATACTGCGGACAGGTCTCTGCAAACGCCGGCAATCCACGGTCGCGCGCCTCGCGCACCTGGTTCAGCGCGTCCTCACTCGATAAATGCACGATGTACACCGGAGCGCCCGCGATCTCAGCCATGGCAATCGCGCGCTGCACAGCTTCGGCCTCGGCGACGGTCGGCCGCGTGAGCGCGTGATAGATCGGCGCAGTCTTGCCCGCGGCCAGCGCCTGCTGCACGATCACATCAATCACTGACCCGTTCTCGGCGTGCATGCAGATCAGCGCGCCGTTCTTCGTCGTCTGCTGCAGCGCCTTGAAGATGGTCGCGTCATCTACCATCAGCACATTCGGATACGCCATGAACAGCTTGAAGCTGGCCACACCCTCGCGCACCAGGTCGTCCATGTCTTCAAGGCCCGACGTGCCCAGGTCGGTGACGATCATATGCAGCCCGTAATCGACGCACGCTTTGCCTTCGGCCTTCTTCCACCAGGTATCGAGCGCGTTGCGCATCTTGGTGCCCTTGGCCTGAATGGCAAAATCGACAATCGTGGTCGTCCCGCCAATCGCCGCGGCCCTTGTTCCAGTCTCGAAATCATCCGCCGAAGTCGTTCCGCCAAAGGGCATATCCAGATGCGTGTGCGCATCGATGCCGCCGGGCAGAACGAGTAGTCCGGACGCGTCCACCACCGTATGTCCCTGCGGCAAAATCCCCGTGCGCATCTCGCGAATCGTACTGCCTTCAATCAGCACGTCGGCAACAGCGGTGCTCTCGGCATTCACCACCGTGCCGTTCTGGATCAATAACCCCATACAGATGTCCTCTCAGAATTGAAGCGGTGGAGCGCAACTCGATCCCGCCGTTCGCTCTTCCCATGTCTCCGGCGCAAGCCCGGTCGGCACCTCGACCATGGTGATGCATTCCTCCACCGGGCACACCAGCGAGCACAGATTGCAGCCCACGCACTCCGTCTCATCCACGCGTGGAATGCGGCCGAGAGGCGTGGCGTGCTGCCGCGATCCATTTGCATGCGCGTCGAGCTTGGGGATCGGCGTCACCGCGATGCTCGCGCGCGTAGCTGCTTCCAGCGATGCCGGCGTCACGTGCAGCTCCACCGGGCCATCGACGGGGCCGCTCACGCGATCGCGGTGAATGCACTGGTGCGCGCCATCCCAGCACGCGACATAGCAGAGATCGCAGCCGATGCACTTCGCTTCATCGATATGCGCAACAATCTTGTAATTCAGATTGAGATTCTTCCACTCCGTCACGCGTGGAACGGTGAGTCCGCGAAAATCCTCGATAGAGGCAAATCCCTTCTCGCACATCCATCCTTCCAGGCCCTCGATCATGTCTTCCACAATGCGATAGCCGTAGTGCATCGCCGCCGTGCACACCTGCACCGTCCCGCAACCCAGCAGGATGAACTCCGCAGCATCGCGCCATGTCGCGATGCCGCCAATTCCGGAGATAGGAATCGCCACATCGCTCGCCACCTGCTGCACCATGTTCAGCGCGATGGGCTTTACCGCAGGCCCGCAATATCCGCCGTGCGACGACTTGCCGTCTACATTCGGCCGCGCAGTGAATGTATCGAGATCGATGCTTGTGATCGAATTGATGGTATTGATCGCGGAGACCGCATCGGCCCCGCCCTGCTTGGCCGCGCGTGCAATCACGCGAATGTCGGAGATGTTCGGCGTCAGCTTCACGATCACCGGCGTGCGCGCCTTCTCCTTCACCCAGGCGGTAATCATCTCCGCATATTCAGGAACCTGGCCGACCGCCGAGCCCATGCCGCGCTCGCTCATGCCATGCGGACAGCCGAAGTTCAGCTCCAGTCCATCCGCGCCTGCATCTTCCGCCTGCTGGACGATCTCGTGCCAGGCCTCGCGCTTCGATTCCACCATCAGCGATGCGATCACCGCATGCGCCGGATAGCGTTTTTTTACTTCCGTAATTTCGCGAAGGTTCACCTCGATCGGCCGGTCGCTGATGAGCTCGATATTGTTCAGCCCCATCATGCGCTGTCCGTTCCAGTCGATGGAGGAATAGCGCGAGCAGGTGTTCGTCACCTGCGCTCCAATGGTCTTCCACACCGCGCCGCCCCATCCCGCATCGAAGGCGCGCATAATCTGCTCGCCGGTATTGGTTGGCGGCGCCGACGCCAGCCAGAAGGGATTTGGCGAGGCGATGCCCGCAAAATTCACAGCGATGCTGACGTCAGGCATAAACAGCCTCCAGCTGCACAGCCATGGCCAGAGCCGCGCGCTTGCCGTCGGCCACCGCATCTACCACTTCGCGGCCTCCGTTGACGCAGTCTCCACCGGCAAAGTATTTCGGATTCGCCGTCTGACCCGTCCCCCGGTCAATCGCAACGCGTCCATCATCGAGCGTGATGCCGCGCACGCGTTCGAGCATCTCCAGCAAAGGCGACTGCCCGATCGCCGTAATGATGAGATCGCAGGCCAGGTGGAACTCCGATCCAGCGATTGGCGAGAGGGATTCATCGACACGCACACACTCCAGAAACTCCAGCATCCCGCCCTCGGCATCCACTCGAACCGGGAGCGCCTGAAAGAGAAAACCCACGCCCTCCTGCTTGGCGTGCTCGTATTCAAAATCAAAGGCCGACATGGTCTCTGCGGTCCTTCGATACAGGACCGAAACCTTCTCCGCGCCCAGCCGCCGCGCCGCATTCGCCGCGTCGATCGCCGTATTGCCGGCGCCAATCACCACGACATATCCACTCACGCTGGTCAGCTTGCCGGTCTTATACGCAGCGATGAATGCCAGCGCATCGATGATCCCAGGATGGTGACCATCGGGAATAGCAAGCCGGCGCGTCGCACCCAGCCCTACGCCGAGAAACACCAGGTCATATTCATCTTCGATCTGATCCAGCAGGTCCGCTGTGATCTCCTTCCCGTAGCGAAACTCCACGCCCAGTTCTTCGATCAACTCAATCTCGCGCAGGCTCGCGAACACCGGCAACTTGTACTCGGCCACGCCATAAGTATTCAAACCGCCGGGTAACGAATTCCGATCAAATACAGTTACAGAAAACCCCTGCCCTGCCAACTCTGCCGCACAGGCCAGCGACGCCGGCCCGGCGCCGATACAGGCCACCTTCCCCGCCTTTGGTTCTGCAGATTTTTTGGCCAGCTTGCCGCCGCGCTCATGAAAGGCATCCATGGCAAAGCGCTGCAGACGTCCGATCTCGATCGGGTCTTCGCTGCGTCCATGCATCACGCACGCACCTTCGCACAGCACCGCCACCGGACACACGCGGGAACAGCTCGCTCCCAGCACATTCGCGCTCAGGATCGTTCGCGCCGATCCGCTAAGATTCCCGCTGGCAATCTTCTTGATGAACTTCGGCACATCGATGTGCGTGGGACAAGCCGCCGTGCAGGGCGCGTCGAAGCAATTGAGGCAACGATTGGCCTCGACCACCGCCGCCTGTGCCTGAAAGGGCGGATGCAAATCAGGAAAACGCTCAGCGATGACAGGATGCTGTTCGCGCATTCAACTCCTTGAGCAGAATCAGAACACTGTATCCAACGACGCTATCGCCAGACTGGATTTTTATCGAGAAAAATTCATCTTCACAAATTCCAAACCAGGCAAGCCAATTCTGATTCTGCTGCTAGGGCTTCACCAGGTCTCCGTACAGGTCGGGCCGCCGGTCGCGGAAGAACTGCCAGGTCTTGCGCACCTCCGCAATCTTGTCCAGATCGAGATCGGCGGTCAGCACCTCATCTTTGTCGCGCGACGCCTGCGCAAAGATCTGTCCGCGCGGATCGCAGAAGTAGCTCTGGCCATAAAACTCGCCGATATTCCATGGCGCCTCGGTGCCCACGCGATTGATTGCACCGACAAAGTATCCATTTGCCGCCGCATGCGCCGGCTGCTCGAGCTTCCAGAGATATTCGCTCAATCCCGCGACCGTCGCCGAAGGATTGAAGACAATCTCCGCGCCATTCAGTCCCAGAGCACGTGCGCCTTCAGGAAAATGCCGGTCGTAGCAGATGTAGACGCCGATCTTGCAGAAGCCCAGATCGAAGACGGGGTATCCGAGATTGCCGGGGCGAAAATAAAACTTCTCCCAGAAGCCCGGCGCAACATGCGGAATATGAGTCTTGCGATATTTGCCAAGATAGCGGCCTTCACGATCGATCACCGCCGCGGTGTTGTAGTAAATGCCCTCGGCTTCAATCTCATAAACCGGGACGACGATGGCCAGGTTCAACTCTTTGGCCAGCGACTGCATCAGCTTGATGGTGGGACCGTCCGGGACCGGCTCGGTAAAGTCATACCAGCGCGTAGTCTGCTCGGCGCAGAAATAAGGCCCGTAAAAGATCTCCTGCAGACACACGATCTGAACACCGGCCGCGGCAGCCTGCCGGATCATCGCAACATGCTTGTCGATCATGGATTTCTTGATCTGGTCGAGCGACCGGTCAGCCGGCTCAACATTCGTCGCCTGGATCAGAGAACATCGGACAACACGAGGCATCCATCTCTCCGGAAATAAATTTTCTTAAAGCGGACAGCCTTTCAGCCGCCACTTCGTTCCATGCCGCAACTTTTTGCTAAGAGAAGGATAGTGTACGCGAAAATCTCTGCCCTGCCAGCCGCTGCGGCCACACCCGCTCAATACTCGATTTTGTTCGGCGCATCGATCCACGTGGCAAAGTTCTCCCACGCCTCATCGGCCAGTATCTGCTGTACGGGCATGGAGCGGCCGGCGCGATCCAGCTGGAACTCTTTGTAGAGAAACGAATCGTCGAAGCCCGCGCGCGCCGCTGCTTCGCAATCGTTCCCGTAGTACACCGCGTCCAGCCGCGCCCAATAGCTCGCCGCCAGGCACATGGGGCAGGGCTCGCAGCTGGTATACATCTCGCAGCCTTTGAGCGAAAACACACCCAGCGCTGCGCACGCTTTGCGGATGGCGTTCACCTCTCCGTGTGCTGTCGGATCGTTGGTTGCGGTCACGCTGTTCGCGGCCTCGCCTACCACCACGCCATCCTTCACGATCACTGCAGCAAATGGACCGCCGGCGCCGCTGCGCACGTTTTCGGTGGCCAGTTCAATAGCCCGCTGCATGAAGACAGGATTCGGATGGCTTGGCATTTACTCTTGCTCTGTTCGCTCCGTGGCGGAATCATGGACAGTATGGCACAGGCCTTCGTATCAGAGCGTGTCGTTACTCCGGAAGGCGTGCGTCCGGCGGCGATCCTTGAAGATCACGGAAAGATTCGCGCCGTCTGCAGCCCCTCCGACGTTCCCGCCGGATACACCGTCCACAATTTCGGCGCGCTCGCTATCCTTCCCGGCCTGGTCGATAGCCACGTCCACATCAACGAGCCCGGCCGCACCGAATGGGAAGGCTTCCGCACCGCAACCCGCGCCGCGGCAGCCGGCGGCTACACCACGCTCGTCGATATGCCGCTCAATTGCCTGCCGGAAACCACAACCGTCGCCGCCCTCGAAGCCAAGCGGGCGGCAGCAAGCGCCGGCGGCCCTCAATCGCAGTCCCAGTGCTTCGTCGACTGGGCCGCATGGGGAGGCGTCGCCGGTGACAACGCGCCGCACATCGAGCCGCTCGCCGCTGCCGGAGTGAAGGGCTTCAAATGTTTCCTTATTTATCCCGGATGTGAAGGCTTTCAGATGGTCTCTCTGGCGCAGCTTGAGAGCGCGTTGCCGCACGTTGCCCGCACCGGACTGCCGCTCCTGGTCCACGCAGAGCTCGAGGCGCCGATCCAGGCCGCAGCGGCCGCACTCCAATCCTCCGACTGGCGCCGCTACGAAACATATCTGCGCTCACGCCCCGATGAGGCCGAGTTGTCGGCGATACGCATCCTCTTAAAGCTATGCCGCACGTACGGCTTCCATCTGCACATTGTGCACCTGGCCACGGCGCTCGCCCTCGATGAGCTGCGTCAGGCGCGTGATCAGGGTCTCCGCGTCACTGTGGAAACCTGCCCGCACTATCTCCACTTCGCTGCAGAGGAGATCCCCGAGGGCAGCACGCTGCACAAATGCGCCCCGCCCATTCGCAGCCGCGACAATCGCGAGGGGTTATGGGATGGGATTCGCGACGGCATCATCGACCTCGTCGCCACCGACCACTCGCCTTGCCCACCGGCCATGAAGCGCCTTGAAGAAGGCCGCTTCGATCTCGCCTGGGGAGGCATCGCCAGCCTCGCCGTTGCGCTGCCTGTCATGTGGACGGGCCTCGAAAAACGCGGCTTCAGCTTGAGTGACGTCGCGCGCCTCATGGCCGAGAAGCCCGCGCAGCTGGCCCAACTCAGCGACCGCAAGGGCAGGCTCGCGCACGGCTACGACGCCGACCTCGTCCTCTTCGACCCTGAGTCCACAATCGAAGTGACACCGGACAGGCTGCACTCGCGCCATCTCGTCTCGCCGTATGTCGGCGAGAATCTGCGCGGAAAGATAATGGCCACATGGCTGCGCGGTGCGGTCGTTTTCAAGGATGACCAGTTCGCCGCAACACCGTTCGGGATTGAGGTCTGAGCGACCGGACCGCATAGTATGATGAGTCAATTTTCCTGAGACGCTATGAACCCAATCCTTCAATCGTGGAACGCTCTCGACACGTTTTCCGCAGAGTCGGAAATCCTGTCCTGCTGCGGCTCGCGCGCCTGGGCACAGGAGCTGGTTGCGCTTCGCCCCTACGACGCCTGCGAAGACCTGCTCCGCATGTCCGACGAAGTCTGGTCGCGGCTCGACGTCGCCGATTGGGATGAAGCCTTCCGCAGCCATCCGCGCATCGGCGAGCACAAGGCCTCCTCATCCGCTACGCCGCAATCCGCGCAGTGGTCGAGCCAGGAGCAAAGCTCCGCAGCCAAATCCGACGCCGCGACTCAGGACGCGCTCAAGCAGGGCAACGCCGCTTATGAGGCGCGTTTCGGAAGAATCTACATCGTGTGCGCGACCGGAAAATCTGCAGAAGAGATGCTGGCAATTCTTAAGCGCCGCCTCCAGAATGGAGATGCGGACGAGTTGCGTGAGGCCGCCGAACAGCAGCGGCAAATCACGCAGTTACGTCTCAGAAAGTGGCTCCAGCTTTGAGCGGAATCTCGACTCACATACTCGACACCGGAGCCGGACGCCCCGCTCCGGATGTATCCGTAACCCTCGAGCAGCTTGTCGACGGCGCGTGGATTCCCTTATCCCATCGTTCCACCGACACTGACGGCCGCGTGAAGCAGATGCTTCCCGAATCGAAGACGCTGGAAGCCGCCGACTACCGGCTCACCTTTGGCACGGGTGCCTATTTCGAATCGGCGCACGCGACGGGTCTTTATCCTGAAGTGCAGATCACCTTCACCGTCCGCGACAGCGGCGGCCACTACCACATCCCGCTGCTGCTCACCGCAAACGGTTACTCTACTTATCGAGGAAGTTGAAGGGCAGCTGACGAATGTCCATTGTGCTCGGAGAAAATCGCTACGGCAAATCCCGCGTGCGCCTCATGAAGGTGACGCGCAGCGGCGGCGTGCATCGTGTCGCCGAGTGGAGTGTCGAAGTGTGGCTCAGCGGCGATTTCCACAAGTGTTTCGCCGATGGCGACAACAGCCGCATCCTGCCGACGGACACCATGAAGAACACGGTTTACTCGCTGGCGCGCGCTTCTTCGGCCGCATCCATGGAAGAGTTCGCCATCGAGCTGGTCACGCACTTCATTGCGACCAATCCGAACGCAGAAGGCGCGGAAGTCAGCATTCACGCCACGCCGTGGAAGCACATCTCCGCGGGTGGAGAAGAATTTCCGACAGCCTTTACTCATGCCGCCGACAAATTCGATACGGCGACAGTTGCAAAATCCCGCGCCGGAGCATTGACCGTCGTCTCCGGCTTCGAAAAGCTTTGGCTTCTGAAGACAGCGAAGTCCGGATTCGCAGGTTATCTCAAGGACCGCCTCACGACACTCAAAGAGACCCGCGACCGCCTCTTCGGCACGCTGGCCAATGCGAAGTGGACTTACTCCAACGCAACCGCCGACTTCAACGCTGTCCGCGAGCAAGCCGAGTCCGCATTGCTGAGCGCCTTCGCCGGCCACGACAGCCTCTCCGTTCAGCAGACGCTCTATGCCATGGCCGAAGCCGCGCTGAACAGTGTTGCGGAAATTGCCGAAGTCCATCTCTTCATGCCCAACAAGCACTGCAACCTCATCGATCTCTCGCCCTTCGGCCAGGACAACCCGAACGAAATCTTCGTGCCTACCGATGAGCCTCATGGATCGATCGAAGCCACCGTGCGCCGGAGCACCCAGTGAGCATTGCCGAACCCGGCGCGGCCGCACCCATAGCGAAGCTCTTCGACAACCACGCTGCCGTGGCCCTCGCACGCTGCAAAGCCCTCGCCCGCTTCACCGAGCAGCAGGGACAGATCCTTCGCACCTTTCTCTCCCCGCCCATGGAGGAATGCCATCGCCTGATCGGCCGCTGGATGGAAGCCGCCGGTATGCGTGTCTCCGTCGATCGCGTGGGCAACCTGCGCGGCTACTATGCGGCGCCGAAAGAATCTCCATCGACTCCGCGCCTCATCATCGCTTCGCATCTTGACACCGTCCCCAACGCGGGAAAATATGACGGCATCCTTGGCGTCGTGCTCGGCATTTCATTGATCGAGTCCCTCGAAGGACGGCGTTTGAATTTTGGCATCGAGGTCATCGGCTTCTCCGACGAAGAAGGCGTCCGCTACGGCGTGCCGTTTATTGGCAGCCGCGCTCTGGTTGGCACGCTGAAGCCAGCACAGCTCGCGCGCAAGGATGCCAATGGCGTTCGCATGGCCTCGGCGCTGGACGATTACTCTTCCGCCCACCCCGAAGCCGTCGAACCAGCACTCCATCCGCAATCGCGCGCATATATCGAATTTCACATCGAGCAGGGGCCCGTTCTCGAAGAAAAGAATCTCGCACTCGGCGTCGTCGAAGCTATCGCCGGACAAAGCCGCGCCGCGGTCACCTTTCGCGGCCGCGCCGGTCACGCCGGCACCACCCCCATGCCGCTGCGCCGCGATTCGCTGGCCGCAGCAGCCGAGTGGCTCACCACCGTCGAAGCAAGCGCCCTTGCAACTCCGGGATTGGTCGCAACCAGCGGCTTTATCGCTTGTGAACCGGGCGCAGCCAACGTGATCCCCGGATCAACACGCTGCAGCCTCGATGTCCGCCACGCAAACGATGAAATCCGCGCCACGGCGCTTCAGAAGATTCTCGCCACTGCGGATGCAGTCGGAGCGCGCCGGCAGATTGCCGTCGAGCATGTCGTCGAGCACGATCAGGCCGCGGTTCCCCTCGATCCAGCGCTGATGTCTATCGCCGAAAAATCTTTGCAGGATGCCGGGGTACGCTCCACCCGCATGGTCAGCGGGGCCGGCCACGACGCCATGATCCTCGCGCCGCATCTTCCCACCGCCATGATCTTCCTGCGCAGTCCCGGAGGCATCAGCCATCATCCCGACGAATCCGTTCATGTCGACGACGTTGCCATCGCTCTGCGTGCGGGATTAAGTTTTCTCGATCGCTTCGAATCCGAATTCATCGTCACCACAAGAGAAAGCGAGTCACCCTCTTGCACAACTTAGGCGAAACCCGCAGCGTGATCCGTGCGAATCATTCGCTGCACACGCCCGATGCGTTTATCCGCACCAGGCTTCCCGGCATGACCAAGGCCTCGGCCATCGTGCATGCCTCACCCGCTCTGGGCGCGGCCTTCACGCAATACTCTGCCGAGCTCGAGGCTGAAGGCTCACTCGGTGCAACCGTGTATCAGCGCTTTGTCTACGTCCTCGAGGGGGAAGTAAATCTCGAGCTAGGCGGCACAAGCCACACGCTTGCCAAAGATGGCTACGCTTATCTACCCCAGGATTTTCCTCATCACCTCACTGCAGCCCCTCCGTCGCGTCTCGCTGTCATCGAGAAACGCTATCAACCCGTCGTCGGCTTCCCCGCACCGGAACCCATCGTCGCCAGCGAGACAAAAATCGCAGGCCAGCCGTTAATGGGCGACTCCGATCTCACCGTGCGCGGACTATTGCCGGACATCATGTCCTTCGACTTCGCCGTGAACACCATGACCTACGCGCCGGGCGCTGCGCTCGGCATGGTCGAAGTTCACGTGATGGAACACGGCCTGCTCATGCTCGAAGGCGGAGGCATCTATCGTCTCGACGACGCGTGGTATCCGGTCACCGCCGGAGACTTCATCTGGATGGGCCCTTACTGCCCGCAGTGGTTCGGCGCACTGGGCAAGACGCCGGCAAAATATCTCATCTACAAAGACTGGAACCGCCATCCCCTCGGCTGACGCTATGAATTTCGAAATAGATCAAGACCGCCTCGACCGCGAGATCGACGAGCTCGCTGCCTTTTCCGCCGACGAAGCGCCATCCGTTACCCGCGTTGTGTTCAGCAAGCAGGACAAGCAGGCGCGCGCGTGGCTCAAAGACCGCTGCCGCGAAGCTGGGCTCAGCATTCGCGAGGATGCGGTCGGCAACACCTTCTTCCGCTGGACCGGCACCGATCCCAATCTTCCTGCCGTCTGCACGGGATCGCACATCGACGCCATCCCCCATGCCGGCAAATACGATGGAACCGTCGGCGTGCTGGGTGGCCTCGAAGCTATCCGTGCGCTGCAAGCTTCAGGATTCAAGCCTCACCGCTCCATCGAGCTGCTCCTCTTTACTTCAGAAGAGCCAACGCGCTTCGGCATCGGTTGTCTCGGCAGCCGCGTCATCTCTGGCGCTCTGGACACCGCTGCCGACAACACAATACGCGAATTCACTGCAGAGGAAGGCGGCCAGCCCCGCACCCTCGTTGAAGTTCGAACCCAGGCCGGCTACTCCGGATCGCTCGATAGCGTGCGCCTGCCGAAGAATTACTACTCCGCCTTCATCGAACTGCACATCGAGCAAGGGCCCATCCTCGAGAAGGAAAATATTGCGCTCGGCCTGGTCACCTATATCGCTGCGCCTGCTGCTTTCCGTATCGAGATCGAAGGCGAAGGCGGCCACGCCGGCGCACGCCTCATGCCCGGCCGCCGCGACGCCCTCTGCGCCGCATCTGAAATCATCCTCGCCGTCGAGCACGCTGCGCTGTCCACCGGCGCTATCGACACCGTCGGCACGGTCGGCATCTGCCAGGTGCATCCCGGAGCCATCAATTCCATCCCCAGCCGTGTCCAGCTTTCCCTGGACTTGCGCGACACCGATGCCGGCCGCCGTGACGGCGTCCTCGGCCGCATCCGTCAGGCCTGCGATCAGATCGCCGAGAAGCGCAAAGTCTCGGTAAAGCTGGAAATGATCAACGCCGACTCTCCGGCGCAGAGTTCGCCCGAAATCATCTCCACCCTCAAAGCGGCCTGCGAAGCGGAAGGCCTGTCGCATCGCGAGATGGTGAGCCGCGCCTATCACGACTCGCTCTTCATGGCCCGCATCGCGCCCGTCGCCATGCTCTTCATTCCCTGCCGCGGGGGAGTCAGCCATCGTCCCGACGAATACTCCTCGCCCGCGCAGATCGCAAATGGGGTGAAAGTCTTGGCACGCACGCTCGCCGCCCTCAGCATGCACTGATCCCCCCATCGCTCCAGCGAAGGCGCGTCGCCAAAACGAATGTGCGATAGTTATGGGCAAAGCACGTATCTCTGAAGGATGCTGCGATAAAGCTGAGAGTTCATGATGGACCGTCGTCAGTTTGCTGCTCGTTCTTTAGCCGCTGTCGCCGGCGCTGCGCTCTACCGTGCTCCTGTCCACGCCGCCACGCGAACCCAATCGGATCAAACACCCGGAGCCGTGCCGGAATTGTTGATCAAAGAAGCCCACTTCCCGGAAGGATTTCTCTGGGGTGTCGCGACGGCGTCCTATCAGAATGAAGGCGCATGGAACGAGGACGGCAAAGGCGAATCGATCTGGGATCGATTCACGCATACACCCGGTAAAGTACGCGGAGGTGTAACCGGCGACGTGGCCTGCGACCAATACCATCTCTACCCGCAGGACATCGCACTCGCCAAGAGTCTCAACCTGAAGAGCTATCGATTTTCCATCTCCTGGCCCCGCATTCAGCCCACCGGAACTGGCTCTCCCAACATGAAGGGAGTGGATCATTACAGCCGCTTTGTCGATACGCTGCTGGAGGCAGGCATTCGTCCCTGGTGCACCATGTACCACTGGGATCTTCCCCAGGCGCTCGAAGATCGCGGAGGCTGGCCAAACCGCGAGTTAGCGAATTACTTCGGGGATTACGCCGGTATCCTCGCCAAACATCTCGGTGACCGAATTACGGTGTGGGCGCCTTTCAACATGCCTTGGGCGATTGCCTTCATGGGATATGCGGCGGGAGCCTTTCCTCCTTGCCGAACGAGCTTCAGCGATTTTCTCAAGGCGGCGCATACGCTGGCTCTTGCTCAAGGCGAGGCGCATCGCGCGGTGAAAGCCGCGTCTCCCAAAGCCACGGTAGGCAGCGCCTATGAGATGGCTCCTGCATACCCCAGGACAGACTCAGACGACGACCGCGCCGCCGCCGCCCGGTACCACGCCATGAATAACGTCTTTTTTCTGGAGGCGGCCATGAACGGCCGTTATCCAAAAGCTTTTGTTGGAGACCCTCCTTATGACGTGATGGGCTTCAAGGCGGGCGACGAAAAACTTCTATATGCTCCGCTGGACTGGGTGGGCTTTCACTACTACACGCGCCGCATCGTCTCCGACGCGAGCAAGGAGAAGTTTCAAAGTGGAGGCAATTTCAGCGGCACCGAGATCGAGAGCAATTCACCCGGCGGCCGCGACCCTTACACCCGCTTCCGCGCCACGATGCCCACAGAAGGCCCGCTGACTGAAGCTGGCCTCGAAGTATGGCCGCGCGGAATATACGATCTCGTGACTCAAATTTCAAAGGAGTACAACCACCCCATCATTGAGATCACTGAGAGCGGCTGCGGTTATCTCGATGGTCCCGATGAAGAGGAGCACGGCCGCATTCCCGATGGGCGTCGCATTCAGTGGTATCGAGAGACGCTTGCGGAACTGGCTCGCGCCGTCTCTGATGGAGCCCGCGTCCGCGCCTTCCATGCCTGGACATTGCTCGACAACTTCCAGTGGGCGGAGGGTTATACCGAGCGATATGGGCTGATCTACACCGACTTCAGAAACCAGAAACGCACGGTAAAAGATTCCGGCTACTGGTACGGTCGAGTCGCCGCCGCGAATCGACTCGATGTGTAGCCGGCAAGCCTGCGCGGAAACTGAGCCTCCCCTGGCGCCGTCTAATCAAGCATGGAGGTTGCTTTCTCCGTCACGAGTCCTTACCCTCAAAGAAGACCCACCACACGCGAGGCCCACCATGCTCATCACTGTGCTTGATCTCGAGCGAGAGCCGCTCGAATTTGATCTCGCGTTCGAACCCGGAGCCGTTCACTACGGAGAAGAGCTCACCCAGAAGGGGCCGCTCGCCGTCCAGGGCCGCGCCGAGGTCATCGAAGAACACCGCGGACCGAAGGACATCGTCTCCGATATCCGCCTGCGAGGCGCCTACAAGGGACTGGTCGAAGTTCCCTGCGCCCGCTGCCTGGAGCCGGTCGAAATTCCGGCAGAAGGGCAATTTGACCTCATTTTTCGCCCTCTGGGGGTCGATCAAGGCTCTTCCGAGCGCGCAATCAACACGGCGGACACCGAAATCGGTTATTATCAAAATGGCGGTCTTGCGCTGGAAGATGTGTTACGGGAGCAGGTGCTTCTATCCCTCCCCGTTCGTACACTCTGCCGTCAGGACTGCAAAGGACTTTGCCCGCGCTGCGGTCGAGATCTGAACTCCGAATCCTGCACCTGCGAAACGGCATCGTCCGATCCACGGTGGTCGGCGCTTTCAGAGCTTGGCAGCCGGCTGAAGCTATAGTTTTAGCAGTTTCCGGTGTTGCGTCGAGTAGTGATCGGCGCCTGAAGCGCTGGAAAATGACTGCGAAAGGAATCAGCAATGCCTAATCCAAAGCGGCGTCATTCCAAGGCCCGCACTGCCAAGCGTCGCGCGCATGACGCGCTTACTGCAACCGGACTCTCCGAGTGCCCCAGCTGTCACGAGCGCAAGCTCCCGCATCGCGCCTGCCCCAAGTGCGGCACCTACAAGGGACGCGATGTTCTCGAAGTAAAGGAAGCTAGCTAAACGCCGCCATCGATGCTGATTGACATCGCTCTCGATGCCATGGGTTCGGATAAATCCCCGGAGCCTGAACTTCGGGGGGCGATCCTCGCCTGCCGCCAGCTGCCCGTCCGCGTACACCTCATCGGTCCGCAGGACGTGGTGCGCGAGCATCTGCGCACCTATCTCAACGGCGAACGGCTGCCCATCGAGATCGTGCACGCCAGCGAGCACATCGGCATGGACGAGAAGGCCGCTCACGCCGTCCGCGCCAAGAAAGACAGCAGCATGCGCGTGGGCCTCAAACTGGTCCGCGACAAAAAGGTCGCAGGCTTCGTGACCGCCGGCAACACCGGCGCGGCTATGGCTACGGCCAAGATGGTGCTCGGTGCGCTTCCCGGCGTTGACCGGCCGGCGCTCGCAATCGTCGTACCTACCCTGTCTGGGTCGCCTTCGATCCTGCTCGATGTGGGCGCCAACGTCGATTGCAAGCCGCAAAACCTCGAGCAGTTCGCGGTCATGGGCGAGCTCTACGCGCGCAGCGTGCTCAAGATCAGCCGCCCCCGTGTCGGCGTTCTGTCGGTTGGCGAAGAAGAGGGCAAGGGCAACGACCTCACCCGCGAAACCTACGCCCTGCTCAAGCAGCTTCCTATCAATTTCATCGGCAACGTCGAAGGCCGAGACATCTACAACGGCAATTGCGACGTCATCGTCTGCGACGGCTTCGTCGGCAATGTCGCGCTCAAGACCTCAGAAGGCCTGACCCGCCTCGTCCGCGAGATGCTCAAGGCATCGCTGACCACCACCGTTACCGCCCAGGTAGGAGCGCTGCTCTCGCGCAAGGCCTTCAACGCCTTCAAGCGCCGCCTCGACCCCTCCGAATACGGAGGAGCCCCGCTGCTCGGTGTACGCGGCGTCTGCATTATCGGCCACGGATCGTCAAACGACCGCGCCATCATGAACGGCATCCGCGTCACCGCAGAATTCGCCCAGGCCGGCATCAACGAGCGCATCGCCCAGGAGTTCACGCAGCGGCCCGATCCAGCCCCTGCCGGCGCCTTTAATCTGCCCATCCAGTAGCGAATCACTGCAAGATCTACTCCGCCGTCCTTCTGAACTAAGCGAAGAGTCTCAGCACACCCCCTGGTTCTCATTGAGAAAACAAAAAGCCCGCCGAAGCGGGCTTTTTCTATTCCAGCAGGCAGACCTACTGCACCTGCATCGTTTCGTATTCTTCTTCCTCATCCAGCCCGTGACGGCGCAGCAGATTCGGCAGGTTCTGTGAGAACGACGACCGCGGCATCACCACATCGCAGCCCGCTTCCACCGCCTTCACCTTCAGGTCGCCCTGAATATGCGAGAGGAAGCCGATGATCGACGTCTTGCCCTTCTTCAGCTTCGTCCGGATTTTCGGAATCAGCGTGAGCGGCTTGGCATTCGCGTTGTTCAGGTCGAAAACGATCAGCGAAGGACGATCCTGCTCGCTGCCTTCAGAAAGCTTGGCAACGATGTCCTTCTCCGCCTTCACGAAGCTGACCTTGATGCCCAGCTTGCGCGCCGTCTCCTGGATCTTGGCCAGGAAGAACAGATCTTCGATGAAGCAGTAGATGCGCGTCGGCGCGTCTTCACGAACCGCAGCCGGAGGCGCTTCATGCGACGAGTACGCCTCGTTCGCATAGCTATAGCCGTGCCCGTTGCCGTTCATGTTTCCATTGCGCAATTCGATGGTCGAGGGAGGTGCATCGGCAATGTTGCCGTTGGCCACGCGATAGCTGTGGTCCATGGGGCCCACAAACACCTGCTGCTTGCGCTGCTTGCCTTTGCGGCGTCCACCGCCGCCGCCCCGGCCCTGCTGCTGGCCTTCGCCATTTCCATTTTTCTGGAAGAAACGATTCTGGCTGGAGGGTTTCGCCTTCTGTCCCTGGCCCTGGTGGCCGGCACTCTGATGGTTGTTCTGCGGTGGCGGAGCGCTCTGGCCATTAGCCTGCGCTGCCGGCTTATTGCCCTTGCGTCTGCGACGCCGTCTGCGATGCCCTTGACCCGGGGGAGGCCCCTGCGCCGCTTGCCCTTCAGGCAACGACGCCTCTGGCTGGTTCTGCTCTGTTGTCATGCTTGCACATCCTCGTGCGTGTTGAACTTACTCGGTGCTTTCGCACGCTTTAATAGGCAGCGGAATCCGGCTTACGCTACCGCTTTCCCGTGATTGATGCCGGAGAGATTGATGATCCATCGCTTAGTGGCGGATCCGAGACATACAGTTGCACTGCTGGTAAGGGGGCCAGTCGGCAAACCGAACGGATTAACAGATCGCAATGGAAGCAAATACTTTGAAAACCTAAACAACGGACGTTGTCATTCAACCACGGTTCCAGCTGGCTACATTCAACCCAACCCGCGCGGGCCGGGATAAAGGGGCGTTAGTTGAATCTTTTTTGACTCTCGAGATTTGCAGCGAGCCCCTCTCCCAGGAGGTGGGCATCAGCCGCTCGATAGGCAAAAACGATACTACTACTAAAGAAGCAAGACTTGCAAGTCCTGAGGCCGGCTACTGTGTATTTCTCTCCATTGCTGGAGATTCAGTCTGGGTAAGCTATTGACATATATCGGCAGCAGGATTGTTTGTTTCAAAAGAAAAACCATCGCTCAGCGATGGCTTTTCTTTACCCTTACGGACATAATGGCCAGTCACTGGCCTCCCTGAAAACTCCCCGCTCCTCAATAGAAGCTTGGGATTTCGTACCGCCCCGGCCCTGGGAAGAACCTCGTTGGATTCTCGCTCTCAACGGCCGGAACTCAATTGCTTGGCTCTTTTGTAGAATCAGAGCCTGAAACGTCGCTGGCTGACTCTCATATAAGCAATCGTTATGCCGTTCCATCGCTTCAATGGAATGTGCATGTTAGCGGCCTCGCGTCCTGCGAAAATCCGAAATCTGGAAGCTCCCTGCCCGCAAAGCTTCCGTAAAACCATACCTGCTTCGCCGAACTGCCCGGCTCACCGCTGGCAATGCGGGCAATAATGCGTACCGCGTCCGCCAATCACCGTCCGCCGGATAGGGGTTCCACAAACCAGGCACGGCTGGCCAGTGCGCATATACACGTGATGCTCGAGCTGGAAAAAACCCGCCACCCCGTCCGCATCCACGTAGTCCGAAACCGACGAACCTCCCAGCTGAATCGCCTTCCTCAGCACCTCCTGCAGCGCAGCATGAAGCGCCAGCAGCCGCTCCCGGCTTAGCCGCCCGGCCATCCGTGCAGGCCGGATGCCGGCCCGAAACAGGCTCTCGTCGGCATAGATATTCCCCACCCCATGCAGCAGCGACTGATTCAGCAGAGCCGCCTTGATCGAAAGCTTCCGCCCTTTGAATAGCCGGACGAAGTCATCGGGAGAGATCGTGAGCGGCTCCCGCCCTGGCCCGGAAAAATGCCCGGAAGAACCGGAACCCGCATCGGGACTGATCCCATGCAGAGCAAGCCGCCCGAAACGGCGCGGGTCTACAAACCTGAGCTCACGGCCCGAGCTTAGCCCAAGAACGGCATGGGTATGCGCCGGAACCGGCACATCGGCCGCCGAAACCAGCAGACGCCCGGTCATCCCCAGGTGCACGATCCACTGCGCCGTTATTGTTTGCGTGCCGCCGGAAGATTTGGAACGCTTCGCTCCACCCGGCCCCGAACCTAGATCGACAACGATATGCTTCCCCACCCGGTACACCTTCTCGATCCGCGCTCCGGTAAGCGCATCAGCCATAGCTGTGGGATCGGTCTTGAACGGCTCCTTATAGCGGCTGAACCAGACGGAATTGATCCGCTCCCCGGCGACACGCTCGTTCACGCCATTGGCAACGGTTTCGACTTCAGGCAGCTCAGGCATCCAGATCAATTTTCGCAGAAGGCGCCCCGCCAGGTGCCCCGCATCCCGCCCTTGAGATATGGAAGATCGCGATCATCGCTTGTACTCCTTCAAAACCTTCTGCAGATCCTCATGGGGAAGACCAATCACCGTGTGACCATCGATGCCACTCATAGTCTTCGCGGCCACCATCGCATTCACGATGGCCTCTTCCGTAGCTTCAACCGTCGCCTGAAATAGCGGACTGATGCGCTCATTCGAAACCGTCAGGACCGTATTCGGTCCCGGAGCCGCGTCCGCATGGGGATTCGCTGTCGAGAACGCAATGAAAATATCGCCCGATCCATTGCCCGAAGTCGAACCTGTCCGCGCCAGCCCCATCGTTGCCCGCCGGGCAATTCTCTTCAGCTGATGTGGCAGCAGCGGAGCGTCTGTCGCCACCACGATGATGATCGACCCCTCATCTCCCTGCATCTCGCCGCCCGCGCCATCCTTGAACATCGAGTACGGCACGTCCTGCGGAATCAGCTTGCCTACTGGCACGCCGGCAATCGTAAGCTGCGGACGCCGCCCGCAGTTGCACTGCACCAGCACGCCGACCGTGTATCCGCCCTGTTCCTTTGTCAGCACACGCGACGCCGTGCCGATGCCGCCCTTGAAGCCGTAGCACACCATCCCCGTGCCGCCGCCCACCGCGCCCTCATCGACCGGCCCGGGATGTGCGCTGTCGAGAGCCGCGAATACATCCTCCGGCTTCACATGAAAGCCGTTGATGTCGTTCAGCCATCCATCCCAGGTCTCGGCCACCACCGGCAGCGACCAGTCCTGCTTCATCGCCGCGTGTTTCACATTCCAGGCGATGATGGCGTCGCGCACCACGCCGACGCTGTGCGTGTTGGTAATCGCAATCGGGCTCTCCAGAAATCCCGACTCCTCCACCCACGTGGTGCCCGTCATCTCGCCATTGCCGTTCTGCGAAAACCAGCCAGCGTAGACCGGATCGGGATTGGCCTTGCCGCGCGGGAAAACCACCGTCACTCCCGTCCGCACCGGCCCTTCGCCGACCTTCAGCGGACCCGATCCGGAAATCAGCGTGGTATCGCCAACCTCCACGCCACGCACATCGGTGATGGCATCGAGCGGTCCGGGATTGCCATCGAAGGGCACGCCAAGATTCCGCGCCCGCTGCTGCCCCAAACCAAAAGAGGCACCCAGAACCAGAACGCAAAGCACCGCAGATCGCATGCAAGCCAAAGTATAGGAACAAATCGCAACCGGGTAGTCATCATTTCGCGCCCAGCGCGCTTCTTAATGATCAGGAGCTCGATCATGGCCACCACAAAGCGCTGGGTAAAAGATGTAACTACCGATTCCACGCATCCACCAGAGGGTCTCTTCACCAGGTCGCCAGAGGAGATTGCTCGCAGCCTCGCCTCGAAGAAGGTTTCACCGAAAGGCCCGGCGTCGGGCATGCGCATGCTCACTTACTTCATCAATCGGGCGGGAAAGGGACTGAGCTCCACACGCCGCGCCAAACTGGAGCGCGCAAAGAAGCTGCTCTCAGAGAAGATCGCCGCGGCGAAAGAGAAGAAAGCTGCGTAGTCAAATGCAGATGAGGAAGGAATGGATCAGCGGACGGTGGTGAGCGTAGCTTTGAGCGCATGCGTCTGCCGCGCTCTCGCACCTTCGATCATGGAGGAGACCAGCGCCAGCGGCAGCCCCATCACATTGAAGTAGCAGCCATGCACCCGCGGCACCCAGCGCGCCGCCCGACCCTGAATGCCATAGGCACCGGCCTTGTCCATCGATTCGCCCGCAGCCACATACTCCGCAATCTCCGCATCGGAGAGCGTGAGCATGGTCACATACGTGACCTCCGCAGCGACTTCCACCGCTCCCGACGAGATCAGCGCGACCCCGGTAATGATCTTGTGCGTCGTTCCTGAGAGCAGGCGCAGCATCCGCGCGGCATCGCGCTCGTCTACTGGTTTTTCGAGAATCTGGCCATCGGCAGCGACTACGGTGGTGTCTGCTCCGAGCACCAGCAGGGGGTCGTCTTCGCGATCCAGACTCGCCGATCGCGCCCAGACAGCCTCTGCTTTCTCCCGCGCCAGGCGCGTAACATAGGCGATCGCCGATTCGTCAAGACCCCGCTCTTCGGGGATCGCGGCCGGTTCGACTTTGAATGTGAATCCGCCCTGGGCGAGCAATTCCCGGCGGCGAGGCGATGATGAAGCGAGTACCAGCATAGATAAATATAGATAAATTATGTCTTATTCGATGCGAATCCCGGTACGCGGACCATCCGCCGTGTGCAATCCCCACGCCATGCGCGGCGTATTGTGCGCGAAGCCGTAGCGGCCCTGCGCATCGAGCAGGATGATGCCGCCATGACCGCCCAGCCGCTTGTGCAGATACGAAATCGCTTCCGAGGCCACCAGCTCCGGCGAGCGGCCGCCCTGCACGCGGTCCGTGGCCCACTTTCCCAGCACCAGCTTCATGATCGGCTCACCCCACCCGGTAAGCGAAACAGCCGCGCTCTGGTTGTCTGCATAGCATCCGCAACCGATGAGTGATGAATCGCCCACACGCCCCGGAGCCTTGTTTAGCGTGCCGCCCGTGGAAGTAGCTGCCGCGATGTTTCCATTCACATCGAGGGCGACCGCGCCCACCGTGTCATGAGAATCGATGGGAGGCGCGGCCGTCTCCGGAGACTTATCGTCCCCGGCAAAGGTCAGGTCAGGCAGACCCGCGCGCTCCTTCTCCTGCGCCGCGGCCAGCCGCACCCGCTCGCGATCCAGCACCAGCTCGGAGTTGTCGATGAGTGGCATGCCGTGGGCCGCAGCAAACTCCTCCGCGCCCTGGGCGACAAAATACACATGCGGACTCTTATCCAGCACCAGCCGCGCCGCCTGAATCGGATTCCTCAGCCGCTCCACGCACGCCACGCCACCCGCGCGCAGCGTCGCTCCATCCATCATCAGGGCGTCGAGCTGCACCCGGCCATCGCGAGTAAGAAAACTTCCCCGCCCGGCATCGAAGGTCGCATCGTCCTCCAGCTTCGTCACCGCAGCCTCGACCGCATCCACGGCGGAAGCGCCGCGTTCCAGCAGCGAATATCCCGCCTGCAGAGCATCAAACACGCCCTGCTCATGAGCCTCAAGCATGTCGTCAGGAATAGCCCACGCGCCGCCGTGAACCAGAAGGATGGGTGAACGTGCCATATGACATTAGAGTACAACTTTCCAAAACGACTTAATCGTTTGCAAAGCCAACCCTTCACACATCACCAAAATCTAGGGCGAGATCAGAATGCAAACGGAGGTGCGAGGCTTCAAATGAAGGTCGACAGCTAAACGAGCTGGAGCGGCCTACTCAGAAGCAAGTTGATTTTGTTGTTTATTTTTCTTTGAGTTCATGTTATCTAATATGCTCGCCGCATATCTATCCTTATCTAAGGCAGCTGAAAGTTATGGCTGAGAATCCAGACCCAGTTGATACGCTGGAAGCTAGCGCAATCGACGAAGCGCTGAAAGCAACAACGGCAGATACAAGGCTGCAGTGGATAAATGTTGCGAATGCAGCCCAAGCGCGACGAAAGTCTCATCTAGAAATGGCTAATGCCGATGATGATCGCAAACATAGGCGACTGCGATTTATAGCAACAACTCTGACACCCATCCTTACCACCCTTGTAGCTATTGCCGTGTTTCTGTTTCAGGGCTATCAATTTGGCAAAACATTTTCTATGCAGATTGCGCAGAATAATGATTTAGCCCGACGCCAAAACGAGTTAATAAAACGTCAGGAGTTACAGAATGAGGACTCCAAGTGGCAAGAAGCAATGAAATCAGTAAATCTTACTGATGGCAGATCTGCCCTTGCGGGATGCCTAGCCATGCAAGCATTCTTTAAATCCCAACGCTACCATTATGCCTCCCGCATGATCGCTGCAACCTTACTACCTGCAGTTGATAACGTCAGCGGTTTCGATGAAATTGCCAGTGAACTGACAGAACCTTTTACTCCTACTACTCACGACCACGAGATGACTCAAGAATGGTTAGTCTTGGTATCCCAAATGGTATTGATGTGGGCTCGCCAACAACACAAACTCGACCACGGCTCGGCCCTGCCTAAAGGTAGTAAGGTCCCGCCTTTCCTGCAGGGTGAATTGTTCTCTATAGATCCGAATCCTATCTTCTCGAGTGAGAATCAGGCAATGCGAGATGAAATCACAGCGTGGAAGCTAGACACATTAAGTGACAATTTATCGGCTCTGCTGACGCAAAAACCCACTAAAGATTTGGCGGTTACTCCCCTCAAGGAGATGAAAAACATAGTCTTGCTAAATGCGACTTTCGACAAAATCGACTTTACAAATGTGAATTTGAGTAACAGTATACTTATTGACTCGACATTTGTAGGTGCAAACTTCAGTCATGCCGATCTCACCAATACAACCTTGCGAGATTTGAACCTTACAAACGCTGATCTTTCGGGAATCGAAAACTCTTCTGGAAGCACTTGGGATGGTACAAATTGGCGTGACGCGGGGTGCATGTCAAAAAAGTTATTTGAAAAGCTAGAAAAAGAATATCCTGATCGAAGCGGTTCAAAAAAAATTCCGGAGACTTGCCAGAGCGCCGCGAAAGTTGAGAAAAACAGAAGAGGATAAACCTTGTTTAACCAAACGGCTAACACTGATCACAAAACGGGAAGCAGTTATAGCTTAATACGAGATTGACTTAAGGTGATCCTTTTAACTTAGTTGTCTTTATATGGCCATATTGATCTTTAAGATTTTTTCTTGCCTTTCTTATTCTTCTTAGGGATATGGAACGGCTTTCCACCCTGCCGCTGCATGCTCGTCTTTCCGCGTTTGCTGCGAAATTTCTTTTTGCCCGGCCCAGCCACATTCGCCGCAAACGCCGGAACTGACGATTCCCTGCTCTTCGCTTTCCGATCCTTGCCGGGCTTCTTCGCCTTTCCTGAGCCCTGTGCCCTGTGCTCTGTTCCCTGCTTTTCTGCGCCCTCGTCCTCATTGAGCAAAATCGCAAACTGCAGCCGCTTCGCCGACGCATCGACGCGCTCCAGCATCACCCGCACTCGCTGACCCACGCGGAAGCGCCGCCCCCAGCGCTCGCCGATAATTTCGCGTGTGTTCTCGCGATATGTGTAGTAATCGTTGTCGAGCGCGCCCAGGCTCTGCAGCGGGACTAGACCCTCGACAAACAAATCATCCAGCTCGACAAACAATCCATACTTCGTCGCGCTCAGGATCATCGCACTGAAGTCCTCGCCCACGCGGTCGCGCATGAATTTGAGCTTCTTCCACTCCACCAGCTCCCGCTCGGCCTCCGAAGCGCGGCGCTCGTTGTCGCTCGACTCGGTAGCAACCAAAGCCAGATCGGCCTCAGGAATCACTTCTGCCGGCTTTTGGGAAACGCCAAATTCCCCCGCGAAAAACGAGGCATCCGCAGGATGCCGCTCCCAGCGCGGAGTTTTGTGTTTTTCTGATCCCTGTTCCCTATTCCCTGTTCTCTGTTTCTTCGCATGCGGCTCGCCCGCAACCAGCACCCCGTACCCGCTCACGCCTGAAGCCAGCAGAGACTTCGCAATGCGATGCACAATCAGATCCGGATACCGGCGAATAGGCGAAGTGAAGTGTGTATAGCACGGCGCTGCGAGCGCGAAGTGTCCCTCATTCTTCTCGCTGTACCGCGCCTGCTTGAGCGAGCGCAGCATGAGGTAAGCAACGATGCGCTCCTCGGGCTTGCCAGCAATTTTCGCCGTCAGTTTCTGATACATGCGCGGAGTCACCGGAATATCTCCGGCAACTTCATGCTGCCGCGCATTCTTTCCCGAGCCACGCTGCTCCCGCCGCTCACCGCGCGTCTGAAATTTTTTCACCGGCAGGTTGCCGATGCCGAGCGAATATCCAAACGAAGCTGCAACCTCTTCGAACTCGACAACACGGCGCGCCTCAGGCTTCTCGTGGATGCGATAGAGCGACGGCACGCCCAGATTCTCGATCCACGAAGCCACCGACTCATTCGCCGACAGCATGAACTCTTCAATCAGCCGGTGCGCCCAGTTGCGCTCCGAGCGCGTGACCGACTTCATCGCCCCAAATTCGTCGAACTCGATGATCGGCTCAGGCAGGTCGAAATCGATTGACCCGCGCCGGTCACGCTTGTGGTTCAGAATCTCCGCCAGCTGCTTCATGCGCTCAAATGCCGGAACCAGCTCGGCGAACTCCGCGCGCGTGGCCTCATCGCCGTCAAGAATCCTGTGCACCTGCGTGTAGGTCATCCGCCGCGCCGAGCGGATCACGCCCTCGGTCACCTCGTAGTCCACGACGTTGCCGCTCGCGTCGATGTTCATCAGACAGGAGAGCACCAGCCGGTCCTCATTCGGACGCAAACTACAGATATTTGTCGACAGCTCCTGCGGCAGCATGGGAATGGCGCGGTCGGGAAAATACACCGAGTTCCCGCGCAGCCGCGCCTCAAGATCGAGCGCCGTCCCCGGCGTCACATAGTGGGCCACATCGGCAATATGCACCTGCAGATGCCAGTGGCCGGTCTCCTCGTCATGCTCCACCAGCACTGCATCGTCGAAATCCCGCGCCGTCTCGCCGTCGATGGTCACAATCGGCAGATCGCGAAAGTCCCGCCGCTCCGCAATTACACCAGCATCGAGAAACGCAACCCCGCGCGCCTCTTCCAGCACGTTGTCAGGAAAAATGCGCGGCAGGTGGTGCTTGCGGATCACCATCTCCACATCCACGCCAAAGTCATCCTGATGGCCGAGGATCTCCGTCACCTGCCCGCGCGCCGGCCGCGTCGGCGTAGGCCACTCGGTGATCTCCACATCAACCACCAGGCCTTCGAGATTCTCCGCGTCGAACTTCCTCGCCGCCATGGCCTCTTCGCCCAGCACGCGATGCAGCGACGAGCTCCCCGCCTCCACCTCCGGCATCTCCGCATCGAAGGGAATCAGGATCGGCTGCGTCATCCGCTCGTCGAAGGGAGTTACAAAATTGCCGTGCGCCCGCTCATGCTTCGCATAATGAAAAATCCCCACCACCGTTGGATTTTTCCGCGTGAGTACCCGGACAATCCGTCCCAACCTGCGGCCATCTCCACGTGGCGGAGCCATCTCCACCAGCACCTGGTCGCCCTGCATGGCTCCATGAATCTCGTTTGGCGGAATAAACACATCGTCATCGCCACCCCGCTGCCGCTCATTCGGCCGCACGAAGCCAAAGCCGTCGCGATGCAGATCGAGCCGGCCGGCGATCAGGTTGTCGCGCGTCGCCGCGGCTTTCGCAATGGACCAGGTATCGCGGTCGATCTTGGTCAGGTGTCCTGCCGCCGTAAGCCGCGCCAGATGCTCCACCAGCAGACGCCGCTCGCGTCCGCCAGGCAACGAGAACTCCCGCACCAGCTGTTTGTAGCCGGCGCGCTGCCCTGCCGAGCGTTCGATATGCCGGAGAAGCTCGCGATCGGTCATGTCTTTTAGATGGTACGGCAGAACACCGGCATCCCGAAGATGCAGGGGCTCACCGTAAACACAGCGTAAAAACTGCCGGAAACGCGTAGCATTTTCACTCTCACCGGCACACCGGTTATCCGGCTCTTCCGCGAACGTAACTCGCCGGATAGCCCCGGCACGAAAAGATGCGCATAGACGTGCATTTTTCGCCCATGGGTGTATAAGATCGAAGCACAGCGCGGATTGCGCGGGTCTGCATCGATATGCAGGTGAGGGATTAATAGTTCGAGCTCCAACGCTGGCGGTTTCAAGACGGGCGAAAGCTTCCCGCAGTCACCAGGATCAGGATGGGGCAAGCAAAGAAGAGAGGAAAACAGAAAATGTGGAAACCAAATCAGTCAAATAGTTCTTCGCAGACGCCACCGAACGAGCCCGCTCGCCCGGCCACCACTCCCGCCGCGCCCAGCTACGATCCGCCCGCACGTACCTCCACCTCCAGCGCTCCCGTAGCCAACTCGGCCGACCAGGCCACCATCGGCAAGAGCCTTGTCGTGAAGGGTGAAGTCACCGGCTCGGAATCGCTCTACATCGACGGCAAGGTCGAGGGCGCCATCAACCTGCCCGGCAACCGCGTCACCGTCGGCCGCAACGGACAGGTTTCCGCCAACATCACTGCCCGCGAAATCGTTGTCCTCGGCAAGGTCCGCGGCAACATGACCGCCAGCGACCGGGTCGATATCCGCAGCGAAGGCTCGCTCACCGGCGACGTCGCCGCACAGCGCATCTCCATTGAAGACGGAGCTTTCTTCAAGGGCGGCATCGACATCCGCAAGCCCGGCAGCGAAGGGGGCAAGTCCACCACCACGAACTCCGCGGCTAGCACCGAATCACCCAAGGCCGTCGCCGCGCAGGCGTAGCCTTTCTTCCGCTCTATCCGAAGCCTCGGGAATGCTCCCGGGGCTTTTTCCTTTTCGGGCCTGCTATTGTAGGGCCAAGCCCTCCCGAACGAGGAAGAGAGAATGCGTCAGGCAATCCGCGCTGCGGTGTGGTTTTTCTTCGCCGCCATCATGTACCTGATCCTGGTCGAAGCCATTGCACCGTGGATCAGCCTGCCGGGCCTCGGCAACATCGGATTCACTCTGTTCTTCGTGCTCTTTGCGCTTCTGCACTGCATCGCGCTGGAAGGGTTGCAGCGCACCGCGATCTTCTTCCTCATCTCCGCTGTCGTGTCTTACTGCATGGAAGAGATCGGCGTACGCACCGGCATGGTCTACGGCGCCTACCATTACAGCGATACGCTAGGCGCGAAGCTGGGCGACGTGCCAGTGCTCATCCCTCTGGCCTGGTTCATGATGATCTATCCGTCATGGATGGTGGCCCGCGCGCTCCTCAAGGGCATCTCCATCGATTCGTTCTCCGGGCTCGCCGCAACTGCGGCCGTCGCCGCTCTCGTCATGACCGCGTGGGATGTCGTGATGGACCCCGGCATGTCCGCCGCCGGCAACTGGATCTGGGAGCATGGCGGCTCCTACTTCGGTGTGCCCCTGCGCAACTACTTCGGATGGCTGCTGACCACCTTCATCGTCTATTGCCTTGCTGGCCGCCTTTGGAAAAGCACTCGCCTGGCCACACCGGCCACCAGGATCTTTGCCGCTCTCCCAGTCATCGTGTACGCATTCTTCGCGCTTCGCTACGTTCTCGCTGCCGGGCGTTTTCCTGAACTGCGCCTGGTCGCTCTGTTTTCCATGGGCATGCCCGCGCTGCTGGCGCTCATTCAGCTTTTCGCCAAGAGAAATGAGCCGGCGGCAGCCTGAGAGGCAGGTTCCTTCATTCCACAATCGGCATCGTAGAATGGGACCGCAGATCACTGCGCCCTTCACTGCCCATGAAAATATTCCGCCTGCTCCTGCTTGCCGCCTCGGCCCTAAGCCTCGCTTCCTTCACAGCGCAAGGTGAAGTCACGCTGCCCAACATGCTCAGCAGCCACATGGTGCTGCAGCGCAACCAGCCAATTCATCTCTGGGGATGGGCCAATCCCGGCGAGCAGGTCTCGGCCACGTTGCGCAACTCTACCGCGACCACAAAAACCGACAGTCTCGGCCACTGGAGCTTGTATCTTGCTCCAGAAAAAGCCGGAGGCCCGTATCAGATCACCATCTCCGCAACCAATCGCATCACGCTCGATGACGTGCTCATCGGTGATGTCTGGTTCGCCTCCGGTCAATCAAATATGGAGCTGCCGCTGCTCGGCTTTCCCGGCAGCGCCGAACTCCAGAACGGCGCCGAGGAAATTCGCAACGCCAACCAGCCCACGCTGCGCCTGCTTCACATCCGCATCAAAGCCTCGCCGTATCCGCAGCAGGATGTGAACAAGGATCCGGGCAACAACAACGCGCCCGACTCCTGGACCCTCTGCACGCCAGAAACTGCAGCCAGCTTCTCCGCAGTGGCCTACTTCTTTGGCCGCGAGATTTCTGCCAAAGAACATGTGCCGGTCGGCCTCATCGATTCCACCTGGGGTGGAACCCCGGCCGAAGCCTGGGTCAGCATGGATTCGCTCGCGTCCGATGCATCTCTCATGCCCGTCTTCGCGCAATGGGCCGACAAGTCACGGGGCCAGGTCGATTTTCCGCGCCTCAAGGAAGAGGAGAAGCGCGAGGATGATGCGGCGAAAGCCGCGGGCCAGCCTGCCCCGAAGCATCCCTGGCATCCGAACCTCGATTCCTGGGCTCCGGCGTGGCTCTACAACGCCATGGTCGCGCCCGCCTTGAACTATCCCATCAAAGGAGTCATCTGGTATCAGGGCGAATCGAACAGCGACGTCCTCCGCGCCGCCACCTATGAAACGCTGTTTCCAGCTCTGATCAAAGACTGGCGCAAGCAATGGAACGAAGGCGATTTCCCCTTCCTCTTCGTGCAGATCTCCAGCTACCGTTCCACTGCCGGCGAAAATTGGCCTGTGATCCGCGAAGCCCAGCGCCGCACCCTGCAGCTCGTCAACACCGGCATGGCCGTCACCACCGACATCGGCAACCCTGACAACGTCCACCCATCGGATAAGCAGGACGTCGCTGCGCGCCTCGCCCTCGCCGCGCGCGACATCGCCTACGGAGAACAAGTGGAAGACTCCGGCCCCGCTTATCGCCAGACCGGAGTCGACGGCAACTCCATTCATATTTACTTCGACCACGCCGAAGGACTCACCGCCAAGGGCGGCCCACTCACCGGCTTTGAAGTCGCAGGAGACGATCACAACTTCGTGAAAGCCGAGGCCCGCATCGAAGGCGATCACGTCATCGCATCCAGCCCGCAGGTGGCGAATCCTGTGTATGTTCGCTACGGTTGGCAGAACGCGCCTGTGATCAACCTCTTCAACAAGGCGGGACTGCCAGCGTCGCCATTCACCTCCGAAAGAGATATCCCCAAACCCGACCCACAGCACCCGACAAACTGAGGTTACGTTGGATTCGACGGCGGCTTCCGCCTGCAAAGAAGTGGATTGACAGCCCAGGGCAACGGGCAGAATCTGGTGGCATGAGCATGGTCGAGGACGTCCGGCAGATTTTTCAGGATTTTCTCGCACCGGAGTTGCGTGCGCTCGCCACGCAGGTGAAGGCGAACAGCGAGATCGCCGAGGCTCTGGGAAAATCGCTGCAAAATCAGGTCGAGGCCCAGGGAAAATTTCTTCAGAATCAGATCGAGGCCCAGGGAAAATTATTTCAGAGCCAATTTGAGAAGATGCAGGGCACGCTCGAAACTCAAGGCAGGCTGATCCATACGCAGATCGAGGCGCTCACGCAGCGCATGGAATATCTGCACCGCGAATCGATGGTCCGCTCCGACACACTCGAGCAGAAGCTCACGGCACGCATGGATCAGACCGTGCAGCTCTTTGAATTGGAAAAGCGCTTGACCCGCCTTGAAAGCCGCGAGGCTGCCGGCTGAAGACAATTCACTTTGAAGTTTTTCTTGATCTCGCCGATCTGTTTACGCGGAGGCCTTGGTCCGCTTCCGGAATCGCGCCGTGAGCTGATCCGGCAATGCCGAGCCCGTCACCTTCAGCGCCAGAGCAGATACTCCGACCCAGACCATCGTTGCAATCACCAGCAGGCCCAGCTCATAAAGCCGGCTTGTCGATTGCGGCATGAAATGCCGAAGCCCAATCAGCGCGGCATACCCTGCCACCGCGGCGAAGAGAGATCGCCATATCTCGCCAAACTCCAGCCCTGTGAACGGCACCATCCCTCGCCGGTGCAGGAGCACCACAAGCGCCAACGTCTGAATCAGAATTCCCACGTCCGACGCAACCGCCAGTCCCGCCGGTCCGATGGACCGGTAGAGCGACCAGTAAACCGGCAGCGAAATCAGGGTCACAACTGTCCCCGCGATCATCGGTGTCAGCGTGTTGCCTGCCGCATAAAATGCGCGCGCATAGATGGCCTGTGCCGACCACAGGCATAGCGAAACGGAAAATATGCCCAGGTAAACGGCCATCGTACCCGAGTCGGCGCGATGAAAAGCTCCCCCGCGCAGCAGCACATCCACCAGGGGCAGTGCCATGGCGATCATGAACGCGCTGAGTAAAATCGAGAAGGCGAGAATGCGCGAGACTGATGCATTTACCGCACGCGCAAACGGAGCGCGTCCTTCCGCATCATTCCCTTGCCCGTAAAGCGACGCCAGAAACGGCAGCGATGCCGCGCCCGCCGCCTGCCCCAGCGCCACGGGTGCGGTAAACAGCTGCTTCGCATACGTCAGCAATGAGATCGCGCCGCCTGTGTGCGAGGCAAAGTGATTGATGATCCATGTGTCCGCCGTGACGAGTGAAACCCCCAGCATCAACGGAATCGACATCCGCACCCACTCATGCAACCCCGGATTCGACCAGTCGAGAATCGGCCGGTAGCGCATGCCCACGCGGTGCGCCCAGATCGCATTGAGTAGAAAAGGCCCGCAGAAAGCTCCGGCAACCGTGCCGATGGCCAATGAGTGAACCCCCAGCATATGCGCCAGCAGAACCCCGCCCACCAGCGGCCCGATGCCATAGATCAGCGACGACGCTGCCTGCACAGTGAACTGCTTGCGCACCAGCAGCACCGATCCGAAGACGCCGCCGGCAAGAAAACACAGCTGCGCAGGAAGCAGGATGCGTGTGAGCTGCGTGCAGAGCGCAGCCTTATCGGCGGAAAATCCATCGAACCACCAATGGATGTACCAGGGTGCCGCAAACTCTGCGAGGATGATCGCGACACCCAGCACCAGCGCCATCGTCGTCAGGATGACCGACATCGCGCGCTCGCCTTCGGCCTGCTTGCCCGCATCGCGATAGCGCGTCAGCATGGTGACAAAGGTGATCGACGCCGCCCCGCCCACCAGAAAATACGCCATCATGTCGGGAAGCTGAAACGCCGAGTTGAAGGCGTCGGCAGCCGCGCTCTTACCCAGCAGATACGCAATGTATTTGGTTCGCACCAGCCCGATCACTCGCGAAGCCATCGCCGTGCCCATCAGCAGCAACGTCGCAGTGAACGCCGTATGGCGATGCGAAGGGCGAAGCACTGAAAGCGCTCGCTGCCAGCGCGGAGTGACAGGGGTAGTGGACATACTCTCAGGTCGATTCTACCCGCCACATGCGAGGAGGGGATTACCTGCCGGATACCGGTGGCGACGGGGCAGCAGGGTGATAATAAAAGCGAATGGAAAACTTCCGCCTCAAGGTCTTTCGCGCGGTTGCCGGCAATGCCAGTTTTCGCAAAGCCTCCGAGCAGCTTAACCTCAGCCAGCCCGCGGTGAGCCAGCAGATCCACGCACTTGAAGAAGAGCTGGGCGTGACCCTCTTCCATCGCAGCAACAACCGCGTGCGACTGACCGCGGAAGGCGACGTACTGTTGCGCTACGCCCGGCGTGGCGCGAAGCTCGCCGAAGAAGCTCTGGAAGCGCTGGCCCGCGTGCATGGCGAACCGGCAGGCGAGCTCCGCATCGGAGCCTCCACCACGGTCGCGCAATACATCCTGCCGCGCATCCTTGGCGCTTTCCGCCAGCAGCATCCGCAGGTTGTTTTATCGGTGACCAGCGGCAACACCGAGCGCATTGTCGCCGGACTGCTGAAAGGCGATACCGCCATCGCCATCATCGAAGGTCCGGCATCCAGTCGCGAGGTTCACAAGGAGCGATTTCTTGAAGACCATGTGGTGTTGATCGTACCCCGCAATCACCAGTGGGCGAAAGCGGCTGAAATCCCCCTCCGGTCTCTCACCGAAGCGCCGCTATTGATGCGCGAGCAGGGCTCCGGGTCGCGCCGCGTCATCGAGCTCGCATTGAAGCGCTCCGGCCTCCGGCTTCGCCAGCTGGACATCGCGATGGATCTCGACTCGACCGAGGCCATCGTCTCCGGCGTGGAAGCCGGTCTCGGCGTGGGCTTTGTCTCACGCTGGGCCATTGGCAAGGAAGTGCGCCTCGGCACCTTAAAAGTCGTGCGTGTTCAGGGCCTCGACATCGTGCGCGACCTTACCCTTATTCGCCGCTCCGGAGCCTCGCTCGACGGAGCCGCAGGTGCCTTCGAGCGCTTCGCTCGCAGCGAGGCCCAGCGCGCCCGGCTTTGAAATTTTCCGATAAGAAAAACGAATCGCCCTTTCAGATTTTCGTCTGGACCTGCGCTGAGCCGGGGAGTCAGATGGAAACATGACAAAGAACTTATTCTTCGTGGGCATCATCCTGGCGGCAGCCGGCGTGCTTTCTCCGCCGCTCGCATTAGCCGCCGGACTTGCGTATGGCCTGCTGGTTGTTCATTCCTACCATCTCGATGCCCGCCGCCTCTCCAAATTTCTGCTGCAGGCATCAGTCGTCTGCCTGGGCTTTGGCATGAATCTGAGCACTATCATTCGCGTAGGACGTTCCGGCTTCCTCTATACAGCGATCGGCATCACCTTCGCCCTGCTCCTGGGCCTGCTGTTGGGCCGGCTGTTACTCGTCCAGAAGACGCAATCTTTCCTTATCTCCGCGGGAACCGCCATCTGCGGAGGCAGCGCCATCGCTGCGCTCGCGCCGGTCACCGCAGCGACCGAAGAGCAGATTGCCGTTTCCATGGGTACGGTCTTCATCCTTAACTCGGTCGCGCTCTTTCTCTTCCCCGCCATCGGAGCGGCGCTTCACCTCTCGCAGACGCAATTCGGCCTCTGGGCTGCGCTGGCCATTCACGACACCAGCTCCGTTGTGGGAGCGGCAGCGAAATATGGAGCTACAGCCTTAGCCATCGGAACCACCGTCAAGCTGGCCCGCGCTTTGTGGATCGTTCCGCTGAGCATCGGCGTGGCCTTCGCCGGCAAAAGCGCCCGCACCACTCGCGCCAGCATCCAGCTGCCCTGGTTCATCGTGTTATTTGTCGCAGCTGCGGTGGCAAATAGCTACCTGCCTCTCGGTGCCCTCTCATGGGGAGTAGGCGTCTACCCTGCTCTCGCCCATCTGGGCAAGCTCGGCCTCGCAGTCACCCTCTTCTTGATCGGAACCGGCATCACCCGCCAGACCATCAAGGAAGTAGGCGCACGCCCCATGATCCAAGGTGTGCTGCTATGGGTAGTCGCAGCCAGCGTCTCCCTCTGGGCCATCTGCCACGGCTGGATTCATCTATGACATAGCGCACCGCTTGCCGTTACACTTCTGCCATGTCCAACCATCGCAGTGGAGCAGCACGGAATTTCTCCCTCACGCAGCAGACGGTTTTTCTCGGCATCGCTCTCTTTGCTTCAGGCGCCCTCGCGCAGCAGACGCAGGAGATTCATGGCGCCAATGGCATCACCCTGCCTCCTCCGCCCGTAGCCGCGATTCACACTGTCACCGACGACTACAACGGCACAAAAATTGAGGACAACTATCGCTGGCTCGAGGATGCCAAGAGTCCCGCAACGCGCGCCTGGATCGACGAGGAGAATAAGTACACGCAGGAGTATCTGTCGCACGTCGCCATTCGCCCGGAGATCGTTCAGCGCATGACCCAGCTCCAGCGCATCGACGAATACTCCGCGCCATCTCTCCACGGCGACAAGTATTTCTTCAGCAAGCGGCTCGCCGATGAGAACCAATCTTCGATTTATGTGCGCATCGGCTGGAAAGGCGAAGACCAGCGCCTCATTGACGCCACCAAGCTCAGCGCCGACCAGAACACCTCGGTTGGCATCTACGACATCTCCAGCGACGGCAGCACCCTCGTCTATGGGGTCCGCCAGGGAGGAGCCGATGAAGCCTCCCTCCACATCTTCGACGTAGCCAGCCGCAAAGATCTCGCCGACACCCTCCCCTCCGCACGCTACTTTGGAGCCAGCCTCAGTCCGGATAAAAAGGGACTCTATTACGCGCGCTTCGAGCACTCCGGAACCACGGTCTTCTTTCACAAACTCGGTGACGATCCGGGCAAAGATGAAAAGATCTTCGGCGGCGAATACCGCGGAGAAAAACTTGGCGAGCTCGCCCTCATCAGCGCTTATGTCACCGACGATAACCACTACCTCGTCATAACCATCGCTCACGGCGTCCCCGCAACCCGCGACGATGTCCTGATAAAAGATCTGCGCAAACCCGGCAGCGAGTTGGCTCCGCTCGTCTACGGCGTTGAAGCGCACACCAGCATGAGTGAAGCCAACGACCGCTTCTTCCTGATGACCGACTACCAGGCCGCGAACGGGCGCATCGCCGAGGTCACGCCCGGCGCAGCTGCAGCGCAATGGAAGACCCTCGTCCCGGCGGGCAATGATGTGATCGACAGCTTCAGCATTGTGGGCGGCAAGCTCTTCGTCTCGCGCCTGCACGACGTCAAGACCGAAACAACCATCTACTCGCTCGACGGCAAAAAGATTGGGGATCTCACTTACCCCGGCATTGGCTCCGGAACCGTGGTTTTCGGCCGCCCCGACCAAAGCGAAGGCTTCTACATCTTCCAGTCATTCATCAGGCCGCCCACCATCTACCGCTATGACACGCAGTCTGGGAAGTCCGACGTTTTTGCCGCGCCCAAAATTCCCTTCGACTCCTCCAAGTACGAAGTGGCGCAGGTCTTCTTCAACTCGAAAGACGGCACGCGCGTGCCTATGTTCATCGCCGGCAAAAAAGGCCTGGCCCGCGATGGCAAAGCACGCCTGCTGATGACCGGCTATGGAGGCTTCCAGGTTCCCATCACTCCCGATTGGAATCCGGACTACGCCTGGTGGATGGAGCAGGGCGGCTTCTTCGCGGTACCCAACCTGCGCGGCGGCAACGAATACGGAGAGGCCTGGCACAAGGCCGGCATGTTCGAGCACAAGCAGAACGTCTTCGACGACTGGTTCGGCGCGGCCGAGTATCTGATCAAAAACAACTACACCAGCCCCGAGCACTTCGCCATCACTGGCCGTTCCAATGGCGGACTGCTCATGGGCGCAGCCATGACCCAGCGGCCTGATCTCTTTGGAGCCATCTGGTGCGGCTATCCGCTGCTGGATATGCTGCGCTATCAGAATTTCGAATTCGGCCGCCTTTGGACCACCGAATACGGCAATGCCGAAAACGCGAAGGACTTCCCCTATCTCGTGAAGTACTCGCCCTACCAGAACGTGAAGCCGGGAACCAAATATCCCGCCATCATGTTCTTCACCGGAGACAGCGACACGCGCGTCGATCCTCTGCACGCACGCAAGATGACCGCGCTGATGCAGGCTTCAAGTGGAAGCGATCGTCCCATCCTGCTGCACTACTCACTGAAGGGTGGTCACAGCTCCGGAGTGTCCATCTCGCAGCTGGTGGAAGATCAGGCTGATCAGCTGAGCTTCCTGTGGAACGAAACTTCCGGCAAGTAAGAGACGGATTTGGCCTCGTCCGATGACGGGGCCGATTCTCACTTCACCCGCTCCAGCACTTCGGGACGAATGAGGTAGAGAAAGAAAATCAGGTTCACCACCACCATCACGATCATCGGCACCTGGTGGAAGCGGAAGAGCATGTAACACCCGTAGCAAAGAGAAAGAAAGCTGGCGGCAAGCGTCAGAGCCCATCCCCAGCGGCGCAGCTTGAGCAGACCGTTCGCCGCTACGGCAAAAATCACGCAGATGATCATCACTGCCGGCGGCAGATTATGCGTGATCACGCCCACCAGGCCGAGCCCGCACAGCGCCAGCATCCATAGACAGATCACGGCCATGCCGGGCAGCAGCGATGCGGATTTTGTTGGCTGAGTCTCGTTCATAGCGTGTGCAGATAAGCCAGCAGATCGTTCAGCTGCTCATCGTCCAGATTATTCCCGAAGGCCGGCATCATGTTGCGGCCGCGCAGGATCACCGCTCCGATCCGGTCATCGTTGGCCGGCGCGCCGCTGGGCAGATATTTCTTCTTGTACAGGCCCTGCAATCCGGGACCATGCAGGGAGTTTTCATTGTTCGGATAATGACAGCCCGCACATCGGGACTCGAAGAGGCGATAGCCGCGCTGCTGCTGCGGATTGAGCTCACTGAGCGGCGTCGATGGCGGAAGCGCCGGCCTGCAGCCGGTCGCGGCAAGAACCAGAGCTGCGGCGATGACAAATGATTTTTGTAGAGAGCTCAACGGAATGTATTGATTTTAAATCAGAGAGCGAATGCCGCTGCCCATCCGGCTAGCCTGCTCCTGAAGATCGAGCGGCCGGAATTGCTGAGAACTGCGGTCAATGTCATCCTTGAAAGATGAAGCGAGAAACATCATTCAGCATCGCGGCGGCATTGTTGCTGGCCGGTTGTGTATCTGTCACAGCACAGGAGCTGGGATACTGGCGTGCATCGAGCAAAACCGCGCACTCCATCACCGGCGACGTCGCCTTATCGGAAATTAAGCTGTCGATTAATTTTTCCCTGTTCAACATCGTGCGCGCGCGTGATCTGGAGCCCGCTGAAGTCGCTTCGGTCTTTGACGCAGACAGTGCAGGCACCGTGAAGGGCCGCCTTTATGGATTGAATATTCCCGCTACAAGGAAGTTCCTGCACAAAAATACTTTGTGCGGAACTGAGGATACCCATTGGATGGCGGCTTACTCTCCCGAGGGGAGTTCACTACAGCTTGCCTTTTTCTCTGGCGACAAAGCTCCTACGTTCACAGTCGACGCAATCGCAAACTCAACCAGTTTGTGCGGCGTGTACAGCTACGTGCGCTAAGCCTGCACGAATCAATTGGCCGCGGCAACAGCCGCGACAATCTTGTCCATCGCAACCCGCGCGGCATCGCCCGTGGGAGTGCGATCGTTCACGATGACGGAGAAAGTCAGGGTCTTGCCGCTGGCCGCGACCAGATAGCCGCTGAGACCATGCACCTCGGAGAGCGTGCCCGTCTTGGCGAAGACTTTGCCCTTCAGAGCCGGATCGGCAAAACGTCCGGCCAATGTCCCATCGACTCCACCCACCGGCAGGCTGGCGCGATAGGTGCTTCCCCATGATTGGCGCGCAGCGTAAGTAAGCAATCGGGTGAGCGCGCGCGGCGTGATCATGTCCTGCGGAGAAAGTCCCGAGCCGTCATAGAAAACGAAGTCGCCGGCATCGATGCCCGGCCCTTCATTGCCTGTGCTGGTGAGAAACTGCCGCACCACGCGCAATCCTTGGGCGACCGAACCGTCGCCGCCCTCAAGACGGCCCAGCACGCGCAGATAGAGCTCCGCATGCAGGTTCTGGCTGACCTTGTTTGTAACCACAACGTCCTGCTCGAACGGAACCGAAACATGCGTGGCCAGAACGCGCATGCCCTCTGCCGGCGGCTGGATGGTGCTGAGCGCCAGAGAACGCAGAACCAGAGGCTGATTGATCTCCGCGCGAAAATCCTCCACGTCCGTCGAGAGCCGGTGCCGCGCATGCGCGCCGCCTGTCACCTCGATGCCATGCGCAAGCAGCATCTGGCGCAACGCGACCGCCGCAAACTCGGCGGGATCTTCGATGGCCAGCGCGATGTGTAGACCATTCTGATTGGCGGTTCCAAAAAGCCGCACCACCTTCGACCCCGGCGGGCGGGCGACTCCTGGATTTGCCGGCTGAGTTCCGGGCAGCATCTGCAGCGAGTTTTCAACCGAATAATATGGCGTATCCGGGTTCCACACCGGCGCCGGAGTGCTTCCTGCGCTGCCTCCCGCAATATTCAGATAAACGACATTGTCGTTGACCGTGAGCGCCGAGACCGGCGCGCCATAGCTCCAGTCCAGATCGTCCCACGCCCAGCCTGAACCATATGGCTCCCACGGAAACCAGCTGTCGTCGCCGATAATGTCACCGTCAATGTTACGAATTCCGCTGGCCGCGATCTGGTCGGCCAGCGCCTGGATCGCCACCAGCGGAGGATTCGGTCTTTCCGTTTTCTCAGCATACGGATAGGCGCGCCCGGACATGGCCGGATCGCCCGAGCCAAGCAGCATCACATTGCCATGCAGATGTCCGCTGCTGTCCACTTCTCCGGATGTAACGACAGAAGTCGTGAAGGTGGTCTTCGGTGGCAGCAGGGCCAGCGCCGCAGCCGTCACCAGCAGCTTGGCATTCGATGCCGGCGCGAAAAACTGGCCGTCATTCATCGCATACACCGGCGCGCCATCAGCTGTGACCACAGACACTCCCCAGTGCGCGCGCGATACCGCCGGATCGGAAACGATGGCGTTGATCTGCGCCGCCAATGCGGTCGCGCTGTGCTTTACCGGCTTGGCATGGTGAGAAGCAGCAAGTATTGGCGTGGCGAAAACGAAAGCGAGAATAGCGGCGCGGGGGATGGAGGGCAAAGATTTCATCTTTTCGCGGAGTGTAGCATGATCACACGACTATGGCCTTCGCCCGCCGGGATCGATTCGAATGGCAGCTGCGCTCGCGCAGCATCGAGCTGGGGCAGCGCACGCTCATCATGGGCGTGCTCAACGTCACCCCCGATTCCTTCTCCGACGGCGACCTCTACTTCGACACCGCTTATGCAACCGCCCGCGGTCTCCAACTGCTGGGCGAAGGCGCCGACATCCTCGATATCGGCGGCGAATCGACACGCCCGGGCAAGCGCGAGGAGGTAACTCCTGAAGAAGAGCAGCGCCGCGTACTGCCGGTGATTGCGTCGATTCTCGAAGCCCGTCCCGACACCCTCATTTCCATTGACACCTACAAGGCATCGACGGCAGAGCGCGCGGTGCAGGCCGGTGCGGAGATCGTCAACGACATCAGCGCCTTCGGCTGGGACCAAGCCATGGCGAACACCTGCGCCCGGCTTGGCTGCGGCGTCATCCTGATGCACACCCGTGGGCGATCAGAGGAGTGGCGCAATCTCCCCGCTCTCGCGAAAGAGGAAGTCCTGCCTCTGGTTAAGGGTGAGCTTGCCGCCAGCCTTCACTCTGCAATCGCTGCCGGAGTCGATCGCGCCCGCATCGCCCTCGATCCCGGCTACGGCTTCGGCAAATCCTTTGACGAGAACTATCCGCTGCTGGCCCATCAGGATGACCTTCGCTCGCTAGGCCAGCCGCTCGCCGCCGGAGTTTCACGCAAATCGTTTCTGGGGCGCAAGCTGGCCAGTCTCCACGGCGGAACCGATGCTCCCATCGATGCGCGCGGAAACGCGACCATAGCAGCCTCCGTCGCAGCCATCCTGGCCGGAGCTCACATCATCCGCGTGCATGACATCCGCCCCGCTCTCGAGGCTGCCCGCATCGCCGACGCCATTCTCGCTGCCGTCTGAATTACGCGTGCCGTATCATTTTGGCACCATGAAAAACCGACTCGCCATCGTCCTTACCTTCGTGCTTGCCTGCTCTGGATCCGCCTCATCCTTCGCGCAGAGGCATCACGCAGCGGAGCCCAAAGCGGTCTATCCCATTGAAGAGGGCTACGTGGACGCGCATGGCGTGATGATCTACTACACCACCATCGGACGCGGCGCCCCCCTGCTCATCGTTCATGGCGGTCCCGGCGCATCGCACGACTACTTCCTGCCCTACCTGCTGCCCCTGGCGCGTACCAACAAGCTCATCTTCATCGACGAGCGCGGCTCGGGCCGCTCGCAGAAGCTTGAAGACGTGAAGCAGTACACGGTCGAGAAGATGGCCGAAGATGTCGAAGCGGTGCGCGCTGAGCTGGATCTCGGCAAGATCAGCCTGCTCGGCCACTCCTACGGCGGCGTGCTTGCCCAGGCCTACGCACTCAAATATCCCGAGCACTTATCTCATCTGGTGCTGGCCAGCACCTTCGCCAGCACCAAAGAGATGAACCAGGTCCTGGCGAAGATCAAGAGCCAGATGCCTCCGGGAAAGCTGGCGCTCACCAACGCGTTGGAGAAGGCTGGGCTTTTCGGCAAAGGCGCGGCGTGGGAGCGCGATCGCTATTCGGAAACCTATGCAACGCTGGCCTGGGGCGACGGATACTTCCCCAAACTCTACGGCGCCCGCCCCGATCCCAACTACGATCCGCAGGCGCAGGACACAACCCTCGCCTGGGACGTCTATCGCGAGATGTGGGGATCGGACGGCGAATTTGTCATCGACGGCAATCTGCGTAGCGTCGAGTATCTCGACAAGCTGCCCACCATCAAAGTGCCGACGCTCATCATTGCCGGCGATCACGACGAGTGCGATCCCTCCATGTCGAAAGAGATGCACGCGAAGATTGCAGGATCGAAGCTCATCATCCTGCCCAACAGCGGCCACATGGCCTTCGTCGACCAGCAGAATATGTGGAACAGGAACGTCGCCGAGTTTGTGAACAGTAAGTAAGCCGGGCTATTTCGACGCACCAAAGAACGCATGCACCGCAGACCGTCCTGAGCCTTGCCAGCGTTTCACTGTTTCATAGACCAGAACGCTGATGTAGCTCACCGTGATCCAGAGGATCACTTCCTCAATTGGCAGCTGCGACCACGCGGTGATGCGCAGCCCGATCATCTGGTCGTCCTGGAAGTTCCACCAGCCATAAGGCAGCGCCAGCGTCACCTCCCACAGCAGGCTGATGAGCAGCAGCATGAACATGGTCAGGCTGAAGGCTCTCCAGTTGACCACGGGCCGCGCCGCAGGCAGCAGGAGCGATGATGGCAGCAGCGCTCCGATCACCAGCACCATGAAGTAGCCAGGAATGCCGGCCAGCTCAGGCGCAAAGACGTGGCGATACAGAAATGCCGCAGCAATCAGCGCCACAGCCAGCAACAGCGACTGCGGATGAAGGCGCAGCAGCCGGTCGAAGCTGACCCGGTTCGCATCTGTCCCCGGCACGGAGTAAGCCGCCAGCCAGTATTCGTCGAGCCACACGTAGAGCAGCACTACGTCGAGAAATCCGGTGAAATAGAAGACATATTCCTCGATCGGAACCGGCCGGTGCAGAGCCGGAGCGGAAATTCCGAGCACAGCGCCAGTATTGGGGAAGGTAAAGAAACTGCTCGCGAAAAAGAAATCGAGCGCCGCGCCGAGAGGAAAAAGCAGGCCGATGGTCCAAGCCAGCGAGCGCTTCGAAACCTTGATTCCCTCATGAGGAATGAGCCAAACGCCGATCACCACCACCGGAACGATAAAGAGCAGCAGGCTTACCGTGTAGCCGTAGTGCGAGGGCTGAGGCGTAATCGGAACAGCCGCTGGCGTCACCTTCACCCGATGCAGCGCGAAGTAAGCCGGCACGCTGATCATGCCCAGCATGATGAAGACCAGCCAGAAGCTCATACGCGGCGACGGCGATCCGGTCGGACTCGGCATGCAGGCTCCGCTGAGAGCAGGGATCAGATGCAGCCGAATCCTACGCCAGATTCGCCGGGCCTCCCAGCGAAAATGAAAAGGGCGCGATTGCTCGCGCCCTTCCGTATCTTTACGGCTGAACTTACGCTGCGGCGGTGTTGTTGCCCAGGGCTTCCTTGGCGTGGCCCACCAGTTTTGTGAATCCGGCGGCGTCGTTCACGGCGATGTCGGCCAGCATCTTGCGGTCGAGCTCCACTCCAGCGGCCTTGAGACCGTGAATGAGCTGCGAGTAGCTGATGCCGTTGATCTTGGCGGCGGCGTTGATGCGCACGATCCACAGTGAGCGATACTGCCGCTTCTTCTGCTTGCGGCCGCTGTAGGCGAACTTCAGTCCGCGCTCGACGGCTTCCTGCGCTGCCTGGTAGAGCTTTGATTTTGTAAGGAAGTAACCGCTGGCACGCTTCAGGATCTTTTTGCGGCGGTCATTGCGTTTTGTTCCACGTTTTACGCGGGGCATGGCTTATCTCTCCATTTTGGTTACGGGTTTAGCGGCTGGAGGCAGGAGCTTTCGCTGTAACCTCTTCACTCGCCTTCTCAATCCTGATCGCTCGGCTTAAAGCCGGGGGCCAATGCTGCCGGCCCGTGTTGCTTTCCTCTTCGCGCTCCGTCAAGACTTCGCGCGGTATCAAGAAAGAACAGATCAGGCGTAGGGAATCATGCGTGCAACCTTCGCGTAGTCGGCGTCCGAAACCAGCGTGCTGTGAGCCAGCTTGCGCTTGGTCTTGGTCTCCTTCGACGTAAGGATATGGCGCATCTTCGACTGGCCACGGACGATTTTGCCCGTGCCGGTCTTCTTGAAGCGCTTTGCAGCGCCCTTGTGTGTCTTTAATTTGGGCATGGTTATCCTGCTCGAAACTTTGGTGCTGACAACATCAACCAGTATAAAGGAAGCCTGCCTGGTTGGCCAGCGGCTGCGCCGAAAGGCTAGGAGTCGCTCCCCTTACGGTATTGTGAGTCACTGTTTCACAAACCGGTTACGATAATTTTTCCCCGGCTCGGCGTCGTTCGGAAATTCGTTCTTTACTTCCACCATCAAGTAGACGCCATCCGGAGCCAGGGTCAGCGTAACTGTCCTGCCGGTTTTGAGGTCATGCGGCGAAGTGCGCGGAGCCCACTGCCCGACGGCCTGACCGCCAATCAGCGTCAGGGTTTTCTGCGCCCACCGGCATTCGCCTTGGGGACACTTCCCCACCGGAACCACGCGATACGCCGGCCCTGATCCCTGAATGTTCAATCCCACCAGTGCATCCACCCCCACCAGCGCGTCCTGCCCTACAGGAGCCTTGATATTGCGCCAGTTCCCGGCCAGCACAGCGGTCTGCGGAGGGGTCTGCTGTGCCGTTTGTGGGGTCTGCTGTGCCGTTTGTGGGGTCTGCTGTGCCGTTTGTTGTGGCTGCTTGGCGGTCTGCTCGGGCTGGGCGGGGGACGCCTGTGGCTGCTCTGCCGTCTGCTGCTGTGCCGTGGGCGGTTGTGGCTGCGCCGCAGGCGCCTGTGGCTGCTGCGCGGGCTGCGTTATCGGAGTCGTAACCGTCTCGGAATGGGGTTCCGGGCGGCGTCCGCGGTGCGTCAGCGCGTAGACCAGCACCGCGATCAGCGCCACCAACACTACGATCGCGCTACCCAGGATCAGCGGCAGCTTGGAGCCGGAGCTCGATGTGGGAGGTCTTGCATCGCTCGCTACCGGCGGCGGAAGCTGGACGGGCAGCGTGGCGTGCACTGGGTCGGATTCCTTGGCCGGGCTCGTCGTCACATACTGCTGCAGCGCCTTGGTCAGCAGCTGCACGTCGGAGTTCCAGCGCGTATGGGTCAGCTCCACGCTGTTGTGATAGCTCAGCTCCTTCAGGTTGTCGGGCAGATCTTCCGGACGCGGCATGCGCGCCTCGTGCACCAGTACCGGGATCACCGCAATCTGCCGGCTTAGCGCCGAGGCAATCTCCAGCCGGACAAAGTCGCTCCCATCATCCAGGCGGCGTTTGCCATCTTCACTTGTAATGCTCGCCCAGTGCGGACCGATGACGGCCAGCAGCACGCCGCAGCTGGCCACGTTATCGTCGATGGCCTTGCGAAAGTCCAGGCCTGGCGCGATTCCCGCCACATCCATGAAGACCGAGTCGTCGCCAAAGGTGCGAACGAGGTCGTCGTACAGACGCCCGGCTTCGCCCTCCGAGTCGTCGCGGCGGTAGCTGATAAAGATGGCGCGTTTCATCTGTGTCGGTTCCCCAGGCGCGGCCGGTGCCACGAATGAACTGCTTGATAGACTTGCCCAGAATAGGCGCAGCCGCTCGCTTCGGCAACCATTTACACCCCTCTGGGAATACGGTTGCGCATCAGTGCGGCTTGAATGTTTTGCCGGTCTCGATCAGCGTTTTAAGCCGGGAGAGGATACGCGGCCAGCCGTCTGCGCTGTGCGCGTAGGTGTTATCGTCCTCGGCCCACTGATCGTGCACAACAGAAACCTTGGTGGCCTCGGTTTCCGGTGTGAGTTCTATCGTGACGCGGGAGAAGTTGATCGAAGGGCCGATGGCAAAGGTGTATTGAAGCAACTTTGGCGCTTCGGCCTTGAGCACTTCGCCGTGAACATAGATGACGCGCTCTCCGTCGGCCCCGGTGCCGGCCCAGTTCATCGCCCCTCCGGGCTTGAGATCGATCTCCAGCTCGGCCCCCATGAAGATGACGCGGTTGGTCTCGGGTGAGACAAAGCCCTCCCAGACTTTATCCGGAGGCGCAGCGATGTAAAAGACGAAGTACAGCGGAGCCTGCTCGGCCATCGGATCTCCTGGCGCTCATGGAGAGCGGAACACAATTGTGTCAGCGTATTGCTTTCGCGGCTCAAGTATATTGCGGCGCCGTCGCACTCCGAACCTTAACGCGTTCCGCCTGGTGAAGAACAGCTTTTGAGGAAGCCGCTCCACCACATCACTGGCTGCGCAGCGTCACGATCTCGCCGATGGTCAGCACGGCGGCGTAGGCGGCAAAGAGCGTGGCACCGAATCTGCCGCTGGTTTCCAGCCGCAGTCCCGGCATAAAGATTGCGAAGCGCGAAAGTATCAGCGCCTCGCCAAACATTCCCGGCAGCGCGATCAGCAGCATGGCCGCTGCCCAGTCAGGGGCAGCCACGTGGCGCAGCTTCAAAACCGCAATGCAAACCACCGCCGAGGCGACCGGGGTGAGGACGAAACTGGCCCAGTAGCGCAGGCTGGTAGTCTCGAAGAGCACTGGCCCGCGCAGCCGGTACCACAGCGTTCCCAGCACCCAGATCGCGATCCCTACACCGAGCAGAAAGACCCTGTCCGCGAGCTTCATGGCGCCTCCAAATGGTGTTGTACCGGTTGGTACACCAGGCATGATGTACCACGTGGTACATCGCCACATTGTTGTACCATCCGGTACATCGCAAGACAAGAGAGATTTTGCAGGATACTCACGCCACTCGAAGAGATTTGCTGGAGAAGTGCCTGGCGGCATTCGCCGGCGCGGGCACGCTCGGCCTGAGCCTCGACCATCTGGCACGCGAGGCGGGCACCAGCAAGCGCATGCTGGTCCACTACTTTGGCAGCCGCGAGATCCTGGAAGAGCTGGCCATGCTCCGGCTGGAAGACCGCCTGCGCCTTCAGTTCCGGGCCGATGCCTTTCCCCCCGGCACCACCCTGCGGGCGGCGGCGCTGGCCCTCTGGGAGCGAACCACCCATCCTGACTCTCGCGGAGTTCTACTGCTGGTCATGGACCTTACCCGGCGGGCCTGGAGCGATGGCAGCGGGTCGGCACGGGCCAAGGCCTTCTATGCTGAACAGCAACGGTTATGGGTCGATCTGCTGATGGCCTTCTCGGACGATCGCAGATTCGTCGAGTCGCTGCTGCAGCTCTTCCAGGGCTGCGTCATGGCCTTCCTGGTGAGCGGCGATGGCGAGCGCGGCCGGCTCGCCATCGAGAACTACTGCCGCCTGGTGTCGACCTACCAGCGAATCGTACGATGAGCGCCTGAGGCGGGCTTGCGCAACGCTGTTAGCGCGAGGACATTCCCGCAGCAGACGGCGGATGCTCGGCGTTCCACATCGGCTGGCCAGCGACAATATGATCGACGCGCACCCCGGGAAAGACCTCGCGGAGATCCTTCGCGCATTGCTCCATGCCCGGCTCCTCGGAGACCTCATGGCCGAGCAGGATAAGCGCCTTGTGCCGGCCCTGCGCTACGGCATCACGCGCGTACTCGACCGTCTCCCACTCCGAAGACTCTCCGGCGATGAGCACTTCGACATCGTCGCGGCGCAGCGTTTTGACCTGCTCCTGCATTCCCGCCGCTCCAGGCCGGAGCGCTACGTGAGAAACGCTGAGGTTCGGATCACCGATGACCCGCATGGTTCGGGCGCCCAGTTTGTTGCGGAGCTGATCAACAAGTGCGCCTAACTTGATAGGCGGCAGCGTCACCGAGAATGGATCATTTCTTTTCAAGTAACCCTGCCACCCCAATGCCTCGATCAGACCGACCTCGATGTGGTCTGGAGGGACCGAGTGAATCTCATCGTGCAGGCGGAAAACCACCATGTGATGCGATTCGATGAATGCCAGCTTCTCGCGATAGACCGGATCGTCCTTAAAGAACGCCGTGTCGTCGCGATGGTTATAAAACGTAGGCTCATGCGTAATGACCAGATTGTCGCCGCGCCGCGCGGCCTCGCGCAGAACATCCATCGTGTCGAGAAAGGTGGTGGCGATGCCGGTGACCGGCGTTGCCGGATCGCCCGCCTTTACAGTATCGACGGTGTCAGTGATGCCCGGTGCTGAATAGCGCATCTGAATGCGGTGGATGGCTTCTCCCGCGGTCAGCGACTGAGCGGACGCCAGCGAAGCGGGAATGAGGAGATATGGCAGCAGGAGCGCGGCACGCATATCCACCATCATGCCATTCTTTCTGGAGTTGCCTCTCGACGATCAGTCTTCCTCTTCCGGCAGCGCGGGATAGTCCAGATACCCTTCCGGTCCATGCGAATAGAACGTGGCCGGCACCGGAGCGTTGAGCGCAGCCTTCCCTGCAAAGCGCCTGGGCAGATCGGGATTGGCGATGAACAGCTTGCCGAAGGCTACCGCGTCCGCTTCGCCGTTCTCGACCACCTGCTCGGCGGTGTCATACGTGTAGGCTTCGTTGGTGATCACCACGCCGCCGAAAGCATCCTTGAGCTTGCGACCGAGATGGTTCGGGCCGAGAGGATCGCGTGCGCAGATGAAGGCCAGGTTGCGCCTGCCCAGCTCACGGATGGCGTAGGTGAAGGTGGCCAGAGGGTCGGAGTCGTGGATGTCATGCGACGGCGAGTGCGGCGCGAGATGCATGCCCACGCGGCCTGCGCCGTAAACCGAGATTGCTGCCTCAGCACACTCCAGCATCAGGCGGGCGCGGTTCTCAACGGAGCCGCCGTACTCATCCGTGCGATGATTGGTGCCGTCCTGCAGGAACTGGTCGAGCAGATAGCCGTTGGCCCCATGCAGCTCGACGCCGTCGAAGCCCGCAGCCTGCGCGTTTTCGGCGCCGCGTCGGAACTGGTCTACAACGGCCCTCACTTCCTCAGTCGTGAGAGCGTGCGGGGTCTCGAACCCGGTTACGGGACGAATCAGGCTGACGGTTCCGGCAGGCTTGATGGCACTGGGGGCGACCGGCAGACGTCCATCGAGATACGAGGAATGCGAGATGCGGCCGACATGCCAGATCTGCGCAAAGATGCGGCCGCCGGCATTGTGCACTGCGGCGGTGATGGGCTTCCACGCCTCTACCTGCTGCTGGCTCCAGATGCCGGGCACATTCGGATAGCCCACACCGAGCGGATCGACAGGAGTGCCTTCGCTGATGATGAGCCCCGCGCCGGCGCGCTGCGCATAGTATTCCGACATGATTGCGGGCTGTGGGATGTGATCCGGAGTGCCGCGCAGACGGGTGAGCGGTGACATGATGACACGGTTGGGCAGATCGAGATCACCCACGCGGATGGGATCAAGCAGGGATGGCATTCAATATCCTTGGTTGCAGTAGCTTTGCTTTGGATGATGCTGCGCTGCTGAAGTTTCAGGCGGGCTTACCGCGAGACGCATCCCTGCTTGGAGATGTATCGCTCCGAATTGACGGTGGGGGAGATTTGGGGATGACCGGCGCGTTCCAGTGTATCGATCTCAAGCTAGAATGGCGGCCATGAACAGACAGGCAAAGCGCTTAGCTTTCTTTCTGGGCCCGATTCTGACAGCGGGTCTCACAACGACGTGCACCTTTGCGCAACCGGCAGAGGAGCAAGCGGTGCTGGCGCCAATCCACGCGATGTTTGATGGCATGGCAAAACGGGATGCCGCCGCGATCAAAGCGCCCACGCTGCCCGGAGGCACGATGGTGCTGATGCGCGACGGCAAGCCCTCGCAGATGACCTTCGAAGCCTTTGCGGAGCGCGTCGGCAAACCCGGCCCCAAACAGATTGAAGAACGCATTCACGATCCCCTTGTCCGGATCGACAACGATCTCGCGGTTGTATGGGCTCCGTTCGATTTTCTGGTAGACGGAAAGGTCGATCACTGCGGAACGGACCTATTCAATCTGGTGCGTGTAGACGGAAAATGGACGATCGCAAGCGTCGCCGACACCGGAACGAAGACCTGCTCGGGAAAGTAACAATAACTCTCCTTGCCGCTTAGCGTGAATCGGATCGCATTGTGGACGACAAGGGCGTTTGTCGGGAGTAATCCGCTGTAGTTGCCGATAAGGCGACTTTTAGCGAAGTGGCCGTTACACTTCCAGAATGGATGGGATCGGGATTCCTTTACTGGGTGCTGCAGCGAGCATTGGACTGTTTATGCTCGCGCTCGTGGTGCCACCGCTGAGGCGCTTTGCATTTGCGGCGCTGGCAGCGCCGTTCCCTGCGAGCATCGTCCTGCTTATTGGAAGTTTTACCTTGGCGGACATGAACCCGGCTCGCGAGTATGGAGCGGCGTACATCCCGACGGGGGCTGAGCATGATCCGTCGCGCTTGGACTACATCATGCTATGGCTCGCGGTGATGGCCACCTTCGCTCTAACCTTTACCGTTGCTTACTTTCTTCAGAGCTACGTAAACAAAGCGATTGCGATGAAGTCGGAGCCTACCGATCTGGCGCAGTAGCCTCTATTTCCCGATGAACGGCGTTATCGGCAAGTTCGTTTTAGTACCGAGAAGTCAGCTTAGCGGAAGTAATCACCGCGCAGATCACTCCTTGCCGTGTAAAAGAAAAGGCCGCCCGATCGGGCGGCCTTTTCAGCACTGCTTTTTCAGCTACTCCATTACCGAATCCACAAACGCCTTCAGCTTGCGTGAACGCGAGGGATGACGCAGTTTGCGCAGCGCCTTGGCCTCTATCTGGCGGATGCGCTCGCGGGTGACCTGGAAGCTCTGTCCGACTTCTTCCAAAGTATGTTCTGACCCGTCTTCTAGGCCGAAGCGCATCTTGATCACGCGCTCTTCACGCGGCGTCAGGGTGCGCAGCACCTGCGAGGTGTACTCCTTCAGGTTCACGCTGATGACGGCATCGGAAGGCGACACGGCCTGGCGATCTTCGATGAAGTCGCCAAGATGCGAATCTTCTTCCTCGCCGATAGGCGTCTCGAGCGAGATGGGTTCCTGCGCAATCTTCAGCACCTTGCGAACCTTCGCGACCGGAATATCCATGCGCCGCGCGATCTCTTCCGAGGTAGGCTCGCGGCCAAGCTCCTGCACCAGCTGACGCGAGGTGCGGATGAGCTTGTTGATGGTCTCGATCATGTGCACCGGGATACGGATCGTGCGGGCCTGGTCCGCGATGGCGCGGGTGATAGCCTGACGAATCCACCACGTTGCGTAGGTCGAGAATTTGTAACCGCGGCGGTACTCGAACTTGTCGACGGCCTTCATCAGGCCGATGTTGCCTTCCTGAATCAGGTCGAGGAACTGCAGTCCGCGATTGGTGTACTTCTTCGCGATCGACACAACCAGTCGAAGATTGGCTTCGATGAGCTCGCGCTTGGCGTGCTCCGCGTCCATATCGCCCTGGATCATCTCGCGCTGGGTGCGCTTGAGCTCGGCAATAGAGACGCCGGCTTCCTGCTCCAGCTTTTCGAGATCGATCTTGCAGTTCTTCTGCTGGCGGCGATATTCCTTCTTGAGCTCTTCGCTCTTGGACTGATCGAACTTCTGGTCCAGGGTGCGAATCTGCCGCTCGAGCGTGCGCATTACGTCGACAGTCTTGTTCAGCTTGTCGAGCAGGCGTTTGCGCTCGAGGTTGGTGTACTTCAGGTCGCGGACAACACGCGAAACATAGACCTTCTCACGGGCGATGGCCCAGCGCGTCTTGCGATACTCGCGCGCCTTGGCCTTGGGGTTGATGGTCTCGAGCTTCTCTTCAAAGCCCGCGGCCTTCTTCTGGTGCTTTACCAGTCCGTCGATCTTGTTGACGGTCTGGCGAACGCGCGCCTGCAGTACTTCCTCGGTGATCTCTTCCTCGTCGAAGATGACCACTTCTTTGATATTGCGGACGCCGCGCTTGAGGTCTTCACCCAGGCCGACGATCTCGCGGATCACGATCGGCGAGCGCGAAATAGCCTTCATCACGCGCAGCTGGCCGCGCTCGATACGCTTGGCGATTTCTACTTCGCCTTCGCGCGTCAACAGCGGCACGGTGCCCATCTCGCGCAGGTACATGCGGACGGGGTCGTTGGTCTTTTCCAGTGTTCCGGGTGTCAGGTCGAGTTCGACGTCTTCGCCGTCCTCGCTCTCGCTATCGAAGGCATCTCCACCCTTGGGGCTGCCTTCGAGCAGGTCAATGCCCTGCGTTCCAATCGTCGTAATCAGATCGTCCAGGTCATCCGGGGAGTGCATATCACCCGGGAGAAGGTCGTTGACCTCACCATAGGTGAGATAGCCCTTCTCTTTTCCTGTATCGATGAGCTTATCGATATCCTCTTCGTATTTGTCTTCTATGGCCAAGCGCGTCTTATCTCCCGCGGCAATTTGTTCGAATCTGTCTGCTTGGATGGGACGAAATGCGGTCGAGGCCAATGTGGCATAACCCGGTGCGAATCAATGTCGCTGGGCAGAAGGCGCACGTCCACCAAAGACTTTCAGGATATCACGCCACGGGGCCGAAACTGCTATAATCGCGGCCTTTCCTGGATATAATCCTGAGATTTCGGGCAGATCCCCTGCTGCTTAGATGTCAGAATCGGCAAATTGTTTCATTTCATCCAGAAACAGGGAATCGGACACTTTATCTAATGGGAAATCATGAAAACCAGAAAACCGACCACACCGAAGGCGCCCGCGATGAAAAGCAGCAGAAAGCCGCCAATCAACACATTCGCCAGCTTTTCCTGCTCCGGGCGGGGACGGGTAATGCCGAAGGTGGCGATAAAGGTTTCGGTGATGTAGGCGAGCAGCTTCATGGTGGTGCGTCCTTACAATTGCGGTTCGGCGTTGATTCTAAGCCTTTAACCTGCTTCGAGTAGCTGGATGCACCTTTCTAAGGGCACAGTATGCTAATCCAGCTCGCGCAGCCTGCGCGTGACATCCTGCGATTGCCGGGTGAGCCGCAGGACTTCCTCGACCTGCCCGCGCCGCTCCGCCTCCTGGAGCGCAGCGCGCAATCCCCTCTGCTCCTGCTCGAGCGATGTCCGGCGGACGGTCATGATCGCCTCCTCCACGCCGCTGACCTCCGGGTCGGCGCCGTGCACGGAAATGAAGATGCCGGCCAGCATCTGGCGCTGGGACTGCTCCGCCAGGCACTGCATCGGATCGGCGCCGGCTTCGCGGGCACGCAGGCAATTCACCATCGCATGGACGTCGGATCGCATTTTGGCAAAGTCGGCCTCGTGTTGGCGATACGCGGACTCAGCCACGCGATAGATTTCGCTGTGATGCGGTGACGAAAAGGCCTGCAGCAGAATCTGCTCGGCACGGGTAAGCGGCGAGGCCGGAGGCGTAGCCATAAAATCGCGGCGCTTGTTGGCCGCCTGTTTCAGCTCTTCCCGGACCAGCGCGGAATCGATATCCAGCTTCTGCGCGGCGTCCGTCGCGAACTCATTGCGGGCGATGCTGTTCGGCATCAGCCGGATGTAGGGCAGCAGGTAATTCAGCGCCTTGATCTTGGCTTCCGGCGTGCGCGGAGGGTGAAGTAGACGCGCGCGGTCGATCAGGTAGTCCTGGATGCGCCGCGCGCCGCGCAGCGCCGTCATGTATTCTTTCGCGCCACGCTCGCGTATGTAGCGGTCAGGATCGAGGCCGCCCTCGAGGGTAACGATCTTCACTTCGAAGCCCTCTTCGGTCAGCAGCGCAATCGATTTCTCGGCGGCATTGGCTCCCGCAGTGTCGGGATCGAAGTTCACGATCACCCGCGTGGTGTAGCGGCTGAGCAGACGCACCTGCGCCTCAGTGAATGCGGTGCCGCTGGTGGCGAGGACGTTGGTGATTCCGGCCAGATAGGCGGAGATGCAATCCATCTGGCCTTCGACCAGCAGCGCGAAATTCGCTTCCCGGATGGGCTGGCGCGCCTTGTCCAGGTTGAACAGCACCTGACCCTTGGTGTAGAGCGGCGTCTCCGGTGAGTTCAGATACTTCGGCCCCGCCTTGTCACCGCTTTCGAGGACGCGGGCAGTGAAGGCGATGACCTTGCCCGATTCGCTGGAAATGGGAAAGGTAATCCGCTTACGAAACTTGGAATAGAGCGGACCGGGCGTGCCGTCTTCCTGCGGCTTGAAGGAGAAGAGTCCGGAGAGACGCAGCGTGTCGGGATCGGCCATGGATTGCAGGCGGTCGCGCAGCGCGTGAAATGACTCGGGCGCGTAGCCAATACGGAACTTCGCGATGCCTTCATCGTTGAGTCCGCGTCCGGTGAGATATTCGCGGGCCAGCGAACCCTCTGGCGTTTTGAGCTGCTGCTCGAACCAGGCCGTGGCGGCCTCGTGCAGCTCGATCAACTTGCCGCGCTGGCGGCTTTCGGCGGCCTCTTCGGGCGACGAGAACTCGCGCTTGGGCAGCGGAATGCCGCACTTGAGAGCGACCGTCTTTACCGCCTCGGGAAAGCTGACCTTCTCGATTTTCTGGATAAAGGCAAAAACGTCGCCCGTCTCATGGCAGCCAAAGCAGTAAAAATACTGCCGGACGATGTGCACCGAAAAAGACGGTGTCTTCTCGCCGTGAAACGGACATAGACCGCTGTAATTCTGCGCCCCTGCCTTCTTCAGACGCACGTATTCGCCGACGATCTTGACGATGTCAGCCTGCTGCTTGACGGTTTGGGCGAAGTTATCGGCCATGGGGTTAATTCCGCGCGCAGAACTCAGGGCACAGAGCCCGGAAAATCGAGCGACAAGCGGGAGCGGAGTGCGACGCCGTTCCTTGTTCTAACAGTAGCGCGCTGAACGGAGTGGCGTCGAAGGAGGTGTCGCGTGACGCGTAGTCACTTCCGCTTCCACCGAACTCCATCCTTGGAGTCCTCAATGAGCACGCCCTTCTCGGCAAGCTCTTTGCGGATGGCATCGGCGCGGGCGAAGTTGCGGGTCTTCTTGGCCTGAGTGCGCTCGTCGACCAGCTGCTGAATCTGCTCGTCGGTGAACGAGCGCTGGGCGAGGACTTCGGGTGAGGCTTCGCTCAGGCGGCCTTCGCGTTCCGCCCAGTCGAGCGCGAACTTCGTCCATTCCGCATCGTGATCTTCGAGAACCGCGAAGACGGCGTCGAACTGTTTCAACACGCCCAGAATCTGTGCCGCGTTCTCCGCGCCCAGCGTTCCGGCATCGATGGCGGCATTCCCTGCGCGAACCAGGTCGAAGATCGCTGCGCGCGCCTCGGCGGTGTTGAGATCGTTGGCGAGTCCTTCAATAAAATTCTTTTCGCAGCGCGCGATCTCGTCTCTCAGGCCGATGTTTTCTTCCATCGCGGGAGAGAGGGTGCGTACGCGCTGATGAAAATTCCGCAGCCGGTCGATCGCTCCCGTCTCTGCGGCTAGTCCCTCGAAGGTGAAGTTCAGCTGCTGACGGTAGGGCACGGAGATGAGCAGCATGCGGATCGCCGAGGCCTTGTAGCCCTTGAGCAGCAGATCGCGAAGGGTATAGAAGTTCCCTTCCGACTTCGACATCTTCTTGCCTTCGACCAGCAGGAAGCGCACATGGAACCAGTGACGCGCGAAGCACTGGTGCGACGCCGACTCCGACTGCGCAATCTCGTTCTCATGGTGGGGGAACATCAGATCTTCGCCGCCGGCGTGGAGGTCGAAGTTGTCGCCGAGATATTCCGTAGCCATGGCCGAACACTCGATGTGCCAGCCGGGACGCCCCGGCCCCAGCGCCGTCTCCCAGCGATACTCGCCGGGCTTGGCGGCCTTCCACAAAGCGAAATCGCGCGCCGAATCCTTGTCGTACTCGTCCACATCGACGCGCGCACCATCGGTGATGCCGCTGAAATCCTTCTTTGAAAGCTTGCCGTACGCGGGGAACTTCGCGATGCGGAAATACCACGAGCCATCTTCGGTCTTGTAGGCGCAATCCTGGGCCGCGAGGTTCTCGATCAACGAAACCATGGACGGAATGTGCTCGGTCGCGCGGGCCACAATCTCCGGCTTCTCCACATTGAGCGCGTCGAGATCTTCGAAGAAGGCCTTCTCAAAGCGGGGAGTATATTCGCCGATCGCCACGCCGGCCGCTGCCGCATTGCGGATGATCTTGTCGTCCACGTCGGTAATGTTCATGACGTGCTTCGGCGTCAGGCCCTGCAGCTTCAGGAAGCGCCGCAGCGTGTCCACCTGCAGAAACGTCCGGAAGTTTCCGATGTGGCCGTAGTCATAGACCGTCGGGCCGCAGGCATACATGCGGAAGTGGGCGCCGTCGGAAGGGGCGAGCTCTTCGATTTTTCCAGTGAGGGTGTTGAACAGTCGGATGGTCATTCGTGCGGCAAATTGCTTTAAACCTTGTTTTTACAGACGTATTCGATTCTAGCCGTTTCCCTTCGAGCCGTCGCTTATTTCGGGCAATAACCTCGTCTCGCAAACCAGGGTACCGGGCCGGAAGACCTATCCTAACGAAATCTTTATGCAGTGAGTGATATTTTCGTTATGCGGCTTTCATTGTCATGGAAGCGCGAGGCGGATGTCGATGACCCTCTCATCACAATCCAATAGCGGGGCCGGCGAACGAGATTAAATCCTCGTCGAGCAATCAGGTACATTTTGTTCTGACCCGTAGCAGGCCAGCATTTTCGGCCAGGCCCCTGTGAAAACGATCGTTAAAATCCTGCTCTCTCTTTTCAGTCTTATTATCGGCTACGAATGCATGGTGGAGGCTTTCCACATGCTGAATGAGCCAAGCGACCGCGCCGTGTATATGGGCATGGCGATTCTTGTGTTGCTCTGTATCTTGTTGCCCACGGTGTTGTGGCAGTTGTGGAGGAAGAGACGTGTCAATTTTCGGTGAAGTGCAATCGCCGCGCGGACGAGTGCCGGAAGGCCTCGACCCTTCGGATATCAGGAAGTTTTTGCGGACCGGCGGATTGGTGATTGTGGTCATCATCGCCGCGCTGATTTTCTTCAACTATGTCGCGGCTGTTACGCGGATCGGAGCGGGATATGTCGGCGTCGAAGTCATGCTTTCGGGCAGCCAGCGCGGGCCGTCGGAGATCCCGATCAAGACAGGATGGGTCTTCTATAGCCCGCTGCGCAGCGAGATCATCGAGTTCCCGACCTTCGTGCAGACGGTGAAGTGGACGCACGATCCCAACGAGGGCCACCCGGTGAACGAGGAGATGAGCTACAACTCGAAGGAGGGCATGGAAATCTATTCGGACGTGTCGCTGTCCTATGCGATCGATCCGAAGATGGTGCCCGATTTCTATCTCAAGTACCGGCTCAGTAACCTCGATGCCTTTACCCACGGGATTCTGCGCGACGTGGTGCGCAACTCGCTCAACGAAGTAGCCTCGACCTATCCCGTCGAAGACATTTACGGAGAGCGCAAGACGGAGTTTCTACATAAGGTGGAAGCGCTGATCCAGACCAAGATGACGCCGGTGGGTGTGGGTATTCAGCAGTTCGGTTTTATCGGCGCGCCGCGGGTTCCAGATGTGATTGCCTCCGCGATTACGGGTAAGGCGCAGGCCATCCAGAATGCGGAGCGGGCACAGAACGAGCTGGCGCAGACCCAGGCCGAGGCGGCAAAGAAGATTGCCGAAGCCGACGGCGATGCGAAGTCTGAAGTCACGCGAGCCCAGGGTGAAGCGGAGGCCAACCGCATCCGTCAGGCCTCGATCACGCCTCAGCTGCTCGAGCTGCGCAGGCTTGAAAACCAGCGCGCGCTGGTGGACAAGTGGAATGGCCAGCTGCCGCAGGTGGAATCAGGAAGTGGAAGCGGGATGATGCTGCAGCTGCCGAAGCCGCAGTAAAGGCTACGCGGATGTCTTCTGCCGTGTTTTGCGGGATTGGCTCTTTTGCCGATCCTGCAGCACCACGTCTACGGGACTGCGAGCGAAGTTTGAACTGCAGCGATTCAGTCAGCTAACGAAAACGGAACAAAGTGAAAGTGTTTGAAGTCTTCCTCGGTCAGCTCCCGTACTTCGCCTTCGTCATCCAGTAAGTGGTTTTCTCTTTGCCAAACTTCCTCGCTTCTCTGTCGTTCGCCTTGCGGGCGCTCCACCGTTCGCCAGAGGCTAAAGCGAGAGGTAACCGGCACAGGTAGATTTTCCCTGCGGAACGACCTCTTTTTAAGAATCCGCTTTGCCGGGTTCCGTTTCGATGCGCAAGACGGAGGCCAGGTACCGGCCGAGGCCGTCAAGATCAGGATAGATCGCGACTTCATCGACCCCGCACGTGAGGAGTTCCTGCCGGATTTTTTCCGTAGCGGACGCCTTAATGACGATTTTTCTGAGGCAAGCGCCTCTTTCAATGAGAAGCCGCGTGAAGATCCGAACTTCGCTTCCATGGACCGTAAAGCAGGATCGCTGTGTACTAATTCGGCGAGCGCTATAAGCGGGATATGCGGCGACCGGCAGTTTTGGGAGGTTTGAGCCATTCGCATAAATGTCGGGAAGCCAGCGCTCATACAAGCCGATATTTTCTTCCGATAGACCCAGCGTCGCTTCAGGGCTGAACACCTGTGAGCTACCGAGCGCCTTTTTGTTCAACCACCACGGATCCAATGCCCAAACCGCAGCGTCGGCTTTGCCTACACTATCCCGCACTGCGAAGTACAGGGCGAGTAAGGAACCTTCTGTCCAGTCAAGCAGCCGGGTTGGTGCGAGGGAATGTTGCATCAGGAAATACCATCCCCATTTTGTCTGAGGGCGAACATCGGCGAACGTGGGTGCGCGATAGAGAAACTCGTGACGCAGTTCGTCTTCTAAAGCTCTTGCGTTCAGACCCAACGGTCCGCCACCTTGCAACAGCCGATATACGGACGGTATTAAATCCCAGTTCGCGTCTGTCTGTCCACGAAACCAGGGACTCCAGGTTTTTTCGTTAGGAAACCATTCCTCACGTAACGCGCAGGTGAGCTCGACGAATTCGGAGAGTTTGGTGATCTTTTTATCACTTGCCATTTCGAAACGCCTAATTCGTTTCCCGGCCAAGATATTTCGCGAGACTTCTTCAGGTCAAGGTTTTTAGCGGTTCGAGGCTACAACACTGGTCACTGTCGGGTTTGAGTTCGGTGGCGAACCCTACTTATTTGTTGATGATTATGTATGCAGACAAAAGGGCGAGCGCATAGCGCTCGCCCTTTTGAGTGGTCAGGATCGGTTTAGTGCGCGCCTACGGCCTTGGGCTCGTCCGCGCTCAGCTCGGCTACGCGCTTGGCCAGCAGCTGCTCCAGCTGTTCGAGAGCCTTGGAGAAGCCTTCGATGCCTTCCTTCAGCTTGTCGTGCGCCATGCGGTCGGCAGCGTGCATCTTGTCGAAGGTCGCTTTGTCGATGGTGATCTTCTCGATCTCGAGCGACTTGGCCTTGCTCGCGTCCAGCTTGCGCGGCAGATCGCCCTGCTTCGCTTCCAGCTCGTGCAGCAGGTTGGGTGAGATGGTCAGCAGGTCGCAGCCGGCCAGCTCTTCGATCTCGCCGACGTTGCGGAAGCTCGCGCCCATGACCACGGTCTTGTAGTCGAACTTCTTGAAGTAGTGATAGATCTTGGTGACGGACTGCACGCCGGGATCGTCCGCTCCCTGATAATCCTTGCCGGTGTCCTTCTTGTACCAGTCGAGAATGCGGCCCACGAAGGGTGAAATCAGCGTGACCTTGGCTTCGGCGCAGGCGATGGCCTGGTGAATGCCGAAGAGCAGCGTCAGGTTGCAGTGGATGCCTTCGGTCTCAAGCTTCTCGGCGGCCTTGATGCCTTCCCAGGTGGAGGCAATCTTGATCAGGACGCGATCCTTGGAGATGCCGTTCTCTTTGTACAGAGCGATGATGTCGTGAGCCATCTTGATCGTCGCTTCAGTATCGTACGAGAGGCGGGCATCGACTTCTGTCGAGACGCGGCCGGGCACGATGGCCAGAATCTTCTTGCCGAAGGCGATAGCCAGGTGCTTGAAAGCCTCCTTGGCGACATCCTCGTCCTTCGCATCCTCGCCGAGCTTGTTCTTGGCTTCCTTGAGGACGCCGTCGACGATCGGCTGATACTGCGGCATCTGCGCAGCGGCAGTGATCAGGGACGGATTCGTGGTAGCGTCTTGAGGTTTGACCTTCTCAATCGCTTCGATATCGCCGGTATCGGCAACCACCGTGGTCATCGTGCGCAGCTGTTCAAGCAAACTTTTGGACATAAATCCTCCTTGCCGTATCCGCAACCATTATCCGCCATCGTCCGGCAGATGGAAACTTACAATCGCGAGAATTCCACGCTTTCGTCATCCTGTATGTGGTTGGGCTGGCCTTCTACCAGTTTAGATGCCCCGGTTCCGAATACAGGTGCGTCTCGAAGTAACGCGCCCGGTCAGAATTTTTTTGCGCAGACTTTTCTTTTTCAAACCAGCGGATTGGCCAACACTCCGATGCCTTCAATCTGCACTTCGACGCGGTCTCCGGATTTCATGGGAGCTACGCCGGCCGGTGTTCCCGTCGGAATCAAGTCACCCGGATAGAGCGTCATCGCTGCGGTGATGTGGCGCAGCAGGACATCAATGGGAAAAATGAGGTCGCGGGTGTGGCCGTGCTGCTTCACCTCGCCATTGAGCCGGGTTTCTACGGTTACGCCGGCAACCAGGTCGATTTCATCGGTCACAAACGGTCCCGCCGGGCAGAAGGTGTCAAAGCCTTTGGCGCGCGACCATTGCCCGTCGGACTTCTGCAGATCGCGGGCGGTTACGTCGTTCACGATGGTGTAGCCGCGAATATAGCTGCGAACATCCTCATCCGGCCCGATTTTCGACGCCTTCTTTCCGATCACGATGCCCAGCTCGCCCTCGAAATCCACGCGCTGGGACTGCGGCGGAATGTGGATCGCGTCGTCCGGCCCAATGACGGCAGACGGCGGCTTCAGGAAGAGCAGCGGCTCTTTGGGAACATCGTTGCCCAGCTCCGCCGCGTGGTCGCGGTAGTTGCGGCCGATGCAGACGATCTTGCGCGGGACGACCGGGCTGAGCAGCTTCGCCGCAGACAGCGGCACGGGGTCAAAGTCTGGCGTCGCCGGTCTGGTCCATGGATCTTCTTCAAACGGCGGCAGAATGCGTTCGATCCACAGTGCGCCGGCACGATCCCCGATCTGGCCGTATTGCGGACCAACAGCAGTTTCAAAGCGGCAGTATTTCATTCGTCGATTCTCTTTTCTTACTGCTGTGGCAGGCTTTCTTCCACATCCGCCGACCGCGCGCTCTCGTTGCCGTCGCGGTCGATGGCGCTCACCGAATAGGCGTAGCTGTGCCCAGGCAGCGCGCTGGCGTCGCGGAAGGATGGAGCCACCAGCCCCGCAGGCGACACCCGCACCGGGTTTGCCCTCGAATTCGTTTCGCGGCGATAGACGATGTAGCCGGCGATGTCCGGCTCGGTGTCAGGAGACCATGAGAGGTCGATGGCATGCGCTTCCGGGTCGGCGACCGCCTGCACGCTTGCGGGAACGCCGGGCGGGAAAATGTCCCGCGCATTGATGGTGATCAGCTCGCTCGGAGCGCTCGTCTCCTCAAAGGCGTGCCCTTGCATCGTGAACTTATGAACGCGCTCGACGCGGTAGCGATACGTGTTGTCCAGGGCGGCATCGCGGTCCAGAGCCTGTCCCTTGTCCGCACCCGCGACTTCGAGCATCTGCTCCTGCGGAGCGGGCGATCCGGCCATCTCATCGGGCTTCTTCGCCTTCGGGTCGACGACCAGCGAGCGGTGAATCCGGATGAGATCGGTATCCTTCGCCGCCTTCCAGCTCAGAACGACGCCATCGGCGCTGGCGGCTGCGGACAGGTTCTGAATCTGCGGGAGCGCCTCGCCGGAAGCCGCATAGACCGGATTCGACGGTCCGGCATCATGGCCGGCGTGATTCTCGAGAAGTATCGTGTATACCAGCAGTTGCGGGGAGCCCGAAGTCAGCTTGGAGGGCAGATGATCGACATAGCTGGCGGCGGCGTTGGGCGCGGCAAGGATCTCTCCCGCCGATTCGCAGCTGCCACTCTCGATCCTCCGGCAGATGCGTATCTTCTGGTCTCCCTTCAGGAGCACCTTGTCCGTATCCCGTTTGGGCATCATCCAGTGGAGCTGGACCTCATCTCCCACCCGCGAGCCGGAGAGATTCGTTACCGGCTGCGGAAGATGCAGACTCGGCGGCTGCGGCGCCCCTTCCATTCCACAACCCGCGATGATCAGAAGCGGGGCCATCCATCCTGCCGCTGCCAGCCGCATTGCCACGTTCATGCCACCAACCACCCGCTCGAACTCATGCCTTTTCAGCGTAGCAGGATCACAGCACGGCCTGTAGTGCCGATGCGATATCGGGATATTTGAAGGTGAATCCCGCGTCCATCAGCTTTTTGGGAACGGCACGAGTGGAACACAGCAGGACAACGTGGGCTATTTCGCCGAAGGCCAGCCGCAGGGCAAACGCCGGAACCGGGAGGATGGCCGGCCGATGAACAGCATGCCCCAGAGCCGCAGCGAATTCCGCGTTCGTCACCGGATTGGGAGTAGCGAGATTCACCGGGCCCTCCAGCGTCTCTGCCTCCAGCAGAAACTGGATGGCGGAAACCATGTCCGGAAGCGCGATCCAGTTCATCCATTGGCGGCCGCTGCCTAGCCGGCCTCCTGCGCCGAGCCGAAAGACCGGCAGCATCCGCTGGAGAGCGCCGGCCTGCGCGGTCAGCACCACGCCGAATCGCAGGTAGACGACGCGCATGCCCAGGCTCTTCGCGGTACCCGCGGCCGCTTCCCAGGCTACGCAGGTATCGGTGATAAAGTCCTGCCCGACACTAGAATCTTCGGTCAGGATCTCATCTCCGCGATCACCATAAATTCCTGTTGCTGAAGCACATAGCAGCACTCGCGGGGGCTGCTTCAATGCCTCGAATACCCGCACCAGGGCCCGTGTGGAGTCCACCCGGCTGTTCACGATCTCGCGCTTGTAACTCTCCGTCCAGCGACGCGCGGCGAGATTCGCACCGGAGAGATGAATGGCGGCATCGATACCCTCCAGCCGCTCCAGTTCGTTCACCGGCTGGGCGGCATCGGGATCCCAGATAACCGTCTCAGCTCCCGGCAAATTTTTTTTTCGAATTAGTTGAATTGTAGAAATCCGGTCCTGGGAGAACGCTCGTACTAGTGTCGAGCCAACTAGGCCCGAAGCTCCGCTTAGCAGAATTTTCCTGGTTGGTTTCGTCATCTTCACGTCCACGAACGTTATTTTCCTGATTTGATGACAGCATAGTGACAAAAATCCGGTTTCACCGTGCAAATATATTTTGTAGTAATAGAAACATCAGCTAACGGAAGCAGACAAGCTGGCATCTGAAAACCCAGAGATGTTCGGGTGAGGTCTCAAACATGGCGACGAAAAGCACGGCAGCGAAACAGGACCCCGCAAACTCAAAGATCGATCCATCAACCGCAGAGGCTTTTATTTCCGAACGCCGCATCGGCGAGCGCATCAAACGGCTGCGCCTGAAGAAGTCGATGGGGCTCGTCGAGCTCGGACGTCACACCGGCCTCTCCGCAAGTTTTCTTTCGCAACTGGAAACCGGCAGGGTGGTTCCGACGCTCCGCAACCTGGCGCGCATCGCCATGGTTTTCAGCAAAGATCTCTCCTATTTCTTTGAGCCGGAGCCGCATACGCTGTTCCGCATTCACAGGAAGAACGAGCGAGTGCGCCTGCCGCAAACCGGTGTCGACGATCCCACCTACTACTTCGAAAGCCTGGGATACATGGTGCCCGACCGCCATCTGGATCCCTACTACGCGGAATTCGTTCCCCTGAAAACAGCAACGGAAGTGCGCCCGCATGTGCATCCCGGCTACGAATTCCTGTTCATGCTGGAAGGCGAACTGGAGATCAAACACGGCGATAAGCTGCATACCGTTGAGCCGGGAGACAGCGTGTATTTCGACGCCAGCACACCCCACGCGTACAAGTGCGCCGGCAAGACCTCGGCCCTGGCATTGATTGTGACCATGCATCAGCAGCATGTGCCGCAGCCGGCCACGAACCTTCGCCCGCTGGGCGCTCCAGTCGGGACGCGGCCCGGCCCGCCACAGCCCGCGGCCGGAATGACGGGCGCTGCCACTTCGATCCGGTCGTCAGAACGAACGGCGGGGGAGCGCAGTACCGGGGAACGAAGCACCGGGGAGCGCGCCACGGGCATGATGCCGCAACGGCCGGTTCTGGATCCCTCCGGCACTCGCCGAATTTGACGACTGCAATTCCTCATCTGCCGAAAGGGCAAGCGAACAACGCTTGCCCTTCTCTCTTTGCCGGCATGAATTCCGTTATCGCGGCTGGCGCTTCACGTTCAATAGCGTGAGCTGCAGTAACAAATCAGTAACCCAGCAAAATATTTGCGAAGAATTCGCATCTCAGAAGTGGACTATGAGTCCAATAATGCAGATGTAATCCACGGAGCGTGGAGATTCGTACTATGCACGTGAGTGAACTGGTTATGAGCGATCCGCAGGGACCCACAATTCGCGTCAGGAGCGTCCGGCAATCGAACCGGGAGGCGGCGGACTATGTTTATCAGGCTGCTACCTTGGCGGCCGCTCTCCTGCTGTTGCTCACCGCTGCGCTTTAATTCCTTTACAGCTCCATCGCATATTGAAAGCTGCCGTCTGACGGTAGGGCTTTGGCTTCCTTGGTGAGGTCGAAGACCAGCCTTTCCAGCACCAGCCGCTTGTCCGGAGGCTGCGAGCGCAGCTCGAGGTCGGCGCGGGCGATGAGGCGCAGGGCGCGGGTAATGTCCCGGCTCGATTTGTAGCGGCGCGCCTGCCGGATGAGGTCATCGGCGGCGAAGGGCGGCATGCGGAAGCCCTGCCACAGCGCCTGCCAGATGGCACGCGAGTCGCGGACATTCTTCTCCAGAATGACCAGCATCTGGCGGAAGGTGCGCGCCAGCATATAGAGGTGACCGATGGCCGAGTCCTCGCCGCCATCCGAAGCGTTCAGCAGCCCATGCAGCAGCTTGAGGGCGCGCGCCGTATCGCGGGCGGAGATAGCATCGGTCAGTTCGTAAAGCGAGCGCTGTTTGGCGGCGAGCACCATAGTCTCCACGTCGCCCAGGGTTACGTGCTTCTTCTCACCCGCATATAAAGCCAGCTTGTTCCACTCGCTGGCGATGAGCATCATGTCCGCGCCCAGCGCGTCGGCCAGCTCGCGGGCTGCATCAGGATCAAAGCGGACACCATTCTTTTCGCTCTCAGTGCCGATCCAGCGCAGCGCATCGGTCTCGTCCACCCGCGCCAGCTCGACGACCCCGCACCATTCCCCCAGCGTCTCGCGAATGCGCTCGTAACGGTTCTTATCCTCCATGTCCATGCGACGCGGATCGGAGGGGATGCGGATGTGGTCGGCGACAAAGATCACCAGGCTCTGCGGATTGGGCGAGCGGAAGTACTCCTCGATGGCTGCGAACTCTTCCTTTTTCGCTCCGCGCGTGTAAAGCGCCTTGAGGCCGCGGATAAAGAAGACCTGAAAGGGCGCCATCAGCGATGAGGTCTGCGCGCGGTCAAGCGCCTCGAAGATACTCGCCTCAGCCAGGTCGAGGTCTGAGAGGCAGAAGTCCCGCAGGTCAGGCGGCACCAGCGATTCGAGCACGGCGCGGCGGCAGCGCTCGTAGAGAAAAATCTCGTCGCCGATCAGCACGTAGCCAGGACGAAGCTGGTTCTCGCGCACCTCGGTGATGAAGCGTTCGGCAGCTGCGAATCCCGCGCCCATCTACAAAGCACCCGCGAAAGAATTCACCGCAGAGCACGCGGAGAGTGCAAAGAAATTCGCTGCGGGAGTTGTGCTCTGGTGTGGCATCAGAAGGACTCCAGAATATCGGAGACCGCAGCCTGCGCAAAGTCGCGTGAGAGGCGTTGAATGGCGGCAGGGTCCTCCTGAATAAACGTCACCAGATCCTGGGTTGTCTCGTACTGCTGCCGGAAGAGGTAGTTGGAATTCTGGTAGAGGATCTTGTGATTGCGGTCGGTGAGCACAATGCGCGCCTTCACCGTGATCAGGAAGCTCGATGACTGACCGGTCTGCGAGTTGTAGGTCAGCGGAGTCACCTGGAAGGTGGTGATCGTTCCCTGCAGTGTTGCATCGGCGTCTCCATCGTTCTTCGAGAGCAGATGGTATGAACTCCGGTTCGAAAACTCGCGGATGACGGCCTGCGTAAACGCGACCTCCACATGGTAAGACTGCGTCAAATTCTGAAATACCGGCACGGCAAGCGTGTGAACGCTGCTGGGCAGGTGGGCCGCGGAACTGGCGGTGTGGTAACCGCATCCGGAGACGATGAGAGAGAGAGCAGACAGGACAACAACGAGCGCGCGACGCATGCTGCTCTATTGTCGCAGAGGTATAGTCGCGAAGGTATAGTCAGGGAGACGATGGCGAAGAGGAAACACCCGTGAGCGCGGCGAGGTTCCGGCGATTGCCTCTGCTGCTGGGAATGGCTCTGGCAGTGCTTCTGGCTGACTCTGCCGGCGCACAACAGATCGCGTTTACCTGGGACGACCTGCCCGTGCACGGAGCTCTGCCGCCAGGCGAAAGCCGGGCCGGCATCGGTCAAAAGCTGATTGCCGCGATGAAAGACGCCAAGCTGCCGCCGATCTACGGCTTTGTGAATGGTGTCGGCATCGAAAGGGAGCCGGGCTCAGAGGCTTTGTTGAAGGAGTGGCGCGACGCGGGCTTTCCCCTCGGCAATCACACCTGGTCGCACATGAACCTCGGCCAGCAGCCACTCGAGGAGTGGGAAGCGGATGTGGTCAAAAATGAGCCCGTGCTGAAGTCGTACATGGGCACGGCGGACTGGCACTGGCTCCGCTTTCCCTATCTGGCGGAAGGCGACACCCCGGAAAAGACCGCGGCTGCGCGCAAGTTTCTCGCCGGGCGAAGATACAAAATCGCCAACGTGACCATGAGCTTCGGCGACTATCTCTACAACGAGCCCTACGTGCGATGCGCGCAGAAAAACGATACTGCCGCCATGGCGCAGGTGGAAGCGGCATATCTGGAGGCTGCCGGCGCGGCCGCCAACTACAGCCGTGCCATGTCCACGGCGCTCTTTGGGCGCGATATCCCGTATGTGCTGCTGATGCATGTGGGCGCACTCGATGCGCGCATGCTGCCCCGCCTGCTACAGCTTTATCGTGACAGGGGCTTCACTTTGGTCAGCCTTGAAGAGGCCGAGAAAGATCCGTTCTACCGCAACGACCTCGATCTGTCGCTACCCGCTTTCCCCGATTCACTGGAGCAGGCTATGCGCGCCCGCAACCTGCCGCTGCCTCCCGGTCCGCAGCCTACCCTGAATCTCAACAGCCTGTGCCGCTAACCGGCGGAGCTAATCCGCAGTGGCACGCAGTGAAGGCAGCCAGCCGTCATTTGGCAGGTTTGAATGGCCAGCCAGCACAGGTACTATCCGATGGTGTGGTGCAGCTCCAAGCCTTCTGTCGGTGCGGGGCCTAATGCCGGTGCGGGCGTATTCCCGGCTGGGCCGGAGGCGTCGCACGCCGGATAGATTTCAACACGATTGCGGCCGTTCATCTTGGCGCGATAGAGCACGTCGTCGGCATGAGCGACCAGCATTTCAAGCGGTAGATCGTGCGCGGCACGCAGCGTGGCGACACCAATGCTGAGACTCATCTCGAAGGTGTGGGAGGTGAATCCGGTGCGCAGCTCCTCGGCGAAGATAGCCGCGAGCTGTGATGAGACGTTGGGCAGGAGCACGGCGAATTCATCTCCCCCGAAGCGCGCACAGTGGCTGCCAGGGACGAGGGATGACAGGCTCTCCAGTCTGCGGGCCAGCGCGATAAGCACATGGTCTCCGTGCAGGTGACCGTACTGGTCGTTGGCCTCCTTGAAGTGGTCGATGTCCATCAGCAGCAAAGCGACCGCATCTTCGCCGGCAGTCTCCTGCAATCTGCTGTAGACGCCAGCGAGCGAGCGTCGATTGCCAATGCCGGTCAGCGGATCGCGGGTAGCCAGACCTTCCAACTGTTCATTGCGGCTCAGGAGCTGCGTTTTTTCCTGCACCGTCTGGGCCTGCAGCAGGACGGTACGCACCATGTAGCAAAGAAGCGAGACGGAGATGGCTACGGCAGCCAGCGGTATCGAGACGCGCAGCAGGAGAAGCCCGGCCGCGAAATTCACCAGCGCCAGGAAGGATGGCATGAGGCTGCGAACGGCGATGCTGGGAGCATGCAGCAGTGCGGTGTCGGGAGCTTCGGCGCGCGCAGTGGAGCTTGAATAAAGCAGGTATAGCGCGAAGCCGGCGAAAACCGCAGTCCCGGGCACGTCCCATAGGCTGCACTGGTCGTAATGCAGCCAGATGAACGAGACCTGATCGGACAGGAAAAACCCGATAAAGCGGAGGCCGAAGAACCACGAAAGTGTGCGCAGGAATTTGAGCTCATCCCGTGATGCCGCTCCCAGACAAGCCACCATCGGAATGAGGAACAGAAGAAGCGCCACCAGCTGCCCAACCAGGAGGTGGTCTGGAGCGAAGTGGTCAAACGTCTTCGACGAATAAACGAGGTTGAAGCGCAGCACGGCGAAGAGCAGCGCCTGCAGCATGTCTACGATAACGATCGAGCGGCCGACACCGGAAAAGAAGAGGACGACGGCCAACAGGTAGAGGGCCTCGCTCAGATTGAAGCAGATGGTCTGGAGTTGGCGCGCAGCAACGGTATGAAAGACACATTCGGCAAACGAGGGCAGGTATCCCAGCGCGTCTGAAAATACAGCGGCGGTAATCAGCATCCAGCGAATGCGTACGGTGCCCCGGGTCGCGGGAATTCGGGTCCAGAAAGCGAGGGCGCAGCCGAAGAGAGCCAGGCTAAGGCAGAGATATCCGATACCTGAGGCCTGCACAGTGTTCCTGTAGACGACAGACGCCTGCATTGCACAGATAGACAGCGCTGCAAGTGCGGCCAAAGTGAGAAGCGCGGGCCGCGGCAGTTTCCGTACGCTCATCCGTCCGGCGTTCGGCGCCACAGACCCCAGGATGGAGGGTGGGGCGGCGATCGTACCGGAAGAATCTCTCATGGCTGACTCCCTGGGATGGAGAGTTTCGTTGGACAGGTCCGACCACACCGCAGCTAAACGGAAATGCCACAAACAAAATCGGTTAGGGAAACTTTACCGTAAACAGGAGATCCAGAAAGTAACACGAAAGGGGTATGGCAGGAAAGGAACGAAATGCAGGCCGAAGCCGCTAGAATCTGTCCCGCTGCCTCAGGCCGTGACCGGCATCGTTCCTTACTGTTTTTTGGCGGCTGGCGGTTGCGCGCTCAGGATAGAGTCCAGAAGACTGGGAAACCTCAGGTCCAGATCCTTACGGCGAAGGGTGTTCATCAGGGTGGTCCCTTCACGCTTTGTGGCAACAACGCCAGACTCTCGCAGTACCCGAAAGTGATGCGAGAGGGATGATTTAGGGCGGCCGACTTCAAACACGCCGCACGGACAGGGGCCTCGCTGATCGAGGGTCCGCGCGATTGCTAGCCGTACATCATCGCTCAAAGCGTAGAGGATGGATGTGATCGAGAGCTCATCCGGCTCTGGTTCTCTGGGCAGAAAAACTCGAATTTTGCCCTCCCTCGCGACTCGGCCTGTTGACAACTGCGTTGTCGAATCTTATAGTTTGATTCTACCATTGTTCGATAATACTCGAATCAATGAATTAAGGAGATCGGGCATGAAAGCATGGGAACTTCGCGGTTATGGCAAAGAGAATCTGGCTCTTACAGACAAACCGGTGCCCCTGCCGGGCCCCAGGGAGGTCCTGGTACGCATCGGTGCGGTTGCCCTCAATTACCGGGACAGACTGATCATTGAGGGGCTATACAACCCTCAGATGGAGTTCCCGATAACGCAGGTAGCCGATGCGGTTGGAGAGGTAGTTGAGACCGGCAAGGACGTGTCGCGTTTCCGCACCGGCGACCGTGTGATTACGCTCTATGCCACTCGCTGGATCGATGGAGACCCACGTGGAGACGAGTCGACTCATACCCTTGGAAACACGATTCAAGGGGCACTCGCCGAGTATCTGGTGCTCAGCGAGGATGCTCTGGTTCTCGCCCCGGCCTATCTCAGCGACGAAGAGGCAGCGGCGCTCCCCTGCGCAGGCATCACCGCATGGTTCGCCCTGGTTGAAAAGGGTGGTTTGAAGCCGCATCAGACCGTGCTGGTTCAGGGAACGGGAGGGGTCTCACTGTACGGACTGCAGATTGCGGCGGCGCTGGGAGCAAAGGTGATCGTGACATCGAGCAGCGATGCAAAGCTCGAGCGGGCCGGCTCGTTGGCAGGAAGCATGGGCATCAACTATGCGCGCACTCCGGATTGGGAAAAGGAAGCACTGCGATTGACTGACGGAGCAGGCGTTGACCATGTTTTGGATGTAGCCGGAGGCAAGAGCCTGTCTCAATCGGTCACTGCGGTCAAAGCCGGCGGCCAGATCTCCTCTATCGGCATCCTGGAAGGATTCACTTCCGAAATCCCGGTCTTTCCCTTGCTGCTGAAACAGATCGTGATTCGCGGTATTTCGACTGGCCCGCGCCGGGCGCTTGAGGATATGGTCGTGGCTCTTGACAAGTTCCGCCTTCATCCCGTCATTGACACGGTGTATCCCTTCGATGCCGCACTCGAAGCCTATGACCATCTCTATCGCGGTCCATTCGGGAAGATCGTGATCCGCGTTCGCGAATAGGCTGCGACCTGCCCGATCAGTGCGGTTGCCGGCTGCGCGTCTACTCGGCTGTGGTTGGATCGATGATGGTGCGAATCTCGGAGACCTTGTTGGCCGGAAACCCGCCCTTCTGCGCGTGTTCGCGGACCATGGCTTCGTTCGGAGCGATGTAGATGCAGTAGACCTTGTTGTCGGTGACGTAACTCTGCACCCACTGAATCTGCGGGCCCAGCTCCCGCAGCACGCCGCACGAGGTTTGAGAAACGGCCTGCAATTGTTGGGGTGTCAGCTTGCCTGCATCGGGGATTTCGCGTTCGATCACAAACTTGGGCATGGAAACCTTCCGGTCAAAAATGGCCTGACAACAACCTCGGGAGCGGGAGGTAGGGAGGAAGCGGAAGCCGGCGAGGGCCATGCTATCAGCCGCTGACTTGCGCTCAAAATGAAAAAGCCCGAGGCATACCGCCTCGGGCTTTTGTCATTTTGTAGCTGGGTTACGCGGGTGACGGGCTGCCTTCGGGGAAGCTCGATCCGCGGCCCGGTTCGGGCTTGAGAACCTGCTGCACATCGCTGGTTGCTGCTGCTCCGCCGGAGGGCTTTACCGGGGGCAGGTCCTTGCCTTCGAGGAGCAGACGGATATCGTTTGCATCGAGGGTTTCGCGCTCGAGCAAAGCCGCCGACATACGATGCATCATGTCCTGGTTGGTGTTCAGGATTTCGTAGGCCGAGCGGTAGGCTTCGTCCACCAGGCTGCGCACTTCGCCGTCAATCTGGCGGGCTGTCTCCTCGGAGAAGTCGCGATGCTGCGCGATTTCGCGTCCCAGGAAGATCTGCTCCTCCTTCTTACCGAAGGTAAGCGGACCGAGGCGGCTCATGCCGTACTCGCAGACCATCTTGCGGGCCAAGTCAGTGGCACGCTCGATGTCGTTGCCGGCGCCTGTGGTCATCTGCTTAAGGAAGATCTCCTCGGCGATGCGGCCGCCCATAAGGATGGCAAGCTGCGTCTCCAGATAATCCTTGGTGACGGTGTGCTTGTCGTCTTCCGGCAGCTGCATGGTGACGCCCAGAGCCATGCCGCGGGGGATGATGGTGACCTTGTGCAGCGGATCGGCGTGATCGCGAATGGCGGCAACGATGGCGTGGCCGGCTTCGTGATACGCGGTGACGCGCTTCTCTTCGTCGGTCAGCAGCATCGACTTGCGCTCGGCGCCCATGAGCACCTTGTCCTTGGCGTGCTCGAAGTCGATCATGAAGACTGACTTGCGATTGGAGCGGGCGGCGTTCAGGGCAGCCTCGTTCACCATATTGGCGAGATCGGCGCCGGAGAAGCCCGGTGTGCCGCGAGCCATGACGCGAAGATCGACGTCATCGGAGAGCGGAACCTTCTTGGCGTGTACGCGAAGAACCTCTTCGCGTCCGCGAACGTCAGGACGGCCGACAATCACGCGGCGGTCAAAGCGGCCGGGGCGCAGCAGCGCGGGATCGAGAACGTCGGGGCGGTTGGTGGCCGCGACGAGGATGACTCCGTCGTTGGACTCGAAACCGTCCATCTCGACCAGCAATTGGTTGAGGGTCTGCTCACGCTCATCGTGTCCGCCGCCGAGGCCTGCGCCGCGGTGACGTCCGACGGCGTCGATTTCATCGATGAAGATGATGCAGGGAGCGTTCTTCTTGCCCTGTTCGAAGAGGTCGCGGACGCGGCTTGCGCCGACGCCGACGAACATTTCCACGAAGTCCGAGCCGGAGATGGAAAAGAAGGGGACGTTGGCTTCGCCTGCCACCGCGCGGGCCAGCAGGGTCTTGCCGGTTCCTGGAGGTCCGACGAGCAGCACGCCCTTGGGAATGCGTCCGCCGAGGCGCTGGAACTTCTGCGCTTCACGCAGGAACTCGATGATCTCCTTGAGTTCTTCCTTGGCTTCATCGACGCCGGCGACATCCTTAAAGGTGATCTTCTTCTGCTGCATGGAAAGCAGCCGGGCGCGGCTCTTGCCAAAGGACAGTGCCTTGTTGCCGCCGCTCTGCATCTGCCGGATCATGAAGAACCACAGCGCGCCGATGACGATGACCGGCGAGAACTGGATCAGGATGCTCCACCAGGCGCTGCCCTGGTTGTCGTGAATGCTTACCTTGATTTTGTTCTGGTCGAGGATGTCGAACAGGTGGGGGTAGTTGACCGGAACCGTGGTGTGGAAGTTGCCGGGCTTATCACCCAACATCTTGCCGCGCACCTCGTTGCCAGTCATGACCAGGTCTGCAAGCTGGCCGTGCTGCGCATCCTGCAGAAACTCTGAGAAGGCAATTTCCTGATCAGTTCCTTTGCCCGTGCTCTTCTGGAAGACCTGCCACAGGACTACCAGGCACGCGAAAATGAAGACCCAGAAAATGATCGTCTTGACCGTAGAATTCACGAAGAAAAACCTCTTTTCTCTCAAGCACCGACAGAAAAGAAGATGGAGGAAGAGTTCAACGCAATGTCCTCAACGGACACGCTGCTTCGCATCTGCTTTTGCTGCATTAGACGTCGATAGTCCCAGGGAAGTATCAAATTATCAATGCCACGTAAGAGGCAACCGGCTAGCCCCCGTGAACACTCGCCGCTTGACAGATATTCTACTCCTCCATCTATATCGGCCAAACGGTAAACATTGAACGGCGGATGAACTGGTTATATGGACGCAAAAACTCCTGCTTTTGTTCCCGGTTTTCTTATCTAACCCGCTCAATCCAAGAAGCTTTTTTCTTAAAATGGTAAAAAATTAACCCTTTCACTTTACGGGTTAAAAATTAACCAGTTACGGTCAATTCGGTGCATTCTTAACCGTTAAGAGCGATCAGGCCTGCTCCGACTCCACCTGCGAGATGCATTCTTCCAGGATTTCGAGCGCTACGGCTGCCTCGTTCTCGTGCACGATGAGCGGAGGAGCCAGACGGATCGAGGTTTCCCCGCAGCCCAGAATCAGCAATCCGCGCTCGAAGGCCAGCTCGACAATGCGGTCGCGCCAGGCGCCGGCGACTTCCCGGGACTGCTGGTTCTTCACGATCTCGATGCCGATCATCAGTCCCCGTCCGCGCACGTCGCCCACGATCGGGTGCCTGGCCGGCCAGGCGCGGAGTTCGCCGAGCATCTTTTCTCCGATTTTGCCGGCATTGGCGATGCCTTCCCTCTGCAGGATGTCGATGGTGGCCAGAGCCGCCGCGATGGAAACGGGGTTACCGCCGAAGGTTGACGCGTGCGAGCCGGGTTTCCAGTTCATGATTTCGGCGCGGGTCATGCAGACGCCCAGCGGCATGCCCGAAGCGATGCCCTTGGCCATGCAGACGATATCCGGCTGCACGCCGGTGTGCTCGATGGCCCACCACTTGCCGGTACGGCCGGCACCGGACTGCACTTCGTCGGCCACCAGCAGGATGCCGTACTTGTCGCAAATGCGGCGGAGCTCCTGCATAAAGATAGTGGGTGCAACGACATAGCCGCCCTCGCCCTGAATGGGCTCGACGAAGATGGCCGCGACCTCTTCGGGGGCCAGCGTGGTCTTGAAGAGCTTTTCTTCGATGTAGCGGGCGCAGCCCAGGGCAAAAGCTTCTTCCTCTTGAGGTCCGCCGCTACAACCGCGATAGGCGTAGGGATAGCGGACGTGGGTTACGCCGGGAACCAACGGAGCAAAACGGCGGCGCTGCTGGGGCTTGGAGGCGGTCAGCGAGAGCGCACCCATGGTGCGGCCGTGAAAGGCTCCGAAGAAGGCGATGATGTTCTGGCGGCCGGTGTGGTAACGGGCAATCTTCAGGGCGCATTCCACGGCCTCGGCTCCGGAGTTGCCATAGTAGAAGCGGTGCGGTCCGGGCATGGGAGCGATGGCCGAAAGCTTTTCCGAGAGCGTGACCAGCGACTCGTAGTAGAAGTCGGTGCCGGAGATATGGATAAGCTCGGCAGCCTGGTCCTGAATGGCCTTCACTACTTCCGGATGGCAGTGACCGGTCGAGGTTACGGCGATTCCGGCGGCGAAATCGAGGAACTGGTTGCCATCGACATCCTCCACGCGGGTGCCGCGGCCGCGCTTGGCCACCATGGGATAGGAGCGCGTGTAGCTGGGCGAGATGAGCCGGTCGTCATCGGCAACGATGCGCGCGGCGTTCGGACCGGGCAGCGGGGTCACCAGTTTGGGGCGGTACTCCGCGCCAATGTTCGAGCTGGTCTGTTTCACCGATTCTTTGGTGGTGACGGTCGTGGTGCTCATCTTTTCTCTCCTTGTTTCCCTTGCCGGGGGCTTGGGATTCCCTTGCCGGGGCTTTGGGCCTGCGCGCTTTTCTGCTGAGAGCGGGCCAATTCTGGATCTTTGCGGGTGAGCTTGCGAGAGAGTCTTCTTCCAGTCGTGCATCGGACTCCGCGGCACAGATCGATATGATCCGCACGCAGGGCGATGCCGGGCAGCGGCGACTAATCGCTGCCGAAGAGGCTAGGTCGCGTCCTGGTGGGCAGGACACGGAGATTCCACCCCATCACGCCAACATCGGGCGTGCCGGGGGCCCCGGCGCGCTTGCGCGGAGCGATGGCGCGCGCATAGGCCCGGTTCCAGCACTTGGCGCTGGAGAGTGCTTTCGTATTGGCCTGGAATGTGCGCATGGCTCGCTTGAGCCCGAGGATAGCACGGCAAATACATGGGTGAGTAGAAGAAACGGGATCAAGCCAGCTGCTGCAGGCTCTTGCGCAACTGCGCAGCAGGCGCATCGAGCGCCGCTTCCACTTCGGCGTGGGTCTTCTCCCAGATGGGAACAGCGCTGGCCAGCACCTCCGTCCCCTGAGGCGTGAGCTTCAGCAGGCGTCCCCTGCGGTCGGCGGGATCGGGCGTAATCTCCACCAGCCCCCGGCGTTCGAGCGGCTTGAGCGCAGCGGTGAGGGTGGTGCGGTCCATGGCCAGCAGATTGGCCACCGACGCCATGCCCGGCGGCTGCGGGCGATTCAATGACATTAATAGGGAAAATTGACCGTTGGTTAATCCCGCCGGACGCAGCGCCTCATCAAAGCGCCGGGCCAGCGCCCGGGCGGCGCGCTGGACATGGAGGCAGAGGCAGCAGTCTCGAACCAGAAGCGTAGTTTCATATGGAATTGTGACGGGCTGCCTTGACATGTCTTTAATCATGTTGATATCAACTCATTGTTCCGTCAAGTGGCCGCATCTGTGATCACATCCAGTGGTCGCATCAACTCCTCGTATCAAGGAGATGTTCATGACTGTACTCGCAGCAATCGAAGAGACCAAAGTCGTATCGCGTGAAGAATGGCTTACCGCAAGGAAGGCGCTGCTGCAACGGGAGAAGGAAATCACTCACCTGCGGGATGCGGTGAATGCCGAGCGGCTGGCGCTGCCTTGGGTCAAGGTCGACAAAGAGTATGTGTTCAACACGCCGGGGGGCGAGAAGACCCTCGCCGACCTCTTCGACAGCCGCAGCCAGTTAATCGTGTACCACTTCATGCTGAGTCCGGGATGGGCCGCCGGCTGCCCGGGTTGCTCTTTCCTTGCCGATCATCTCGATGGAGCACTGCCTCACCTTGAGCATCATGACGTCACGCTGACTGCGGTGTCGCGCGCTCCTCTGGCCGAAATTGAAACATACAGGAAGCGCATGGGATGGCGCCTTCCCTGGGCTTCGTCTTTCGGCAGCGACTTCAACTTCGACTACCATGTCTCGTTTCATAAAGAGGACATTGCCGCCGGCAACGCGATCTACAACTACGAAAAGCTGCCGGCCTCCGACAACCCCGAGTACACCGAGCTGCCCGGCACCAGCGCGTTCTATAAGGACGAGAGCGGGCAGGTCTTCCATACCTACTCGAGCTATGCCCGCGGCGGCGAGGAGCTGCTGGGCACGCTGATGATTCTCGACCGCGCTCCCAAAGGACGCAACGAGACTACGACGATGGACTTCGTCCGCCGTCACGATGAGTACGATAACTCCCCGAAGCACGACTGCTGCTCGCACTGACCGCAGCCTTCCCTGACCCGGCACGTTCATGGGGCCCGCGATCGAAGCGGGCTTTATGCTCCACGTGCACCCACGTCCATCCACCATCGCGTTCGACAACATACAGAGGAGCAATCCGGATGAAGCTGCATGCTTACCTGAACTTTGGAGGGAACTGCAAAGAGGCCTTCGAGTTTTATGAGAAGCATTTGGGCGGAAAGATTCAGATGATGCTGACCCACAACGATCAGCCCGGCCTGAATGAAGTCCCCGCTGACTGGAAAGGCAAGATCCTTTACGCGAGCATGAGCCTGGCGCAAACGGAGATCATGGGCAACGACGTGCCCGGAGACCGCTTCCAGCCTATGCGCAGCGCTTATCTTTCGCTGACTGTCGACAGCATCGCGGAGGCCGAGCGCGTTCATGGTGTGCTGGCCGAGGGCGGCCAGATCTTCATGCCTATGGAAGAGACCTTCTTCGCGTATCGCTTCAGCATGCTGAGAGATCAATTCGGCACATCGTGGATGATCCTCAACCAGAAGCCGATGTCTTAATCGCATTCGCCATCCGTCGCACATCCTCTGGGCTGCGCCCTGCTTCGCGCAGCGCGCGGATGGACAAGGCATCGTGACGCTTGGCCAGCCGTTCGCCTTGCGCATCTCTCGTCAGCGGGCAGTGATACCAGAGCGGCGGCTCTATGCCCAGCGCGCCGTAAAGAAGAATCTGCCGTGCTGTGGATTTGAGCAGGTCGGCGCCGCGAACGACTTCGGTAATGCGCATGGCAGCATCATCGACGACGCAGGCCAGCTGATAGGACGGCATATCGTCACGCCGCCAGACGAGGAAGTCGCCGAAGTCTTGCCCCGCGACAAAACTCTGCATTCCGAAACGCTGATCGTGAAATGCAATGGCTCGTCCATCGGGAACGCGAAAGCGCCAGTTGATCCCGGCAGGTGAGCCGTATGAGGCTTGCGTATCTGCGCCGGCAAGAGAACGGCACGTTCCCGGATACCTGGGCTCATCGTCTTCGTCATTTTCATGCGGAGCACTGGCCATCGCTGCCAGGTCTTTGCGCGAGCATTTGCAGGGATAGATGAATCCGCGATCGAGCAGCGTGCGCCACGCGCCCAGATAGTGATCCCGCCGTTCGCTCTGGTTGTACGGAGCGTAAGGACCGCCGATGTCCGGACCCTCCTGCCACGCTATCCCCAGCCAGCGCAGATCTTCGATCATGGCGGAGACAAACCCGGGCCTTGAGCGCTGCGTGTCGAGATTTTCATTGCGAAGGAGAAGCGTGCCGCCGGCGTCGCGGGCGCGATCGTGTGCGGTGAGGAAGGTGTTGGCGTGGCCGAGATGCAGCAGGCCAGTGGGTGAGGGCGCGAGACGACCGCGGTATGGCGCTGGCTTGTCAGACAAGGTGAAAGAGTCGCTCATCGAATCAACTGACTTTTATTATGCCGATGCGATGCGCAGCCTCATGCCGGTTGAGCGTTAAAACAAATCCGGAATGCTGGTGAAGGCGATCCGCGTGGGCGCGGCAGCTCGCGCCAGCAGCATGCTGGCTGGCATCAGCGTGTCGATGCCGTACTTATGATTCAGCGCGTCCATGGTGGTGGTAAGGCGGGTGCGACGCGATTCTGTTTCCAGCCCGGAGAAGAGGTTGAGCGTGTGCAGATGGTCGGGAACGAGATTGCCGAGCCACACTCCCACGTAGAACGGCTTCTGATGCTGCGCATCCTGCGGCCGCAGCGCCCAGAGCTTGGTGAGCGCCTCAACCAATGTCTGATTGTCCTGGCACTCGATGATCGAAGTGCCATGCGACCAGCCCGCCTGCGGGATGCCGGAGTTGTGCAGGCGGGTCGCATCGTTCTTTGCAACGGCGAACTTGATGCTCAGCGTGACATTCGTCGTCCACAGCCTGGCGGTGCGTAGACGCATGGCCGCCTTGTGCAGCAGCTTATGCGCAACCGCGTAGCAGCCCTGGTGCGTGCGCAGCTCCGGCGGAAGGACATGGCTCTGGCTGATCGATTTCTGGTGCTCCAGCTCGGGCTCGTTGAAGTCCTCGCCGCGCAGCCAGTGCCACAGCTTTTCGCCATTCACTCCGCCCCAGACGTCGTTCATCTGCGTGTGATTCAGCGCCAGCAGTTGCGGCATGGTGCGGATGCCGCAGTCGTTCAGCCGCTTCTCCATGCGCGCCCCGACTCCGGGCAGATCGCGGAGGGTCAGCCGGCTGAGCGCGGCTTCGAGAATGTCAGGCGTGAGCGCCACCAGGCCATCGGGCTTCTCCATGTCCGACGCGATTTTGGAAAGATAGCGATTCGGCGCGAGCCCGACCGAGCAGCGCAGAGTGGCTCCGGCATGCTCGCGTATCGACTCCTTCACGCGGCGGGCCAGATCGAGCGCCGCCATCAGCGGCTGTTCGCGGCCCATCAGGCTGGCGGCCATCTCATCGATCGACATGACCGCGGAGATGGGCACGCACTTCTCTACCGCCTCGATGATCTTGTGGTGATATTCGACGTACAGCTCGTGCCGGGCCTCGACCAGCTCGATGCCCGGGCACATTCGCTTCGCGTCGCCAACCTGCGTGCCGGTGCGCACGCCGAAGGCCTTGGCCTCGTAGCTGGCGGCAATCGCGCAGGTGGTGTCGGCCATGACGGGAACCACGGCGATGGGCCGGTTGCGCAGCTCGGGACGAAGCTCCTGCTCCACTGAGGCGAAATAGGAATTGAGATCGAGGAAGAGCCAGCGGATGCGTGGCTCGGGGGAACCTGCCGCGTTAGGCGAAACGGGCACGATTTCCATTTTCGCCTTTATTTCGCTATTTTTCAATTCGAATCGGGCGATAGATGAAAGCACTAAGAAATTCGCGCCCTGTTTTGGGTACTATCGATTTTCAGTGCGGCAAAAATCCCGGACAGCCGTCCATAAAAGTGAGAGTATAGGGGTCACAGTTCCCCCAGAGCGATGCAGCAAACCTTCTAAAGGTTTCAGCATTCTTAGTACATGGAGCTGGTTTTTATGTGGTTCACAAACATGCATGACGTACTGACTCGTCTCTCACACCTGAGCGACTACCTCCCGGCCATTCTTGTCACCATCGGCGTAGCCGTGCTGATCGGGTGCGCGGTAGGTTGCGTCTGTACTCCCTGCGAAGAACACGACGAGATCTTTCACCGCGAAGTCGTCTAGCTTCGGGCGAAAGCCGTGAGCGCTTATTCTGGCTGGTGGGCGCGGCTTATATCATTTCTGTTTTCTTTTCCTCCTCAGAACCCTCTCCAAATCAATGATTTATTTGAGCCTTTGTCTCTGCCTGAAGGCTTTCCCGCCGTCCCCGTATAATCCCGACGATGGAAAACATATCTGACGCGTTCGCCGAACTCGCCCGCCGCGACCGCCTAGCTGAAGAAGGCGGCGGGCCGGAACGGCGCGAGCGCCAGCATCGCGAAGGCAAGCTCTCGGCGCGGGAACGCATTGCGCTGCTGCTCGACGAAGGCTCGTTCGAGGAAACCGACCGGCTGGTCACCCATCGCTGCACCGACTTCGGGATGGCCGAGAAGCGCATCCCCGGCGACGGCTTTGTGACCGGCTACGGCCGCGTGGATGGCCGAACGGTCTTCGTCTTCGCCCAGGACTTCACCGTCTTTGGCGGCTCGCTCTCCGAATCGAATGCCGCCAAAATCGTCAAGCTTATGGATATGGCCATGCGCGTCGGCTCGCCCATCGTCGGCCTCAACGATTCCGGTGGCGCGCGCATCCAGGAAGGCGTGGTCTCTCTCGCCGGCTATGCCGACATTTTTCTGCGCAACACGCTGGCCAGCGGCGTAATCCCACAAATCTCGGCGATCCTCGGCCCCTGCGCCGGCGGCGCAGTCTACTCGCCGGCCATCACCGACTTCACGCTGATGGTCGACAAGACCTCCTACATGTTCGTGACCGGACCGGACGTCATCAAGACGGTGACGCACGAAGAGGTGACCAAGGAAAAGCTGGGCGGCGCGACCACGCACAACGAGGTCTCCGGTGTCGCGCATTTCATGGCGCACGACGATCAGGAGTGCGTGGCCATGGTGCGTGAGCTGCTGAGCTTTCTGCCCTCGAACAATCTCGAAGATCCTCCGCGCCGGCCGTGCACCGATCCCATCGACCGCTCCGACCGCGAGCTGGACACGCTGGTGCCAGCGGAATCGAATCAGCCGTACGACACCAAGCTGGTGATCGAGCGGCTGGTGGATGACGGCTATTTCTTCGAGGTGCACGAGCACTTCGCCCGCAATATCGTGATCGGCTTCGCGCGTATGAACGGACGCCCGGTGGGCATTGTGGCCAACCAGCCCGCATATCTGGCCGGAGTGTTGGACATCGACGCCAGCGTGAAGGGCGCGCGCTTCGTGCGCTTCTGCGACGCCTTCAATATTCCGCTCATCACGCTCGAAGACGTACCCGGCTTCCTTCCCGGCACGCAGCAGGAATATGGCGGCATCATCCGGCATGGCGCCAAGCTGCTGTACGCCTTTGCCGAGGCCACCGTACCCAAGCTCACCGTGATCACGCGCAAGGCCTACGGCGGCGCGTATTGCGTGATGAGCTCGAAGCATATCCGCACCGATTTGAACCTGGCCTGGCCGACGGCAGAGATCGCGGTGATGGGGCCGGAGGGTGCGGTGAACATCGTCTACGGACGCGAGCTGGAGCAGGTGGTAAAGGAGGCTGAGAAGGACCGTCCGTTGACCGAAGAGGAGAAGACCGCGATTCTCGCCGAGGCGCGCAAGGAAAAGGTCCACGAGTTCCGCGAGCAGTTTGCGAATCCATACATCGCGGCCGAGCGCGGATACGTCGACGCGGTTATCCTGCCGCACGAAACCCGGCGGCGGTTAATCTCCGCTCTCGAGATGCTCGACGGCAAGCGCGATAAGAATCCGCCGAAGAAGCATGGGAATATTCCGCTCTAGAACTGCGCATCCGGCGGTCCGCGCCATCGGCGCAAAACACCGCAAGGGAGAATTATTATGGCTGATTCAGTGCGGGCGTCAGACGAAAATCACTACACGTGGGGCGGAGTGTGCGATGGCTGGCATCTCCTCCGCAGCGAAAATCTGAGCGTGATCGAAGAGCGCATGCCTCCGGCTGCACAGGAGCAGCGCCATTTCCATCAACGCTCGCGCCAGTTTTTTTATGTGCTCGAAGGCGAGCTGACCATGGAGGTCGACGGCCGCGAGCATCAACTCAAGACGCGGCAGGGATTGGAGATCGCTCCCGGCGAGCGGCATCAGGCGAAGAACAGTTCCGCAGCCGATGTCCGCTTTCTTGTTGTCTCGCAGCCGCCTAGCCACGGCGATCGCCATAGCGATTAAGCATCCAACCATGTGTGCGGCGTAAAATGCCGCGAAGGAAATTTACACGGTAATGTTCGAGGGTGATTCGAAGACCATGTCCTTCGGTTATCTTTACGCGGCACCTAAAAATCCTGTCATGTACGCATTGCGAACGATTCAAAGACCTGCCGGTTGCCCAATTCCGGTCTCTGCCAAGAACGAATAGAAAGCTCAAGCCCTAATTCGCACTCATTCATTCGAAGTCGATTCGCTCTACAAATTTCGCAACTCAGAAGGTGATTCCATGACATCCCCATCGACCACGAAAGTTCGTCTCGCACACAGCGAGCGCAAGGCCCCTCACAATGCAACCGATACCGGGCGCACCGCTGCGGACAAGGTCATCAGCGTCTCCCTTATCGTCCGCCGCCGCGGGGCTCTGAACCTGAAGGCACTGGGCGGCAAACGCATTTCCCGCGAGGAATTCAATCAGAAGTACGCGGCCGATCCGGCGGACTTCGAGTCTCTTCGGCAATTCGCCCACAACCACGGCCTCTCCGTTGATGAGTCCGCCTCCAGCCTGGCCCGGCGCACCATTGTGTTGCGCGGAACGGCAGATGCCCTGGAAGCGGCGTTCAACGTGGATCTGCATGACTTCACCAGCGAATCGGGGCACAAATTCCATGGCTTCACCGGCGAAATCTCCATACCGGAAGCACATGCGCCTGCAGTTGAGGCCGTCCTCGGACTGGACACCCGGCCGATCGCAAAGCCGCACTTTCGCTTTCGCGAGAAACCACACGGCGTAGCTACTCCGGCGGCCTCGGCCGCGAATGTCAGCTATAGTCCGGTGCAGGTTGCAGGATTCTATAACTTTCCCAACGGCAACGGCAGCGGCCAGACGATCGGCATCATCGAGCTGGGCGGCGGCTACAATCCCAGCGACCTCACCACCTATTTTTCGGGACTGGGAATTACGCCTCCCACGGTGGTCGCGGTTTCGGTGGATGGCGCGGCAAACTCGCCGACCAACCCCAACAGCGCCGACGGCGAGGTTCTGCTGGACATCGAGGTTGCGGGCGCTGTCGCTCCGGGCGCGAAGATCGCAGTCTATTTCACCCCTAACAGCGATCAGGGATTCATTGACGCCATCACCACAGCTGTTCATGACACTGCAAACACCCCATCTGTAATCTCCATCAGCTGGGGCGGTCCTGAATCGAGCTGGGCGCAGTCCTCTTTAACGGCGTTAGACAACGCCTGCCAGTCGGCGGGTGCGCTGGGCATCACCATTACCGTCGCAGCCGGCGATAACGGATCGAGCGACGGAATCAGCGGCACCAATGTCGACTTCCCGGCGTCGAGCCCCCATGTGCTGGCCTGCGGCGGAACCAAGCTGGAAGCCAGCGGGACGACCATCAAGAGCGAAGTGGTCTGGAATGACGGCACCAGCGGCGGAGCAACCGGCGGCGGCGTCAGCGACTTCTTCCCGCTCCCAACCTGGCAGGCAAACGCCAATGTTCCGGCTCCAGCGAACAGTGGCGGAGGCCGCGGCGTACCCGACGTATCCGGCGACGCCTCGCCCACCACTGGCTACAACGTGCTCGTAGATGGATCTGCTGAAGTGGTGGGCGGCACCAGCGCGGTCGCTCCGCTCTGGGCTGGGCTGATCGCCATCGTCAATCAGCTCAAGGGCTCACCGGTAGGATTTATTAATCCCGCGCTGTATGCCTCAACCGGCGCCTTCAACGACATCGTCTCGGGAAATAATGGCGCTTTTTCGGCAGCTCCGGGATGGGATGCCTGCACCGGGCTGGGCTCGCCCATCGGAACAGCCATAGCCACCGTGCTCGGAGCACCCGCAACCAGCACTGGTGGTGGGACCTCGACTGGGACTGGAACTGGCAGCACTGGTGGTGGGACCTCGACTGGGACTGGGACTGGAACTGGCGGCACTGGCTCTGGTGGGACCGGGACCGGCACAGGTACGGGAACTGGCCCGGTTTCCGGCACTGGCACTGGGACCGGAAGCGGTTCCGGAGATGGCAGGCATCACCACCCCAAGCCTCCGAAGCATACCAAAGGAGCCGCATAGCCCGGCATCCGGACTGAATTCATTTCGAACACTAAGCCGGAGATGGCTCCATCTCCGGCTTTCCTTTTTCATTGCGGCGAATGTGACCCATGGGCGTGCGGTGGTCATGCGTGAACAGCACCAGCCAGTGCCCGGGAATGGCGCGCTCGTAAAAACGCTTGCGCTGGGCAATGCAGGTGAGCGGGTCGAGGTCGTATCCCATGACCCAGGTGATATCCAGATGGGCGCTGGTTGGAATCAGGTCGGAGATATAGCAGCCATGCTGTCCGCCGGATTCCAGATGCACGGCCAGCAATTGGGCGGTGTGGCCGGGAAAACACTCGACTGAAATCCCGGGAACGATCTCCTCTATCTCGCCGGGTTTCGTATCCAGCAGAGTCATCTGTCCGCTCTCTACCAGGGGATCGTAGTTTGCGCTGATGTAACTTACTGCGTCGCGCTCCAGTTGAAGATGCCCATGTTCTACTTCGCCGCGGTGGGCAAAATAGCGCGCGTTTGGGAAGGTGGGAACGATGCGTCCTTCCGGAGTGAGGGTAGTATTCCAGCCGCAGTGATCGAAGTGGAGATGAGTGTTGATCACCAGGTCCACTTCTTCGGGACGGATGCCGGCTGCCGCGAAAGACTGCAGAAGCTGCTGCTTCACGTCATAGATGCCGCGCTGCTTGTCGCTCAGCTTGTTACCAATTCCCGTCTCGATCACCACCGTCTGCTTAGCGGTGCGAACGACTACGGTGTTCAGGCCGAGCGTTACCCGGTTCTGCGCATCCGCGGGCAGACGCTTCTCCCACAATGGCTTGGGAACCACCCCGAACATAGCTCCGCCATCGAGGTAATAGGTCCCGTCGCTCAGAACAATAACTTCAAATTCGCCGAGGTTAGTACGGGCGCGTACCAGCTCGCTATCATCGACTGCTAGTGATGTAGGCATTCATGACTCTTTCAATTTTCCTTAAAGTACTTTGCCTGAAGAAGACTACGAAGATGATCTTGAAATATATGGCTGAACTGAGTGTTAGCCCTGAAACTGTGCTGTCTTTTCGATAAAGAATGACTTCTAGTTCCCTTTTGTTTCAGCAAACTACAGGGTTACTAGTCATTAACAAATTCATTCTTGCACAGGGCTGGGACGCAGTGTAGGATACGTCCTCGACGAACGTTATCCGCTATTGTTTTCGAACAATTTCTTGCCAAAAGTAAAGGTGCAGAAGAGGCCCATGACTCCGCTCCGCAGACTTCTCACTCCCGCAATCGCAGTCGCCGCCGTAATCTCTTCGTCGCTGGGATACGCTCAGATTGCCGGTCTGGACGACAAGCTCACGGCTCAGTACACGCTCACCAAAGCTACCGCAAGTCGCGACGATATTGTTACCGCCGGCTCCGTCCTGGTGCTCGAAAAGGATGGGCTGCTCATGTACACCACGACCACTACGGTTCCGCCGACCAATACCTACAAGGACGGGAAGATTTCGACCGGAGTCTTCGGTGTTGGCGCCAGTAAATGGCTTCATAAGATCCCGGGCACTGGCTCTGCACCGAACCCTGACAACCGGACTTTTGTAAGCGGCGAGAAGTTCTGGGTTACCAAGATTTATCAGAGGGATGACGGCGTCTACTTCGAGCTCTTCAGCGACCCGATCAACAATCTTCGCTACTACACCTTGCTCAAGTTCCCTTTCCCGAAAGGCGATAAGCCCACCGTCGATCAGATGGTGAGCACGATAGGTCAGGTGCTTAAGGTGCAGCCGGCCGATGATTCCGGCGGCGACACCAAGCAGGCCGCCGCTGCACCGGCCGACAAGGCTGCTCCGGCGGCGCCCGCTGCTGCAGCCGCGCCGGCAGCACCGGCCGTGGCGATGGCGCCCATCGCGCCGCCTCCTCCTCCCGCTGATGCACCTCCTCCTCAGCCCAAAACGGTCGCTCTGGGGCAAACCAAAGATCAGGTCATCGCGATCTTCGGCCAGCCGACCCGTATCGCCAACCTCGGGACCAAAGAGATCGACTACTACCCGGATATGAAGGTCACGTTTGTAAAGGGCAAGGTTTCAGACGTTCAGTAACTCCTCCCTGCTGTGCACGCCAAAGGGCCGGGAGTTTCAAAGGAGATTTCGTGTACAGCTCAATCGCTCGGGCCGTTAAGGCTCTCGGCTATTTCTCGGCAGTCGTTGTACTTTTGACGCTCTGCGGATCCGTTGCTCATGCTCAGAAGAAGTCTTCTTCTGCCCCGGCGCATGTTTCCGCGCCCGCGAAACCGGCGTCCTCCTCAGCGTCCCATGCGAGCGGCGGATCCACTGCCGCTCACGGCGCCACGACGACAAGTCATGGCCCGACAACCGGCGGAGCAAGCGCGAGCCATGGTCCCACCACCGGCAATCCGCATGGGACAACGACCACGGCGGGGGGAAGCCACGGTCCCACGACCAGCAGCCCGCACGGTGGAACCACCACGGCGAATGCCCATGGAGCAACCACAGCAGGCGCCCACGGCGCGACAGCCGGAGGAGCAGCCGGTGCCCGAGGCGGAGGAGCGAGTGCAAGTGCGCGCGGCGGAGCCGGAGCGGGCCATCCCGCGCCGGCAGGAAGCCATGAGGCGCACACCGCCAACGGCAGCTCGGTCCGCACCCGCGCCAACGGCCAGCGCAGCGACGTTCACGATGCCAAGCGCGGCATGGATATCCATCACGGACTGAACGGCAGCCGCCGCGTTTCCGTCGAGCGCGCCGATCACTCCCGCATCGTCGCCGAGCGCGGCGGACGCGGATACGTGCAGCATCCGTACATGTATCACGGACACGAATACGGTTCACGCAGGTACTACGATCACGGACGTTATTATGATCGCTACTACGGCCGCTACGGCTATCGTGGCGCATATCTGGATGTGTACGCGCCCGGTGTTTACTATGCTCCCGCCTTCTATGGCTGGGCCTATAATCCCTGGGCTACGCCGGTTGTTTATGCAGGATGGGGATGGGCCGGATCGCCGTGGTACGGCGTCTATGGCGCCTGGTTCACGCCGTTTCCCGTTTATGCCAGCGCATCATTCTGGCTCACGGACTACCTGATCGCCGCCAGCCTGCAGGCTGCCTACGCTGCACAGGTGGACGCCCAGATCGCGGCATCGGTGAATCCCGACGCTTCACCGCTGACTCCTGAAGTCAAGAACATGATCGCCGATGAGGTTAAGCGGCAGATCGCACTCGAGAACTCTGAGTCCGCGCAAAACGCACAGGGGCAGGATATCGACTCAGGCTCCAGCGGCATCGCGCGCATGATGTCCGACGGCCAGCCACACGTCTTCGTAGCCGGAAGCGATCTCGATCTGGTTGCGGACTCCGGATCTGAATGTGCGGTAAGCCAGGGCGATGTGCTTGAAGTAGCCCAGTCGCCCGCGGCCGATGCAACAGCGGCCACAGCAATCGTCCTGTCCAGCAAAGGCGGCAAGGAATGCGCCAAGAGCACGAATGTGACCGTCGCCTTCACCGATCTGCAGGACATGCAGAACCACATGCGCGAGACCATCGACAAGGGCATGGGGGAAATGAAGGACAAGCAGGGCAAAGGCGGATTGCCTTCCGCTCCGCCCTCTGCGCAGGCCGCGCCCACGCAGTCTGCCTACGCTGCGGTAGCGCCTCCGCCCGACCCCAACGCAGCTGCTGAAATCAAAGAGCAGGATACGCAGGCAGGTCAGGCTGAGCAGGAGGTGGCCAGCGCCGCTTCGCCGGCCGGTGGAGCGGCAGGAGGGCCGGCTGCAGGCGATCCGGTTCCGGCGGCGGCTCCGGCACAAACCGTCAGCATCTCGATCGGACAGACCGTCGACCAGGTGGTGGCCGCGCTTGGACAGCCGAAGAGCAAAGTCAACCTCGGGACGAAGCAGATCTACATCTACCAGGATATGAAGATCACCTTCAAAGCCGGAAAGGTCAGCGACGTTCAGTAGACGGCACTCCTTTCACCCACGCTAGAAAATCAAAAAGGCCAGCCTGAATCAGGCTGGCCTTTTCTTTGGTGCCGCGTTGAGAAATCCCGGACTTACTGCTTCCCATTCTTCACGTAGGTTTCGAAGTGCAGGAGCAGGCGATTGAATAACTCCGTTTGCGCTGCCGGCCCAGCGATGGAGTGCGTCTTCCGAGGAAAGACGTTGTAGTCGTAGGGAATGCCGTCATCGATCAGCTTTTGGATGAACTGAATGGTGTTGGCGAAGTGCACGTTGTCATCGCCGGTGCCGTGCAGGATGAGCAGGTGCCCCTTCAGGTCCTTGGCGCTGTTCTGCACGGAGTCATCGCGATAGACATCGGGGTTCTCAGCAGGCAGCCCCAGATAACGCTCCGTGTAGATGGAATCATAGTTGTGCCAGTCGGTGACCGGCGCGACGCTGGCTCCGGCGAGAAAGCGATCGGAATGCGTCAGCGCGTAAAGCGTAAACGTGCCTCCCCAGCTCCATCCCCACCAGCCCAGCCGGTGCGGGTCAAGCTGTGGATACTTCGCCAGCACCTGATCGACGGACGCCATCTGATCCGCAAACTGTGGCGGCCCGAAGTTGTGATAGGCAGCCTGCTCGAAATCGCGCCCGCGCCCGGCCATGCCGCGATTGTCAACGTGCAGCACGGCGAACCCGTGCTCAGCCAGAAGCTGATCGAAGAACCCGCGCTTTCCGTACCAGTCATTTTTCGCCGAGTTCACGCCCGGGCCGCCATAAGGATTCACGATCAGCGGAACGCTGGCCGGGCTGGTTATGCCGGCCGGCAACTGCAGCGTTCCATACAGCGTCGTCGTACCGTCGGCGGCCTTCAGCTCCAGCTGTTCCGGAGCAATCAGCGCGTGATTCGCGGGCAGATGGGAGTTCCAGAAAGGTGTGCACTCACCCTGCGCCGTGCAATAGCTCACGCTTGGAGGAGCGCTCTGCGATGAAGCGGTGTCAATGAACGATCCACCCTTGGCGGGAAAATCGGGATCGTGAAATCCCTGCGCCTTGGTCACGCGGCGTTTCCCGGTGCCGTCCAGCTGAATCGCCCACACCTGCTGCTCACGCGGATCGCCTTCGCCCGAAAGGTAGTAGACGGTATTCGCCGCCTCATCGACGGTCTTGATTGCAGACACTTCGTAAGGACCGGTCTCCACCTGATTGGCCAGCTGCGCCTCGCTGCCCAGAGGATTGCCGGGATCGAAGGTGTAGCGATAGATGTGCGTGAAGCCATCCCGCCAGCTGAGGATCAGGAACTGATGATCACCCACGAAAGAGACGTCGTAGGTCTCGCCAAAATACTTCGGCTCGGTCTGAGCCAGCGTCAGCTTCACCTCGCCGGTATGGGTGTCGGCGAAGTAGATGTTCATATGCTTGTGGTCGCGAGTGAGAGCTTCGACCCACACCACATGTGGATTGACCCAGCCAAAGCGTGGGACGTAGTCGTTGCCCGCATCGAGCGGGATCTTGAGCCAGCGGGTTGAGCCGCCGGAGGCATTCACCACACCCACGCGCACCGATGGATTGGGATCGCCAGGCTGCGGATAGCGCTGCTCATCGACCGTGGCATGCACCGGAATCCAGTCGGTCAGAGGATAGGTGGGCACCTGCGATTCGTTCATCTGCAGATACGCCAGCTGCTTCGAGTCCGGCGACCAGAAGTAGTTGCTGCGCACGTTCAGCTCTTCGAGATACACCCAGTCGATCTCGCCATTGAGAATCGTTGCATCGTGCGTATCGGTGAGCGCCACGGGTGCACCGCGCTCTTCTGCACGCTGCAGGTACAGGTTGTGGTCGCGCAGGTAGGAGATGTACTGGCCGTTAGGAGAAAACTTCGGGTCATCCCCGCTCTGCATCTTGGTATTGCCCACCTGGACGCCGGTGCCGCTCTGCAGGCTGTAAAACCACAGCTCTCCGTTGGTGTCGAAGAGCAGATGCTGCGAGTCGGGCGACCAGATGTAATCCGGCTCATCGTAGCGGGCGCGATGATCGCGATCCTTCTCGGAAATATTCGCCGAAAGCAGGGAGCCGATCTTCGAGTGGTCGATCAGCTTCTTCAGCTTTCCGTCCGACACCTGGATCTGCATGACGTCGCCGTTGTCTGCGATATACGTGGCGCGAGTGCCGTCGGGCGACCAGCTGATGCCCTCAGGCGCGTCGCCGGTGAGGCTCTCGCCGCCAAAGATTTCCTTCACCGTCCAGGGATGCGTGGGGGCAGCGGAAGACTGGGCGAGCGCGGCGGAAGACAGGCCAAGGAAAACGAAGGCAGGCAAGGAAAGAGTAAAAGCGCGAAGATGGCGCAACAGCGGCTCCTGAAATACGAATTGGAGGAGTAGAGATTCGCTCGCCGCACTCCGCGCCGGATTTCATGGGGCGCTGCGAGGACAGTTTGAGACGAAAAGTAATTTTACAGGGAGAGCAAGCTGCCCGGCAGAGACTTCCAGACGTGAAGGATTGGCTTGATTTAGTGCACCGGCACTTCGCCGCCGGCGGCGCGCCGTTTCTTCATGAAGAAGACCAGCGGAATCATGCAGACGCAGCCCACCGCCAACACGGCAATCACATCCAGATAAGCGAGAATGCTGCTCTGCTGTACGAGCTGCTGATAGATATTGGCCTGCGCCATCTGCCGCGCCTGGTCCATCGACGCGGCGCGTCCGCCCACATGAGTCAGGAGGTTGGCGATGGCGTCCACGCGCTGGCGGAAGATCATATCCAGGTCGGCGAGGTGCACGCGCAGGCGATCCTGATGCATCTGGCTGCGCCGCGCCAGCTCCGTCACAAGAAACGAGGTTCCCACGCTGCCGCCGATATTGCGCGCCAGATTGGTGAGGCCAGAGACATCGTTGTTCTTCTCGCGCGGCACATCGGTGTAAGACAGCATATTGATCGGCACGAACAGGAAAGCCAGACCTGCTGCCTGGAAGATGCGCATCCACGCGATGTAGCTGTAACTGGCCAGGGCGTCGATGGTATGCAGTGAGGCCAGAGCCGCCGATAGCATGGTGAAACCGAAGGCGATGAGATAGCGCGGATCGAGTTTCCCCACCAGAAATCCGACCAGCGGCATCATCATCATCACCATCACGCCGCCTGGCGAGATGACCAGACCCGCGCGCTCAGCGGTGTAGCCCATCACCGTCTGCACAAATTGCGGAATCAGCACGGTGGTGCCGAAGAGGGTGAATCCGAGCACGAACATCAGGACGAACGAGATGGCAAAGGTCCGGTTGCGGAACATGGTCAGGTCGAGAATCGGCTTGTGCTTTCTCCTGATCTGGCGTATTTCCCAGAAGATCAGCGTCACCAGCGAGGCCACGCACAGCGTCACGAAAACGGTGATGATGTGCGACCCGAACCAGTCGTCTTCCTGCCCTTTATCGAGAATGAACTCGAGCGATCCGAAGCCCAGGGCCAGCAGGCCGAAGCCGATGTAATCGAGATTCAGGCCGCGCGTGCGCATCAGCGCTACTTCCTTCTGGATGTGCGGCGGATCTTCCACCATGCGATGGGTAAGAAAGAGCGAAATGATCGCCACCGGCACATTGATGAAGAAGATCCAGCGCCAGTCGTAGTTATCGGTGATCCATCCGCCCAGGGTGGGGCCGATCGCCGGCGCAAACACCACGGCCATGCCATAAATGGCGAAAGCCTGCCCGCGCTGCTTGGGTGGAAAGGTGTCGGCGAGAATGGCCTGCTCGCTCGGCGCCAGACCACCGCCGCCCGCTCCCTGCAACACGCGGAAGAAGATCAGCAGAGGGAGAGAAGGCGCCAGTCCGCACAGCGCGGAGCTGATGCCGAAGAGCACTACGCACCACATGTAGAAACGTTTGCGGCCAATGAACGAGGTGAGGTATGCGCTGGCGGGCAGAATGATGGCATTCGAAACCAGGTAGGAGGTGAGCACCCAGGTAGCTTCGTCCTGCGACGCGCCCAGGCCGCCGGCAATGTGCGGAAGCGCGACATTGGCGATGGAGGTGTCGAGCACCTCCATGAACGTCGCCAGCGTGACGGTTAACGCGATGGCCCAGCGATTATGCTTCGGCTGCCAGCCGACTGCCGCAGGTTGTTCAGCCATAAAGGACTTTCAGTGGACGCGCGAAGGCGTTGCCGGGATGCACAATTTGTTTCAGCCCCGCATTTTCGCTTGAAGGACCTCAAAAACGTATAGACTTCAATTTCCGCCTATGAATGAAGAATTACTGGCTCTGATTCAGCTACAGGACACCGACCAAGGCATCGCCCGTCTGCGCGGAGAGATCGCCGCACTTCCCAAACGCCTTGCCGCTCTTGAAGAAAAGCTGGCCCGGCAGAAGACCAGCGTGGAGCAGGCCGAGAAGTCCCTGAAAGAAGAAGACGCCAAACGCCGGCGGATGGAAAGCGATCTCAAGGACCAGCAGCAGAAGATCGCGAAATTCCGCGAGCAATCGAGCAGCGTGAAAAACAATGAGCAGTATCACGCGCTGCAGCACGAGATCAGCTTCGCCGAGGCGGAAATCCGCAAGATCGAAGATCGCGAGCTGGAGAGCATGGAGCGCTCCGAGCAGCTGGAAGCGCAGCTGCGCAGCGCCAGGCAGGAGCTGGCCGATCAGGCCAAGGTCGTCGAGCTTGAGAAAGAAGCGGCACGCAGCGCCTCAGAGGAACAGCAGAAGCATCTGGCCGCACTGCAGGGAGATCACGCGCGCTATCGCACCCAGGTGAGCGAGAAACTGCTGGCCACCTACGATCGCATTGCCGGGGGCAAGGGAACGGCACTGGCGCGCGTGGAAGGACAGCGCTGCCTGGCCTGCCAGATGGGCCTACGTCCCCAACTATGGAACCAGGTGCGGGCTGGAGAGCAGCTGCTCTGCGAAAGCTGCGGGCGCATGCTCTATTTCGACCAGGAAAAGCCGCCTGTCGCCGAGGCAGCGCCGACGCATCTCAAAAACAAAGCAGGATAGCCAGCGGCGGCCGCGTTTCATCGTGAAGCGAAGGCTGATGCTCTAAAATTCCCAAAAATGAAGCGTATCTGCGTCGACATGGACGAGGTGCTGGCCGACACCCTCGCCGAGCACATCAATCGCTACAACCGCGATCACAGCGAGGCGGTCACCAAGGCCGATCTCAATGGCAAGTGGCTGTGGGAGATCGTCTCCGCAGACCGCCAGGAGCGGCTGGAGGGATATCTCCGCTCTGAGGATTTCTTTGAGGATCTCCCGGTGATCGAGGACAGCCAGCGCGTGCTGCGCGAGCTGGTGAAGGAGTACGAGGTTTACATCGCCACGGCGGCGATGGAGTTCCCCAACTCCTTCGGCCCCAAATACCGCTGGCTGAGAAAACACTTCCCCTACCTGCATCCGGCGCACTTCGTCTACTGCGGCGATAAGGGAATCCTTCACGCCGACTACCTGATCGACGACCAGCCGAGAAATTTCCGGCGTTTCAGCGGCGAGGGAATTCTATTCACCGCGCCCCATAATCTTGGCGTCTCCGGCTACCGCCGCGTCGACAACTGGCGTCAGGTAGCGGAGATGTTTCTGCCTCACTTGAAAGAGGCATGAGCGCCCACAAGCGACAGCCAACCAGACCATTGCTCCGCGATGTAAAATCGCGCTGATGGCATCCAGCGACCAGCAGTCCGGATTTCTCAGCCCTGTCGACCAGGCAGCCAGGGAGCCGCGGTCTCTTACTCCCTGGATTATTGCCGGCGTGGTGGTCGTGCTGGCCATCGCCGGGCTGATGTTTGCCGGTCATCGTGCCAAGCCGTCCAATCCGGGAGGCCCAGGACTGGCTCCTGCTGATCCCTATGCGGCGAACCTTGCCTTTTCCGACATCAAGATGAGTGAGTCCTCAAGTGTGGGCGGGGCCAAAGTCACCTATCTCGACGGTGTGATCGCCAATCATGGGACCAAGACACTCACCGGCCTCACCGTGCAGGTCGCCTTCCTCGATTTCGCCAACACTCTGGCGCAAAAAGAGACGCTGCCGCTCAGCCTGATCCGCACCCATGAGCCTTATGTCGATACGCAGCCGGTCTCCGCCGCCCCCATCAAGCCCGGCGATAGCCGCGAGTTCCGGCTGATCTTCGATCACGTAACCAACGCGTGGAACCAGAACTATCCCGAGCTGCGCGTCATCGAAGTCACCGCGCAGTAGCAACTCGACTCGATCCAGCGCTATTCGGTACGCAGCACCTTCATCGGTTCGGTCGAAGCCGCACGCCGCGCCGGCAGGAAGCAGGCCAGCAGCGCCGCCGCGAGCAGAATGACGGCTACGACGCTGAAGGCGGATATATCCATCGCGCCGACTCCGAACAACATGCTGCGCATGGCGCGGCCGATGAAGTAGGCGCCGACCAACCCCATCGCCAGGCCGATTCCAGCCAGAACCACTCCTTCGCGCACGATCAGGCCCACGACGCGGCTGCGCGTGGCTCCGAGCGCCATGCGCAGAGCGATCTCATGCGAGCGCTGCGCCACCGAGAAGGCCATCACGCCGTAGATGCCGATCGCAGCCAGCAGCAGCGCGACCACGGCAAAGCAGGCGAACAGCAGCATGGTGAAGCGATCGTTGGAGAGGATGTCATCGCGGACCTGATCCAGCGTCTGCGGCGTGGCCAGAGCGATGTCGGGATCGACTGAGTGCACGGCTGCGGCGATGCTCTTGGTCATCGACGCCGGAGCTTCCTGCGTACGCACCGCAATCCCTACGTTTGGCCAGGGGATCTGCCAGAACGGAATCAGCATCTCCGGATTGTCTTCGCGGAATCCCTGGCTCTTTACGTTGTGATAGACGCCGACGATCTGCCACGGAATGGGCGCGCCCAGGTTCTGAACTCCTGGAATCAACTGCTCGACCATGACACGCTGCTGGAGGGGATCTTTGCCCTTCAGAAATTTGCTCACGAATTCCTGATTCACCATCGCCACTTTTACGCTGGCATCATTGTCCTGGTCGGTGAATCTTCTACCCTTGATCAGGCCGATGCCGAAGGTGTTGAAGTAGTCCGGCGTCACCATGCCGAAGCCGGTGCCGGGACGCTGCGAGGGATCGGCATAGGACTGCCCGCCTTCCAGCGTGAAAGGCATGCCGAAGCCCGCGCCGTAGAGCGGCAGACCGGTCATCGCCGTGGCATGGGTCACGCCCGGCACCGCATCGATCGCACCGAGAACCTGGCGATAGTAAGCGACGATCTTTGCGGGGTCTTTCGAACGCGTGTCCGGCACCGGCATACCGAAGGTCAGCACGTGATCGGTCTGCAATCCAAGATCGACGCGCAGCAGGTTCAGAAAGCTATGGATGGCCAGGCCGGCGCCAGCCAGCAGCGCCAGAGCCAGCGCGAATTCGCCAATCACCAAAATGCGGCGTAGCTTCTGGTGCCCGGCTCCTACACCGGCGCGTCCACCCTCCTTCATCGACTCGGCGGGATCGACCTTCGAGGCATACCAGGCAGGCGCGCAGCCGAAGAGGAAGCCGGCCAGCGTGGTTGCCAGCAGCGTGAACAGCAGTATGGGAATGTTCAGGCTCAGATCGGCTTCGCTGGGCAGCGTGCCTTCGGGCACAGCAGCGATCAGCCCGCGCAGCATGGCGTAGCCCACACCAATGCCCAGCGCGCCTCCCATCGAAGCCAGCAGCAGGCTCTCGGTCAATAGCTGACCAAAGATGGTTTTTCTCGATGCGCCCAGCGCACCGCGAATTGCCATCTCTTTCTGCCGCGTAAGCCCCTTGGCCAGCAGCAGATTGGCCACATTCACGCAGGCGATGAGCAGCACGAAGGCCACCGCTCCCAGCAGCAGCCACAGCGTGGTGATGCGCTCACTGGGCAGGAAGTCATTCTTGAGCGGCTCGACGTATGCGCCCCAGCCCTTGTCGCTCTTCGGATATGCCTGCGCAATGTGATCGGTGACCGAGTTCATGTCCGCCTGCGCCTGCTTCAGGGTTACACCCGGCTTCAACCGGCCCATGGACAGCAGCCAGTGAAAATCATGGTTCAGCTGCTCGGGCTTGAATACCAGCGGCACAACGATGTCACCCTGGCCCCGATCGTAGAGGCCCGGCGCGAGAACTCCGACCACGGTATACGGCTCACTGTTCAGCCGAATCGTAGTCCCGATGATCTTCGGATTGGAACCGAGATGTTTCCACTCTTTATGCGTCAGGATGAGAACGTGGTCTTTGCCCGGCTGGCCCTCTTCAGGCAGGAAGTCGCGTCCCATGAAAAAGGGAATGCCCAGCATCTTGTAGAAGCCGGGTGTGGTCTGGCGACCGTCGATGTTCTCCGGCTGCGCCTGCGTGGCGATATTGAACGAGCCGCCGGTCCAGGCGTTAAGGTCTTCGAATGAGCTGTTCTGGCGCTTCCAGTCGGTGAAGTCTCCCGCCGAGATGCCGTTGTGGTGGTCCTGAATCTTCGACCACACCACGACCAGCTGATCCGGGTGGGGATACGGCAGCGGGGCCAGCAGCGTGGCATAGTCCACCGTGAAGATCGCGGTATTCGCGCCTATGCCCAGCGCCAGGGTAAAGAGAACGGTGATGGTGAGGCCAGGATGCTTGACCAGCATCCGCAGAGAGTGCTTGAGGTACCCGAGAAAATTTCCCACCGGCGTGCTCCGATCAGCACAACAGATTTGAGAACAGATCAAGTCCTGACCAACCACCGCGAGAGACAACACGGATCAGGGCCAGAGGATACGCAATCCCTTTGAGTACGATTAGCATTTTCCCTGGCAGCGCCTATCGCCGCCCGGAGAATGCCCGCAAGCTTATGGACGCGCTGCGATGAAAATGGCTCGTAGTTCTTCGAGAAATTAGTCCACCGGCTTGGCCTTGCCGTCGCGGTAAGCCTGGTCGATCATCGACCGTATCTGCCGGCTGGCCTGGTGTGCGATGCGCCCCTGCTCCCGGCCCAGCTCACCCTGCTGGCGGCCAAGCTCGCCCTGCCTGCGCCCGAGTTCGCCCTGCTGCTCACCGAAGGCCCCCATCCTCGAACCGGCCTGGGACTGAGCCGAGGCCAACTGTCCTTGAAGAGCCCCAAGCTTGCTCTGGATCTCGCTCAATTTCTCCTGGCTGACCTCCTGGGATTTGAGTTGACTGATCTCCTTCAGGGATTGCTGCAGCTCCTCCATCTGCTTCGAGATGTCGGGCATCTGCACCTTCACCATCTCCTGCTGACGTCCAAGCTCCGCCTGCTCGCGGCCGAGTTCGGCCTGCTGTCTGCCGAGCTCGGCCTGTTTGCGGCCCAGCTCACTCTGCGGAGCGAAGAGAGCTTTGGCCCTGGCAACCAAGGCGGGATCGGTGATGACATACGACTTGTCGTCGCGCTCAAACCAGATGAAGCTGCCGGAAATTTTGTTACGCAGACCCTCGAGCTTGCCGCCGAAATCTCCCGAACCGTTAAAGGTGAAGGACGAGCCTTTGTCGTGATCCACAATGGCGAACGAATCGTTATCGTCGCCGTCATCCTGGTCAGCGTCGTTGTCGGCGTCCTGCGAAGCCTGGACGGATGCTCCATTCGGCGCGGTGAGCGAAAACACGTCTGCAGAAACCGATGCAAGTGCGGGAGAGCCAGGCGCAGCAGGAATGGTGCGCGCAACTGCCGGCGCGGCGTCTGGAGCTGGAGCTGCGGGTGGAGGCGCCGGCGCCTCCGGTGCTGCCTGAACACCCCGAATCAGCGCCCTGACCTCCGACAACTGGGTGCGTGCCAGAGCAGCAAGGGTTGTCTTGCTGGAAGCTCCGGTTAAAGTCACAGCGGCAACCGCCGGCTTAGCCTGGAGTCGATGCGTCGCAAGCCACGCGTTGAGGGCGTGCGTCTTCACTCTCTCCGCGGCCTGCACATGCAGCAGCGACGTCGCCAGCACCAGACCTGCGGGCACCAGCAGCGCGGCAATCACAGCGTGGCGGCGTCCATAGAGAAATGCACTGCGGAAGATCCGGTCATTCAGAATGCGCTCGATGCGGCTCTGAATATTGCTGGAGCGGGCCATGCCCACTCCCGCTGAAGCACCTACAAAGCCGGGACGCGGCATGGCGGCAAATTCGAGCAGCACTTCGGCGTAGGACGAATTGTCCTCGGCTTCGAGAAGGGCGGCGTGATCGCTGAGCGCCTCGCCCAGATCGGCGAGCCTGTGCTTGAGCCACCAGCCCAGCGGGCTGATCCACACCAGCGCGGCGTAGACCGAGGCCAACAGCTGCAAGTAGAAGTCCCCCTGGCGCACGTGCGCGCGCTCGTGGGCCAGCACCAGCCGCAGCTTCGATCGATCCCATTCGACGTAATTCGCCGGCAGCACAATCCCCGAGCCGATGGTGACCGGGCTCTGAATGTCTTCGCTGATGCGCACGGTGGCGCGTGGCTCGAGAATCGGCGAGGCCAGTTCAGCGTTGTGCCAGATGCGCATGGCCATAATCAGGCCTACCAGCAGACGCAGCAGCAGAATTGCGCAGACTGCCAGATACGCCGGCACGGTGTAGCGGACGAGATCGGCGGCATGCCATCTGCGCGGAGCGGAATCCGCCGGCTGACTGAGCGAGATCACCGGAGCATCGGCCGCAAACGAAGGCAGGGAAATTCCCGAAGCGGCGCTCACCGGCGCGGGATGAAAGACATGCCGTTCGAGCGAGGTGACTCGCTTCGATAACTCATTTACCGTGGCCGTGCGCTTTACCGGCACCACCAGAGCGGTGCGAGGATGCCTCACCTGCCAGCGCATGAGCATGGGCATGGCGAAGGCCACCAGCAGCACCAGCCCCCAGGCAATCTTCTGCGCGAGGACATGACGCACGCGCAGCAGCTTGAGGCCGGCCCACACCATCGCCGCCAGGACCAGAGAGCGAAGCACTGATTCCACCATCAGAGTAGTCATGACTTCTTCCCTTTCTTTGCTGCTGCAATACGATCCGCCAGACGCTGCAGTTCCTTGCGGTCCAGGACCTTCGAATCCACCATGCCCACCAGCAGGTCTTCGACTGACCCGTCGCAGAACCAGTCGACGATCCGCTTTACCGCCCGCCCCGCCACCACCTGCTTGGGTTCGGCGGGCTGATAGATAAAGGTGCGGTTGTCCACGGTGTGGGTCACGTAGCCTTTTTCCTCCAGCCGGCGCAGCACGGTGCGGATGGTGGAATCCTTTAATGGCCGCTCCATGCGCTCCCGCACCTCTTCCGCGGTGATGGTGCGCTGCTGCCAGACAATCTGCATGATCTCGCGCTCAAGCTCGCCCAGGTCTGCCGGGTCGTGATTTGGTGTAACGTTACTCGTCATAGTGTTACCCAATGTAACATAAGCGGCGATACGATTGGCAAGCGCATAAATGAAAATTCTCTAGACCGCGATTTTCCGTGGGGAGAATTGAGTGGCTGGCGCGGCGATGAACAGCGTCGAAATAGGGGTGTGCGTAAGACAAAAACGGCACCCCGTGGAGGAGGTGCCGTCGTTGATCTATGAGGTATTCCGGTGGGCTATTTGGCGACTTGAAGGCTGGCGGTCAAAGGAGTTTCGTTCGCCGCCGGCCCTGCGGTGAACTTATATTCGCCCGGCAGCAGATCCCATCCATCCTTGGTTTCATTGAAGACGGAAAGAAGAGCCGGATCGATCTTCAGCGTGACCGTCTTCGATTCGCCCGGCATCAGAGGAATGCGGTCGAAGGCCACCAGGCGCTTGTAGTTCTCGCCCGCGGCTTCGGGTAACTGGACGTAGACCTGCGCGATCTCGGCACCGGCCCGCTGGCCGGTGTTCTTCACCCGCAGCGTTACCTCGCTGCCATTTGCCGCAACCGAGAGGTCGGAGTATTCGTAGGTTGTGTACGAAAGCCCGTAGCCGAACCAGAAGAGCGGCTCGATGTGCTTCGCCTCGTACCATTTGTAGCCGACCTTCGCGCCTTCGGTGTAGTCGATGTCGAACGGAGGCAGCTGCATCTCGTTGTGCCGGATGCGGTGACCGGCGACATTGCTTTCGACTTCATGCTTTACCGGCTTCAGATTGAAGCCTGCGATTTCCGGATGCGGCAGGTCTTCATCGCGCTTGGCGAAAGTCGCGGGAAGCTTTCCGGTGAAGTTCACCGTGCCGAAGAAAAGATTGGCCAGCGCCTGCGCGCCGCCGATACCCGGATACCAGGCTTCGACGATGCCCGCGACATCATCGGCCCACGGCATGGACACCGGTCCGCCGGTTTCGAGAACGACAATGGTGTGCGGATTGGCTGCAGCCACAGCCTTCACCAGCTCGTCCTGGTTGTCCGGAAGCGACAGCGTCTTCGCATCCATGCCTTCGTGCATGGGCTGATTCACGAAAACAATGGCGGCATCGGCAGACTTGGCAAACTTCGCCGCGGCTTCCCTGTTCTCGCCGGAATTAAATTCCACCTGCGCGTTGGGCGCGTGCTCGCGAATGTAACGAAGCGGCGACGATGGGAAGTAGACGGTCTCGCCCCAGTTCGCTCCACCCGGGTGAGGATTGGCAACGTTGCCTCCCGGAGCATCGACCTGTGCCGAGCCTCCGCCAGAGAGTACGCCGACATCGGCATGCGAGCCGATGAGCGCGATGTAGTGAACGCTGGATGCATCCAGTGGAAGCAGCTGGTTCTTGTTCTTCAGCAGCACGATGCTCTCTTCGGCGATGTGCTGCGCGTCGTCGCGCCCCTTGAAGGGATCGACCACCGAGCGCGGATATGGCAGGTCATCCACCACTCCGACCGCAAACATGCTGCGCAGGATGCGATGGTCCATATCTTCGAGGCGTGAAAGCGGCACTTCGCCTTTCTGGACGGCATCCTTCAATGGCTGACCGAAATAGATGTCTTCGGGCATCTCCTGGTCGAGGCCGGCAAGCGCAGCCTTCACCGTGCTGTGCGTGCCGCCCCAGTCGGAGAGCACCCAGCCTTTGAAGTGAAAATCCTTCTTGAGGACCTGATTGAGCAGCCAGTCATTTTCGCAGGAATAGGTCTCATTGACGCGGTTGTAGGAGCACATCACGCCGGCGGGATCGGCGATGCCAATGGCGATCTGGAACGCCAGCAGGTCGCTTTCGCGCGCTGCCTTGTGGCCGATGTTGGCGCTGCCGATATCGCGTCCCGTCTCCTGATCGTTGAAGGCGTAGTGCTTGATGTCGCCCATGATGTGCTCGGCCTGCAGGCCCTTCATCAGGTTGCCGGTCATGGTGCCGGCCAGCAGCGGATCTTCACCGGCGTACTCGAAGTTGCGGCCGTTGCGCGGCTCGCGCATGATGTCCACACCGCCGCCAATCGACATGTTCGAGCCCCAGGCGCGCAATTCGCGTCCGATCACATCGCCGTACAGCTGTGCACCGGCGGGATCCCAGCTCGATGCCGCGCCCAGCGTTGAAGGCAGCAGGGTCGCATAGCGGCTCTGATAGGCGGCCATGCGCAGGCCCACCGCGGAGTCGGCGAGATCGATACCCGGAATGCCCAGCCGCTCGATGCCGGGGACGTAGCTGGCCGCAAAGTTCGAATGCGGATCGACGGGATCGCCTGCGCGAAGAACTCCCCAGCCTGCGCCATGCACCAGCTGGATCTTTTCATCGAGCGTCATCTCTTTGATCACCATGTCGGCGCGCTGATCGGGCGAGAACGACTTATCATCCCAGGGATGGTGCTGGGGTTTTGGATGATTCTGCTGAGCGGAAAGCGAAAGGCCGGGACCGGCGAGGACTCCAGCAAATAAAACCACCGCGGCCAGTGGCTTTCTAAATGTAAGCAATGTCATGGTTCTCCTGAAAATCATCCTATTAGGCGGGGCTTCTTCGCTGTCGTCTACCGGCGCCAATCGTAACTAGCCGGAATAACGATCGTCAAGATCAAACGTTTTACTCAAGGCTGCGGCGCGGCAGTTACCATCGCCCCACAGAAGCGGTAACATGTCGCGGTGAGGCTTCTCATGAAGAATTTCCTGTTACTGCCGAGTTTCCTTCTTCTGGCCGCCACCGTGTCCCACGCCGGAATATTGCGCTCTCCGTGGGATGACTTAAAGATTACCGCGACGGACGCACCTTATACGTGTCCGGAGACGCCAAAGTTCGCGAAGACCCTGAATGTCGAAGGCTACTACACCGACTCACACTATTCGGTTATCGATCCGGCAAAGAAGGCCGCATACGAAAAAGCGGATCAGGAGCTTGTGCATCTCGGACAATATGCGGGGGCGGCTGCTGATGCCTATCTGAAAAAAGGAAGCAAGGCCGCTGCCGCATGCGTTTATACATTGCTCGATGCCGCGGCCAAAGCCGACGCGTGGGCAGGCGACATGCCGCATGGGCAAGGTGTTTACGACCAGAACTGGATGCTGAGCGGCACGGCCATTCCCTATCTCAAGGTGCGCAACAGCGGAGCCGGCACGCCGGACCAGGATGCCGAGATTCAAAAGTGGTTTCGCCATGTAGCCACGCAGGTGCGCGACTACTTCGACGAAAAGCATCAGCGGCCCAACAGCGACGCCTGGAACAACCACATGTACTGGGCGGGGCTTTCCATCGCGGCGCAGGGCATTGCGGACAACGATAAGGGCGCATTCAAATGGGGCATGGCCGCCTACCACCAGGGCGTGGAGGCGATCGAGCCGGATGGATCGCTGAAGGCGGAGATGAATCGCGAGAGCATGGCGCTGCACTATCAGCTCTACGCGCTGAGCCCGCTCATCATGCTTGCGGAGCTGGGCGAGGCCAACGGCATCGATATGTACAACCAGAACCACGGCGCGATTCACCGATTGGTAAAGTTCGATGTCGCCGCGCTCGAAGATCCTTCGATCATCGCTAAGGCCGTCGGCGTGCAGCAACGGGTTTCGTATCCGGTTTCGGGCCAGGAGATCGGCTGGGCAGTCCCATATGTGAAGCGCTTCCCCGATCCCCGGCTCTCGGCGATGATCGCCAAGGCTCCGTGGGTAGGCTTCTGGCAATGGGGTGGCGCGCCGCCGGGCTAGGAGTCAGTCTTTATCTTTCGCCGCTGGAGGCGTGGCGGTTGTCGCCGCCGCCGGCAACATACTGCTGTCGACGATCTTGATGATGCGTGAACGCAGATCGTCGTACGCCGGCTGCCCATCGATGAAGGCGATGACTCCCTGCGTTGGATTTCCCGCCGCGTTCCGTGCGTAGATGTCGATCGAGACGCGCCGCTCGCCGGCGGCGGCTTCTTTGGGATGCTCCTTCGCAAATGCAGGCTGATCGGCGTCATCGGATTCGAGCGCGTAGAACTTCACCAGCTTGCCATCCGTGTTGTAGACGTTGAATCGGTAGTAGAGGTGGAATTTTCCGGCAGGCTCATAGAACTCGACCGCCTGAACGATTTTGCCCTCAAACGGAATGGTCTCGATCATGAAGGCCATCGACCTCGTGAAGTCGGGATGTTTGCCGTCGCTGTGAAAGCCGCGCAGAATGGCCCGCTGCTCGTCGCGATTCTTCCTATCTCCTTCCTGCGCATACGCCTGCACCAGCAGCCCATGCACACTGGCATCGTTCGCATCGAGCTGGAGCGCCTTCTGAAAATAGGGAAGAGAGTCTGTCGCTTTCTGGTCGTCGAGCAGCACCACGCCTACCAGCTTGTTGGCCTGTGGGCTGTCTGGATGTGCAGCGAGGATGGCTTTGGCTTCGGTCAGGGCTTCATCAAATTTCTTCGCGTTGATCGCGGCGACGACCTTCTCGCGAGCCGCCGGATCGATCTGCGGCGCCGCCGCTGCAGACTGAGGCGCGCTGGGGCTTGCGGGCTTCGTGGGCACCGTCAACACCTGAGCAAAGGAGGCTGCAGTCAGTGGCAACCATAGAAAGCAATGATGCAATTTTGAAACCATATATTCCTCGCGGCTATTTCTTCAACGCGCTCTTTACTGAATCCGGACGGAACATGCGCTCGGCTGCGCTTGTCACCATGCGGCGCGGCACGAATCGCTGCATAAAGACCTGGATACGGCCGCCGGCGTAGGGAATGACCCAGGTCTTACTGTTGGCCATGCCTTCGAGTCCCTGTCGCGCGACGTCCGCCGCTGTCTGATATTTGCGGTTTTCGTGGCCGCGCACACCCGCCACCTGTCCAAACTCAGACTCCGTCGGACCGGGACATAATGCGCTCACGCGAATGCCGTGCCTCGCAACTTCTTCGGCAAGCGCTTCCGCAAAGTAGCGGTCGAAGACTTTCGTAGCCGCATAGGTCGCCATATATGCCACTGGCTGATATGCAGCGGTGGAGGCAACAATCATGATGTCTCCACGCTTGCGTTCGATCATGCGGGGCAGAAAAAGATGAGTGAGATCGACGACAGCAGCGCAGTTCACATCGACCATGGTGCGCTGGAAGGCTTGGTCGCCTCGGACAAACTCACCAAGGTATCCGAAGCCTGCGTTGTTGATCAGGATATCGACGGCGATGCCTTTGCCCTCGGTCGCGTCATAGATGCGCCGCGGGGCAGCAGGATCGGCGAGATCGTCGGGAATCACCAGCGTCTGAATTTTGTAATCGGCCTTGAGCTTCGTGCTCAAGGCCTCGAGGCGATCGGCACGGCGAGCGGTGAGAATCAGGTTGGCGCCGGCCGCGGCCAGCTCCACCGCAAGCGCATCGCCGATTCCGGCACTCGCGCCTGTCACCAGAGCCCATTTGCCCGCATACGTCTTTCGCAATATTGCTGAAGCCGGCATTCACGATCTCCTATTTATTCGTAGATAGAAGCAGCAGGCTGGAATTCCTCGCCGACCCAGTTGACGAAGGCGTCCGCCGATTGCTTGCGGCCCAGGAAGTGCAGCACGATCTGTTTTCCGGGCACCGATCCGCCTGGCTCGAGAACGGTGCGGCGATACTTCATCGAAATGGGATCGTCGAGCAGATTGGTGCGCGCGAACTGCGAGAAGAAGTCGAGTGCGATCACCTTGTCATAGAGATAGGTGTAGTAGTTCGACGAATATCCCACCAGATGCGTGAAGCTCGCGTACATGCGGTTGCCGTCGATCCACGTGTAAGGCAGGAAGCGCGTGTAAAGCGACTGCATCAGCGCGTCGGGATCGAGCGTGGCGGGATCGAGGATGTGCGTCTGAAGCGAATAGGTGGTGTAAAAGAGCTGCGTGCGCACCCAGTCGGCGCGGCCGAAGGCGCCGGCACGGTTCATGCGCATGACCAGCTCCGCAGGAATCGGCTCGCCGGTTTCATGATGATGGGCAAAGGTGGCGAGCAGGCGCGGATCGCGGAAGAACTCCTCCAGCATCTGCGAAGGCACTTCGACGAAGTCTCCCTCGGTCGCGATACCACTTAAACCAGCCCAGCGCTGATGGCCGCCGAGCAGTGCATGCATCAGATGTCCGAACTCGTGGAAGTAGGTCACCACGTCGGAATGCTGCATGAGACCGGCATCTCCCGATTTGCCACCGGGAAAGTTACAAATAAGCGCGGCCTCGGGGATCTGGCGTCCCGATGGGTGATCGAATATGCCGGGAATGAGCGGGTGCGCGGAGAACCACTTGTCCTTGCCCTCACGCGGATGCATATCCAGATAGAAGCGGCCGATCGCGCTGTCGCGGTCGTAGACGTCATAAGTCACCACGTCTTCGTGCCATGTCTGCGCATCGGGAGCCGGCCGAAACTCGACCTGGAAGAGCCGCGCCGCAGTGGAGAGCACACCCTGCTCCACCTTGTCGTAGGGGAAATACGGCCGTACCGACTGCGAATCGAAATCGAACGCGGAGCGGCGGTAGAGCTCCAGCCAGTATCCGCGGCTCGACGCATCGATAGCCTCAAGACCGGGCAGCTGCGCCCGGGCGAATTCCAGGATCATGGCAAATTCTTTTTCCGCACCCGCCTTACTGGCTGTGTCCAGCTCGTCGAGAAAGGCCTGCATGTTGGCTGCGGACTCCATCATCTGGTCGGCAGTAGCGAGGTCAGCCCAGCTCGAAAAACCGAGGATGTCGGCCAATTCCTTGCGAATGGCGAACAGGTCGAGCAGGTTCTGGCGGTTCTGCGGAAAAGCGCGGGTGTTGTAAGCCAGGAACATCTTTCGCCGCAGACTTGCGGACCTGGCGAAGGTCATCACCGGCAGATAGTCCGGGAAATCCGTCGTCAGCGTGATCTTTCCGTCCGGACCTGGCTGGTGCGCTTCAAGATAGTCCGCCGGAAGTCCTTCGAGCTCCGAGGCGTCTTCCACCAATACGGTATTTACGTTCTCCTGCACATTCCGCCCGAAGGACAGCGCCAGCGTCGTCGCCTTGTCCTGCAGCTCCTTGATGCGGTTGCGCGTGGCCTCGTCCTTGTCCACGCCTGCCAGCCGGTATTGCAGCAGAGTGCGTTCGAGATAGTGCCGCGTCGCCGCGTCGACACTTTCCGGGTCGATCTCATTCAGCGCCTGGTAAACCTTCTGGTTCAGCCCCAGCTGCACGGCGGCCTGTGCGATTTTCTGAGTGAGCGCCTGCGCCATGTCCCGGATCGCCTTGTCCGGATGCACGCTATCCATCAGGCCGGTCTGGGAGCCGGTGGCGGAAAGCTCGGCGACCGCGTCGTCATAGGCGCGCAGGGTATTTTCCGCGGTCCGTGGGCCGCGCTCGGCGAGCAGACGGTCAAGGGCCTGCTGGTGACGTTCCAGCCGGGCATTTACCCACGCTTCGAGGCTGGACGGCGAGATGGAACCGCCGGACGACGGGTCAGCGCTCCAGGGATGGTAGGAAACCGCCTGCAGAGTGTCTTGCTGCGTAATAAGGTCAGTCAAAGGATTCACCTCTACCGAGGGTACCGCACAGTTCAATTCCGGTCGTTGGGCGTGATCCTAAAAGGATTCAGTGAACAGAGGTTGCATCCTTAGTCAGCACCCGGTAAGATGCCGCAATTGCAACCATGAAAGCCACTAAACAAACCGCGCAACAAGCGACGGTCCAACAGGATGGAGCACCCCACTCCCCGCAGTTCATCCGCTCGCGCATCGGCAAGGTTTGCGTCGCAATTACCGGATCGACCCCCGCAGAGATGATCGAGAAGGCCGACGAGGCCGCCCGCGAAAATCCTTTTCTGGAGTTTCGCCTGGACTATCTGCCCAAGCCGCTGCTGGCCCTGCCGAAACTCAAGGAATTTCTCTACGAGCGCAGCGACGTCACCGCGGTCGCCACCTGCCGCCGGGTTGCGGCTGGAGGGAAATTCAAGGGGACAATCGCCAACGAGCTGGAAGTTCTGGAGAAGGCCGCAGCAGCCGGCTGTCATCTCGTCGATGTGGAGCTGCAGACCGCCGACACTCTCAAAAAAGGGCAGCTGGAGAAGCTCCGCAGCCTGGGCGCGGCGCTGATGATCAGCTACCACGACTTTGCGGCAACCAAAGATCTGGACGGGATCTTCGAGCGGATTCGCCCCTACGAGCCCGAGTTCATCAAAATCGTCTCCACTGCCAAGACTCTGTCTGACAACGTCGTCATGATGCGCTTCCTGGAGCGCGCACGGGACTTGGCCAGCGTGGTCGGGATCTGCATGGGCGACCAGGGCATCATCAGCCGCGTCCTGGGACTGCGCGCGGGCAGCGTCTTTACCTTCGCCGCCGCCACGGCCGGCGACGAGACCGGCCCCGGACAGATCGCGGCGCGCACCCTGGAAGAAACCTTCCGCATCGATCACCTGGACGCCGCAACCAAGGTTTACGGCGTGGTCGGAAATCCCATCCGGCACTCGCTTTCGCCGCTGATGCTGAATACCGCCTTTCGCCGCGAGACGGTGAACGGGGTCTTTCTGGCTCTCCAGACCAGCAAGATGAGCGACCTGCTGAACCTGGTTCGCGAGGTTCCCATCAGCGGTATGGCGGTCACCATGCCATTCAAGGAAGAGATCCTCAAGCATCTGGAGCGGACTGATCCTTTATCGGAGCGGATTGGCGCCTGCAATACCGTGGTCCGCTCGCAGGACGGCAAGCTCTATGGATTCAATACCGATGTCGCCGCCGTGGTGCGTCCACTGGAGCGCCGCCTGCAGCTCAAAGGCGCGAAGATCCTGGTTCTCGGGGCGGGAGGTGCGGCGCGGGCTGCGGTTTTCGGCCTGAAAGACAAGGGCGCGGAGGTCTTCGTTCTCAACCGGACCCCGGAAGCAGCCCAGAAGCTGGCGCGCCAGGCCAAGGCCAAGACCTTCCGGCGCGATCAGCTGGCCAAGACGAACTTCGATGTCATCATTAATGCCACGCCGGCGGGTATGCATGGCGTGAAGCCGCAGAGCATCCTCGAACCGAAGGAAATCAACGCCCGCATCGTCTTCGATCTGGTTTACAACCCGATCGACACTCCATTCATTCGCATGGCCCGCGAAAAGAGCATCCCAGTCATTACCGGCGTAGAGATGTTCGTCCACCAGGGGGCACGCCAGTTCGAAATCTGGACGGGCAAGCCGGCGCCCGAAGAAGAGATGCTGCGGGTGGTGGTACACGCCCTGCGGCAGCGGGCAGAAACGGCCAAGGCGGCGGAAAAGAATGGTACAAAGCATTGATTGCCGAGAATTTGCGGCGCAGCTCTTAGCTTCGAACCCAAAACCATCTGCTCACAGGCGATAGGATCAACCCAGAATGAGTCAGCCCAGCCGTACCCCATCGCCGGAGAAGAGCCCAGCACCGGAATCCCAAGTAGACCGCCTTATCGCGCTGGCTACCAATCCTGCGCCCCCAGTTCCATCGGGGAGGCCGGAGCAGGCGTTGGCGCTGGAAGAGCCCCATGAGCCGGAGTCGAAGTCGCTGTGGAAGTCTCTGGGGCAGCTGAAGGGCGCGCTTCCCTATCTTTCGCGTCTGCTGCCGCTGCTCGACTCGCGCCTGTTGCCGGTGCTCGAAATGCTCGGAGTCGGCAGCCCTCAAAATAATGCGCTCACCAAAGAGATGCGGGAGCATCAGGCCAACCTGGAAGCGGCGCAGCGGGGGATTGTCCGGGCGATTCAGGACCAGGCTCTGGATCTCAAAAGCATCGAGGAACAGATGCTGCAGCTCCGGGACGCTTCCGACCGGCGCGCCCACGAACACGCGGAGCTGGTTGCCGAGGTGAAGTCCGTGCGCAGCCTGGTGAGCTTCGTCGGCATCAGCCTGGCGGTACTGCTGGTGATTCTGATTGTTCTGACGGGCGTACTTCTCTCCCGATTTGTCCGCTAAACGACATAATTCCGCGTAAAACCGGCGTTCGCTGGAAATCCCCCTTTTAGGTTACTTTCGTTTCGGGAAAGTACTAAAAAGAGAGATTTGTTGATTCGGTCAATTGATCTTGTATTTATATGAAAACGAAGTAGCCGCTTCCATGCTAACCAGGCTGTGCAAAAGCGAACAGTGATTGCCAGTCGTTGTTTTCGCGGTCTAGCATACCTTCCAGTTTGACGCCGTTTCGCTGAAAACCGAAAGCGCATCTTTCATATCTGGCAAGCCTATGCAGTCAATTTCCGCAATGCCGCAATTCCAACCCCTGTAAAGCCCGCAATGGAGCGATCTTCTATGGCATGGTACGCCTACTGCATAACCGAAAAGCAAGCGTTTCCCGAGCTGTTACGTCACCGTAAACCCATCCCCATGGAATCAGTTTCGGGGATTTTAGGAAATCAGGTTTTTCTTTACCCAGCCAGCGATTTAGCGGTAATCGTCAGCGAACACTCTCCGACTGAAAACCTCAACCAGAAGGCGGCTATGGACCATGCGCGAGTGATCGCGGATTGCTTCAAGCTGTCGACCGTTCTCCCTTTCCGTTTTGGCACCGTCTTTGCCGACGATGATTCTCTGCGGAGGTCGATCCGCTCCAATCAGCGCCAGTTTGTCACCAATATCGAGCGTCTGCGTGGCAAGGCGGAGATGCACCTGAAGGTGACGCTCGATGATTGTTGCCGCGAGCAGATTCGCCGCTTCGTCCCCGAACCTATTCCCAACGTAGGCCGGGAATACCTCACCAACCTGCGGGAAAACGCCACCCTGCAGCGCGAACGCCAGACCAAAGCTCGTGCGGTATCGGTACAGATGCATCGCATGTTTGCACCGCTGGCGGAAGAGATCAGCTGCAAACGGACCGACGCCGGAAAGATGCTGCTCGACATCGCGCACTTGATCGATCACAAAGGCGTGGAGCGGTACCAGAACAAATATTCGAGCGCGAGCCAATCGATGAAGGACTGCCAGATGCAGCTTTCGGGGCCATGGCCCCCGTATCACTTCGTGCATCGCCTCACGAAAGCGGCGCCGAGCCACAGTCACGCTCTGCCCGCCTAAAGACAGGAAAGCCCCGGCGGACCCACGAACCGCCGGGGCTTCCTACAGGAGGACCGAATCGGGATAATTCTCTGGAAGAGCTGCCCGAGCGAACCTCTCACTTAACAGACGCAACTAAGGGTAAGAAAAGACGCAGCGATTTTTTCAAATTGTCAGTTTTGACGAAGAGAATCGATCGCTAAAACACAATCCGGTGGCCCTCCCGCCATCTCATCCAAAGATAGACATGCGAGATTTGCCGGCAGTCTAAGTGAGATTTTTCGCAGCCGGTAGATTCTTCTTGCCCCGCGTCAGAATGAACTCATTGTCCCGCAGGCGCCGTCCGCTGGACGCCTTCTCGATCTTCCGCCAGAAGGCCACAAAGTAGTCAACCGCCGAGATCGTCGAAACCAGCGCCATGTAGTAAATCCCCACTACGGCAATCAGATCCACAGGGACAACGAACCAGCCGAAGCGCCACTCGTGCCAGCCGTGATCGAGGATGGCTGCAACCACTGAGACAATCTGGATAACGGTCTTCAGCTTGCCCAGGTCGCTGGCGGCAATGGTGAATCCTTCTGTAGACGCTATCGATCGCAGGCCGCTCACCAGGAACTCGCGCCCGATCACCAGCACCGCGATCCACGGTTTCACCACGTGGGGGTTGTACTGGACCAGCGCGATGTAGGCGGAGGTGATCAGCAGCTTGTCCGCCAACGGGTCGAGCAGCATGCCCATAGTCGTAATCTGGCCGCGCCGCCGCGCTAGAAAGCCATCTACGCCATCGGTAATCGAAACCAGGATGAAGAACAGGGACGTGATGAGTTCCGCCTCGCCATGCCAGCTTCCATGGGGAAAATGCGGCGAAAGCATCCAGATAAGCAGAGGCACCGCGAAGATGCGGCTCATCGTGATGGAATTTGGGAGATTCACGAGATCACTGGCTCAGGAGGCCGGTCGTGGCGGAAACAAGGCCTTACGGCCATTATGCACCAGCGGCTGGAGACTCCGCTTTTGAGATGCGGCGAACACTGAGGAAGTGGAAATTCATTTTTGCAGCGGGAGCCAAAGTAGGGTCAGCTGTACGACATATAAAGAAACCAGACGCACTACATTTTGTTTCTCGCCGCGGCAGAGGGTAGGCTCCTGACCGGCAAACGAAGAGGGACGGCAATTGCCGTCCCTCTTTGTTTACCTGATCCCACCGGCTACGCGTAGATGCCGCGCTGCTTGATGGTGAAGGCCACGCGATCGATGGCGAGCATGTATGCCGCGATGCGGTTGTTGACATCGTGGGCTTCCGAGTAGCGGACCACATCGTCGAAGCTCTCGGCCAGAATCGTGCCCAGCTGCTCGTTGACGTTGTCTTCCTTCCAGAAGTAGCCCTGGCGATCCTGCACCCATTCAAAATAGGAGGCGGTCACGCCGCCGGCGTTGGCCAGGATGTCGGGGATGATGAAGACCCGCTTGTCGGCGAGGATCTCATCGGCTACAGCGGTGGTTGGCCCATTTGCCCCTTCGCAGACAATGCGCGCCTGGATACGGTCGGCATTGCGGCTGGTGATCACATTCTCCGTGGCGGCGGGAACGAGAATCTCGCACTCCGATGTAATCAATTCGTGGGGATCGGTCGCTTCCGCGCCCTTAAATCCAAGAACCGAGCCATTGCGCTGGCGGTAGTCGATGAGCGCGCAAACGTCGATGCCATTGGGGTTGAAGAGTCCTCCGTCGTATTCTGCAATACCGACGATCTTGTAGCCCTTGTCCTGCATCAGCTTTGCGGCATTCGAGCCCACGTTGCCAAAGCCCTGGATGATGACCCGGCATCCCTCGCGCTGCATATGCAGGTGCTTCAGCGCCTCGTCGCAGACGATGCCGATGCCGCGGCCTGTGGCCTCGCGCCGGCCGCGCGATCCACCGATGTTCAACGGCTTGCCGGTGACCACGCTGGTGACGGTTTGGCGCATGTGCATGGAGTAGGTGTCCATGATCCACGCCATCGTCTGCTCGTTAGTGTTGACGTCGGGCGCAGGAACATCCTTTTCCGGTCCGATGAACTCGATGATCTCCGCGGTGTAGCGGCGCGTCATGCGCTCCAGCTCGCCCTGCGACATCTTCCTGGGATCGCAGATGACCCCGCCCTTGGCACCGCCGAAGGGGATATTCACCACCGCGCACTTCCAGGTCATCCAGCTGGCCAGGGCGCGCACTTCGTCGAGCGAGACGTCAGGCGAGTAGCGGATGCCGCCCTTGCCGGGTCCGCGCGCCTGTGAATGCAGCACGCGAAAGCCGGTGAACATTTCAATGCGGCCGTCATCCATGGCGACGGGAAAGTGGACAATGATCTCTCGCGAGGGATAGCGCAGCACGCGCCACAAACCTTCATCGAGATTAAGTTTTCTTGCTGCAAAGTCGAATCGAGCGGCCTGCGCTTCCCAGGGGTTGATCTCCTGCTCGAGTGAAATAGTTGCCATAACTTCGTTTACTCCTTCGGCCCAGCCATTCAGGACCTATTGTGCTTCAGGCGAGGTCAAGTGCAGATCAACACCGCTTGAAGAACGCATGGCAGCTTATCGGCAGGTCCTCTAAAAAATGTGCCGACAGGCTTTATTGTCGGGCCCAACCCTGAGAAAGAAACAGAATTCCGGCCAAACTCCCAGAATATACGCCCGAAAATTGACAGCGGGCAAGACTTCAAGCGATCCAAAGGGGTTATCTGACGTGGTGCTTAGGTGGCATAAAAACACCCCGGATTTTCATCGGCTGATCCCAGCCACTCTCCTGTCCAATCTCGCAAGTTCTCCTGCCGGGCCTCGCAAGTCCTTTTGAGCTCATCACGTAGCGGAGTCTCCAGCGGTTTACCATGGCTTTACGCCATGCCCTCTATCGTTTCAGCTCTTCCCGCCCGCGCCGAGTTCCTGAAGCTGGCCCGCACGCATTCCCTGGTGCCGCTTTACCGCACCCTCACCGCCGACCTGGAGACACCGGTCACCGCCTTCCTGCGCCTGGCGTCAGATGAGCCGGAGTGTTTCATCCTCGAATCGGTTGAGGGCGGGGAAAACGTGGGCCGCTATACATTCATCGGCATCCGGCCGTATCGCAAGATCGTGTCACGCGGTTCATCGATTGAGATCACCGAAAAAGGCAAGACGCGGAAGATCGAAGGCGACATATTCGCCCTCTGGAAAGAGGCCCTCGAAGGCCACACGCCGGCAAGGCTGCCCGGATTGCCTCCGTTTACAGCAGGAGCTGTCGGATTTTTCGCCTACGATGTCGTGCGGCAGATCGAGCGGATTCCAGATCAGACAGAAGACGACCTGGGCATGCCCGATGCCTCATTGATGTTCTTCGACGAGGTGCTGGCCTTCGATCATGTCAGAAAAGAGATTCTGCTCATCGTCACCGCGGATGTCCGCAAACAAAAGCCGCAGGCCGCATATGACGATGCGCTCACACGCCTGAACCGGCTCGCGAAACGCCTGGCGCGTCCGCTTCCGCAAACCCGCCACAAGAAAATCGCGGGCAAGCTCAAGCTCAATTTCAAAACGAAGAAGAAGGACTTCCTCAAATCGGTCGAGCAGGCCAAGGAGTACATCGCCGCCGGCGACATATTTCAAGTAGTGCTCTCGCAGCGCTTCGATGTCGAGCCCGAAGTCGATCCGTTTTCCGTCTATCGCGCGCTGCGCATTGTGAACCCCTCGCCTTATCTGTACTTTCTGCGCTTCGGACTAAAAGAGACAGGCAGAGCCGGGAAGAACGACGTCGCAGACACGCATATCGTGGGCTCGTCGCCCGAGCTGCTGGTGCGCGTGCAGGGCGACCGCGTCGAGTACCGCCCCATCGCGGGCACGCGTCCACGCGCGGCCGGTGAAGAAGAAGACCGGCGCATCGAGCAAGAGCTGCTGCACGACGAAAAGGAGCGCGCCGAGCACGTGATGCTGGTCGATCTTGGGCGCAACGATGTTGGGCGAGTGAGCGAGTTCGGCACGGTGAAGGTGAAGGACCTGATGTTCGTCGAGCGCTATTCGCACGTGATGCATCTGGTCAGCTCGATCGAAGGCAAGCTGCGCAAGGACATGACCGCCGTCGACGCCTTCCGCGCCTGCTTCCCGGCGGGAACGCTGAGCGGAGCGCCGAAGATTCGCGCCATGGAGATCATTGAAGAGCTGGAGCCTACGCGGCGCGGCATCTACGGAGGCAGCGTGCTCTACGCCGACTTCTCCGGCAATCTGACCTCGTGCATCGCCATCCGCACGCTGCTGCTGCGCGGCAAGCAGGGTCACATCCAGGCCGGGGCCGGCATCGTCGCCGACTCGGTCCCGGAAAAGGAATACGAGGAGAGCATCAACAAGGCGCGGGCGGTGGTGCGGGCTATTGAGCGGGCGCGGGAATAGTCTCTGTACTCCAGATCAGCTCCCTCGCCTGTAAGGGTTAATTTTTAACCCAATTGGGGTTTATTTTTAACCGAAAGGCCGTACTTTGGGAGTGGGAGAGAAACTGTCTCTGCGCTAAGTTCTAAGCAATTCATCGACCAGGCCAGCTCTGAGCAGCCAGGAAGGTTTGGCACTGCGAATGCAGTACGGGCGGGTGCAGTGCAGTCAAATTCAGCATCGAGGACACCCTCATGGCCGTCACGAAGAAGTCTCTGCCCACCGCTGCTCCCGCCAAGACACCCAAGACAAAGTCGGACAAGACTGTTGAAGTCACGCCTCTGACAAGCTCCAACCTGAAGACCGCCCGCAACGTGTCTATCAACCAATAACTCCTTCTCGACCGGCAACCAGCGGCGACCTTAGGGTCGCCGTTTTTGCTTTTGCCGCTCGGCACAGCGATCTTGACAAGTCTCTGGACGCCGCTGCAGCTCAGACTACAAGCGGCGAGCTACCGCGCTCCGATCTGCATCTCGCGATTCGGCGAGAAGAAGCCGCAGTAGTTATTGTTTTCCTTCGATGGCATCCACACCGAACCGTCATCGAAGGTCACCTGCTGCAGGGTGATCGTATTTAGAGTTACCGGATACGTCCGCTGCGGCAATGACAGGTGGCGCAGGTGATCGAAGGTGTCGTCGAGACTGCGGGTGCCGTTCGCGGTCAGATGAAGATCAATCTTTGCCGTCTTCAGGTCGTAGATACTCTTCCTGGCCAGAAACTCAACATCGAACTCCATGGAACGAATCTTCTTTCCACTCGCATTGCGGAACTGGAGGTCCACTCCCCCTTGTGACGGCGGTGTGTCTGTCGAAGACTGCAGCAGCATGAGATACGGAGTGAGCTGGGCGCTGGTGAGCTGAACCGGGCAGCCCACCTGATAAACGCGATTCAACATCCCCTGGAGTTTCGTCTGAGCATCTTCCTGGCTCAGGTTTTCTAACGTCAACGTCATATCGCCGGGCCCGACGGTGATCTTCGGAGCATTCGCGTCCGGCGCTGCAGGTTTGGTTGTCTGAGATGACGTTGTAGCGCTTTGGGCGAGGGCTGCGGAAGCGGCAAGGAACAGGACAAACAACGTGGAGAGCTTCTTCATAGAGACCTCCCGTACGGCGTCCAGCATAGCACTGGTTGTGAGATATGCCGGAGCGATGATTCCGGTTTCTGCAAGTTAGACGCATGCTTATCTCGCCGGTTAAACCTTCGAGAATGAGAAGTTCTGAGGTGCCGTCTTTTGGCTGCTTCGTGATACAGTCGGTGCCTGACCATGAGCGACCTTGCTTCCCAGCCGGATGTGGTGTCCCTGCGGCCCTTTGTTCCCGCGAAGGATCTAGCCGTGAGCATGCAGTTTTACGGCGATCTTGGCTTCACCATTCACCCTCTCGGCCCGGAGCTGGCCATAGCCGAGCTGGGGCCGTTCAGCTTCTTCCTGCAGAAATACGATGTGCCCAGCTTTGCCGAGAACTACATGCTCCAGCTCATGGTCAATGATCTCGATGCCTGGTGGAAGCGCATCGAGGCGCTCGATCTGGGGGCAAAATACGGGCTCACATGGAAGCCGCGTCCTCCCGAAGTGCAGCCGTGGGGATTGACCGTTGCGTACGTCGCAGATCCCACGGGTGTTCTGTGGCACATCGCGCAAAAGCCGTCCTGATTACAAGCGGCGACAGCCCTGCCGCCGCGATACACTGAAAGAGAGCGCCATGGTCTTCGTTCTCGACAATTACGATTCGTTTACCTACAACCTCGTGCAGTACATGGGCGAGCTGGGTGCGGAGATGACCATCCGCCGCAACGACGAGCTATCCGTGGACGAGGTAGAGGCGTTGAATCCCGAGCGGATTCTGCTCTCGCCCGGCCCCTGCACTCCGCAGGAGGCGGGCATCAGCATCGACCTCATCCGTCGCTTTACCGGCAAGGTGCCGATTCTGGGCGTGTGCCTGGGTCACCAGGCCATCGGCGCGGCCTTCGGCGGCGATGTGATCCGCGCGCCGAAGCTGATGCACGGCAAAACCAGCGAGGTGGAGCACGACGGCAAGACCATCTTCGGCGGCATTGCCACGCCGATGACCTGCACCCGCTACCACTCGCTCATCGTTTCCGAAAAGAATCTCCCGAAGAGCCTCGAAGTCTCCGCGCGCACCGCCGACGGGACCATCATGGGTCTGCGCCACCGCGAGTTCCCCGTGGAGGGTGTACAGTTTCATCCGGAGAGCGTGCTCACCGATGACGGCAAACGGCTCATCCAGAATTTTCTAGAGCTTTCCTAAGTTACGGAGCGATCTCCTGTGTCTCTGCGGTATGGTCTGGTTGTGGCTTTTGCGCCGCTTGCTGCTCTTCCCGCTTTAGCTCAGCAGCCCATTGCGTATGTTCCTGTGCAGGGCGTCTCGCTCTCCGGATCGCTGTCCGTAGCCAATGGAAAGGCCAGCATCGGCAACAACGGCAGCATAACTGCCGGCGACCAGACCGCGAAGGTTACTCTGACTCGGGGCGGCGAGCTGTCACTCTGCGCGTCGACCAAGATTCAGATCTCGAAGGACAATTCTGCCGCCAGCACCGCTGACCCCACCGGGGATTCTGCTCTGATGATCGCCCTGGACCGCGGAGCGCTCGAGACCAGCTACACCACGGGCAAATATTCTGACGTACTGCTGACGCCCGATCTGCGCATCCTCATCTCCGGACCCGGGGATGCGAGCCTGAAGCTTCGCGTCAATCAGAAGGGCGACACCTGCATCGACAACCACGGAGCCAACGCGCCCTATGTCACCGTCACCAGCCAGTTCGAGGATGGCGCCTATCGCGTCAAGCCGAACCAGCGCGTGCTCTTCGAGCACGGCAGCCTGCAGCAGGTGGTGGACAACGAGGCGGAGCCCTGCGGATGCCCGGCTTCGACGCCGGTATCGGTAGCTAGCGCAGGAGTCACAAATACCGCGAATCCCGCGCAGCCCGGGCAGAAGATTGCAGCGACACCTGTCGGCGGACCCTCCTCGACGCCGGCGGATACGGCCTTTCCGCTGGCAGAGAGCGAAGGGCTCAAGGGTCCGCCGCCGGAGCCCACGCAGCAGGATGTATCTGCGGGAGTGCCGTATGTGCAGGTGTACGCACCCATCACTTATAGCTCCGCGTTGACACCGAACCCCAGCGCGCCCGGTGCGGCTGGCGCTCCACCGGCCCCATGCACGGGCACCGCCAGTCCGGGCTGCCCAAACCCGAGCATCTCCAAGCCTGACATTCCGGCAGAAACCACACAACCGAAGGCAGAGATCCAGACTACGCAGTCCCGGGCGGAGAAGCCCGCGCCACAGCCAGCCAAGAAGTCAGGCGGATTCTTTCACGCCCTGGGGCACTTCTTCGGACATCTCTTCGGAAGATAGCTGCTACTTCTTCAAGAGGTGAAGCGACACGCCTCGCTAGACAACTCTATGGAAGGTGCGGCTCCAGCGTGTGCCGCTGAAGAAATGCGTGACCACATGCACGTATGAGCTGAGGCGCTCGCCTAGGCTCAGCTGTTCCGTCGCCTGTTCGGGCTGCTTGAACGACCAGTAGACGAAAAGCGGGCGGCCCACAATATTCTCCTGCGGCACAAAACCCCAGTAGCGGCTGTCCAGACTATAGGGGCGATTGTCACCCATCGCGAAGTAATTGCCCGGCGGAACCACCAGATCGCCATTCTGTATGTGAGATGGCAGCTCGTTGGCCCAGATGGCGGTTACGTTCGAAACTTCGGGCACCGGAATGTTGGGAAAGTCATCGCGATATGGATCGGGATCGTCGGCCTTCGCCGCGTACGGCTCGACCTGCGCCTGTCCGTTCACATACACCACGCCATCCTGCAGATGAATACGGTCGCCGGGGATTCCGACCACGCGCTTGACCAGCGTCAGAGTTGGCTCATGCGGCTTGTAGAAGACAATGATGTCGCCGCGCTTCACGTCGCGATGATGAATAAACGGTGTCAGTGACGAGTGCGTGCCGTAGGTAATGCGATCCACCACGACGTGATCGCCGATGAGGATGGTGTTGAGCATCGAGCCGGAAGGGATCTCGAAGTTCTGGAAGACAAAGCCGAAGGCGAAGAGCGCGAGAACAAAAACTCCGCAATACGATGCAAGGCTCTCAAGCAGCGTTTCATCTGCCTGCTGGCTCTTTGGATTTGTCGCCACTTTGTCCTGCTCCTCGCTCATTTTGTGACCAGCCTTTTCCGATCTCCGCCCCTGTTAAAATAACTCATCGGAGCGTTTCACGCGCGAACCGTCGCCGGTTCGCCATACAGCCCACGCAAGGCTGCTCAATAGAATGAATCTGCGAGACCCCCGAGAAATTTAGGTTAGGAGCTTTACTTTTATGGCGATTCCCGCCACACAAATGCGTCCGGGCATGATCATCAAGCACAACAATGAGCTGCATGCCGTGTTCTCGGTCGAGCACCGCACGCCGGGCAACCTGCGCGCTTTCATCCAGGCCAAGCTGCGCAATATCCGGACCGGTGCCATGTTCGAGCACCGCTTCCGCTCGCCCGATCCTATCGAGCGCGTCATCGTGGACGAAATCGATATGGAATTTCTCTACAACGACGGCGACGACTATTACTTCATGAACACCGAGAACTTCGAACAGACTCACCTCAAGCGTGACACGCTCGGCGACGCGGTCGAGTACCTGACCGCGAATCTGCAGATCTCCGTATCGTTCTTTGACGGAGTCGCCGTCGGCATCGAGCTGCCGCAGGTCGTCGAGCTGACGGTGGTCGAGACCGAGCCCGGTCTCAAGTCCGCTACCGCCTCGTCGGTAACCAAGCCGGCCACCATGGAGACCGGCCTTGTGGTGCAGGTGCCGCCCTTCATCAACGAGGGCGAGAAGATCCGCATCGACACCGCCGAAGGCGCGTACATGAGCCGCGCGTAAACTCGCAGCATACTTTCGTAACAAACGGCGTAGCGAATGGCTGCGCCGTTTACTATTTGGCGTTAGAATTTCCGCGTGAATCGGGCAGACCTTAGAAAAGTTGCGGCACTCCGCCTGCAGGAGGCGAAGGCGCTACAGCAGGCTAAGAAATATAGCGGCGCATATTACCTCGCAGGCTATGCAATCGAGTGTGGCCTGAAGGCTTGCATTGCCAAAGGCTTCGCTCGTTTCGAATTTCCTGACAAAAGAAGGTCGTCGAGTCGTATACCCACCATTTGGCCACGCTGGTTAAGATTGCGGGCTTGGATCCCGACAGAGGCCGGCGTTATGCCTCTGATACCTCCTTTCTGAATAACTGGGCGATCGTTACGCGATGGTCCGAGGAAAGCCGCTACCGCCTCTACGGAAGATCAGAAAGCAAAGAGATCATCGATGCAATAATTGAAAAAGATCATGGGATTATGCCGTGGATAGAGAAGAACTGGTAGACGTCAACTTGGTCATATTGGGTCGAATCGTTCCTCTACTCGAGGACGCTGGCATACCTGTGCTTGTAGCGATGTGGATAAAACTTCCCGAATACGGTGATTGGCGTTTGCTATTAGCTTCAAAGAAATTTGATAACCTCTCTTTCGGCGATGCCGCAGCTAGAATCCACAAGGTATTACTGAACGGTGGACTTGAGGTGTGGGAAATCCCATCTTTGTTCATACTTAAGACCTCGACTCCTTTCATCCGCGACTTGAGAAAGATGTTCAGAAATACGGCCAATGTGGCTGGAATGCGTTTGGGCGGCCGGATGTGGGGAGACCGGTTTGTCGATGATGCCCTGACTTACAAGATCGCCTAGTATGGTCCGTCACTATCTCGTCAAAGGCCGTGTGCAGGGAGTGGGCTTTCGCTGGTTCGTCCATCGCGAAGCTGCGGCTCTTGAGCTTAAGGGATGGGTGCGCAACACCGAGGACGGCCATGTGGAGGTTGTCGCATCGGGCGAATCGGAGGTTTTGTCGGAGCTGGCAAAGGCATTGCATCAGGGCTCGCGCGGCAGCCGCGTCGACTCTGTCACCGAACACGAGTTGGCGGACAGCGAAGCCGCAAATTTAGGACCATTCCAGATCGAAGGCGCCTGGTAAGAACCGGCGCAAAAGGAGCAAGAGCGTTTTGATTTCCCACCGGCCCATCAACTGCGAGCCACTGAAAGAACTCGTCCGCACCGTCCCCGACTTTCCCAAGCCGGGCATTCTGTTTTACGACATCACCACGCTGCTGAAGGATAAAAAAGGATTTGCCGAGATGATCGATGCGCTGGCCGCGCACTACATCGGCAAGGACATCGATCTGGTCCTGGGCATCGAAGCGCGAGGTTTCATCTTCGGACCGGCGCTGGCCTATCGTCTCAACGCGGGGTTCGTTCCCGTGCGCAAACCGCGCAAGCTGCCCGCGCCGACGGCCCGCGTCACCTACGATCTCGAATACGGCACCGACACGCTGGAGATTCATCTGGACGCCATCGAGCCCGGCCAGAATGTGATTATTGTCGACGACCTGCTCGCCACCGGCGGCACCATGGAGGCGACCATCAAGCTGGTTCAGCAGCTAGGCGGCCACATCGCCGGCCTGGGCTTTGCCGTGGAACTGGATTTTCTGAAGGGACGCGACAGGTTTCCCGAGTACGACGTCTTTAGCCTTCTTCACTACAGCGAATAGGCAGAAGCGGCTTTGCAGCCGTTCTGCCTTTCGGGCCTTCGATCAACCGGTCAGCGGCCGCGCAGGAAGTGGAAGATGATCGATATCACCGCAAACACCAGCAACAGGTGAATCAGGAAGCCGGCGGTGTGGAAGACCACGAAGCCGCCAACCCAGGCCAAAACTAGCACCAACGCAAGAATCAAAAACATGGGACGTCCTCTTGTTATAGATAGTTGTTACGGTGAACTTGTGATGGCGGATAAGTGAGAATGTTTGCTCGGACTAAAAATAAAACGGGCGCCCCGAGGGATGCCCGTTTCTTACTGAAGGCGAAATCCGCCTTTTAAGCTGCTTTCGCTTCCACGTTGATCTTCTTCGCTACCTGAGTCAGCTTGGTGTCTGCTGCCTTCTCTTCTTCCAGCGTTGCCTCGAGCAGCTGCACAATTTTGTTTTCGCCCAGCAGCTGCGCAAAGGTCCGCGCCGATCCGTATGCGGCGATTTCGTAGTGTTCGACGCGCTGAGCGGCGGAGATAAGTCCCGCGTCCAGCGCTTCGGGCTCGCCGTCGTCCTTGGCGCGCTCATCGCCTTCTTTCAGAAGGCCTTTCATGCCTTCGCAGGTCTTGCCTTTCGGGTCTTCCTGAAGCTGCTCGAATATCTGCTCCAGCCGCTCCACATGGCCTTTGGTCTCTTCAAGATGACTCTCAAAGGCCTGCTTCAGCTTGGCGTCGGTCGAAGCCTTTACCAGCTTGGGAAGAGCTTTCGTGATCTGGGTTTCAGCCGAATACAGATCTTGCAGTTCTTCGACAAGTAGGTCGCGTAGCGTTTCGATTTTCATGAATATGTTCCCCTGTGGACAGTAACGAACTATTCACTGTGATGCAGAACGCATCGCTCCAGGTCACACGCAGGAGAAGAAGCAGATTGAGATTTGCCGCATTATTTGCGCGGCTTCGGTCCCGCTGCGCGAATGTACTCGGGAGCATCGAATTTGCGGAAATTCTCTTCGAACTTCTCGGCGAGGATGCGCGCCTGCGCATCATACTTCTGCTTGTCGGGCCACGCATTGCGCGGGTGAAGCAGCTCGCTCGGAACACCCGGGCACGAAGCAGGAATGCTCAGCCCGAATGCGTCTTCGATCTGATATTCGACCTCTGTCAGCTGGCCATCGATCGCAGCGTTCACCATGGCGCGCGTGTGCTTCAGGCTCATGCGCTTGCCCACACCAAATGCGCCGCCGGTCCAGCCGGTGTTTACCAGCCAGCATTGCGCACTGTGCTCGCGCAGCCGCTTGCCCAGCATTTCCGCGTACACCTTGGGAGCGAGCGGCAGGAACGGCGAGCCGAAGCATGCGGAGAACTCCGGCACCGGCTCGCTGCCTAGCCCGGCCTCGGTCCCGGCCAGCTTCGCCGTGTATCCGGAGAGGAAGTGATACATGGCCTGCTCCGGTGTGAGCTTGGCTATCGGAGGCAACACGCCAAAGGCATCTGCGGCGAGAAACAGCACGTTCCTGGGATGGCCGCCCACGCCAGGAATCACCGCATTGGCGATGAACTCAATTGGGTACGCTGCGCGCGTGTTCTCGGTGTAGCGGATGTCGCTGTAATCCGGCTCGCCGGTTTTCGCATCGATCACGACGTTCTCAAGCACCGAGCCGAAGCGGATTGCATGATAGATCTGCGGCTCTTTCTCTTCGGAGAGATCGACACACTTGGCGTAGCAGCCGCCCTCGAAGTTGAAAACTCCGCTCTGGCTCCATCCATGCTCATCGTCGCCGATCAGACGCCGATCAGGATCGGCCGAAAGCGTGGTCTTGCCCGTTCCTGAAAGCCCGAAGAACAGAGCCGTGACACCATCCGCACCCACATTCGCCGAGCAGTGCATGGGAAAGACATCGCGCGACGGCAGCAGGTAGTTCATGATGCCGAAGACCGACTTCTTCATCTCGCCCGCGTACTTGGTGCCGCCGATCAACACGATCTTCCGCGTGAAATCCGCGAGAATAAATGTTCCGGACTTGGTTCCATCGCGTTCGGGAACGGCTTCGAACTCGGGAGCGGCGATGACAGTGAACTCGGCGGTGTGATGCGCCAGATCCTTCAGCTCCGGGCGCACAAAGAGCTGCTTCACGAAAAGCGCGTGCCAGGCGTATTCACATACCACGGTGATGGGCAGACGATAGCTCGTATCGGCACCGGCGTAGAGATCCATCACGTAAAGATCGCGCTCCGCCATGTGCTGCAGCACGCGGTTCAGCAGTGCATCAAACCTGTCAGGAGGAAACGGCTGATTCACCTTGCCCCAGTCCACGCGCTCGCGGGTCTGGTCGTCGTCGACGGTGAACTTATCGCGCGGGGAGCGGCCGGTGCGGGCTCCAGTGAGCGCTACCAGCGCGCCATTTGAGGCCAGGCTGGCTTCACCGCGGGCGATGGCCGTCTCGACCAGCTGCGGCGTCGATAGATTGCGGTGGACATGAGGCCCCTCCGTCAGCCTGCGGATCTCTCGTGCGACGGTGGCTACTCCCATGCAAATGCTCCTTGGTGAACAAACCGCTTATTGTGCCATTTCCAGCGGCTGGATGACAAAGTGGCACATGCCGGCCGGTTATGGCAGCGGCTGCGCGTCATCGTCGGTGGGGATCAGCGCGGGCAGCTTGCTGGTATGGCCGGCCTCATGCAGCACGGCGTCCAGCTGCTCGAGGACCTCTTCGACGTTCATGGTGTACATCTCGCGCCCGTTGTCATAACCGGACTCGATTGCCTGCTTCAGATAACGTCCGGCTATCTGCGCGGCCAGCGCATCGGTGATGACGTTGCCGGTGCGCTTCTTCTGCTCGACCCAGGCGGTGCAGGGCATGGCGATCCATACAGAACGCCCGTTCACGTCATAGCGGACGTCGACCGCGTCAGCATGACGGGTGGCGATGGCGACGACGTTTGCGGTCCAGCGGCAGCGTAGATTTTCGCCGCTCCAGGTATCGATTACAGAGAAGTCTTCATACATGGCAACTTCTAGCCTAACGGCACAGCCAGTGCACAGCAAGCGTCTCCAAATCGGGGTGCAATTCCGGATCGACAAAAAAATTCACGATTTTCCAAAGATAAAACAAATTTTCACGGCGAATGCGCGTCCAATGGTTGTCGTATTGGTAACTGGGAACAGTCCAATTGCCGCAAACACGTTTTCATTAGGAGTCTTTCAAAGTGGATCATTCCCCTAAATCTGCCCGTCTTTATGAGGAAAAGCTTCTCCAGCAAAAGCAGTTGCTGGAAACCTCCATGCTGTCCGCCGTCGCTCAGGGCCGCGAAACCGTCGCGGAGGACACATTGGATCCTGCCGATCAGGCCGTCCTCTCGTATCAGAAGGAACTGCTGTTCAGTCAGGGAACCAACGGCCATGCGCAGTTGAACATGGTGAAAGAGGCGATGCGGCGGCTGAAAGAAGGCGAATTCGGAGAATGCCAGCACTGCGGCAACGAAATCGGAGCCAAGCGCCTGGAAGCGGTACCGTGGTCGCGATACTGCATCGCCTGCCAGGAAAAAATCGAGCGCGGCGAAATCGAAGATCCGGCGCGGGCGGCATAGGCGGCGGATCGCCCAGCCGCCTTTTGACCCTTCAGATTCCACGCTGCTACACTTACAGTATCTGCGAGCAGACAGCCGCCGAAACCCTGCGGGTCTGCCAACGCCGGATTACCGGCTAGCTCCCGCCTAAAGGAATCTGAAGGACCATCAGTGGACACACAGACGCGTCACGCACTAAAGCAGGATAAGTTCGTCGAGACGACCGCTACCAGCATCGATTGGCTGCAGATGCATCGCGGCAATGTCATCAAGATTGGAGCCGTGGTCCTGGTCGCGATCGCGCTCATCGTTACCGGCTCCATTGTCTACAACAACCGCTCCGAGCAGGCGGAAGTTGCCTTCGGCAAGGCCATGGACATCTACAACGCGCCGCTGCGCCAGCCGGGACAGCCGGTGGCTCCGAACGACAATAGCTACGCCACTGCCGCCGATCGCGCCAAGGCGGCCAATCCGCTGTTCGTCGATGTAGCTGACCACTATGGATGGTTCAAGAGCGGAGCCAACGCCGAATATTTTGCGGGACTGACCTACCTCGATCTGAACCAGACCGCCTCGGCTGAAAAAGAGCTGCAGAAGGCTGCGGACTCCCACGACACGGGGCTTGCCGCGCTGGCCAAGATGGCGCTTGCCGGCCTCTATCGCCAGACCGGCCGCGACAGCCAGGCCGTCGACATCTACAACCAGGTCATCAAGAACCCCACCGCGACGGTACCCGCGTCTTCCGCGAAGCTCGAGCTGGCAGGCCTCTACGAGACCACGAATCCGGCAGCCGCCAAGAAGATCTACGCTGAGATCAAGGATCAGGACAAGACCACAGCTGCCGGTCAGATTGCCGCCCAGAAGCTCGCCGGCAAATAACCGCCTGATCCGCAAGCCCGCATAGCCCGCCTCGCGCGGGCTTTTGCATTTTCAGGCGTGATCCACAGCGACTCCGCGTTGCTCCATTGCAAAGACTTCACTACGCTGCGGACATCCGATCAGATAGCTGATGGCGACAAACCGGCTGCGTTCGACGCCGATCTCCCAGCGATAATCCTCATCGTCCAGCCCCGCAACCAGCTCCTGGAAGTCCTGCTGCGAATACGAGCGCAGGCAGGAGAGCAGGCCGTCCATCCACAGCGTGAATGGGATGACCGGCACGAGGTAGGTGAAGAGCAGACGCGACCAGCGGAAGGGACGAATTCCCGGAGCCAGGATGAGCGCCAGAAGCGGCACGAGAAATACGCCGGCGAGTGTGCGCGGCTCGCGGCTGGCCGATTCAAAAACGGCAATTCCCTGCCGCGCGTCGAAGGCGTTTTTCAGAATGGCGCGTGCCTCCTGCGGATCGAAATGGTGGAAGGAGGAGAATATGGTGCGGAATCCGGTCAACTCTCCTGGAATGCGCGTCGCATTCACCGGCTCGGAGGAAAAACGAACTCCCGCTGCCTGCCGCAACCGCTCAAAGGCCGTCCGGTTCGGATAAACATCGGTTAGACATATATCCGGCTGCCGTTCATCCTGGCCTTCGAATTCACGGGAGAGCCTCAGCCAGGGACCGCCTCCGCCCGAGCACAGATCGACCACCTGATTCGTTCCCGCCTGGCGCAGTGCACGCTGCAGCAGCGGAACGAGGGGCGCATAGGTATTCTGCGCATTCCACATCGTCTCCAGCGCATCGGTTACCAGATCGCGCAGGAAGCGGGGAAAGAACCGGCTATCGTGAATCTCAAACCAGGGCTGCCGCTGCATCCATCTCTGTCCTGAATCCATACACTTCAACTGGGATTGTGAAGAAATATTCCGGTCACGACGATTTATAGCTTGGATGAGCGCAACAGGGCTATTCTCCGTCTTTAGGGCATGGAGTTAGGATGAGTACGCTTCCCGGACAGCTATCAGCACAGCTTACCGGCTGGGTGACTCCGTCTTTGACGACGGCCGACACATTGGATTCGAGCGAGACGATCACTGCCCTTGTCGCCGAATATTCGACGACCCTCTATCGTGTGGCCTACTCGGTCATGCGCAATGCCGCGGAGGCCGAAGACGCGGTGCAGGAGGCATTCCTGCGCGTATTGAAGCATCGCGATCAGCTCGCGGAGATCCGCGACCTGCGGGTGTGGCTGGTGCGCATCACCTGGAACGTGGTCCTGGATAAGAAGCGGCGCAGCAAGACGCGGCCGGAGAACGAAGACGTCGCCGACTTCGCGCGCGTTCTGCCTTCGCCGGAACGGCGCGCCGATGAAACCCTCATCTCCTCGCAGGAGCATAGCCGCATTCTGCGGGCGATCGATCAATTGCCATCGAAAGAGCGGCAGGCGCTCCTGCTCTCTGCCGTCGATGAACTGGCCACGCCGGAAATAGCGGCGGTACTTGGCACTACGGAGTCTTCCATCCGGTCGCGCATCTTCCGCGCCCGGCGCGAGCTCTCCACTCTGCTTGCGAAGCAAGGAGTTACACGATGAGCAGCAGCCACGAAACACACGACCCCCATTTTCTCGACGCCGATCTCGAGAAGCAAATCGATCAGACTCTGCGCATGATCGGCTCGACCCATCCTCGTCCCGGAATCGAGACGCGCATTGCGGCGCGGCTTGCCGGCGCTTCCGCTCACAAGCCCGCCCGGCTCTTCGGGCTGCCCCGTCTGGCTTTTGCTTCGGCCGCAGGCATGGCTGCGTGCGTGGCGATCATCGCGGGCAGCGTCAGCCATTCCCGCCATCTGGTTCCGATCGCGCCGGGCGTTCCGATCCCCATGAGCACATCCTCGGGAGTGAGCTCGGCAGACGCCGGAATCGTGGCGCCCAAGCCGGTAGCGGCACCAGCTCATGGACGCGCGCGGTCAGTTCGTAAGACCGGCGTCGCTTCCGATGACCAAACGCTGAAGGGCGTAGCCGTTCCCAAAGCTCCGCTCCCGCAGAGCAGCACAATTCCGCCGCCTCAATAGAAACCCGGACGGGATGCTGACCCGCAATCATCGCCCGCATGCCTGCAGTCCGTCATTCCGAGCGCTGCAAAAGATCTCAGCACACTTGGTGAAGGCGCTTCTAGTCCTCAAGTGCGCTGAAGAGCATATGCAGAAGGGCCAGGACCAGGGCTCCGATAAAAGCAGCGCCAAAGCTCGCCACGTAAAAGCCTGGAACCACTCCCGACGCCAGGCGCAAAATAAAGGCGTTGATCACCAGAAAAAACAGTCCCAGCGTCAAGATCCCCAGCGGCAGGGTGATGATCTTCAGCAGCAGCCCCAGTGTTGCGTTGAGCAGGCCGATGACTACTGCGGCAATCAGCGCCGCGGCGAAGTTCCGGACATGAAAGCCAGGCACGAACCAGGCGACCAGCAGCAAAGCAATGGCATGCAGAACCCAGCGTAGTAACAAACGAAACATTTCTGACGTCCCCTCGTTTAAATTCCTAACCGGCTGTCCACGTTCTATGAAAGGTGGGGATGGGAACCGGCCCGCAGGTATCAGCGTACGTTATTTCAATCCATCGCTGCCAGCTTTCCCGGAGAGATTCCTCTATGCGTCTTGCGGCCATTGCACTCACCCTCTGCACCGCCGCCGCGGCAGGCGCACAGCAGGCACCCCTGCCCGATGTGGCCACGTTGATGCAGCAGGTGCAGGAACATCAGCGCAAGATGGACGAGACCCGCGAGAACTATACCTATCGCGAGTCGACGATCACACACGAGTTGAACAAGGACGGCTCCATCAAAAAGACCGAAAGCGAAGAGGATGAAGTCTTCTTCGTGAATACCCACGAGATCGATCGCAAGGTTAAAAAGAACGGCAGCGACCTCAGCGCGGACGAACAGAAAAAAGAGCAAGACCACGTGATGAAGGAGGTCAAGAAGGCGCAGGAGACGCCGCCCGGCAAGCCGACCGACAAGAATGACGTGAGCGTGAGCCAGCTGCTCGCCATCATGAAGGTCTCAAATCCGCGCCGCGAAATGCTCGACGGACGCAGCACCATCGCCTTCGATTTCACCGGCGATCCGCACGCCAAAACGCACGGCATGGCCGAAGACGCATCAAAGAAGCTCTCCGGAACGCTTTGGATCGATGAGCAGGACCGCGAAGTGCGCCGCATGATCGCCCGCTTCGACGACAATTTTCATCTCGGCTTCGGTCTGTTGTCGGTCGGCAAAGGCAGCAACTTCACCTTTAATCAGAAGCTGGTTAACAACGAGCTGTGGCTGCCCATCGACGGACAGGCTCATGTGATTGCTCACGCCATCGGTATCATCGGCTTCCGTGCGGACATCGCCGTTACCGACAGCGACTACCAGAAATTCCATGCGGAAGCGCAGCAGCAGGCGGGCGCAAAAGTCACTTCGCCGGCAATCCATCCCTGAGCTGGGGCTTCCCATCCGCCTTAAGCTGCAAATTTCGATGCAGTAAACGTCTTCAGCAAACCCTTGAAAACATGGGCGGAGATCCTTATCTCATAACAAGGAAAGCGGTTACATCGGCTGCGCAGGCTAAATACACATTGACAATTCAAATGAACGCCCTGCACTATATCTGACGGTCGAGAAAACGATTACCAAGTTGACCTCTTTCTACGAGAAGCAACCGCTTTCATGAGGGCGGCGCCGAAAGGGGATCGATGCAACCATGACGGCTTTTTGGAGGAAACGTTTTATGAGGTTGTACAGTACAGTTCCCTGCCGCTTCACCCTTTCCTGCTTCATCCCCGACAACAAAATAAAGAAATTCAGCAAAGCGCTGGCAGCCTTTGCTCTGGTTCTCTGTTCACTGCCGGCGCTGGCGCAACTCGATTCGGGATCGATCAGCGGCACGATTACCGACAGTTCGGGAAGCGTAATCCCCAAGGCCAGAATTACCGCGGTTGAGACATCGACCAAGACCACCTACACCGCCGTCAGCAGCAACGCCGGCTATTTCGTGATGCCCGCCGTGCATACGGGCGACTACAACGTGACCGTAACCGCTTCCGGCTTCAAGACGGAGGTTGCCAACGGCGTCGTCGTCTCGGTGGGTGCGGCCTCTGCGCACAACTTCACCCTGCAGGTTGGCGCGGCCGCAGAGACGGTGAATGTGCAGGCCAATTCGCTCACGCTGGAGACCGCAACCTCTGATGTCGCGACATCGATTCAGCCGGAGCAGGTGGAAGATCTGCCCCTGGCCGTGTCGGGCGCTTTGCGATCGCTCTCCACGCTCACCTTTCTTGCTCCCGGCGCGGTAGGTCCGGGAACCTCGGCGGGCGGCGCGGGCGGCCAGATCATCGCCAAGATCAATGGCGGACAGACGCTGGGCAGCGACTACCTGGTCGACGGCATCAGCACCCTGCGCGAAGAAAACGGCTCAGGCGGCTTCGACGGCCTCTCTCCTTCAGTAGAAGCGATTTCGGAATTCCGTCTCAGCATTACCTCTCTGCCCGCCGACATCGGCAGAACCACGGGAGGCATCGCCAACTACACGTCGCGCAGCGGCACCAACGACTATCACGGAATCATCTACGACTTCTATAAGAACGCCGCTCTGGACGGAAACAACTGGTTCAACAACGGCTATCTGGCGGATGCCACAACCGCCGCCGCGCGCGACTCTCTCCAGCGTCCGCCCGACACCAAGAATGACTACGGCATCACCCTGGGAGGACCGGTCTACATTCCTCACGTCTACCATGGCCGCGACAAGACCTTCTTCTTCTTCGGATGGGAACAGCTCCGCTATTCCACCGGCTCCTCGATCACCAGCCTTTTGCCGACTGCAGCCATTCGCGGCGACAACGGTCAGTTCGCAGATTTTTCCGGCTTTCTCGGCGGCCCCATTCCCGGCAATGTGATCAACAATTGCACCGGCCAGCCAATTTTGTATGGACAGATCTTCGATCCGCAGACAGTCCAGAACCAGTACACCTCAGCCGAATGCCGTTCGCCCTTCCCGAACAACCAGATTCCCTATGATCGCTTCAGCACCGTCGCAAAGAATGTGCTCAAACTGTTGCCGGAGCCGAACCTGAACGGCGGTGGAACCAATAACTACGTCTACAACACCAGCGACACGCTCAGCCAGACTGTTTACAGCATCCGTGTCGACCAGAACATTGGCGCGAAGCACAAGGTCTGGGGCTTCTGGAGCTCGCGCGAAAACACCGATCAGGGCAATGACTTCAATCTGCCTCCGCCGCTCAACACCTGCTGCGCCGAGACCAACGATTACGGCAAGCTCTTCCGCGCAGGCTGGGAGTGGATCTTCAGCCCCAGCGTGATCAACCAACTGACGGTCGGCAGCAACCGCTCCAACAACTACACCGTGTCCGCTGCTTCTCAGCTGAATTCGAACTGGGGCGCGACGCTCGGCATTCCCAACGCCTCCGGACCCACCTTCCCCGGATTCGTATTCAGCGGCAGCCCGTATCCAAGCCTGGGCGAGAACTCCTATGCACAGGATGTGGACAACGGTATCGTGCTCAACGACACGGTGAACTGGCTGCACGGCGCGCACAGCTTCCGCTTTGGCGGCACGGCGCGTTACGAGCAGTTCTCCTTCATCAGCAAGATCGGCGGCACCTGCAGCGGCGTATCGGGCTGCTTCAGCTTCTATCCCGGTCAGACTGCGGCAACTCTGGGAACTCAGGGTTATGGCAATGCCTTTGCGGCGTTCCTGATCGGCCAGACTGGAGACATCAATCGCATCGTCGACCTGCATGCTCCGCGCTGGATCAAGCACTACGGCGCGGTGTTTGCACAGGACGACTGGAAGGCCAGGCCCAATCTCACCTTCAACCTCGGCATCCGGTGGAGCTTCGATACGCCCCGCCACGAGGCCGATGGAGACACGGCAATCCTGAGCCCGACTACGCCGAATTCCGGGGCGGATGGACAGCTTGGAGCTCTTGTCTTCGCGGGAGTCGGAACCGGGCGCAATGGCAACAAGGGTGAAACCTGGGCCGACACCTTCTACAAGGACTTCGAACCTCGTGTAGGCTTCGCCTGGAATCCAGACGCTATCGCTCATCGTGTCGTCGTTCGCGGCAACTTCGGCATCTACTATGGTCCGCTTGTCGATGCGGATTACGGCCAGGGCACAACGCAGGGATTCACACTCAATCCCAACGTCTTCAACGCCGGCGATCCGATGTCCGGTCCGCTGCTCGACGCCGGACTTCCGGTTCTTCCCACTGCACCCGATCTCGACCCCACACAGCTCAATGGACAGGGCGTGGACTATGTGGCCAAGAGCTACGGCCGTCCTGCCATGGTCGAGACCTGGTCGCTGGAAAACCAGATACAGCTGGATCCGAACTGGATCTTTACGGTCGGCTATCTCGGCCAGCACTCCACGCATCTGCACGGATTGATCGATTATCCCAACGACATGCCGCTGAGCGGATTGGCGCTGGGCAACGTGCTCTATGACAACGCAGCGTCTCCTGCAGCAGTGGCTGCCGGAGTTTCGCCGCCATACGGCAACTTCGAAGACACCTGGGGCGGCGGCGGAACGGTTTCGCAGGCGCTTCGTCCTTTCCCGCAGTACGGCTACATCAACACCGACAGCTATCTGCAGAACGTTGGGCAGGCCAGCTATGACGCGCTCGAGGCCAAGCTGGAGCGGCGCTTCTACAACGGCCTGAATGTGCTGGCGTCTTACACCTTCTCGAAGACCATCACCGATGCGGACAGCATCCAGCCCTACTACAGCACCCTGCAGAGCCAGGGCGGAACGCAGAACCCCTACGATCACAGAGCGGAAAAGGCAGTCAGCAACCAGGACGTCCCCAACAACTTCGTGGTGAGCTACCTGTATGAACTGCCGGTCGGTAAAGGCAAGCAGTTCCTTGCCAATACACCAAAGCCGGTAAGTGCTGTGATCTCGAACTGGCGCATCAGCGGCGTGCAGCGTTATCTGAGCGGGCAGCCGATCAGCTTCTTCGGCGAACCCGGCATCCCCGGCTTCGACAACGGCATTCGCCCCGACCCGGTTCCGGGCCAGAACGTGAGGCGCACGAAAGGTACCTACGATCCGTTCTCGATCAACACCTCTGGCGGCCTTACCACGGCATGCGAAACCGGATACTGGAACTGCGCCGCATTCGTCGATCCCAACCTGAATCGCGGTACGGGTCCATTCCAGTTCGGAACCTATCCGCGCGATTCAGCCAACATACGATCGTTCGCGTACTTCGATGAAGACTTCGGCATCAACAAGACGATACCGATTCATGAGTCGAAGAGCATCGAGTTCCGAGGCGAGATGTTCAACGCCTTCAACCGGCATATCTTCAACAAACCTGATTCGGGAGTGGAGGATAGCAACTTCGGCCAGGTGGGCAGCACGTTGAATGGCCCGAGAAACGTGCAGTTCGTCCTGAAGATTCACTACTGAGCCGGCCAGGCAAGTTGTAGTTCTTATCAGTGCCTCCTTGCACCGGGACCATGGAAGAGAACTCCATGGTCCCAAATTTTTTGCTCCTGAGTTCAGCTATGCTTCCTGATGTGCTCCCTCATCGCTCAAGAATTTCCGCCCTGCTGTTCACCTTTTCGATCGCTGCTGCAACTGTGGCCACCGTCGGCTTCGCGCAGGAGGCAGACGCCCGCGCCTTCTTTCAACAGGGCAATGCAGCCATGCGCCGGGGCGATGCCGCGGAGGCCATCCAAGATTTTCAGCAATTCGTGAAAGCGACACCCGGCTCAGCGATCGGCTATTTCAATCTCGGGCTGGCTCTGGAACAAGGCAATCAGCTGCAGGATGCGCTTGCCGCGCTGCATAAAGCATCGGCACTCGATCCATCGCTGCGCGGTGTTCCGCTTTTCACGGGGATCGTCTTCTACAAGATGAATCGCCTCGCAGAAGCGGATGCAGCGCTCGCGCGCGCGGTCCAGCTGGAGCCGAAGAACGCGATGGCGTGGATGTGGCTGGGAGTGGTAGAGCTCGACCAGAATCGCGCCGATGCAGCGGCCACGTCGCTGGACAAAGCCGCGGCGCTCGATCCCAGCAATCTGGACATCCTCTACCATCGCGGCCGAGCTCACCTTCTCGTCTCGAAAGAAAGCTACGCGGCCATGTATGCGCGCGACCCCGACTCATGGAGAGTCCACGAAGTCCTGGGCCAGTCGGACGCCGAAGCGTATCGCACCGAAGACGCGATTGGCGAGTTTCAGCTTGCGGTGCGCGCGGCGCCGCTTCAGCCGGGCCTGCATGAGGAGCTGGGCGATGCCTTATGGACCAGCGGCAAGCTGCAGGATGCCGACGACGCTTACACGGCGGAGATCAAAATCGATCCCTTCGATGCCGTGGCTTTATACAAGCTGGGCAGTTTGCGCGTCACGCGCGATCAGGCTGCGCAAGGCGTGCCGCTGCTTGAAAAAGCGCTGAGCCAGGATCCCACGCTCGTCGACGCTCACTACTACCTGGGAAGAGGAATGGCCGCGCAGGGTCAGAACGACGCGGCCATACAGCAATTCCGGCTGGCCATCGAAGGCAAGGGCGACGAGGAGCTGCAGATGATGTCGTGGTATCAGCTCGCGACGCTTTATCGCCAGATGCACCAGGGCAAAGAAGCCGGCGAAGCGCTTGCCGCATTTCGCAGGATGAAAGACGCACGCGATCAGCGCCAACAGACCAAGTTTCAAGAGCAGGCGCAGCGCCGCGACAAGCTGCCGCAGCAGGAGAAGATTCCTTCCGATCCGGACGCCTCCCCGAATTAAAGCCTGGCGGATATGGAAGAGATGCAGGCAGACAGACTGCGCCGAGCGCATCTGTTGTTCTCGATCCGGCTTATGCGGTGTAGTGGCGGCCGAGTCCGATCGCGGCCAGGCCTTTGCGGTAAGTGACCGAGCTGCGGTCTGCCGGAAAGTGCGCTTCATCATGCAGGTTTAGCGGCAGGTCCTCGGGATATTGCGTTTCGACGATTTCGATATCTTCGGCGAAGATCTGATAGTTGAAGTCCAGGGTCGATTCGATGGGGGCATCTTTGTCGAAGTTGCGGCAGAGCGGGACAAAGAGCCGCGTTCTGCGCGCCGATACCGGCGAAGCTGCATTCAGGATTTGAAGCTTGCCGCCACCGGGGAAAGTCACGGTCAGCTTGGCGATGAAGGGCAGAAAGACTTCAAATCGCCGCAGCCAGGGGAAATCCGGCGGGGCCAGGTGCTTATACCCATGCGCGTAGTTGCTGACGGTGCTGATGTAATCGGCAATAAAGCCGCGCGCGGTCTTGGTTACCTTGTAATCCGGCACGACCGGGTTGTCCGGTTCGCCAAAGCTCTCCTTATGAACGAAGGCGAAGTGGCTGACATCGAGAAAGCCTTCAACCTGCCGTCCTGCCGCAGCCTTGATCTCCACGCTGTCCAGCGACACCTGCAGGTAGTCTGGGTCATCCCATTCCGTCAACTCCGGCAGCTCCTGAGGGCCGTTGTCGATCAGGCGCACCCACACCAGCCCGTAGCGCTCCTGTGTCCGGTACATGTCGAGCCGCAGGCGCGGAGAGATGGCACCGCCTGGATGCGCTGGAATGCAGGTACAGCGGCCTTCACGGTCATAGCGCAGTCCGTGGTACTTGCAGATGATCTCGTCGCCCTCGACATGACCGAGGCTCAGCGGAACACCGCGGTGGTAGCAGATGTCGCGAGCAGCCGCGACCGAACCGTCGGACAGCCGATAGACTACGACGCGCTCATCGAGCAGGCGCGTGGCGAGCGGTTTGCTGGTTACCTCGCGGGAGTGCGCCACCGGATACCAGAACGGAGCAAGAGCGTGCCAGTCGCTGGGGCTGAAGGTGCAGTCCCGAGGCAGCGCAGGAACCGATGGCGATTCGGAAGGACGCAGGTCAGCGGCTGGAACGAAGGGTGACGGGGTCGCCATGCATCATTATGGAGCGAGGGGAATGGTGGAATCAACGGACTTCGTCCTGGCTACGGTAACTGGCTCCGGTAATCTGTTCCTCTATGCCGCTGCCGCATCCGGAAGTTCGCGGGATCGATCTCGACGCGCAAACACGCTGCGCTCACTACAAAACGGATCTCGACATCATCGCCATCAGGATGAGATGTTGTGGCGTTTATTACGCCTGCAAGGATTGCCACGAGGCTCTGGCAGGCCATTCGATTGAAGTCTGGACGCAGGCGGAATGGGGTCAGGCCGCTGTGCTCTGCGGGGCTTGCGGATTTGAACTGAGCATCGCGCAATACATGGCGAGCGGCTACACCTGCCCTGATTGCGGCGCAGCTTTCAATCCCGGCTGCCGCAATCATTACCGCTTCTATTTTGCGAGTGCTGACTGAGCCGTGGGCTGGTCCTGTCTTTCGAGAAACTGACCGAACACGGCCGCGCATTCCTCAAGGAACGCGCGATCTTCGGCTCCAAAAGCATTGAGCGTGTGACTGTCGATATCGATCTCGCCCTCGACCTTTCCCCTGACCCGGATTGGAACGACGATCTCCGATTTCGTTTCGATCGAACAGGAGAGATACCTCGGATCGGCGGAAACGTCCTCGACGATTACGGTTTCTCCCTGGGCTACGGCGGCTCCGCAGATGCCCTGGTTTACCGGGATGCGGACATGTTCCGTGGGAGCACCATGAAACGGCCCGAGAACAAGAAAGCTGTCGTCCTCGGGATCCAGCATGTAGAAGCCGACCCAGTCATAATTCGGCAGCCGCTCAGCGATGAGGTTGACGCTGAACTCCTGCAACGAAGCGAAGCCGTTGGCTGTTCCCGCGAAATGCCTGATCGCTGAAACGACTTCCTCGAATGCGAGGTTTGTCATTCCTCTATTGTCCATCACCCGGATCAGGCCAGCTTCGCGAAACGAAGGGCGGCTGAGTTCATGCAGTAACGAAGACCGGTTGGCCTGGGACCGTCATCGAAGACGTGCCCAAGATGGGCATCGCAGCGGCGGCAGGAAACCGCGGTGCGTGCCATTCCCAGTGAATAATCTGAGCTTTCACGAACGTTTTCCTTCGCGATCGGCTGCCAGAAGCTGGGCCAGCCGGTGCCGGATTCGAATTTTGTGTCGGAGCTGAAGAGCGCCGTGTCGCAGCAGATGCAGCGATACAGCCCTTTGCTATGCTGATCCCAGTTCTGTCCCGAATATGGCCGCTCGGTTCCGGCGCGGCGGGTGATCTCGAACGCTATCGGCGAGAGCTGCTGCTTCCACTCCTCATCGGTCTTGACGATCACAGGCAGTGTGACAACGTCTTCCCGCTGCCCGGCATCGGAGAACTGCACGATCTTGACCTGTTTCGGAAGACTTCCCTCTGCTTCGACCGGTTCGATCCGGTGCCTTAGACTGAACGCGGCCGCCGCGGCAGCAGCGCCGCCGGCGAGAACAAACGCTCGACGGGTCAATGGGCGCGCACTCTTGTCTGAATTCTGAATCATGTTTTCCTCCTACTGCTCCTTTACCCGAAGGTAAAGGAAAACGCCTGTACGCCTGCATCCTGAAACTCGATCACAAAGACGTGATCCGTAATGGCCCCCGTCTGCCGTACCAGTTGATACAGACGATCGTCGGTGACCACTCCATTTCCCTGCGCATCGGTGTCTACACCATGGTTCTCTCCGGGAGCCTGGCCGTCAATGGTCACGCGAAAGCGGACGGGTTTGCCGTCGCTCATCGGGCCGAGCACGAGATGCAGATCGCGGGCGTGAAAATGGAACACAATCTTTCCGCCGGCAGACCTCAGCTGAGCGGACTGTTGATGATCGACCCACTTGCCGGCCAGTCCCCATTGGTTCAACCCAGGGTGCTCCGGCGCAACATAGAGCTGCTCCGCATCCCGTTTGATTCCGCCCGGCGACGCGAAGTGCTCGGCACGCGCATAGCCGATATAGGTTTCAGGAGAGCGCACGTCGGCGGTATCGGCAGCGGCCTCAACACCCTGGCCATGAACACTGGCAGGACCTGCGGGCATCGCCTTTGCGTTCGCCTCTTTCAGCAGCTCCTGAATCCATCGCTCCGACTCGTCGTATCCACCTTCGCCAAAATGCTCATAGCGCACCTTGCCCTTGGCGTCGATGAAGTAGTGGGCAGGCCAATACTCATTGTGAAAGGCGTTCCACACTGCCATGTCGTTGTCGAGGGCCACCGGATAGGTGATGCCAAATTTCGTGACTGCTTTCTGAACATTCGGCAGCTGTTTCTCGACATCGAACTCCGGCGTATGAACGCCGATCACCACCAGGCCGCTATCCTTGTACTTGTCCGCCCACGCGCGAATATAGGGGATGGCGCGAATGCAGTTGATGCACGAATAGTCCCAGAAATCGACGAGAACGACCTTTCCTTTGAGCTGCTTCGCCGTCAGAGGCTTGGAGTTGATCCAATCGTTCGCGCCGGAGAGACCGGATAGCGGTGAGCTCCCCACGATGCTCGGAGGATCCTGGGCTTCGGCTGCAGTCCGGCTGGCAACTGCGCTCCATAAAACGACGGCAACCGCCGCCAGCATCGCCAGCTTCACTCTCCACCTGCAGGAAACAATACGCATCGTGCTTAGATTCCCCCATAGAAACTATAAACAGGAGCAAGGCACCGGGCGCTAGTCAAAAGCCGCCACATTCAGTAGACGCGGTCGAGGGTGAGCAGGTTACAGAGCTGGGCAATGCCGCATGTGTGGCGCGAACAAGCCGGCGAAAGATTGCCAGAATGAATGCTTTGCTCCCCAGCCTGAGCGGTATGCTCTAATCCCGTGATAGGGAGCACCTATCACCCATGGAACTGAGGCACCTTCGCTACTTCACAGCGGTCGTGCAGTGGAAGGGATATCGCGAGGCTTCGCGGCACCTCTATATCGCTCAACCGTCGATCAGCCAGGCAGTCTCCGATCTTGAGAGCGAACTTGGCATCAAGCTCTTCTCGCGGGAGGGCCGCGTGGCTCGCCTCACTCTGGAAGGACAAGTCTTCTACGAGGAAGCTCTCAAGACGCTCGCGCAGGCGGAGCGGTCGATTGCAATGGCCCAGCGCGCGGCCAAGGGTGAGATCGGCAGACTGGGGATCGGCTTCATGGGGTTTGCCACCTGTTCGTTTCTCCCCGACCTGCTGCGCAAATACAAGGCCCGGCATCCGGGGGTCGCGCTGCGGCTTGAAGAAAATGTGCCCAGCGGGCAGGATCTTGCGTTCGACCGGGGGGAGATCGACATTGGATTTACGCGCCCGCCATCCGCCGATCGCAGCTCGGACTACGAGTCGCGTCTGCTCTTCCGCGAGGCGCTGGTCGTGGCCCTCCCCAATACCCGCAAGGTAAAAGCCAAGCGCATCCGCATCGCGGATCTGGCGGGCGAGCGCATCATTACCTTTCAGCGTGCCAGCTCCCCGGAGGTCCATGACACCATCATCCGCGTCTGTAACGACAACGGCTTCTCGCCGCGGCTGCACAATGAGCTGAACAATATGCACTCGGTACTGTCTACGGTGGAAGCGGAGGAGGGAGTGGCCATTGTTACCGCATCGGCCCGCAATCTGCGCGCGGACAACGTCTCCTTTTTCCGCTTGCAGCCTGACGATGTTCGCGTTGACTTTGTCGCCGCATGGAAGAAGAAAGAACCGTCGATCGCATTGAAGCAGTTCCTCGAATTGCTGGACGAAGAGCTGCCGGCGATCCGGCAGAAAACGCGCGATCTGGATCGATAGCTAGCTCCGATCAATTGATCGAAAGATACTACGCATCATGATCACCGGCTACGAATCTCTTCTCGTGTACGGCGAATGAAGCCGGCAGCCAAAAGGAGGCTGAACATGGGAAGCAAAAAGAAAACAGTTATCGTAACGGGAGCATCGCAGGGCATCGGGGCGGGCGTGGTGAAGTCATTCCTCGATCGCGGATATAACGTCGTAGCCAACTCACGCAATATCACCAAGTCTGGTGCATTTGCCGAATCGAATCAACTCGCGCTCGTCGATGGCAACATCGGGGACACCGCGGTAGCCGCTGAGGTAGTGGAAACCGCTATCCGGAAGTTCGGATCGGTCGATGCGCTGGTAAACAACGCTGGTATTTTTGTGGCCAAAGCGTTCACCGATTACACGGCCGAGGACTTCAAGGCGTTGTCATCCACCAACCTCGAAGGCTTTCTCTACGTCACGCAAGGTGCGGTGAAGCAGATGATCGCGCAGAAGTCTAAAGGCAGCGTGGTCAACATCACCACATCGCTGGTCGCGAACCCCATCGCAGGCGTTACAGCCTCAGTGGCAATGATCACCAAGGGCGGCCTGGAAGCCGTTACGCGGAGCCTGGCCAGCGAGTACGCGACGCAGCACATTCGTTTCAACGCTGTCGCGCCTGGCATCGTCGATACCCCGATGCATGAGAAGAACCCCAAGGACTTCCTGAAAACACTCTCTCCGATGGGCACGATCTCAGACGTGAGCGATATCGCGAATGCGGTTGTCTATCTCACCGAAGGCAGCCAGATCACCGGCGAAGTGCTGCACGTGGACGGCGGTGCGCACTCAGGCAAATGGTAAGCCGCAAGAGTCCGCAGCCGGCAGGCGCAGAGCGCCGGCTTGCGGAGCTCGGCATCGAGCTGCCGCCCGCGCCCACTCCGCTTGGCGCCTATGTTGAAAGTGTCCAGACCGGAAACCTGCTTTATCTCAGCGGCGTTCTTCCGGTCATCGGACATGAAGCGAAGTTCATAGGCCGGCTGGGCAGAGAATACAACCTCGAACAGGGACGCGAAGCCGCACGCCTCGCGGCCTTGAATGTGCTCTCCGTGGCGAGAAAACATCTAGGCTCTCTTGATAAGGTGGCCGGAGTCGTCAAACTGGCGGTATATATGGCTACGGCGGATGACTTCCTGGCGTCGCCGAAAGTGGCAGACGCGGCCTCGGAGTTGTTGCGCGATGTCTTCGGCGAGGATAAGCTGCCGGTCCGGATGGTTCTTGGTGCTGCCAGCCTTCCCCTCGGTGTGCCGGTGGTTGTAGAAGTGGTTTTTGAAGTAACCGCCTGAGGAGGCGAGGTCGTTCGCCTCTTCACGATGTGAGGATGCATGATGGCAAAGCCATGGAATCAAACACGTGTCTCGGAGGCTTTGGGGATCGAGTATCCGATCATCCAGGGACCGCTCGGAGGCTTTTCATCTCAGCGGCTGACTGCCGCGGTATCGAACTTCGGCGGCCTGGGATCATTCGGTGCACATGGTCTTGAACCAGACGCGATCGGAGATGTGATTGCCGAGATCCGCTCTCTCACGGCAAAGCCCTTCGCCATGAACCTGTGGGTTTCAATGGAAGATGAGGGCGCCCGCACTTCGGATGCTGCTGCATTCAGCCGCGCGCTGTCACACCTGGCGCCGTATATCGAAGCCGCCGGCGGCGCTCAGCCGGTATTCGCTCCGTACAAGCCGATCCGGTTTGAGGATCAGGCACGCGTGCTTCTCGACGCAAACGTTCCCGTATTCTCATTTGTCATCGGCATTCCGCCAAAAGAAATTTTGGACGAGGCGAGAAGGAGAGAGATTGTCACGCTGGGAACAGCGACGACTCCCGATGAGGCCATTGCGCTGGAACAAGCCGGTGTCGACATTGTGGTTGCATCGGGCTTTGAAGCCGGCGGACATCGCGGATCGTTCCTGAGAGCGGCACAGGACTCGCTGACCGGAACCTTCTCACTCGTGCCGCAGGCAGTCGATGCGGTAAAGGTTCCGGTTGTTGCCGCTGGCGGCATAGCGGATGCTCGCGGTATCGCCGCAGCCTTCGCTCTGGGAGCGGAAGGCGTACAGATGGGCACGGTCTTTCTCACCTGCGAGGAGTCTGGAGCGCACCCGCTGCATCGTGAGGCTCTTCTCAGTGGCAAAGCCGGGCGAACGGCGCTGACGCCAGGATTCACCGGCAGACTCGCGCGAGGTATCGATAATGAGCTGCTGCAAACGCTGAACCGGCCTGGGACCGAGATCCTGCCGTATCCGCTGCAGAGAGTTCTCATGCGGAACGTGGCATTGCCCGCACAGAAAGCCGGCAGAGCTGACCTGCTTGCACTGTGGGCCGGACAGAGTGCCAATCTGGCACGGTGCGCGGGAGTTCCGGAGTTCTTGCAGTCACTCGTGGAAGAGGCAGCGAAGCGGATATAGGTCCATGCCAGGAGCTGGCGGGCGGCGATGACACCAAACGGCGTGGGCCCATGGGCTAAAGCCGCACCGCTTTTATCCAGCTATTTCTCGACCCCGAAGGTGAAGACCGTGGTGGAGTGCAGTGTGTGGCCGGGCCGCAGAAGCGTCGATGGAAAATCCGGATGGTTTGGCGAGTCGGGATAGTGCTGCGTCTCGAGAGCGAACGCCGCGTTCTTCGGATAGGCGACGCCGAACTTCCCGGTCAGCTTTCCATTCAGAAAATTACCGGAATAGAATTGCACGCCTGGCTCGCTGGTGGTGATGGTCAGCGTCCGGCCGCTTGAAGGATCGACGACGCGCGCGGCGAGATGCAGCTCTTCTCCCGGCTTTGTGTTCAGGACAAAGTTATGATCGTAGCCGCCGGCAATCTTCAGCTGAGCGTCGTTGTTATTGATACGCGCACCGATCGCTGTCGGCTTGCGGAAGTCGAAGGGGGTTCCTGCGACGGGAGCAAGCTGGCCGGTGGGAATCAATCCTGAATCGACAGGCGTGTAGCGATCCGCGTTGAGCGTAAGAATCTCGTCGAGGATCGTGCCCTTTCCGTTGCCGGCAAGGTTGAAGTAGCTGTGATTGGTCAGGTTCAGGACGGTCGGCTTGGTGGTGGTCGCGCTGTAGTCGACGCGCAGAGAGTGCTCATGGAGCGTGTAACGTACATGCGCGGTTAGCTCGCCAGGAAATCCCATATCGCCATCGGGACTGACCAGCGTCATCTCCACACCGTCAGGAATGGGTTTCGCCGTCCAGACCTTCTGGTCGAAACCGACTGTGCCGCCGTGCAGCGCGTTCGGGCCGTTGTTCAACGGGACGTGAAATTCGGCGCCATCGATCTTGAACTTGCCTCCCGCGATGCGATTGCCATAGCGGCCGACGATCGCGCCAAAGTAAGTGGACTTATCCGATTCATACTGCCCGACGTTGTCATAACCGAGAGCGACATCGGCCTTCTTGCCGTTGCGGTCTGGTGCGTCAATGCTGACCACGCGCGCGCCGAAGGTTGTGATCTTCACCGTCAGATCGGGTCCGGAGAGCGTGTACAGCTCAACTGCCTGACCGGCACTCGTTTTGCCCCATTCCATTTTGGTCACCCCGCCGAAGCTGGATGCTGAAGCCAGCATAAGCGCTGCTCCAAGAATAGCCTGATTGCCCTTCTTCACCGATTGTCCTCCATGCGGACGTTTACCGCGACGCTGCCGCCCATCCACCATACCTCAGCCGCGTTGCCATGGGCAGGCGATGGCCGCACGTGAATTACTACCAGACGCCGGCCCCGCCGTTCCAGCGGAGCTGATTGCGCAGCTCGTGTATCCGGGTATCTGCATCGATGCGGACGAACTCTACTTCTGCGATTTCGGCAAAATCTTCCATGTGCTGCAAAGTTAACGCCTGGCTGAAGCCGGTATGATGCGCACCGCCGGCGTAAATCCACGCAGCTGCGCCGATCTTGAGATTCGGCCGCGGCACCCACAATGCGCGAGCCACCGGCAGTCTGGGCAGTGCCTGCTCCGGCGTAACCACATCGACCTCGTTGACCAGCATGCGGAAGCGCGTGCCCATGTCGATGATCGACACGTTGATGGCGGGACCGGCAGGCGCAGTGAACACCAGCCGCACCGGATCTTCCTTGCCGCCGATGCCCAGCGGATGCACTTCGAGCGATGGCTGGCCTCCGGCGATCGACGGGCATATCTCCAGCATGTGCGCGCCCAGCACCTTCGGCGTTCCGCTGAAGTCGTAGGTGTAATCCTCCATGAAGGACGTGCCGCCCTCCATGCCCTGCGCCATCACCTTCATGATGCGCACCAGGGCCGCGGTCTTCCAGTCGCCTTCGCCGGCGAAGCCATAGCCGTCAGCCATCAGGCGCTGCGCGGCAATGCCCGGCAGCTGCTTCATCCCGTGCAAATCTTCGAACGTGTCAGTAAACGCACCGAAGCCGCCCTCTTGCAGGAACGCTCTCAGCCCAAGCTCGATCTTCGCGGCGTCGCGCAGCGATTGCGGACGATCGTGCTCCTTGGCAATCGTGTAGGCATCGCGATATTCGGCGACCAGCTTGTCCACCTCGGCATCGCTGAACGCGTTGATGCGTGCGACGAGATCGCCAACTCCGTATCCATTCACGGCGAAGCCGAACTGCGCCTGGGCCGCGACCTTGTCGCCTTCGGTGACTGCGACCTCGCGCATGTTATCGCCAAAGCGCGCCACCTTGAGGTTTTGCGACTCGTGCCATCCTGCTGCCGCCCGCGTCCACGCGGCGATTTCCGACACCGTGTCCTGATCCTGCCAGAAACCGACAACGACCTTGCGTGCCAGGTTGAGCCGCGCCGTAATAAAGCCGAATTCCCTGTCGCCATGCGCGGACTGGTTCAGATTCATGAAGTCCATGTCGATGGAAGACCACGGCAGTTCGCGATTGAACTGCGTGTGCAGATGCAGGAACGGCTTGGTCAGCAGGCTCAGCCCGGCAATCCACATCTTCGCCGGGGAAAAGGTATGCATCCAAAGAATCAGCCCCACGCATGCTTCGGCGTTGTTGGCCTCACGGCACAGCGCGCGAATCTCATCGGGGGTGGTCACGATGGGCTTGAAGACGATCTTGACCGGGATCGACTTCTCCTGCGAAAGCGAGGCCGCGATGCGCTCCGCGTCGCCGGCGACCTGCCGCAATGTCTCCGGCCCGTAAAGATGCTGGCTTCCGCTTACGAACCAAATCTCAATCGTCTTCAAGTCGGTCATCTTCGCTTTCTTCTTCTGTTTCTCATCCGTGGACTGGGAAACGTTTCCCATATGAAGCTGTTTACCGGACGAGCTTACGCTGCGACCCGGCCACCTGTTTACTGCAACGGAATATCGAGAACCTGAATCGTGTTTCCCGGCAATTTGTGATTCAGGCTTTTCGCAATCGAAACCTTCGAGACCACCGGCTTGATGTTCTCCGGATGATCAATAGAGTTCGTGGCCCAGCGATCGGCTGCATGTAATGAATACATAGTTGCCGAACCGGCCTTCGCATCCGGAATGTCGAGCGTCAGAGGCTGTGGCACGTCTGAGGCATTCACCAGCTTCAGGTGCAGTACCTTGTCTGCGGTCGATACAGTCGCAGACCAGAAGAAGCGATCGGCGACGCCTTCGGCACTCGATTTCACCGTGTGGTCGCCGAGATGATTCGAGAACAGCACCTGCGCATAGTAGCTCGGCGATCCGTAGGAGTGCAGCGCGTCATAACCGATAAGGTCCGTTGGCCATTGCATCCCGCCCGGATTCACATTCGTGAACAGAGGCGCATAGCTGGATATCAGGATCAGATCGCTGTTCCGCTCCATACTCGTCATCCATGCGGCATCACCCAGCGCAGCGCCAAAGTCCGGCGTCGGAGTGCCCGTTCGCGTGGCCCACTCACCGATGAAAATCTTCGGCCCACTGCGATCGTAGCTGTCGTACTTGTGCACCATGGCATAAAACTGCTCGGGCATCAGGTAGTAGTGATCGTCGATTAGATCGGGCTTCGACTCCTTCACCGGTGTCGTTGCGATCAGCTTGTACTGCGGATACTTGGCGCGAATGGCCGCGGCGAATCGCGAGAATCGCTCCTCGTAGCTCCCCGACTTGTCGAACCAATCCTCATTGCCGATCTCGATGTAGTGCAGCGGAAACGGCTCGGGATGGCCGTCCTTCGCGCGCTCCCCTCCCCACTTGGTCGACGTATCACCGGTCACATATTCGATTTCATCCAGCGCGTCCTGGATGTAAGGATCGAGATCCTTGCCGGCAACGTGTTCGCCCTTGAGAGAGTAGCCGGCATACACCGCAAGCACCGGCTCGATGTGCAAGTCCTGGCACCACTCCAGATATTCGAGCAGCCCCATGCCGTCAGTGGATTGATAATCCCACGGGGAGCGATGCGTCGGACGATCCACCAGAGGACCGATGGTCTCTTTCCAGTTGAAGCGCTCGCGGATGTAGTCGCCTTCCAGATAATTGCCCCCGGGCAGACGGAGAAAATGCGGGTGCATATCGTCGAGAAGCTTCATGATGTCCGCGCGATTGCCGTTCTTCGTGTTGTTGTACGTCGGCGGAAAGAGCGAAATCAGCTGAAAGAGTACAGTGCCCGGATGCTCGAAAGTGATCTCGAGATGATTCGCCTTGCCCGGAATCACATTCGCGCCGGTGCGCATGGTGTAGTGGTACTGCTGCCATCCACCGGAGGCGAGAGGGATGGAAGCTTCAGCCAGCGTAGCTCCGCTTTCATCCGCGATCAGCCGCGCGTGTGCCGCCTCCACTCCGTCAGCCTTCGCATAGAACGAGCCCTCATACGTGGTGGAAGGCCGCACCGCCATCCCCCAGTAACCGGAGTTCGCAATGCCGGCCGCGTTCTTCGCATCGCTCGAAGTAATCACCAGCTTCAGGCTCTTGGAAAGAGCTGCACTCGGCCCGCTGTCGCCCTCTTCGATCTTCGCCTGCGAATTGCCGTGCATCACCAGAAGCCAGTCGTCGAAACCCTCCCAGCTGCGCCGGAAGGTACGGTTGCGCACCATCTCCGCGTAGAGTCCGCCGTCATAGGAGTAGTTGATCTCTTCGGTCATCAGCCCGTAGAGCGTCGGGCTCACGGGAGAGACGGTGGTTCCAGCGTCAATGGTAAGCCGCGGCGTCTGCGCGCCTAATTCCAGCGAGCAGCAAAGAGTGCAAAGAGCAAGTCCGAGCCTCAATCCAAGGGCAGCGTGTTTCGTTGTCTGTCTCATATCGTTAGGTAGTGCAGTGTTCTGAGCTCGATTCCCTTTAATGGATTTTTAGTTTTCAAGAGCTGCATGCGGCCAGCCGCCGGTCCAGTCGATGGTTGAGAGCTGCATGGATGGCCTGCCCGTCTTTGCGTCGTACGCGTGAAACACAATCAGATCGCCGTCCTGCTGATGCATCAGCAGGCTCTCACCGCCGGGACCAAGCCAGCGGCTGTTCTTATCCAGAAGAAGTGTGCCGCCACCTTCAAGCAGCGGTTTGCCGTCGGCGTCCACATACGGACCTGTCACATTTTTTGAGCGTCCCACCATGGTCTTGTAGGTGCTCTTCAATCCACGGCAGCAGAGATCCCAGGACGTGAACAAATAAAAATATCCGTCATGGCGAACAATGAAGGGCGCCTCGATCGCTTCCCAATTTGGAGGAAGCCCGGGCGGCGGGGGCTCGGCGCCTGGGGGCATCGCACGCCGGGCAATGTCATAGAGATGGTGGTCAGTCGATGAAAGCAGGCCGGTCTTGTCGTCGAGACGCCACATCTTGATGCCGTCCCAGAAGCTGCCGAAAACCAGCCAGCCGTGTCCCTTCGCATCTTCGACATAGTTGGGATCGATGGCGTTGTAGTTGTCCGAGGTTTTCGATTCGAAGACCAGCCCTTTATCGATCCACTTGTAGTTGGGGTCGCTCGCATCAAGTGTCTTGTTTACCGCGAGCGCGATGCCTGAAGTGTTCTTGCCGAACAGCGAGTAGGCGTAATAGAGGCGATATTCGCCGTGAACATAAGAAATGTCCGGAGCCCAAAGCTCCTTCGTGCCCGGACTTCTTTGTTGAATCCAGGCGGGGATGGCATCGAACACGTGGCCGCAGTGCTGCCAGTGGGTGAGGTTGGTTGAGCACCGCACCGGGAACTGGCCGCCATCCGGAGCCTTGCCGGTGGCGAACACATACCAGGTGTTCTTGTCCTTTGCGATCGATGGATCGTGCGTGCCCTGGACATCCCCGTCGAGAGAGAAAGTGTGGGCAGGTTGCGCCTGGCTGAGCGACGCACACAGCCATAGAACAGGGACAATCAGCTTCAGATAGCGCAAGCGACAACCTCTCGGGTGGACATCAAGAAAAGCAAATCAAACAGCACGAGTAAGCGTTTTCTTAACAACCTTCCACCCGGGGGCAAATCTTTGTCAAGTTCTTTCGCCGGAGCGCCACTCCGCTGCAATCGCAGCCCCCGGAACGGGTGCTACACGAAGACCTTGAAGATGCGCTGCATGCTCTCCCAGCTGTTGGCAAAGAGAAAAAGCGAAAGCGAGAAGTAGACGAATGTTGTGACGGTTCCGATGGCGTAGATGAAGCGGTTCGCACGGTAGGCGGCGAAGCCCTGCTTGCCCAGCTTTTTCTTGAGAAAAACCGTGTAGTAGTGAACAGCAGCCAGGCCCAGACCATGCCATAGGCCGAATAATGCAAAATTTACACCGACCCCGTGCCATATCCCGATGACGATGAAGACAGAGCAGATGGAGAATGCAATGGCATTATTCGCGCTTTTCGGGCCGAACATGCGCACCAGCAATTTCACCAGGGGCGTGAACATCATGTCGCGGAGCCAGGTGGATAACGAGATGTGCCAGTTTGTCCAGAACTCCTGGAGATTTCTGGATAAGAAAGGGACATTGAAGTTCTCCATGACATCGATGCCGAGCAGACCGGACACGCCAATCACCATGTCGCAAAACCCGGAGAAATTGCAGTAGAGGTAGAGCGTATAGCTGAAAAGAGAGATGAAGAAGTCGATCTTGAGGTGCGGATGCCCATCCAGCAACAGGCCCGAGTAAGTAAAGTGGCTCAAGATAGAAGCCAGGAAGAGATATTTCGTCAGCCCAACCAGGATTCTCAGCATCGCTCTGTTTTTCAGGGCACGATCATGATTGGGGTTCCGATACGATGCAATGTATCTGCTGTATGGATTAATAGGACCGACAGACAGAGTAGGGACATAGAAGGCAAAGGATAGGTACTCTGCCAGCGCCGGCATCTCAACCTGGCCATTGCGCACTTCCTGCACAAGATGGCAGAGCCTGAAGGTGAGATAAGAGATACCCAGAAACAACGCCCCCATATGCTCCATGGAAATCGAATGCAGTGCGGAGAGGAAGGGGTACTCAACGAAGGGGATGTACTTAATCAGGATAAGTACGGCGATTGGAAACCATAAGGCGATAACTCCCCATGATTCCTTCCCTTCCTTCGCCTTCCTCAGAAACCAGTAGTTGATCAGGACCAGGAGGAGATAACACACGAAGGCAACTGCCGTAACCCGTAAAACACCGCGGAACATGCCGGTTCTCATTCCGATGACGCCGGCCACGCACGCCGCATACGCGCCCAGCACGTTCACCAGCGCAAACAGCTGCGTTCTATACCTGGCAGGCGCGAACCGGAGCACGAGCCACGCAGCAATGGGGTACATGGCAAATGTAAAGAAGAGTGGAAGCCACATTGCACTGCGGTTAGGCGAAAACATGGACCTCCTTAAGCAGCGGCATCATTTGGAGGCCCGATCGTAGGCTTCGATAATCGACGGGACGATCTTCTCGCTGAACCAGGTCGCGCCATTGTCGTTGAAGTGAAGATCGTCGGAGTAAAAGTGCAGCTCTCGCTCGCGATCGATCCCGGCGAACAATACTTTCCCGGGCGCTCCGATAAGCTCGTAGTTCGGACCCAGCAATTTGGACCAGGAAGCGATTTCGGGCAGATCACTTTCTCCGAACTCATCAACCTCCGGAAGATGCAGGAGAACCAGGGTCGTTCCGTACTGCTTTGCCACGTCGGCGAAACCCTGGATGAAACGGATCTGATATGGTCCGGGCGCCGGCCCGGTAACTTTGAGCGCCGGCGAAGTCACTGGCACGAGGTAGCGTTCATCCGGGGACGGCCCAGGCAGGCTGTCGGCAACGAATGGTGCGCCCATGAAGCCCACCTTATGTTTCGGGTCGTCATGGGCTTGCCGGTCGTAGGCTGCAGCCTTCTTTTCATCATCCGCAACAAGGTTGGGCCGCAGCTTGGATAACAACTCGCGAGGCGCACCAAAAACCATCTCTCCATAAAGCACCAGGCGGTATAGGATCGGCAGCCTGGAGAGATCGCCTTCCTGCTTTCCGTAAATGAGCCAGTGGTCGGATTGGACGTGGGGTTGATTATTAAACGCCTTCGCCTGAGGCATGTTCCATACGATCAGCCTGGTGTGATGATGTTCGAGATAATCTCGCAGCACATAAGAATGCATATCCTCGCCGGGCCAGTTGATGGCAAGAACTGCAACACTGGCCGGGCGTCCTAAATGAGCGCTCAAACCTTTCTGAATGATTTCCGGCCGAATACCGTGCAGCACCCTCGAGCTTCCTACGATGACGACATCGGTGTCGCCGGGGCTGTCATATATCTCTGCAGCCTCGAATCCGACAGGGCCGGCATTATTCGACATGCTGATGAAGTTCTGCTCGCGCGACGGAGGGCCGATCCAGGACAGAAGAACGGGAAGCAACAGTAAAAATGCCAGAAGAACGCAAAATGCAACCGCAGATCTTTTGGATCGAAAAGCTGGATGCATTGAAATTTTTGCTTCCCTTTCAGGTAATGGATGAAATGGCGTGCACTAGACCGCTGACTTGCCCGCGCGCTGAGGTTGCCCGCGGCTCAAAACTCCTGATACACGGAATCGACGGCGAGCGTACGCGGGTCGAGCAGCAACATCAATCCGCACGAGAGCGAACAGAGAAGAATCACCAGCGCGAGAACGATGGCCGTCGATGCAGAGCCCTCTGTGGCGGCGCTCATGGAGTTCGGGATGCTTTCGGCTTTACCCTGCGAGCCTGCCATAAATCTCCATCCGGAGCGTCTGTTCGGACAACTCGGCACTCTTAAATATTGGCGCAAGAAACCAGCCGTTGGGATACCGGGCCTGCGCGCCGTAAGGCTATTACTTGTTCGAACGCTTTTCGATCAGCTCGGCAAGCTCTCCAACGTTCTTCGTTCCTTCCACTTCCCCCACGCGAAAGCGGATACCGAACGCCTGCTCAACGGCCAGGACGAGCGACACGTGAAGCAGCGAATCCCACTCCGGAACATCCTTCGCCGTCAGCTCGGGCGTGACGACAACCTTATCCAGAAAAACCTCGTCGAATACTTCCTGCAACTTGCTATACACGTCAGATAGCTGCACTCGCCGGCTCCATAATTCGTATCTTTGTATTTTTAGGTGAGTAGGTCTCTACATCCAGAACATATGTGGATGCTTCTTCGCCGATATCTCGCGCCACAAAGCCCATCCGCGGATAGAGCTCGCGCACCATGTTGTTTTTTGCGGTGGGCTTGTAAGTGCCCACAACGCGCTGGCATCCATGCTGGCGGGCCAGCCGCACAATCTCGTTCAGTGTGGTCTCTTCCACTTCGCGCTTGAGCACCCGGCAGCTCATCAGCCAGGTATCGATGGCCAGCTCCGCGCCCTCGATCTTAGTGACGACAATCGCGATCAAGCCGTGATCTCCGAAACGGTCGGAGAGACGCACCGTGAAGCTCGCATGCTCACGGCTGCCAATCAGCGATTGCACTTCGGCCTCCGTGCGCCGCCGCGTAGTCAGGTTGAACTGGTTGCTCTTGTTGATGAGCTGCGTGATGCGGGGCGCGTCGATCATGGTGAATTCCGAGATGACCGCGTTCATCTCCAGCGATTCGAGATACGCATTCATGTCGGTAGCTGTGCTCTTCAGCTCCTGGCGCTTGGCCTCCTGCTGATAGAGCTGCACACGCTCCAGATCTTCCTTAGTCACAGATCGCAGCTCGAAGTGCCGGCAGTCTTTCAGCGTCGCCGTATAAGTAGACGGATCTTCGCCCAGCCAGATGGCTTCCACTTCCGGCACAAACTGGCGCACAATGTCGATCTCGGCGGGGTTATCGTCGAGGAAAACGAAACTATCCACGCCTAAGTTCAGCTCCAGGGCAATCTGACGGATATTTTCCGACTTAGGCTCCCAGTTAGCCTTGAAGTTCACGATATTCGAGAGGCGCAGAACCATCTCCGGATGTTTGAGGAACGGTTCGATGGCCTTCTCGTGGTCGTTCTTGCTGCACACCGCCAGCAGCACGCCGCGCTTCGACAGCTCAAGCAGCGCCAGTTGAAAATCGCGATACGCTTCGCCGCGCGGAGATGTGGTCCCGATCTCGATGCCTTCCAGGCCATCGTCGCCAATCACTCCGCCCCACAGCGTGTTATCGAGGTCCAGCACAATCAGCTTCTTCGCCGCGCGCTTCAGGCTTCGTGACAGCACCGCAACCTCGCGCGCCACATCCACCATCAGGTCGGTCGAAAAGGGCTGCTTGCTCTCAAACCAGGTCCGTTCGTCGGTCGCACGCAGTGTGCCCAGGCGATTGGCCAGGAACTCGATATCGAGGATGTGAACATACGCCGGCAGGCTCAGGCCCAGCAGATAATTCACATACTTGCGAAACGCGTAGTCTGACGTGAGTCCTGAGGCACGCATGGGACCGGGATCGAAGTATGGCGTGAGCCGGAAGTTCCCAATCATGACCGCCGCGCCCGAAGCGCTATTGATTCTCTCGGCGAGATCGAGCAGGTCCTTCACCGCCTGGCTGGCCTCGGCCTCTTGCATAGCAAGTGGATCGGTAAATTTTCCCGTGTAGCGGCAGCGCTTCTCCGAAGGCAGCACCAGCACCAGCTCCGGTTGGAACTCGTACAGACCGCTGTCCTCGTCCATGATCTCGGAGACGTAGTTGTCGTAATCGCCGGTCCACAGCTTGAGCTGGACATCGCCGAGCACCACCATAAAATGCTCGATCAGGTCGGCCAATGGACGAAGGCTGCTCCCACCCACAATCGCCAGGCGCAGCGTCGTCTTTGCCTGCGGCCACAAACCGCTCTGCTCCGCACGCTTGCGCAGCGTATTCAACGACAGAACCTCGCTGAAAAGCTGTGCTTCCTGTGTCCTGGCCCTCAGGAGGGGAGTGAACGAAGCGTCGCCATCCTTCAGCAACTGCTTCAAATCGTTGGATTTCGCCCCGGACTGTTGTATATGTGCCTGCGCATCCATCAGCCCCAGATTACCAATCAAGATCGTTTCGTCAATAACCTTTTGCGACCACTGTTCCGGGCCTGTATCGACTCGATGCAAATATTGCATTCCCATGAATCGAACGCCGTGAGCATCTTTTTTGCGTTCATGCCTGCCCCGGCTGCAAGTCCAGAAATCTCTTGACCGTCACATACAGACGTAGTAGATATTCCTATACGCATAGGAGATCCTCTTGTCCGATCCAAAGCTTTCGAAGCTTGAATTTCAGATCATGGAGGTGCTCTGGGCCAGGGGCGATTCCTCCATCCGCGAAATTCAGGAATCTTTCCCGGCCAAGCGACGGCCTGCTTACACAACCATCCAGACCACCGTCTACAGGATGGAAGCGAAGGATGTTGTAAAACGCGCGCGAAAGGTCGGGAACTTTCACATCTTCTCGGCGTCTATTTCCCGTAGCGCCGCCCAGCGCAGGCTTATCGACGACCTTCTGTCTCTGTTCGGCGGGCGATCCCAACCAGTGATGGCGCACCTCATCGAATCGGGCAAGCTGTCTCTGGAAGATGTAAAGGAAGCAGAAAAAGCGCTGCGCAAACTGTCCCTCAAGGAGAAGCAATCATGACGTTCCCGGCATTCTGGAATGAAGTCTGGACCGCGGCGCTGGTCAATCATCTCTGGCAATCAACCGTCGTCGCGCTGCTCGTCTGGCTGCTGGCGCTGGCCCTCAAAAACAATCACGCGCGCACACGCTACTGGCTGTGGATGATCGCTTCGGTGAAATTCCTGCTGCCCTTTTCGCTGCTCATTGCCGCCGGAGAGGCCCTGAGCCCCAGGATTGCGCCCTCCGTTTCACGGCCGGCAATCACCGCGGTGATGCAGCAGATCACGCAGCCCTTTCCGCAGCCGTCAGCGTCTCTGTCCGACTTCTACTACGACCCCGGGACCTCGATACAGGCGCCCCACAGCAATCTTCTAGCGGATGCGCTGGTTGCCATCTGGCTTTGCGGGTTTCTCATCATCGCCTTCTCGTGGACGCGCAGATGGTGGCAGATTCGCCGCACTCTGCGCAGCGCAACGCCGGTGTCTTCGCCGAAGCTCATGCTGGCCGAAGTGCCCGTGCTTTCCTCTCCGGATCTTCTCGAACCCGGCATCTTCGGAATCTTCCGCCCCATGCTTCTGCTTCCCGAAAACATCACGGAGCACCTCTCGGCGCAGCAGCTCGACACTATTCTCGCCCACGAGATGTGCCACGTCCGCCGCCGCGACAACCTTACCGCGGCTCTGCACATGATCGTCGAAGCCATCTTCTGGTTTCATCCCGCGGTGTGGTGGATCAAGGCCCGCCTGCTCGAAGAACGCGAGCGTGCCTGCGACGAGGCGGTACTGCAATCGGGCAACGAGGCCGAGCTTTATGCCGAGAGCATTCTCAACGTCTGCAAATTTTATGTCGAGTCGCCGCTCGCCTGCGTTTCCGGCATCACCGGATCGGACCTCAAACAGCGCATCGTGCGCATCATGACGGAGCAGATGACGCAAAAGCTCGATTTCAGCAGGAAGCTGCTGCTGGGTGTCGCCGGCTTGGCCGCAGTTGCGTGTCCGGTTGTCTTCGGACTGATGCACATCACTCAAGTCCGCGCACAGGCCACGACGGAAAAATCTGCGACGGATTTAACTGGCACCTGGCAGGGCACTCTGCATGCTGGCCAAGACCTGCGCATTGTGACCAAGTTCACCAAGGCCGACGACGGCAGCTACACGGGAGTGACTTACAGCATCGACCAGGGCGGTAACGGCATTCCCGTCACCAAAACCACGCTGGACGGCTCGACGCTGAAGTTCACGATCACCGCAATCGGCGGATCTTACGAGGGCAAGCTGAGCGCCGACGGCAACACTATCACCGGCAGCTGGACGCAAGGGCCAAATCCGCTGCCGCTGGTCTACACCCGCGCCACCCCGGCGACCGAATGGACCATCCCTCCACCGCCTCCCAAGGTTCCGCCGATGGATGCGAACGCCGATCCCAGCTTCGAAGTGGAGACGATTAAACCCAGCAAGCCGGATGATCAGCGGAGGGCCATTATCGTCAACAACAACGGCCGCCGCATGCAGATCATCAATCAAAGCCTGACCAGGATCCTCTGCTTCTCCTATAACGTGCAGGAAAAACAGATTATCGGCCTTCCTCCCTGGGCGGACACCGACAAATTCGATATCGACGCGCAGCCCGATGGCGAAGGCGCACCCAACGACAAACAGTGGAAGCGCATGCTCCAGAAAATGCTCGCCGACCGTTTCAAGCTGACCATCCATCACGACAAGAAAGAGATGTCGGTTTACGCGTTGAGCGTGGCCAAGAGCGGCGAGAAGCTGACCAAGAACGAAGGCGATCCCAACGGACTGCCCGCACTCTTCTTCCGCGGCAAACTTGGCGACCTGAATGTTCGCAACGCCAATATGGGTGACTTCACCGGCCTCCTGCAGGAAGTGGTGCTGGACAAGCCAGTACTGGACCAGACCGGTCTGACGGGACGATTCGACTTCAGCCTCAAGTGGACGCCTGACGATTCGCAGTTCGGCGGCCGGGCCGCGAATACTCCCCCACCAGCCGATAACGCGGATGCGCCGCCGAATCTGTATACGGCCATTCAGGAACAGATCGGATTAAAGCTCGATGCCACCAAAGCACCTGCAGATGTAATCGTCATCGACCATGTGGAGAAGCCGTCCGACAATTGATCCGGATGCAAGCTTTTCGGAGGCAATGCGGAGCGCAAAGGAGGTTAGGGGCGTCCAGTAAGTGTTTTCTCCTAAATAGAGAAACACAAATCTGGTTTGCCAGTTGAGCGGGAGTGTCGCGTACGATGAAGAAACTCTGGGTCAGCACCACCTGTCTGGTTTTCGCGTTTGCGCTTTCATCAGCTCATGCCCAGACCTCCGGCACACCAGCGGCGGCCGTTTTCGATGCCAAGTTACCCGAGTACGATGCCGTCGCGATCAAGCCCAACAACTCCGGCAGCGGGTCTTCGCGTATCTCGAGCCAGCTGGATATCTACAACGCTACCAATGTCTCGCTGAAAATGCTTTTGAAGGATTCTTACCAGGTACAGGACGACATGATTGAGGGCATTCCCAAATCGATGGAATCGGCGCGGTTCGATATTCAGTCGAAGGTCGTCGATCCCGATCTCGATGTACTGAAGAAGCTCGACCCGGATCAGCGGCGGGCGATGCGCCGGGCCATTCTTTTTGATCGATTCCAGCTGAAAGTACATACCGAAGTAAAGACACTGCCGGTATATGAAATGTCGGTGATGAAGGACGGACCGAAGTTCAAAGCATCGTCCAGCGGCGGGAGCGGATCCAGCACAAACACCCATAATGTCCCTCATGGAATGGAGCTCAAGGCACGAAATATCACCATGGCTTCCTTCGCCAGCATGCTGTTCTCAGAGGTCCATCGCACGGTGGCCGACAAAACCGCGCTTACCGGACGATACGATCTCGATATGACATGGTCGCCCGATGACCGGTCCACACCTGATCCCGATGCCGGACCATCCATCTTCACCGCCCTACAGGAGCAGCTCGGCCTCAAGCTCCGACCGGCCAAGGGACCGGTGGAGATTCTCGTCGTCGATCACGTAGAAATGCCTTCGGCAAATTAGGACGAAAAGCGAATTCATGGCACGGCGACAAATGCATCGGACTCTTTGTCTTCTGGCTGGCCGCGTGCTTTGCTGCGTTGCCGCGCTTGTCTTCCCGTGCGCGGCTGCAGCTTCCGAATATCACGGCGAAATCACCTTCGCCGGATATCCCGTCCCCGGAGCCACGGTCACGGCGACGCAGGGAACGAAAAAGATTGCTACCGTTTCCGATCAGGGCGGTCTCTACGATTTTCCCGATCTGGCTGATGGCCAGTGGAAGATCGAGATCGAGATGCAGTGCTTTGCGACGATCGATGCTGAAGTGACGATCGCACCGAAGATGCCGGCAGCCAAGTGGGAGCTGAAGCTGCTTCCCACCGACCAGATCATGGCTCAGTCGAAGCTGGCGCCGAAGCTTGCCGTACCGCAGCCTGCGCTGGTTGCTAAAAAGCCCTCGGCCGCAGACTCAGGTGGCACTCCGGAAGCGCCGAAGCCGCAGCCGGAGGCGAATGAACAATCCGCAGATGGCTTCCTGGTGAATGGCAGCGTGAACAACGCGGCCACCTCCAAATTTTCTCTCGACCAGGCCTTCGGCAATCGCCGCCCAAACAGCAAGAGCCTCTACACGGGCGGCCTTGCAGTCATCTTCGATAACTCCGCGCTCGATGCGAAGCCATACTCGCTCAGCGGGCTGGATACGCCCAAGCCCGCCTACAATCGCATCACCGGTGTGCTCACCTTCGGCGGCCCCATCAAGATTCCGCATCTGCTGCGGCGCGGACCGAATATGTTTGCCGCCTACCAGTGGACGCGCGATCACAACGCCGCGACAGAATCCGGCCTGGTGCCGACCGATGCGGAGCGAGCCGGCGATCTCTCCGGCCTTCTCAATTCAGCCGGGCAGCCGGTTACTATCATCAATCCCACAACCGGCGTGCCATACGCCGGCAACGTGGTTCCGGTCAGCGCGCAGGCGCAGGCTTTGCTCAAGCTTTATCCGCTGCCCAATATCGCCGGCGATTCGCTCTACAACTACCAGGTGCCGGTGCTCGACAGCAGCCATCAGGATGTGGTGCAGCTGCGCCTGGACAAATCATTGGGGCACAAAGATCAGCTCTTTGGCGGCTTCAACCTGCAAAGCACGCGGGCCGGGAACGCGAATCTGTTCGGCTTCACCGACACTACCGATACGCTCGGCATGAACTCCAACGTCCACTGGTCGCACCGCTTCAGCCAGCATCTCTTTCTCAATACTGGATACAACTTCAGCCGGCAGCGCACGCAGGTGGTTCCCTTCTTCGAGAATCGCGCGAACATCTCGGGCGAGGCGGGCATCACTGGCAACAATCAAGAGCCGCAAAACTGGGGCCCTCCGTCACTTGGATTTTCAAGTGGCATCTCCGGGCTGAGCGATGGACTCAGCTCATTCAATCGCGCCCGCACCGACGCCTTCTTGGGATCGGTCGCCATCTATCGCGGCCACCACAACGTAACCCTGGGCGGCGATCTGCGCAAGCAGCAGTTCAACGATCTCTTCCAGTCAAACCCGCGCGGGATCTTCACCTTTACCGGCGCGGCCACGCAGGACCCGGCAAGCACAACAACCAGCGGCTCCGATCTCGCCGACTTTCTGATCGGCATCCCCGATACCAGTTCCATCGCCTTCGGAAACGCGGACAAGTATCTGCGTGCTCCGGCTTACGATCTGTATGCCGCCGATGACTGGCGGCTTCTACCGCAGCTCACCATCAACGCCGGCATGCGCTGGGAATATGGCGCGCCTGTCACCGAGATTCATGGGCGGCTGGTGAATCTCGATGTCGCTCCGGACTTCTCTGCCGTTGCTCCGGTGCTGGGCAGCGATCCGGTTGGCTCGCTCACCGGCCAGCACTATCCCACCTCGCTCATCCGCCCGGACAAACGAGGCTTCGAGCCGCGTGTCGGCGTCTCGTGGCGGCCCATCCCGGCCTCGACCATCGTCGTCCGCGCAGGCTACGGCGTCTACGACGACACCTCGGTCTACCAGACATCCGCATTACAGCTTGTGCAGCAGGCTCCGCTCTCGAAGAGCCTGAGCGTCGAGAACAGCGCGGCTTGCCCGCTGACTCTCGCCGAGGGCTTCAATCCCTGCTCGTCCATCACGTCGAACACGTTTGCGGTCGATCCGAATTTTCGCGTGGGATATGCGCAGACCTGGCAGCTTTCCGTGCAGCGCGATCTGCCCTTTGCCTTACAGATGACTGCAACCTACTTCGGAGTAAAAGGCACGAAGGGCGTGCAGCAGTTTCTGCCCAACACCTATCCCATCGGCGCAGCGAGCGATTGTCCTGACTGCCCTTCGGGCTTTGAGTATCAGACTTCGGGCGGCGACTCGACGCGGCAGTCGGGACAGATTCAACTGCGCCGCAGATTGCGCAGCGGTTTTGCCGCGTCGCTGCTCTACACCTATTCGAAGTCGATCGACGACGACGCGTATCTTGGCGGCCAGGGACACGTCGCCGCAACCGCCTCGCAGAATCAAAGCTCCAATGAATCGTCCTCGAGCACGCAAAGCTCCGCAACCGCAACGCCAAGCGTCGCACAGAACTGGCTCGACCTGCGCGCCGAGCGCTCTCTCTCCAGCTTCGATCAGCGCCACCTGCTCAACCTGCAGGCGCAGTACACCAGCGGCGAAGGCCTGGGAGGCGGCGATCTGATGAGCGGCTGGCGCGGACGTCTGCTGAAGGAGTGGACCTTGCTTACGCAGATCACCGTCGGAACTGGCCTGCCGGAGACACCTGTCTATCTGGCAGCGGTACCCGGCACCGGAGTCACGGGCACCATCCGTCCCGATACCACCGGCGCATCGGTCTATGCCGCTCCGGCTGGACTGCACCTCAACGCAGCGGCCTTCGCTGCTCCAGCTGCAGGACAATGGGGCACCGCGGGCAGGAATTCGATTACCGGCCCGGGAACCTTCACGCTGAACAGCTCGCTCGCCCGCACCTTCCGCCCCAGCACGCACTACTTTCTCGATGCGCGCATCGATGCCACCAACCTGTTCAACCACGGCGTCTTTACAAGCTGGAATACGATTACGAACAGCACGCAGTTCGGCGTGCCGCTGTCGGCAAACGCCATGCGCAGCCTGCAAACCACGATAAGGCTGAGGTTCTGAGATGCGAACGCTGCGAATCATCTCACTCCATCTGGCGGTTGGCGCTCTGCTCGCTGCACCGGTGCCGGCTCAGCAGATCGGCGGCAACAAACAGTCCGGTGCTTCCGATACCTACACCGTCTCGGTGAAATCGCAGCTTGTGGTCGAGACGGTTGTGGTCAAAGACAAGCAGGGCAAGTTTGTGCAAGGGCTCACGGCCAAGGACTTCGCGCTCACCGAAGACGGCGCGCCCCAAAGCATCCGCTTCTGCGAGCATCAGGACCTGGCCGATGAAGCGCAGCCATTGCCCGTCTCGAATTCCGACTCGGAAGAGATCAAGCTCTACAAGAAGCTCACGCGAACGCAGATCGCGACGGAAAAGCAGGACGACACACGATACAGAAACCGCCGCCTGCTTGCGCTCTACTTCGACATGTCGGCCATGCGTCCTGCCGATCAACTGCGCGCGCTCACTGCCGCCCAGCAATTCATCCGCACACAGATGACGACGGTCGATCTGGTGGCGATCCTGCGCTACCAGGGCGGCGCCGTCGACATCCTGCAAGACTTCACCGCCGACCGCAATAAGCTGCTCAGCATTTTGGAGACGCTGATCGTCGGCGAGGGCCAGGGATCGGCCGAGACCATCGACGACGCCAGCAGCGCCGACACCGGTGCCGCGTTCGGACAGGACGACAGCGAGTTCAACGTCTTCAACACCGATCGCCAGCTATCGGCGCTGCAGACGGCCGCACAGATGCTGGGCCAGCTCAACGAAAAGAAATCGCTGATTTATTTCGCCGGCGGCCTGCGCCTCAATGGCATTGACAATCAGGCGCAGCTGCATGCCACGGTCGACGCCGCAATCAAGGCTGGGGTCTCGTTCTGGCCCGTCGACGCGCGCGGCCTTGTCGCGACTGCTCCGTTAGGCGACGCGACGCAGGGCTCGCCGGGCAACGCGGGCATGTATACCGGCGCAGCCGCGCAGGCCAACACCAGCAACTTCCAGCAGTCGCAGGACACGCTCTTCGCGCTTGCCGGCGACACCGGCGGCAAGGCGCTCTTCGATTCCAACGACCTCACGCACGGCATCGTGCAGGCGCAGCAATCCGTCGAGGATTACTACGTCCTCGGCTACTACACCACCAACACCGCGCTGAACGGGCACTTCCGCAAGGTGAAGGTCTCGCTCACCAATGATGAAACCGCCAGCCTCACCTACCGCCAGGGCTATTACGCGGACAAGGAATTCAGCAAGTTCACGGCTGTCGACAAGGAGCGCCAGCTTGAAGACGCGCTGATGCTGGAGAACCCTGTCACCGAGCTCTCCATCGCCATGGAGATCGATCACTTCCAGCTCAACCGCGCGGAATATTTCGTCCCCATCGTGGTGAAGATTCCCGGCCGCGAGCTGGCGCTGGCCAAACGCGGCGGAGCCGATCACACGCTCATCGACTTCGTGGGCGAGATCAAGGATCTTGTCGGCGGCACCACTGTTTCCAACGTGCGCGACAACGTGAACATCAAGCTCACCGACGCGACAGCCGCGGAGCTCGCACATCGGCCTATCGAGTACGACACCGGCTTCACGCTGCTGCCCGGCAAGTACATGATCAAGTTCCTGGCGCGCGACGATGAGACCGGCCGCATCGGCACCTATCAGACCATCTTCACCATTCCCAACCTGAATAAGGAAGACAAGCGCATCCCGATTAGCTCGGTTGTGCTCAGCAGCCAGCGCGTCGAGCAGCACGAAGCGCTCTACGATGCGGAGAAGGCCAAAGAGCGCGAGAAGGAAACGGCCGTCAATCCGCTGGTGCAGGACGGCAGGAAGCTGGTGCCCAGCGTCACCCGCGTCTTCAGCATTGGCCGCGAGATATACGTCTATCTGCAGGCGTACAAGCAATCGTATGGATCAACGGCTGCAGCAAGCACAACACCCGCAAATCAAAATCAGAGCTCACCTTTGTTCGCCTATGTCAGCCTCTATCTCGGCGATAACAAAGTGTACGAGACATCGCCCACAGCGGTTACTCCGAGCACCACCACACGGCTCGGCACTATGCCGTTCAACTTCAGCTTCGGCGTCGACAAACTTTCTCCCGGAGAATACGACTGCCAGGTTACGGTCCTCGATCCCGCAACGCAGAAGACTACTTTCTGGCGTGCGCCCATCGTGCTCGCTCCCTAACTACTCGCCAGATTTGCCGGGAAGCAGCACGGTGTCTTCCTTCAAAGACACGCCGCTGAGCTGGCTCTGACGAGCTGCCTTGAGATAGTGTGCGATCTTCGCCGCAGCGGTGCTGTAACTCAAACCCTCGGGCCGGATGTTGGAGATGCAGTTGCGCTCCGCATCGGTGCGGCCGATGCGCGGGGCCCAGGTGATATAGGCGCCAAGCGAATCCGGAGAGCTGAGACCCGGACGCTCGCCGATCAGCAACAGCAAAAGCTGCGCCTTCATTCGTTCACCGATCTCGTCGCCGATAGCGACTCTGGCCTGCTCGACAAGCACAACGGGCGCATGTTCGAGATCCGCCACCAGAGGAAGCAGCGCATCGAGCAGCGGGATCGTGTTGCGCTCAGCGGCAATTGCAGAGAGACCATCGGCAATCACGACAGTAAGAGGATTTGTCTGTTGCGCATCTGCGCCTTCGTCGAGAAGCTTCTGCGATTCCGAGTTGAGCTGACGCCCGAGATCGGGCCGCCGCAGATACTCGCTGCGGTCTTTCGCCGCGCTTTTCAGCAAAATGGAATTCCATCCGCGGCTGCGAAGCTCGGGAGCCAGCGAGACCGTGCTCAAGCGCGCATGCAGCGCATCGCGCGCTTCGGCCAGCGATAGATTCAGCTCAAGAAGCTCGGCCGTCGCCAGGCTGCTTCCCGCTGTTCGCAGTGCAACACGCGCCGGCGTGTGCGAGCGCAGCGCGGCCCGGTCGAGCGCCGCCTCAATCGGCTTGATCGGATCGCTCATGCGCTGAGCAGTCCGGCGAGCGATATCTCTTCGCGCAGGCCGCGCTCCAGCCAAGCCTCGAACTCCGGAGCCGGCCGGAGCTGCAGTGCGGTGCGCAGATACGCGATGTCATGAAAAGAGGTGCTCTGGTAGTTGAGCATCACGTCGTCCGCGCCGGGCACACCCATGATGTAGTTCACTCCCGCCACGCCGAGCATGGTCATGATGGCATCGGTGTCGTCGTCGTTCGCTTCGGCATGCGTCGTGTAGCAGACATCGCAACCCATGGGCAGACCCAGCAGCTTGCCGCAGAAATGATCCTCGAGCGCCGCGCGCAGAATCTGCTTGCCGTCGTAGAGATACTCCGGCCCGATAAAGCCGACGACGGTGTTTACCAGCATCGGCTTATATCTGCGCGCTACGGCATACGCGCGAGCCTCACACGTCTGCTGATCGACACCATGATGCGCGTTGGCAGAGAGAGCGCTGCCCTGGCCGGTCTCAAAGTACATCACGTTGTCTCCGATTGTTCCGCGGCGTAGCGCCAGGCCGGCAGAATAAGCCTCATCGAGCAGCGCAAGATTCACGCCGAACGACGTATTCGCCTTCTCGGTTCCGGCAATGGATTGGAAGATGAGATCGATGGGTGCGCCGCGCTCTAAAGCTTGTAATTGCGTCGTGACGTGGGCCAGCACACAGCTCTGCGTGGGAATCAGATAACGCTCGCGAATGCGATCGATCATGGTGAGCAGCGTGGTAACGCTCGCCACGTTGTCGGAGACAGGATTGATGCCGATCACCGCATCGCCCGCTCCCAGCAGCAGTCCGTCAAGGATGGAGGCGGCGATGCCGGCTGGATCATCGGTCGGATGATTCGGCTGCAGCCGCGAGCAGAGCGTTCCCGTGAGTCCCACCGTGGTGCGAAAGCGGGTGACGACTCGAACCTTTCGCGCGACAAGAACCAGATCCTGCAGACGCATGAGCTTCGAAGCAGCCGCAAGCATCTCCGGCGTAAACGCTGTAAACAGCTCTGCGATCCGATTGCCGGTAGCTTCTTCGCTCAGCAGCCAATCGCGCAGCTCGCCAACCGTAAGGCTCGAGATAGGCGCAAAGGCAGCGGCGTCATGCGAGTCGAAGATGAGGCGGGTAACCTCGTCCTGCTCGTACGGGATTACAGCTTCAGTCAGAAATTGGGTGAGCGGTACATCCGCCAGGGTCATCTGCGCGGCCACTCGCTGCATCGCGCTGCTTGCGGCGATGCCGGCCAGCTCGTCTCCGCTGCGCGGCGGCGTGGCTTTGGCCAGCAGCGTACGTAGATCGTCGAAGGTATAAGAAACGCCGCGGATGGCGTGCTGGTATTTCATCGCTGGCCGCCTCCAGCTTTTCATCAAACGCAGCGAGGCACAAGCCGCATTCAGACGACACCGTTAGCGCTGCGGCTGCGTGGTTGGAGCAGTGGGCGCTTGGGCGTCCGGAGACGCCGTTGCGGCCTGCGGATTCGCCGGGGGAGTGCTCTGTACGGGCGGCGTCTGAGCGCTGGGGGCTGCCGGCTGAGTCTGCGGTGAGGCTGGCGCAGACGACGCCGTTGGAGCCGGAGGATTCGGGCCGGTGTAGTCGGGGCGCGGCTTCGCGCTGGGAACAGACTCGTTGCCAGAAGAAGCCGGCTTCGACTTAGACGCAGCCACGGGCTTGGGACCGACATTCTCCGCAACCAGGCTTACCTGATTCACCACCGACGGATCGTCGCGCAGCTTCACATACAGCTCGCCCCCGCTGGGATGCGGCACCGGCAGCACGCTGCCAGGAAATCCATCGGGAACCTGTACCGGATGCGAAAAACCGGAATCCCCGGAGATGGCGTCAACCAGAAACAGGTTGGCTCCGGAAAGCTTGCAGGGCTGATCGGTAGCATAGGGGCATTTCAGAGCCTGGAAGCGCGGTAGTCTTACCAGCGTTGCCAGCGACTGCCAGTCTCCCTTGGTTCCATTGCCGTCGATGATCCGGAATGCAAGGGGCCCGAAGGCCGACCCGCCAAATGCCTTTGCCGGATCGAAGGTAGCCAGAGCCGTGCTCGCGTCCTGCAGCGTCAGCGAGCCGTCGCCCATGCTGAGGACGGTCGAGTAAGCGTCGTCGCCGGTCGCCACTTCCACCTTGTCTTCCCGCGTAAAGCTTGCCGGTGACTGGGCCTTGATGGAGAAAATCAGCTTTGCGTTCTGCGGAACCTCATCCTGGTTGGCAAGCTGGATGTTGCTGGCTGTGCTCAAATCTCCGGAGTCGATATTCTTGCCGATCAGGGTCACGCGCGGACGCGCCGCATCGACGGTCACCTGAATGTCTGCGGTGCGGCCGTCCTTCAACGTCGCCGATCCCTGGATATCCTGGCCCGCCGTCAGCTTCTCCGCATCTTTAAGATCGCTGGTGGTCATGGCCAGCTCATCGCTGCCCTGGGTGCTCGAGAGTTTGCCGGGAACGAACTTGACGCCCTTCACCGAGAGGCTGGCCACTTCATCGAGCCGGCTGCCTTTCAATAATCCCTGGTGATCGCCGGAGTGAATCGTGAAGCTCTCCAGATGTCCCGCTTCCGAATAGGTGTGGGCCGAAATATTCTCCGGCTGGTCCAGACCGGCCTGGGTCACGATAAGCGTCAGATCGCCGGGATGCGCGTCCTTGAGAGGCAGCTTCACCTCTACCTGGTTGGGCTTGTCCACCTTCCAGACGGCTTTCTCCTCTTTGCCCGCGGCATCCTTGAATTGCACGGAATCTACGCAGCTTGCGTCCTCGGAGACGAGATGGATGGTGTCGTCGCGCCCCACAACGAGCGCATTCTGGTCGGCGGAGGCAATCTGCCACTGCTGCTGACGCGCACCCTGCAGGTGGAATTTAGGACCGGCGAAAGGCGTGAAGCCCCATGTTCCCTTCATCGAACCGATGACATCGGTCCCCGGATTGACGCCAGCCAGGGGCTTGGAATCGACCAGAAATCCTCCACGGACGGCATCGGGAACCAGAGGCAGATCGACGCTCTTGCCCTTCGCCTCAAGATGCAGCACAAGATCATGTGCATATTGAGTTGAAAACACCAGCGGCGCACCATCGACAGGCAGAACCAGCGCCGTCTTCTCCGCGCAGAACACCTGCTTTTCATCCACCGGATGAAGCGGAGGCGGCTGCGCCGCCTCCACCGCGGGCAGCGCGACCATGATTACCGACTTGGGATTGTGGAAAGACGGCGGCATGTTCAGCTTCAAATCGAGTGCGCCGTCATGCTGGTCGGCAAGAGCCGGGATGTACTGGTACTGCGCGGTGTGGAACGAATCGAGAATGCGCGCGATGTCCATTACCGAGGCAAGATACGGGCTGTAGAGGCCGTAGTTGGCCTGGGGCGTATAGCTGAGCTGCATGCCCAGGTCGCCGGCCGGCCCCGAGGTGAGAGCTTCCACAATGGACATGCTGTGTCCGTCGTTCAGGATCAGGCCGTCCTGCTTCTGGGTGAGGCACGATGCCTGCATGTTCGGTTCCAGATCGAGGCACTTCTTGTCGAGCTCCACATTGAGGCTGCGCGCCAGCAGCGGTGTCGCCTCTTTGAGCTGGTCAGGATTCGTGGCGTTGAGCTTGCGCACGGCAGCCAGGTAAGCATCCAGCCGCGAGCGGTCGAGGGTCGCCTGGTTCAAATCCTGCGAGGCGCGAACGAACGCTCCGGGGCGGCCGCGTACGGCATTGATCAGGGTTCTGAAATCCCCGCCGGTCTCCGGCGCGAGAAAGACGATGACCTGCTGCGCTCCATCTGGCACGGTGACGCTAAGTCCCTCGAATTTCTTGTTCCAGGTCTCGGCCTTGAAGAACCAGTCCTCCGGCGGCGGATTCGTCGATCCGCGCAGGAAGGCGGCAATCAACAGATAATGCGCGGCCTGTGCCTGCGGAAAATCGGGATGAATCCAAAGCTTGTCGCCCACAGCAAGGTTGGGCACCTGCGTAACCGGCAAAGTCTGCCCGCCACGGGTCACCTTTACCTCGATCTTGGGCCCGGTGAGGTCGAAAGGCGCGGGATCGGCAAATATCTGGACGGCAGACAGAAGAATGATGGCAGAGCAAAACGTAAAGAAGCGCAGACGTGCGAAGGACGAGGCCATAGTTTTAATTGTGATGACTCCGATCGGCTGGAATCGAGGCAGCAGAAAACCTCGAAAGTTTAGATGCGGCCACCCATGGCGGCACACCCGGGGCATTTGTTAAATCCTGCCGGATTTCGACCTGATAATTTGCGCGGCATTCCTTAGTTTGGACGATTCAGGAAGCCATATGGTTGAGGAATTTTATAATTCCAGCAACATGCTGATTTTAATCAACTTATCCGAGCATTAAAGGGTCGAATGGCTGTCGGCGGCGGGGCTATTCCGCAGGCGGCGGCTGAATGGCCCGCGCTTTGAGAGCTGCTGCATGGTAATCACAAAAGTTGGAATCAGGAAGACCGTCGATCCCAGGACCCACATAAAGGCTCCCGCGGCGGCCTGGTCAGTGAGTGCGCTGATGCCAAACAAGCGCGGCTCGACGGCATAGCTGGGGTAGAAAACGCGTCCGCCGAAGACCAGCATGGCCGAAACGCCAGTATTGAGGATGTCCGCCGAGAGCAGGTAGGGCAACAGCAGCCAGCGGTTCGACTGCAGCTGAAACGGCCACGGCTCGATGATCGGCCACCAGAAAAGCAGGCTCGAGAAGAAGAAGCAGGCATGCTCGCAGTTATGCCAGTTCTCCGAGCTGAGCGCGAATTCATAGGCCGCGGGAATGTGCCAGCCGAGATAGCTGAGATTCATGAGCAGCCATGCCGGGCGAAGGCCGACTAGCCCGTGAAAGAAGCGGCGCAGCCAGCGCATACGCAGCAGCGGCCCGAGAACCGGTCTGACAAACCAGCGCGGGAGCCCACGCAGCATGGGAACCACGGGCGCGGCGAGCGCAATGAGAGGCGGCGCTACCGACATGAAGACGTAGTGCTGCGCCATATGCAAGAACAACAGCTTGTCGCCGAGTGTATCGAGCGGCGAGGCTACGGCGATCACCAGTGAGGCGATCCCGGCCAGGAAGCAGACCAGCCGCCACGATGGAAAAAGGTGCGGGCGGGTGCGCCGGATCTTTATCCAGCCACGGATGTATATGGCCGCAGTGGCAGCCAGAAGCGTGGTAACGATCGGGGGAAAGTCCCAGTTTTGGAAGACGGGTTGGAGAACCTCTGTCACTGGCTCTTCAAAGGTTGCGCATCGGACGCCACAGCCGCGCGGCTGGCATCTGTCGCGCCTGGCTGACCTTGAGGATGCAGAGTGTCGAGGAAGCGCACCAATGCCGTCGTTTCGGATGGGGACAGGCTCTTGCCATAGGCCGGCATGTTGCCGCCGCCCTGCACGACCTGGCGGATGAGCTGATCCTCGGTCAGACGCGTTGCCACGTCATCCAGAGCCGGTCCGCGCTGTCCACCCTCGCCTCCCAGGGAGTGGCAGTTGCGGCACTGCTTGGACTGGAAAACCACGGCGCCCTGGCGCTCCGTCGGAGAGAGATCATGAACCATCTTTTCCGGAACGGCGTTGCCGCTCCAGGCGTTCATGATCGGGCTCCATGGCGTGTAAGTGGCGAGATGGGTAAACGTACCCCACATCACGGCAACCAGCGCCAGTGTTAGGACCGCAACGGGGCGGCGGTGCCAGCTCTTCTCGCCCTCCCCGGCATAGAAGGGCAGCGCCAGCAGCACGGCAATGCCGATCATCGGAGCGATAAGGATGAAGGGCGTCTCCAGCTCAGCGGGCAGATACGACAGCACAGCATAGAGCCAGAGGAAGAAGAAGTCCGGTTTGGGTACGGTCTGGATGATGGTGGGGTCGGGCTGGCCAGTCGGCCCATAGGGCCCGAAAACGGCAGCGCAGACGGCTACCGCAGCCAGAATGGCTCCCGAAAAAATCAGGTCCTTCCAGAACGCGCCAGGCACAAAGGGAATGCCTTCGGTATGGGAGAGGTGGTGGTACTCCTTCAAATAGGTCTTGCGGTTGACCACCCGGCCGGGCATGGGCCAGTCGTTGATGCCCAGCTTCAGCACCATCCACACGTGCAGGCCGGTAAAGGCAAGCAGCGCGCCAGGAATGACAAACACATGCAGCGCGAAGAAACGCGTCAGCGTGGCGCCGGCTATGATCGGTCCTCCGAGCATGAGGTGCACTGCCGGCGCGCCGATGACCGGAATGCGGCTCACGATGGACGCACCGATGCCCAGACCCCAGTAGGCGTCCTGATCGAAGCGTAGTACCTGCCCGGTAAAGGCCATGCCCAGGGTCATCAGCAGCATGAAGACGCCGAGAATCCAGGTGAGCTCGCGGGGAAACTTATAGGCTCCGAAGAAGAAGACCTGCGCCATGTGAACCAGCACCACGGCGACCATGAAGTTCGATCCCCAGCCGTGCATGGCGCGCAGGAACCAGCCCAGCGGAAGCTGGTGATTCAGAATTTGCAGGCTCTGCCACGCCTCTGCACCCGACGCGACGTAGACGATGCCCAGCAGGACGCCGGTAACCACCTGCAGCAGGAGGAGCGTGAAGGCGGCGCTGCCGAAGACATACCACCAGCTGGCCGTATTCTTCGGCACCGGGTGCAGAACGGCATCCTTCACCGGGCCTTCGAGCTGCAGGCGCTGTTCGAGCCAGCCGTAAACTGCTTTTCCGGTTTCCTTCAACCCTGGCATGAGCCGCATCCTTTCGGAGCGTTGATGGTGACGAGTCCGTCGTTCTCGAGTTTCGCCTGTTGCCCGGGGCTGGCTGGATTGGAGAGCGTCGGCATCTGGCCGGCATCGATGTGCAGCTCACTCCCGACAACCTTATAGGCGTACTCGAAGAGCCCGCGCTCGGGCGGTCCCGAAGCACGCGAGCCGTCGGCGTAGTAGACGCCGCCGTGGCAGGGGCACATGAAAAGCGAGGACTGCGGGAACCAGCGCACCGGGCAGCCGAGATGGGCGCAGTTGATGGCGAACACCTGAAACTTGTTCGAGCCGGTATTGCGCACCCAGCAGGCGGTCTTGGCGGTCTCGCCATCCCACGGACGGTTGAAAGGGTTCTCGTAAGTGGCAAGGCGGGTTTCGCCTTCGGGAAACTGGTCGAGGCCGCCCAGCGAAATCCACGAGTTGTAAGCGCCTTTGCGCCTCACCGGTCCAAGCAGGTAGCGCACCACCGGGACGGCGACGGCGGCGCCGACGATGCCGTTCAGCAGGGCGCCTACGCCCAGCAGCATCCAGCGGCGGGTGACGACCTTCGGATCATCTGGAGTGATCGTCTTTTCTGATTCGACGAGATCGGACGTGTCATGGGTGTCGTTCATAGCTTTGGCCTCACTGCTGCGGCTGAGAATAGGGCTGGCCGGGCGTGTCGCTCCGGAAGGAATCGATGTACGCGGTGATGTCCGCCACCGCCTGATCGTTCAGCGGATATCCGGGCCGCGGTCCACTGGCCTGCGAACCGGTTCCGATCTGCCCTGTCCAGTCGGGATGGCCGAGATCGGGCCGCCCGGCGATGATGATGAGGCGCAGGGTGCGGTTGTTGATCAGCGCCAGATAGGTCGGGTCGGTCACCTTCTGGTTCGGCTGGCTGTGGCAGCTCTGACAAGCGGTCGCGTACAAGCTCTTGCCGCGATCGGCGTCGCCTGGCGCGTGGCTGTCGGGTCCGGGCATTCCGGCTGGAGCCGTGGCGCCTGACGGTCGCCAGGCAGCGCGCATACCGTTCACCAGCGCATCCACCTGCGCATCGGTCAATGTGCCGCCGGCAGACTGCGCAAAGGCCGGCATCTGCGTCGGCGGCTCACCGGTCGAGATAATCTGTTGCAGCGTGGCGTCGCTTACCCACTGCTGGTACGCGGGATTGGAAAGATCGAAGGCCGCGCCATTCTGGCCATTCGCGCCGTGGCATCCTGCGCAGTTCTGGCCATAGAGAGTCTTGAAGTCAGTGATGGATTCGGGACGCTCCACGGTCTCGATGCGCGACGAGCCGAGATGATCGCAGCCGGCGGTAAACAGCAGAGACGCGGTCAGGGCGAGCGCGGGAATTTTCATCGCAGCGAACGGACGAAGCTTCATTTACGGTCGTCCCCCGGTTTGTGTTCCACGTTCAATCCAGAGGCCTCAAAACCCATGCGCATCAGGAACGGCAGACCCTGCTCAGTGCGTATTCGCTCCTGCCGGGCAACCACAACCCCGGCGACCAGCCCGAAAGTGACCTGCGATATGAGGAACCACCCCCACTGAATCCGCGCATCGAGCACCGGATTGACCACGCCCATGGTGGAGTGCAGCAGGCCGGTCCAAAGAACGGGAGCGAGAATACCGCCCAGGACAATGGGGTGGCGCGGCAGCATGGGCAGCATGGCGCCATAAAGCAGGCCCACCAGCAGACAGGTGATGGTGTGAATGACGATCGCGATCAGCAGGCCTTCCCAGTGGAAGGACGCGATGTCCGCCGTCGATGGGTTGCGCCAGCCGGCGACACCGGCTCCTCCCAGCAGGTTCACCGGATACCAGATGCTGTGATACGCGATCAGGCCGTAAAGAATGGCGGGCGGGATCATGGCAATGCCCCCGGCGATGCCGCCCTTCAATCCGGAAAGAATGGGATAGGTCTCGACGGGGAGATGTGCGCGGTTGTCCGGAGCAATGACAATCTGCTGTACACGCGGACGAGTGGTGGTGATGACGATGTCTTCGACAACCACCGGCACGTCTTCATGGGCCTCGTGCGGCAGGACCTGGCGAAACCAGCCAATGGCTCCGGAAAAGGTGAGCACAATGCCCAGCGCCGAGATGACGAAGTTGGTGACCATCCCCGCGAAGATGAGCATGACACCAAAGGCCATGACGATGGGCCACGCCGTCGGCGTGGGCAGATGAACGGTCTCAGAATGAGTGGTGATGTGTTCGCCAGTAATGGGTGTCTCGCTCATAGTGCCTCTAACGCCCCACAATGTAGACCACGGTGAAGACGACGATCCAGATGGCGTCGACGAAGTGCCAGTAAAGCGCCAGCACCTCAATACGGTGGGCATGCTCCTCCCGCACCTGACCGGTGAGGGTGAAGATGAGCACCAGCAGCAGCATGGACAGGCCGACCACGACGTGGGTTGCGTGCAGGCCCACCAGCGAGTAGAACGTGGTTCCGAAGAGGTTGGTGCTTATCGTCAGACCGTCTTTGTAGATCAGCTTGTGCCATTCCAGGCCGGTGCCAACCAGGAAATAAGCTCCCAGAAAGATGGTGATGGCCCACCAGAAGGCGAAGGGCTTCATCTTCTTGTGCTCGAGGTTTCGCTCGGCCAGCCAGATGGTGACGCTGCTGGAGAGCAGAGCAATCGAATTGATGATGGGAACTTCCAGCACCTGCTGCGGCGTCGGCCCATAGAGGCTTTTACCGATGTAGAAGATGTAGGCAACTACAAAGATCGTAAAGATGGCCGACTCGCCGATGATCAGGCAATACATGCCGATGCGTCCGCGCGAGGGCAGATGCCACTCTTCGACGTGACCGCTGGGAACCACAGGAATGGCGCTCATTTTCTACCTGCCCGATCTGCCATCATCATTCGTATTTCCAATCCGGATCCTCCGGGTGCTTCAGATCCCAGAGAGGACGGCGGCTATAGACCACCGGTTCGGTGGCGAAGTTATAGTCGGGCGGCGGCGATGAGGTAGACCACTCCAGCGTCCAGGCATCCCAGGGGTCGTTGCCGGCGATCTTGCCGCGAAGGAGCGACCAGATGAGGTTATAGGCGAAGATGAGCACGGCGATGGCCTGGACGATGCCACCGATCGAGATGAACAGGTTCAGGTGGTTCCATCCACGATCCGCCTGATAGGTATAAATCCATCGCGGCATGCCCAGGAAACCGACATAGTGCATGATGTCGAAGGTCATGTGGAAGCCGATGAAGAAAAGCCAGAAGTGCCACTTCCCCAGCGTCTCGTTCATCATCCTGCCCGTGGCCTTGGGGAACCAGTAATAGATTCCGGCGAAGGTGTTAAAGACGATGGCGCCTACCAAGATGTAGTGGAAGTGCGCGATCACAAAGTAGGAGTTGTGCAGCTGCCAGTTCCAGGGCGCAACTGAGAGCATGATGCCGGTAAGCCCCGCGCACAGAAATTGAAACAGAAACGCTGTGCAGAAAAGCATGGGGATCTGGAAGCGTATTTTGCCGCCCCACATGGTGGCCAACCAGTTGAAGATCTTGATGCCGGTGGGAATGCCTACCAGCATGGTAGAAAGCACGAAGAAGGCGTTTCCCGCCGAAGTCATGCCGACAGTGAACATGTGGTGCGCCCATACTCCGAGGCTGACAAAGGCGATGCCCACCGAGGCCGCGACCATGGCCGGGTATCCGAAGATGGCCTTGCGCGAGAAGACGGGAATGACTTCGCTGGCGATGGCGAAGGCGGGAAAGACCAGCACGTAAACCTCGGGATGACCGAATATCCAGAAGAAGTGCATCCATATCAGTGCCGATCCGCCGGCCTGGGTATCGAAGAAGTGGCCTCCGAGATAGCGGTCGATCACCAGCATGACCTGCGCGGCGGTAAGCGGCGTGATGACGACCAGCAGCAGTCCGCTATCCACCAGCATGAGCCAGCTGAGAAGGGGCATATTCATCAGCGTCATGCCCTTGCAGCGCATGCAGATGACGGTAGCGACCGTGTTGATGGCGCCACCCAGGGTGCCGATGCCGGTCACGATGAGGGCCAGCGCCCAGTAATCGGTGGCGTGGCCGGGCGAGAATGCCCGCGCGGTGAGGGGCGCGTAGGCCCACCAGGTAACGTCCGGCGCATTGCCCATGCCGTAGAGCCCGCCCCCACCGATGAAGCTGTAATAGAGGAGCATCCCGCCAAAGAAGGTCATCCAGAAGCTGAAAGCGTTCAAGCGCGGAAAGGCCATGTCGCGCGCGCCGATCTGCAACGGAACGACGTAGTTGGTGAAGGCGAAAACCAGTGGAATGCCCACCAGGAAGACCATGGTGGTGCCGTGCATGGTGAAAAAGCGGTTGAAGACCTGGGGCGAGAGGAAGTGATTATTCGGCAAGGCGAGCTGAATGCGGATGCAGATGACTTCAGCCCCCCCAACCAGCAGGAAGAAGATGGCCATCATCATGTACATGAGGCCGAGCTTCTTATGATCAATCGTGATCACCCACGAGTGCAGCGTTTCGAGGAGACGGCCTTCGCGCTCGCGCGGGGGCGTCAGGTCCAGCGATGCATCTATCGGAAGTGTGCTGTCTGCCATGACTTTTCTCTACTTTAGAGTTTCCAGGTAAGCGGTAAGTTGATCGAGCTGTCCGTCGTTGAGTTGCATGGCAGGCATCAACGATCCCGGCTTGAAACTGTCGGGACTCTTGATCCACTGTCTGAGGTTTTCCTTGGTAAGCGGGACTTGGCCGGAAGCGATGGTATCGCGGCTCATCAGGTGCGTGAGGTCGGGCCCGAACCTGCCGGTAGCCGCGGTGCCGCGGACGGCATGACAGTTCATGCAGGCCTGCGTCTCGAAGATGCGGCGTCCGGCGGCAACTGAGGCATCCTGTAAACCCGGCTGCTGCTGGTTCTTCACCCAGGCGGCAAACTGATCGGGGGTGTCGACGTAGACGCGAAGCAGCATATTGGCATGCTGAACTCCGCAGAACTGCGCGCATTGTCCCACATAGAGCCCGGGGTGCATCGGATCGATCCAGAGCTCGTTGGGATGATTCGGAATCAGATCGATCTTGCCCGCCAGCTGCGGCACCCAGAAGCTGTGATCCACGTCGGCGGAGAGCAGCTTAAGAAATGTGGGCTTTTCATCCTGAGTGCTGCTTAACGGCACGTGAAGTTCGTTCGCCGCGACGATGCCCAGGTCTGGATAGCGATATTCCCACCAGAACTGGTGGCCGACCACGGTAACGCTGAGAGCCGACTTCGGCTTGGGAGCGTCCTGAATAGCGAAGATCATGCGCGCCGTGGTGAGAAAGAGCACCACGACGATGAGCACCGGGATCACCGTCCACGCGATCTCGATCTGATTGCTGCCGTAGATCTGGGCCGGCTCGCTGGCGTCGTCCGTGCCCCGTGCGCGAAAGCGAATGACGACGTAGGTGAGCAGTCCGGCGACAACGAAGAAAATTGCGCCCGTGATCTCGAGGACGAAGTAGGAAAGCTTCTGGATCTCCCCCGCCGGCGTAGATGCCGGCGCATAGATGCTGGGCGTAGACTGGGGACCTTCGGCCCAGGCGATTCCAACCCAAAACGCAACCATTGCACTCACTAGCGCTATGCGGTGCGTTCTCCGAAACCATTGCCGAAGCATTTCGCGTCCTTTCACACAAATAAAGATTCTGGTAAGTGGAAGAGTGGACTATGAAAAATGCGGCGTGCGGTAAGAAATTAGTTTAACAGCGAATTTTGCGGCGATTGAAGCGAGGAGCGAATCATCCTCAACTTTCGCACTTGATGAGCAAGCTTCGTTAAATTTACTCCCTCAGCAAAAGCCCGCAGCGCGGTGCCCTTGAGCAGAGGCATGGAAAGATATTTGTACCCCTGATCGAGATGGCTGTAAAACCATTTTGCGCCGGACGTCGAAAGCGCCAGGTCGCCGCGCAGTCTCTCCGTGGCCTGCTGAAATCTCACATGCGCCGGAATCCCCTGGTGCAAAGCAGCCTCGATGGCCTCCGCCGCGGCCTGTCCGCTGACGATAGCGAAGTAAATGCCCTCACCGGTAAGCGGATCGGCGAACCCGCCGGCGTCGCCTGCGAGGAAGATCCGTGTCACGGGAATTTTATGCTGCGCGGCGCCGAAACCCGCATACTGCCCGATGACTTCTTCCCCGGAAAGCTCACCATATCTCGCCTGAATGTACGCGGCAAGGCGGGTGCGATCGATCTTTTCCTCCGGCGAATAAGAATAAAGACCGATGTTGACGTGGTCACCTTTGGGGAAGATCCATCCATAACCGTCGCGTATGGTCGCGAAGTCAAAAATTAACTCTTCGTCAGACGCGTTCGTCACCCTGACATTCGCTTCCAGCGCAAAGGCCCGCCAGAACCAGTCCTCGCCGGGCTTGCTGGTGAGCTGCCGCACTTGGCTGTGAACGCCATCCGCCCCGATCAGAAAGCGCGCGTGCAAGGTCTGCGTCCCGGCACCGGCATCGACGGCGGCCTCGACATGATTCTGGTCTTCTGAGATTGCGGAAATGCCGCGAATGCGCTGAAACCTCGCTCCGGCGGCGATGGTCCGGCGAAAGCAGTATTCATCCAGCTCTTTGCGAACGGTCATGAAGCAATAGTCTGAACGGCGGCGCAAAACGGTGCTGTGATCTGCGTCACGCTCGATGCGCAGCTGGCTGAGACGCTGACGGATGACTGCATCGACTGGATAACGCAGAGCACGGAGCGTTTTGGTCGTCAGCCCTCCGGCGCAGGCCTTCTGGCGCGGAAACTCCGCGCGGTCGAGCAGAAGCACTTCCCGGCCCGACTGAGCCAGATCATAAGCCGCAGCACAGCCGGCGGGCCCGGCCCCAATCACGATGGCATCCCAGACTTTCATCACTGCTTCTATTTTGAACTACCGCAGCGGCCAGGAACCAGATACAAGCCTATTCGATCGTCGTCATGGGCACGCGGATAGACGCGCGATAGCGGTCGCCGCGGTAGCGTGAGCACGCTGACTCGATGGGCGACTCCTGCGTGGTCATAATGATGCGGCTGATGGAGAGAACGCAGGCCCGCTTCGGGATAGTCAGCAAATCAGCCTCCTCGCGGGTCGCGGGCAGCGCCTCGATGATCTCGTCGGCATAGCCCACGCGGACGCCGTAACGTTCGCGCAGCGTCTGATACAGCGAATGCTTGGAGAAATCGATGCGTTCGATGCCGGGAAACTGCGCTAGCGGAATATTCGATTCCTCGATGGCCATGGGCGTGCCATCGGCCAGGCGCAGGCGGCGCAGACGCATGACGCGGTCGGCGCTGGTCAGCTTCAGCTTCTCGATCAGGCTGTCGTCAGCCTTGATCACCGCCTGCTCCAGCAGATTCGAGCTGGCCTTCATACCACGCTGGCGCATGTCCTCGGTGAATCCTTGCAGGTGGAGGATATTTTTCTCGAGCTTGGGCCGGGTGACGAAGGTCCCGCGCCCTTTTTCGCTGAAGGCGTAGCCCTTGGTCTTGAGTCCATGCAGCGCCTGACGCGCCGTCATGCGGCTGACCTGATAGTAGCGGGACAACTCTTCCTCCGACGCCAGCGGATCGCCTTCGGCCAGCTTGCCCGACTGGATCTGCTCCATCAGGGCGCGCTGGATCTGGTAGTAGAGCGGGATAAAACCCTTCTTGTCGAGCGGCTGCACAGATGGTTCTTGCTCCTGGCTGCTGATGATGCGGCTTCTCGGCACGTCCGTCCCCTGTTTGGAAAAAAGTTTAAAGCTCGACTACCAACGCAAAAGCTGTGCAAACTTAGAGACAGCTACAAAACTCTCTACAGAATTGGGGGACTCTGTTTCGCGGCCTGGGCGCGCGAATTTGGCTATGTTTCCTTCTACTCTTCGCGGAAAGCTCATCGTGTCCTGTCAGGCCGCGCCTGGAGACCCTCTCGACGATGTCGACACACTGCGCCGTCTTGCTCTTTCGGTGCTGCGTGGAGGCGCCGGGGGCCTGCGCGCCAATGGCGTCGAGTGCATCGAAGCCTTTCGCCGCGAAACCGCGCTGCCCATCATCGGCATTTTGAAGCGCTATGAAGCCGGCGAAGTGGCCATTACTCCTGATTTCGCGGCGGCGGCCGCGATAAGCGCGGCGGGTGCCGATGTGATCGGCCTGGATTGCACCGCCCGGCGTCTCACCGCCCGGGAGCCATGGCCGCAGCTGATCGCCCGCATTCATCGCGAGCTCGGCAAACCTGTACTGGCGGATATCGCAACCATCGATGAGGCTCTTGCGGCGGAAGCTGCGGGCGCGGATGCAGTCGCGACCACGCTCTACGGCTTCACCCCGGAAACCGCGAACTTCCGCGCGGTAAGCTGGGAGCTGGTCGATGCTCTGGTCAAGCAGGTGAAGGTTCCGGTCATCGTAGAGGGTCATGTCACGCAGCCCGAGGAAGTAAAGCGGGCTCTGGACGCGAGCGCTTACGCGGTAGTGGTAGGCTCCGCGATCACCCGTCCGGAGTCGATTACCGCGCGATTTGTGAAGTCCATCCACAATTGATTCCCCGCCAAACCCTGCCCGGCAATAGCACCCACCCTTTGTATCTGGTCCCGGTTCAGTTGTCTATACATTATGGTACTTTGAAGATGGATTTCGCCGGCCCGGGATTTACCCGTACACTGCCCTGAAAATCCCGGCGATTCTTGAAACATTGACCTCCCGGCAACCTCACCATCGAGACAGGAACGGAAACTGAAATTATGTCGCGTAACTTCCCGCACGCAATGCTGAAGGAGATTTACGAACAGCCCGAGGCCCTGGCTGCAACCATCGCCCGCTACGCTCCCGGAGGCACACTGGCCGCCGACGCCTTCCCCGGCATCTCCGAGACCTATCGCGGACGCCAACGCCTGGTGATCGCAGCCAGCGGGTCGAGCCGTCACGCCGGCCTGGCCGGCGAAATCATGCTGGAGGACTACGCCGGGCTGGCCGTCGATGTGGAGTACGCAAGTGAATACTGCTACCGTTCGACACATACACTGCACGATCCCGTGGTGCTGGTGATCTCGCAATCGGGTGAGACCGCGGATACACTCGCCGCGCTGCGCGAGGCGAAATCGCGCGGACTTGCAACCGCGGCGATTACAAATAACGCCGAGTCATCGATGGCACGCGAAGCCGACTCCTCGCTGCCTACGCTGGCCGGCAAAGAGAAGGCGATTCCCGCCACCAAGAGCTTCACCACTCAGCTCAGCGTTCTCTATCTGCTGACCTTATATGTCGCAAGGCTCGGCGGACGCATGACTGGGCAGACCGTCTCCGCGCATCTGGAACAATTGAACCGGCTGCCGGGTTTGCTTGAGACCACGCTTCCCCGCTGGGAAGAACAGATCGGCGGAATTGCCGAAGCCCTTAAATCTGCGAAGCAGTTTCTCTATCTGGGCCGCGCCGTCCACTATGCCATTGCCCGCGAAGGCGCGCTGAAGCTGAAGGAGTCAGCTTACGTGCAGGCCGAGGGGTATCCGGTCGGCGAACTGAAACACGGCCCGAATGCGCTGGTGAATGAATCAGCGCCGCTGATGGTGCTGGCCACGCGCGACGACACCGATCCCGACTCTGTGCTGCGCTATCAGAAGACGCTGCAGCTGATGCGCGACATGCACGCACAGGGAGCGACCATCTTTTCCATCGTGACCGAGGGCGACAAGGAGGCGGCCAAGCTCAGCCGCCATTCCATCGAAGTGCCGGCCATCGATGAATTTCTGCTCACCATGCTCGAGGTAGTTCCTTTGCAGATGTTCGCCTACTTCACCGCGCTCCTGCACGGCGTGAATGTGGACGCGCCCCGCAATCTGGTCAAGGCCGTCGTTACCGAATAGACCGGAGCTCCCGCAACCAGGAGCTCCGCTGCAACCCGCATAGAACGGGATATGCGACGTCAAGGCAATAGTCGCAGCGCGTGCCATCCAGGAGCGACCTGGACACTCCGGACCAGAGTTACGCCTCCAGTAGACTAATCTGAGTCGTGCATTCAACCCTGCGCAGCATTCTGTCCATCGCCGCTATTTCCCTCTTGAGTGCTCCACTCACAATTTCCGCCGCGCCGCACACTCCGGGACCGACAGTGCCGCTGTGCTCGAAGCAGATCATCTTCACGGCTCACTATCTCGCCGAGGCGAAGGCCGGTGAGGGTACGGGATTTCTCTTCCGCATTGAAAATCAGACCGCCAAGCCACTCCGACTGGCCGAGCCTGTTCCCTCCAGCGCGCATTGGTATGCGCAGGTCGGCAATCGCTGGCTGTGGCGCGCGTCCAGCGGCAATGGCGGCGCGTATGTGGATGCGATAAATGAGCGTGGCGCGGTCTTTGCATACCAGCCGAAAGTTGCGCCTGCCCATCCGAAGTACGTCACCGTTCCTGCGCACGGAAACTACGAGTGGGAGGAGCGCGTGCCCGGCAATCCGGTGCTGGATTACAAACCAAGCTGTGCGATATGCAATTATCCCGGCGAGCACGAGTACAAGGCCGTATTTGCCTACGCCTATCTACCGCCAGCTGAGGAACATGCGGGAGATCTGCTGGCCTGCGGCCTGCGCTCCAACATGGTGATCATGCCGCCCAAGTTCGCTGGCAAATGAAACTTATCACTGGAAATTATTTGCATGCTGCCGTCTCCGGTCGCGCTTTTGCCGTCTAGCTGTGTGGAACGATCCGCAACCGGCAATCGCCGATGGGGTTCCTAAGAAGTGTTGGAGGACAACACACTATGCAGATGAAAATTTACACTCTCGCGCTCGCCGGCCTGCTGACACTGGGCACCGCAGGCGCCGCCGCCGTAGCACAGGACACATCAACCCCACCCCCGCAGGGAGAAGGACCAGGGCATCGCGGGATGGATCCTGAAGGCCAGCTGAAGCACATGACCAAGGCGCTCGATCTGACTGCCGACCAGCAGACCCAGATCAAGCCGATTCTTGACTCACAGCATCAGCAGATGGAAGCACTCCACCAGGATCAATCGCTTTCGCGCGAAGACCGTTTCGCCAAGATGAAGACGATTCGCGAAGACTCGAAGACCAAGATTGAAGCAGTCCTGAATGACACGCAGAAGCAGAAGTTCGAGGCCATGCAGGAGCGGATGCACGATCGCCGCGGCGGCGGGCAGGAACCGCCTCCGCAGCAGTAACGCCACAGAAAACAGCGAAGGCCGCCGCGCAGGCGGCCTTTGTTTCAGAGAAACATTTCCATGAAGGTGTCGGCACGGGCATACTTCGATGCGTGGTCCGGCGCAGCCATGTGCCGGAAGCCTACCTGCTCATACAGATGAATCGCATCGGCGGCTTTGGTGTTCGACTCGAGATAGAGCCGGTGCGCACCAATCTTCTTCGCGTGATCGATCGCAAACAGCAGCAGTTTGCGGCCGATGCCGCGTCCGCGGGCTGACTCAGCAACCGTCATCTTCGCGAGCTCGTACTCATGTGGGCCGATGACCAGCAGCGCGCAGCAGCCGGCGACCCGGCCCTCGAGCTCGGCGATGCAGATCTCACCACCCTGGTCGAGTATCTGTCCCTTCGGATCGCCCAGAACCTCATGATCGGCAGGCTCCAGCGCAAAGCCGCGGCTGATCCAGATTTCGTTGAGCTCTTTGAATGGCTGCTCGTCTCCGGGCTGGAAAGTGCGCAGCACGAGAGATGCGGTTTTCGTCTCTTCATTCATGGCGACTGTCATGAGTGTAATGCTCGACGATTTCCGGCAATACGTCCAATATCTTATTAGGCAGCATTAATATGATTTGCATATGAATGCTCGGGACATCGAGATACGCCATCTGCGCTATTTTGTCGCAGTTGCCGAGGAGCTGCACTTTGGCCGTGCGGCGCAGCGGTTGCACATCGCGCAGCCTCCGCTCTCGCAGCAGATTCGCCGCCTGGAAGAGATGCTCGGCCACACGCTGTTCCTGCGCACCTCACGCGACGTAAGGCTGACCGCCGCGGGCGAAGACCTGCTGGAGCGCACGCGTCATACGCTGACCAAGATCGAGTCGGACGTTGCGGCCGCGCAGCGCATCGGCCGCGGAGAAGCGGGCACACTTACTGTCGGCTTTATCGGCTCGGGAATGCTGACCGCACTGCCCAAATTACTCGGCCGCTATCGCCGCCAGTTTCCGGAAGTGGATCTGCAATTGCGCGAATTTCACACCGCAGGATTGGTGAACGCTCTACTGAACGGAACCGTCGATATAGGATTTCTGCGCGATGCTGGCCCGGTTGACGGCCTGCACCTGGAAGTCATGGCCGAAGAGCCGTTCGTGGTGGGACTGCCGCGCAAACATCCTCTCGCCGTGCAGAAATCTGTTGCCGTAAAGAGCCTGCAGCATGAGCCGTTCGTTCTCTTCTCACGCTCCTACGGCAACGTGGCATGGAAGAAGACCGTCGCCGTCTGCGAAGAGCACGGGTTTCTACCCCGCGTGGTGCAGGAGGCCCCGCAGTGGCTGACCATCATGACGCTGGTGGGCGCGGGGCTGGGCGTGACCATCGCTCCCGCGTGCGTCGAAAAGCTGAATGTAGAGGGTACCGTGTGCCGCCGTCTGCGCCCGAAGCCGCCTAACACCCAGCTGGAGCTGGCCTATCGCTGTGGTGAGGTGCGTCCCATCGCGCAGGCCTTCAGCGAACTGGCGCGGAAGGCCTTCGGCGTCTCCTGATACAGCTGGCTATGGCTTCGGCTCGAGCTGAGCGTCAACACAGCCGGCCGGCTTGAGCACCGGATTGCAGCGCGCGACTAATCCGCCCGGCAGGCTCACGCTGTATCCACTGGGCGCGGTCTCAGAGGCGGGATAGTCCGTGCTCACGATCTGAGCTCCACTTTTGAGAGCTTCATCTCTGCGGCTGGTGTCGTTGGTCTGCGCCTGCTTGGTATCGGAGTCGGCGCGCGTGCGCACCAGGTATCCCTTGCGCACCAGATCCTCGATCACTGCGGCGCTGCCGTCGTTCTCCTCGGTGAATGCTGCGTCCGGAGTGCCAGGTACGGCGTTTGTAAAAAGGATGCGGCCCTTGAGCGAGGGATGCCCTTCCAGATACAGCGGCCCCATATTTCGCTGATCCATCAGGAAGACCACCTTGCCCCGAGCCTCGGCCAGTGCCGGCCACGCTCCCGCCAGCACCGCCTCATCCAGTGTCGCGTGGTCTCCGCGCACATTGTCCGGCGTGATCATCTCTTCCGCAGGAAATACCGACTCGATCTCTTTGTCCAGAGCGTCGAAGATCGCCGGCGTGAACTTCTCCGGCTGTGTCGTCGGGAACGCCAGCTTCAGCGGCGACTGCTTGGTCTCGACAAGAATAAAGATAGGCAGATGCTGCGGATGCGCCTTCGACCAGGCGCGCACTTCGGCCAGACACGCGGTAAAAGGCTGGCAGTTGCTGCGGTAATCCAGATCCTCTACGTGCATCACCTTGAATCCCGGCTTGTCCATCAGGTGCTGCGGATCGAACTCCGGGTCCGCCGGCAATCCCGCCTTGGCCACCAGACCCGGACCGGCAGGATGCGCATACAGCCCGCCCTTGGTGTCGGCAAAGATATCGAGCTCGATCTGGCGCACACCGCCATCAAGCTGTTTGGTCAGCGCAGGATGTTGATAGTTCAATGCCTGAAACTGCGCCGGATTTTTCTGCTTCCACAGCTTGGCTTCGCTCGGCGCAATGCCGGCGTGATAGCTGTTGTGCGTGCCGATCACCTGAATCTGATTGATGCGGACCTGGTCGTCCTGCTGAGCAAAGACAGTCGCGGCAACGAAAACGAGCGGGAGATAGCGGGATGCTCTGCTGAACACGGGTGCTCCTGAATATTGATGCGGCACTCTGCCGAAATTTAAGTGCGCTGGTAGGGTTTCGCGTAGTGCGTGGACCACTCGACCAGGCTGCTGTTAAGAAAGCGCCAGCTGCCCTGTTTGCGATCGACCTCGATCAGCATATACGCATTGGGATCGTAGCGTGTCGCGGCCATCACGTAATGCTGCGGACCGAAGGTATGCGCGAAGTCGATCCACTTGTGCCAGTGGCCGGAGACGACGAGCTGGATGGTGTCCTGATGCTTGCGCAGCAGCGGATGCAGGCCATAATCGCCGAACTCTGTCGGCATGTCGATCCAGAGAGGATAGTGAATGAAGACGAAGCTGGGCTTGTGCTGCTGCATCTCGCCTTCAAACCAGTTCAGCTGCTCCTGTCCCAGTGATCCCTGGCCGCGGTTGTAACCCTTCGCGGCAGGATCCCACGTCTCACCCAGAAAATTATTCAGGTGGACGAACTTGTATCCCTTGTAGTCGATCGAGTAGTAAGGCTTGGTCGCGAACTTGGCCTCGAAGAGACGATGGCTCATGTCGCGCGATACTTCGGGAACGCCGTAATCGTGATTCCCGAAGCCCAGGTGCACCGGCATCTTGAACTGATCGGTGATGGCCTTGGCGTTGTCGAGACGAGTCTTGTTCTTGAAGTAGAAGTCGTAGTCCGGAGAGGGATAGTTATGAAAATAATCCCCAACCAGAAATACCTGTTCAATGCGGGGCGAAAGGCTGTTGATGAGATCGCGCGCTGAGGTGAGGTTGGCCGCGGAGTGCTGCAGGCTTTCCGTATCGAAAGCGTTGCTTTCCTGGCCGTGATAGAAGTCGTCGATAATGTGCGAGTCGGCAACGATGGCGAAATAAAAATAGCGATCGTCTGCGGCGGAAGAAACCTCACGCGCCCATAAAGAGCGCGTGAGGGATGATCCGAGGGTTGCGGCTGCGAGAGAGCCGAACTGCCTGCGTGTAACGGTCATGGCTTCCTCTCAACCTTAGAAGATGAGCTTGAGCGCCAGCTGCAGCTGACGGGCCGGGAAGGCCGAAGTGATCGAGCCGTAGGAACCATCAGAGCGGTTGGAGTCAGGCGCACCGTAGTTCACCTGATTCAGCACGTTGAAGGCTTCCGCGCGGAAGTCCAGGTTCGACGAGTCGCTCCATAGCGGGAACGCCTTGTGCAGACCTGTGTCGAGCTCGTAGAAGGGGTAATCGCGGAGCGAGTTGCGGCCGGCGTTACCGTACGGCGAAGCAACATCGGTCGGCACGCTGACCGTCGCGGGATTCAGGAAGTTCGACACGGCCGACGCGGTCTTGATGCGCTGCCCCTGCGGAGTGATCGGGTTCCCTGAAACATTGGGACGGTAGTTGAGCAGATCGCTGACGTCGAACTGCGTGGGCTCGGAGTAGATGAGGTTCACCGGCTGTCCGCTGGTTGCGGTGTTGATGGCTGTGAACTGCCATCCGCCCAGCGCGGTCTGCAGAAGACGATTCGCATTGTTTCCGAACTGGCGTCCGTGTCCGTAGGGCAGATCCCAGATCAGCGTCAGCGTATCGTTGAGCGGCTGATCGTAGGCCGACTCGCCGGTTTCACCGCGGAGGTTAGCCAGGTTCACACGCGAGTTATCGTTGTTCGGCGTGTCGAGGTGACCGGAAGCATTGTCGATGGCGCGTGAGTAGGTGAAGGAGTTCAGCACATACAAGCCGTTCGAGTAGCGATGCTCGAGCTTGGCCTGCAGACCGTTATAGCTAAGGAAGCCGGCATTGATCGATTCTTCGATGCCGGTAAAGCCGGTAATTGGGCGGCGATTGAGCAGTGGTATGCAACCCGTGGTGACGGTGTTGCTGCAGGTTGCGGAGGGCGTGTTCGGCGCGGCCTGATTCAGGTCAGCCAGCACCCAGAGCTTCACACCATGCTCGCCGATGTAGGAGACCTCGAACACCGTGCTCTTGCCGAACTGGCGCTGAACACCCAGGTGCCAGGCCTGCACATAACCGGTAGCGATGTCCTTGGGAATGTAGCGGGTCTCGGCCAGGGCAGTGCTGAAGTTTGCCGGGCTGACGAAGTTCGCCGAATAGCCTTCCTGCGTGGGACGGAAGCAATTGGTAGCGGAAACCGCCGGATCGCAGATCGGGTTCTTGATGCTCTGCGTGATCGACGAGTTCACGATGTAGGGTCCGTTGTAGGCCAGCAGGTTTTCGCCGCCTTCGCGGTTGAACTGGTCGAAGCTCAGACCGTAACCGGAGCGGATCACCGTCTTGTCGTCCAGCTGGTACGCGACGCCAAAGCGCGGCGCGAAATCAAGCTTGGGCGTATGGACCAATGCGCGATTGTAGAGCGATCCGTAGCTGGCCTGAACCAGCGTGTTGTTAGAGGGATCGAAGTTGGCCAGGTGATTTCCGCTCACATACTGCGGCGTCACCAGTTCGTAGCGCAGACCTGCGTTCACGGTAAGCTTCGGCGTGAGCTTCAAGTCATCCTGCACATAGAAGAAGTTCATGAACTGGTGATAGTTCACGACAACAAAGTTGTTCAACTGGTATGCGCTGCGTGCGCCCACCAGGAAGTCGGTGAGATACGCGGCTTCCTTCGCGCCGGTGTCGCTGGCGACTACGCCGCCCGCCGCTGCCGTTGCTCCGGAGCTGAACGCGCCGCCGTAGTTGTCCTGACCGTAGACCGGGTTGAAATCGTCGATCTCGGTATTGATGGCCTGGAATTCGTAGCCGGCCTTCACGCTGTTGCGGCCATGAATCCAGGAGTAGTTAAGCTTGGGGTTGATGACGAACGGATTCTGGAACTGCGGGCTGCTGCCCTGCGATCCGAACGCGGTGTAGCTGGTCACGCTCTGCACATTCAGGCTGCGCGTGATGGCGGCATTTGTCGGAAGCCCGGGGATGCCGGCCTGCACCAGAAGGCTGGGCTGGTCGAAGCCGTAAGGAGTCTTGCCACCCTGAGTCCAGGTGAAGCCGACACGGGCATCGAGAATCGAGTTCTGATTAAAGGTGTAGGTGCTGCCCGCGGCAATCTGCCGGTTGTAGGCGTGGATGTTGCCGTTGCTGCTGCCGCCGCCGGCCGCGCCCGGAATACTGGCCGCGTCGATGATGTTGCCCTGATGGTCGCTGTAACGGAAGAAGATGGTGGTGCGCGAGTTCAGGTAGTCATCGATGCGCAGGTCACCCTTGTCGTCGGTGAGGTTCGCCTTGGGCACCGAAACATAGTTGTTCGAGAAGGAATTCGGGATATTCGGCGCGGGCAGATTCTGGATGACCAGCGTCGCCAGTGCATTCCAGTCCGAAGTGGGCACCACGCCATTGGCGTAGGTCGTTCCTGTGAGGGGATTGTGCAGCACCACCGGCGCGCCTGCGGTGGTGGTGAAGATACCCTGCCGCTGCAGTGCGGTAGGAATGGTGACCGCGGCATACTGTCCCTGCACCTGGCGGTTGCCTTCGTAGTCGGCGAAGAAGAAGAGCTTGTCCTTCCAGATAGGTCCGCCGATCGAGCCGCCGAACTGGTTCTTCACCAGCACCGGCTTCTGCGACTTCCCGGTAAGAGGGTTCACTGGCGGCAGGAAAGGACCAATGGCATTGAAGTCGGTGTTGCGGTTGTACTCCCACACACGGCCGTGGAAATGATTGGTGCCGCTGTTGATGCTCACGTTGATCACAGCGCCCGAAGAGCGTCCGTACTCCGCGCTGTAGTTGTCGGTCTCGACGCGGAACTCATTGATCGCGTCCGGCGAAGGCGGAATGGCCTGGTTGGAGAAGCCCTGATTCGAAGTGCCGTAGGCGTTGTTGTCCAGACCGTCAAGTAGGAAGTTGTTGAATTCGCTGCGCTGTCCGTTGACGTTGTACGACGCGTCACGGCTGGTGACCGTCTGGTTCTCAAGGTTGTTGCGGCGCACGCCGGGAGCCAGAAGAGCCAGATCAGCATAGGCGCGGCCGTTCAGCGGCAGGTTGGTGACCTCGCGAGGCGAGATGATTTGTCCACGCTCGCTCGTCTCCGACTCCAGCAGCTTTGCCGCATCGGTGACGGTGACCGTATCGGTGACCGCTCCAGGCTTCAGACTGATGTCCACACGCTGGCGGGCGTTCACTTCCAGACTGAAGGACTCGGTCAGCGACGCGCTGAATCCGGCTGCCTCGCCCTGCACCTTGTACTGTCCCACATGCAAACTGGTGAACTCGTACTGGCCCTGGGCATCCGTGGTCGCCGTGATCGTCACGCCGGTGGCGATGTTGATCAGCGTGACCTTGCTGTTGGGAATGGCCGCTCCCGAACTATCGTGCACGAAACCCAGAATCGAGGCGGTCTCGAACTGAGCCTGAGCGGGGATGCAGAGCAATAACGCGAGGAGGAAAAGGGTGGCGCCAAAAAATCTATGAACTTTGGTCCAGCCGCAGGCGAAGCCCTGCGAGACGCCGGTGCCGTATGGTGTCAGCATTTGTGCTTACTCATTTCTGGGATATGTATGACTGCCGGATGGACAAACCTTAACCGGACAATATTGAGTTTGAAAGGGTGAAAACAGGTGAAAAACCCGCGTCACACCTGGCTTACACCTGCTTTACCCCTCTATAAATCATGGGGATTTCGATGAAGCGCCGGTTTCCGTTCACCGAATTTTCACGGTCGATAGTTACATTTTCGTTATGCCGACTTTGGATCGGGAGATGTCGGAGAAAGACATCCGCTCTCCAGCCCACGACCCTTCGACATCGAATTTTCCGCAGCGCGAAGCCGTACTTCTGGACCAGGATGCCTTTCCTGGCTCGGGTACGCCATACGCTACCGCGGAATGGCAGCTCGCGCAGCGCGTGGCGGCCAGCCGCGCACTCTTCAAATCGGAGTTTCTGCGCGGATTCCTTCTCTATGTCTGCGAGCAGCATCTGATCGGCAACAGCCATGAGATTACCGAACAGCGCATTGGCACCAAGGTCTTCCATCGGCCGGCGGGATACAACCCCGGCGAAGACAATATTGTTCGCAACTACGCCCGCATGCTGCGCAAGCGCCTGGACGAATATTTCGACGGCGAGGGTAAAGACGAGCCGATGCGCATCGAGATTCCGCGCGGCGCCTATGTCCCGGTCTTCCGCCGTGTGCCGGCAGCCGATGCCGCAGTTGTAACGGCGGAGCCTCAAATCCCTCAAATCATTGAGACCTCCGGGCGCGAGCAAGATGAGCCGGCGGCCTCTGCTCCCGAGATCGACGTTTCTACGCGAACTGCCAATTCGATCCGGCGCACTCCGTGGATCTGGCTCGCCGCTGGGCTTGCAGCTGGGATTTTGCTGTCATCGGTCGCGTGGATGGTGGCAGGCGCTCGTCAAGCCGAGCTGCCTCACTCACCGGAACACGTACTTTGGACACAAATTTTCGAGCATAATCGCAACACCCTGATCATCTCTGCCGACAGCGGTCTGGGGATTCTCGAGAATCTCACCGGGCACGCCGTCGCCGTCGAAGACTACGCCAACGGTACTTATCTCAACGACGTGAAGGCGCCCGGGTTCGATCCCGATGCACTCGCCGATGTGCGCAGGCAACGCTATACAAGCTTTGTCGACCTGAACGTCGTCTCCCAGCTTATTCAGCTTCCGGAGTTGATTCCCAATCGTACGCAGATGCGCTTCGCCCGCGGTATCAGCACCGAAGACCTGCGCAGTTCCAACGCCATTCTGGTGGGGTCGAGCCACACCAACCCATGGGTTTCACTCTTCGACAAAAATCTCAACTTCCGGCTCGAATACACCACGCAGGTGAACCGCTCATCCATCGTCAATCAAAATCCGGAAAAGGGTGAGCAGAAGGTATACGAGAACGGCACTGCCGCGAACCCGAACCGGACCTTTGGCGCTATCGATTACCTGCCCAGCCTCGATGGAACCGGCCATGTGCTCATCATTCAGGGGCTGAATATGGCCGCAACCCAGGCGGCGGCCGACGTTCTCTTCGATCCGAATGCCATGCCCGCTGTTCTCGCGCGCGCCGCGCTTCCCAACGGATCGCTGCGCAGCTTCGAGCTGCTGATCGAGACCAACAGCGTGGGCGCAAACTCACCCAGCGCACGCATTGTCGCCACCCGCTTCTATCCTCGATAGCAGCGCGTCTCGCAGAGCGAAACCAATCCTCACAATGAGCGGCGTGCGCGGCTAGAATTCCCTTCATGCCTGATTTGCTCGCTGTTGACCGAAGGCAATTTGTAAAGCTGCTTTCAGCCACTGCTTTCCTGGCCGCCGGACCAGCATGGAGCAAGCGGAGCAACGAGGCCTATCGATTCGTTGCTCAAACGGATCGCCAGAGAATTCTGAAAGCCGCTTCCGCATATGTCGCGCTGGAACCGGTTACCATCACGGCTTTCCATTCGGAGAAAAGCCCCGGAGGGCCGCACGATTTCTTCTCGCAGGCCGACTACTTCTGGCCGGACCCGAAAAACCCTGACGGACCCTACATCAATCGCGACGGCCAGAGTAATCCCGATAACTTCGACGGCCACCGCAAAGCCATGATCGCCTTATCCATTCAGATGCCCGCATTGACGGCAGCATGGCTGCTGACGCGCGATCGCAAATACGGGCGCCGCGCTTGCGACCATCTTCTCGCCTGGTTCGTCACCCCGGCCACGCGCATGAATCCCAATCTTGAGTATTCGCAAGGCGTGCACGGCGCTTCCACCGGCCGCTCTTACGGCATCATCGACACGCTTCATCTCGTCGAAGTGGCGCGAGCCGCCAGCGTCGTCGCGCCCAGCCTCCTGTCCGCAGAAGAAAACGCTGCGCTCAAGGATTGGTTCCGCAGCTATCTGCAGTGGTTGAAGACCAGCGACAAAGGAAAGCAGGAACGCTCCGCGCAGAATAACCACGCTACCTGCTGGGCGCTGCAGGCTTCGGAATTCGCCCGGTTGATTGGCGATGGGGAAACACGCGATGAAATACGAAGCCAGTATGTTGAAGTGCTGCTGCCGGATCAGCTCGGTGCCGATGGTTCATTTCCAAAAGAATTGACGCGAACCAAACCCTACAGCTATTCCATCTTCAACTTCGATGTGATGACCACCCTCTGCCAGTCGCTCAAGGGCGTTGGAACGGACCTGCTCACCTTTAAATTGTCAGATGGACGCGGTGTTTGCCTGGCGGCCGCGTTTCTTTATCCCTATCTCAAGAACAAAGGCACATGGCCATACCGCAAAGACATTGAGCATTTCGATGCGCTTCCCGTCCGCTCTCCGGGACTTCTGTTCGCCGGACTGGCCTGCGACCGGCAGCAATATCTCGCGCTGTGGAAGACAATGAACCCCGATCCCACGGACCGCGAGATCATTCGCAACTATCCCATCCGCCAGCCGTTGCTCTGGGTTTAGATCTTCGAGTGAATGCGCTTGGCAATAATCGACGAATACGTAGCGCTGCTCTCGAGGCTCGTCGTCGAGATCAAAACCTCGAACGGCGGGATCGTTCCATCGGGGTTGGCGATCGACTTCAGCCAGTCTGAGAAACGGCTTCCATCGAGCACAAAGTCTCCCGCCGACTTTGTCCCCGACATCCACAGTCCGCTCAGCACCAGCACCATGCCCTTGCCGCTCGGATTGGGCAGATAGGCCACGTCGCCATACACCGCCGGCGCACCGATCCCACCCGTCGGGGCCTCAGGCATATATATAGTCCGCTCGCCATTTGCCGGGCGGCGATTGATAAAGCAGAATCCCCATCGCTTGTCTGAAATCAGCGCGAAGTTCATCGATGGCTCAACCAGCGAGACCCACGGGTTGGCCTCCTTCGAGCCGATGAGGATGAGGTTCGAGTTATCGGCATCGGCCGGCCTCATGTCGCGCGCGTAAATAATGGCCGCGCGTTGCGCGCTCCACTGGGGAAGATGGGAGAGCTGCGTCGACAGTTCGAGGTCCACGATGCTGGTGTAATGCCTCGATGCCACGTCCATCGCAAATGGCTGAGCCTGAACCGCGGGATCGGACTTGCCGCGATAGGGATCGCGATAGCCGCCGCCAATATAGTCGGCGAGCGTCACTTCATGGCCGGTGAGCGTCTCGTAGAGAACCAGTCCCGAATCTCCCGGAACAATGATCGTTCTGCCATTCGCCGGGAACAGGCTGCTCCAGAATTTCCGCTCAACTTCGGTCTGCCTGATTCTGGAACCGGCCGCCACCGCATCCTGACGCAGGTGAAACGCCACGACCACCACCACCGCGGCCAGAGAAAAGCCGGCTAGAAAGGGCTTCATCCACCTGCGATGAAACCCTCTATATAAGGATGGCTCCGGAAGCGGCTTCACCGGAAAGGTGTCTGCAACCTGAAGTGCGGCCGCACTCTCTACCGGCGTCTGGATCGGTGCTGCAGCCGGCGCCTCCTGCGCCACCGTATAAAAACGGGGAACATAACCACCGCGCGGAATATCCATCCGCAGCGGCTCGTGAACTCCCTCGCCGCTGAAATATAGCTCGAGCCGCTGGCGAAGCCGCGTGGCATGGGAGCGCACGATCCCGTCGACAGAAGGATCGTAGTTCGGCGACCTTCCGTACACCTCCACGCCGATACGCTGCTCGTTGATCTCGCTCACCCGATCGGCAATCGCCATCCTGCAGACATACAGCAGGAGCTTCGGCAGTTGCTCCGAGCGCGCGAAGGTCGACGAGCCCGCAACCCTGCGAGCCAGCGTCCAGCGAGGGTCTTCCGCCGGGCCTTGCGGCTCGTATCCAAAATTTGGAGGCGCTGTGGACACGGGAATAATTTCAAGTAGAAGCGAGCAACGTGAACAGCATGTTAATCGGGGCCTTGCAACAGTTGCAGAGAGCCGTGCGAACAGCAAGTAAATCGCTTATTTAAAGAGCCTTCGAGACGCCACGAGACTTTCACAGTGAAACAGCCGTGCGGGGTGTCCGCGCTCCCCCTAGAGTGACGGCATTGGCGGGCACCAGATGCTTTGGGCCGCTTTTGGAGGCTGGCGTGAAACGCATTTTCCTGTGGCTGAGTTTCCTGTTGTTCTCTCTCACCTCTTATAGTCCCTCGTTCGGGCAGACCATCACCGCGGATGTAGGTGGAACCGTCACCGATGCCGCCGGCCTGGTCGTACCCGGAGCGAAGGTGATCGCGGTCAACCTCGAAACCAATGTTGCGATCTCCACCACCACCAACCAGGATGGCATCTACAGCATCCGCTTCCTGCAGGTCGGCCAGTACCGCATCGCTGTTGAGGCTTCCGGATTCGAGACGCAGCAGGTTGGGCCCTTCACCCTGGAAAGCGGCCAGATTGCCAAGATCGATTCCAAGCTCACCGTCGGCTCGACCGCAACCACGGTCAGCGTCTCCGGAAATTTCGCGCCGCTGATTAATACGGAGAACGGTACGCTCGATACCGTCGTCGATTCCAACACGATTTCCAACATGCCCCTGAACGGCGGCAACTTCTCCAGCATTACGCTCTTTCTTCCTGGCGCTGTTACCACTTCACCCACCGGCCTCATCGGCTCCAACGCAATTGAGCGCAGCACCGGCGGCTCCGGCATCGCGTCTATCAACGGTGGCCGCGCCCAGCAGAACAACTATCTCCTCGATGGCGTGGAAATCAACGAGACCATCAACAACGCAATCGGCTACAACCCCTTTCCGGATGCCCTGTCGGAAGTGCGCGTCATCAGCGCCAATGCGCCGGCCGAATTCGGCAACGTGAACGGCGGCGACGTTCTCATGGTGACCAAGAGCGGCACCAACTCCTGGCATGGCAGCGCCAGCTTCAATCTTGAGGACTACGTCCTCGACGCCAATACCTGGGCTCACAAGCACGTTGCCGCAGGCACAGCCTTTACCCCCAAGAGCCCATACACGCAGTCGATTTTCGGAGGAACCGTCGGAGGGCCAATCAAGAAGGACAAGCTGTTCTTCTTCGCCGACTTTCTCGCTACCCGCTACCACTCGGGCGGCACCGGACAATACACCGTGCTCTCGAACGCAATGAGAAGCGGAGATTTCTCAGAGCTGCTGAACCCGGCCATCATGTGCTCCAGCAACGGCGGAGCCTGCAAGAGCCAGAGCAGCCTCATCCAGCTGTACGACCCCGAAAACGGCTTCGCACCTTTTCCAAATAACCAGATTCCCATCCAGAGCCCGGTCTTTGCATTTCTTGCAGCCAACCCCACCTTATATCCGGCTCCCAACCATGCTCCCGGCTCCAATTCGCCGGTGTCCAACAACTTCACCGGTCCAACCTCGACCCACGAATACAACGAGCAGGGAGACATAAAGGTCGACTACACGCCGACCACGGTCGATCGATACTCCGTGCGCTATACGCAGGGTGAAGCCGGCAATGTATCCACGTTCCCCATCCTCACAGCTTTCCCGGGAGCAAGCGTTTATCCGGACAAGGGCGTATCGATCAACTGGGTGCGCACCATCAGCCCTTCCCTGGTGAATGAGTTCCGCGGCGGCTACACCCGCATCCGCTGGATCAATGGAGCGCCCAGCGATCCGTCGGGGCAATTCGGACTCAACGGTGATGCGAAGGTCGGCATTCCCTTCAAGCAGCCGTTCCCTGGCTTCTCTGAGCAGAGCACCAGCAACACCGGCCTCTCCAACATCGGAACTTCCGGTTCGCCCACGCTCATCATCGACAACACGTTCTCCTATTCCGACGACCTCACCTGGCAGCATGGCCGCCATCTCATGAAGGCCGGCGTGCAGCTTCTCCGCTACCAGCAGAACCAGTTCTACGCTGGCAATCAGGGAGCCATGGGCATCTTCACCTACAACGGCAACTTCACCTCCAACCCCAATGTGGGCGCGGGTAACGCCACCACCCCTAACGGCAACGGATATGACGTCGCTGACTTCGCTCTCGATCGCGTATACACCGAAGGCGTGGGAGCGGTGACCGGCAACACCGGCGACCGCCAGTGGCGCGACGCATACTTTGCGCAGGACGACTGGAAGGTGACGCCGTATCTCACCCTCAACATCGGATTGCGCTACGAGTACGATCAACCCATCTACGAGGTGAACAACAAGCAGGCCAACGTGCTGCCTGGCGGCATCGTGGAGTTCCCAGGCAAAATTCCTGCAGGAGCTCCGGCCGGTTCGATTCTCTGCCCCACACGCGCCTGCTACAACGCCACCTATGACGACTTCGCACCGCGCGTCGGCTTCGCCTATCAGGTTCAGCCGAACCTGGTGGTGCGCGGCGGCTTCGGCATCACCGACTTCCTCGAAGGAACCGGCGCCAACCTGCGCCTCTTCTACAACCCGCCCTTCACCCCGTCATTCCTGGTCACCGGAGCTCCGCCATCAACCACCAGCGGAGGTCAGTATTTCCAAACCACGGCTGGATTCAACACCGGCGCTGTGAGCGAAGGGGGCACTACCTATCGCCAGTGGCAGCAGAATCTGCATCCCGGTGTGATCAACGAATACAGCCTCACCACCGAGTATCAGCTGAACAATTACTCCTCGTTCAAGCTGGGCTACATCGGCGAGTCGGGCCAGCATCTGATCCTCGCCGGTGCTGCGAATCAGTTAGAAAAGCCCTGCTACCTCAACGGAGTCATCAGCTCGACACCTAACAGCGCTGCCTGCCAGGCGGTCGATCCGGCTCCTTACGCCAACCTCGTCGGACAGAGCGGCAGCATCGTGGCTACGCTCTCCAACGGCATGATGAATTACAACGCACTGCAGGCCACCTATCGCCAGCGCGCGAGGAACGGCCTCGAATACACCGTCAACTACACCTACGGCCGCGCCATGACCAACACCATCGGGTTCTTCGGTGTGTCGAGCATCAGCGGACCCAGCGCTTACGCGGAGAACTTCTACAACAACCACGCGGAATATGGCCCAGTGGGACAGGATGTGCGCCACAACCTCAACGGCACCGCTGTCTATGCTCTTCCCTTCGGGCACGGACGGCGGTTTGCCTCGAGCGACAACCGCTTTCTGGATCTGGCCATCGGCGGATGGAAGTCCTCGATGACGGCCATCGTCTATAGCGGATTCCCGGTAACCATCAATGCGCAGTCCAACAACGCGTATACCAACAACAAAGCAGACCGCGCCGATCACGTGGGCCTTATCCACTACGTGCATCGCTCGGTGAACAATTGGTTTGGCACCGATCCATCGGTCCAGACCGCATATGTTCAGCCTGCTGCCGGAACTTATGGCAACGCAGCTGTCGGCTCGGAGCGCGCTCCGGGATTCCAGCAGTACGATTTCTCCTTCTTCAAGGATGTCTCCGTCTTCCACGAACAGAAACTCGGCTTCAGAACCGATTTGTTCAACGCATTCAACATCACCAGCCTCGGCAATCCGAATAACACGCAGGGATCGGCCACCTTCGGGCAGATCACCTCGGTGCGATCGGCTCCTCGCCAGATTCAGTTCTCGCTCAAGTACGAGTTCTAAATCGAACACAGCAGAAAAATATCCCGGCTTTCTCCGAAGGCCGGGATACTTTCTGAGGCCAACTGACCCTCACGCTCGTCAATAGAATTTTATTAAGACTAGCCCGGGCAGAAACGCCTCATCCCCGCGCACACACAATCCGTGAAAAGGACAACACTGTTTTGATTTCATTTCCCTCCCGCCTTTTTTTTGGGCTGCTTGCAATTGTGGGTTTCGTAAGCTGCGGTTCGCCGCTAACCGCATCCACCCCGGAAACGAAAAAGCCGATCGTCATTGTCATCACTCTCGATGGCTTTCCGGCGCGCGCTCTCAAAGATCCACGCCTTCCCATGCCAACGCTGCGCGCGCTTGCTACATCAGGCGCAGTTGCTGCCGGGATGCGCCCCATCAATCCGACGGTCACCTGGCCGAATCACACCGCGCTGATTACCGGAGTCGACGCTAGCCACCATCAGGTGATGGCCAATGGTCTGATCGAGTTCCCGGCCGACGGCTCGCAACCCGGCGTCGAGCCCTGGATCGACAAGGACAAGCTGGTGCACGCGCGCACGCTCTACGAGGCCGCCGCGGAAAAGGGCCTCACCACCGGCCAGGTGGATTGGGTAGCCATCTTCGGAGCGAAAGGCGTGCAATGGCAGTTCGGAGAAGAACCGAATGCCGGCGACAGCATTCCGCAGGAACTGATCGCACAGGGCATCGTGACGCGGGATCAGGTGCAGCAGTTTGGAGAAAACAGCAGCTCCGCATGGCGCGATGAGATATGGACCGATGCAGCCATCGACATCCTCGAAAAGCATATGCCCAATCTGCTGCTCTTCCATCTGCTGCAGACCGACTCCATTCAGCACGAGTACGGCCCGCTCACTCCGGCAGCCTACGCCGCTTACGCATATGCCGATCATTGCCTGGGAAGAGTTGTCGAGGCCGTGCGCAAAGCGGGCATCGCTGATCGCACGACGTTCTTCATCCTCTCCGATCACGGCTTTGCTGCTTATACGCACCTGATCGCGCCGAATGCAGCGCTTCTGACTCAGGGATATCTCCACAAGCAGGGCGACAAATATATAGGCAGCGTGTGGGCGAAGGCCGAGGGCGGGGCAGCTTCAATTTACATCCGCGATCCCAGCCTGCGCGCAACGCTCATTCCAAAATTGAAAACATATTTCGCCGGCGTTCCCGGGATCGACCATGTTTATACCAATGCCGAAGCCAGGTCTCTCGGCCTGCCTTCGGACTCCTCTTCCGATCAGGCTCCGCAGCTCTATCTGGCAGCCGCACCGGATTACGCTTTCAGCGATGACGTGGACGGGCCCATAGCCGGCACCGTCTCTCCTCACGGCCAGCATGGCTACGTCAACACCATGCCGGACATGCAGGCTCTCTTCGTGGCATCGGGCGCGGGAATCAAGTCCGGCGTGCAACTCGGAGTCATCTCCAACCTCCGCGTCGCACCGACCATTGCGAGAATCCTCGGAGTGCAGCTGCCCGATGCTATGCAGCCGCCACTGAATGAAATTTTGCAATAGAGAGAAATGTGGTGCTGTTTCCTGCCGGCGGCTTCGCATCACGCGGTGATTGGAGTGAATACACTTCGAACGCCGCGGATGTGAGCCGGCGTAGTCCGGCAGCATCCGCCTACCGCCTGAACTCCCGCGGCGTACCACTCTGCGGCGTCCCGCGCGTAGTCATCAATACTTGCCTGCCCGTACCATGAGCGCTTCCCCGCATCCCACAGCTCGCCGGAGTTTGGATAAACAAAGACAGGCTTCTCACTCGCGGATTTGATGTTTGCGATCAGCGACAAGATGAACTTCGGCTGCGTGCAATTGACGCCGATGGCCGCAACCTGCGGAATGCGGTCAAGCATGGCCGCGCAATCAGCCAGGCGCTCTCCGTGTGCCACATGATGTTCGTCCTTGCAGGTAAACGAAATCCAAGCGGCGATTGACGGAAACTTCGCCAGAGCGAGCGTGATCGCCCGAGCCTCTTCAAGCGACGGAACCGTCTCGAGTGCAACGATATCGGCATCGGTATCGGCGATCACAGCAAGGCGCTCGGAGTGGAAGCTGACCAGGTCATCGAATGCGATGGTGTAACGCCCATGAAATTCTGCGCCATTATGCAGAGCCGCACCATAAGGGCCAAGCGACACCGCGATAGAAACGGCGCGATCGGATGCAGTGCGATATTGGTCGCGAGCGGCCACGGCGATCTCCACGGATTTGCGCAGCGCCTCGGCTGCGTCTTCGGAAGCACGGCCAAGCTCAGCGTATCCGAGAGCCGAGACCTGGTAGCTGACGGTAGAGATGCAGTCGGCTCCGGCGCGAAGATAATCCAGGTGCACCTGCCCGATGATTTCCGGAGACGAATCGAGAATGTGCGCCGACCACAACGGCCCGGAGAGATCGCAGGCGCGACGTTCCAACTCTGTAGCCATGCCGCCATCAAGAACGCGGATCAAAGAGAGATCGGATTTGGAGATCGGCTTCATACGTCTATCTTCAATGTCTCGCTCATTCCCCATTCACGCAACTCTACGTAAACATTCACGCAACTCCACGTAAATCTGACCGGCGCTACCCAAAGACGGACGGCCAGCCACTCATACGATCACTCCAGCGGAAGAGCACGGTCAGGTCTCAGGTCGAGATCGAGGAACAGGAAGACAAGAGAGAACAGGTTCGGTCACCGGGGTGAAAAAGCCATTTTCTGTTACACTCAAGAGTAGCTCGTGGAGACATCGGGAACCACCAGGACCCTGTTCGCGAGCACCCACCAAACAAGTTCGGGGAGTGGCTCAGCCTGGTAGAGCACCTGGTTCGGGACCAGGGGGTCGGAGGTTCGAATCCTCTCTCCCCGACCATTCATAGAATCAACAACTTACGCGACGTCCCTTCCTGGCAAAATAGTAGACCCAGGGGGTCAATCCGCGCAAGTATTTTTGGCTTGGTTCTGGACAGATTCTGGATTCATCTCACCATCTTTTTCTAGACCATTTCTGACCGCAATTGCCTTCGCCGGAAGCGGCTCGGAAGTGGTGGCTCGAGCGTCAACTCCCTTTCCGCAGCGTCCTGAAGAGCAGCATCGCTCCAGTCGTGGAATTTCCTAAAGGCCATAGACGAAGCTGACCACTTCCCGTCTGATTCAAGATCTTTGAGCAGTCGTGCGAACGCCACTTGATCGGATTGGCGATCCTTCCATTGGTCACTCGGCCACCCCAAGCGGGTCAATCTGCCATCCCAAGCGCGTTGCCTAGGTGCGCGACGAACTGTTGCCGTTTCTTTGGGGCACTCTTCCAACGCTTCAAGGACACGACGGTTACACTGCATCTTACGTTTTGCACGCGCTCAATTGCAGGCGGATAGGCTGGAACATATTCCTTTCCCACCGGCGATTTTGAGGTTGTTGGAGTCGGCATATGCACCGCGATTAATAGTTTTGCGAAATTCCTTTGCCCTCGACGACCGTCACGAAGCGATCGACCCCAGGTGCTGTGAATCTTTCGTTCCGTCCGCTTGGCCAAAGCACTTCTATCTGCTCCACGCTGGAACTTGGTCCGAGACCAAAATGCAGCCGAAGATCGCTGCTTGATATGTAGCTTCCTCCGCTACGCACCTCCTGCGTCTGCTGACGGTCGCCGCTGGTGATGGTGATTCGCGCGCCAATTCCATCTCGATTCGAGCGAACTCCCACCGTGATTATGCCAATCCAGTGATTCGCATTTCGCGCTTCGTTCACGAGCAGGAACGGCTTCTCGTCCATGTTGTTTACGATCGCGGACAGGCGTCCATCGTTCCAGAGATCCGCGATCGCGAGGCCCCGGCTCGACGCCGGCTCGGTGAGCCCGGGACCGGCATCCTTACTGATGTCCTTGAATTTTCCATTATGCAGATTGAGATAGAACAATCGCGGCTCCCGATATGAGGCGCCCAGGTGAGCGGTGTCTACTTCTGGATACACATGGCCGTTCACTGCGAGAATGCTCGGCCAGCCACTGTTGTCTGCATCCAGAAATGCCGCTCCCCAGCCTAGATAACGCGTATTCAGCCCGAGCCCTGCATCGAAGATGGTCGCGTTGAATGTGCCGTCCTTGTTATTGCGATACAACGATGATCGGTCGTCGGAAAAGTTCGTCTTGAAAATGTCAGGCCAGCCATCGCCATCGTAGTCGGCCACAGCGATACCCATCCCCGCCTGCTCGCGTCCATCTTCGTCAAACGCCACGCCTGCATCGGGAGCTACATCCGTGAATGTTCCATCCTTATTGTTGCGGTAAAGAATGCTTGGCGTGCTGTCGCATGCCACATAAATGTCCGGCCAGCCATCGCGGTTATAGTCGAGCGTGGAAACGCCCAGGCAATAATGTCCGTTCGTATTTGCCATGCCGCTCGTTTCGCTCACGTCGGCGAACTTGCCGCCACCGAGGTTGTGGTAAAGCAGGTTCGTCGTAAAAGGCAGGCCGCGCGGACCACACATCACCGGCGTTCCCTTCCAGATGCATGTAATTCCCTGCCCCGGCTGAGGCAACTTCTCGATATCCAATTGAACGTAATTCGCGACAACCAGGTCGAGCTTGCCATCACGGTCGTAATCGACGAAGGCGCAACCGGTTCCCCATGCATCACCCTTGCCGGCTACGCCCGCTGTTTCAGACACTTCGCGAAACTTGCCGTTGCCCTCGTTGTGGTAGAGCCTGTTCTTTCCATAGAACGTGATGTAGAGATCGTCGAAGCCATCGTTATCGTAATCACCGACACAGGCTCCCTGCGCCCATCCGCTAAAGTTCAAGCCCGCCGATACAGTCACATCCGTAAATGTTCCGTCATGGTTGTTGTGGTAGAGATGGCTGGTAGGCTGCGGTCCGGAGACCGGTCGCTCATCCAGATGTTTGCCGTTCAGCAGAAGGATGTCGGGCCAGCCGTCGCGGTCGTAATCGATGACGGCCACGCCGCTGCCCGTGGTTTCAATGATGTACTTCTTTGTACCTGCCTCGCCGTTGACGTTCAACATGTTCAGTCCGGCCTGCGGAGCTACATTCACGAACCACACTGGCTCGCTTCCGACCCTGCCTGAGGAATAAGGATGGCTCGAGGCGGTTGAGCTCTGCGCCGGAGAAGAAAAATGGTTTGCCATCATGAAAGCAAAACCAGCAGCTGCAAGCAGAACACGCATTGTAGGGAGGCTGTTGCCGGACATGATCTACGCTGCCGCAGTATCCTATGGGGTCATGCGCATTCTATCGTTTCTGATGTGTCTTATCGCGCTGCCGCTGTCCGCGTATAGCCAATCAAGCAGTGCCGGGGATTCGCAAACCTCCCTCGAACACGAACGTCAGCTTCTGCAGCAAGGCAAAACCGACGAGGCGCTGGCCATGCTCAAGCAGCTGGCCGACACACAGCCGCCGGTAAAAGGCGTGCAGCACGACTTCGGCGTGATCTACTATCGCACCGGCAAGCTCGTCGATGCGCAGAAGGCGTTTGCTGCAGCCATTCAGGAAGACGGCGCCGATGCCGAGTCGGTGCAAATGGAAGGCCTCACGCTCTACCGCATGGGCCAGCCCGCGAATGCCATTCCGTATCTCGAGCGCGTTCGCCAATGGATGCCGAACGCGAATGCGGACTCGAACTACGTCCTCGGTCTCTGCCTCGTTAATTCACGCCGTTATGACGATGCGCGCGCCGCCTTCGCCCAAGAGTTCGGCGTGCCACCAGCATCGGCATCCGCATATCTTCTGTTGAGCTCCATGCTCATGCGGGCCGATCTTCCGGAGCTCGCAGCAGAGCAGGCCGATCAAGCACTCAAACTCGATTCCAATCTGCCCTTAGCGCATTTCACGCTGGGCGAGGTCTATCTCTTCAAATCGGATCTCGAACATGCGACCACTGAGTTCGAGGAGGAACGCCGCATCAATCCCAGCTACGCGCCGACCTACGATCGCCTCGGCGATGTTTACACGCGCGCCGACAAGTTGCAGGAGGCACAGGAGGCTTTGACCAAAGCGCTTTCACTCGATCTCTCCAGCACCGGGCCATTCATTCAGATGGGAAAGGTGCTGCTGCATCGCGGCGATCCCACGACGGCGACGATGTATCTGCGCCATGCCGAAAAGATGGATCCGGGGAACTTTGTCACGCACACTCTGCTGGCCGAAGCCTACCGCAAATCCGGCCAGCCTGACGAGGCGAAGCGGGAAACCGAGATCGCCTCAAAAATTCACGTAGATAGTCAATTGAAGCTTCAGCCGGTCCAGTAAACCAAGCGCCGCTTTGTCTAGTGAACGCGTATCGTAACGATCCGCGCTTGCAACGGAACGCCGCCTGCGATCGTCGTCTCGAGCACGCATTCGAAAGGGCGCAATTCGCCCTTGGGCCCTACAATGTGACGCAGCAGCTCAGCCAGCGTGTCCTTGCGGCAGACGAACTCGACCGCCGCCTGCGTTCCGAACGTGGTCAGCCCGCTGAAGACCAGCATGCGCTTTCCAGGTTGAACTCCGGGCAGCATGGCGAGGATCGCGTAATCCTTCTTCAGAGGATGCTCTGCGCGCGAGTACACGTCCGGCTCTCCGGGCGCTGGATGATGATTCACCACCCCCGCAATCCCCGGAGCCGCCATGATGGAGAAGTCCTTTGTTGACTCCAGCACCCGTAACGAAGGATTCTCTGCAATCGAACCAATAAATATAAGGTTCTTCGACTTCGCTTCGTCCCAGGTCATCAGCATGCTGCGCTTCAGAATGAAATTGGCCTGGTGCGCGTCGAAAAGCCGCGTCAGCGAATAGACCGACGATAGCTCGCCGATCCCGGTGTATGTATCCACCAGGTTCGGAGCGTCCTGTGCCGTGGTTTCCGTCTGCGCCGGTGCATAGCGGAGTCCGTTTGTCGAATCCCCTACAAACTGCGCGTTGCTATAGATGACCAAGGGCGGCTCGTCTGCAAACAGGGGAGCCCAGAACTTCTCAACCGCCGTTTGCGGGATGGCTGCCTTCGCACCGCTATGCCATAAAACGAACGCGAATATGCCCGCGAGTATCAGTACGAGGCAGGCTGCGCCAATCGCCGCGAGCTTTCTGCGGTCAGCTGGAGCGACCGTAACTGGTCTTTCGGCGGCCGATGTGACGATGACCGAAGTAACCGGATGAATTTCCGCGGCGAGGGGTGCAGGAGCATTCTCGCGAGGATGAAAAACGGGGATGTAGTGCCCCTTTGGTACATCCACAACGATCGGCTCGTTCGCTCCCTCCTCCAGAAAATAGGCAGCGAGTTTTTGCCGGAGCAGGCGAGCATGGGTTCTGACGATGCTGTCTTCGCTCGAGTTGTAGCCGGGGGCGCGCTGAAAGATGCGAATCCCTATCTGCTGCTCGGTGGCATCTTCCGGCGCTTCCCGAATCGCACACTCAGATATGTAAAACAGGAAGTCGCAGAGGCGGGCCGAGGTTTTAAAGTGAGGGCTTGCAGCGATCCGCTCGACGAGCATCCATCGAGCATCATCCAGCACCACGGAAGGCGGATTCGGAGCAACTGATGGGGGGTGCATCTTAAACACCTGAGTATTTCACGCAGCAATTTCACGGGTCAAATCACGGTAAAAAACGTTGTGCGATGTCTGCGCGAAGAGAGAATCTTGCATCGTTTGATGTGACGAAGCAGACAGCTCTCGTTAAAGCACGAAGTGGCATTAAGTAACGGCCCGACGCTGGTATGCCAGTCACGGGTCACAGACAACAGCGAAGCTTCATCATCTGTCGCCCCCGAAAGTATGCGGATCACGCAACAGGCGTCCGCCTTCCTCGGCAGAGTTTCTTGGAGGTTGTATGTACGCATCAGTGCCCGCCCAGTATGGGCGCACCGTCAGTATCTTCTTAGGGTTTGTCTCGGCCCTTCTGATCACGTTTCTTACCGTAGCGCCGGCTTCAGCCCAAGCAGTTTACGGTTCGATCTTTGGCACTGTAACTGATAACACAGGCGCCATCATTCCCAACGCGACGGTAACCGTCACGGATATCAGCAAAGGCACTTCGGTCACCGCGCAGACCAACGGCAGCGGCGAGTATTCCGTGCAGCACCTCATTCCGGATACCTATAAGGTAGACGCCGAGGCCGCTGGGTTCAGCAAGAGCAGCGCGCCCAGCGTCATCGTGTATGCGGACACCGCTCCCAAGGTGGACCTGAAGTTGTCCGTTGGCGGAACAACCACCACGGTGACCGTCACCTCGGGCGCCCCGCTTCTCCAGACCGATCGCGCCGATGTCAGCACCGTGCTCAATTCCCGCGCTGTCTCCGACCTGCCCAATCTGGAGCGGAACTTTACCTCGTTCGAGCTGCTCACACCCGGGACCACCTACATCGGATGGAGCGTTGGACAGGCGACCAATCCTCAGCAGAGCGAACAGATCGAAGTGAACGGGCAGCTCCCCTTTGCTACCGGATACGAACTAGATGGAACCGACAACCAGGATCCGATCCAGGGCGTTGCGGTCATCAACCCAAACCTGGATGCGGTCTCCGAAATGAAGGTGACCTCCCAGAATTACGACGCCGAATTTGGCACCGCTGTCGCCGGACTTGTGACCGCCCAGACCAAGTCGGGCAGCAACGAGTTTCATGGCTCGGCCTTTGAATTCCGCCGTTCCGACGCGCAGCAGGCGCGCGACCCCTTCACTCAGATCGGCGACGACTCCATCCCCTCGTTTGTGCACAACCAATTCGGCGGAGCTGTCGGGGGCCCCATCAAGAAGGACAAGCTCTTCTTCTTTGGCGACTACCAGGGCCTACGTGAGAAGACCGGCACCACCATCTTGACCACGGTGCCTACCGCGCTCGCGCACACATCCTGCACATCGGGCGGCGATTGCAACCTGGGCGACTACCTGAACGCCTCGCTCGGAGGCGGCCCGACCTATCAGATCTACAATCCTGAGACGAATCCGGGTGGAGCCGCCGGCCGCACCGCCTTTGCCGGAAACATCATTCCGGCTGGTTCCCTCTCTGCCCCTGCGGTCAACTTATTCAAAGCCATGCCCCTGCCGAACTTTGGCAACGGCAACATCTATGACAACTATGCCGGTTCGGGCTCGGGCGGTTTCAACACCGATCAATTCGATGTTCGCGTCGATGACCAGGTATCGAAGAAGCTTCACGCTTTCGGCCGCTACACCCGTTTCGACTCTAACCTTGATGGCGCGCCTGTCTTCGGCGCGGCTGGTGGACCGGGCTTCGGTCTGGGTGGCTTCGCCGGAACCGACACCGCGCTTGACCAGAGCGTAGCAGCCGGCGGCGACTACGTTGTGTCCAACAACTGGCTAACCGATTTCCGTTTTGGCTGGTTCCGGCTCAATATCAACGAACTCGGTCCGGACTCCGACCAGCCGCTCGGCACCCAGCTGGGCATTCCCGGGGTGAACCAGGGAGACGTCTCTCTAACCGGTGGCCTGCCTCAGTTTCAGATCAACGTTCCCGCCAATGGATCGAACGGCGGTTCAGTGGTCACCTACGGCACCTCGGCTGAAACCTATGCGCAGACGGAGAGCCAGTTCCAGGGCGTCAACAACTGGAGCCACACAATCGGAAACCACAACATCCGCTTCGGTGGCGATATTCGCTTTGCACTGAACCATCTGGTCGGCGTCAACAACAACAACCTGCTCTCCGGACAGTTCGAGTTTCCCGCCGCGGTTACGGCTGGTACGGGAAGCCAAGGCCTCGGCTATGCCAGCTTCCTGCTCGGCGACGTAAATAGCTTTTTCCGCACCGAGATTCAGAACACTGCGGCGGCCGAGCGCCAGAAGCGCTGGTTCTTCTACGGACAGGATCAGTGGCGCGCCACCCAGACCCTGACTCTCACCTATGGCTTGCGCTGGGAGATGTACTTCCCTGAGTCGGTCGCCGGCAAAGGCCAGGGTGGTCTGCTTGATCTGAATACCGGGAACGTGCGCATCGCCGGCTACGGGCCATATGACAACAGCCTGAACGTGGACATGGAGTACACGCATCTCGCGCCGCGACTCGGCGTCGCGTGGCAGGTTCGTCCTAACACCGTTGTCCGCGCCGGCTATGGCCGCGTATACGGCATGGGCTGGTCCGGCGATATTTTTGGCGAGGTGCTGACGTTCTCTTATCCAACCGCGATTACCCAGAACCTTAACGCGCCCAACTCGAACTACTACGCTTTCAACCTCAGCAACGGACCTCCGGCTTACACCTTCCCAACCATCCCCACGAGCGGCGACTATCCACTGCCCGACGGCATTCAGCAGCCTACACGTCCGTTGACCATGCGCATCCCCACGCTCGACTCCTGGAACATGATGGTGCAACAGCAGATCTCGTCCACGGCGTCGCTGCAGATCGGCTATATCGGAAGCCATGGCATTCACAATATGTTCGACTCGTCGAACCAGGCGAATCCGAACCAGCAGACTCTCGCTGGCTTCGACTGCAGCAATGCGCCGGTCGGCTGCAATCTGCCCATCAACCCCAATACCGGAGTCGCCTACACCCTCGACGAGCGCTATCCGTACTATGACGGAACGGCGCAGAAGAATCTCGGCGTAAAGTTCGGCGCGCCCTTCGGATGGACCCAGTCGCTGCGCTACAACGCCAACCAAGCCACTACCAGCTATCACGCATTACAGGTGGTCCTCGAGAAGCGCTTCGCGCAGGGCTTCCAAGTGCTCTCGCACTACACCTGGTCGCATGCACGCGCCAACGAGTCGGATTATTTCTTCAACAGCTCGCGCGCCGACTTCGGCAACAGCTACTATAACCGCCGCAACGCGTTTGTTCTGGCTGGTAATTGGGACCTGCCCTTCGGAAAGAACAAGGCCATCGGCAGCAACGCGCGGGGATGGGTGAATCAGGCAATCGGGGGATTTACCCTCAACGGAACCTGGACATGGGAGACCGGCCTGCCCTTTACCCCTTCCTATAGTCTTTGCGCTGAAGACCAGGACATCGATGGCCAGGGCGGCAGCCTCTGCCGCCCAAATGGGATAGGCAACGGGCCCACCGCCAGCCTGCACAAAGGTTCGTTTGACCCTGTTTCGCACAGCGTCTCCTACTTCGCCCCGGTGCCAACGCTGGCCTATGCGGGTCAGGTACAGGGGCCGTACAGCCGCCCATTCCCGGGAACCTTCGGCAACATCGAGCGTGATTCGCTCTTCGGACCTGGCCTTATCAATGTCGACGCGGCGCTGGCGAAGAAATTCGCCATCACCGAGAAGTTGAACTTTCAGCTCACAGCGCAGGCGTTCAACGTCTTCAACCATGCCAACTTGAATGGGCCAAGCGGTTGCGTCGACTGCGGCACGAGCTCAGGTCTGATCACCGATATCGTCGCCTCGCAGGACGGCACCACCATGCGCCGTATGCAGTTCTCGGCTCGCTTCCAGTTTTAAATGCACTCATGGCGGGGATGGCGGGAAGACTCGGCATTCCCATTTATTTTCTCGCTGCATCGTTGGCAGCGTTGTCTCTAAAGATCTTTCGCTCCGTCGGTATGAAGCGTAGTCTCGCTTCGAACGCAAACTTTCGGCTGGTGTGCGCGACGCCAGTTTCGTATCGATATAAGTTAGGAAAAATACCGAGCCGCCTTCGCGGTTGTCCTGGAGCACACTACCGTTGGCAAAGCACAACTACCTCTTGGCTCTGTTCCCACTCCTGTTGTGCATGTCTGCGCCCGCAGAGAGCACTCAGCCAGATCCCGCCGCCATCCCCGTCGCCGCAGCCTTCCCGCTCAAGTCACCGCAGGACTCGCTCTCTGTCATCAGACAGATCATCCCCGGACGCCCGTTCTCTGTGATTGGTCCCCGCGGAGCGGTCCTCGGATATCAGAGCGGCTCCTACGAGATGTGGCTTTTTCCCTGGAAGGTGCTTAGCGACATGCGCATCTCCGCAGAGATGAAGGATTACCCGGTCCCGATCGATGTAAATCAGCTCGCCTCGTCGATTGAAGTACGGCCCTGGGTCACCACCATCACTTTCTCGCATGCCAACTTCACGATCCGAGAAATCATCTACGCGCCGCGCCAACCGCTCGAAGGCTCGGGAGCAATTGTCCTCTATCAGATCGACTCCGTGCGTCCCATGAAGTTGACCTTCAGCTTTACGCCGGTGATGCAGCGCATGTGGCCCGCCGAATCCGATGACCGTCCCTCACCCGAATGGGTGAAGACCTCCGGCGGCAGCGGTTTCTATATCCTGCACTTAAACTTCCCTGACAATGCCGCAGCAGTAGCCATGCCCACAGCCGAGTCCGGCATCCTCGAGCCTTACCAGGAACTGGCGCACGACTATCCGATGCAGTTTGTCCTCAGCTTCGATCCCGCTCGCGACGCGAAAAAGTTCTTCCCGTTGCTCGTGACCATGGGACACACCCCGCAACAATCGAGCAAACAGGCGCTGGCCGCGAGTCTGGCCACGCTGGCGCAGTCGCTGCCTTCTAGCTTCGAGCAGAATCACAACTATTTTCAAAACCTGTTCGCCTCGCAGATGAGCATCCATACCCCCGATGAAAAACTAAACAACGCCTTCTCATGGGCTGAGGTCTCGATCGATCAGCTGCGCGTACAGACCACACCCAACCATGACGAAGAAGCGCTGACCGCTGGCTTCGTGGGATCTGGAGACGCCGCACGTCCGGGCTTCGGCTGGTTCTTCGGGCGCGACGCGTTATGGTCGCTGTACGCGGTAGATAGTTACGGAGGCTTCGACGTCACGCGCAAAGAGATAGAATTTCTTCTCCACCGTCAAAGCCCTGAAGGCAAGATCATGCATGAGTGGTCGCAGACCGCCAATCTTGTCGACTGGAAGAGTTTGCCGTACGAGTATGCATCTGCTGACGCAACTTCCCTGCTGCCCATGGTGATGAACGACTACCTGCGCATCAGCGGCGACAAGGATTTTATCGCCAGCCACTGGGATGCCCTGGTCCGCGCATGGAACTTCGAGTGTTCGCACGACACCGACGGAGACGGCATCTACGACAACTCCGAAGGTTCAGGGTGGGTCGAGTCGTGGGTTCCCACGATGCCTCATCAGGAGATTTATCTCGCCGTTCTCGACGAGCAGGCCAGCATCGCTTTTGCGAATCTCGCAGGTGCTACCGGGCACGACGACCTCGCGCAGACGGCAACCGCCCGCGCAGCACACATCCGTTCGCAGATCGAAAAAGAATATTACCGCTCCGCGCCTGATTTTTATTCCTTCAGCTGGGAAGGCAACGGCAAGACTGACGACACTGCTACCATCTTTCCCTCAGTCGCATGGTGGGATGGCTCATACGCTCTGGATCACGGTGGGGCCATGATGGCGCGCTGGGCTTCGGCTGAGTTTTCTACGGACTGGGGTACGCGCATACTCAGCGACAAGACGAGCTTCTACGACCCCATCACCTATCACCAGGGCACGGTCTGGCCGCTCTTCACTGGCTGGGTGTCTCTGGCCGAATATCGCAGCGGACACTCTCTCTCCGGCTGGGCGCACTTGAAACAGAATGCCAATCTCACCTGGGCGGAGGATCTCGGCAACGCAACCGAACTACTCTCAGGCCAATTCTTTCAGCCGCTCGGACGCAGTACCGCGCATCAGCTGTGGTCGTCGGCCATGATTATCTCGCCCATCGTTCGCGGCCTCTTCGGTCTTGAATGGAACGCGCAGGATCACTCCATCACCGTAAGCCCCTCGCTGCCGGCACAATGGAATGACGCGTCTCTCAGGAATGTGCCGCTTGGCAGCCAGCATCTCGATCTCACCATGACGAGGCAGGACAGTACGCTCATCGTTCACGCATCCGGGGTGGCGGCTAAAAACCTTCACCTTCAGTCCCACGGGCGTGATGCCAGGGTGACAGGCGACGAAATCCGCATCCCGCTGCCTGCTGTCGAAGTTGGCATTGACGAGGCTCTGCCTATCCCCGGCGCGGCCACCTCGCAGATCAAAGTGCTCGATCAGCAGGCTATGCCGCGTTCGCTCACGCTTCTTCTATCCGCACCCGCGGGCACAACACAGGAGTTATACCTGCGCATCAATGACCCCAAGCTTCGTAGCAAATCGATCGCCCTCCACACAGAAGGAGTGTCGACTCTCGACCAGGCGGCGGCGATCCAAAAACTCCAGATAACGTTCGGCTCAGGAGAACCAGCTGGCGGCTATGTCGAGAAAAAGGTTCGATTGAGTTGGTAGTCCCCGTGTCTGCTACATCTCGCGGCGCGCGTATTGCGCATCTTCTCTTCCTCTGCGCCTTCTTTGCTTATGGTCTGCTCGTCATGCCTCTCTCATTCGCGCAGAACAATACAGGCGAAGCGGAGCCTCCGTCGATCGCCATCAGTTCCACCAACACGGCCCGCTTCATCGCCGCACATGGATCGCGCGCCGTGATCATGGGCTATCCGCAAACCGGCCTCGAAGTGTGGGGCTATCCCTGGCAGATTCTCGAGCATTACCGGATCGGTTTCATCCCCGAAGGAGAGACCACCGAGACAGACGGCAACCTGGTCCTTAGCCGCATCATCGAAGACGCAAATGTGATCACGCGCGTTTACACCGGGCCAGGATACGTGGTTCGTGAACGTCTCTTTACTCCTCTCGATCGTCCTGCCGCGATCCTCACATACGAAGTCAGCGCCCCTCATCCTCTGTCCATCCACATACATTTCGCACCAGTCATGAACCTGATGTGGCCGGCATCTACCGGAGGCCAGAGCGCGGAGTGGAAAGAGAACGTCCACGGTTACATACTGACTGCCCCTGCGCTCGGAGCGTCGGCCGTCATCGCTTCGCCCGATATCGCAGCACACGACGAGACAGGAAATGACACCATCAGCCGCAGCGGGCTCGCCTTCGAGCTTCGCCCTCACGCGGAACCGAACGGCTTGCCATCAATAGCCAATCTCTACATATCTCTTCTTATGAAACAAGACGAGCCGGGCAGAGTTATCGATAAACTCGCAGCCAACGCGGCAGAGGAAGTATCCAACTCAGACGAACATTATCGTCAACTCCGCAGCAGCGCTATCCAAATTCGAACCCCCGATGAAGCAGTGAATCAAGCACTGGATTGGGCTGTGGTGGCACTCGATCAGGCATGGGTTTGCGAAGATAGACTCGGCTGTGGCATCGTCGCTGGTTACGGACCGTCGCGCCCCGGACGCCGTCCTCAATATGACTGGTATTTCGCTGGAGACGGGTTGGTCGCCGTGAACGCATTGATATCGGCTGGCGAGTTTGCTCGCGCACGCGAAGAACTCGAGTTCATCGCAAAATATCAAAACGCCGACACCGGCATGATCTGGCATGAGCAATCCCAAAGCGCAGGGTATCTCGACTGGCTGACGCTGCCCTATATGTTCGCGCACGTCGATATCACCTTCGATTACCTTGAGACAGTTGCGCGATATGTGCAGGAAAGCGGAGATGTGCACTGGGTTACGAAGCACTGGTCGTCCATCGACTCCGCATACCAATACTGCCGCTCGCTCATCGATTCCACCCACCATCTTCCCCACATTCCTGCCGGTAAAGAAGGCGCAGATGAGCAGCATCGTCCGGTCGAAGATCTCGGTCTCTCGTCCGCGTGGGTAGGCGCCTCGCGTGGCTTTGCCGCACTCGCCAGAATTGCCGGTCAATCTCAGTCCGCGAATGAGGCATTGGCACAGGGCGATCTTGCAAAGCAGGCGATCGCATCGCGCTATTGGAGTGAGGAAAAGAATTTCTGGATCGGAGGATATAGCGCGGGTGACGTTCCGATTATCGATCTACGCAGCGGTCCCACCGAAGCGATAACGGAGCATATTTTTTCAGCAAAGCAGATTAGCGTGGTCCTCGATCAGATTGAGACATCGCGATTCATGACCGGCTGGGGCGTGCGAGGCATGTCCACCGCATCGCCCCTCTTCGATCCCTGGTCCTACTCCTCGGGAAGCGTCTCTGCGTTGCACACCAGCAATACCGCAACCGCGTTTTGGAAGGAACACCATCCCACAACAGCGTGGCAAATGTGGCGCTCCGTCGTGCCCTGGAGTGATCTCGATTCGCTGGGACACATTCATGAAGTAGTAGCCGGAAATTATTATCACCCTCAGGCAGAGTCCGTTCCTGAACAGACATGGTCATCGGCAGGTATCCTCGACGCAGCTGTGCGCGGACTGCTCGGCATCAACCGTGGCGGCGAGACACTCACCGTTGCGCCTCATCTGCCGGCCGGCTGGCACAATGTCTCCGTTAAGCATGTGCATCTTGCCCATTCCGAGCTTTCCCTAGAGATCACACAAACCCTCGACGCCATCGACCTCACCGTCACCAATACCGGACAGGCCGTGGATCTCGATTTCGAACCAGAGATCCCATTCGGATCGCAAATCGACAGCTCTGTCTGCAACAATCGTTCCAACCCTGCTCAGGTCCAAACATACCCCCACGATCAGCACGCAAAACTGCTGGTTGAACTGCCCGCTGGAAATACCAGCTGCCATTTAAGTCTCAAGGGCGGTATACGCGTGATCATCCCATACGTTCTGCCGCAGCTCGGCGATACTGACCACTCAATGCATATCTCTGACTTGAGATATAGCAACCACCATCTCACCGCGACAGCCGGAATACCGCCCGGCGAGAAGGGTGAATTCATCATCGAGACTGTATGGAAGCCAATGGCGGCAGCCCCCGTGGAGATAACTGCTATCGGGAACTGCCGCTATCGTGTGCGTCTGCCCACGTCGAACAGCCATACCGAAGAATATTCGCAGGCCAGTATCGATATCCGCTTCACTGACTGAAGTGTAGGCTGCCCTTGCAGAGCGAATCGCGGAGGCTGCTACGATTCAACGCTGCGGAGTAGGAGCAGCAGGAGAAGCGATCCGCATTCACTCTCGAAAAGCAGGCTTCGCGATCGACTGCGTTTCGCTTCGTTTGGAGCTTTGCGCCAAGGTGAAGATCAGACGCGAAACTCAGGAGGGTTTCTCCATCGCTACAATCCGGATGGGAACTTCCAGCCGCCGATGAGACTCCGCTCTTACTAGAGCGTGTTTCATAAATAGATTCGGCCTCAAGCTGGAGACTTTCGGGAGAGGCGGGTTGGTTGATTTTGTTTTTGCATGAGCAAGAAGCGATTTGAGTTGCTAACCGATGCGCAGTGGGAGTTGATCGCTCCGCTGCTGCCTGAACCGAAGCGGCGCAAGGACAAGCGAGGCGGTCCGTGGGCATCGAACCGGGCCTGCCTGGAGGGCATCCTGTGGGTGTTGCAGACCGGAGCGGCATGGCGTTTTTTGCCCGACAAGTATCCGTCTCCGGCGACCTGCTGGCGGCGCTTGAAGCAGTGGGAAGAGCAGGATGTCTGGCTCGACGCATGGCGTGCGCTGCTGGGCGCACTGGATGGCGAAGGTCTGCTGAAGTGGGAAGAGACGTTCTTGGACGGCAGCTTCGCTCCAGCGAAAAAAGGGGCTCCGCCGTCGGTAAAACCAAGCGTGGCAAGGGAACGAAGTGGATGGTACTGGTCGACGGTGGCGGTCTTCCGCTGGGAGTTCGGCTTGAAAGTGCCTCTCCGGGAGAAGTTACGCTTGCGGAAGCCACGCTCGCCGAAGTCAAAGTCCCTCGCCCCAAAGGCCGTCCGCGAATGAAGCCGAAACGGGTGATCGCCGACCGCGCCTACGACTCCGACCCGCTGCGAGAACGACTCAAGAAGCGAGGCATCGACCTCATCGTTCCGTACCGGGAGAACAACAAGAAGAGAAAGCACGAGGACGGAAGAAAACTCAGGCGCTACAAACGACGCTGGATTATCGAACGCACCAACGCTTGGCTGGGCCAGTTCCGCAGGCTGCTTGTTCGCCATGAGTTCCTCCTCTCCACCTATAGAGCCTTCTTCTATCTCGCTTGTCTATGGATCACACTGCGTAGGTGTTTATGAAACACGCTCTAGCAGAACTTGTCCCTGAATAAGAACCTCCCTCCATTTGCCGCTGCAGTATGTGGTCGCTGGTGCCACTTTCAAGTCGCGATTGCACGGCGTTCGCAGCGCCGCAAATTTTGCGGTTGCCAAAGTAGCTCAGCATTTCTTATCACAGGGACAACTCCTCGATAACTACGCTTGGAATGTCCAGGTGTGACGAGCCGATGCTGGTCATTCATAGCAATGGGCAGTTTCTCGGATCGACCCCGAGGTTGGCATGCCAGGGCGCCAAGAAATGGAAACTGCTATGTGCTTCCCACTTCTCCCACGCCGGCGGCTACCTGAACTTAGAGGCAGCCGCGCTCGACTAACTTTCTCTTCGGTTCAAATCAGAGGGTGGCCCAGTTATCTTCCCGCTAAAACCTGTCCTCATGATCCCTGATCAGCGTGATTGCCAATACGATCACGTCGCGATTATCGGGCAGTTCGATGGACTGCACCGTTCTCCAACCATCCAGCGACAGGATGTATTGGTATAGGTTGAAGGTTCGAGCATCTTGCGATCCATCGTTCAGATCGCGGTAAGGCATGGCGAAGACCTCTGACTCGTGAGGGAATTGCGCGGGAGAAAACCAGTCACTGAAGCTTTGCGTAATGGTCTGGTTTATCGTCTTCTTCTCTCTTGTGCCGTCGGTATAGGTAATGACAATCGGTTGTGCGGTCTGCGATCCCTGAACGCCTGTTCCTAATAGGCGAATCTGATCGTAGCGATCTGTAGGTAGCGGGATGGCGCTGCCTGCACCGTAGACGATATTGGGCTGATTCGCCGCAGCAATGTTGTAAACCACTCCGTTGACGATCACGCTGCGTCCTCCGCTCTGATCTCCGAGCAGATTTGCGGAGTAGGCCGCTCCACCGCCGTCGAGTCCGCCGCTTTCAGAGAATGTTGTCCCGTCGGTGTAGAGTCCCGTTGCATTGAAAGCCTTAGCCAGATTCACCTGAGTTCCCAGGTCGGGACTGATCAGGTTAGCCGCGAGAACGAGGACGTTCTGGTTGTTCGGTAACGTGAAGCTCTTCACTTCCTTCCTGCCGTCAAGGAGAAATGCGTAGGCATACAAATTGAAAGGACGCGCGTCTTTCGTGCCGTCCTGAACATCGCGGTAAGGCATGGCTACCGCTTCTGCTTCACCAAGATTATTGGATGGCGAAAACCAGTCGCTGAAGTCCTGGCTGAATTGAGAGGTGGTTCCATCCGCATAGGTAACGGTGAAGGTCTGGGCGTTCTGATTGCCATTGATGCCTGTTGCCAGGAGCTGCAGTGTCGTAAAGCGGCCTCCGGGCAACGCGATGGTTTGGCCTGTCCCGGCAACGGCATTGGCAACATTTGGTTTGCCAAAGTTAAATTGAACGCCGCTGAGAACACGCGATGGAGTTAAGAGGTTGGATGAGTAAGCAAAACCTCCCAGCCCCCCTTCTGTAGTGAAGTTCGTACCGTCGGTAAAGAAGGCGTCGATGTTAAAAGCCGAAGTCAGGTCAACCGTTCTGCCCGCACCCCACCTTCCCGTGGCAGCACTCACCGCAAGCGTCGCGGACGAGAAGTTCTGGGTGAGCGATTTCGATTGCGCGCTGATGGCAATCTCATTGTTCACGCCCGTCAGTGCTTTACTGTCGGCGATCATTGCCAGCGTGGCGCTGTCCTGTTTACCGTCGGGCAGGATCGCCGAGAAGACACCCTGCGGCACCCCGCTGGTCAGCGAGAACTTCACTTTACCGGTGAATCCATTTTCAGGTGACGCGGTGATGTTCGAAGTCGTGTAGTCGTTTTGATTAACGTAGAGCTGACTTGGCGACAGGCTTATGGCGAAGTCAGGCAGAGCGAGCGAGACATACGCTGTCTGGTAAATACCCTGGCTGGTTCCGCTGACAGCAACCAACAGATTGCCGCCGGGTGTATCACTCGTCGTCGTTACATTCAACGTCGTAGAGCCCGCTCCCGTAATGGATGACTGATCGAGCGTGACGGTCACGCCAGCGGGCGCTCCAATCGCCGTCACCGTAAGGTTGACAGTGCCAGTAAAGCCATTGGTGGGTGCGACGCTGATTGTCGTTTGACCGCTTTCCCCGGGCTTCAAAGAGATGGATGCCGGAGCAGCCGATAGGCTGAAGTTTGGGTTGCTGGCCGGGACAGGTCCAAGAACGTTGAGCATGGCTTGGCCATTCGGAGTGCCCCAGCCAGTAACGAGATCGTATCCGGTGACCGCAGAGAACAGATCCGGACTGCTGCTATTGAAGTCATTGCCGGTCGTGATGTCGTGAAACAGGTTCCCGTAGTTTGCGGTTTTACCCAGGCTGTAGACCGTCGTGTTCAGAAATCCAATGGGGAAGCCATTCGCCTGTTCGTTCGCCAGAGCCAGATAGCCGGCCCAGCGTGGTGCGGAGAGACTGGTCCCACCGATGCCGCCAGTGCAACTTCCATTCGCGCAGAAGTAGTTATCGGTGTTCGCCTCCATGGAAACATCAGGAATGTTGCGAAAGCTTGTCGATCCCTGGTTCGTCGAGTTGATCGCCGACACCTGATAGGTTGGAATCGGCGATTCCGTGTTCCATCCGCCACCGCTCCCAACCCATCCTGATTCCGATACCCACGAGCCACCCGGGCCTGACGTGGTCAGATCGGTGCCGCCCACGGCCGTGATGTTCGGACTATTTCCGGGATAACCGACTGTGCCGACCGCGGCGCCGCTGTCACCGGAAGAGACGAAGACGTTCTGTCCCTGTGCCTGGAGCTCCATGAAAACCTGCTCGTAGCCCATCTCCGTCGCCGGCGTTCCGCTCCATCCGAAAGATAGGCTGATCTGCTTGGCCACATTATCTTCGGCGGCCTGCGTGAATGCCGTCTGCGCGTCGGTGTTCGGGCCGTTTGTCTCGTAAATAATCAGCGCGGAAAGATGCGGAGCCATCGAAATCGCTTGCTCCATGTCGATGACTTCTTCACCGTCATCGCAGCCGCCGCTGCTTGGCGTTCCCGAGCAAATGCCGTCCACACCAAGAAGGACGTTGTAGATCGGCACATTGAGTGGCTGGCCGATGGAGCTGAAGTAGCTCTCTACATCGCTCAGGTTGTAGGGTCCAAGCTCAACCAGACCTACCGCTTGTCCGGTTCCGTCGAGAGTTACTCCGGGTGCATAGGCGGCGCGCATGTCGCTGCCTAGAAACTCGCCGCCCGGTCCTGATCCTGTCGTGTCGCTATGCGCCCCGTTGCTGCTGTCCGCCTTCTTCAGCATGGGATGCGGACGGTCGTAATCGCTGAAGCCCTGAATATCGAGGATGGGCAGATTGGCTGCCACCGTAGGCTCAATATTTGGAGCGAAGAACATGCGGTTTTCCGTCGGATGCTTGTACTGCCTCATAGTTACAGCGAAGGTTTTATTGATCGCCGATACTGGCGCACTTACGTTCAACAGCAGGCGGTTGATGTGGGTCCGAGTCACCGTCATCCCATTGGATTTGGCATAGGCGATTACCTTGTTGTAATCGGCTTCTGTAGGGCCAAAACGCTCGGTGAATTGCTGAACGGTGAGGAATTTCCCGTATTGGGGGCTCGATGGATCATGCAATTGCTGGAGAAACGTCTGAAGCTCCTGAACATTGCGCAGCGGTAGCGAAATGGAAAGGCCGATCTGCTGGGAAGCGGGGAGTTGTCCGACTACGGGTGCGCTTGCCGGTGCGGCAAAGCTCTTGGGCAGTTGCTGCCGCTGGGCATGCGCGGCCTCAGTCGGAAAAAAACCTCCCATTAGTGAGGTCAGGAAGAGTAGAACGAACGGTTGAAAGAGGCCTCTCTTGTCTGAAGCACGCATGATTCATCTCCATCTCACAGGTATGTTTACTGCGCTGAAACAGCGTTCAATCAAGGCATTTTGAAGTATGGAATGACAGCAAGGATGGGTTTGAGGCGGGGCTTTTACCCCTGCGATGGCGGATATTTGCGGCGTCTTATTCGCTTGAGATTATCTTGCGGTTTTGTATCCTCGAGCTTCATGCTTCACCGCTGGATCAAATTCCACGCTTGATATGGAAACGATTCCACAATGGCGGAAGTTTGTCATTTAGCTACGTAACTGTCAAGTAAATGTTGTTATCGATTTTGGACCCGCGCGAAATGTAAGCCTCGGTTTGCTTGTGAACAGGCTTTCTTCGTTCGGCGGGCGCTTCTTTGGAGCCGGCTATGCCAATGCCGGACATGATCGGGATGAGACAGTAAAGCACTTGCCCAAAAGTTCGATTTTCGAAGACAGCGTGACTGTGGTCATCCCCCCCAATTTCCCACAACCTGTGTTCAGGGAGAGCGATACTGTTTGCCGCGTTGTCATCGACACGGCCAATCGGTACCAATTCGGCTGAGATTCATCTATCGAGTGATCGACGAGAAGCAGCTCCGCGGTCCGCCATTGGCGCTCCTGTCTCGTTATGCGGATTCGAGATCGAAGTACATGGCGTAGCCGGCGCGGGCGCGAAGTTGGTAGAAGGGGACGAACTTTGCGGTAGAGCGGTTTTCGGCCGAGAACTCGAGGCCGGTACCTTTGGTTGTGATCCACTTGGAGGCGTCGTTGGTGTTGGGAACGAGGACGCTTTCCTGGTCGCGCACGAGGACGACCGGGCCGTAGACGGCGGCTACGCGATGCGGGTGTTGGCGGTCGACCGGAGCGTAAGTGAGTTTCATGGGAAGTTGGAGTTCTACGCGATCGCCAGCATTCCAGGTGCGGTCGACCGGGGCCCATGTGCCGGGGCGGCACTCGATGGTCTGCTTCGTGCCGTTGACTCTGACTGAGGCTCCGTCGGACCAGCTGGGCACGCGAAATTTGAGGCTGAAGCGTGAGGGCTCGGCTGGATGGATGGTCAAGGTGGTAGTGTCGGCGATGGGGTAGTCAGTGTGCTGCTCGATCTGCACGGGCTTGCCGTCGATGCTCCAAGCGACCTGCGAAGGGATGAAGAGGTTGACGTAGAGGCTGCGGTCGCCCTTGAAGTAGATGATGTCGTGGTAATCGGCGGCGTCCTGGATGTAGGTGCCCGAGCAGCATGGCCAGGCAGCGGAGTAGTAGGTCTTCTGGCAGCCGCCGAGGCGGTAGTCGGAGTAGTAGAGGGTGCGGCCGCCGGGGCCCATCGGAAGCGCGGCACCGATGCCGTTGTAGACGGCCCGCTCCATCCAGTCGCCGAAGCGGGCTTCACCGGTGAACTGCAGCAGATACTTGGTGAGCTTGAGGATAGACCATGAGCCGCATGGGGTCTCGAAGGTGTCGTTGGTGTCCTCAAGCGAGCGGCCGAGGCCGCCGTCGTTGGTGACCAACCCTTCACCGGGGCCGTAGCCTCCGGTGGCATAGCACTGCGCGCGCTGGAAGTAGTCGTGGGCGTTGACGATGGCCGTGAGGTATCTGGGGTCGCCGGTGACTCCGTAGGTCATAGCGGCGCTAGAGAGCGTGTTGACGTGGCTGTAGGCGTGCAGGTCGTGGATGTCCGGGTCTGTGGTGTCTAGGAACTTATCCCAATAGCTGTCGTAGCGCCAGAGGTCGCCGAAGGTCTTGTATTTTGGGTCACCGGTGAGGACGTAGCCGCGATAGATGTTTTCCGAGAGCGTGTACCACTCGTTGCCGGAGGGGAAGGCTTCGGGAGTTTGGGGTGTTGCGGGGTTTCTGCTGCGGTCAAGCTTCGCCGAGCCCCAGTCAACCATGCTGTCAAGAAGGTCGGCGGCGTTCTGGTCGTTGGTGTACTTGGCCATGTCAACGAGACCGCAGATCGTCTTGTCGTAGGAGTAGTGGACGCGGCTGGGGCCGAGTTCCTTGCGACGCGAGGTAACGGGCTGGCCATCCTTGCGGAAGGCTTCGGCCCAGCCGTTCATGAGGATGACGGCTTTGTCACGCATCTCGGTATCACCGGTGGCCTTGTACATGCGCGCCATGCCACTGAGCCACTGTCCGAAGACTCCGGCGGTGCTATCCTGCGCCCATCCGCCCATGGACTGGCCGGGCGCGGGAAGGCCGGCCCGCGTGCGGAAGCCCTTCAGAATGTCGTCGTTGGGGATGGCGAAATAGTACTCGCGCGTGCGGTCGTATTGGGTCTTCAGCATGCCGTCGAGCAGGCTGACCCCGCTGTAGTCGAAGGGCTGGAGGTAGACCCTCGCGGTCATGCCGGACATTTTGGCCGGCGTTGGGCTTGATGCATGAAGAATCGAAGGTGCGAGAGATGCTGCGGCGGCCATCTTCATGAATTCGCGTCGTGTGCTCATGATGATCCTTTTCGGAAATGGCGATCTCCGACGCGGAAATATTACATGGAAAGCGTATTTGTATACACAAAACGTCTAGTCAGTTGTATCCAAATTGGGAGTCGACTCGTCTTTGGCGGGTTCTTGCGCCGTTTGAAAGGAAGGACGGAGTCGGAATGACGAAACGGTCTTTCCGGAAGCGATCCGATCAGCTCGATCACTTCCCATGAGACTTGTCGTGACCAGCGACGCGGCGATGAGTGGCGATTTAACACTCTTTGAGAAAGCTTAGCGAGGTTTCGAGTCTTCGCGGTTCAGTACTTGCGCGATTTGGTCGAGCCTATCCCTGTCACTTTAGTGATGGCCTCCTCCGCCGCCGCTGGCTGCTCCACCGCTTACCCCTCCGCCGCTGTGGCTTGATCCACCACTCGAGCCGCTCGCGGTATGACCACCGCTCCCTCCACCAGAAAAGCCGCCGCGCGCCCCTCCGGCTCCAGAGTGTGGCTGCAGACTACCAATGCTTCGACTGAGTCCTTGCAGCTGCGCCATATTGTGGCTACCCGGCATGGTTGCTTTGTCTAGCATGAAGCTTTGCGAATGATGATTGAAGGTGAGCTTCATACCCGGATTCTCCAATCCAGAGTTCTTAGCTAGCAGATCGCCTGCGCGGTGTATTTCCGGAGCAGGGTCGGAGACATGGGTGAGTGGCTGATGGTAGTCTCCGCGCGCCCCTCTCGGAGCTTCCTCAAGCAGCTTCACGCTGGCGCCCGGGTTCAGGCTCACGCGCTCTATCGAAAAGCCATCTTTCCTCGATACTGCAAAAACCTCGTGCTGACCGTTTATGGGAGGTTTTCCGTTCACGTCGCGGGGGTGGAGAGGGACAAACGCCACGGTACGGCCGGCCTTCTCCCAACGGACCGGGCAGTGGCGGTGCTTATGGTCTCCGGCAACCCAGACGTAGTGGTGGCGATAAATCCAGCTTCCGGCATGACACAAAGCCCAGTCATATGGCTGGGAGCGCAAGGTCGCAGCGCTATTACTCCTGAGAAGTGAAGCGCGAACTCCCGGAGGGTAGCATGGAAAGTCGATATAAGGGCGATTGGGATTACGGTTCAATGGCGCGGTTTGCCCAGGCGTAGCGCTCTGGACGCTCTGCCCGAATGCGGAGGAAAAACCGAAAGACGCCATTTGCAATGAGGCTTCGCGAAACTTACTACTAAGCAAAGAGCCTGATTGGCGCGCTGGAATGGAATGAGCCTGCTGCGCCGCGGGGGTTCGTGCCGTAGCATCTGCGATCGCCTCATCGGTTGGCTCCCAGCAGGTGCCATAGGGTTGGCACGCGAAGAAGGTTCCTTTGCCGTAGAGATCAGCAAGACCAGGAATGGGCTCCGTCAACCCAGACTGCTTCATCACCGCCGCGATTGCTTGAGCGCGTGCATCCACGCGATTGGCAACCCAGCGATCCCATTCCGCAAAATCCTCGGAATCGGTGTGATCATCGGAGATAGTCGAGCCGCCTGCGTGATAAAGAACGGTCATACCCTTGGCTAAACCCTTGCTGTCCATTCCGAGAAGAGACGGTGTGCCCACGTCCATGGGTTCCTGCGGTGTGAGAGCCATGGCATCCAGATAACTGGTCACACGGGCGTAGCCTCCGGAGCGACTCCCGATCGTCAGTCGCTTTGTTGGTGTCCTGAGGATGAAGACCTCACCCGTTAGAAGGTGCACATTCAGCGTGATCGTGCCAGTCAACAAGGCGATTTCTGTCATCGGAGCATTGTTCGCCGAGATCAGATAATTAAAAGCCAATACGGAGTTTTCTCCGAGATAAACCGTGGAGGAGTCTTCGAATTCGATTTCCGCGCGGCCTGCACCTGTGACCAGAGAGCAGCCCGTTTCGATCGGGAGACCTGAAACGGCTGCCTCCCACACCGCACCCTTGGTTCCACGCGCGACGCGCACATCTCCTTCGAGATAGCTGATACGTACGATCTGCGGTTCAATCTCGCTCCTCACTTGCACCGGCTGAACGGGCTTTGCTGGCGCAACCTCTGAAGCATATGCAGTCAAGGTAAGGGAGAGCGAACTAAGGATGAGAGTTACAAGGTGCCAGCAACGATTCAAAGACATGAGTACCCCCGCCACGCTCGCAGGTCGCCCGTCATTGATGATGGCGTGGGTGCAACAGGAATGGTTGCAATGAACCTACGCCACTCGCATTCCTCATATCGAAGAAGCCGGGATTAAAGCAATCTCACCAAGACCCAATCAAAAGCGGCCCTGCTTGCGGAAGACGGAATGAAGTCCGTGAAAAGTTTCACACTATTTACAGGCCTGACATGTTTTGAAAAGCAAATCAAGGCGGGGCTGCTGCCACTTACGAAGTAAATTTTCGGCCTTCATTGTGTCCACTTATTGCGGGCACTGCTCTTGCCAAATACTGCGTCACTTCCAGCATCGCCCAGGTCACGCAGCCCATCATCAGTAAACCGCACTTATGGCGGAAAGGGCTCACATAAGTGTATGGCTCTGACAGAACGACACAAACGTGGTGCTGCGCGATGCAAATGGATATCGCGACGGCCGCAGCAATTGCCTTCCCGATCACCCGAACGAGATTTGAACCGCATGTAGTGCTCATGGATAAGGCTCCGCCATCGAATTTGCTTTTACTTTTAAGCTCTTTACACTTTGCAAAACAAAGTCTACACTTTGCACTATAAAGTGAAGCCATGACCGATCTCAATCAAGCGCTCATCGACATTCGCAGTATTCGCCGTCAGGTAGCGAACGCCACCGAGTTTCGCGGCTATGGCCCGCTTACGCTTTCGGCGACCGCTCTCTTGGCGCTGTCTGGGGGTGTTGCTCAACCTCTGTTCGTGCCCGAGCCAGCAACTCATCCGGCACAGTATGTTGCCCTCTGGCTGACCATCGGCGTTCTCTCTGCAGCTCTCATAACCACGCAGATGCTTACGCGTGCCGATCGCCTTCACTCTGGGATGGCGGACGAGATGATTCGTATGGCCGTCGCGGAATTCCTCCCTGCAGGTATCGCGGGTCTCCTCTTGCCGTTTGTCCTGCTCCATGTAAGTCGCAACGTGTTCTGGATGTTGCCTGGTCTATGGCAAATTATTTTTAGTCTCGGCGTCTTCTCCTCTTGCCGTTGCTTGCCACGACCTATGTTTATTGCAGGCGTATGGTTTCTTTTGACCGGTCTTGCAGGTGTTTCTCTGGGAGGCACTCATGCTCTCTCTCCAGCGATGATGGCCGTTCCATACGCCGCAGGCATGGGATTCGTCGCTGTCGTACATTACTTCTCTGCAAAGGAGGGATCCGTCGATGAAGACAAAGAAAGCTAAGTCAGAAGCTCCGTTCGCCTACGAGGGCTTGGATCGCGTCATCCACGAGCGAGCCCGCCTGAGCGTTCTTACTTCGCTCATTACCCATCCCAGCGGGCTTGGCTTTGTCGACCTCAAACGGCTTTGCGCGCTAACTGACGGTAATCTCGCTCGCCACCTGCAGGTGTTAGATGAAGACGGAATGGTGCGCATTACCAAGGAAGAGGGCCCAGGCCGCGCTCAGACGACAGCTCGCATCACTGTGTCTGGCCGCAAGCGTTACCTGGATTACCTCGCGATCCTCGAACAGGTTGTCCGCGATGCTGCGTCTTTGCAGCACCACGATAAAGATCAATTGCTCGACCTTTCACCCCTTAAGGCTTAGAAGGTCCCTCGACCCGCCATAAGGTGCTGTGCGCGTTTTAACTTTGCGTTACAAAGCTTCCTTAAAAGGAGAACACCCGAAATGAGCAGCGTAGCTCGACTCCAGCCTTCACTCGCAAACCTCAGCACGCGGTCCATGGGTGCAAAGTTCTTCATCATCCTCTTGCTGGCGTTTGCCATGAGCATCTCAGGCTTCTTCGTCGAAGGACTCACATCGGAGCGAGCCAGCAATCACGGCCTCGCCGCCGTTACTGCAGACAATGCTCTCCCCCAGCCGAGCACGATCCTAGGCATGCGCTTGGTCGACTCTTATCGCTGCATCCACCGCTCGTTGCACTACATCACGCTTTTCCTGGGACTGGTCTTCCTTACCTATTTCCTTTTCGAGGTCCTGACGAAAAAGAGTGTCCATCCCGCCCAATATGCGCTCGTCGGGATTGCTCAGATCATCTTTTATCTTCTGTTGCTTTCGCTCGCCGAGCACCTAGGCTTTGATCTCAGTTTTCTAATCGCCGGCGGGGGCACAGTCACGCTCTTGTCCGTTAACATCGACTGGATATTCCGCAGCAGAAAGCTTGCTCTCAGAGCGTTTGCGGTATTCACGCTTCTATACGCCTTCATCTACGTGCTCTTGCGTGTCGAAGCCTACGCTCTTCTCGTAGGAGCCACAGCCAGCTTCGCGGCCATTGCAGCCGCAATGTATATCACACGTGACATTGATTGGTACGGCGATGGAACATTAAGCTCAAGCACCGCCACCGCACCTCCTGATCGCGTCGCACACGAGTCGTGGCTTGAATAACTACTCATCCCTAGAAGATTGCTGTTACGTGGACTGCAAGGCCAAGAAGGAGGGCTAAGTGATGAGCAGGCCGCGCCCAGTCTCCGTGTCCTCTACGTTGGTGCTCGCCACGGTCGTCAGCGGGCTGCTCATCCGGTTCGAGCCGCTAGGCCTGCCGCGCTTCGTGGTCAAGTACGGCGGCTCGGTCCTCTGGGCGTTGATGATCTATTGGATCGTCTCAACACTATTGCCCTGGTGGCGGGTGGCGGCCATTGCTCTGTTGGCGGGCTCAGTCGCCACATCCGTCGAGCTCCTGAAACTGCACCACGCACCTTGGCTTGATTCCTTCCGCATGACGGGACCAGGCGTTCTGTTACTGGGCCGCTTTTTCTCCGTTTGGGATATTCTCGCCTACTGGCTCGCAATGATCCTTGGAGCGATGCTGGACGCATGCATCCGACCCAAGAACCAGCTCGCTCTCGACCGTTAGGCTGGTGACGATATCTTGAGGAAATCGATGAGGCAGGTGAACCACCTTAGGCGCATCCGCATATGGGTTGCAATCTTCACTACGGGGCTTATCTTAAGCGGACTTACGGCTTTCCCACTCACAACTGAGCTCCGTTGGGTCATCTCGGTATTTGACAGAGATTCGATGAGGACGATGGCTGAATCCACGCGAATACTTCCTTGGATAAGACACGTCGACGAGGCGCTGAGCACTACAAACGCAAACTATCCTTTCCTCGCCTATGGCACTGACTGGCTGGCATTTGCTCACATCGTGATCGCCATTGCCTTTATCGGCCCTTACGTCGATCCGGTCCGCAACAAATGGGTTGTCGCCTTTGGCCTCATTGCCTGCGCGGGTATCCTTCCGCTCGCACGTATCGCAGGGGATATCCGAGGAATTCCGTTTTCATGGCGTCTTGTTGACTGCAGCTTTGGAGTATTCGGCGCCATACCGTTATTGCTCTGCTGGCGGTCGATCGCTCTTCTTGAAAAACAACGCCTCTAAAGATCTCGCCTTATCTTCATGCGTTTCCCCTTTCCGGCGAAATCGACTGTTCCGACAGTTGTCTGCAAAATCAGATTTCGGGAAGCTCGACACCTGACGTTTTCCGAAACACACGTCTTTCACGCTCCACATCAAACCACTCTTCCGAGAATCAATGTCCATGTGCGCCGCGTTTCACAGCCGGCGGGTGTATTGGAACTCTGGCATTGGTTGAGAAAATTGATCTCAACTTTCGAAGTCTGACTGGCTCAACGCCCTTGCGAGTCGAAGAAGTCCCTGCCGTATCGCACGCTCGTCAAATCCGCCGAAACCGAGCAGCAATGCCTTCGGATCAGGACGTCTCAGGGTGCATCGATCGACGGCAAGAACCTCAAGACCCTGGGCCGCGGCCAACTTTTCCGCCTGTCGTGACGTCATTTCATTCTTGAGATACCCGATCGTGTAGAGGCCTGCCCTGACGTTGGAGATCTCCAGCAATCCGCCCAGGTGTTCCTCGGCTCCTTCGATGAGTGTTGCGAGACGCTCCGCATAGAGATTCCGCATCCGCCGCAGATGACGCGCCAAATGCCCATCGACGATGAAGTCGCAGAGCACCGCCTGGTCAAAGGATGAATTCCGGAAATCGGTCCGGTAACGGAAACTCAGGAATAAATCTACTAATGGCGCAGGCAATACCACGTAGCCCACGCGCAAGGCTGGGAAGAGCGTCTTACTGAACGATCCGATGAAGATAACGCTCGAATGATTGTCGAGACTTTGCAGGGCAGGCACCGGTGGTCCCTCAAACCGATACTCGCTGTCATAGTCATCTTCAATCACAAAGGCGCCGGCGCGTGAAGCCCATCGAAGAAGGTCCATCCGCCGCTCCAGTGACATTGTTACCCCCAGCGGGAATTGATGAGCCGGCGTTACGTACGCGCCCTTCGCGTTCGGACAGATCTTAACTCCGGCGGAAACAGACAGCCCGTCCTCACTCACTGGTACAGCGATCATCCTGGCTCCGACATTGTCGAACGCGATTCTGGCTCCGAAATATCCAGGGTCCTCCATCCATATTGGATCGCCTTCTTTCAACAGCAGACGTGCCAACAGGTCGAGCGCCTGTTGTATTCCGGAAACGACGACGATTTGTTCCGCAGTGCATCGGACCCCTCGGGACGTGCGCAAATACTCGGCGATCGCATCGCGCAATGGCCGATACCCACGCCGATCAGCCTCTTTCTTTAACCAGGATCTGAAATTACGTGCCCGGTCTGCGGCCATACGCCCCCAGACCTCGGACGGGAATTCGTTGATGGCTGGAACCCCGATTCGAAAGGGGCGAATCCCGTCAACAAAGGCCTGGTCGACCCAGGGTTGCGGCCGTTTATATGTCGAAAGGACGCGGCGAATGTATGCCGGTGTTGTGGTTGCTAGGCGGGCCGGACGAGGCGCCTCTACACGATTGACCCACGTACCGCATCCGACACGGGAGGTGATATACCCCTCGGCTTGTAAACGCTCCAAGACGCTGACGACTGTACCCCGGGAGAGTCCATACTGGCAGGCAAAATCTCTGGATGCTGGTAGCCGCGTGCCCGGCGCGAGGGGGCCTTCCAGAATGGCAGAGCGCAGCTCGCCATACAACCAGTTGGTCAGGGTCTGATGGCGCGCCCGGCTTTTGAGAGTGAGCTCGAACGAGCTAACCGCTTTGGACATCTCGAGTGGTCCAGTAGATTATTTGAAAATGGCTCTGTTCGATGTACCACTGCGGACATACTATCAGCTCTAAAGTCGAGAACGAATGTCCTTAGGTTCCGGCTTCTCGCTAAGCGACTCGTGGGAGATTTACAGATGAACGTTGGAGTTTGGTTCTATGGCCTGGGCACTGTTCTCACCGGTATTCTGGATATCGCCTGGGGTGCATTCGATCTCTCTCATCAGCCCATCCAGGCTCTGGGCAAGAATCTTCCTGCTCAGCACATACTGGCCTACGTCGCGGGCGTCTGGCTGGTCGCAGCGGGTCTTGCAATGTTGTGGAGGCGCAGCGCAACGATGGGCGCCGCGGCATCGGCCATCGCCTACTTGCTTTTCGCGGCACTTTGGCTGCCTCGGTACTCTGCCAGAGTTCATGCGTATGGTTGGCAAATCGCCGTCATATTCGGCATCTCTTTCGGGTTTGCTCAACAGCTCATGCTGGTCGCTCCGGCAGTAATCGTCTATGTTTCCACTGCTTCACCAGATTCCCTGCTACAAAAGAGAGCAGCTATCGCCGCACGTTGGATGCTGGGATTGCCTCCTATTATCTTCGGCTTATTTCATCTCACCAGCATTCGCATCTTTGCGAGCATCGTTCCGCACTGGATCTCGTTTGGATATTTTTGGGCGGCGCTGACCGGAATCGCCTTTCTCCTGGCAGGAAGTGCTATTTGCTCAGGAATTATGGATATCCCGGCCGCGAGGCTTCTTGCGTTGATGCTGTTGCTGTTTGACGGCCTTGTAGAAATACCTCCTATATTCATCCGACTGCACAATGAGGCAACATGGGGTGCTGCTGTCTACAACGTAGCTGCAATAGGGGCATGCTGGATATTCGCGGAGTTTGTCGCAAGCCGCGTAGATAAAAGACAAATCGTTCCCGCGGAGGATGTCACCATGTCACGCCCCGATACCGTGGTTGCGTGATTCAGTAACGCTTGGTCATCGACGGATATCAGGGTCGCCTCCCCTATCCGAAGGATAGTTGTCAGATGCTCTTGTTGTCTGAGAATCAGAATTTACGCTTTCGGCTTCACAGAGGGAAGTAAATGCTTCCGATCCGTCCCGAACCGTAACACCGTGACTGTACGGCTCGGGACGGAATGCAGCGACAATGCTACTTCTGCGAAACGGGCCCACCCAGATAGCTTGGTGCAATGACAATACGGTCGAGATCAGGAGCATATCCGCTGGCGTTGCCAAACTGAATCGTATTGGTACCGGCGTGCAGAGATACTGGCACCACTACCGGAGTAGGATCGTTGAAGGTATCACCGTTCAGATCCAACTCCGTCTCAGTGCCGCCGTTCACGCTCATAAAATAGGAACGTGGTCCGCTGGTCTGATAATCCACCTCCAGTTGATAGGTTCCGTCGCTTGGAACCGTCACAGATTCGAACGTGACCGTATTCCCTGCCCCTCCACCGATGTTTCCTGCCTTAGCGAGGCCTGAAGAGTAGTTGCTGAAGCCGCCGTGTCAAGGGCGGAGCAAAACCAGGCCAGTGTGGCGGAGTAAAAGTAGGCCAGTTGCGGGCTGTGCAGTTGTAGGGTGATTTCGGGGTAGAAGGGGCGCTGGAGCGTAGCGGAAGCGGCCCTTCTACCCCGGAGCGCGTTCGGGGGCTAGCGTTCTGCGGATGGATTTCGTTTGCGGCGACTCTGTTTGAGACGGTAACTATCGCCGTTCATTTCGAGGATGTGGACGTGATGTGTGAGCCGGTCGAGCAGAGCGCCGGTGAGGCGTTCGGAACCAAGGACCTCAGTCCATTCCTGGAAGGGCAGGTTCGAGGTGATCAGGGTTGATCCGCGCTCATAGCGTTGGCTGAGCATCTCGAAGAGAAGTTCGGCGCCGGTCTTGGAGAGGGGCACGAAGCCCAACTCATCGACGATCAGCAGTTCATAGCTTGCGATCTGCTTTTGGAAGCGGAGCAGCTTCTTCTCATCACGAGCCTCGATCAACTCGCTGACCAGGGCGGCTGTAGTGGTGAAGCGCACGCGGTGTCCACGCTGGCAAGCTGCCAGGCCGAGAGCCAGAGCGATGTGCGTTTTGCCCGTGCCGCTGTTGCCCAGCAGCAGAACGTTCTCGCGGCGGGCGAGGAACTCACATCGCGCCAGCTCCAGCACCAGGGTCTTGTTCAGCGTAGGTATGGCCAGGAAGTCGAAGCTGTCCATGGTCTTGATGACTGGGAACTTCGCTTGTCGGATGCGACGTTCGGTGGCTCGGCGTTCGCGGTCCAGCAGCTCCAGTTCGGTCATGCGCAGCAGGTAGCGTTGATAGTCCAGCTGCTCAACTGCGCACTGGCGGGCCACTCTGTCGTACTCGCGCAGGATAGTGGGCAGCCGCAGTTCCTTCAGATGATGTTCCAGCAGAAGCTGCGGTGTGTCAGCTGTATGAGCTGCAGTGTTGGTAACGGGGATATCGACGGCACTCATGCGCATACCTCCGCCAGCAAGGTCATGTAGTCGGCAGCCTGCGTGGTGCGCACTTGGGCCAGAGGCAAGTGAGGATAGTTCTCCATGTCCAGCCGCGGCGGCCTCCGTTCGATGCGGCACAGCAACAGATGACGCACCGCGTCGAAGCTGATCGTGCCTAACCGCAGGGCATCTTCGATGGCAAGAGTTACTTCTACGATGTTGAAGGTCTCCAGCAGGCGGAGCACCTGCACATACTCGCGGCTGCCGTGCTTCTTGAGTCTTGCTTCGAGCAGACGTCGCAGTTGTCGAAAGCAGTCGGGCAACTGCCAACCGGCGAGCGGCGCAGCCTGATCGAGCGCCCGCGTCTTCTGCTCAAGCAACGCCAGGTAATGCAGTGGATCGAAGACAACGGCTTCACGTTCATAGCTGCGCTGATGCCGGGCGATGACTTCGCTGCCGCAGGCGATCACCACTTCATGCACGTAGCCCTTGACCCATACCTGGCGATGTCCGTACTCGGTTGGCACTGAGTAGTCGTTGGAGCGATAGCGGACCAGGGACAGTGAACTGACCCGCGCGGAGATCTTTTCGCAGGCTTCATACGGCGCTGCGGGCAACGGCAGCAGTACAGCACGATCGCGCTCGAAGCGTTCCCCGATCGTCTCGCTATGACCACGCAGCCGACGCTCGCGCCGCTTCCGGCACTGCTGTTCCAAGTATGCGTTCAACTCTTCCCAACTCGGCAGGCGTGGAATCGGGACCATGAAGTTCCGCCGTGCATAACCGACAAGTCCCTCCACCTTACCCTTATCGTTGCCCTTGGCTGGACGACCGAACTTATCGGCGAACAGATAGTAGCTCTGTAACTCGGAGAAGGATCGCGTCCGTTGCCGTTGCTCGCCGCCCAGGATCTTCGCCACTGCGATCTTGGTGTTGTCGTAAAGTATCCGCGTGGGCACGCCGCCGAAGTAAGCGAAGGCCCGTACATGGCCTTCCAGAAATGCCTCGGTCGTCTCGGCCGGAAACGCCGCCACGAAGCAGTCATCGGAATGCGGCAAATCCATCACCAGGTAGTGCGCCTGCTGTTCTACTCCGGCGATCACAACCAACGCTTCGCCGAAATCCACTTGTGCCTCACCGGCTGGATGCATCAACGGCACGAACATCTCCTGCCCGCGCAGCGCCGCTGTGCGCACATAGTCCTTCACGATCGTGTAGCCGCCCGTGAACCCGTGCTCTTCCTTCAGCCGCTCGAAGATACGCTTCGATGTGTGCCGCTGCTTCGCTGGTCTCTGCTTGTCGTCGTTCAGAATGGCGTCGATGACACCTAACCACGGCCCCAGCTTAGGCCGCTTGATCGGCTGCTGTCGCTGGTAGCCGGGTGGCACCGCATACTGCAGCATCTTCCGTACCGTCTCTCGCGAAAGCCCAAACTCCTTGGCTACCGCCCGCTGACTCCTGCCCTCCACACGAACTGCTCGTCGCACACGCCCATAGATCTCCACCTCGTACATCCCTCCGGTGTTCCATGAACCAGCCCTTCATGGCAAAAGCTCACAAAACCAAGATCCGGCGGTGGACCACTTTTACTCCGCCGCAAACCGCCGATCACGCGGCGATCTGTGGCCTAGTTTTGCACCGGCGCTCATACGCCGCTCGCCGATCCGCTCAACGTTGCGACTTCTGCCTCGTAACTCGTAGTTGACGGAGGTGGGAAATCGCCGCTGCCGCTGATCACAATGCGGTCAAGGTCGGGCGGATAACTAACCGGACTACCAAAGGCGATAGAGTTCACACCCTTTTGCAAATACACGGGAACGGTTGTGCTCGCCGGCAGAAGAAAACTGCCTCCACTGCAGTTCAGGGTCTGATAGCTTCCACCGTTCACACTGTACAAATAGGAGCGTAGGCCAATGGTCATTGAGTCCACTTGCATGAGGTACTCACCAGCCTTCGCTACGTAGACATTTTCAAAGGAGACTGTGTTGTTCCCGCCCAAGCCTAAGTTGCCTACCTTTTCTCCGCCGGAGCAGGCCGGGCAAGCTGCAATCGAAGCATTGCCGCTGAGAGAAGCGTCTTCGGCTTCATAGCTCGTCGAGGACGTGGGCTTTGCATTTCCGACACCATGCACTCTGAGAAGTCTGGAACCGTGACCGGCCAAATAGGTTGAAAACCCCACTGGAGTCGTCCCGAGTTCCTGACGCGTCCACAGATCGCGTACAGCGGTTGCTGCGTTAAAACCAAGCAAGCTCCAGGGGATTTCTGCTCGAACCACCGTCGCATTCATATTGAAGATCCCGACGTAATAGTCACCATTGCCAAGGCTGCTCACCCACACTTCTAAGTCGCCATCCAGCAATTGCCTTGCTGGCCGATTGCTCCGGTCTACCGCAAGGACCTCGTCGTTGGTCAGTAAATGCTTCGCAAAAGAATCGGAGGTTATGTTGCGCAGATCACCGCCGAGTGTGAGAGGGGCATTTGCCAACACCCACAAGCTGAGCGCAGATCGTTTTTCCTCGTTCGTAAGCCCATCGCCCGCTCCATCCACGAGTTCGAGCGAGTCGAGATCATTCCATCCGACGGGATATCCGGAAGCGTTCTCCCACCCCGGGAGATCGCGGAAGCGCTCGTAAATGCGCGGCCAGTTCGTCAGCTTCGAGCAGTCTCCCTCGCATTCGATATCCTGATCGATGCGTCGAGCATTCGCATACTCCTGCCACACGCTCAGGTAGTCTTCGTCAAGATCCCATGAGATGGTCAGCCAGATTGGACGGCCGCTCGCGGTGATCGCCTTGGACCACGCCACCACGTCGTCACGATTGTCGATGGAGAGATCGTAACTGTCCGAACCCGGAGTTACTCCATCCAGCTTGATCAGATCTATACCCCACGAAGCAAACAACGCGACAACGGAATTCATGTACTCCTGCGCGCCAGGCTTCGAGAAGTCAATTTTGTAGTGATAGGGCGAGGTGCCGGACGAGCCGAACGCATTGCCGGCAGTGTAAGGCACGGTAAGAATGTCCTGGATGTGATATTGCGTGCCGAGGATCGGATAATTTGCGGCTACCGCAGGATATTCCACGCCGGGAATCCAATAAATACCGGCCTTCTGACCATTCTTGTGAATGTGTGTAACTAGCGCTTGTATGTCAGGAAAAGTCGTTGCATTCGGGATGGGACGACCATTGCCATCAAAACTTCCCATCCATCCTGAGTCAATGTTGATGTAGCGGAAACCATGATCCTGTAGCCCCGAGGCAGCCAACGCATCCGACTCCGCCGTGATGTTGCTCTGCGTGAGAAATGATGAGTCAATGGTTTGCTCGCTGAAGCTGCTCCAGCCGAAGTAAGGCTTTTGCCGGTCTACCGTGCTCTGCGCAGAGAGGGCCGCAACTGCGAGTGGCAAGCAACATGGAGATGCGGGCAAACATCATCCTCGTGATCCCGATACGCGTTGCTCCAAGAGCCATGCGCACACCGATATCTCTCGTATGACTGATGACTTCCTGGGTTAGCAAGCCGTAGATGCCGACGGCCACGAGTAAAACTGCGATGCAGGCGAAGATTCCAAATACCCAACTCTCCATCCGGTTGCTGACCAGAGCATCGTTAAGCAACTCATCCATTGTCTTCGGCTGTTGAAATGCGATTGCCGGCCCGACATCATTCAGGGCTTTCTTCAGTTCGGGGACGATACTCAAAGGAGAGACAGCCGTGCGCACGTACAAATACGGGCTCCACGACCCCGTATTTTTCTGTTCCTCTAAAGACTCCCGCGATATTGGAAAGTCGATTTCTGGCCGGGCAGGCTCCAGCGCGCTCTGCCGCGTATCGGCGACAACGCCGATAATCTGAACTTTGCTTCCGTCTCCCTCCCGAAATGCCTGTGTTACGGGATCCAACCCTTTCGGCAAAAACTCTTTGACCCAGGCCTGATTCACAATCGCCACCGCCTGCGAAGTTGGCGTATCCTGCGCATTGAAGTTCCGGCCTCTGAGAATTGGAACCCCGAGCGCAGCATAGTATCCAGATGAGACGGCTCTGCTTTCGGCTGTCCTTTGGATATTCGGTGGATCGGGTGGCTGACCCACAAGAGGCAGATAAACTGCTCCTCCATAACCAAGCAATGCCCCCTGCTCGCTGAAACCTGCCGCTGTCGCGCCTGGAATTTCCCGCACTCGCTCTTCCAGAGGCATGAGCAACTGCCGCACTGAATCTCGTCCCTTCGCCGCGTAATCGCCGGACGGGATATTGATCTCCAGTGTCAGCAGATTGTTTGAATTGAACCCCACGTCAGCGCTCAACATGCGATGCAAGGCAAGCAGGAGCATGCCGGAGAAAACCAACAAAACCAGCGACAACGAGACTTGCGCAATCACAAATCCTGCGCGCATCCTGTGCTGCCGCCCTGTAGTGCCTGACGTGATGCCAGATTTAAGGGCCTTGTTGGGATTGGATTGGGCTGCGTGCCAGGCCGGAGCAAGTCCGGCCCCTATGCTAGAGAGGACGCTAACGCCTAGAGTGATGGCAATCACTTCGAGATTCAACGTGATGTTTGCACCGCGCATAAAGGCATGGATCAGGAACGCCTTCATGGCTGCGAGTAAACCTGCGGCGAGTAGAATTCCAGCGCACGCGCCCATGGCTCCGAGTAGGGTATTCTCCACCAGTAGTTGACGAATTAGCCTGCCTCGCGCCGCGCCTATAGCGACCCGCAAGGCCATCTCTCGTTCGCGTGCGACTCCGCGCGCGAGCAAAAGACCGGCTACGTTGGCGCAGGCAACCAGTAGCACTGACAAAACTGCTCCCAGCATCAGCCATATCTCGGACAATTCGTCACGGCCGCGCAGCGTCGTCGAAATAGGAAACAGTTTTGCGGTACGTCCGGTGTCCGAATCAGGCTTTTCTTTCCCTATCTCCTGCATCGCATGCGCCATATCAGCACTGGCCTGCTGCAGAGAGACTCCTGGCTTCATGCGGCCGAAAGTCACTAGCCAGTGAGTCCGCCATTCTCCGAGGAAGTTCGATCGGACGTGCATCGGAATGTAAATCAGGTTTGGCTTCCCATATGGAAAACGAAACCCTGCAGGCATCACTCCGATCACCTGATATGGTTCGCCGTCGAGATTCACAACTTTACCGATGACATCGTGATCGGCATTGAAAGACTGACGCCACACTTCATAGCTCAGGACAACGACATTATTTTTCCCTGGTTGATCCTCGCCGGGAGCAAATGTTCTGCCCAGGAGTGGACGTACTCCGAAGACATCGAAGAAGTTATCCGTCCCCTGATCGACATTCAAATAGCGAGTCCGGTCACCGGCTTTCAAGGTCATGCCCCAGAAATCCTCGTAGGCCGCAAGAGCTTCAAAACTGGTGTTCAGCCTGCGCATTTCGAGATATCCAGGCCAGGATGACATTTGCCAGTCGCCGGAAGGTGAATACGTTGGAACGCTCACAATGCGATTCACATCGTTGTAAGGCAACGGGCGCAGAACAACAGCGTCGATCACGCTGAATATTGCAGCCGTTGCCCCGATTCCGAGCGCTAGAGTCAATACCGCGGCGACTGTGAACCCCGGTGATTTCCAAAGTTGTCGAAGGGCAAATCGTGTGTCGGCCCAGATGCTTTCGAGCGTCGGCCATTGCCAGACTTCGCGGCTACGCTGCTCAATCAACGTGACGTTGCCAAACTCACGGCGGGCAGTTCGTTCCGCGTCCTCCCTTGTCATGCCGCGATCCGTAAGATCCGCGATCTTTTCGTCGAGATGCTCGCGGATTGACTCAGAAAGCTCGTTGTAGCGATGACGACGCATAAACAATTGTTTCATCCGATTCATCGAATACCCCTATTCCGTGCGAAGAGCCTGCATGGGTTCGACCGATGCAGCGCGGCGAGCCGGCGAGAAGCCAGAAAGAAATACCGTGAGCATCAAGAGAACTGCGGCCACGCAATAAGTCGTCGGATCGAACGGCGTAACCCCGAAGAGCATCGAACGCAGCAGCCGCACGGCAGCAACGGAGCCTAGTCCGCCGGTTACAAGGCCCAAGACTACCGTCCACGTACTACTGCTCAGCACCAGTCGAAAGATCGCTGCACGGGTGGAACCGAGAGCGATGCGGAGAGCGAACTCGCGATGACGCTCGATCACAGAGTAAGCCATAACGGCGTAGAGCCCGAGCATGGCGACTAAGACGCTGGAAAGAGCGTAGACACCGAGTAGTTCGGCCGGGATACGGGACATTTGATAGCGCTCGCTAGTGACTTCATCGAGGGTACGGACATTTTCAAGCGGGAGCCCACTGTCGAGACTGGCCACAGCCTGGCGGAGTTGGGTTGTGATGGCCGACGGCGTGGTTCGCGAGCGTAGCGCTACGATGACGTAGCTGACGTACTGTTGGGCAAGAGGAACGAAGAGAAGTGGTTCCGGCTCAGCATTCGCTGGGTTGGAGTATGCGTAATTGCTGACGATACCTACGACATGATATGGGTGTTTATCCATAATGATGATGCTTCCGATTGAGTTTCCCTTGGGCCAGTAGCGTAGCGCCATCTTTTCGTTGATGACTGCCACCGGGATGGATGAAGCATTGTCGTGGGTATCGAACTCGCGGCCCTGACGCAATGTAATGCCCATGATGCGGAAGAAATCAGGACCTTCGAAGTCGGTAATGACGGCCATCTCCTCCCCTTTAGCTGGAACATATCCCGGAATACTAATGTCCTGAGTATTGCCTTCGCCGTCATCACCCATCGGCAGATGCGAAGTGAGCGTGGCCGAAGCTACTCCCGGTGCTTCCCGGAGACGATCGAGAAGAGCTGACTGAAAAGCGAGACCGCGCTCCGGAGAGTATCTCGATCGAGATAAATCTACGTTTGCGGTAAGACAGTTGGCGCGATCAAAGCCTGTGGCACGGTTGACGATATTGAGCGCCGTCCGCGTTAGTAGCCCGCAGCAGACCAGAACGATGAAGCAGATGCCAAGCTGCAGGCCGAGTAGAACGCGATGACCAAGACGGCGGCCCGAGCCACCGGTGATGGACGAGCCACCTTCATGCAGCACATCGTTTTGCGAAATGCGCAGGGATTGACGGACCGGATATATACCGCAGGCCAGGGTGACTACGACTCCTATCGCGGTGACGAAGAGAAAAATCTGGCTGTCGCTATGTAAGTTGAAGGCCAGCGGGACCCCGAAGTTCGGCAGAAGCACGTAGAGACTGCGCGCCATCGCGGTACTCGCCGCCCATCCTGCCAGCGCTCCGGCAAAAGCTAGCAGGCCGGTTTCAACAAGCACTTGTGCTGCGATGCGCATTGGGGTAGCACCCAAAGCTGTGCGGACGGCCACTTCACGACGGCGGCGCGCTGCACGCTGACTCAACAGCGACGCGAGATTGATGCAGACCAAAACCATAAGCAGGATGGAAGCCCCAAGCAGGACCGGCAATTGTTCGCCAATAGTTCCGAAGAGACCTCGCGAAAAGTGGGCGGCATCCCGTAGGTTCAGATCCCGATCCCAACGAGTCAGCGCGCTGCCCGGTTGATGCTGACGTGCAAAGGCGTGGGCCAGCGTGTGCAATTCGGCCGCGGCTGTACGGTCGTTCACGCGCGGCCGAAGGCGAAGAGCAACCTGCAACCCGTAAGAGACCAGCGGGTCAGGTCCGGAATCAGCAGAAAGATCACGCAAGGAGGAGAGTGGGATCCAAGCCGCCTCAGCAACCCCACCGAAGATGCCGGCAAAGCTTGGCGGAGCTATTCCGATGACGTTGAAAGGGTGGCCGTTGAGGGGTATCGTGCGACCTACAACGGAAGGGCTGGCATTGAATTGGCTGCGCCACAGCGCATCCGAAAGAACGACTTCGTCATGTGAGCCATAGGAGCGGTCGTCGGCGTTAGACAAAAAGAAACGCCCATTTTGCGGCTCGATACCCAAAAACTGAAAGTAGTTTGACGACACGATACCGACAGACAGCGCCTGCGGCTGAGTTCCCGGTTCAACCAGGTTGACCGAGGTCATGGCGAAGGCGATGGCATCACTCCAGGACTGGCCTGATTCGCGCACAAAACGGAATTGGTCGTAGCGCACCGAATAGCCCTGATTTCCCAGGACTGTGGAGTCAACAAAGCGAAGCTCACGAGGCGCAGCTACGTGCGGCCACGGGTTGTAGAGAACGGCGTTGGTCCAAGTGGCCACAGTGGTAAGCGCGCCGATGCCAAGGGCCAGCGCGAGGACCGCGGCGGCTGCAAACCCTGGCGCTTTGGCCAGCGTGCGGAGGGCAATCCGTAAATCCTCCAACAGTTGGTCGATACCCGGCCACTGCCAGACTTCGCGGCTACGTTGCTCGATCAACGTCACATTGCCGAACTCACGGCGCGCGGCTTGTTCTGCTTGCACCCGCGTCATACCACGATTCATCAGGTCCGCAATCTTTTCGTCGAGGTGTTCGCGGATCGTTTCTGAAAGCTCGTCGTAGCGGCGACGACGGGTAAATAATTGTTTGAGCCAACGCATCGAGAACTCCTATTCAGACCGCAGGGCGAGTGCAGGGTCAACTTCTGCTGCCCTACGTGATGGCAAATAGCACGCAACTAGAGCAGTTATCACCACAGCGCACGCTATCGTGATGTAAGTAATTGGGTCCTCAGCACTGATGCCATAGAGAAGCGAGGACATGAAACGCATCGTTCCGGACGCAACCACCAAGCCAATTGCGACCCCCACAAGGGTTAGCCATATGCCTTGTCGCACAAACGCTCCCACCACAGCTCCACGCGGTGCTCCGAGCGCCATCCGAATCCCGATCTCTCGAGTCCGCTGGGACACCGAATATGCCATGACCCCGTAGATCCCTACAGTCCCAAGAAGGAGCGCTATTCCTCCAGAGACGCAGAGCATCACAAGCGTAAACGCTGTTCGCGCCATTGATTGCGTATAGAGGTTGCCCAGCGTATCACTGTTCGCCACGGGCACGTTAGGGTTCACCATCGATACTTGTTGCTGGACAGCTTTCATCAAAGATTGCGTACCCGCGAGCTGACTCCGTACCACAAAAACAGTGGAGCGTTGTAGCCTTTGTTTTTGGCCTGTGAAATGGTTCACCATGAGAGGCCAGTACACCATTGACGGAGTGGGCTTCTCAACGCCATCGTAGTGGACGTCTTCTGAGACGCCTATGATTTCCCGCCAGGTATCGGTGCTCCCGACACGTATTCTTTGTCCTAACGCGTCTTGAGGTCGACTCCAGTAATCGCTGGCAAAGCTCTTCGAGATGATGACAACCGACCTCTCCTCATAGGTGTCCGTCCATGTGAAATCTCGCCCAGCAAGCAACCGTGTGCCGAGCGTTGAAAAGAAGCCTGGCGCTACGAAGTTGAAGCGTCTCGCAGGAGGAACTTCACTGCCTTCGAAGGTACGGTTCTGAACAAATACAGGATTGTTGTAGCTGTTATTGTCCATCGGAACAGAACGGCCAATACTCACCGAAGAAACACCGGGGATAGAAGCGATCTTTTGCATGATCCCCTCGTCCATGCGAATCACGAGCTCTGGAGAAGAATCGGGGATTTGGGTCTCTGGAATATAGAAGCCAAATGTTTGAACGGTTTCAGGGGACGTGAATCCGGGCGACACATGCATCATCGCGCGAAATGTGCGAATCATTAGCCCCGAACAGATCAGCAGGACTACCGAAAGCGCAATCTGAAGCATGACAAGCGATTTGCGTGTGCCCTGTCCTCTTCGGCCACGACCCACCCCGCGCCCTCCATCCCGAAGACTGCTCATGAGGTGAGAGCTCGTGCTCTTAAGAATAGGAACACAGCCAATCAAAAGGCTGGCGATCATAGCAATGGCGACGGCGAACAACAGCACAGATGGTGTAATACCAATATCTCGGATGCGGGGAATATTTGTGGCTCCAAGTCCCACAATGACGCGCATCGATCCTAATGCGAGCAATAGCCCCATCAGGCTTCCCGCAAGCCCGAGCAGGCTGCTCTCGAAGAGAATGTCGGTGGAAATTCCTTTCCTGGTTCCGCCGATTGCATAGCGGATAGCAAATTCATGATGCCGGCCTTCAACGCGAACGACTAGAAGATTCGCCACATTCGCGCACGCCACCAGAAGCACCAGGATGGTAGAGGCCAGCAAAACCCAAAGAACGCTCTGAACGTTTCCAACGACTTCGTCCTTTAGGGGCATCAGGCTCGGCGTATAGTGCAGCGATTGATAGAAGCTGACGCTAAGGCCCGCGGGCGGGGGGAACGTTCTTGCTACTACTGGAAGCAGACGCTCCAGATCGGCAGAAGCCTGTTGTAGGCTAACCCCAGGCTTCAGCCTTGCTATGGCGTTCCCGTTGAAACTTCCGAGGGTGGTGATGGCACGATCCCATTGCATCGGAAGTATCAACGATGGGTCTTTCTGATCGAGGAAATGGAAGTGTCGGGGAAGAACGCCAATTATTTCCCTGGGCACGCCGCCCACCGTAATCGAGCTGTCGAGAACCGATAACGCTCCACCGAACCGTTGCTGCCAGTATGGATACGTGAGCACGACGGTTTGTGCAGCTCCGGGTGCATCATCTTGTAGGGTAAACAAGCGCCCCAGAGTCGGTCTAACACCCATAAGGGGCAATGTCCCATCCGTGACGTCCAGAACGCGCACATGTTCCGGCGTTCCGGCACCAGTTACGTCAAGCTCATCACCGTTATAGGCGCCTATGTCCGCGAGAGTCGTATTTTGCTCCCGATAGACAAAGTAGATCGACGGAGAGATGCCCATCTTTTTAAAGCCCGCTTGCTGCGACAGGTGATCCACAGCAATCAAGCGATCCGGGTTGGAATAGGACAAAGGCTTGAGCAGCACACCGTTCACGACGCTGAAAATTACGGTGTTTGCACCGACTGCTACCGCGAGAGTGATCAGGGCGATTGCCGTGAATAGCGGTGCGCGCCTCAATCGACGCAGAACATATTTCGTATCGGCCCACAGAGATTCGAGCGTGGTCCACTGCCAGACTTCACGACTGCGCTGTTCAATCAGAGTCACGTTGCCAAACTCGCGACGGGCCTTGCGTTCTGCTGCCTCTCGCGTCATGCCGTGATCAATTAGGTCGGCAATCTTTTCCTCAATGTGTTCGCGGATCGACTGCGAAAGCTCATCATAGCGACGGCGGCGAGTAAACATTTGTGTGAGCAAACGCATGGAAACTCCTATTCGGATCGCAGCGCTTGTATGGGGTCCATCTTGGCAGCACGGAAGGCAGGGAGGATGGTAGCCAAGATTCCCGCAAACGCCACTGACAAAATGAGCAGGGCGAGCAGCCCGGCCTGATGCGTAAACTGGATAACAACCACTGAGGCAATCAGTTTCTTTGCCCCATAGGTGAGAGCAAGGCCAGCAATGATTCCTGTGGCGAGCAAGATAGCTACACGCGTGAGGATCATCATCAGCACTCGTTTGCGCGTCGATCCCAGGGCCATGCGAATGCCAATATCGCGGGTGCCACGTTCCACCTCGTGGCTAACAAGGCCGTATATGCCAACCAGTGCGAGCGCCAGGGCAAGTGCGGCGAAAGTTGCGAAAAGCCAGCTCTCCATGCGTTGAAAGACCAGCATCCGCGAAATGACTTCAGTCATGGTTTCCGGTGCCTTGAAAGGTACTGTCGGATCGACTGCATGGATCGCGCTTCGCAACTCCGGGATAATGCGTTCGGGGTTTCCGTCAGTACGGATCGCTAGTTTCATGCTACTGAGATGGCTTGGGCGGTCAGCGAGCGGAACCGAGTCTATGAGGAAGTCTTCTTCCGCCAGAGAATCCAGGTAAATGTCCTGTCGCACATTTCCCACGACGCCGACGATGTGCGTCCAGTCTTTTTCTTTCACTGCGTCGTCCATACGCTGCATGGTGGGATCGAGATTCGAGGGAATAAACTTTTCAATAAATGCCTCATTAACGACTACATTATTTGCGTCGTCGGGGCCATCGAGACTGGGCGAAAGAGCGCGTCCGTGAATCAGCGGAATGCCAAAAACGTTGAAATAGCCCGCACTCACGAAACGAACCTGGGCGAGTTCTGGCTGATTCTTGGGATAAGGAGGCTGGCCGGCGATATGCTCATTGGTCTGTGAGGCCTTGCCTTCAGTCGGCAGGTCATCGGAGATAACGCCCACGGCGCGCACTCCGTGAATCTCCATTACGCGGTCGAAGAGCGGTTGGTAGAAGTTCGCAACCGGATCGCGGCTGGTGTACCGCGCCAGTGACAGATTGATTTCTGCGCTTAGAATGTTCGCGGGATTAAAACCCAGGTCTTCGTGACGATAACGGCTAACTGTACGAATCAATATGCCGGAGACAACCACTAGAACCAGCGTGAGCGCAACCTGCACGACGATAAAGCCCGAACGCAGTTTGTGTTGACCGCTTTGGTAACCCGCACTTCCACCAGCTTTCAGAACGCGATTTGGGTCAGTGCGGGCCATGCGCAGCGCAGGATAGAGCGAAGCTGCAAGGCTGGTCAGAACGGAAGCGGCCACGGAAGCGCCAAGCACTGTCCAGTTCAGATGAATGTCTGTCCCGCGCGCCAGAGCGTGAATGAGAAATACACGCATCCCTTTGAGTATGGCCGCGGCCAATAATACGCCGCCGACTGCTCCCGTTACAGCCAACAGCAGGCTTTCAGTGAGCACCTGACGCACTATTCTCATGCGGCCTGCGCCAATAGCGGAACGCATAGCCATCTCGCGCTCGCGCTTGACACCGCGAACCAGCAGCAAACCAGCCACGTTCACACAACCAATGGCGAGAACGGATAGGACCGCCGTTAAGAGCGTCCATAAAGGTTTCTCAGTTTTGGAATTCACGCTCTCAGCGAGCGGTATCAGTTGAACGGCACGGTCTGCATCATCTGGGTTGGCCTTGCCCAGATTGCTGAAGACGTGCGAGAGGTCGGCTTGTGCCTGTTCAATGCTGATGCCGTCTTTCATTCGCGCTACCGACCCCAGCCAGTGCGCATCGCGCTCTTTCATGTAGCTGTGATCTAGATGCAACGGCACGTAGATCGTGTTGCGCATATTCAGCGGAAAACGGAAGCCAGCGGGCATGACGCCGATAATGGTGAATGGACGACCATCAAGATCGACAGTGCGATTGAGGATGCTCCGGTCTCCTCCGAAATACGTTTGCCATGTGTCGTAGCCAAGTACGGCGATGTTGTTTTTGCCTTCTTGCTCTTCGCCAGGCAGGTACGTTCGCCCGAGCAGCGGATGCACTCCGAAGACGGTAAAGAAGTTGTCTGACGAGCGCACAGAATCAAGCAGTACCGGGCCTTCGGACGGCGTGTTTACTGTGTAGGGCAAGTCATCGGCGTAGGCTGCCAGAGCCGCAAAGCTCTCCGCCTGCTCGCTCTCGTCCTTGAAGCTAGGCCAGGATGGCCCTTGCGGGTAGCCGCTGCGGCTCGTGCTTTGAACCGTTACGATGCGCTCCTGATGGTCATACGGCAGCGGACGCAGAATCACCGAGTCAATGACGCAGAAAACTGCTGTGGCCAGGCCTATGCTCAAGGCCAGTGTAAGCACGACAGTAAAAGCGAAGCCGGGAGCTTTCCCCATTTGCCGAATGCCATATTTCACATCAGCCCACATGGATTCAGCCGTAGGCCATTGCCATACCTCGCGGCAGCGCTCTTCGATCCGCGTGACGTTGCCAAACTCACGGTACGCGGTTCGCTGCGCTTGTTCTCGCGTCATGCCTTGCTCCATCAAGTCGGAGATCTTTTCGTCCATGTGTTCGCGGATCAGATCGGAAATCTCGTTATATTGGCGACGACGACCGAACAGTTGTTTGAGCCAGCGCATATGGAAACTCCTACGATTGAGCAACAGCCAGAACGCGGTTGATCCCGGCGAACATTTTCTCGAAGCTGGAACGCTCTTCTTCGAGCCGTTTCTGGCCTTCTGCAGTCAGCTTGAAAATTCGCACTGGGCGGTTCTGCGCAGAGACGCCCATCTCGGACTGCAGCCAGCCAGTCTTGAGCATTCTCTGAAGGGCCGGATACAGGGAGCCCTCCTCAATCTGGAGGAGTTCGTCGGAAACCTGCTTGATGTGTTGGGCGAGGGCATACCCATGCATCGGCGTGCGGTTGAGCGTCTGCAGAATCATCAGCTCTAAGGCGCCCGGGAAGAGATCACGGTACTCGGATTTCTTTACCATGCCAGAAGACTATTACAAAAAGACTTTTTTTAGAATAGTATTTCGACGTTACGATGTTTCAGGCAGCCAAAGCGGGCGGAAGTGCCTTTAGCTGATGGCTGCCTTGTCCTGAGCGTGAATCAGAATCTTCCCGATTGATCGGCGAATGATGGCCGAAGAGCGATGCACCAAACGAAACAATACTTGCATATAGCGTCACTATATGAAACCATGCTTGCGAATGGTTACACGACACTATTGGATCGATCGGATTGAAAAGGCCTGGGAAAAGCGATCGGTGATCTGGCTGGCTGGGGTACGTCGCGTCGGAAAAACGTATCTCTGTCAGAGTCTTCCTGAGATCGAGTACTTCGATTGCGAACTGCCCCGGACCCGGCGCACGATGGAGGATCGGGAGGGGTTCCTCGAAGCTCTTCGTGGCAAGCGAATTGTTCTGGATGAGATTCACCGCCTCAACAATCCATCCGAACTTCTGAAGATCGCGGCAGACCATTTCCCTGACATCCGAATCATTGCTACGGGTTCTTCTACGCTGAGCGCATCAAGCAAGTTCAAAGACACTCTCGCCGGACGGAAACACGATCTGTGGCTGACTCCTATGTGCCAACGCGACCTCGCAGACGCTCAACAATCTGATCTCAGACATCGGTTTCTTCGAGGCGGACTGCCGCCGTTCTTTCTCGCGAAGGATCTGGAGGAACGTGACTTTCAAGAGTGGACGGATGCTTACTGGGCAAAAGACATCCAGGAGCTGTTCCGTTTGGAACGGCGAGATTCGTTTCAGAAATTTACGGAACTCATTCTGGCGCAGAGCGGCGGGATCTTCGAAGCAACTCGATTCGCCACTCCCTGCGAGGTGAGTCGCCCTACCATCGCGAACTACCTCCGTGTCCTGGAGGCGACGTTTGTCGCGCATGTGATTCGTCCCTTCAGCACTCGTCGCCCCAATGAGATTGTGTCTGCTCCGAAGGTCTACGGCTTCGACACTGGTTTCATCTGCTATTACCGTGGCTGGCAGGAACTGCGGAACGAAGATCTCGGAATTCTATGGGAGCACTTCGTGCTCAACGAGATGATGGCCCACCTGCAGAACCGCGAAGTTGGCTACTGGCGGGACAAACGCGGACATGAGATCGACTTCGTCCTGGCCGGACGACGGAAGAGTCCTATCGCGATCGAGTGCAAGTGGTCGGCTGATCGGTTCGATCCCGGCAATCTTGTTGCCTTTCGCACGCAACATCCAGACGGTGACAACGTGGTTCTGGCAGAAGACATCCCACGTTCCTTCAATCGCAACTATGGAACGCTGAAGGTGCGATTTGAGAATCTGGCAGCGTTCATCGAACAACTGGCTTAGAACTTCACAAGTTCCAGTCGTCGAGAGGCTCATGCCATATTCAACGGTGCTCGAATAGATGCTGGAATGCATGCTCAGACCATGCATTGAAGAAGCAGGTAGCGGAAACGAAGACGGCGATCAACAGGACTGCGCATACCTGTTGCGCCGATGACGAGAACCTTCATCTCGTATCTCTCCTGGAGCCAGCGTGCGAAGCATGTTCATAGGGCGACGTATTCGTTCTTCAACCGCTTTGAGTGCATTGGGGGAGGCTTCTGGTGCGGTCGCGAGTTCGCCTAGTTCAAGAGCGGGCATATATTCTCCTGTCCGGTTGCACTGTTCTGCTCGCGGCGAAGACTCTGAGAGCTGGGCCTGGTAACCCCCGAGATCTGCGCCACCGGGCCTGAGGCAATGAGAGCGCTGACCGTCACCATGCTCCGATCGCGAGGCGTCAACCCCGGACGCAGTCAGAGATCGCGGAAGAGGACATCGGTGGTGTACTGGACAACCCCCGGGGCAACGGTGCCGAAATTCTGCCGCCACACTGGCGGCACGTTGCTTCTCGGCAGCCTTGTTCAAGGGCAACAGTTCCGGTGAAGCGCTCGGAAGCTGATCGGGTGTTATCCCGCGCTTATGGAAGACCTCTTTGGTGACTGCGACCGCTGACATCGCGTTGGCTTTCGTCCAGATGGCGGCTCGCTGCGACGCGGTCCACAGATTCTTCCGTGTCCCGTCCTGGATTGGCGCTAGTGCGGAAGGTATCCTGACGTTTCGACGCAACTGTAGACACCGGCCGATAACTAGGTTTCATTTTAGAGATGTTGTCTTTGGGTGCAAACGATTTTCAGGCCCTTGGGCCCGTCGGATTTATAGTTTCGCGATACCAATTCATATAGACGCAGTAGTTCGGAATCGACGATAAAAATTAGATCGGATTTTCACCGCAGCAACTCAAGCTCTGACTCATTGCCTTGGTCTTCTCTTTCAACCTCTCGTAGTGTGTTGCCGAACCTGTGGTTCCTTACTTTTCGCTCATGAGGTGGTAAGGCAGACAGATGTGCAGGGCCTCAAGCGCCTCTAGCTCACTCTCCGGGGATACCGTGGCGACAGTCAGAAAGCAAGTGGTGCAGATGGAGTCGAAGGTTCCATCTGCGTTCTTGCGACGCGAAAATGCGCTTCCTTGGGGACGGTGTTGCTCAGCAGCCCGCATGACATCATTTTATTGCGGAAGGGTGAAGCCTCGGGGAAGAAAAAAATTGTTTTTGTCAAAAATCGAGGCATACTGAATCTGGACGCCAATCCAACAGGAGAGTTGAGATGTATCACTCCTGCTCGTTCCCCGCTCGCCAGATCAAGTTCCCCCACCGGCAAAATCGAGACAGCTCCTACGATTCGATCTGCCCTGTCTGCTTCTTCACCGTCGAAAACGCATGCCAAGAAGATGATCTGGTGCGACCAGTGACATGGCATCTGTGCGAACACGTTCACTTTGAGACGTTCCTCGAATACGTATTGAGGGTGCTCGCCCGCTATCCCAAAGCCTCTTGATACGAAAAGCCCCTTTGGCCCATGCCCTGAGGCTCGGGTGCTTCGGGAGGACGAACCGCGGTCTCTTTGATTCGAGGCTTGCACGAAACTGCGCCAAATCGCACCAAATTCCGGTACAACATGGCAAGTCGCCAGCAACCACGCGGGTTTTCGTGTCTCGATATGCTGGGGATTGGGCAGTGTACGCACCTATTCGAACGCGGTTGCCATGAGCTCCTGCTCAGCCTTAGGAATACCGAACCGAGTGGCTTCTGTTCTCCAGGTTCCTACAGCGACCTCGACGGACTTGAGGGCTGCATTCGCTTGAGCTGCGGAGATCCCGTAGGCCTTATAGGCATCCATTGCCACGGAGACATCACAGGTATTTTCTGTCTCATCGATGGCAAGAGACAGCTCATTGCGGTCGACGGACGGATTCATGTCATAGGCCGGCGAGAGACGGACACCTTGCGCGTCGGCAAAGAAACCATGATTGCGAAGATGGTCGTCTGTGTTGTGAATACGAATGTTCAAAAGAACTCTACGGAAGAGCTGCTCACAGTCGACTGAGGTGTCGGCGCCTCTTGACTGGAGTTGATCGACAAGCTCAAGGTAGCTTGCTCCCGCGTCTCCGTCTTTGTGCTGTGTGAGAGTCATCGCAGAGATGAAAGCGATACGCCGCCCTTCCGTAGTGCGGTCAAATCTTTGCACAAGGAAAGTCGTGAACGGGCTCTCTGCCATTCGTAGTGCTCTGGCATTCGGAACCTCAATGCCGGATTTACGTGCAAGTGCATGAGCGACCAACTCCCAGGCGCCCACATCTCGCGTATCTTGGCGGCTCGGAAACTTGGCTATGCATAGAGCTCCCTTTTCGTCTCGGACGGAAGCTTTCGGACGGGCCCCGCCCAGTGAACTCCCAGGCGCGATGAGTTGGGTCAGCCACTTCGTATATTCAGGATGCGCTTCGTCGGTCAAGTGCCGTTCAAACTGAAGGCTCGCCGCTTGCAACTCGCGCAAAGACGTTAGAGGGGGCGCGGCGAGTTTGTTGTCGCTGTCAACGTAAGAACCGCCTGGAATCTTGAAGCGCAGTGCGCCGAGTCGCGTTTCATCGTGGACACCCAACAGGAAATCCCACTCGGTCAACGTTCGTGGTCGTCTCTTATCCTGGCGCGCGCGTGCATTCTCTCGGCGCTGCATCAACACGCGGCCCCAGCGGTCTGGTGACGAGTCGGTAAAGATTCCGAAGTTCGATCGATCCGCGGAGGGGTATTGATGGCCTTCATCGAGTGCGAGGTCCGGGTCGAAGACAAATGCTTCAGCCCGCTCAAGCCATGCCTTGTCGTATTGAAAGGAGAAGAGTTCCCCCTTGCCGCTGCGTTGGCAATGGAGCATTCCCATGAGGTCGGGCTCAACGTCCTTGCCTACGTCCAGATAGACCTCGACTGTTTCCAGGTTCGCCATTAGTCACGCCTTTGAGTCGCATCAAGAGCTGTGTCACTTTTCTCCGTAGAGATCCGTTTGGGAGCCCTCAGTTTCGCCGTGATGCCAGCGTCCTGCAGCTTTCGGCCAAGCTCGTCGTCCTTTGCTAGCAATGCCAAGTCGTTTTCCAATCGCAACACTTGCATGACACGCGCATAGATCCCCAATGCAACCGCCGGGTCGCCCTGCTCTACTTTGGAGAGCGTGCGCCTCGTGATCCCCGCACGTTGCGCCACTACCTCCGCAGAGTATTTCCGTCGAAGCCGGGCAAGCTTCAATTGAGCGCCGAAAGCAGCGAGCAGGCGGGATATTCGAGGGACCAATGATGGCGTTGTTTTCCCCATAACAGGAAATATAATACACAATATTTGCGATTTTTGTGCATTTTATTACTCATTATATTGACACTCTCAACAAATCAGATCGGGCCCAAAGATGGGACAATCTGGTCGGAGGCGGGTGGGCGCCTGCTCAGGGAAAGCCGTCTGTGCCTCGGTTGGCCGTCGCGCTTCGCTGTAAACCATGTCTCTGGTCTGTTTTGTAGTGCAAGTGCTAAGTAAGCTCACATCGCCAGGGTAAGCTTCGTGCCCGGGAACGAAACACCGCCTTCACCTGGCTTCGAGCTGGAGGCGCTTCCTTTGCCGGGGTTCTTTGGGTCAAAGATCGAAGAGGCACCGCGGGGGCTTCCGCAATTCTGATCTGGAGTAAGTTTGGCCAAGAGCACGATAAGCTGTCCCATTTCTGCATCATGATGGCAAGATGGGAGAAGTGAAGCGTAGGCGACGGCGACATCGCTTCGCGATGAGGTATTTGCTTGACATCGGAAATGCACGGACAACTCGTTTCCTTAATTTCGCGCTTTTACTTCGCGGAAATTTCTGAGGAAGAGTGGGCGCTCCTGCAGATCCACATGGCCTATTGCAGCGAATGCGATGCGGCTTTCCGGGCGCTTGCACAAGAGGAGCCACCGTCCACCACTCATTCATGATCTCCACGATGAAGGCGCGCATTGCGTTCAGCTCAACCGATCGCAGTTGCCTCATACCGCATTTTCTTGCATCATGGGCTAGGCATTCAAGCCTTCACGGAGACTCACCCCACACACTCGCCACGACCAAACTCACGGCCTCGGCGCGCTCTTCCCACCAAGCCTTGCCGTAGATGTTCTGAGTGACATCAATCGTCGAGTGACCCATATTGTCCCTCGTGACCTCTGGCCTGACGCCCAGGCTGCACATCAAGCTTGCGTGCATGGTTCGAAAACTTCGAAAGTCGACAGTAGGCGGCAGTCCCAGCTTCTTAATGGTCGGTTTCAACTGCCTGCGTAGAAGATTTCTCCGGTTGAGCGGATTTCCGTATGCGTTCGTAAAGATCAGGTCTCCCGCTTGCTGACCTACTGCTCTTGTTCGCGCTCGCTCGAGAACATTCTTGAGAATGCCAAAGGCATCGAGCGGAATGCTCCGTTGCCCGGCATCGGTCTTGGTGTCGTCAAATTCTCCTTCATAGAGCCGTTCGACGATTTCGATGCGATCAGCAAGAACTCTTCCCCAACGCAGCGCCAAAGCTTCCCCGATTCGGAGCGACCCGATAACCATCAGGGTCACGATCGATTTGGTAGGTTCGGGAAGGTCATCGATAACTCGCCGAATGTCTTGCTTGGCGAGCAGCACAGGAGGCTTCCGCTCCTTCTTGCGAGGGAGCCTGACTCCGATCGCCGGGTTCTTGCGGACAAGTCCCCATACCCTGCTCTGATTCAGGATCGTTCGCAGACACCCGTGCATATTGCGAATGGTCCGCGACGCAAGCCGAGGATGGTAGGAATTAAAGAAGTCCTGTAGTTCGATGGTGCGTATCTCGACCACACGCACCCTACCCCATTTGGGCAGAATGTGCTTGTTCAGATAAAAGTCGTAGCTGATACGGGTGGAGTTTTTAAGCAGGGGCCACATCTTTTCCCGATAAATGACGACCAGGGCTTCCAAGGTATCCGCCTTGAGAGAGGCCGCTAAGGCTTCATGGTTTCGGTCGTTGATCGGCTCCATGAACGAATCGGCTAAACGTTGAGCTTCGATCCTGCACGGAACGGGATTCTTCGACCAGCTCTTCGGACGAACCTGCTGGCCGTCATTCCGATCGCGCGTGGTATCGCTCTCCATGAAGCCAAGCTAAGGCCTATTTTTTAGGGCAGGTGGTGCCAAAACGGATGGCATGGTGCGTTTGTGTCGCCAGCAGAGCCGAGGCCTTGAGCGTTTGTGAAATATCAATGTCCGTGTATCACGAACATTGATCTATATGTGAACAAGGGAACGATTGCGCCGGAACTGTACCCGTTTCAAATCGAATAGAAGTCACAGTCCTCACGGCACGACAAATTCCACACTCGGCTTTTGCTGCCTCGTCCGCATCGGAGTGGGCAGCGGCACAAGAGGGAAGCCCATCACTCTTTTCAATTTCGCACCGCCCCGGCGGCGGCCCTTCCCTTTTACCTCTCTATGCTCACCTCAGGGCTACGCTGCGTCCGTATCCGAGCTCGAAATCACTAGCGACGAAAACGCACCAGTGCCCCCATTTTGTCACCAGGACCCCTTCCAAAACCGGCTTATCTTCGCCTCATCGCGTTCCACTTTAACGAGCGAATCTCCGGGAAAAACGCGACCGAAAGGAGCACATGCGACCAATCGTTCCATCGATTCCTGCGCGCCCACGGTGGGCGCGCACCCTTTGGCTCAAGACCATCCAACCCGCACTACTTTTACTGATTGCGATTCCTGCGCAAGCCCAGACCGCGGGGAATGACCCCTGGGACAACGCAGTCAACGTCCTCAAAACTGCTTTCACCGGCACGATAGCAACCGGGCTTTCTCTGGTCGCCATCGTGGTCGGCGGACTGATGTTTGCCTATGGCGAAGGCCAGTCTAAGAAGACCCTGGCCGGAATCGTTTTCGGCGTGGGTATGTCCATCGGAGCCGTGAATTTCATGGCCTGGCTCTTCCCGAGCTAGAGAGGAGGTGATCCATGTCTAAGCCAGCGGACGCACGCTTGAGCCCCGTATTTAAAGCGATGAACCGTCCGCTGACTGTCCTCGGAGCAGAGCGGCGACTGTTCTTCGTCGCTCTGATTTCCGGGGGCGCGATCTTCTCTCTGCTCCATTCTCTGCTGGGAGGAATGGCCCTGTTCATCGCGGGCGTCATGATCGCCCGCATCGCGACCAAGCACGACGTTGAGATTCTGCGCGTGCTCTTCAATTCCGGAAAGTTTCGCCGCCGCTACGACCCGATGAAAGCAGACGAAACAGAAATTTATATTGCGAGGCACGATGGTCAAGATTGAGGACATCCGGAAGGACTGGAAAGAAGCAGGCTCATTCGCCGCTCAGATCAACCTCTACGGTTTCTGGGACGAACACTGCTTTTTGACGAAGTCCGGCGATCTTGGAGCGGCTCTCTCGATCGCAGGCGTGGACTACGAAAGCCTCGATCATGCCGGCCGGGATTACGCCGTCAAACGCCTCGAGGCAGCTCTCCGCTCGCTCGATGACCGGTGCCGACTCTATCAAATCCTATTCAAGCGAAACCGGCCCGCCATTCCTTTCGCGGAATATGAGAATCCGCTGGTGCAGGCTGCCGTTGAGCAGCGGAGAGCCTTTCTTCGATCGAAGGCCGACCGGATTTATTCGATCGAAATCTTCTGGATCGTCATGATGGATGGCAGCTACCAGAAGACCGGCCTGCTGCATGCGCTGTCGCACATGCCGAAGCAGCCGCGCTCGTCCTTCAAAGAGTTGCGTGCACTGTTCTCCGGCAACAAGGAACGCACCCTGCTGCGTAGTCAGATTGAACGCAACCGGCAGCAGCTGCGGCAAAAAATTCAAAGCTTGAGTGGGCAGCTCAGCGACCTTACTCCGGTCGAGCTGCTAGGGGCGGAGAAGACCTTCCGGCTTGTCCGGCGTCTCGTGAATTTCCGCCCCTCCAAGATCGATGACCCTCCGCTCTGCGATGCGCGTCATCTCGACAGGCAGGTATGCGACTCGGAACTCGAAGCGCATCGCGGCTACCTGCGGATCGATGAGGACTACCTCCAAGTTCTCACGCTGAAGGAGTTACCCGGCGAGACCCGGCCTCTCATCCTGAATGGCCTACTCGACATCCCGGCAAACTTCCACGCCGTCACCGAATGGCATCCGGTCACCCACGAGAAGGCGCGTAAGGAGATTGCATCGCGCCGCCGGCACTACCACAACTCGAAGACCAGCTTCGTCTCGAACCTTCAGGATCGTGAGAATACTGGAGCCCAGGACAATCTCGTCGACGACTCAAAGGCCGCTGCAGTCGCTGAATTGGGTAATGCTCTCACCGCCATGGGCATGGAAGGCAAGAGCTTCGGAGAATTTACACTCTCGGTCGTTGTCTACGACCAAGACCGCCTGAAAGTGGAACAGGCGGTTGCCGAGTTTCAGAAGCTGTTCATGCAGCACGATGGTCTGCTTTACGAGGAACGCTTCAACCTGCTCAATGCCTTCTTCGCCACTGTCCCGGGCAATCGGCAGTTCAACCTGCGCAAGCAGTGGGCTCTCAACGCGAACTACGCCGATCTCTCGTTTCTGTTTACCGCGGGCTCAGGGTCGCAATGGAATCCACATCTCGAACGGGAGTATCTCGCCGTTCTCGAATCGAAGCATGGCACCCCGTACTACCTGAATCTCCATAGCGGGGACGTGGCGCACACGCTTCTGCTCGGCGCCACAGGTGCAGGAAAGTCTTTCACCCTCGCTTCCATCCTCCAAGCGCTTCAGAAATACGACCCGCTCACTTTCATCTTCGATGTCGGCGGTAGCTATGAAACCCTCACACGCGTTTTCGGTGGGACGTATCTGAATGTCGGGCTGAAGACTCCTGGTTTCAGCATCAATCCTTTCTCCCTCACACCCACACACGAAAATCAGAACTTTCTCTATCTGTTTCTGCGCGTACTGCTCGAAGCTCAAGGAAAGTACGCGCTGACCGGCAGCGACGAGAAGTCGCTCTTCGCCGCCATCGAGCGCATCTACAAACTTCCCGTCGAGATTCGCACGCTTTCGAACTTTGCTTCCATCCTGGGTCCTCTCGGGGAGCGATTGCAACGATGGACGGGCGCAGGGCAGTTCGGCTATCTCTTCGACAACGTCGAAGACACCCTCGCCTTCGCCCGTTTCCAGACCTTCAACTTCGATGGCTGGAGCGACTATCCGGACATCCTGGAGCCGTTGCTCTTCTATGTGCTGCAGCGCGCATCGTCCGAGATTGAAAAAGCGGAGAACAGCGCAACCTTCAAGGTGTTTCTTGCCGATGAGGCCTCCATCTTCCTCAAGAACGCCATCATCCGTGATTGGGTGGTACGCGCGGAGCGGACGTGGCGCAAGAAAAACGCGGCGATGATCCTGGCCACACAGTCGGTGGTGGAATTGGCTGAGGCGGGTGTCCTCAACATCATCAACGAGTCTTGCCCCACCAAGATCTTCCTCGCCAACCCTAATATCGATCGCAAACTCTACGCCGAGATCTTTCAGCTCAACGATACCCAGCTCGAGCTCTTCGAATCGCTGGTGCCGAAGCGCGAGCTGCTCCTCATCCAGCCCCGCGGAACCAAAAAGCTGGTCCTCGAGGTCGATGCCCTTGGCTATTGGATGGCGACCAACAATGCCCGCGACAATCTTCGCAAACAAGACTACTTCGTCCGCTTCGGACCGGAGGCAGGCTTGCTCCGGCTCGCTTGTGACTACCCCACCCCTTAAAGGAGAACCATGCGCCCAACACCCATCGTCCCGCTCCTGCTCGGCCTCGCCACCACCATGGCCCACGGCCAGCAGTCCGCTCGTCTCGTGAAATATCACGCCAATGACATCGTGAATATCCGGGCCAAGATGCGCTACACCACTCTGATCGAGCTGCCCTCGACCGAGAAAATCCTTGAGGTCGCCACCGGCGACAAGGACTTCTGGATTATCGATACGGTCGGCAACTACTGCTTTCTGCACCCGGCCAAGGAAGGCATTCACTCCAACCTCAACCTGATCACGGACAAGGGCGCGGTGTACTCCTTCACGCTCGACGACGTCGAGAGCGGGGACCCGGATCTGAAGGTGATCGTCGAACCATCGGATCCCTCCTCGCTTGCTGCCGCCAATGGCGCCGCGCGTTTGGTTTCGGCGTCGGAATTGGAGAATGCGCGTGCCCAGGCACAGCTCTCCCAGGTGCGCGCCGCCGCTGCGATCGAGGAGTTCCGCGCCGACTATCCCACCTCTGCACTGACGTTCGACTACAGCTATCGCAATCTTTCGCCCTTCGCGGTCTCGGCGATCTATCACGATGACAAATTCACCTACATCAAGTCGTCGGCCGCGGAGAAGTTCTCGGTCTACGAGCTCAAGGATGGCAAACCCGATCTCGTTTCCTTCCAGCTTAAGAACGGCACCTACATTCTCCCCACCATCGTCGATCACGGTTATCTCGAAGTCGGCAAACACAAGCTTGACTTCAGGCGGAAGGCCCAGCCCGAGGTTTCCGGCAACCAGCCTTCGTCGCCGGAACAAAAGTAGGGCATGCCTATGGCTGATGACAAACGAACCGAGACCTTTCCCTTGAGCGAACCAGAGACACACGCTATGCCACCGGGAATCCAAGACAAGCGCAAACTGCCGGAAGGCGTGATGCCGAAGCAAGCCCAGGGCTACGTGATGGCCGGACTCGCCGTACTGATTCTCTTGGCCGTGATGTTTTCAAAAAACCACGCCAAGCCTGCAGAGAAAAATTCCGCACCGACGGTGACGGCTGTGGCCTCCGACCTGAACCAGAGGAAGATTCAGGAGCTTGAGCAGGACCTGGGCGAGGACCAACGACAGATCGCACAGCAGGCCGCGGCAACACACGCGGATTCGCCGTCCACTGCGGCGAATCCGCCCATGGCCGTAAATCCCGCGCAGCCGAGTCCTCCGATGCCGTCGGCCGCTCCGCCTCAGTCGACGGAGGCGCCGCGCGATCCGATCGCGGACGCCGAAAGGGCGCTGGCATTCAAGGCACGCTTCGCCTCGAATCTCACCTCCGCCGAGGACCATGCCGGCCGCTCCCTCTTCGACGACGCGAGCCAACCGGCTCACCCACCAAGCTCGTCTGAAACCTCCGCAACTCAGACGGTGTCCACGGCCGCGTCTCCGTCGGCCAATAAGCGGGCGCCGGAGGTAAATGCGAACGCCGCACACGGCCAGCCTTATGTGGTCTTCGAGGGCACGACCATCGACACGGTGCTGGTGAACCGCCTGGATGGCGAGTTCGCCGGGCCGCTGAAGGTCATGGTGACGAACCCCGTCTACAGCCAGGACCGCCAGCACCTGCTGATCCCCGAGGGCACCTTCATCCTGGGCGATGTCCAGAAGGTCGGCGGCCTCGGCCAGAAGCGCCTCGCCGTGACCTTCCACCGGCTGCTGATGCCCGATGGCTACTCCGTCGATCTCGACCAGTTCCACGGTCTCGATCAAGGACGGAGCCACCGGACTAAGGATAAGCTCAACAACCACTATCTCGAGATCTTCGGCGCCTCCATTGCGCTGGGCATCGTCGCCGGCGCCGCCGAGGCGACGAACCCAACCAGGGCTACAACGAGTCCGGCACTGAAGCCTACAAGTCCGGCATTGCGTCGAGCCTTTCGCAGTCGAGCGCGAATGTCCTTGACCGTTTCATCAACATTCCGCCAACGATCACCATCCGCGAGGGTCACAGGATCAAGGTCTACATCACGCAGGACATGCTCTTGCCTGCATATGAAAACCACACCATGCCTTCTGCCATGTAACTCCGATCACCGTCACCAATACATTCACCGGAGATTTCATCCATGACAGCCTGTACGATCCTACCTTTCTATCCTGATCGCTGCTTTCTGCACTCGCGCCATCAGCGCACGCGCAGTTCGGACGGCATCGTCTTCGACCCGACGCAGAGCGCCCACGCCGTTCAGCAGATCGAGCAGGGCGAGTCGCAGCTTCAGAAGCTTTCCACCGAACTCAACAACTGGCAGCAGCACCTGCTCAAAGAAGCGCAGATCTATACGAGTCTGGAACAGACCCGCAACCAGATCGTCACCATGTACAACCTCGCCTACCAGATGTCCCCGCTGCCTCAGAACCTCGCGGCACGGTACAAGCGCCGACTGGGCGCAGTGGACGAGCCTGGCTGCGCCGCCGAACACCTACGGCAATACCTCCGCGTTGGTGAACGCGCTCAACTTCGGCGGACTCACCCAGGCGCAGCAGGGCTACAACGAGCGCCTATCGTGCAGGCCCAGAGCTATCCCAGCGGGGAACTATTCCTCTCTCGACCTCCCGGACCCAGGCCACCGTCGCCAACCAGTACGCGACCTCGGAGCTGGCACAAACGACCACAACCAATACCCTCTGCGACACTCGGCACGATTCGCTCCAACGAGCAGGCCTTCGCGACGAAGCTGTCCAACCTCGACTCAGACACGTTCTCGACCGACTCCAGACCAGCAGACACCGAATGCCTTGCTCGGCAAAATCAACTCCGCCACACTACTCCAGATTCACTCCCAGCAGGACACCAACCAGTTCCTCGCCGCCTCGATCGCAGCAGCAGCTCATCGCGCAGAAGCAGCAGATCGACGCGCAGAACCGCGCCATCAACAACGCCATTTACTTCCAGCAGAACTTTCCCACCACCATGCAGAACGTCACCAACGGCGTGAGCGATTCGCATGCACACCATTTCGCTCAGCCCGAACGGGAGCAACTGATGGGACAGAACATCTTCTCTGCGCTGGCACAGGCCATCACTCAATTGCTCTCCACTCAGGGCAATACCCTCCAGGCCACGGGGCTCGACATCTTCCGTGGCCTGGCCGTGATTCTGATCGTTTGGTTCGGGATCAAGGCCGCGCTGTCCGCGTCGCAAGGTCAGGCGGCGGCTTCCACTTCGCCAAGTTCGCCGACCTGATCCTGATGATCTCCTTCGGCTTCGGCATGCTGACCTATTACTCGACACCCATCCCCGGCATCAGCTACAGCTTTTCCGATCTCATCACCAAGGAAGGGCTGAGCCTCTCCTCCGAGATCGAATCCGACCAAACTCAGGAGATCGCTGACACCATCACCAATGCCGAGCAGCAACTCGGCGCGCCTCCCGGCAGCTTCAACATCCTCGAAGATCTGACCTATCTGCTGATCGTCGTAATCCTCGCCGCCATGGAGGCAACGGCCTTCTGCCGTCATCGCCTACGGATACGTCGCCGCCGCCGTCTGCGTACTCATCGGTCCGGTCTTCATTCCGTGGTTCATCGTGCCCAAGATGGACTGGCTCTTCTGGGGATGGCTCAAGGCCTTCATCGGATTCAGCTTCTATCAGGTCGTCGCCAGCGCCTTCATCTACGTCTTCGCGCATGTGCTGTCTTCGCATGTTCCAGGTCATCGGCGCCATCACCCTCTCGAACGCCTTCACCCTTCTGCCGGCGCTCTTTGTCACCCTCTCCGTCTGCATCTACGGCCTCATCAAAATCCCGGAGCTCACGGCATCGATTCTCGGCGGCCGCGCCGGCACCTGGGTCAATGTCATGGGGAGCGAATGATGGAAAAGCAGACCGGTTTCACCGCTACGGACGCAGGTCACAAGTTTCTCGAACTCTATGCCGAACCCATCGTCACCAATAGCTACCTGAAGGTCGCCCTGCTCGTTCTCGCGACGGTTGCGCTCGCTTTGCTTGCGCTGCTCTATCGGGCGCAGACGGCTGCCTCGCGGCTGAAGCCGCTCGTCATTTCAGTCTCTGACTTCGGGCGCGGCCAGGTCATGAACTACGACGACTTCTGCCAAGATTCCGATCGAGCGCGTCAGCAAATACTATCTGGCACGCTGGGCGAACTTTACTACGGTCGCAATCATGCCACGCTGCAGCGCGATTTCTCCGAGTCGTTGAACTTCTTCTCGAACGAAATGCAGTCCGCCACCCTCGAGCGTGTGAACAAGGCCAAGACCCTCGAAACCTTTCTGCTCGATCCCAGTGCGCCCAACGTAGACATCGAGATCAAAGCCGTCGTGCTCGACGATACCCGGCAGGCACCGTACCGCGCTCACATCGAGTTTGAAAAGATCTTCTCATGCGGCTCGGCGACCAGCAGGAGCAGAGTCGGGAGCGCTGGACGGCGAACGTCGTCTACGGCTTCCGCGACGCGGTCCCGAACGCAATGTTGCTCACCAATCCTCTCGGTCTCGTCATCAGCTACGTCCACGAAGACCAGGCATTCAGGAACTGATCGACGATGCGCGATGTCGCCGTGTGCTCGGCAATTGAAGCCCTGTCGTCGGCAGCTTTCAGCTGTGAGCAGGCTGCTCATTCCCATCGAACCCGCGCTCGTCCGGCTCAGGGCTCGGCACGCGAAGGGGCGCTCCCGACGATCTCCGATGATCGCACCGCTACTTCGAAACGATGCCGCGATCGCATGTTTCCTGCCCTCGACCACCTCGGCCGCACGACGCCTCTTCACCGATCGATCTCTTTGTCCCGTCTGAAGGCCTTTCAATCGCAGCGCTTCCCAAACTCATGCCAGGAAAGTACCTCTGAGCGTCACTCGCCGTCGTTCTCCCCATCCCTCGTTCCGGCAGCAAGCGATCCCGGGATTTTCCCTGGTGAGCGATCGGCATCGATGACCGGAGTCCTTCAGGCGAATGTTTTGATCGAGCACCAATTCTCCCGTATTTTCCCAATTTTCCCTCGGTCACTCGCTCGGTGCTCATCCCGCGCCCCATCACCCCACCCCGCGACGATCGCGTGGCCGGGGACCCCGATTCTGCAGCACTGCGCGGCTCTGCTTTTTCGGCATTCACAAAATCTTTTCCCCAAATCTCCGCAAAGTATGCGGAGGAAAAGATTTTCCGAACCTTCCGAAAATGCGCCGCTTGGCCTTGGGAGCGGGGCACTCTCGCGTCGCTGCGCGCAGGAGTGTCCCGAGGGCAACTCGGGCAAATACACCAAGGAGAAATGACATGGCACTCTACGAAAACGAAGTCAAGCTGAAGGGTTACGTCGGCATGAACGCCGAGACCTCGATCACCAGAAACCAGACCATCCGTGTAATCTTTTCGCTCGCCACCAGGTCCGGCTACAAGGACAAGCAGACCGACGAGTGGGTAAATCGCACCGAGTGGCACCGCATCGTCGCCTTCGGCAGGCCTGCGGAGTATATGAAAGGCCTCAGGAAGGGGGACTACGTCGAGATTGTCGGCGAGCTCAGAAGCACGCCGCGCGAACTCGAGGTGATCAAAGACAGGAAGAAGTCCAAGATCACGGTTCACGATTGGGAGGTGCGACCCAGCATCATCAGGAATCTGGGTGGCCCCGAGAGCTCGCGCCAAGACAACCTCGAGGCAGAGCCGACCACGGAGGACGGCGCGGCTTAGGCCGCGCTGTCCTCCCTTGGGAGGCGCCCTATGCAGCTGTTTGAAAACTCCGTCAAGCTGCGCGGCTTTCTCGGCGCGGATGCCGCGGTTCCCTCGCCTGACCGTATCGACTCTGACTCGTTCGCGACGCTGCTGTTGGGAACTGTCTCCGGAGTTTGGGATATCGCCCTCAATCGGTGGACCCCCCGCACCGACTGGCATCGTGTCATCTGTCCCGGCCCCTTCTTCTGCGGCATGGTTCGTGGCTTCGAGCGCGGCGATTATCTCGAGATCGAAGGAGAATTCCGGGCCTACGAGCAGGATCGAATCCTCTTCGTCGCTGGCGAGAAGTTCCCTATGAAGCACGGCATCTATGCCGTTCACGCCACCAGGATCACACGCCTGGATCGGCCAGACGCGCTCGTCATTTTTGAGGACAACAGTTAGTCCCGTCTCGATCCCTGCGGAGAGGTTTACGCCTCTCCGCTTTTTTCCCCGTTGCACCGCCACGGATTGCCTTCGAAAGGATGCGGATGATCGCCAACGCCGTCTTTGTTGCCACCTTAGTATTTCTCGCGCTCGGATTCTGGTCGATGCACGCGCTGGGTTTCCTCGTTCCCTGGCGCAGCCTCATCCTGCACCGATATCTCGAAAGCATCGCGCTCTATTGCACCCTGCTATTCGCCAACCTTCTCGGCCTGACCATCTGGTTTGAGCGCAAATTCTTCCTGCGCGACGCCGGCCGCAAGTTGAAGCATCTCGATCAGGAGATCCATACAGGGCAGAGCGAGCTGTCGAGCGAAATCCTCGCCCAGTTCGGCGATGAGGAGAAGCCGTAGTCATGCCGGGTGAAGACCAGTTTCTTGACCGGACCCCGGACCTCGTCGCCCGGGTCCGTGCTCTGCGCCAGGCTGCCATGAAAGAGATGAACCGCTTCACGCGAATCTCCGACTACGAGGTGCGCCGCGTCGTCGCTCGAGGGTTCAAGGCCGCTTCGGTCTCCGACGAAACCGTTGCCCCTTCAACGATCCAGAAACGCTCGAAAAAGAGTGCTAAGAGGTCTGCGGCCGACCAGACGTCGATGGAGTTCCCACCCGCTCCTCTCGAGCCCGGCCACGGTGGTGAGAACGCATGAGGCTGGACATTCCCCAGGAGCCGCCGCGTCACCGCGAAATCGCATCCGATGGACCCAGGCCCGCGGAGCACGCTGTCTTGAAGGAACAAATGTCCCATCCGATCTTGCGCCGCCTGCATGCGCTCGCCGAACGCGCCAGTCAACACCGCCTGAACCATGCGCCGCCGCACCGCGACAACTCTGCGCCTCGGGAGAAACAGCATGACGCTCCGGCACAACCTCGCCGCTCCCGAGATCCGCACGATAGGTCCGACACGAGGCGCATGCAACGGAACCGGATTCCCAACCAGACCGTCGGGATGCGGCTCAGGCCGGAGGAGCATCGAATGCTGCTTGAGTTGGGGCGCTTTCGCGTTGTCCGTACAGGCGACCTCGCCGATACCCTCTACAACGGCAAGCATCGCAAGCTCGATGAGGATCTGAGCTATCTCCGCTCGAAGGGTCTGGTCACCACCCGGCATATCAACCTTCGCCGCGATGGAAAACGTAGGAGCATCGAACGCGTCGAATTGGCCACACTGACCAAAGACGGTCGCGCATGGCTGAGGAAGAGTGGGGAGGTGCCGCAAGGTCAAAGTGTGTATGCGGGGTTCGTAAAGCCCCGAGAGATGGAGCATGATTCGCTTATCTATCGCGCCTATCGCAAAGAGGCAGAGAAGATCACGGAGCGGGGAGGAACCCGCCTTCGCGTCAAGCTCGACTTCGAGATCAAGGCCGATGTCCAGAAAGCCCTTTACGCGGAGCGGCAGGCCGACCCCAAGCGCGACATGATAGAGATCAAGGAGCTGGTGGCGAGGCAGCAGGGGCTGCCATTCGTCGATGGCAAAATCCAGATCCCCGATGCGCGGATCGAGTTCGACCGCGAGCCGAAGCCCGGCGAGGATCTCAGTCAAGGTTCGCGCACTGGCCACGAAGACATTGAAGTGTTGACCGCAGCCTATCGGGCCAGTCACCTGCGCGCTAAGGCGCAGGCAGGTTTCCGGTCCTATGCCTCAGGCGCCGACCGCGCCAGCATCACCGCGAAAATCGAAGACGACCACGACATGATGAGGGATGTGCTGGACCTATGAGTCTCGACTACGATCCAGTGTCGGTGCTAGAGACCGTAGGATACACGGAGCGCGAGGCTACGTTCCTCTACCTGGTCGCCGTGCACTCCGGTTACTTCCTGCGTCGCCAGTATGACCGCTTCATTCAGCGCGGACGCGGGGCTATCGCCGCGCAGCTTCTGCGCAAAGCCTTCGCGCGAGGGCATCTCCAAACCATAGCCTGCGGGCAGGCTCGTTTTGTCTATCACCTCACCGCGAAACAGGTCTACGACGCCATCGGGCAGCCTGCTTCGCAGCACCGTCGCCTGAAAGGTGACGGACAGATTAAGTCTCGCCTCATGGTTCTGGATTTCGTCCTCGACCACCTCGGCGATACTCTCCTCGATTCGGCAGAGGCGAAGGCTGAGTTTTTTGCGCGCCCCCTTGGCCTTACGGAGACGCCCATGTCTCACGCTTTAGCCCGTAGCGCGCATTGGTTTCCTGAAGCCTTCCCCATCTTGATTGATGGTGAACAGTTTGTCCGTTTCACCTTTGTCGATGAGGGCGCTCTTTCCCTCAGCAGCTTCGAGGCTTTCCTTCGCCGTTATGGCGCTGTCTTCGCCGCGCTCCCCGGCTTCGAGCTGCTCTACCTCGCCGTGTCCAACGGGAACTTCGAGCGCGCGAGGAAGGCTTTTTCCGTTCTCTACCCGGAGGTACAGACGCCCGGCATCACGCCGATGACGCCGCGCGGCGTCGATCATCTTCTCGAATATCTCCGCGCCCGGGAGAGCCATGACGCGCAAAAGCATCCCCTCACCCCGCGCGACCTTGCGGTCCTGCACGAGGGTGAACTCATCTACACCACCCTCGAACACCGCGCTTTGTGCGCCGCTTGGCAGGTCGGCAGCACCAATGCCGAGCGCATCCGGCAGCGGTTCAAACAGCAGGGACCACGGGCAAAGTTCACGCCCGTGCTGATGCCTTACAGCTATCCCCTCCATCAATTTCGGCGCGAGAGGATGCCACAACCGGAACTCAGGTCTAGTGTGCGGTCTAGTGCGTTGCCACTCTTCGAGAAAAAACTTGCTCAAAAACGACGACTTAGCCAAGAGGGTGCCTGCGGCAAAGTAGGTGTCCGGGGCGGGAGCGACCCGGGCACTTGAAGCAGCCCCGACACAACCATAGCGAGAACATATGCGGCAGGGATTCAGACGATATCCGCCCCAGATCTCGAAAACATCGATAGCTGATCTTTAACCGACAAAGAGGAGAATCCATGAGCAAACTGAAACTGGAACACGGCGTGAGCAGAGTTCGGCGCACGAAACTGCAATCTTCGATCGACCAGAGTATTGCCGACGATATCGAACGGTTGGCCGAGTGGTCGAACAACGAGACCAACTATGTCATCAATCAGCTCTTGCGATTTGCGTTGGCCGAAGAAGAGGACTTCCAAAGATTCAAGATGAGCGCTGAGGCAAATACGGCGCGGACGACCAATAGCACGAAGCCGGCGCCCGCAAATATGAAGTCGATATCCGTCGCGCCTGGCAAACCGGAAACATCCGCAACGGCGCATGCCGAGTGAGGGAGACATCATGCGCGTCCGATCCTACATTCAGCTCGTCATTCGGCCGTTGGTCGAGAATCGCCTCCTGCTTTCGGTTGGAGTGGCAACGGCTTGCGGCATCATTCTCACTGCGCTCTTCCCTCTCAACACAGCCAATCCACTCCTGCATTTGATTGCGCTCGAGCGGCCTCTGGTCTTTCACCTCACGGTGTGGACGTATGGATTTTTTCTGTATTCGACGCCCTTCCTCGCTTGCGCCATGATCTTCTCGCTCCTCTATGTGCACCTTTATCGAAGCGATGACGAAGAAGACGCAGGCTCGTTGCCTCCCTATGGCGATCCGCGGAGACGGGCCAATCTATTTCTGATCGTGGGAGAAGTTCACGGTCAATTCGTTCCCGCGCCATGCCACAGTCCCCGCTGGCTCTCGGTTCCCGAGCGTGGCCTCTACACCGGGATCGCGGCCTTCGGTTCAATCGGCAGCGGAAAGACGTCGAGTCTGATTCTGCCGGCGATGCGCCAGTTGTTTGCATTTTGCGCGGACGATCCGGAACGCAAACTCTCGGGCATCGTGCTTGAAGTCAAGGGCGACCTGTGCCGCGAAGTCCAGCGCATCCTTGCATGGTGCGGCCGCGAACAGGACTATGTCGAGGTTTCACTCGATGGCGATATCCGCTACAACCCGTTGAATAACCCGCTCGACGCCTATGCGCAAGCATTCAATATCGCCTCGATCATCACCTCGATCTGGGGCAGGGGTAAGGAACCATTTTGGCAACAGTCCTACACCGACCTTGTCCGCTACGTCATCCTCCTTCATCGCATCCGCGATGGATATCTGACGATGGTCGATCTCTTTCGTACCGTCATCAGTGCAGGCAAGCTCGAGGAGATGCTGATCGAAGTCGGCGCACGCTTCAGCGCGACTGGCTACATCGGCATCGATCAGAGACGTACCGGGAGTATGACGGCCTTTTATCTCCGCTCGGTTTTGAATGGAACAGGGACGCGCATCTTTATCTGATTCCGTGGAGCGAGGCGATCGAGCACCTGCTTACCGAGGAAACCTCCGCCGCCTTCTCTGTCTTTACCCGCAAACCGCACCCCTTGGAGGAACGCCGTCACTTCGAGAGTATCGACTATTGGTATTGGGAACACTGGAAGTTCTTTCGCTCCGAGGTGAAAACCTCGATCGTTCAGGGTATCGCCGTCTTTCTCTCGCTGTTTGAGACTGATCTCGATGTGCGCCGGGTTTTCTGTCCCCCCAAGGAACTCTACGAGGGCAAGGCTTGCGCGGACGATCCGCGGGGACGCGTCCTGCCTCCCTTCGACGATCTCATTGAATCGGGTGCTGTCGTCGGCCTCAACTTTCCCGTAGCTCTGAACCCTGCGCTCGCGAAGACCATCGGCACGATGATGAAGATCGACTATCAGCGTGCCGTTCAATTGCGCATCCCGAAGATGGACCGGCACCGGGATCGATATTTCCGGCCGACGGTCTTTATCTGCGACGAGTACCAAAACTTCGCGACTGTCGGTGGCGACAATCCGACCGGGGACGAACGCTTCCTGTCGTTGTCCCGGCAGCCGAAGTGCATCCCCATCGTGGCCACGCAAAGCGTTTCGAGCCTTAAGGACGCGCTACCCAACGAAGGCGTAAAGACGCTCCTCCAGGCCTTCCGCACGAAGGTCTTCCTTACGACATCCGATCCTGAAACAGCTCGCTACGCCTCGGAGCTGTGCGGCAAGGCCGATCGCACCCGGATCAGCTACACCGTTTCGGAATCGAGCAGCAATGCGAATGTTGGCTGGCTCAGCGGGCGTACCTCATCGAGCAAGGGATCTGTCTCGGCTTCCAAGCAATATCAAAAGCACAAAGAACCGTTGTTTGAAGAGAAGGTTTTCTTCGATCTCAAGAATGCGCAGTCTATCGTCGTCGCATTTGACGGTGTGAGTCCGTTGCCACCCACTTACTGCTATCTCAAGCCGGACTTTTTACCTATCACAATGAGCTGGTTTGAGCAGGAGAAGGCCAGCTTCGATCCAGAGAGGATTTCGAAATGAGCTTTGACCTGATCATTCCGTTTTTCAAACCGATTGAACATCTGCTTCTGAACGGCAGCATCTCCGAGATCATGGTCAACCCCGATGGCTCGGTCTGGACTGAAGAGGCAGGGCATATCGAGCGGCAAGCGAATCTCAGCTTTGATGATGGAGCATTAATGACAGGTCTCGAGGTGATCGCCAATCGCTTCGGGAAGAAGCTGGATGCGGACTCTCCTATCCTCAATATACGGCTGCCGGACGGCAGCCGTATGGCCGCGCTCATTCCCCCGGTTGTGAATCCGAGCCCGATGATCACCATCCGCAAGTTCACGTCACGGAACTTCGTCATCGAAGACCTGATCGAGCGCAAAGCACTGACAGAAGACCAGGCAGAAGTGCTCACGGGACACGTCCGTAGTGGCGACAATCTCTTGATCTCTGGCGGAACTGGATCGGGCAAGACCACATTAATTAATGTCCTGTCGTCCTTCATCCCCGACCAGGAGAGGATACTGATCCTGGAGGACGTGGCCGAGCTCTATATCAAGAAGCCGCACGTGGTCTCCGCGGAAGCACAACTCGATACGCATAAGAGCCAGGTCGGCTTTGCGGACTTGCTCAAGGCAGCGCTTCGCCATCGGCCGGATCGGATCATCGTGGGAGAGATTCGCGGTGCCGAAGCACGCGTCTTTCTCGATGCGCTCAATACAGGTCATCGAGGGTCACTAACAACCATCCACGCCAATAACGCCGCAGATGCACTCCGGCGCTTGGCACAGCTGGCTATGCGTGGCTCGGGAGGTGGCGTGCCGCTACATGAGGTCGAGGCTGAGTGTGCACGGTCCATCGATGTGATCGTTCACGTGACAAATGAAAACGGATGGCGCCACGTCAGGGAGGTTTGCTCAATGTCCGTACTTGCTCACACTTACGATAGTCACATCTGAGAACAAGGTTTCGTCGAGATCGGATGTTTTGCTCATAGGGCCGATGCGCTATTCCGACTAAGAGCGTCAGGACTATACTGAACAGGGTTCACAGCCTAGAAACTCTGGCCCCGACCTTGATGTCTGTATCAAAGATCCGCCTTGCGGGTCTTCGCTGTTGCGATACCTTACGCGGGGAGTCTTGGATTTGGCCTAATTTATGCAAACGCCGACTCTTGCCGCGCGATTCGTCTCATGCCGTACGACAAGACTCAGATGACGCTGGCGGCTCACCCGTCTGGGCGTTTCAAAGCGCAGCCTGGATTTCGGCGGTCGAGAAACTGACGAGTGAGGAGAAAGCGCCGCGGAAGGACTAACTCTTTGCGACATCCGTGTGAAATTCGAATGAGGACGCTACCAGTCCGTACACTGCCGTGGATAATACGTTGACTTTGAGGTGTTCGCTAAGCAAAGTCTGAGGCAATAAGGATATTTTTTGTTCGATCCTACTTTTCGGAAGCAACGAGCAGCAGACGGTAATATCTTTGGAGCATATTGACGTCAGCGGTTTCGACAATCTTAAGGATTTTCTCTCTCAGTATTTCAGGTGAATCGTTTTTACCTTCAAAAAAGAACAAATCGCTGATGGATAAATCTAAGTGATTCGCAATTTCGGCGATCGTATCTAAAGGGGGTGTTCCAATTCGGCCTGTTTCTACGCGCATGATGTAATTTGAGGCCTTACTCAACTTATAAGAAAGCTGAGCCTGCGTAAGCCCCTTCGCCTCTCGACGTTCGGCGAGCCGTTCCCGAAATAATTTGGCGTCTGTCGGACCTAACGTCATCACTTTAGCAGAGTTGCGGAGTCAAAAACTCAAAATGTCCTTTTGCGTTGACAAATAGGACCATTAAGGTAATAATGTCTTAAAGCTCAGAGCGAGCGGGTGGAATACCACTTGGATTGCTCCATTTGCATCATCAATTCCGAAGGTGGAATTTTTAGATATTTACAGAAGCGGACAATCATTCGGATCGTTGGGCTCTGAAGACCTCGCTCAACAGCGCTGATATAAGTACGGTCGATACCACTCGCTGTATACAAATCCATTTGAGAAATGCCGCGTCGTTTGCGAGCTTCTCGTAATGCCTCTCCAAGAGCCCTCTCTGGACCAGACAGGGGTTGAACTTGCGTACGTGCTTTTGGCATCTGTAAGGCATTGTTTCTGGAATGTTGGTTATAAGCCAACGGATTATAACCAACATTTCTAGAACCCAAAAAGGACTCGGATCTCTAGTCCACTATCTACGCCTGCTGTTCCACGTGATATGAGCTCAGAAGCCGCAACCCTCGTTCACAAATCACTCATGAAGGCTGTTGAAATCGCCGCATCCACCGATAGAGATACCGAACAACAGATTGAAGTAATTTCAAGCGGTTGTTCGGTGAAACAATTCCAGGAGCTCTTAATGGGCTCCGATGAAGATTTGCTAAACCACATACGCTACGGAGCCCGTGAAGCGTTAGCAATCTTATTCAGGCGACATGCCCGGTCCGTCCGCGGTGTAGCTAGACGCATCCTGCGTGATGAGGCGGAAGCCGATGAGCTTCTACAGGAAATATTTCTGTATATCTCGCACAAGGCAGCACTCTTCGACTCTTCGAGAACAACGGCTCGCTCTTGGATCTACCATGTCACCTATCACCGGGCCTTTGACCGCCGTCGCTATTTGGCCGTTCGTCACTTTTACCGCATGGGGGACTTGAACGATGCTGTCATTCCATCGCGTGACGAGCAGGCCGAAGTCATGTTTGACAGAATAGCCGCCAAACACCTTATGGAGAAATTTCAATATCATCTATCGAAGGAACAACGGGAGACGATTCATCTCTACTTCGTTGAAGGTTATTCATTGCGTGAAATTGCTGAAAGAACTGACCAAGCTCTGGGAAATGTAAGAAACCATTACTACCGCGGATTGGAGAGGCTGCGCAGCTACGTTCTTAAAGAAAAAGTGCCCTCAAAGTGAGTGAAATATTTCACAATAGCTCCAGTGAGGGAGCTAAAAGGGTGTCGTCCGACTCTCACGACGAGTTTATCGAGCTCTGCGCCCTTTCGACATCCGACTCCCTGACGCCTGCAGAGTGGCAGCTTCTGGAGGCACATCTCGAAAGCTGTTCGTCTTGCCGCGAGTTGAAGGCGCAGTATGAACGAATTGCCTTCCATGAAATGCCTGCACTTGCAAGCGAGCTGACGAAGGCTGATGAGGACTCAGCTGCCAGCGCGTGGTCGGTTGAGCAGGCGGAAGAGCGCCTAATGGCGGAGATAAACTCCCGCGCTAAACTTGCACTCCCCAAGAAATCTGATTCTTCATACTCCTGGAGGTCCGTGGCCATGGGCTTTGCCGCTGCATGGCTCTTGCTTGCCGGCGGTTTAGGCGTCTATCAGATTTACGTTCGGCTTGAGCGCTCATCTCCCTCTGCCCCTTCCAGCGCAATCCACCTCGATCCGATTCCGACCTCGGTTCAAAAAGCCGACTCCTCCGATAAAGACATTGGGCAGTATCAAGAAGACATTGCGCAACTGCACACTGAACTGAATCGCAGACTCGCGGAACTCGAGCAACTGCAGAGAGAAAAATCCAATCTTGAAGAACATCTGAAACAGAGGGCCTCGGAGCTCGAGGATAGCGCGCGACGGAGAGCTGCAGCCGAGCAGAAGGAAATTGCTACCGAGTCGGGACTGCAAGAGCTACAGGTCAAGTTGGATGCCATCTCGAGCAGGAAGCTACAAGAGACTGCACAGCTGACCGCCGTTGAGGGCGAGGTCTCCGCGTTGCGCAATACTATAGAGGAGAAGAATCGTGAAGTTGCTGAGGACGAAGATCTCCTCAAATATGATCGGGATATCCGTGACCTGATCGCCGCTCGCGACCTTTATATAGTCGACGTTCACGATACAAAGAAATCAGGGACGTTCCAGCAACCCCTTGGGCGCGTCTTTTATACGAAGGACAAATCTCTCATCTTCTATGGGTACGATCTCGACAAACAGCCCGGGCTTCAAAACGCGAGTACGTTTCAGGTTTGGGGAACCACTCGAGCGAACGACAACAGCATAAGCTTGGGACTCTTTTATCATGACGACACGAAGAAAGATCGCTGGATTTTGAAATACAACGATTCAAAAACCATCGCACAACTCGACCGCATTTTCGTGACGGCAGAGCCTCAAGGCGGAAGCAATCAGCCCACCAGTAAGCCCATCTTGATGACCTCCCTCCGCATCGATCCGAATCATCCCTAATTTATTCCATTGCTCTTTTATTGAGTCGATTCGATACAGACACAACCGCGCGTTCGTTAGCAGATGGACACACCATCATCCCATCCTGCCTGGAGAACCCGATTGTTGAAACGCGTGTCGTATGGTCTTTTTCTATCGTTCCTTCTCGTCTCATTTCTATCCTCGCAATCTACGAGTGCAACCGTCAGCGGCTCCGTCGTTGATCCGACGGGCCATCCCATACAGGGTGCCGACGTCCATGTCCTCAATGTGGCGACCGGCATCGCTTACACCGGCAAGTCCAACGAATCGGGCTCATATTCTGTGCCTTTTCTCCAACCGGGACAATACCGTGTTCAGGTGTCCAAGGTGGGGTTCAAAACACTCACAACACCAGACGTGACTCTCAACGTCCAAACGGCTCTGGCGCTCAACTTTGCGTTGCCGGTTGGCGCAACCTCGGAAAGCGTGACCGTCGAAGCAGGCTCTACTCTGCTCAACACGACAGACGGCTCTGTGAGCACGGTCATCGACCGAAAATTTGTCGCGAACATCCCCTTGAACGGTCGTAGCTTCCAAGATCTGATCTCGGTCACACCCGGAGTTGTTACGCAGAGCCCACAGTCCTCGTCTGTGCTCGGCCTCAATGGAGACTTCAGCGTGAACGGCCAACGCACGGAATCGAATTACTACACAGTTGACGGAGTGTCGGCGAATGTCGGCGCGGGCGGCGGTTTTGGAACAGGAGGAACGGGAAACAGCGGATCACTGTCTGCAACTACCGCTCTTGGTACGACGCAGAGCATGATTTCCGTCGATGCGTTGCAGGAGTTTCGCGTCCAGAGCTCCAGCTATTCTGCGCAATATGGCAGAAATCCGGGAGGACAGTTCTCGCTCGTTACTCGATCCGGCACGAATGACCTCCATGGGTCGGCCTTCGATTATCTGCGCAACAACGATTTCGACGCCAATGATTGGTTCAACGACTATTACGGCGCGCCGCAACCAGCGCTCCGACAGAATGATTTCGGAGCGACTGTTGGCGGACCCGCCGTGCTCCCGCATCTCTTCGATGGTAGGGACCGACTCTTTTTCTTTGGATCCTATGAAGGGCTGCGGCTTACGCAGCCCCAGGCAGCGCAAGTGCTCTATGTGCCGGACGAATCTGTGCGACAAGGTGCTCCGGCGGCACTTCAACCGATCCTGAATGCGTTTCCTGTACCCAATGGGCCGGACTTCGCAGGTAGCGGCCTCGCCGAATATATCGAACCCTTCACTGTTCCGAGCAAGATCGATTCGACCAGCGTGCGCCTGGACTATGCGATCTCACCGAAAGAATCTCTCTTCTTCCGGTTCGGAGATACGCCCACATCCACGCGGGAGAAAGTCACATCCGTGGCTATCAACCTGAGCACGGTTAAGATGAACACCCGCACCTACACCGCGGGGCTCACAAGCCAATTTCCATCACGTCTCACCAATGACTTCCGGATTGGCTATGCGGAGGCCAATGGCGTGTCGACATCTCTTCCCCCCAATGCTGGCAATGCTGTTCCGACCGATCTGCCGCAATCCATGGGTGTCGGCTCCTATGCATCCGCTACGGCCATTTTTCAGATCTATGTCCCTTCGGTGGGCGAAGCCTTCTTGGAAGCACAAAATGCCGCCAATCGAATTCGGCAATGGAACCTAACCGATACCTTGAACGTGCTGTTTAGAAAGCATTCCCTCAGTTTCGGTTGGGATTACCGGCGCATCGTCTCGCCCATCATACCGGGGACACCCGAAATCATCGGCGAATTCCTCAGCCAAGCATCCGTTCTCGCGAACAGCGCAGATGATGTCATCGTTCAGAAGATCCGCCCCGCATCGCCGCTGGTTTCTGAATTTGCGGCATTCGCGCAGGATGAATGGCGCATCCGTCCTTCGCTCTCGTTTTCGCTCGGTTTGAGGTGGGAGGTCAATCCGGCGCCTACGAGTACGGACGGGAATGACGCGTATACCCTGCTCGGCAATATCAATGACCCGTCCAGCCTCACCCTCGCACCTAAGGGAACCCCTTTGTGGAGGACGGGATGGTACAACTTTGCTCCGCGGTTAGGCGTGGCCTGGACGGCACACGATGCTCCCGGGTGGCAAACCGTACTCCGCACGGGAGGCGGGGTGTTCTTTGATACCGGCAACCAGCTTGCAGGATATGGATTCGACGCAGTTGGCTTCCGATCCTTCGCAGACTATGCGGAACAGTCGCTTCCTGTCCCAGCTGAAGAGCTCAACTTTCCGATCTCGGCGGCGCCGCCCTATACCTCAACCCTCATCTTTGCCTATCCGCAACATCTGCAAGCTCCATACACCCTTGAATGGAACGCGAGCCTTGAGCAGGCACTTTCCGACCACCAGTCGCTGTCGATCTCCTACGTCGGGTCAGATGGGAGACGGCTGCTTCAGCAGCAACAGCTTTACCTGACACCTTCAAACCCGAACTTCGGGACCGTCTATTACGTGCCCACCGGTGTCACCTCAAACTACCAGGCGCTGCAGGTGAAATTTCAGAGAGCGGTCGGGCACGGGGTGCAGGCGCTCGCTGCGTACACCTGGTCTCACTCGATCGATTTCGGCTCCAATAACTCTGCGCTTCCTCTGACCCGTGGAGATTCCGACTTTGACGTCCGCAACAACTTTCAGGCAGGACTCTCGTGGGACCTGCCTCGTATCTCCTCCGAAAAACTTACCCGCGCGCTGTTTGGCGGATGGGGACTGGACGGGCGTCTCATGGCTCGGACCGCCTTCCCGGTCACGCTCTTCGGAAATTACATTACCGACGCCACGACCGGGAGCCAATATTACGGAAACGTCGATCTCGTGCCGAACGAGCCCACCTACCTTCATGGCTCTCAATATCCGGGTGGGCGCGCACTCAACCCAAGTGCATTTGCGTATCCGGCAGGAAACAATCAAGGCAATGCTCCACGGAATTTCATCCGTGGCTTTGGGGAAACTCAAGTCAACACAGCAGCGAGACGTGACTTCCACTTGCATGACGACTGGTTTCTGCAGTTTCGTGCCGAAGCATTTAATGTGCTTAATCATCCGAATTTCGGGTACATCGATCCTGTGCTGGGAGATTCGCAATTCGGATTGGCGACAGCCATGCTAAACCAGAGCCTGGGCACAACGGCCGCCCAGTATCAGCAGGGCGGTCCGCGATCAATGCAGTTCGCCCTCAAGCTTCGCTTCTGATCTGCAACCGAATAGTGGACATTTCGATGAACAGAGTTCTTAGCTATCTTTCCGCCTGTGCTCTGATTTGTGCTGCGCGGATGGCCGCCGAAAGCAAGCAGCCGATCACGGCTCGGACATGCGTCGAGGTTCGCTATCTACTCGAAGATGATTCGCTCCGCAATCCCATCCAAATTAACCCTCAGGGCACGCAGGCTGCCTACCTGATCAAAAGCCCCGACATTGCAACCAATGAAAACGATATCGATCTTTACGTGGCACCCCTTGTCCACGAAGGAGCCTCGACTGCGAGGCTCCTCCTTCATGGAACCGGCATGTCGCAGATTCAGTGGCTGAAGGATGGCGAGCGCATCGCAATGCTTATCCGGCATGAAGGTCATATCGTCGTCGCGACGGTCGAAGTGACGACCGGTAAGTTCGCGGTTCTCGCGAGCCTGCCGAGAGATATCACGGAATACACCATGAGCGGCGATGCTTCCTTCATTGTCGTTGCCGCAAACAAAAGCGACGAGGAGCAGGGCAGGATCACGCATTCGCCTTCTGAGATGGACTACGGCTATCAGATTCCCTTCGAGACGAAATATATGTTCGCTCACCCAGAGAAAGAAATTTACCTCGTCCGACGGGGCCGCAAGGGCGCATATGGAAAACCGAAGCAGGTCACCGTCCTGTCCCCGTTTTCCCATCGTCGAATCACCAGGCTATTTTGCGTGTTGAACTTGAGGTTAAGCCTTTCTCCTGATGGCAAATACCTTACGATTACCTATATCGAGCCTGGAGACAACCTACCGGCCGAATGGAAGAGCAATGCCCGAGTGAGTGGCATTCTCAAGCAAGTGAATGAAGTTGAAATTACTGCAGTGGACGAAATCGCAACCGGACAGGTTACGTTACCGCTTAGGACCCCGTGGTCCTATAACGTACCGCTGTGGTCGAGCGACGGTCATAAGTTCATTGAAGTCGGAGAGCCGCCCGTTGGGTCATCCTGGGACAAGGCCGATGCAGCGGCCTCCGAACCCAGCATTCAGATGTATTCCGTCGACCCCCGCAGCCAAACGGTTGAGCGCATCGAGTCCGTGGTTGCAAAGCCGGCTCTCCAGCCCCTTGCATGGAAGTCAACCGGGGACTTGATCGTCGCGGGCAAACAGGATGAGGTCTCCCGGTTCACCGAGCACAACGGCGCGTGGACATTCAGGTCAAAGATACCCTTCCCCATGCCTGCCGACTGCAAAATAACATCTCTCGCCAGCGACGGCGAGCACTTCATTGGAGATTGCCAGAACGCCTCGACTCCGCCAAAAATCTTTTCGTCGACGGTCAGCGAAAGCCAATACCAAACAGTGGCCCAGCTAAATCCGAAGATGAATGGATTTTCGATTGCTCCGTCCAGGACGATTCACTGGAAAACTGCAACTGGCTATGATGCGAGCGGATTACTGGTTCTGCCGGTTGGTTATCAGGAAGGCATCCGCTACCCCTTGGTAGTTCAGACCTATCCGGTCTATGAGGGAGGTTTTGCTTGTGATTCCGGCGACAGCCATGATCCCTCCACGGCACCGCAACCGCTCGCCAATGTTGGGATCATGTATTTGCTGCGCAGCCGGCCCCCAGGAGCACAGAGCGATGCCGACTACTACCCGAAAGGCTACCCGGGAGGCGTTGCAGAAGCTGCCTTTCAGATGGACCTGACGGATAGTGCGGTCAAGAAGCTTTCCGATGAGGGACTCGTTGACTCAAGCAAGGTTGGACTCGTCGGGTTCAGCCGTTCGGGCTGGTATACGCTCTTCACGCTTGCCAATTCCAAGCTGCAATATCGTGCTGCGACTATCGCCGACGGTACGCATTATTCGCTTGGAGACTACTGGCTCTTCCACTCAGACTCGATGCTCGACCCCTTCGATGCTCTGTACGGGGGGCCTCCTTATGGTGAAAGTCTAATCAATTGGATGAAGTACTCGATCTCCTTCAATCTCGACAAAATTCATACCCCGCTTCTGCTCGAGACCATGGGAAATGGCGCTCATTACGACAACCTCAATACCCCGCCCATCATGATTGCGAGGATGTTTGAGATTCTCACTGCCTTCCACCGTTTGCATCGGCCTGTTGAGCTCTATTTTTATCCGAACGAAGGACATCAGCCCGATCACCCGCGCGCCCGCTTGGCCAGCCTCCAGCGAAATCTCGAGTGGTATCGCTTCTGGTTGCAAGGTCGAGAGCCTATCAACGACACCAATCCCGCCTTGCACATCGATATGAAGGAGATTGAAGAACAAAAAAGACCTCTTCAGGGCAGATAGAATCGCGAGATAGTTGCGGGTGGCGCCATCAAGTGGAGATTCCGATGTGGCTTTCAGCGCGATGGAAGCTCCGTGCTGGGATGTGTATGCCGGCATCAACGGCCTAGGATGTGGATGGCTGCCGTGGGTAGCATTCACTCTTCCGTGGAGCTTGCTATTTGATCCGATTGCGGGCAAGAACTACACGCCAAATCACCTAACGCTGCGAGGACCCCTTATGGCCTTTTGGGGTTTAGCAGAAGTATTTGGCCCGGAAGATCCTTCTGGAATAGGCCTGAGAGCGCCAACGGTGCCGAAATACCGATGGCGCTTTCAGGGTTGTGGCGGCTCTTACTCGTCGGACTTGTAAGCCGGCACCGTCATCTCGAGCGAGAAGTCTATGCCATGACCTTCCTTGAGGCTTTGAATTGCCTTGGACGCCTTGGCGATAGACACGATTTGTGGCTTCGTGTATTGCATAATGTGCTCCTTTCCGTTTGATATTTCCATGCAAAGAAGCCGTGCGCGCGGGATTCTAGGCATGGAACTTTTATGTCAAGCACACCGGGGGAGGCTCTCCGGAGTCGACTGACTCCCCAACATAAGGTCGGTTTCTTTGGAGCCACAGTTCTAGATATATGGTTCTCGCGATGTTCGATAACCACGCGAGCTCATCTCCCACCAGTGCGGAGTCGACAATTTCTAAAAACCTTTTCGAGTCGATATATTGCATTTCGCCAAGCAGTGACTGTGAAAACAACGTCGAGAGACTGCGGCGTCTTTGTTCCAATGTGTCAAGGGCGGAGCAAAACCAGGCCAGTGTGGCGGAGTAAAAGTAGGCCAGTTGCGGGCTGTGCAGTTGTAGGGTGATTTCGGGGTAGAAGGGGCGCTGGAGCGTAGCGGAAGCGGCCCTTCTACCCCGGAGCGCGTTCGGGGGCTAGCGTTCTGCGGATGGATTTCGTTTGCGGCGACTCTGTTTGAGACGGTAACTATCGCCGTTCATTTCGAGGATGTGGACGTGATGTGTGAGCCGGTCGAGCAGAGCGCCGGTGAGGCGTTCGGAACCAAGGACCTCAGTCCATTCCTGGAAGGGCAGGTTCGAGGTGATCAGGGTTGATCCGCGCTCATAGCGTTGGCTGAGCATCTCGAAGAGAAGTTCGGCGCCGGTCTTGGAGAGGGGCACGAAGCCCAACTCATCGACGATCAGCAGTTCATAGCTTGCGATCTGCTTTTGGAAGCGGAGCAGCTTCTTCTCATCACGAGCCTCGATCAACTCGCTGACCAGGGCGGCTGTAGTGGTGAAGCGCACGCGGTGTCCACGCTGGCAAGCTGCCAGGCCGAGAGCCAGAGCGATGTGCGTTTTGCCCGTGCCGCTGTTGCCCAGCAGCAGAACGTTCTCGCGGCGGGCGAGGAACTCACATCGCGCCAGCTCCAGCACCAGGGTCTTGTTCAGCGTAGGTATGGCCAGGAAGTCGAAGCTGTCCATGGTCTTGATGACTGGGAACTTCGCTTGTCGGATGCGACGTTCGGTGGCTCGGCGTTCGCGGTCCAGCAACTCCAGTTCGGTCATGCGCAGCAGGTAGCGTTGATAGTCCAGCTGCTCAACTGCGCACTGGCGGGCCACTCTGTCGTACTCGCGCAGGATAGTGGGCAGCCGCAGTTCCTTCAGATGATGTTCCAGCAGAAGCTGCGGTGTGTCAGCTGTATGAGCTGCAGTGTTGGTAACGGGGATATCGACGCCACTCATGCGCATACCTCCGCCAGCAAGGTCATGTAGTCGGCAGCCTGCGTGGTGCGCACTTGGGCCAGAGGCAAGTGAGGATAGTTCTCCATGTCCAGCCGCGGCGGTCTCCGTTCGATGCGGCACAGCAACAGATGACGCACCGCGTCGAAGCTGATCGTGCCTAACCGCAGGGCATCTTCGATGGCAAGAGTTACTTCTACGATGTTGAAGGTCTCCATCAGGCGGAGCACCTGCACATACTCGCGGCTGCCGTGCTTCTTGAGTCTTGCTTCGAGCAGACGCCGCAGTTGCGAAAGCAGTCGGGCAACTGCCAACCGGCGAGCGGCGCAGCCTGATCGAGAGCCCGCGTCTTCTGCTCAAGCAACGCCAGGTAATGCAGTGGATCGAAGACAACCGCTTCACGTTCATAGCTGCGCTGATGCCGGGCGATGACTTCGCTGCCGCAGGCGATCACCACTTCATGCACGTAGCCCTTGACCCATACCTGGCGATGTCCGTACTCGGTTGGCACTGAGTAGTCGTTGGAGCGATAGCGAACCAGCGACAGTGAACTGACCCGCGCGGAGATCTTCTCGCAGGCTTCATACGGCGCTGCGGGCAACGGCAGCAGTAGCAGCACGATCGCGCTCGAAGCGTTCGCCGATAGTCTCGGTGTGCCCACGCAGCCGACGCTCGCGCCGCTTCCGGCACTGCTGTTCCAAGTATGCGTTCAACTCTTCCCAACTCGGCAGGCGTGGAATCGGGACCATGAAGTTCCGCCGCGCATAACCGACCAGTCCTTCCACCTTGCCCTTATCGTTGCCCTTGGCTGGACGACCGAACTTATCGGCGAACAGATAGTAGCTCTGTAACTCGGAGAAGGATCGCGTCCGTTGCCGTTGCTCGCCGCCCAGGATCTTCGCCACTGCGATCTTGGTGTTGTCGTAGAGAATCCGCGTGGGCACGCCGCCGAAGTAAGCGAAGGCCCGCACATGGCCTTCCAGGAATGCTTCGGTGGTCTCGGCCGGAAACGCCACCACGAAGCAGTCATCGGAGTGCGGCAGATCCATCGCCAGGTAGTGCGCCTTCTGTTCTACTCCGGCGATCACAACCAACGCTTCGCCGAAATCCACTTGCGCCTCACCGGCGGATGCATCAACGGCACGAACATCTCCCGCCCGCGCAGCGCCGCTGTGCGCACATAGTCCTTCACGATCGTGTAGCCGCCCGTGAACCCGTGCTCTTCCTTCAGCCGCTCGAAGATACGCTTCGCCGTGTGCCGCTGCTTCGCTGGTCTCTGCTTGTCGTCGTTCAGAATGGCGTCGATGACGCCTAACCACGGCCCCAGCTTAGGCCGCTTGATCGGCTGCTGTCGCTGGTAGCCGGGTGGCACCGCGTACTGCAGCATCTTCCGTACCGTCTCTCGCGAAAGCCCAAACTCCTTGGCTACCGCCCGCTGACTCCTGCCCTCCACTCGAACCGCTCGTCGTACACGCCCATAGATCTCCACCTCGTACATCCCTCCGGTGTTCCATGAACCAGCCCTTCATGGCAAAAGCTCACAAAACCAAGATCCGGCGGTGGACCACTTTTACTCCGCCGCAAACCGCCGATCACGCGGCGATCTGTGGCCTAGTTTTGCACCGGCGCTCATACCCGTTTCGAGAGATGTGTGGCTCGCTGTGCCAAGAACTCTGTCTTGCCCGCTCCCGGCCCGGTAATAACGCATACGTTTTCTTCTGCTCTTAACGCCTTCCATGCGTTCGGCTCAAGAGATGCAACGCCTCAAGGAGTCCATGAAGCCGGCTTTACAAGCGTCATTCAATCATCCCTGGGTCCCACATCCGTCTGCGGTATAGAGGATGAAATTAACTCAAGGATGGCCTTCAACTCCTCCGGCATATTCTTCGTCCGATGAGTGCACGCCAAGGGGCCTGGTATCGCAAAAAGGCTGTGATTTCTACTGAACGGACGAGGGAAAGAGGGCTTGTCCGTGAGCATTACTAGACGCACTTCCGCAGGCAAATTCACGATCTAAAAAAACTTACTAATAAATAGTTAAAATCTTCCTTGACATTGCCATTCCCGAGGCGCTTTAATCGGCTGCGCGGACCATTGTTGCGCGTGCTTGACCTTCAAGGCAAGCGATTGCCTATGAGGCGCCGAGCACCAGTTTCCGTGCAAAAAAGAGAACTCGCTGCGAAAATCCGACTCCCATCGCAGTTGGCGACGGCCATCCCTACGTGAGCACCAAATGTTACTAACGATTAGAAAGAAAGATTTTGAGCACACGGAATACCTTGAGAGGTTATGTGATGAAAGATGCAATGCGTTGGATTTTGCCACTTGTCCTGGTCTGCACAGCCGCAACCGGCTTTGCGCAGAGCACAAACTCCGGAGACATTCGGGGCACGGTAACCGATAGTTCGGGCGCCGTTATCCCTGGAGTGAAGATAACCGTGTTGAACGTCAACACGGGAATCTCGCGGGAATACACCACCGATAATGCCGGCCTCTACGATACTTCCTCGATTGTGGCGGGCGATTACACGATTACCTATTCAAAAGAAGGATTCGAGCAGCTGGTACGCGGACCCATCACGCTGATCGTCGGCAACACCAACATCAATGCCGAGCTGAAGGTCGGATCGATCACGCAGAAGGTCATTGTGAATACCAATGTGCCTCTCCTCAAGACCGACTCGGGCGAGCAGTCGGCAACCCTCGAAGCCCAGACTCTCGAGCAGCTGCCGCAGACCGGCCAGGACTGGGAGAACTTCATCATCCTGCTGCCTGGCACCTCCGGCAACGCGTCCTTCGGCAATGGTCCGAATCCGGGCCAGGTTGCAGCAGTGAACGGCAACCTGCCTTACAGCAACGTGCTCGCGGACGGCGCGTCGACCAATCTGCCCTCCAGCGCGAACTCTGACGTGTCGGTATTGGAGACGGTGGCAGAGCTTCAGGTGAGCACATCGGCCTTTTCCGCGCAGTATGGCATCGGCGGCGCCATCTACAACCAGATCAGCAAGGGCGGAACCGATAGATTTCACGGTTCGGCCTACGAGTATTTTCAGAACGACGCTTTGAATGCCCAAGGCTACGGCTTTGGCAGCCAGATTGTTGTGCCCTTTCTGCGCTATGACAATTTTGGTGGATCGGTCGGCGGCCCAATCCTCAAGAAGAAGATGTTCTTCTACTTCGACTTCGACAAGACCATCGATAACGGGTCAAGCAGCGGATTTACGACGGTTCCCACTCCTGCCATGATGGCCGGCGACTTCACTGGTCAATACACGGTTTATGATCCGACCACGCAGGTTGTGACGCAGACCGCCAACGGACCCGTCGTGACCAGGCAGAGCTTTGCCAGCGAATATGGAAATGGCAACAAAATCCCTGCGAACCTGTTGAGCCCGGTTGCCAAAGCCATTCAGAGCTACTACCCTACACCGGCTACTGATAAACCGAATGCCCACTTCGTTCCGGGAACGCTTACATCCAACGGAATCTACCAGAACAATTACTACTACGAATATCCATCCGACAGCCCGTTCACCAAGTTCTTCGGCCGCCTGGACTACGACATCACTCCCACCAATCGGTTGACGATTTCCGATACGCAGCGTGATAACCCGGGAACGAGCGTCTACATCTACGCGTGTCCTGTCAGCTGCCAGCTCTCCGATATCGACAGCAACAATGCTCAGGTTTCCGATGTCTGGAATATCAGCTCTAACACTGTAAACGAAGCACGCATCGGCTATACCGATCAGCTCAACTTCTTCACTCCGCCTTCTCTCGGCGGGGGATTTCCCGCGAAGCTCGGCCTGCAATATGCCAAGGCTGACCTCTTTCCCAGCGTCAACCTCTACGGAAACAACTGCTGCGACGGCCCCGGCCCGGGTACGAACGCCCAGTACAAAGAGTTCAGCTTCGATCCTTCCGACGTAGTGACCATGATTCGCGGACGGCACATTCTTCACTTCGGCGGAGAGTTCCTGTTCCAGCGTGACGACACCACAGCCTGGGGCAACATCAATGCCGCAACCCTGCAGTTTTATGGAAACTACACACAATCCACAGTCGGCGATAGCTCAAGCGGCAGCGTCTATGCCGACTTCCTGCTCGGCGACGCCGCCTACTGGAGTGCTGAAGTGCAGCCGGAATACGGCGCACGCCTCAAAACTCCGCAGGTATTCATCCAGGACGATTTCAAGATCAAGCCGAATCTGACGTTGAACCTCGGACTTCGTTATCAGATCCAGCATGGCTGGAATGAGGTGAAAGACAACGCCAGCGTCTTTGATCCGGAGGTCCTCAACCCGGCCACCGGAACCAACGGCGCCCTGTGGTATGCCGAAACCGGTGCACACGGCCGCAAGTCACTCCAGGCCAATGTCTTCGGCACCGTTCTTCCCCGTCTCGGCTTTGCCTGGGCGCCGCAGCCATCCACCACCATACGCGGCGGATTTGGCGTATACGCCTACAACTACAGCCTGGACGCGAACGGAAACGGACTTGGAAACTCGCTCGCCGCTCAGGGAAATCTCTCCGATCAAACCAACGGCATCACTCCGGTTCTGCAGATCGATTCCAACGGCGCGGATTTGCCATATGGAACTCCTGGGAACAATCCGGCAGCATTTGCCGGTCAGGGAATTACGTACAACATGTTCCACGCGCCGGTCGAGAAAATCTATCAGTGGAATTTAGCTGTCCAGCGTTCGCTGGGCACCAACATGGTAGGTGAGCTCGCTTACGTTGCCAGCCATGGATTCAACTTGTCCTTCCCGGTCGATATCAACCAGGTTCCGGAGAACAAGCTCGGACCTAATGACAGCCCCGCCGATCGTCCGTATCCGTACTGGGCCGGCATTGGCGGCAGCACGGGCACGCAGAACGCCGTATCCAACTTCAACTCGCTGCAGGCACAGATCACCAAACGCCTGACTTCCGGAGTCAGCTTCAACTTCAACTACACCTGGTCTCACTTCCTGGATGAACAGGATTCCTCAGGCTGGGGCAGCCGTGCCGGCAACCAGACCTATCAAAACTCGTATAGTCCATCGGCGAACTATGGAGCGTCCAACTTTGACGTTCGCAATGCATTTAAGGGGCGCATTGTGTATCAACTGCCCTTCGGTCAGGGAAGAATGTTCCTGCATAATAGCCACCTTCTGGATGCAGTAATAGGAGGCTGGCAGGCATCGGGCACGATGATCTTCTCGACCGGCAATCCCTATACCCCAACCATCAACACCAACAACTCTTATGCGCAGGCCGGAAGCTGGTATCCCAATGTCATCGGGAACCCGCGCCTGGCTCATCCCAACATCTACACCGGCTGGTTCAATCCCGGAGCTTTCACTTCTCCGGCCAATGGAACCTTCGGCGACATGAAGAGGAACAGCCTCTACGGACCGGGCATCAACGAAGTCAATCTCTCCGCCGGCAAGACGTTCTCCCTTGTGGAGGGCATCAAGGTCGAGATTCGCGGAGATGCCACCAACGCCTTCAACCATCCCAGCTTCGCGCTGCCGAATTCAGGCCTGGATTGCACCACTCCAGGCACCCCGTGCACATCGTCGGCAAACGTAACCGGCCTGTCCGTGGGCGGCCGCACCATGCAGCTGGCGGCGAGGTTGTCCTTCTAACCGTTTGGCCGATTTCACATTTGGCCTCCTTGGAGAGACGGCGATGTCTAGCCGTCTCTCTTCCCTTTTCATCGCTTCCCTGAAAGCCCCTCTATATCATCTGGTCTCATGAGTCTCACGCACAGCAACCACGCGCGAAGGCTCCGGAGTCGTCACCGTGAAACAACCGCAACGAGGAATGCCTCAACACCGATTCAAAAATAGCGCTGATTCCAGCCGCAACTTGAAAGAACTGCATCCGGAGATGAATATCCGGCGAACCACCGAGTTATCCGAGGTTATGTCATGCGATCGAAGTTTCTAGTCTGCTCTCTGCTCATGTGCTCGCTCTATGCAGGCGCTCAAAAAACGAATGGCGTCGCCGTGTGGCTCACCACGCCCGACAGGAGCTCCCTGCTCGCCCGGCAATCTACAGAGCTGCACTTCGCGAAATCCACATCGCAGACGCCTGTGATCGACATCGACGACAAGCAGCGCTATCAGGTGATGGATGGTTTTGGCTTCGCTCTCACCGGCGGCAGTGCGCAGCTCCTCATGCGCATGGACGCGCCGCAGCGAGCTGAGATCCTCAAAGAGCTGTTTGGAACAGGCGACAAGCAGATCGGCGTGAGCTATCTCAGGGTAAGCATCGGCTCGTCCGACATGAACGATCACGCTTTCACCTATGACGATCTGGCCGCCGGACAAACGGACGCGGACTTAAAGAAATTCAGCCTTGGACCGGACAGCACCAGCGTTGTGCCTGCGCTCAAAGAAATCCTGGCCATCAATCCCTCCATCAAGATTCTGGGCACTCCCTGGTCGGCGCCGGCGTGGATGAAAACGAATGACGATCTGAAGGGCGGGAGTCTGAAGCCGGAATACTATGACGTCTACGCCCGCTATTTCGTGAAGTTCATCGAAGAGATGAAGGCAAACGGCATCGTCATCGACGCCATTACTCCGCAGAATGAGCCCCTCAATCCGAACAACACCCCCAGTCTGGTGATGCTCGCAAATGAGGAGGCGCAGTTCATCAAGCAATCGCTCGGACCTGCCTTCCGCAAGGCGGGCATCAAGACAAAGATCATTCTCTACGACCACAATTGCGATCGCCCCGACTATCCGCTCGCCATTCTCGCTGATCCTGAAGCAAGGCAATATGTGGATGGCTCAGGATTCCACCTCTATGACGGCCAGATCACCGCGCTCACTCCGGTTCATCAGACATACCCGGACAAGAATCTCTACTTCACCGAGCAGATGGTGGTCGATCCGCGCGATAGCTCGAATCTGGATTTAACCTCGCCGGTGAAACATCTCATCATTGGCGCGCCGAACAATTGGAGCAAGAACGTGATTCTCTGGAACCTCGCCGCCGATTCTCACTTCGGTCCACATACCAACAACGGCGGCTGCCCGTCGTGCCAGGGCGCGATCACCATCGATGGCAACAAGGTCACGCGCAACTCCGGCTATTACACCATCGCCCAGGCATCGAAGTTCGTTCGGCCCGGCTCTGTGCGCATCGCATCGAGCACGGTCGATTCGCTTCCCAACGTCGCCTATCATACTCCGGATGGAAAGCGGGTGCTCATCGTCGTAAACGACAGCGCCGATTCGAAAACATTTCAGATTCGCTATCACGAAAAAAGCGTCAACTCCACTCTGAGCGGCGGCGCTGTCGGAACCTATGTCTGGTAAAGAGGGGAATGGAGCAGCATGAAGGTGCATTTTGTTCATCGCCTGGTGATGGCCAGGACCTTTCTCTTTGGTGCCATGATCTGTGTCGCCGTGCCCTCGTACGGCGCTGTTTCCTGGTACACGCAGCGGCCCGACGACCCGACCGCGGTCTATCTGACGCCAGACAAATTTCCCGCTCATGCTGACGGACTCGGCGATGACAGCGCCGCCCTTCAGCAAGCCATCGACAAGGTGCAGGAGACGACTGAGCAAGGAATTGTCTTCATTCCCTCCGGCCGCTATCGCATCACCAGAACCATCTATGTTTGGCCGGGAGTGCGCGTCATCGGCTACGGCGCAACTCGCCCCGTGATCGTTCTCGGCAAAGACACTCCAGGATTTCAGCAAGGCATGGGCTACATGGTGTTCTTCGCTGGAGGAAGGCCAGGCCACGAACGTGGCCGCACGCGTCCCCATCGCGATGATCAGCCCGTCTTCCCCGGCACCGTGCCTCCTATCTCCGATGTAGTCGATGCGAATCCCGGCACCTTCTACTCCGCGATGAGCAACATCGACTTTGAAATAGCGGACGGCAATCCCGCAGCGGTTGGCATACGCTTCCACATAGCGCAACATTGCTTTCTGACGCATATGGATTTTCATGTGGGGTCGGGACTCGCGGCGCTGCACGACATTGGCAACGAGGCAGAGGACCTGCACTTCTACGGCGGTCAATACGGCATCATCACCCGCAAGCCTTCGCCGGGCTGGCAATTCACGCTGCTCGATTCCACCTTCGAAGGCCAGAGCGTCGCCGCCATCAAAGAGCATGAAGCCGGGCTGACGCTCATCCACGATCAGTTCAGAAACGTTCCTGAAGCAATATCCATCGACCCCACTTATCCCGAAGAGCTGTGGGTCAAGAATTCAAGATTTGAAAACATCAGCGGCCCCGCAGTGACCATCAGCAACGAGTACAACGCGCGCACCGAGATCAACTTCGAGGACATTGTGTGCAGCCACGTTCCACTCTTCGCTCTCTTTCGCGAAAGCGGCAAGAAAGTTTCCGGTCCCGGCGCTATCTATAAGGTAAAAGCCTTCTCGCACGGGCTTACGATTCCTGATCTCGGAGCGAAGGCTGAGATTCAAACCGCCTTTCAAACGGAACCACTCTCCGCTTTGCCCGAAGCAGGATCGCCGGCGATTCGCGATCTCCCCGCACGCGAGAGCTGGGTGAATATCCGCAGCCTCGGCGTCAAAGGCGACGGCGTCACTGACGACACCGCTGCGCTTCAAAAAGCCATCGACGAGCATCCCACTCTCTATCTCCCGTCAGGACGCTACCTGGTCAGCGACACCATCAAGCTCAAGCCGGATACCGTGCTCATCGGCCTGCATCCCAGCACAACACAGATCGACCTCAACGACTCGACACCCGCGTTTCAAGGCCCCGGCGCACCCAAGGCGTTGATCGAAGCGCCTCGCGGCGGAACAAATATCGTAACCGGCATCGGACTATATCCAGGCGGCATCAATAGCCGCGCCGTCGGCGCGATGTGGATGGCCGGCGAGCAATCACTGATTGACGACGTGCGCTTCCTCGGCGGGCACGGCACGAACAACCCCGACGGCACCCGCGTCAATCCTTACAACAACACTCACACCGCCGACCCTGATCTTGCCAAGCGCTGGGATGGGCAATATCCGAGCCTCTGGGTGATTCACGGCGGAGGTGGAACCTTCGCCGACATATGGACGCCTGACACCTTTTCTCAAGCCGGACTTTATGTGTCCGACACGGAAACACCCGGCCATGTCTACGAACTCTCAAGCGAGCATCATGTACGCACCGAAGTGAAGCTGGATCACGTCTCGAACTGGGAGATCTTCGCTCTTCAAACTGAAGAGGAGCGCGGCGAAGGTGGATTCGCTCTTCCGCTCGAGATCGCCGATTCGAAAAATATCCTCGTCTCCAACTATCACTCGTATCGCGTCGTCAGCATGTATCAGCCATTCCCTTATGCAATTCGCGTCTCCAATTCGCAGAACATCCGCTTCCGGAATGTGCATGTTTACAGCAACAGCAAGGTCTCGTTCGACAACTCCGTCTTCGATGCTTCATCGAACGCCGAGATCCGCTATCGCGAAATCGCCTTGCTCAATATCACCGGCAATGCCAGCGCTCGCACAACCGATGTGACACCGCCGGTGCTTGCTTCGGGCGCTAAAGTCGAAAAACTCTCTGACGGATTTTTCAATATCTCCGGCGGCGTCGTAGACGCCGATGGCCGCTTATATTTCACGGACACGCATTGGCAGAAGATTTATCGCTGGTCGCCTGCAACACGTCAGCTCGACGTAGTACGCGACGCGCCCCTCGATCCATCGAACCTGGCCATCGATAAGTCCGGAAATATTCTCGTCTTCTCCTATGCCGGCAAAGGAGGAACGGTGTACAGCATCAAGCCGGATACTCCGCAGGATCAGGTCGTCTTCCTCACGCCGCAGCCTGCCGTGGAGCGGCCGGGAATGGCTGTCTATCTGCCCGCCGATCACTACGGAGATCAGGGCATCGACTTCTCCAGCGATGTGCCCGACCCCAAGCCATACCAATATGTGTCCACGGACGGCAGCACATTCATCCCCGCCGGCAAAGACTTTGTCGATGGAACACTCTCCTGGGGAGTGAAGATGGCCGACGTGCTGCGCGGATTCGGCCTTGCAAAGGTCCAGCCCGGCAAACCCTTCTACGTCTCCGATGAATCAGCAGAGAAGACCTACTCCACTGAAGTCAACACGGCCGGCATGCTCACGCACATGAAGCTCTTCGCGGAGCAAGGCGGCGAAAGCGTCGCCACCGATCCATCCGGCAACGTGTATATCGCGGAGGGGCAGATCTTCGTTTACAGCTCCGACGGAAAACAGATCGGCATCATCACAGTTCCTCAGCGCCCAATCAATATTCTGTTCGGCGGAAAGGACGGCAAGACCCTGTTTATCCTGGCGAGAAATTCTCTTTATTCGGTGCAGATAAAGTAGAGTGCCCTAGGGCATAAGACGTACTTGAAGCTGTCAAGACCGCAGGTTCTTCTCGTTAAATCGAAATACTCGTAGCTGACAGGGTTGAATGCCTTGTGGGCATAGGCGAAAGGCAAAGGAAAATAACTGCTGTGAATCTTGCTTATCAAATCTTGCAACGGCATCGCGCAGAGCGAATCGCTCTGCGCAGAAAATGTGCCGCTCTCGCTCTGCTCTTGCTGGCTGCGGCAGGCGTGAGCCACGCGCAGGCTCAGAGTCAAAAGCGAATCCTCGCCTACTATCTCTACAAGGACCAGACCCAGACTCCGAAATATTCCGCAGAGCAGATTCCCTATAAGCAGCTCACTCATTTGATCCACGTCGCAGTGGAAGTGAGTGCGGCCGGCGACGGCAGCATCGTGATCTCTCCAGGCGCTCTGGAACCAAAGCTGATTCCCAAAGCTCACGCTGCGAAAGTTCGCGTGCTGGTATGCGTGCAGGGCCCGGCAAGCGCATTCAGCAAAATCGCCGCCGACCCGGCGGCGCGGAACCGGTTCGCCGCAGGCATGAAGGATTTTGTCACCACGAATCACTATGACGGCGTCGATATCGATTGGGAGGTTCCCACCACGCCGGCGGAAGTAGTCAGCGATGTGGCGCTCATGCAGTCTCTTCGCGACGCGCTGCCCACGCCGCAGTACCTCTTATCGATGGCGACTCCCTCCGAGCCCGGGCATTGGGGAAACTACGACTTCGCCAGGCTAACTCCTATCGTCGATTTCTACAATGTGATGACCTATGACTTCCACGGTCCCTGGACAAAACATACGGGCTTCAATTCCCCGCTCTTTCCAAACGCGAAAGACCCTGAACACGACGGCAGCATTGCAGAGAGCGTGGATCTCTATCTCAATCAGCTGGGGGTTCCTGCGGACAAGATCAATCTCGGAACAGCATTCTACGGATATGAATTCCCAGCCTTGCAGCTGTTCGCCGCGTGCGATTGCGAAAAGACCACCCAATATCGAGCGTACGGCCCATACACGAAGCAGCGCCTGAGCGCAGATGGATGGACGAAGCATGTCGATCCGATTTCCATGGCGCCTTATCTTACCCACGACACCGGCGCTCCCGGATTCATCACCTACGACGATCCGCAATCGACGGCGAGAAAAGTGATCTACGCTCTTCAGGTAAGAGATCTTGGCGGAGTGTTTATGTGGGAGCTTTCAGAAGACTTCGATGGCAAGAATCAGGAGCTTTTCAAAAGCATGTATCAGGCATTCAAAGAGTCTTCGAAGTTGCCTTGAAGCGTGTTCCGGCATGGCTGTCGGCAATCGAATTGCGACCCAAAACATGAAAGGTAAAGTTGATGCGATTTGCAACATTCAGTAGCGGCGGTCAGGAAGGCCTCGCCGTCATGGTTTCCGAAGGAAAGCTTCGCGGCCTCTTGAATAGCGAGGCGGGCTATCCTGGTTCGCTCGCCTCTCTCATCCGGAAAGGCGGCGACTCGCTTGCCGCAGCGTCTGCTGCGCTTGAAAAAGGAACGGCGATCGATCTCGATCGGGTAACACTGCTTCCGCCGTTGCCAACGCCGGGGAAAATCATCTGTGTCGGACTCAACTATGTCGACCATTCGATCGAGAGCGGCTTTGTTCCGCCCGACTATCCCACCATCTTTACGCGATTCACTTCGAGCCTGGTCGCCGCAGGAGCTCCGATCATCCGGCCTCGGGTTTCTACGCAGCTCGACTACGAAGGCGAAATGGTCGCCGTCATTGGTACCGGCGGACGGCACATCGCCGAGGAGAAGGCGCTCGATCATGTGATCGGCTACTCCATCTTCAACGACGCGTCCGTTCGCGACTACCAGAAGAAAGCTCCGCAGTGGACGATCGGAAAAAACTTCGACGGCACCGGAGCTTTCGGCCCCTACATGGTGACGGCCGACGAACTCCCGCGCGGTGGCAAAGGACTGCACATCCAGACGCGGTTGAACGGCCAGGTGGTGCAGGATGCCTCGACCAACGACATGGTGTTCAGCATCGCTTCCCTAATTTCCATCCTCAGCGAAGCCATCACGCTTTCGCCCGGCGATGTGATTGTGAGCGGAACGCCGGCAGGTGTCGGCATGGCGCGCAAGCCGCCGCTGTTCATGAAGCACGGTGATGTGTGCGAAGTCGAGATTGAAGGAATTGGAATGCTGCGCAATCCTGTCCAGGACGAGTAAGCCAGGCCCATGCAGCATCAGTTCACTTAGCCCGGAGGAAACCATTTCCGTCAGCGATACAGATACGAATCAGCAGATCGTCACCCGGCTGCGGCGAAACTCGCTCTCGCTGAGCCACGTGGTGGCGTCCACGCTCGCCTGTATCGCACCGGCAATGAGTTTCTTCTTCGGCTTTGCGGTCATCGTCAAAGGGGCCGGACTCGGAGCTCCTTTGACCATCCTGATCGCCATGGTCGTAATACTTTTTCTCACCAACACCATCGCGCAGTTCTCGCGTTTCACGCCATCCGTCGGCTCCTTCGTCACCTTTACCGGAAAGGCATTTGGCCCGGCCATCGGAGCAGCGGTCTCGCTCTTCCTCACCTTCGGCTACATCGTCGCAGCCTCCACCATCGTTGCCATCGCGGGTGTCTGGACCGCCGAGACCCTGAAGACTTTCCTCGGCCTGTCCATCAACTGGATCATCATCACTCTCGTCATCGCCGCCGCAACCGGCTGGCTGGTGATGCGCGGCGTCGCGCTCTCCACGCTATGGTCCGGCATCTTCTTTTACTTCGAGGCTGCGCTGCTGGTTCTGGGCAGCATCCTGATGCTGGTGACCCACTCCCATTTCCTGACGCTTGCTCCCTTCCGCTTCGCAAACGTCACCAGCGGCCTTGCGGGACTAGGTGCGGGCTTTCCCCTGGCGATCTATCTTTTTATCGGCTGGGAGAATTCCGCCTCGCTCGCAGAAGAGACGGAGAGCCCGAGGCGGAACATACCGCGTGCTTTGATCGCGGCCACGTTGTCCATCGGCATCTTTTATATTTTTCTCGCCTACGCCACCGTCGCCGGATTCAGGATGGATGCACATGCGCTCGGCGCATCGCAGGTCCCATTCATTGACGGTTTGAGAGGAGCTGCGCCCGCGTTGCTCGCCGTAGCCTATATCGCCGGCGTCACCAGCATTCTGGGCTCGGTGATCGGCCTGGTGAATTCGCAGGCGCGCATTCTCTTCAACTCCGGACGGGAAGGTCTGCTGCCGGAGTTCCTCGGGAAAATTCATCCGCGGCACCAGACTCCGCACAACGCCATGTGGGTGTTTCTCTTCATTGCCGTTGCTCTGATTCTCGGCTTCGCCTGATCGGCGAAGTCGCGCCCATGGATTACTTCGGCTTTGCCGGCACGCTCGGCACCATTCCCATCATCCTCACCTACATGCTTACCAATCTCGCGCTGCCGGTTTACGTCATCCGGCATCATCGCAGCCAGCTCAACATATTTCGCCACGTCTTGCTGCCGGTTGCGGGCACGCTGGTCATGCTGTTTCCGCTTTGGGGCCTCATCCAGCCAGGCCAACCGTGGCCATTCAATGTGTTTCCGTGGGTTGCGCTGGGGGTTCTTGTCTTGTCGGTGGTCTACGGCGTCGTCATCGCGCGCTTGTCGCCCGGTCTGGCGGCATCGCATCGGCGCATACGTCGCAGATCAATAAGATCATCGTTACTGTCGAAGGAGGTAAATGTCATGAACCGAGTTCTTTTTCGCGGCGCCAATGTTTGGGACGGCAGCGGCGCCGCAGCTTTTCCCGCCGACGTGCTTGTTGAAGGCACAAGGATCAAGACCATCGCGCGCGCGCCGGAATCGGCTGCGCAGTGGACGGCGCGACCGTCATCGAAGCCCGCGGCAGAACGCTGATGCCCGGCCTTGTCGAAGGTCACGCGCACATTTCCTTCGGCGGCGCGGTGAACGATTCCGACCTCGGCAACATCCCTCCGGAAGAGCATGTGCTGCTGACCGTGCGCAATGCCAAGACGCTGCTCGATCACGGCTTCACCAGCGCCTACAGCGCCGCTACTTCGAAGCTGCGGCTCGACGTGGTGATTCGCAATGCCGTCAATGCCGGAGAGTTTCCCGGCCCGCGCATTCGTGCCGGCAGCCCGGAGATCACGGTCACCGGCGGCCTCGGCGACGAACGCAAGGCGCATATGTACTACGAGAGCTTCGGCCTGATCGCCGATGGCCCGGAGGAGATCAGGAAGGCCGTGCGCCTGTGTTGCCGCGAAGGCGTGGACAACATCAAGGTCAATATCTCCGGCGACGATCTCAGCCCCGCCGCCCATGGCGGCCTGACCGTGATGCGCGAAGATGAAATGCAGATGGCGGTCAGCGTGGCGCGCGACTTCGGCAAGAAGGTCAACTGCCACGCCCGCGCGGCGGAGTCGGTGAAGCGGGCGGTTCGCTGCGGCATCGACGTGATCTATCACTGCGAATCGGCGGACGAGGAAGCGATCGACATGCTGGAGTCGGTGAAGGATCGCATCTTCGTCGGGCCGGCCATCGGCATCATCTACAGCACGCTCTATGAAGGCGAGAAGTTTGGCTTCTATGCGCGACTCGGAAGTCGGGCGCAAGATGCAGCGCACCATCGATACCACCGCCGCGGTCTACACCGAGCTTCGCAAGCGCGGCGTGCGCGTGCTCATCGGCGGAGACTACGGATTCGCGCAGTCGCCGCAGGGAGACAACGCGCGCGACCTGAAGCATTTCGTCGATCTGCTCGGCTTCTCACCCAGCGAGGCGCTGCAGTGCGGCACGCGCATCGGCGGGCAGGTGATGGGCCTGGGCAACGAGCTCGGCCAGGTGAAGGAAGGCTATATCGCCGATCTGCTTCTGGTCGACGGCGATCCGCTCAAGGATCTCGACCTGGTGGTGCGTCGAGAAGAATCTGCACGTGATCATGAAGGAAGGCTCGCTCTATAAGGACTGTTCTGCTACCGCGACGTTGGAGCATACCGTGGCGAACCAATAGAGCCGCGCTTGCACGAATGGTTCCAGCCAGCCACTACGATGAGCTTCGAATGACGGCAGCGCTCATTCTGGACACCAGAATCTGCGCGCCAGGAATGGCCTCGGCGTTCACGCCCGACCAGTGCCCCTCCGCTCCAATCGCGGCTCCGGCAAATGTGAATCCGTCCTTGCTATCGATTGCCGGAGCCTGAAGCCGCATGACTTCAGGCCTGGCCATTCCGAGATTGGCGATGGAAAGCACTGCATCGTCATCACTCCGGTTGATGACCACCACCGAAGAAATCTTCGCCGCCCTGCCCATCGCATATGCGGTGAGACCACTCGCAGGATCGACACCATCCATCGCAACGAAATCCGTGCAACCCCGCATGGCTTCTGCACATGCCAGCATCCCGTAGTACGGAACACCGGCGCTGTTCAAACCCTTGCCGTCATCCTGAATCGGAGAATACGAGCTCACGAAACCGAGCTGATTAACTCCGGTTTCCATGTTCACTCCTGAGCATCCATTGGCCGCAAGCAGCAGCATGAAGTCGAGCGTCCACAGCGCGCCCAGAAATGTGTCGCTCACACCAGGCTTGCCTCCGCCCGAGAAGGAATTCGTCTCGCACATCCGCCACGGGATGTCGCTGCTCTGCGACGCAGCTCGCAGCCGTGTCAGCTTCTGTTGCAATGCAGGATCGGGACGCAGCAGCTGCTCTGCCGAACCACGCTGCTGACCGTTGCGATAGTAATGAGTCGTGAGCAGCTGAACGTCTCCGTGGGCATCCTGCGCCATGCGCTCCACCCATTCCACATTGCTCGCCGTGTCTGGCGCAGCAAAGCGTGCTTGCGGGACCGCACTTAGAATCGCTTCCCGCCACACCGAGTATTCTGCGCGGTATATCTCATACGTATATGGCCGCGCGCGAAATGGCTCCTCGCCGTTCTGGTAATTCTCCACCTCGTTGCCGATCTCAAAGGCCTGTAGGCTTGAGCCGAGAATCGCAGATACTGCGGCAGCCTCGTCGACAGCCTCCTGCATTCTGCCCTGAGCCAAATTTACGCTCCAGATAGCAGTCCAGCCGGTAGCCTTCAGGAAGCCCCCGAACTGCTCAATGCATGCCCGCGTGATCACCGTGTTTTTGGGTTCAGCGACAGGAGTCCCGTTCGCCGCATAGTGCGTGTAGTCGGCAACAATGCCTCCCACACGAATCACGCCATGCGAGCCAAGCTGCCTGACCAGCCGCACATAGCGATCATTGTGCGCACTGAGCAGACCCTCTTTCGCCACCGAGGACATCTCATATCCCAGCCCCATGAAATCGGGTGAAATACGGGTTGGAGACTTGTCGCTTCTAGTGAGCCGAATCGCTGCGTCATTTGCGACCACACCCACACGCGACGCGGCAGGCGGCGCAATGAGTCCTGCGGATGCTTTGAGTCCCTGGTGAAGAAAGTGCCGGCGATTCACTCTGAAATCCTCGAAGGTCATTCTTGCTGCATCGCGACTGCTGCTGTATGCGTCGCGGCTATGGCTTTTCTGTCGAACCTGCTGCTGATGAACCGGCCGTGTTTAGCTTGCGCCAGTCTTCAAGCTCTTTGCCCTTGGCGCTCTCCGCCGCATTGCGAAGCTCCTGATACTTCTGCACCGCGGCGCGCGACTCCGCGCTCTTGCCCATGTGGCGATAAACCTGGAACAGCCCATACCAGGCCTTTTGCTGAATCTCACCAGTGAGCATCGTTGCCCGCTTGAACTCGGCGACCGCCTCTTCATCCTTGTTTTGCGCGGCCAGCGCGCGGCCGAGATAGTAGTCCGCCTGTGTCGGAGTGATGTAGATCTTCACTACCTGCTGCAGAAGCGGAGTTGCCTCCTGCTCCTGTCCGTTCTCCACTTCGGCGCTGGCCAGGTTATACATCGCAATCGGATTGCCCGGTGTAAGTTTCAGCTGCTGCGCAAAGGCCTGTGCTGCCTGGCTGGCATTGCCCATGGCTCGATACTCCCAACCCAGCCCTTCATAAAGATCCGCTTCTTTAGGGGCAAGCTTGATGGCCTGCTGATATTCATCGATCGCCTGTTTGTGATCGAGCGCCTGTGCTTCGATCACCGCATTGAGGCGGTGCAGACGCCAGGATGTCGGGTCTAATTTGTAGAGATCCGAATAGCTCTGCTTGGCAACCGCCATATGCGCCTGCACGCGGTAGTCGAGAACATTCTCGTCCTTCGGGTCCAGTTCCGCTGCACGATCGAAAGGCTCTGCTGCCAGCTCCGGATGTCCGGTATTCAATTCCACGATGCCCAGCCAGGTGAGAGCCTGAGTGTTGCCTGGATCTTCCCTGATCGCCTGCTGCAAATCTGAGACCGCCTCTTCTGCGTGGCTGCTCTGATATTCAGCGATGCCTAGAAAAAGATGCGCGCCCGGCGAAGCAGGGTCTAGCTGCAGGGATTGTCGAATCGAAGCAATCGCATCGAGAAGCTTGCCCTGCTTCAGCTCGGCCAATCCTAGATCGAGATGCGCCGGTGCAAGATCGGGAGCGATGGCAACGGCTTTGCGAAACGACGCCTCCGCCGCTGCGCTGTCGCCTGCGTGCATCTGCTGAGCGCCCTGGCGCATGAATGTCTGCGCCTGATCCGGCGAGCCGCTCTGTGTGTAGCCGCACAGACGGAGTCCAAAAAGAACAATGAGTACAACGGCGTATCGGAGCCGGATCATTCGCATAGCAGTATGCCTCAACCTATTTGACCGCGAAAATGGAAGTCAATCCCCTACATCGATGGAGCCCTGACTCTCCGGCATGCGGAAAAAGAATTGGGGAGCGCAGCAGCAGCCACGCTCCCCCAGGGAGTGCTTCAGTGAGAAAGACTAAAACGTGATGCGTCCTGTCACCTGGATCTCACGCGACGCATTTGCCGTGCCGGTGGGAATGCCAAAGGTGAAGTCCGCCGGATTGGTATCTGGTGAATTGAAGAGGTGACGGTTGAATGCGTTAAGGAATTCGAACTTCAGCTCGAACATCAGGTTTTCGTGAATCGGAGTGTCCTTCAGCACGCTGAAGTCTTCGTTCATCCAGGCCGGCATCCGAATATTTGTCACGCGGGGTGTGTTGCCCAGCGCGTAAGGAAGATTCTCTGACGAGCTGTTCACAGCGGCATTCTGGTCAAAGAAAGCCGGCGTTGCATCTCCTCCATGGTATGCGGCGGCAGAGTTTGTCGACGCGCCATTGAAGAAGCTGTTCACCGATGGATCGCTTCCGTTTGCTGTGTTGAACGGCTGAATGTGTTTCCAGCCGCTGCGGTAAACCGGGCTCACAATGCTCGTTCCGGGAATGAGGTCATACCGGGTTGAGTTTTGCCAGCCGGGGATGCCCACGGTGCAGCAGAAGGCCAACGGCTCGCCGTTCTGATAACGCTGGATGCCGCCGATCTGCCACCCGCCCACGGCATACATCAGCGGTCCGTGATTGAGGAATTGCTTGTTCTTTCCAAACGGGAGTTCGTAAAGATAGCTGATGACGAACGTGTTCGGAAGATCCTGCACGCTGATGGCTTTCTCTGCGTGGAGGTTCTGAGGGTTTTGAACCTGCGGCTGACCAGGATTGGTGTTTGGCAGCGCGCTGTCCGTATCGTTGATGTTTTTCGCCCATGTGTAAGAGGCCTGCAAACTCAGGCCATTCCGGAACTGCCTGGCGAGAGAAACCAGCATCGCGTCATAGCTTGAGTGTCCGGTCGACTGCAGGCAGCAGCCCGAGTCGATGAAGTCATATTGCGGGAAGGGACGCAGCGCCTGCTGAATCTGGACGCCGTTACCCCATAGGTTGAAGTAGCCGGGAAACGGCGTCGCAACTCCATAGGAGTTATTCAACAATCCGGTGCCCAGCTCTTTGCCCAGAGCGATATCGGTGTAGGGAATGTTGTTGATGTTCTGGTTGTTGGCCTGGAGATTCTGCCCTTCGCTACCGATATAGCCAACGCTCAGGATGAGATCCTTGGCCACTTCCTGCTGCAGCTGCAAGTTGTAGTCATAGATCGCAGCCGGACGTCCTGCCGTCTTCTCGATATAAGAGCCAGGCAGGTAAGCACCGTTGTAGAGACCCGGGTCGAGATTGGGAGGCTTGGGGAAGGCTGGGAAGCCAGCATCGATCTGGAACGAAGGATCGAAGCTGTTCTTCGATGGAAACACAGGGTTGGACTTGTAACCGGCATTCATGGAGCCACCGAAGTCGTCATACTGCAGCGGACCATAAAGAATGCCCGCGCCGCCGCGCAGCACCGTTTTGCCGTTCAGCCACGGCGGTGAGTATGCGAAACCAACACGCGGAGCGATGTCCTTATAGTAGGTATCCGCCCATCGCGTATTGCAGCCGTTGCACTCGGTGCCGAAGACCAGAGCTCCGGGAACGCCATATTCCGGATCAAGAGCTGTCGGGCTGAAGTTCGAGGTATTGTTCAGCGCCTCTTTGCGAGGAACGTCGACGCTGTAGTTCAGACCGAGATTCAAGGTCAGGTTTTTTGTGGCCTTCCAATCATCCTGCACAAATCCCGAGTAATACCAGGAAGTCCAGCGCGACTGGTGAGCATAGAGGTTTTGCGTGCCTCCGCAGGCCAGACCGAGCAGTTCGCTGGCCAACGCATTTCCGTTATTGCTCGAACCCTGATACGCGGAGGTCTGCTGTGAGCAGAAGTTGATCGAAGGAGAATTTTCGACCAGAGGCGAATACTGCTGGTAGCGCAGATCGGCGCCGAAGGTCAAGCTGTGAGCTCCCTTCTGCCACGAAATGCTCTCATCCAGACGCACGCCGCTGTCGACGTTGTCGCCGTCGTCGCCGTTTCCTTCGTTGGCGGTAATGCCGTTGGTGGCAATCGGAAAGAATTTGCTGTCTGCGTTCCCGATACCCACCTGCGAATACCAGTCCACGCCTTCAAGAGCGGGAACGGCGAAGTTAATGCTGTTGCTACGATTCGTTCCGACGATGAGATGGTTCAGCAATGTTGGGCTCAGAGAGTAGTCCCAGCCCAGACGCCAGAAATGCGTTTCGAAGTCCTGCTTCCAGGTATTCGGATCGATCGGATAAGGCAGAATCTGCGGCGTTCCCGAAATTCTGTTGTTATCGCGGGAGCTGTAGGAGCTCCAGATCTTGCTCTTCTGCGTGATGTTGGCATCGATGCGCACCGTAAGTGCGGTGTTGGTGATTGGCGACGCGCTCGAAAATTGAAAATTGTTAAAGACGTTTCCATTTGTTGGAGCCGGAAAGTACGCCAGCAACTTTTGCGCCGCCGGCGAGAAACCGCCTGTGATTTTGTTGGCTGGATAAGCAGTGCGGCATTCGGTTCCGTCAACGGTCTGCGTAGTCGAAGGATCGAAGATTTGTCCCTGGTACACGGGAGAACCGTCGCAGGGGTTCGTGCCCACGATGACGCCCGGATTGTAGAAAGCTGGGTTCGAAAAGTCGCCGCCCAGTTCCTGGGACGTCGGCACGGTTGTTGTCGTGGTGGCGCCCAGAGTGTAGGTCAGATGCTCCCACGAGAAAAAGAAGAAAAGTTTGTCGCGCCCGTTGTAGAGCTTCGGTATCCAGACTGGACCGCTGAAGGTTCCACCATAATCATTCTTGCGGTCCACAGGCGTCGCATAGGTTGCCCGGCAGGAGGGAGTATCGCTCGTTCCAGAGCACGATAGCGCTTCATTGCCACCATTGAACCAGGTGTTCGCATCCAACGCGGTGTTCTTGAAGATGTCGTAGCCGGTTCCGTGGAAAGTATTTGTGCCGTTTTTGGTTACAAAATTCTCGAAGCCGCCAGTCGTGCGATTGTATTCCGCCGGGGGCAGCGCATCGGTAACGGTGAGTTCGCGAAGTGCGTCAACGGAGGGCGACTCTTCATCGAACGAAGATCCATTTTCACTGCGCTGCTGGCTGAGACCGTCAATCAGCACTTCGGCGCCATAGTTCTGCCCGCCGGCGATCTTGCTGAAAAACACCCCGTTATCGCTGTTATTGCTGGTGCCTGGACCGGTATTGCCAGGAAGCAAAAAGATAAAAGCTTCCGGTGAGCGGAACGCGCCCACCCCTCCCAGTGCCAGCGGCAGCTTCTGATATTCCGTATCCGTGATCGAACCGGTGATGTCCGAGCTCTCTGTCTGGAGACGCGGTGCTTCGGCATTGATGGTGACGCTTTCGGTCGCAGCTCCGACTTGCAGCGTGACATTCACAGCCGCTGTCACCTGCAAATTCACCTGCACGCCGGTCAGCTTTTCCGGTTTAAACCCCGGAGCCGTAACCGTGATGTCGTAGGCACCGATCGGAGCCTGAGGAAAGCGGAATGCGCCTGACGAGGAGGCAACAGCGTCCAGTTTTTCTCCCGTCTGTTTTGAAACCGCCTCAACCTTGGCGCCGGGCACAACCGCCCCGGTGCTGTCCGATACAACTCCAGCAATACTTCCATAGATGGTCTGGGCATGCGCTGCTGGGACTACCATCGCCCAGCTCAGCAGCAACAAAAAGGCGCACGCGATTCTGCTCTGGATAACGTTCACAACGACCTCCTGAAAAAGTGACTTGCACTTGTCTCTTAGCGAAGTGAGTAATTTTTCGTCTCTCTCTGAGGAGAGTCTTGGAACGAAGCCGTTACTTTCGGGCTCAAAACACTTTCACACTCGATGGCCGGAGAATTCCTAAACTGAGGGCCAGTCAGGCGTCGGCGGTATGTAAACATTTACATCGTGTAGCGTGTAAACACTTACATTTTCGCGCGCGAGAAGATTAGAATGCCGGATAAAAGATTGTCAATTCGATACGTGTACAAAAAGTAATCAAAAAGAATAATTAATCGCGATTAACTATTTTTTATCAATTACTTAATCCCTAGACCGACCTCGCTTCAAGTCCAGACTAGGCGCCGGTATGATGAGTTGTCGATTCGAATTCTAGCGGTCGATAATCTGGGTCATTTCTGGATTGTCATTTGTAATGCTTTACATCATGCGAGCGCAAACGAATGCGACGGCGGCAAAAGTCCACGCGAATCAGCGGATTAAATATTGATGGATTGGCTGCGGAAATCCATCGCTGGGAGCGATGGATTATTCCGAGCGCAGCGCTTCGACCGCATCTACATTGGCCGCACGTGCCGCAGGCACGGCTGACGCAATCACCGCAGCACAAATGATCACGATCGCGGAAGCAGCAAACGCGAGAATGCTCGGCTGATGAATCTGGGCAACGTACTTGCCGACAGCGCGGGTCAGTGCAAAGCCAAGCACGATGCCCGCGCCGACTCCGATGCTCGCGATCACCAGTCCCTCTCGAAGAACGTTCGTGAGGATGTCTCGTCTCTGCGCGCCCAGCGCCATGCGCACACCGAATTCGCGGATGCGTCCGCTCACTGAGAAGGCGAGCACACCAGCCACACCGACGACGGAGATCAGCAGCGCCACACCCGCGAATCCGCCGAACACAATCGCATTCAACCGGTCGGGGCTCAGAACCTCAGCTCGGATGTCATCAAGCGTGCTGGCTCGCTCCACCGGCTGATCCGACGCCAGCTCATGAATGGTGCGTGTGATCGCCGGCACCAGCGCGTACGGATCCCCTTTCGCGCGCACGAAGAGCCGGCCCTGCCATCCCTCTTGATCGCTCGGTTGATACACGGTCATCCCCGGTATCGGGATGATGTTCTCGTCATCGACATCCGGCACTACGCCAACGATGCGCCGCGGCTCCATGCTGATTCCGACGAACTTCATCACGCCGTCGGTCCAGCGCAGCTCGCGGCCCAGCGCCTCTTTTCCGGGAAAGAGCGACTGCGCCACACTCTGGCTGATGATCACCACACGCTCCGAGCCTTCCTTGTCTGTGTCCCGGAAATCGCGGCCCTCCACCAGCGGCACTCCCAGCGTTTCAAAGTATCCCGGCGAAATGGACCGGAAGCGGGCGCGCAGATCATCCAGGCCGTTCTTGCGCACCGCGCCCTGCACCGCGAATGCGAAGCTGATGTCCTGTTCCCTGGTGTCGCGCCACGGCGTGCTGAAACCGGTTGCCGCATGCTCCACCCCTGGCAGCGTACTCACTCGCCGCTGCGCCTCGCGGTAGAAGTCATGCACCTGCTCCGGCGTGCGCCCATACGACATCACCGGAAGATTGACCGCCAGCACCTTCGAGGTCGCAAAGGGAGGCTGGGTCTTCTCAAGCTCGAACAATGTGCGCAGCAATACACCCGCTCCGGCCAGAAGCAGGAACGACGCGGTGATCTGCGTGACCGCAAAGATGCGGAGCCGACGGCTGCTTGCGCCGGTTACGCGCACACCGCTGCTCGAAAGTCCGCTGCCGCTGGTCGCATCAGCCGAAGGCAGCCTTGGGATATAGGCGAGAAACACCGCCGCTACCAGCGCCAGCCCGATACCGAACCACACCAGGTTGAAGTCGAGCGTCAGGCCTTCAGCCCGCACTGAGAATCGCGCGGCGTAGCGTCCCAGTACGGCCACAATGGGAGCAGCGATGGCCAGCGCGGCCAGCACTCCGCTGCCGCACAGCACGATGCTCTCGGCCAGCAGCGAGCGCCGCAATGCTGCCGTCGTTGCGCCCAGTGCAGAACGCACGGCGAGCTCCGGTTCGCGCCGCACCGTCCGCGCCAGCACAAGATTGGCAACATTCGAGCATGCAATCACAAAGAGCAGGCCCGAGGCAGCGAACAGCACCCAAAGAATGGTATTCGCGCGAGAGTTGATCTGATCGTGCATCCGCGTGACGGAGATTGTGGGTTGGCTTGCCGGCTTATATACATCCGGATGATCCGACAGCATCGCCGAATACGCCGTTTTCAGCTCGGCGCGTGCAGAGTCGAGAGTTGCGCCGGGAGCAAGCCGTCCGAAGACCTCGGTCATGCGATGCTCGCGTCCCGTCACCATCGTCGCGGAAAGATGATGCGGGCTGGTCACTACGTTCGCGATGATCTCGGTCTCCACCGGATATGGCACCGATGGTTGAAGCACACCCACAATCGTGGCAGTACGCGCGCCGGCAAAGCTCTCCAGCCGCACCTGCTTGCCCAGCACGCTTGGGTCGGAGTGCAGCGATGTCGTCCAGAATTTATAGGTGAGCACAACCGCACCCGACGCATTCGGGCCGTCATCGGCCGTCGTCAGCAGTCGCCCCAGCACCGGCTGCAAACCCATCACTTCGAAATAATGCCCGTCGACCACGCCTGCCGGAATCTCGCGCGGCGTGCCCAGCCCTACAACGGTGAAGCTGATCTCAGAAAATGTGCCGAGTTCGCTGATCGTCTTGAGGTTTTTGCCGATGTCCTGGATCTCCGGAACGGAGAACGTCGAGTTCTCGACTCCGATGCCCGGAGCGCTCTGTCGTATGTAGAGCAGCCTGTCTTCATCGCGATTGGCCAGAGGCCGCAGCAGCACACCGCGCACAACGGTGAAGATCGCGGCATTGGCGCCGATCCCCAGCGCCAGCGTCAGTGCGACGGTAATCCACAGCGCGCGCACCCGCGCCAAAGAACGCATCGCAATCTTCAAATCACGAAAGAATGACATGGTAAGCCCTCCACGCAGCGGGATTTCCTGTCGGCAATCATCGTAATCCGCAGGCGCCGCGAGTTTCACGGAAAATCCAGATAGATTACGTTGATATCAACACATTGAGGGCGTGTCAAGCTTTTGCAGCACAATTCTGGGATGAAACAGCGCCGGCAATCTCAAGGGAACCTCCGGTTGGAGCGTTTTCTGAAGCGCGCCAGCACCAGGCGGTTATAACGCTGTACGGCAATGCACGGCATGTTGGCTGCGATGGCATAAAACGCCATCACCGCGCATGCCCACGGCGGATTCCAGAGAAAGAACAGCGGCAGGCAGGCCAGCATGCACCAGTGCGCGAACTCGGCGCGGCGCGTCTCCAGAATGAACTCGTCGACATAACCGGCATCGCGCTTCGCCAGACGGTCTTTGGAAAACCCGCCCAGCCACGGTGCTCCATTGGGAAGACGGCCCTTCCAGGAGCGAATGGCGAGCCACCCGCGATAGAAGTTCCCATCCTGCTCCCACGACCGCTCCGCAAAGAGAAAGCCGTCCTGTGCGAAGTATGCACTGGGCAGCGCGATTGCGACTCTGGCAATGGCCAGATGAATCACCGGCCAGCCCAGGATGTTCGCCGCCCAGACCGCAGCCCTCATATCTCGCGGCCGCGCCAAACCACGGTGCGCCGGAAGATCCGCCGGTAGAACGATTCGCCGAAGACCGCGAAATAAAACATGAGCGGCACAGGATAGAACAGACAGGTAGTCAGGCGGTAGTTTCCAATCTGCCGGGAGAAAAAGAAGAGCTGCAAAACAAATCCCGCGTAGAGCAAGGCCGGATACAAATACCCGGAGTGAACGGAAAAGAGCATCAGGAACGTCGCTATCGCCGCGGTGAGCCAGTAGACCGAAATGGCCAGCACCAGCCGCGGAGAAGCCGACGCGCCATCGGCAAATGCCTTGGTCCACCCCTCACGGAGCTGCGCGAAGCTTTCAGGAAACATCCTTATATGGATCGCCCCCCGCCCTCCGCGAGTGACGCATGTTGATCCAGCGGAATACACGTGAGACGCCAGCGCAAAATTCTCGAGGATGTGCTCACGAACCGCGCGATGGCCGCCGCTCCGCCGATATGTCTCGCCCGCGATCAGCAGGGATTGGCCAAACAGGAAAGGCTTGCCGAATGATCCAAACCCACCCGCACCCATCGCCATCAGGAGATTGAAAAAAAGTGATAGCTCTTCATAAGGCTTCTGGGTCTCGTGGTACGGCAGAACGGAGAAAGCGGCGTCTACGTCGACTCCGGCTCGATACTCGGCAAAGATCTTCTCCAGTCCATCGGTCTCCAGCCGCGTATCCGCATCGAGAAAGAGAAAGGTGCCGGTTGCCGCTGCCAGCGCACCCTGGTGGCACGCCCACGTCTTGCCCGTCCAGCCGCGGGGCAGATCGTCTGACGCGATCACCCTGGCTCCGTGGCTTCTCGCTATCTGCGCGGTGCGATCGGTCGAGCCATCATCGACGACGATGACTTCATCCGGCTGCAGCGACGAGCGCGCAATCGAATCGAGAAGCGGCGCGATATTCCGCTCTTCATTGCGTGCGGGAATGATGATCGAGAAAGGAACAGCCGTCGCCAGCCTTGCAGGACGGCATAGCGGGATACGCCTCATCAGCAGGAAGCCGGCGGGCAGGCCGAGCGCGCACAACAGCAGCAGCCAGCTCACGCTGAACCTTTTTCGTGCTCCCGGATTATTTCGTGCTCCTGGATCATGCGCGCCACATGCTGACCGCTGAGCGTTACCATTGGCATGCCGCCTCCCGGATTCACGCTGCCACCGGCAAAAAACAGGTTGCGGTATTGCGCGCTCTGCTTCGGTGCCTTGAACGCGAAGTTGCGGCGCCTGTCCGTGACTACGCCATAAATCGATCCGCGATTTGAAGCATAACGCGCCTCGATATCGAATGGCGTCCAGAAATCTTCAACAACAATATGCCTGCGCAGATCTTTAAGCCCCATGCGCTCCAGTTTGTCGATACACAGCTCCTTCAGCGCGGCATAGTCTTCACGGGTATAGGGACGCTCGTCGTTGATGTACGGGATATGGGGAAGGATCTTGATGTTGTCGTGACCCGGCGGGGCCTGCGTGGGGTCAGTGCGTGTGGGAGCCACCACATAGATCGTGGGATCTTTCGGCAGCTTCTTCTTGTGGAAGACGCGATGAAAGTGTTCGTGCTGATCGCTCGAATAGAAGAAATTGTGATGCGCCAGCTGCGGATAGACGCAGTCAAGCCCCAGGTGCACGATGATTCCCGAACAGGATGGCTCGAAACGCGCCATCTTTTTCATCACGCTCGGCGGCTCCCGCAGCAGGCGCTCCATTGCCGGAATCACTTCCATATTCGAGACGACGTAATCGGCATCGAATCTTTCCACAGTTCCGTCGGCGCGCTTCGCCGCGACACCTACCACCTTGTCGATCGTCTTCTGGATGCTCAGGACTTCACGCGACAGGCACAGTTCGACGCCGGTTTCGTCCAGGCGCTTCTGAAACGCGCGCGCCAGCTCATAGAGACCGCCCTTCACATACCACAGCCCGAACTCCAGCTGGATATTCGGCATCAGGTTCATGAAGCCCGGAGCATCCGTCGCCGATGAGCCCACATACTTGATGAAGTATTCGAAGATGTCGCGCAGGTAAGGATTGCTGATGCGCTTGTAGATGCTGCCGGACATGGTGTGCAGATAGTCCAGCGGGCGCGCGTCTTTCAAGCCATAGAATTTTACGAACTGCCAGAAGGTATCCAGCCCCTCGCGAAAATAGCCGCGTTCGATGACTTCATACTGCTCACGGGAGTATGCAAGAAATCGACGATACTCTTCGAAAGCTCCGTCGCCGAAGCGGGCAAGCTCGGCGCGCATATCCTCGGTGTGCTCATAGAGATCGAGCACGGTTCCGTCTTCGAAAAAATTGCGCCATTGCGGATCGACGCGCTCGAGCGTGATGTAGTCTTCGAGCCGCTTGCCGTCCCCTTCGAATATCGGCCGGAAGATCTGAGGCAGCGTAAAGATGGAAGGACCAAGATCGAAGCGGAATCCCTTCTCTTCAAGAAGATTCAGCTTGCCGCCAGCGTTGGCATTTTTTTCCAGGATGGTTACGTTGAATCCAGCCCTGGCCAGCATGATCGCCGCGGACATCCCGCCAAGCCCGGCGCCGATTACGATCACACGCTTTCCCGATGTTTTCTCGTTCATGGCACCTAATGCACAAGCGTGATGGAAATGGTCTGATCGAATTGACCGAACTGAAAGGCACAGTCAGCGAAGCTCGGCGGCCCCATGCGCTCCTTCGGATTATTCGAGGCCCCAACCGGCTCTGCCGGAATACCTAACAGGTTCTTATCGAGCTTTCTGTTTCCGTTCACATCTTCGTAGACGCTCACCGCGTAGCGCCCCGGCGGCAGCGCTCCGGCATCGATCTTCACTTCCTGCTTCCGCGCATCGACAACCGGCGCAAACCCGCCGCGCACCGACTTGTTTTTCTTATTGGGAAATCCATCTTTCCCGGAAAAAATGAGGTAAGCCACATCTCCGTGGCTATTCGGCGGCAGCTTCACATCGATATAGAGATGTCCCAGATTTTCTGGGCTCGCAGGAAGCGCATAGAGAAGAAATACCAGTGAGAACACGGGAATTAGTTGGCTAATCCGTTGAATGATGCTGCCCTTTCCATGCCGGAAGGCAATTACCTTTTGCACAAGCCCGAAGGTCTGCGCGGTGAACGGAAACCAATGCCGCTCGCGCTGACTGCGGCCGCTCATCGTCATCACGGACTTCGAGCGCGAGAACGCCAGCAGTCCCTGAGGCCCATGGTACCGGCCGTATCCGCTCTGACGATTTCCGCCAAACGACGAATGAGGATTCGCGATGTTGCGAACTACATCGTTCACCGCGCAACTGCCCGCGGACATCTGCCCGGCAACACGTCTGGCGCGCACCAGGTCAGCAGTCCACACGCTGCAGCTCAATGCGAAGTCGCTCGCGTTGGCATAGGCAACGGCTTCCGCCTCATCTTTAAACGAAGAGGCAAACACCACCGGACCGAAGACCTCCTCCGTCATCAGGCGTGCATGCGGCGGCACATGGCTGAGGATTACCGGCTCGTTGCCGGTGATCCCGTCGTGTTGCGGAAAATGCAGCCGCGCTCCCTTGTTGATTGCATCTTGTACCTGCGCAACGAACCGCTCGCGAGCAGCGCCCGGCGGCAACAACCCGAGGTCGCAATCCTTCGCACCACCGATGCGAAGCCTGCCTGCTCGCTCAGCAAGCGCATCCAGAAACGCCGCGAAGATCGGCTCCTCTAGATAGAGTCGCTTGATTCCAACGCACACCTGCCCCGCATTCGCGAAGGCACCATAGGTTACACCTTCCACCGTTCGTTTGAAGTTGCAATCGGCAAAGGCCAGAGCCGGATCCAACCCGCCAAGCTCGAGCACCGCGGGAATCAAACGCTGTGCTGCGCGCGTCGCCACTTCGCGGCCGCTCCGGCTGCTGCCGGTAAAGAAGACCATGTCTGGACCGGCGTCGATCAGAGCCGACGCGCTCTCCGGCGCATCACTCACCGCCTGGACCAGATCCTCGGAAAACCCTGCATCCGCAAAGAATCTCGCGATCAAATCAGCCGTCTGTGGTGTCTTCTCCGAGCACTTGAGGATGACTGCATTCCCGGCCGCGAGCGCCGTAGCTGCAGGAATGATCGAAAGCTGCAGCGGATAATTCGAGGGCGCATAGATAAGGACTACGCCGTGGGGCTCGAAGCTCTCTTCAAAGCTGGCACCTGCGAAGAAGAGCAGCGATCTCGCAACCTTGCGGCTCGTCAAGATTCGGCTGGCATGTTTTTCGTTGTAGAGCAGCTGCTCGAGCGTCACCAGCACGTCGCCGGACAACCCATCGAGCGGCGTTTTGCCGGTGTCACTCGAAAGAACATCGACAATCTCGGAGCTGCGATCGGCGATCTGATGACGCAGGGCGCGAAGCCGGCGGCAGCGTTCGCGCACCGCCAACGTGGCCCATGCTGCTTGCGCAGCACGAGCGCGTCGCATCCGGTCGCAATGCGTCTGATCCGTCATGAAAGCGCGAGTTCCGAAAACGGCTTTGGCTTGGGATAAGCAATGCCGTATTTATCGCAGATGAGGTTCGATGAAATCCTCGCCGATTCGAAAATCGTGGGCAGTCCGCTTCCCGGGTGCGTACCTCCGCCCACCAGATAGCAATTGGAAAACTCTTCAAACTGGTTATGCGGCCGCAGATAGAGCAGCTGATCCCAGCTGTGCGACATATTGAAAGTCGCGCCCAGAAATACCGAGCGCTTCTTCTCCCAGTCGTCAGGTGTCAAGATGAGCTCCTCTCGGATGTGATGCCGGACGTCGCGATAAGGCGTTCGCTCTTCCATGAGCTGCAAAATCCGCTCGCGATACGTCTCTCTCTGCTCCGTCCAGTCGATGCCGCTGGTATTGTTCGCAACCGGAGACAGAATGTAAAGCGCGGAATGACCCGCCGGTGCTACCGACGGATCCGTTCGCACCGAATTGCGGATGTATACAGAGATGTCTTCGGAAAGAACCTTGTGCCTGGTGATGTCGGCGAGGCACTTCTTATAGTCCTTCGCAAACACGATCAGGTGATGTTCCGCATCGTAAACCCGGTCGAGCCCCAGATACATCATGAATGTGGAGCAGGAGAAGTGGCGCTGCTTCACCGCTGACGGAGTGTGCTTGCGCAGCGATTTCTCTTCGAACAGCGTGGTGACGGCGTGGCCGAAGTCGGCATTGATCACCACATCGTCACACAGGATCTTTTCACCATCGGCCAGCTCCACGCCGCACGCCTTGCGCCCGTCCAGCAGAACGCGCGAGACTGGGCTCGACGTGCGAATCTCCGCGCCCTCTTCGCGAGCGACTTTTGCCAGCGCGTCTGCGATGCGGCACAGACCACCCATCACGTGATAAACACCGTGGGCGTGCTCGGTATACGGAATCATGGTGAACAATCCGGGACAGTCCCACGGCGACATGCCCAGATATTTGGACTGAAAGGTGAACGCCAGGCGCAGCTCCTCCGCCCGGAAGTAGCCGGACAGCACGTCATACAGCGACCGTCCCGGCGCAATATGCGGAGCTGCCGCCAAAAGTGTCGGGCTCAGCAGGCTGGGAAGGCTTCCATACGGCTTTTGCAGGCAAGGGTAAAGCTTCTCGAAACGGACGCTCTCCCGCGCCAGAAACCGGTCGAACGATTTCCCCTCACCCGGAAAGACCTTCTCGATCTCGGCCCTCATGTCGTCCGGGCGGCTCTTCGCCAGCAGGGTCTTGCCGTCGAAATTCAGCTCGTACATCGGATCAAGCGCCCGAAATCCCAGGTAGTCGCTGGATTTCCGCCCTCCTTCCGCGAACAGCTCATCGAGGAGGAATTTCATCATCAGAAACGTCGGCCCCAGATCAAAGCGGTAGTCGCCGAGTGTGATCTCTGCCGAACGGCCCCCGATCACATCCTGCTTTTCGAACACCTGAGTTCGAAATCCGCGCTGCGACAAGACCATTGCAGCTGCCAGGCCGCCCGGACCCGCACCCACAATCACAACATGCTTTTTCGCCATCAAGTTCAGTTATAACTGCTGTTTTCTCAGCAATTTGTCCATAGAAATCCGGCTTTGAACTCACGGTAACGAAGACTTCCAGGCGTTGATGCGGCAAAATTGAGAAGCAAGGTGACGGCCTCCACCCAGCGGCATTCATTTCATCGCAGCAGCCGAGACAAACCCGGATGGCCTGGGAGCCATCGCCGGCAGCGCGGCAAAAGCCTTTGCAATCTGCTGCCGAAAAATCACCCTCGAACCATGCGACAATAGTGTTTCAAAGCCATGAAATCAGAAACTGCCGCGGCCCCTCAACCGGTCGCCGTCACTCCCGAGCTTCTGGCTCAGCACAGCATCACTGCCGATGAGTACCAGCGCATCCTCGGCGCGCTCGGTCGCACCCCCAGCCATACCGAACTTGGCATTTACAGCGTGATGTGGAGCGAGCACTGCTCCTACAAGTCCTCGCGTGTGCACCTCAAGCGCCTGCCTACCAAGAGCGACCGCGTGGTGCAGGGACCGGGCGAAAACGCCGGCATCATCGACGTAGGCGACGGCTGGGCCTGCGCCTTCAAGATCGAGTCGCACAATCACCCGTCGTACATCGAGCCCTTCCAGGGCGCGGCGACCGGAGTCGGCGGCATCCTGCGGGACATTTTTACGATGAATGCGCGTCCGCTGGCGGTAATGGATTCCCTGCGCTTCGGTCCGATTGAGAAGGAATCAACGGACCGGGTACTCCATGTCTCGCCTTCGAGACATGGGTCTGATCTGACCGACGAGGTCATCCGCAAGAACCACAGCATTCTCGAAGGCGTAGTCCACGGCATTGCCGCCTACGGCAACTGCTTCGGCGTGCCCAACCTCGGCGGAGAAACCCGCTTCGAGCCCTGCTACTCCGGCAATCCGCTGGTCAACGCTTTCGCCCTCGGCCTCGTCCGCCGCGACGAGATCTTCTATGCCAAAGCAAGCGGCGTCGGCAATCCCGTAATTTATGTTGGAGCCAAAACCGGCCGCGACGGCATCCATGGAGCAACCATGGCTTCCGAAGAATTCAAGGAAGGCTCCGAACAGAAGCGCCCCAACGTGCAGGTCGGCGACCCCTTCATGGAGAAGCTGCTCCTCGAAGCCTGCCTCGAAGTGATGAAGCCCGGCCCCAGCGGAACCAGCCCCATCGTCGGCATACAGGACATGGGTGCAGCCGGCCTCACCTCTTCCGGCTGCGAGATGGGCGCGCGCGGCGGCGTCGGCCTCGAGCTGAACCTCGACCACGTCCCCCAGCGCGAGACCAACATGACCGCCTACGAGATGATGCTCAGTGAGTCGCAGGAGCGCATGCTCCTCGTCGCCGAAAAAGGCCGGGAAAATGAGGTCTTCGAGATATTTTTGAAATGGGGACTCGAAGCCAAGATCGTCGGCACGGTCATCGCAGAGCCTCGCCTGCGCGTCATCCACAAAGGCGAAGTCGAAGCCGACATCCCCAACCAGTCGCTTACCGACGACGCGCCGCGCTACAACCGTCCTATCGGCACCTGGAAAGCACCTGTCCCGCTCGATCCACCAGCTGAAGTACTCGAAGAGTTGAAGAAGCCCCGCGACTACACCGCCGACCTCAAGAAGCTGCTCGCATCGAGCAACATCTGCAGCAAGCGTTGGGTCTTTGAGCAGTACGACTCGATGGTGCAGACGAATACCGTCCAAGGCCCCGGTGGAGAAGCCGGCGTCATGCGCATCAAGGGCACTGGCACGCCTGGACACGAGCGCGGCCTGGCCATGGCCCTCGCCGGCAACGGACGCTGGTGTTATCTCGATCCCAAGCTCGGAGCCATGCATGCCGTCGCCGAAGCCGCCCGCAAAGTAGCCTGCACTGGAGCAACTCCCGTAGCTGCGACCAATTGCCTCAACTTTGGCAATCCGGAAAAACCTGAGATCATGGCGCAGTTGTCAGAAGCCATCGACGGCCTCGCCGAAGCCTGCACCACACTGGGAACACCCATCACCGGCGGCAATGTTTCGCTCTATAACGAGACTAAAGGCGAAGGAATCTATCCCACGCCGGTGGTTGGGATTGTTGGGTTGTTAGATGACGTAACCAAATCCATCCCTGCTGCGTTTCAGAGAGCTGGAGATACGATTCTCGCAATTGAGTTTAGTTTCTTCCCGGAGGCGCTGGGAGACTTCGGATCTTCGGAATTCGCAAAGCAAATTCTCGGCTGCACATGGGGAAGGCCACCTTGGCTCGAAATTGACTTTGCAGCGAATCTACACCGTTTCTTGGTCGAAGGATCCGAGACAGAACTGTTCCGCTCTTGTAGCGACATAGGAAGCGGTGGTTTGGTGGCAGCACTTGCCAAGGCTGGTTTCAGCAACAAGATCGGTGTGGACGTAAACAGTATCCGACTGGACGGTTTTCCAGAGAGCATGTCTCTATTTGCAGAGGCGCCGTCCGTCGTAATTTCCTGCGATCCGCGAAGTGTGGAAGCAATCTGCGCGCTCGCAGAGCGGTACGGCCTTAACTGGCGAAATATCGGGTCAACGACCGCCAACGCATTTAGCTTTTCAATCGGCCACTCTGGCGAATCGCGCGGCGAGCTCCTTATCGATACAACAGTGGGTGAATTGTACGAACCCTGGTCCCAATCCCTAGAACAAACCCTCCACGACCACACCGCGAACGAGGTCCTCGCGTGAAGCATCTGCTGATCGAAGGAATCGAGGGCCAGCCGGCAAACATCTCTGGCTTCGTGTCAGGGCACGACTTGAGTCGTGCCGCTACAGCGCCCAAGCACGAAGGGGCTTTAGCCCCTGAAGCAGACGATCCCAAGCTAAGAGAAGAATGCGGAGTCGTCGCCGTCCACGGACACCCCGACGCCGCCCGCCAGGTCTACCTCGGCCTCTACGCGCTGCAGCATCGCGGGCAGGAATCGGCCGGCATCGCCACCGCCGACGGCAAGAACCTCTCCAACATCAAAGGCATGGGCCTGGTCGCCGACATCTTCACCGACGATGTGCTCAACAAGCTGCACGGCGACATGGCCATAGGCCACACCCGCTATTCAACAACAGGGGACTCTGCCCTTCTCAATGCCCAGCCCATCCGCGTGGAGTCGACAAAGGGTCTCATCGCCATCGCCCATAACGGCAACCTGGTCAACCTGGGCAATGTGCGCGCGCGCCTCGAGCGCGACGGAGCCTTCTTCCAGACCACCAGCGACTCCGAGATCATCGTCCAGCTCATCGCGCACTCCCGCGCCAACACCCTCGTCGACGCCATCGCCGACTCGCTCTCCCAGGTCGACGGAGCCTTCTCCATCGTCATGATGACCCGCGACAAGGTTTTCGCAGCCCGCGACCCGCGCGGCTTCCGGCCGCTCTCCATGGGCTGCATCGAGAACCCTGACGGTCCCGACACCATCGTCTTCGCCTCCGAAACATGCGCATTTGACCTGCTCCGCGCCAAGTTCGTTCGCGATGTCGAGCCCGGCGAGCTGGTCATGGTCACGCAGGACGGCGTCACCTCGCGCCGCTACTCGTCTGGAGTCGAACAAAGCAGCTGCATCTTCGAGCACGTCTACTTTGCCCGCCCCGACAGCAAGATCTTCAACCGCTGGGTGCAGGAGAGTCGCGAAGAGATGGGCCGCCAGCTGGCCCGCGAGTCCCACGTCGACGCCGACCTCGTCGTTCCCGTGCCCGACTCCGGGGTCACTGCCGCCATCGGATACGCCGCCGAATCCGGCATTCCATTTCGCTTTGGTTTGATCCGCAACCACTACGTGGGCCGGACATTTATCGAACCCGAGCAGCGCGTGCGCGACTTCGGCGTGAAGCTCAAGCTGAATCCCGTCCGCAATCTGCTCGAAGGCAAACGCATCATCCTGATCGACGACTCGATCATCCGCGGGACGACAAGTAGAAAAATTGTCAGGATGGTAAGAGCCGCCGGAGCCAAGGAAGTCCACCTACGCATCAGCTGCCCGCCGACCATCTCCCCTTGCTACTACGGCGTGGACACGCCAAGAAAATCCGAGCTCATCGCCGCGAATAACTCGATCGCCGAGATAAGAAACTACATCGAAGCCGACTCGCTCGCGTATCTATCGCTCGAAGGCCTCAGAAAAGCCTGCACCGGAGCAGAACAAAACAAATTCTGCGTAGCCTGCTACACCGGCCAATACCCAACCCAATGGGTAGACGTAGAAGACATCCTGCCAGCGGCCGTAGCTCGCTAGTCAGCTACACCAAACGCCATCATCCACAGCGCAGGCCAGAATTAGTCAAAGATTTAGGCGTTCAGGCAGGCGATTTGCTCGAGACTTTGGCGGGTTCGCGATGTGCGTACATAAGCCCGGCAGCCACCCCCATTACCTGCGCGCAGGCGCGAGCCGCGAGGAAGAACGGGGAGAGCAGTCCGATCGTCCGGTCACTCCGGGATGCATGCAGCGCAAACGGAACGGTGCTCAGGAGAAATCCAGCGATAACCACTAATGATGCAGGAACCCTGGGCCGCACGATCGCATCGAAAGCCAACCCCAGCAGCAGCGCCGGCGCAAATAGCAACTGCAACTTCATCAACTGCGGCGTATGACTATCCTTAACGCCTTTTCCGGGATTCTTACGCACCGCTAACATCCGCCAAAAGGCGAATTTGTACTTTTTCTTCAAGTAGCTTGAAAGCGTAGTGGGATGAGTGTGGTAAACGACCGCATCAGGCACGAACTTCATCTTCCATCCGCGTGCCGACATCCGATAGGAAAGCTCGACATCTTCAGCGCATGCCACCGGAAACGAGATGTCATATCCTGACATCTCAAGAAACCGGTCGCGCCGAAACGCCGCTGAATAGGTATCAACGAAGTCGATCTCCGAAAAGCGCGACATCACTCGGTACTTGTCCTCGTATTCAACCTGCACGAAGCGTGCTGCAAGTTGGCGCTGATGGGTTCGGTACACTCCTTTTGCCGCCACAACCTCGAGGTCGCGGAAGGGCGCGAGCATCGCATCCAGCCAATGCGGAGTGGGCACGCAGTCGTCATCGGTAAACAGGAGGATTTCACCCCGCGCCTCTTGCGCTCCGCGATTGCGGGCGGCAGCGGGTCCGGCATTCACCTGCTGGATCAAATGAACGCCGGGATAGCGCTTCACGACCTCGGCGGTATCATCCGTCGAACCATCATTCACCACCAGGATTTCGGCGTCTCGCTCAGGCGTTTGCCCCAGCAACGCGTCCAGGCACTTCCCGATCCGGGAAGCGCCATTGAACGTGGGGATAACGATCGAAATTTTTACAGCTTCGGGGGAACGCTCCAAGCAACGCCTCCAGCGCGATCCGGACTACATGGCAAATAGCTTATGCCGTCGCGCCCTGCGTCTTGGTGGGAACCTCGGTCTTTTTCTCGTGCTCGCTGCCGCGAATCAGATACTTCGAAAGCGTCAAGAATCCCTTGACGTTACGCTGTAGCTCCCGGCGGTCTGTGAGCGACTGCTTCAACTTATACGCGAGGTACCGGGGCGAAAGATAGAAGCTCCGCCGTGCGCGGTCGCAGAAGCTCACCAGTTGCTCGTGGGTGATATTCGGGAGCGTGACCACGCTGTTGTGGAGACCGTCCTTGGTCAGCCACGCACCCCAGTCCTCAATCTGAATGTAGTCCCGCTTCTTGGCTTCCTGGTAGGCCACCGTACCTGGATAAACCATGATGGGAAAGAACTGGGCGGTATCCGGCCGTAGCGCCTTGGCGAAGCCTAAAGTCTTCTCCATGCTGGCCGGAGTCTCGTTCAGGTTGCCGACCATGAAGCAGCCGTGCACCATGATGCCAGACTCCTGGCAACGGCGAACGAACTTGTGTGCCTCGTCGTGATATTTCGCATCCCGGCGATCGTCGTTGTTCTTCTTCATGCCGTTGATGACGTCGACATCACCGCTCTCGAAGCCCACGCAGAACAGGCGAGCGCCGGATTTATGCAGGGTCGACAGCAATTCGACATCGGCACCGATATCGGCGCGGCAATTGGCGTCGAAAGGCAGCTTGTTCCCGCGGCGAATCAATTCGTTCGCCAGCTCCAGAGTCCGCGGTTTGCTGACGATGAAGGTATCGTCTTCGAGCATCACCGTCTTGATCTCGGGCATTTCCTTTGCAACGAACTCAAATTCGTCCGCGACATTGGAAACCGAGCGATAACGCATGGTGTGTCCGCTGAAAGTCTGCGGATAGACGCAGAACGAGCAGTGATAGGGGCAACCACGGCTGGTGTCGAAAACCACCAGCGGCCACAACGAGTGGCCGTAAAAATAGTCAGGAGTATGTAGGAAGCGCTTGTAAACCTCGGAAACGAATGGCAACTCGTCGAGATTGTGGATAGCGCCGCGCTGCTTATTGGTGATGATCTCACCAGTCGCCGAGCGGTACGCCAGACCGTCAACAGCTGAGAGGTCGGCACCCGACTCCCTGGCCGCCAGCCAATCCCGCACCGTGTACTCATATTCGCGGATGGCCACAGCCTGTAGCGACGACGACATCTCCAGCGTTTCTTTGGGCAGAGCCGACACATGGCGTCCCACCAACAGCACGTGCAACTTAGGATTTGCCACTACCAGCGACTCGATCACGCTCACATCGTTCAGAATGCTCGGCGTCGAGGTGTCGCACACCACAGCCTGAATGTTCTTCGCGCTTATGCGGTCGATCACCCCCTGCACGGTCATCCCCGCGGCAGGAGCGTCGACGAGGTCGACGTCATGGCCGTTCTGGATTGCGACCCCGGCTGCCGTGGCCAGCCACTTGGGGTAATAAAGCGTGCCGCTTTTGGTCACAGCGGGACTGCGCTGCTCTCGCGAGAATCGGGGGTGAAACGGCGGATTCAGGAACAGCACACGCATGCTATAAGAACCTCCGAAGGCCGGTTTCGCCGAACCTTCACCTGGTAAGATGCTTAGCGAGATTGTGACCTCGCCACAGTTATCATAACATTTGCTGGCTTCTCCTTGTCATCATGACAATCTGTATGTTGTTGAGTTTTCGACGCCTAGCAAAAGTAGTATGCAGCGATACAGCGATCCCAGAAGCTTTTTAGGCGGATTCAGGTTGGTGCGGTGTTCAGCTTTCCCTCTTGCCTTGTCTCTCGCAAACCTAAACGTGCATAAAAATGTATGGATAGGCAAACCTGGTTAATGGCAAAAAAAACACGATTGCCTCACCCATGCAACAGTTTTCAGCATTTCAACGATCCTGGGTTTGATCGCTTTGATGAGTTCCTAATTTCTACCTTCTGAAGGTGTTTCACCGGCCGTATTGTGTTGGAGTATCGGCATGCCACAGTCGCCGATATTTCCAAAACACATACGTCCCCCCGCCCAATCCCAGGAGGATGGCGATCACCAGGTTTCCCATCACGATGCCGGCGGCTCCATATGACCTGCCTAAAAAGTAGGCAGCGCTCCCAACGAAAATCGCCCCCAGCACAGAATTGATCAGGAACTTCTCCTGCTTGTGCGCTCGCAGATAAGTAGCCTCCGCAGTGACAACTACATTCATCGCTGTAGTCAGCAGCATAATGGCAATTAGGGTAGGGCTCAGCAACCGGTGCGCCAGTCCCGGATGCTTCATGTTTAGGTACACGACTATGGACCATGCCAATACTCCGCCAGCCATGAAAACGCACATCGCCTGGATGAGAGCCCTGAAAAATACCTTGTCGAGCTGCGCGAAATCCCGACGCGCGATCATTCCGCCAAATGGTGCAGACTTGGTGCTAATCCACGATATGGCAACTGCCTGTAGTGCATTCACCACATTGAGAGACATGCCCATCTGTCCCGCGACAGCGGCCCCGCGAAATGCGAACAAAATTGGATTGAACAGCTGGAAGATAAAGTAGCCGGAAAGCCAGCTAACCGCGATTCGCCATTGGAAAGGCCATACTTCCTTACCCCACAGAACATGATGCTTCCCGGGATCGTGTCTCCATAGGCCGAAGAGCAGCTTCCATCTTCTCAACAACCAAAAGAAAGAAGTAGAGGCCGTCCCGAAAATCATCATCGCTGGAGCGAACAGGCCGTGGTGCGTGCTCAGAGCGAGCCAGGCCAGCAGGCTGCCCGCCGCCGCTTGCTGCAGGCGCAAGCGTGCTACATTCGCGACGAAACCGCAGCCCTCCATAAAAGAGAGGATGGGATCAAAGAGAAACGTAAGCGTTGCGGCCAGCACATCAGCGCACCATGGCAATCGCCATGCCACGACCGTGCCAGGCTGCCGATGAGCGGAAAAGAACTGGAATCCGGCGATGATAAGAGCGACGGCCATGATCGCGGCTGCCGTCGCATACCATCGAATCAACCGCTGAAAAATGGAAGCCAGCCGCGCGTGAGCAACAGAATCGCCCGACATTTCGTGTTCAGGGCTGATCGCTACATGAACTCTTTCGTGACTTGCCAGCTGAAGGATTACATAAGAAAAGCCCAGCTCAAAAATGATTTGAAGAGCAACCAGACTGCCGAATGTGTAGTAGTAGCCCTGCTCGGCCGGCGTGAGAAATCTGGCAATCAAAAGAACGGTAATGATCCCAGCCGAACTCGACCACGCGCGGGCTAGAATCGTGAATCCGATCGCGCGATCGAGCCCCAATGTGTGACGGAGCCAGTTACGAAATGTTCGCGGCTCGACCTGTAAATCCGGCGACTTCAATTCAGTCCTCTGTTAAGTAGGGCGGCGGATATCTCAACCGTGAACCTTGCACCGCTGTGGCGGTACTGCAAACAAAACATTCTGGAAACCGTCTCCCTCATACGCTCTGAGGAAAAGTTTGTGTTTCGGAAGATACTCTTTCGCCATAAGCGGTATTCGCCATATATCGCTTTGAGTGTGATATACACAGATCGCGAGAATGGGTTTGTCCCGTTGTATTACCTGCTTTGCTCCGCGAAGTGCGTCGTATTCCGCTCCTTCGATATCCATTTTTAAGAAAGTGAGCGATGCGTCTGCAAACAGGTCATCAAGAGGAGCGCAGAGCACGGCATCTCCTTCTTCCGAAATCCTCGATCCCGTTCCTCCCGTGTGGGAAAAGTGCACCTCACCCTTCTCAAGACCTACAGCCAAATTGTGCAGGACGAATTTTCTTTTCACATCCGGCGACAATCCATTGACGAAATCTTCTAGCCGTTTGTAAGACAGTTGGTCGGCTTCGATTGCGGTGAATGTTGAAAAGCGGTGATCTACCTTTCGAAGCAGGTCCTGAGCCATCTCGCCCGCGGTTGCGCCGCAATCTGCAAAACATTCGTCCTCCTGTACGTCAAAAATATCCAATGGAAGATAAGTGTTTTCCGTGGGGCGTCCTGGTAACAGACTGGGATTTCCGGTCGCTCGGAAGTAAATGTTGGACCGATAAAGGCTCCGTGATTCGTCGTCATCCCAGAGGTGCTCCGCCGCGAGAACACGATCGCGAGCCATGTAAAGCAAATGAGGTAATTCATTTAGCAGAAAAGGAAGGAACGTATCAGGAAACCGCCAATACAAATATGTGTACGGAAGGACCTGTCTGCATCCCAATGACTTCAACTGCTCTTCGGTCTCGCGGAACCAATGAAATTCATTCCAGATGGTTACAAGAAATGTCGAATCCGAACCATAGCGTTGCGCTGCTTCCTCAGGCGCAAGCACTTTGAGACCGTCAATCCCTGTTCCCCAGCGTGCGTTGCTATTGTCACTAAAGCATAGAGGTTCGTACCCTATACCTCGCAATAGCCCTAAAGCGCGCCTTCCGAGATTGCCGGCACCGAAGAGAATGATGCGTTGATCAAATTTGCGCAACGCGTCCTCCAGCGCATGGCGCTCGCGGTGCTCGACGGCATCGACGGATTCCAAAAACAACTCAGAGAGGGGAAGCATGAATTTACTGTATCGTGGCGAATCCTCGTAACGGTTCGATGGCTAGTTCTGCGCGTTTGAAGGAGCCTGTTATGAGGCATCTATTCATCGAGCGGCTTGACGATCATATTGGCCAAAAATTCCTCGCGCGGCAGGAAGGGGAACATATCCTCCAGCGGCCTCGAAACGAAGGAGCCGTCCGCTTTTTGGTGAGAAGAAAGGCGCGGAGCGCGTACCTCATCTGGGATAACTCGGACATCAACAACCACCGGTCCTTCCGTCGAAAGGGCCCTTTTCACATCATTCCTCAGATTTTCTTGATTTCCGATAACAACGGAGGGAATGTTATATGCTGCTGCTACTTTTGTCAGATCGGGTACGGTAAGACCGGTATTTTCGTCGCAGCCTATGTTGGCCTTACCGAAATAGGCGGTCTGCGATGCACGAATGGAGGCGTAGCCGTTGTTGTTCAATATGAAAAACTTGATCGGCAGCCGAAGTCGTGCGGCAGTTTCCAACTCTTGAATATTGAACTGAAATCCACCGTCGCCATCGACCAGAATTGTCCGCTTGCGGCCGCCGCCGATACATACCGCGATCGACATGGGAAGCCCATACCCCATAGATCCCAGGCCTGCGGTGTGGTAGATACGCTGACCATTGCGCGTTGGACAGGCCAGAAGGAAGATTTCGATCCCACTTCCAGAACTGCCAGACACCAGCAGATCGTCGGGCTTTGACTCTGTGCCGATAACCTCTGCAAGATTGAAAATGCTAACGCGACCTTGCGGTTTGCGATGTTCATTCGTAACGACAGGGTATCGCGTCTTCCAGTTGGCACAACGCGCGGTCCAGCCGTCACGACTTTTAAGCTGAATCGATGACGCCTGCGCGAGCAGCTCTTTCAGAAACTCCCTCGCGTCAGCAGCTATCGGCTGCTGAAGGTGTGGGTGAAGCTTCTTCAGTTCAGCTGGATCGATGTCCACCGCGATCTTGTGGGCCTCTCGCGCGAGATTCTGCGGAGCGTAACCGGTGATCGCAAAGTCGAGGCGAACACCGATTGCCAACAGAAAATCACAATTCTGTAGAGCAAAATTCGCGCCGCGCGCGGCAACTGAGCCGGGACGGCCAACATAGGTAGGATCGTCGCTCGGCACCAGGTCCGCAGCGCACCATGTAGCCACGGTTGGAATGCCCAGCAGCTTACGCAGTTGCGCGAACTCCGCTTCGGCCTTTGCCAAGCGAAGGCCATTGCCTGCGAATAATAGCGGGCGCTCCGCAGCATTGAATTTTCCAATCAACTGGCGTATTTCTTCGCACAGGTGTGCGTTATTTTGATCCGCGGAAATTTCAGTAGGATCGAAGCCGCGTAACTTGGCATATTCCTCAATCGGTGACGCTTGCACATCGAGGGGAATGTCGACCCAAACTGGCCCCGGTCGGCCAGTGGTCGCGAGATAAGTAGCTTTTTCAAGGTGGTAACGGATATCGACGGGATCTAGCACAGTCACTGCATATTTCGTAATTGGCTTAACGATGGAAACAATATCCACTTCCTGAACGCCAAGCTGCCGCATGCCAAGGGGTTTTCCCTCTGCATCAAACATGCGATCAGGCCGCTTTACCTGCCCCGAAATGTAAAGAGTGGGGGTCGAATCGAGCCATGCTCCCGCAACGCCTGTCACGGCGTTTGTGCCACCGGGTCCGGTGGTGACCATGGCCACACCCAACCCACCCGTGACCTTTGCGTAACTCTCGGCGCACATGGCGCTCGCCTGCTCGTGCGCATTAGAAATGGCTTCGATCTCCGTGCAACTGCCGAGCGATTGATTCAGGTGCATCGCTCCGCCGCCGGTCACCAAAAAAACATGCTTCACACCCTGGTCTGCGACGAAGCGGACCACATAATCAGACACTTTCTGCATACGCTCATTCTATTGCTTGCGGCAAGATAACGCGACTTGGAGGATCTTCAACGATCAGCGCCTGCTTTAAAGGGTAAATTCAGAACCGATTGATATATTGACAGAATGAAGTCAAAGCCCAATCTGGATTTGGTTCGCAGCATTGCGGTGCTGCTCGTCGTGATCGAGCATACCTTGCTGGCAATGCGAATTCACTGGATCAGAGGCTGGGACATCGCATGGCTAGGTGTTGTCGGCGTCTTCATCTTTTTCGTTCACACGAGTCTGGTGCTCATGTGGTCATTGGATCGAAAACCGCATGTACTGGATTTCTACATTCGCCGCGCTTTCCGCATCTATCCGCTGGCCATGGCGGCCGTTTTGGTCACCGTAATTTTTCATATCCCGACCATGCAAAATGTCGATGGCGATACCTATTTTCAGACGCATGGGATCAAGAACGTCGTTTCCAATCTTCTATTGGTCCAGAATATAGGCGGGGGCGGGAATATTCTCGGCGTGATGTGGAGTCTTCCCCTAGAAGTAGACATGTATGTGCTACTGCCGGTTTTCTACTTCTTCGTTCGTCAAAATTTCACGCTGTGGCCTATCCTTCTTCTCTGGGCGGGCGCTGCTGCATATGCGCGATCGGCATTTCCTGACAGCAACACTTTCGCCGCCTGCATCCCCTACTTTCTTTCAGGGATTATTGCTTACATTCTCTTTGCCAAAGTTGATCCAAAGATTCCTGGCTTTTTTCTTCCGCCATGGATTGCAGTTCTGCTTTTCGGATTTATGCTGCGGCCGACATGGCGTAGCGGTTGGTGGCTGACGCTGGCATTAGGGCTTACCCTCCCCTTCTTCCGCTCCATTCGCTCGAAATGGTTAATACAGATGAGTCATCAAATTGCAATGTACTCGTACGGCATTTACCTCATTCATCCTTTCGGGATACTTATCGGTGTTAATCTGTTGGCCGGTCACGCTATGACCGTGCGCATCGCAGGCATTATCTTGCCAATTGCTGCCATTGTGGTCCCGGCCTATCACTTTTTGGAAAAGCCTTTGATCAGTCTAGGGACTAAGGTTGCGGCAAATAGCGAAAGAGCGCACGAACACGCTGCTTCGACTTGCTGATCGAGAATTGTTTGGATATGTAGAAGATTACCGGCAAGAAAACATCAGATCTCTCTTCGTCCCGGTATTTAATCATTCTGGGTGGAAGCGCTTGAATTTTGCAAGATGTCACTACGCAATCAATGACAAGCCTCATTAAACATTCCCTTCCGCTCCCCATTCAGGATCTTGACCTGATCCTCGCCGAGACTGCATCTCTCTGGGAAGAAATGCGTGGGCAATCGGTGTTTATCACCGGCGGCACCGGCTTCTTTGGCTGCTGGCTGCTGGAAAGCTTTTGCCATATTAATCGCAAGCTTGACCTCGAAGCGCGAGCTTTTGTTCTCACTCGGAACCCAAAAGCTTTTCTCGAGAAGTGTTCGCATCTCAATACCGAGTCTTCACTTACGCTACTGGCGGGCGATGTCAGCACGTTCCAGTTTCCAGAGGGCGACTTTCAATACGTTATTCATGCTGCAACAGAAACGAGCGTCAATTCTTCACTCGAATCACAAAGAACCCTATTGCACAACATTGTAGGCGGGACAGAACGGGTGCTGCAGTTTTCCGCTGCGCGAAAAACGCGAAAGTTCTTGCTTACCAGTTCAGGAGCCGTATACGGCAAACAACCGTCTGATATTTCGCATCTTCCAGAAACCTACACTGGCGCGCCCGACCCACTTCATGCAGCCAGCTCTTATGGAGAAGGAAAGCGTATGGCAGAGCTCCTCTGCGCACTGTATGGTCCCAGCCATAATCTTCAATGCAAGATTGCTAGATGTTGGGCTTTTTGCGGTCCGCATCTACCGCTCGACAAGCACTTCGCGATAGGTAACTTTATAGCAGATGTAATGGCGGGGCGTGCGATTCAAATCAAAGGCGACGGCACTACGAGACGTTCCTATTTGTACGCCGCAGACCTGGCTATCTGGCTTTGGACAATGCTGTTTCGAGGACCAACGCTTTTACCGGTCAATGTCGGATCCGGCTTTGATGTGAGCATCCTCAAACTCGCAGAAACAGTCGCGCGCGTCCTCAACCCTGCCATCAAGATAACGATCGCCCAGCCACCAACTCCCGGAGAAGCTCCCTCTCGCTATGTTCCATCGGTAGCTCGAGCTAAAGACTTACTTGGGCTTAGTCCAATCATAAATCTTGAAGATAGCATCTACCGGACTGCCTTCTGGCAAGGTTGGCGACGGGATATCGACGCGCGGGTTTATTGAGCTAACTCTGCTGCAAAGACAGGCCGAGCCCGATAGGAACGACCGGCGACCATGATCATTCAGCTTTTGCAAAATCCACGACTGGTGGGTTTTTGTGACGAACCGTAAATTTATTTTTTAATTTCAGGAATGGCAGCTCGAGGCAATGATAACTGCATATTGAGACAAGAAGTACCGCTATAAAGTAAACAATAGCCGAGAAAATAGATTGAATATAGTAGGCCCGCGCTGACAAGGAGTGGCTCACGGGTAAAACATACCGCTGGAGGAACGGTCTCAACATCACATGGTAGACATAAAACCCATAGCTATATCTGCCAATGAAGCGTAGTGGCGCAAGTGACATCACCCTGCCGATAAGCGTTGCCGGCTGAATCGCACATAAAATTAGACCGGCACTGGCAAGGTCAAGCAGCGAATATCCGTAGATAGACATCCAGCCGGATGTCGTAGAAAGGTCACGTAAATGAAATTGGTTGTTACCTATGTAAGCAATGAGTAAAAGCGATAGCGAAATCCAAAGCATTTTTTTTGACTGGTTCAGCAACCAATCTTTCTTAGGTCCCCTAAGCCAGAGCGCCAACAAACCTCCAAGCAGAAATGCATCGCACTGCGTGAAAGTCATGCGATAGAGGAACTCCATGTCCAAAATGTTCTGCGGCAGAAGCCTCCAGAGCACAGCCCTTAGAATCGGAACAGCAATAATTGTCAAAGCGCAGATACGCAGCAACTTATCTCTGCCGCGAATCCAAAATACAACCAGAGGCCAGATCAGATAAAACTGTTCTTCGACCGCGAGAGACCAGAAATGGCCAAATTCCATCGGCAGGTATGGAGCTTTCAAAATAAAGATGTGATCTGGTGCCGATGTACCGGCAATAAACCGTACGTAATTGCCTAAGTAAACCAACCAAAGATATTGAATGGAGGTCCAGTGGCCATGGAGATATAGGCCGGCTGCCAGAATGAGTATCCAGGAGAAATAAAATAGGGGGAAAATTCTTAACGTACGTCGTATATAGAAATTGCGAAACCGATATCGCTCGTTCTGGTTGTCGTAAAGGATGCCGGTAATTAGAAACCCAGAAAGAACGAAAAAAACAAGCACTCCCGTCCAGCCGACAAAACGCGTGCGATAGCCTATGTAGTGGACGGTGAACACCAATGTAACAGCAAGAGCGCGTACCCCATCGAGGCCCGCATACCAGCCGCCTGCGGCTGAATTTACTTTTTGGTCGACGGCAAGGGGGCCTGCCAAAATCTTCTCCTGACCTGTAAAAGTTTTGGAAGAAACCAAATATGAGGGACATTTGATCGGTTTATGTCCAACGATAAATCCTGGAGCTCACATCGTAGCGCAGCGCATGGAAAACTACGACACGAAAAATCCAGTACGACTAGCCGGACTTTTCTAAGACATTTACTGGAAGTAGCAATGTTCTACCAGCATGCAGAAGATGTGCTCCAACGCAAGGTGCGATTCCTGAATGTTCATCGTTACGTTCGATGGTATGATCAAATTGTGATTGCACAAGGCGGCCATCTTGCCTCCGTTATTTCCGCTCAGGCCAACTGTGGTAAGCCCCATGGTGCGGCTTAGCTCCAGTGCGCGCAGAATGTTGGCCGAATTACCAGACGTGGAGATAGCGAGAAACACATCTCCTTTCTGGCCGAGCGCTTCTATCTGCCGCTCAAAGCATTTCTCGTAACCATAATCGTTACCAATTGCGGTCAGGATGGAACTATCGACGGTTAACGCAATCGCGCGCATAGCCGGCCTGTCGCGCACCAGGCGGCTTACAAACTCTGCAACCAGATGCTGCGAATCTGCGGCGCTCCCACCATTTCCAGCGACCATCAACTTTCGGCCCGCGAGCATCGCTCTTGCGGTAACTGCTGCCGCTTCTGCGAGCACGGCAGCCAGTCTCTCGTCTGCTCGCACCTCCTCGAGGACCTGGATCGTCTTGCCGAGTTGCTCACGAACAATATCTTCCATATCTGTTCCTGGGAGATGCAATTTGTGCATTTTAAAACTTTCTGTATGTCCACAGTTTACAAGCGATATCGCGCCCAGATTATGTCTTTGGAGGTTTGCCGGGCACTTCCATCAAAATGCGATAGCCCTCTAAACAGAATTCCGAGAAATATCTTCTGGACTGGCCCCACGCGCCGCGAGAAGCGCGTCTACCACTTCTCGCACGGCACCATGGCCTCCCACCGCCTTGGCCACAAAGGAAACCGTCTGTAACACAACAGGCTGTGCATTGGCGGGCGCGGCAGAGAAGCCACTGATCTCTATCGCAGGCAGATCGTTGACGTCGTCACCCATGAAACAAACTTGGCTCAGGTTGAGCTGCTGCCTCTGTGCAAAGTCTCGCAGCGCGGTGGCTTTGTCGCGGCACCCTTTGGTGTAATCCGAGATGTGCATCTTGGCCGCATAGCGATCGACAAGCAGACTATCTTCACCCGAAATGAGAGTGACAATCAGTCCGCTGCGTCGCGCCAGCGAGATTCCCATGATGTCACTAAAGGAGAATCGCTTGAGTTCGCTGCCATCTATGCCCCACCACGTTCCGCCGTCGGTCAGAACCCCATCTACGTCGAGAGCGATGGCCTTGATACTGCGAAGCTTTTCCTGCAGGATGCTGTTCTGAGTCATCCGCTAAACTGCCGCTCCGACCCGGCGCAGCTTCTTGATGATAGGAACTTCACGCTCATATACTCGCTTGATCCCGTCCCCCATTGATTGTTCGCACAGGCGGATATCACGCACCAGCCGGCTGATGCCGTTCGGCTCCAGCGACGCAGCCTGATCGCTACCCCACATGGCGCGGTCCATCGTGATGTGACGCTCGACCATGCAGGCACCGAGGACGGAGGCGGCCACGCTGCTGGGAATACCGGTCTCATGCCCGGAGTATCCTACCGGGACACCGTAACGCTCGCGAATCGTGGGGATGGCACGAAGATTCAGCTCTTCATAGTTGGCCGGATAGGTGCTGGTGGCATGCATGATTAGCAGATTTTCTTTGCCCAGGACATCCACGGCATGGTCAATCTCGGCATATGTGCTCATACCGGTCGATAGGATAATCGGCTTGCCGGTGGCGCGAGTATGACGTAGAAGATTGTCGTCTGTCAGCGAAGCTGATGCGATCTTGAAGCATGGAACGTCAAAGTTCTTAGCGATGAGATCGACTGAAGCTTCATCCCATGCCGAGACGAGCCACGGCATTTTGGCTGATTTGCAGAAGGCATCGATCTCGGCGTAATCCTCTTCATCAAATTCCAGACCCCGCTTCAGATCACCATTCGTCGGACCGAAGGGATTCTCCCGCGGCTTGGCCAGCTCCTCCGCACTGTAAACAACATCTACCGTACGCTTCTGGAATTTCACAGCATCGCAACCGGCGGCAATCGCGACGCTGATGAGCCGCTTGGCAAGGTCCAGATCACCGTTATGGTTGATACCGATTTCTGCAACGATGTAGCAGGGCTGTCCATCCCCGACCAAATTATTACCGATTTTTACTACCGAATTGCTGGTAGGCATGACCTAAATCCTCCCTGATATAGACATCTTGAATGCGGGTGTTCATGTTCAGGCATTTCACACGCAACGTTTATGGAGTTTACCAAGCGGACAGATCAAGCGACAACCGCGGCTAAACTCACTATCTCGAATCACGACTTGGACCAATAGGTGATAGACTTCGCGATCAGCCATTGCCGTCAGCGATGAGGTCCTGCCTCTCGCTGCAACCTGATGTCCGTTTGTCACTAAGCGGCAGCGGCCTGCTGGGTAACCCAACGATTGGATATCCTTCCGTGTTCTTTCCCGGGCTTTCTTCATCATGCCCTCGCGGTCAGAGTCTCATAGCGCTCCACCTGCGAAAGCGTAAGTGCCTGCATATCGTGGCCCGCGTCCCAGCCGCGATACCACTCTGCTGTCCACTCCAACGCAGCATCAAGGCGTAGTTGAGGATGCCAACCAAGCTCCGTCCGCGCCTTGCTCGAGTCCAGCTTGAGATATCCGGCTTCATGCGCGCCCGGGTCGGCCGCTTGTTTCCAAGCTGCGTCTTTGCCCCACAGATCCACCAACCTGTCCGCAATTTTTACCACGGGCCACGCATCCTCATCGTACGGACCGAAGTTATAGGCCGTCGCAAACCGCGCATCGGGCTCCAGCAGCTTTCCGGCGAGCAAAAGATATCCGTGCAGAGGCTCCAGCACATGCTGCCACGGACGGACCGCGGCAGGTCTGCGAATAAGTACCGGCCGATTCTTTTGAAATCCCCGAATTAGATCGGGCACCAGCCGGTCAGGGGACCAGTCGCCTCCGCCGATCACATTTCCCGCCCGGGCTGTAGCCAGTGCAACATGATGGGAAGCCAGAGCATTTACGGGAAAATATGAACTTCGGTACGCGGCACAAACGATCTCCGCGCAGGCCTTGCTGGAAGAATAGGGATCGTATCCGCCAAGTGGATCCGTTTCCCGATAAGGCCACACCCACTCGCGGTTCTCATAACATTTGTCTGTGGTAATCGAAATGACAGCTCTTATGCTTGAGGTCTTGCGAACAGCCTCCAGCACGTGAGCCGTACCCATAACGTTCGTCGCGTAGGTTCCCAGCGGATCGGCATACGATTGCTGCACCAGAGGCTGAGCCGCAAGATGGAAGATCACCTCCGGAGCGAATTCAGTCATCGCTGCGTTCAGCTTGTCGCGATCCAGAATGTCGCCGCGCACGTCGTCGATCAACGCGCCAATCCTGCACACCTGATAGAGACTGCGTTCTGTCGAGGGATCGAGAGCATATCCGCGCACCTGCGCGCCCAGCCTGGTCAGCCAGAGCGCCAACCATCCCCCTTTGAAGCCGGTATGTCCCGTCAGGAAAACGCGCCGCCCTTGCCAGACATTCACCATGTTTTCCAAGGCGCCTCTCCCGTTGCCCAAAGTTCTTCCAGGCGTTGCTTGTCCCGCACCGTATCCATTGCATGCCAGAACCCCTGATGGTAGAAGGCCTGCACCTCGCGTTGCCGGCTCAGGCTCTCAAGTGGCTCGCGCTCGAACATCCAGGAGTCGTTGCGAATCTCGTCAAACACTTTCGGGGACAGAACGAAAAAACCGCCATTGATCCATCCGCCCTCACCCTTCGGCTTTTCCTGGAAGGCGCTGACTTCCGTTCCTAGCAGGCTGAGTCCACCGAAGCGGGCAGTTGGCTGCACCGCGGTCAAAGTGGCTTTCTTTCCATGGGAGCGATGAAAAGCGATGCTCGCACTGATATCGATATCGCTGACGCCGTCTCCGTACGTCATGCAAAAGGCCTCTTCGTCAGAGACATACTTTGCAATCCTTCGCAGCCGGCCTGCGGTGCCCGTGTTATCGCCTGTATCCACAAGCGTAACGCGCCACGGCTCCGCGATGCTCTGATGCACGTCCATGCGATTTTCCTTCATGTCAAATGTGACATCGGAGGTGTGAAGGAAATAATTCGCGAAATATTCTTTGATGATGTAGCCCTTGTAGCCGCAGCAGATGACAAATTCGTTGATTCCGTGTTGTGAATAGATCTTGAGGATGTGCCACAGAATCGGCAGGCCGCCGATCTCGACCATTGGCTTGGGACGCACCGTGGTTTCTTCACTGAGGCGCGTGCCAAGGCCGCCCGCCAGGATCACTGCTTTCATTTCCTCTCCTCGCTGTATCTTATCGCGACCGTACTGTAGAACGTTTTTATGCTGGAAGCCTGCAAGGGTGACGGTCTCCTACCTGCGCTACGTCAGGCAAGTTGTGTATTCTGATAGCAGATAGATCTTTGTCTCCCATGGATGAGAAATTAGCGCTTCTGCGCAAGCAAATCCTCGAATTGGCGGCGCAGTACCACGCCGAAGTGAACCCCCAAAGAGAGTTTCAGCCTGGTGTTACCGCAGTTCCCGTCGCGGGTAAAGTGGTCGACGGCGCAGACATCAGCTCCGTGGTGGACTCGGCGCTTGACGGCTGGTTTACTACCGGCCGTTTCGCCAAAGATTTTGAGCGCAAGTTAGCCCGATTTGTAGGTGTTCGCTCGGCTTCACTCGTGAACTCCGGATCGTCCGCAAACCTGGTAGCGTTGAGCGCATTGACTTCGCCCAAGCTTGGCGAGCGCAGCCTGAAACCCGGAGATGAAGTCATTACCGTGGCTGCCGGCTTCCCGACTACGGTGAATCCAATCATCCAGAATCGGCTGATTCCGGTATTCGTGGATGTCGCACTACCAACCTACGAAATTGATGTCACGCAGCTGGAAGCCGCGCGAAGCGAGAAGACAAAAGCGGTCATGATCGCGCACACTCTGGGCAATACCTTCGATCTCGATGCGGTCACGGCATTTACTCGCAAATACAACCTCTGGTTGATCGAAGACTGCTGCGATGCTCTGGGATCAACATATCGCGGACAAAAAGTAGGCACATTCGGAGACATCGCGACGGTGAGCTTCTACCCAGCTCATCACATCACCATGGGTGAAGGCGGCGCCGTGCTTACCGATAAGCCAGTGCTGCAAGTTTTGATCGAATCCTTTCGCGACTGGGGACGCGACTGCTGGTGCGAGCCGGGTAAGGACAACACCTGCGGCAAGCGTTTTGACTGGCAGCTCGGCACGCTCCCCTGCGGCTATGATCATAAATACACATACTCGCACATCGGCTATAACTTGAAGGCCACCGATATGCAGGCGGCGCTGGGTGTGTCGCAGATAGGGAAACTTCCAGAATTCATCGAAAGCCGCAAAAAGAACTTCCACCACCTGCGTACGGCGCTTCAGCCCCTGGAAGAATTTCTGGTTTTGCCCGAGGCGACACCGGATGCAGACCCATCCTGGTTTGGCTTTCCCATCGGCGTCCGCAAGACGGCTCCGTTTAAGCGCGATGAGCTAACGCATGCTCTGGAAACCAACAAGATTGCGACCCGGCTGCTGTTCGCAGGAAACATTGTCCGCCAGCCGGCATATGAGAGCTCCGAATACCGCGTGATAGGCGACCTCCAGAACACCGACTTCGTGATGGACAACGTCTTCTGGATCGGCATCTACCCAGGGCTGACGAGACAAATGCTCGATTTCGTGGCAGAGACGATCACTCAATTCACGCAAACACGCGAAACAGGACATCCGTTTTCCGTAATCGGCTCGAGCCGCTGAACAGAGCAGGGCGCCTTCAATCCTTTTGTGTGCTCACATAAATTGTGACGAAATGCCCACATGGCTTGGAATGCTCGGCGTCGAAATGTTGCACGCCACGGTCTGAAGGTTCTTTTGCGCTAACGCGGTTGATCTCGCCCTGCGCGGTAATCCTCCGGCTGTAGCTGCTGCGGGCAGAGGCCTATCCGAAAGCTGACCGGAGGGCGGCAGCGGTTTTCGCCGAACAGGACTCCCATCTGAAACGCTGACTGCGTGCGAGGCCTTTATCTTTAAGTGCACGATGCAGACCGGCGTCAGACGCGATTTCGATCAGCTTCGAGGCAATGTCGTCCACCTGCAGTGGATCGAAATACAAGGCGGCATCTCCGCACACCTCGGGCAGCGAGGCCGCTCGCGACACCACTGCCGGAACTCCTGCCGCCATCGCTTCGAGCGGGGGCAGCCCGAACCCCTCGTACAGGGACGGCATCACCAGCGCCTGCGCGTGCCCAACCAGCGAAAGCAGCTCTTGATTGGAGATGAAGCCAGTCAGATGAATGCGGTCTCCAGCGGCGCGAACTCGCTCGAAAAACTCCGGGGACTCACCGGTGATAAGGCCGTCCTTCTGCCCCACGATCACCAGATCATGGGGAACGCGATCCTTAATTCGCAAAAAGGCGTCTACCAGCCGCTTCAGATTCTTATAGGGCTTGATATTGCCAACGGTAATGAAGTAAGGGCCGCGCCACATTGGGGGTTGAGCTGAGGCATCAGCCCACTCGCTGGAGATTCCTAAATGCGTAGTGATAATCTCCTCTCTTCCTTGGCTTCCGGTAAGACGCAGCAGTTCGGATTTGCTGAAGTCCGAAACGGTCAAGATCAACGATGCCCGCCTGCGCAATGCGCGAAACATAGCCTGTGCGTAGATACGCTTCTTTGGATTCGACACGATCTCTTCCACGATCAGATGGCTCATGTCGTGTACCGTAACCGCCAGGCGTCCACGATAAAGAAGCGGGATAGTGTAGTACGGCGAAAAGAAAAGGTCCGTCTCCGCGGGGATGGCCAACGGCAGCTGAATCTGCTCGGCGATCGAATATCGGCCGGCGCGGCAGTCGGCAAAGCGAACGTTCGCCGCACCGCTCCATGAAAATTGTTCCAACCGTTCTTTATCGCCCAGCCCGATGATCGAGACGTCCTCGAGCAATTCCACGATGCCCGGCATAATGCCCTGGATGTAAATGCCAACGCCGGAAGAATCTATCCAGCGCAGGTCGATCGTAAGGGACTTCATCTGGGTGCTGTTCTACGCATGCGCTATATTCCGTTCCCATCGCAAGGGCGCCGTCCGGCCTCTGGCTGAACATGGATAATTACTGACTTGACGCCAAGATTGGCCCGACAGCCAAACCCTCCTTAAATCGGCAACGGTGTAGGCTTTTAAAAACGGCATTGACTTCGATGTCTATTGGCATCCGAAGCACATTTAATTATGGACCGTGCTCTCTTTATTTTATTCTGAAATGAGATGAGAGGCGCATGCGTCTCATCGGGATAAGATCGTAGGGCTATGTTATGGAGAAATGTTACCAATATGCTGTCCGCTTTTAAGCGCCCATTTGCGCCACCAAATGCAGTGATCTACTCATACGAATTGTCTAAACTATTTTTAGATGGCCACATCACTTCAATTCTGGAAATTGGTTGTGGGATCGGGATTTTCGCCACTCGCTATGCGTCGTCTCGGAAAGACACGTTCGTAATGGGAGTCGACTATTCGGAACAAACGGTTGCTTTCCTCTCTTCCGTTTATGGACAGTATTACAGCAACTTGCAACTGCAACAATACGACTTCTGCGAACCGAACCTCTACCTAGGCCGCACTTTTGATGCTGTATATTCCTCGGACGTTCTGGAGCATGTGACTGATGTCCAGTCTTTCGCGAAGAATATCCACCATCATTTGAATGCCGGGGGGAAGGCCGTAATAAATTTCCCAAACGAAACCAACCACGGCATCAATCATTTTAATGACGCCGACGACCTGCGCAGGCTGTTCGCAACATTCAGCGAAGTGAAGGTATACGTTGTCAACATTAAGAATCCGCTTGATAAGTTTTGGTTTGCGATCAGGTCGCTGTATGAAAGCCTGCTATCTCGTTCTACCAAAAAGAGAAGAAAGCAACTATATTCCGAGCGCGAGGAGCAGGGAATCGATTACTTTGAAGATTCTACGTGCTTTTCTTTCGTTAAAGATAAGGGAAAGTTGCACAATATGTTGGCTTCGGTTTTCGCGGAGACATTTCTCCTGATCAAACCGACTATCGATGTACGCCAAGTCGAACACGAGAACATTTTAAACAGCCCTCGAATTGTTGTTGTCGCGACAAAATAGTACTCGGACAGTTACAGAAGTTGAGGCGCGTCCTGAGCTCCTACGAATTCACCCCTGATCCGATCGGCGAGACTAACCAATTGAGATGTCACTCGATTGGTCAAAGCTCCGGGCAAGATGTCTTCCGACAAGCGACAAGACCGAGCCGCCTATCCCGGCGGAGATCAATTACGAGATCGCCGCAGACGAGCCGACGATGCCGGATTTCTCACCAAGCAAGGAGGCTCGCATAGGAGCAGTGGCATTAGCACGAACTGGAGCGGCGGAGTTAGCTGCAGCAATTGCGCAAGCACTTAGAAACCATGGATAGAAAAATGTTAGCTGAACCCCGCAGGCATGGGCAATTGGCTGGAATACTGCTGCAACCGCGATGACGGTAGCGCTTTTTCGACATTTAATAAAAGGAACACATAAGAGAAATATAAGCCACACAGTAGCGGGAACTCCTATTTCTGCGGCTATCGCCGGGAATCCGATCCCTGGGAGGTCTTCAAAGTCGGAGACGACCGGCAGAATGCCGAGATATTCCGGATTATTCCGCATGAGCGGATAGTTTCCGAAGCCAATGCCCGCAAACGGATGAGCAGCTATCATTCTAGGAACGATGTACAAGGCCGATATCCGGCCAGCAACGACGTTAAGGTCGTCAGCGTGAGTGACAGCCACCTCTTCGATATTCTGGTAGTTGTACAAATAACTCTCGATCAACTGATTTCCAATGTCTAGCCATAGTCCGGCAAATACAAGAAGCACCAGCGAAAAGAATAAGTAAGCTATCTTTTGGCGGACCGAAGCGACAGATAGGATAGAGCCCAAGAACAGGGCCGCAGCCACCAAAAAGCCGGCCTTCGAGGCTGCCAGAAAAAATGCTATGAAGACAAAGAGGCTCGCAGGTGCCATTCGTCGTAGGCGTCGTCCAGTCAAATGCCGATAAACTAGACCTGCGGCCATCACACTTACGAGATAAAGCCCGAACGGGCCACCTTCATTGAAAAACCCTTTTGCCCTCCAGATCCCTTCGTCTGGAGCATAAGCCCCGAACAGCGATGAGGCAAAGGGGACCAGATGGAGATTCGCGAGCATAATATAACATCCAGTCGCATACAAAGCTGAGAACACGCCAGCCAGCCAATAGGCTTTTAGGGCCATTCTCAGCAAAGCCCTATCCATCAGCAGGGTATTACTCAGCCAAAGAAATCCGCATATGTTTGCCGTGAGTTGCAGGAGCTTGGACAAAGAGAAAATTCCTGGCGCCTTGAGGAAGCCTGCCCCTTCTATTGGAGTAAAGGTCAATCTGAGGGCTAGGACTGACATGGCCACGATCAGCGGCACAAACAGGCCGTAGGAACACAGAAGGTTGCGGAGATTCGGATCGATCCGTAGGGTAAAGCCCCGACCGATGAATTTGGCAGCGCAAAGGCCAAAAAGTATGAGCGACAGTAGATCTATGAGTTGAAGGCTCCCAAGCCTCACACCTGTAAAAGCGGGCAGAATCGCAAGCGAACCGACGAGCACTGCCAACCTTTTAGATCCACGCTGCATATCGATATGCTAAATGAGACCAGGATGCATGATGAGACATAAGCCTCTACCTCAATCGTGCTCGGCTCCTTAATACAGGCCCCAGCCTATAAAGGCTTCCATCGCCCCCCTCAAGATCGCTATTGCATTTTCGAAGCGTCCGCGGAGAAACGCATGGATCGCCGCCCCACCAACGAAAAACAATACAGAGGGCAGCAAGCGTGGGTGGTAGCGCGCTGTGAACATGAGGCGGTTTCTACTAGCGTATCGATCGGATATAGCACTGCGAGCCTTGCGATCCGGCCCACTTCCTGTGCTTTGACCGCCCTTGTGGTAGACGATGCTTTGCCGTGCAAATCCTAGAGTAAATCGGCCACGGGCGCGCATAGCCCAATCAATCTCCTCGAAATAGAGAAAATAGTCCACCGCCATCAAACCCACCGACGTTAGGAATTCTTGACGAACGAGCATAGAAGCACCTTCGATGTAGTCAAGACAAACCACCGCCTCGGACTCGCCCTTTGGAACACCTAGAATTGGGTGCGTACGCCCACTCCAGGCATCATATTTGCGTCCGCCCAGTGTCTGGATAGAGTGAGGGGCAAAGTACTCCCGCAAAACGGAACCACAAATTCCAAGCTGAGAATCAGTCTCCATTTTCTCGACCATCGCGCTTAGAGCCATGGGATCGACAACAGTGTCGTTGTTGAGCAGCCAGACGTATTTGCAGTTTGGCTGCGAGAGAGCGAAACTCATTCCGACATTGTTACCGCTGGCAAAGCCGAGATTGCCAGATATCTGAATCAGAGTTAATGGGGCCGCTGACTGACAGACCAACTCTCCGACACTACTAAGAAGAACGAAAGGTATTGGTTTAGGTAAAGGAGGAGCAACCAAACCCGCAAGTGCCGGGTTTGCGCAATTTGCAAGCAAAGCTCCGCTCGCCCAGGATTGAATCTTGGCGAGCGACCCATCGGTCGATCCGTTATCGCAAACAATGACTGAGATGTTGGGGTAGTTTAAACGAAAAACCGATTCAAGACACTCGATTGTGTCAGCCCACCCGTTCCAATTCACTATGACGATGTAGACATTAGAAGCGGTCCGCGCCTTGTCCGTTAAAACAGTCGGCATGTTTAGATTTTATTCAATCCGCGTTGCATGCGAGACCAGCAGCTCAAGGTGATATTGTCGCACGAGAAATCCTCGCAAAGGCTTGAACTGACCGATGTTTTGTTTCAGGAAGTTTGTTGGTGTAGCGCTGCGATGAAGGACCTAGCTTTCTTATACCAAGACTAGAGTCAGCCTTGGACCGGCATTGCTGGTTTTCTCACGCCGCTGCAACATCAGGGCCATGTCTTCCTCATGTACATTAAATGTGAGATGTCCGTTTGGAATTCCCAGACTCACGAATTGGCCCGCGCAGAAAATAACGAACTTGCCATCCAACCGCCTAGTTCTCAACCTCTGTTGACGATTGCAATTCCCACGTACAACCGCGCTGCCAATCTAGCTCTCTTGCTCGATATGATTGCACCTCAGTTGGAAAATCTTGGGGAGATCGAACTTTTCATTTCGGACAACTCCTCGCTAGACGATTCCGAGGAGGTAGTAAGACGTTTTCAAGCGAACGGCCTTCACTGCACATATATCCGGAATAAGACAAACCTTGGGGCGGACGGGAACTTTCTTCAGTGTTACTTTCAGGCTGCAGGAAAGTACTTCTGGCTCTTTGGTGACGACGATGTGATCTTCCCTGGCACGTTGGCGACTATCGTTCGTCACCTCGAGCAGCAGGAGATCGATCTTGTCTACCTCACGCCGTTCGGCTTTCTTCACTCTCCAAATGAGCGGAACTTAGCCAACCCCGATCCCGGCGTCTTTGCTTTCAACGATCCCTGCTCCTTCGTCCATGCAGTCGGGCTGCGGGGTGATTTTGCACTCATCTCGGGAATTATCGTCAACAAGAGCAGGGTCGAGTCGTTTCCTCATCCCGATTTCGCTGAAGGCAACGATACCAACCTTTTACAGCTTGGCTGGACATTCACTGCTTTGCGACATTTTAGACGCGGTCTGGTATTCGAACGCGGGCTTTTTGCAGTATGCGAGTTTAATCCGCAGCGCCAGTTTGATGTGGTTCGTGTTTTTGGAGTCAACTGGTTCCGATTTGCGCAGAAATACCTTGAGGGCCATCGTTCTCTCTTTTTGACGGTCATCGATGATCAGCTTTACTCGTGGTTCCCTACCTGCTGGTACGGAATGCGCAAAAAACCCGAACATACGCGCATTGTCTATCCTGTTCGACAGATGCGTCCGTTGTACGGAAATCGCCTCTTTTTCTGGATATTCACCTGGCCGCTACTCGTCCTGCCCATGCCACTCGCAGGCGCGTGGCTTGCTGCTGTCCGAGGCATCCGCCACATTGATCGTTTTCTTAATAGGCGCCTTCGCTCATCTCTGACATCATTCAAGTAAAACTTGATCGTCCACGATGACGACAACGCGAACCGCCAACAAGTACCGTCCTGTCGGCGGCACACAAATACCCCGCTGAAATGGAGGTGATTTCAGTTATGCGGCTTGATGCTATCTTTAGAAGACCAGTACCTCTTGATCAGTTCAATGCGTGCGCGCTGCTCCGGTTTGCGCATGACACGTTCCATACCTTCAAATACAAAAGCCAGGATCGCTCCAATCAGAACTCCAGCCAATAGAGCTCCAATCATAATAAAGGTCCGCTTTGGAAAGGACTTTCTATCTGGTACCACGGCTTTGTCAACGACTTGGACAACCGCACCTTGGCGGGCCTCATCCAGTTTAGCGGCTTCAAACTGCCTGGCTAACAGATCGAAAATGGTTTCGTAATATTTCACATCGCGGAGCGCACGAACATAGCTAAGACCCGCCTGCGGTACGCTGCCCTTCGGCATGAGCAGGTCACCCGACTGGCCACCGGAGGATACTCCCATTTTGTCCAGCTGAGCCTTCAAACCAACCAGCTCTTGTTCTGCCAAATGCAGGTCCGGGTTTTCACCGGTTGCATACGACTGCATGGCCTGAATCTGGACCTCTTTGGTGGCGATCTGAGCTCGAAGCGACGCGACGCTCTCAATAACGGCGCGAGTTTGGCTATCCAGTTGGACGAGACCAGTCCGCTGCTCGGTGGCCTTTAGCACCTCTTCGGAAGTCGCGAGATTGTCTTTAGCCTGGATAAGCTGCTGTTCAAAGAACAGTCGTCGCTGGGCCGCTTCAGTCACCGCAAGAGTCGCCGAGAATTTACGGTATTCATCGACATAGCCGTTGGTTATCTCCGCCGCGCGCGAAGCATTCGTGTCGGTCACGGATATATGAATCAAGCCATCCTTGGTACCGCTTTCGATCTTGGCTCGATCTTCAAATTTCTTGCGAGCTTCCGACTGGTACTTCGCATGGTACAGAGCCATCAGGTGAAAGCGATCTACCATCGCGTCTTCGACAGTGCGGCTCTTCAGAATGGCCACTTGAAGGTCATTGGGATTTTTGAGGATTCCGCCGCCTGAGAGTGAAGCCATTGCCCCCAAATTGCCCAGCTGTGCTAGCATCCCGGCACCGGCGGAACTGTTTTGTTGCGGTGGAAGAATCGTCGAATTCGCGGTATAGCGAATCGGAAGCAAGAAACAAAGGAGCAGGCCGAGCACTAAAAATGCCGCTGTTACGGCGACTATAAGGCGTTTTCGTCTAACAACAATCACCACTAAGTCGAGTAGAGAAATTTCTTCCTCTTCTCTCGCGGCTGGGTTTTGTTCAATGTCCGTCACTACCTGACTCAACGCCGTATTTGTCATTCCGCTTCGACGCGGCCTTTAATTTTAGCCAGTTGCCCGCTTACTGTGCTCATTCATTCTAGTGCCTGTCTTCGTTCAGTATATTCGCTGATGCTTGTTTTTCATAGAAACGCAAAGCGTTAGAACCTTGTCGCGCGGTTGCTCGCGGAAGTAGAGGTGTGGCGGTGGACCGATGTCGTCACCGGCATGTCTACGCAAGCGGCAAATCGGAGCCGACCCCAATTAAAACAGCTCTCCGGTTCATGTTGAAATCAATCGTGGTGATACGCCGAGCAACTGTTTTCTCTTTCGTATTGAAATTACAGATTAGGATTGCGAGTAAGGCTCGACGACGCCATCGACCTTTATCGAAGGCAATCCCGAATTTGCGGAAATGTACGGCACCTCGTTCGCCATGACCGCATCGGGAAACTCCCAACCCGTTGCCAGCACACCTGCCCCGGAAACCAACCCGATGCTCGAAAATCCGCCTGGTGACAAGGGTTTTGCGATGTTGCTGGTGATTACGGAATTTAAAACCATCTGCCCGATGGAGCCTAACTCGATGGAGATCAGATCCTGTACGGGAGAGTATGATCCTGTGTCTTGTACGGCAAAACCCTCCAACACTAGGTTGTCGACAACCGAGCCCTTTTCAAGAATCACGGCGGCGGCAGCGGTATTCGAATTCCGATAAATGACACAATTCTGGAGGGAAAGACTTGATCCCACATAAGAGACAGAGCCGGGAGGGGCCTGTCGCAAAAACCCGCAGACGTGGTTCGGTTCGGAGGGACTCCAGTCTCCTCCGGTTTGGCTCGGAATGAATGTGACGGCGTTGAGCGAAATCGCTCCGAAGTTCTCTGTAACCGCTAAAACCGCCGGGCCGGTGAGGGTACAATTTGAAATGCTCAGAGAGGCGACGGAATTTGGTAAGCTGCCTGGGCGATAACCAATCAGGAAGGCACCTTCCGAAAATGTGCCACTGCAATTAGTTACACTCACCGTGTCGATGGTGAATTTCGCCGCACCTCCCTCCGTAGTGTAGAGCCGCATCAGGGATATGCTGTTAAATGTACAGCCGCTAACCGAGACTCGTGAGATGTCGCCCCCATAGCCCTCAGGACAGTTCAGAGCGATCGCATCATCGCCCGTTGTGAAGTTGCAATTCGAGATGACTATGTCGTTCGCGGGACCGTCGAAGTGAATTCCGTCCGTATTTCCGCCAAAACTTAGCATCACGCATCCAGACGCTACAACATTGCCAACATTCGAAAGCCTGATGTTGTAAGCGGGAGAATTCACAACGACGACCTTTTCAATCGTGATGTTGTTTAAATTCATCAGATTGATGCCGAAATACCACAAATCAGCTGCACTACTCCCCTGGTAATGGCCGCTTGTTGAATCTCCGTTGTAACCATCTCCTTGATTGCAGTTAAGCGTGAAGTTACTGAGGGAGACGTTCGCTCCTCCCCGGGCTGGAGCTGGCGGTCCGGGATCAGAGGGCACGCCTGCATCGGGCCCCCCATTGTGAATGCCATCGTTGTTCGTTCCCGTCTTTATAAAGAATCCCGTGCCGCAGCCCAATCCAGCGATGCTCCAGTAGCCGCCAGCCGGAAGGAACAGGCCTGAGATCAGTGCGCTCCCATCGATGATCAGGGTGATTGGATTGCTCTCCGTCGCGCTCGCCATCGCCGCATTAATCCGCGGACCATCGTCGGTAGCAGCGCCGCCGGTGTGTTTATTACGTCCGTTTTCCAGGCTGCAATCGAGAGCGCACCCAATTTCCGAGGCCCGGATGTAAGTCATTCCGGGCACGGGCACTGGTGCTGCCGCTGGGCCAAGGCACGGTATATTCAATTGCGACCCGCAACCCAGAAAGGAGCCCGCGAAGGCCGAACCAACAGCGAACGAGCCGGCCTTCTGAAGGAAAAGCCGCCTGTCCATTAAATTTGGATATTGATTGCGATCTCTTGCCACAGTCTTTTTTAATACGCTCTAAATCTCAAGTCATAGTTGCGTATGCGGCTCAACTTTGGTCGCGCCACGATCCATGAACTTCAGCGTTTAAAACGCATAATAGCCTGTCGGTGGCGAAACGACAATTGCGATATGAACAGGCCTGGTTGCCAGCGTGGCTGGCTCAGCGGGTCGGAGTAAAATCGGCAGATCTTGAACACCAAGGAACTCTCGAGGATATAGTAGATGACTCAGCGGAGCGTATAAATGATGCCAGAATCAGTTCAGCCACAAAGCGCCTCATACACTGCTAGAAGTTGCCAGAAACTTGGACGAACAATGTAAATTCAACATACCGCTCTCAAAATCCTAGGAACTTGTTGAAATAGGTACGTTTCAGAAGCGGCAGGCCGCGTATATTCGTCTAACGTGCATGCGTGGAGATGGAGCGGATTCAGGACGGAATGTTCAGCTATCTTTCGTTGGAGAAGCGGGTACCTCAGGATCAGCCACTGCGAGCGGTTCACAAACTGACGGACACGGGGGTTGCGTACATTGAGCCCGGTGCTCGACGCGCCGTATGCGGACTCTGGCCGACCATCGATTGCGCCAAACGCATTTTACGGCCGCTGTTGCTGCCGGCGTTCTACTCGATGCGTTCGGAGCGGTTGCCGGTAGAACAGGCCGACTACAACCTACCGTTCCGCTGGTTCGTAGATCTTGAGATGGCCGAGGTGGTGTGGAACCACGCGATGTCCTCGAAGAATCGCTACCGGCCACTTCCCTCAGAACCTCGCCAAATCCTATGAACTCACGCAAAAACCGCAGTTCAAACAGATTTCAACCAGCCAACTACTCAGATCGCAAGTAAATCCGTTGCAATCCCGCGAATTTCAACGAGTGCCTAGGCCGAAACTCAATTACGATTACCGTCCGAATGATGAATGGACCATTTGTAGTCTTTATTAGCGAGCAACGTCCAAGCAGACGTTCACGATGGCTTCTGGAGAGATTTTCATGAAAAGACGATGGCTACTCGAAGCATCTGGGGTATCTCTGCTTCTGTCGCTGCCATATTTTGGGTCATTAGTGGTTCCTGGCGGGATAGCCCTTTATCATCATGATCTCGATATGGGCACCCTCGTCTGCGGAATATTGCTGGATCTGCTCGGGTTCTTCGTACTTGGATTTGTGCTACTCGCACTTCTCTCACGACTTCCTCGGCTGTCTCACAGAATCGCTGCCGCCATTCTTGCAAGTTTCGTGATTTGGCGCATGTCGATCATTATGTTTGACTACTTCGACCTATGGCTTATGAGTCGATCAAATGTACATCTTGCAATGCGGAGTCCTTCTCCACTGGAGTCACTCACAGAACACATTCTCAAGTATGCGCATCCCCTCGGGATCGCGGCCATGTTGTCCGTCACCGTAATCGCATTCATAAGTCCTAGCATCGCATACACCATAACGCGCTTGGCTAGGCTGGGCCTCGCTGCCTTCGCCTTTTCGCTGCTGTGGATCGTCCCGGAACTCTTATATTTCGCGTTCGGTCTACACGAAACCCCGTCGTTCGCTTACACGTCTTCGCAGGATCAATCTCGGCCGAATAAACGAATAGTGTGGATTGTCTTCGATGAACTATCCTATAACTTAGTTTTTGATCACCCGCCGAATGGTCAGCTATTCCCAAATTTCCAAAGTCTGCGCTCACGCAGTATCTCATTCGGAAATATGCAGCCCATCGGTTCTTACACTGACCGCATCATTCCATCGCTACTTGCTGGGCGCCGGATTGATCAGATTCGCGGCACGCTAAATGGAAAGCTACTATACCTGGATCAGGCTCAAGATAGGTGGATCACATACGATCCAAACGTTACGTTGTTTAAATTAGCGCAAACAAATGCGTGGAATCCCGGTGCGGCAGGTTCGGCTATCCCGTATTGCCGAATCTTTAAAGCCGAGCTCACTACGTGCTCATGGTTAGGTTTACCTGTCCCGTTTGAGGCGTGGGCTCCGTCTGAGAAGAGTGCTATCCTGTCTGACTCCATGGCTATACCTCGCGCGCTTCTTGCCAGCTCTATTCTAAAAACAACTGACGCTAAGGCGAGTTTCCTTGATTCCTCCATCATGAACTATCGTTTTATGATGGAGGAATCAAAGAAACTCATTCAAAATGGGACGCTACATTTTGTCTTTCTTCACTTTCTCGTGCCTCATCCGCCCGGCATCTATAACCGCAACAGTCATCAATTGAGCGAAAGTGGAAACTATTTTGACAATTTGGCGCTCGCAGACGAAACATTCGGGGAAGTCTTACAGCAGATAGACAATACTCCCTGGGCAAATCAAACCACGATTATTATTTCATCCGATCATTCGTGGCGTGTACCAATTTGGCGGAACAATTCAGACTGGACCCCCGAAGAGGAACGCATATCTCAGGGTCGTTTCGATCCGAGACCTGTATTTATGGTTCACTTTCCGGACCAAAAATCTGGCAATGAGATTATCAATCCTGTTTCAGAACTTGTGGAAAATAGCATCGTCGCTTCTATGCTGCTAGGCAAGATAAAAAGCCCTGAAGACCTTTGCTCCGCTTTTTCTGCACTAAAAGCTCCTATGCCGAGCGGTTTGCGGGAAATGCACTAACCGCGCTCGAGCTCATATGATCGGACACCTATTCTGTTTCGATTGACGCTCGATCAGGCATGAGGCTCCTTCATGCGGCCTGCATCTCACTCGTATTTGCCACGCCCTGAAGTTTGCAGCCACTTAGGGGCAAAGAATCAAGCGGCGCACCTGTCGAATACCCAGTCATAACTTGGCGCTATGAAACGTTTGTCCAATTTCTTCAAAACTCAACCGCTCACCGGCTCGAGCCGAATGATGCGCTAGACAGACAAGATTCTGTCGAGAATTCGGTCACAAGGGAGCACAGGGTTAGGTTCTGATCTTGTCGTTTAACAGTAGACGCGCGACCGAACCATTATGATTATTCGGAAATCGCCGGCGCAATAACCCACCTGCGATTCGTCCACAAGCCTTCTCGTCACTTCCCAATGCAAAACGTCGAGAAAATCCGGTTCAGTACGTCGTCCGCTGTGGTTTCTCCAGTCAAACCATCGAGCTGTCTTAGCGCTGAGTAGAGATCGAGCAGCACCATCTCGTGTGGGATGGAATTGCCTGCCCCTTCTTTCGCAGCGGCGAGTCCCGCCAGGGCTGCCGTTACGGCCTCATGCTGGCGCAGATTGGTAAGGATTCCGCTTTCGCTTTCGCCTGATGGCGTACGAATCATCTCCCGCAACGTATTGCGTAGTTCGTCGATACCCTGCCCCGTAAGCGCTGAGGTTGCAACAATCGCTACCGGCGAGTCTTCCTTCGCGACATCTTCGAAGCTGAGGTCGACCTTATTGCGCACGATCAGCGCGCGCCGGCCTGCGAGCGACTCAATCATCTTCGCCTCATCCTCGCGCAGTGGGATGCCCGCCTCCAGCACCACCAGCACCACATCGGCATCGGCCAGCGTCTCGCGCGATTTCTGAATGCCGATCGATTCTGCTTCGTCCGCCGCTTCGCGCAGTCCTGCCGTATCGACCAGCTCAATAGGAATTCCTCCCAGAGAGACACGTTCCGTAACCAGATCCCGCGTGGTTCCGGGCATGGCTGTCACAATGGCGCGCTCGCGCTCGACGAGGCGATTGAAGAGTGACGACTTGCCGACGTTGGGGCGCCCGACAATGGCCATCGTCAATCCGGCATGAACGATGCGCCCATGCTCGAAGGAGCGCTCCAGTTTTTCGAGATCGGCAGAAATTGTATCGATGCGAGTGACAATTTCCGCGTTCGGCATCAGGTCCACATCGTCTTCGGCGAAGTCGATCCCGGCCTCAAGCACCGCGATCAGCTCCACCAGCAATTGCTTGATCGGCCTGATGCGCCGCGACAAGGCGCCGCCCATCTGCTCGGCTGCGGTGCGCGCCTGATAGAGCGTCTGCGACTCGATAAGATCGCGCACCGCCTCGGCCTGGGTGAGATCGATGCGCCCGGAAAGAAATGCCCGCTCCGTGAACTCACCGGGCCGCGCCAGCCGCGCGCCTTGCTGCAGTGCCAGGCGCACCAGCAGCTCGAGGATCACCGGCGAGCCGTGCGCCGCAATCTCCACCAGATCCTCGCCGGTGTAGGATTTCGGCTTCGCAAAATACGTGGCGATCGCCTCGTCCAACTTGCTCTTCGCTTCCGGATCGTAAATCTCCGCGAATCGGGCCTGCGCATGCGCGAGCGGGTTCTGCAACGTCAGCAGTGTGTTGGCAATCGGCAGTGCATGCGGTCCGGAGAGGCGCACGATGCCGATGCCGCCTCGGCCTGGCGGCGTCGAGATCGCAACGATGGTCTCGTTCGCGACCGACTCTTCTTCGGCGATTTGTGGATGAGGCTGCACGAAAGGTTTTCGCGGATGCTGAAGCGTGCCCGGCTGACCGCTCTAACGGCGGCCGCGGCGCTCGCCGGAATACGATGACGGCGGCGCAACCAGAGACGCCAGCTTGCTGGTGTCGTATCCCTTGGGGTGCGCGACCACAAAGCGGCGAAGCCCCTCGCCTGTCGATGAGGTCTCGACGTCGTCGTAATCGCGGAAGGCCAGATGCAGCATGCGCCGCTCGCGCGAACTCATCGGAGTAAAGCTGTAAGGCTGTCCGGTCTTGCGCACTCTTTCGGCAGCGGTCTCGGCGGCCAGCTTCAATTCGCGCGCGCGCAGCGCCTTGAAGTGATTCGCGTCGAATGAAACCTTGTCGTGCTCTTCATTCTCGAGGCGGATGATCTTCGCGGCCACGTGTTCCAGCGAGCGCAGCAGCTCTCCGCCGCGCTGCGTCAGCAGCCCGGCATCTGGACCAGCCAGTTCGACATAGATCTCGCGCGCTTCAAGCTGATCGGGGTCTGCGGCTCCCGCGCCGGCAGTGATGCGGTACTTCAACCGGAGACCGCCAGTAGTGGTAAGGGTCTTGAGAAAGGCGGCTATCTTCTGTGCCGCAGCAGAATAGTCCTCGATGGGCATCGACCTAGTATCTCACTCCGCCAAGCATTTCGTCAGTTCGCCGGCCACATACGAAAGGGCCCGAAAATCAGGCCCTTCTCTGGACGAGTTTCTCGCCTATCTTCGCGCGTTGATGACTTTACCGCTTTTTTTCGCGGCCCGCCGAATGGCAATCTCGCGAATCTCGCGGCCCAGGCCGGTGCGGTTCATCACCAGTTGCTGCGCCACACCGATAAAGTTGCTGCACGCCCAGTAGAGCGAGAGCCCCGAGCCGAAGTTCCACATCATGAAGCCGAAGACCGCCGGCATGGTAAAGGCCATCATCTTCTGCTGCGCCGGGTCCATGCCCGGAGACGGCGTCAGAAACTGGGTGAGAAACATCGACACGATCACGAAGATGGGCAGGATGTGCCAGGGATCGGGAGAGGCCAGATCGGGCAGCCATAGCCAGTGTGCATGGCGAAGCTCGATCACGTTGCTCAGCATGCGGTAAAAGCCAAAGAGCAGCGGCCATTGAATCAGCATAGGCAGGCAGCCGCCGAACATATTCACGCCTTCGCGCTTCTGCAGATCGAAGATTTCCTTCTGCATGTCCTGCTTGCGCGGGTCGGTCGCCTTGTACTTCGCGTATCTCGCCTTGATATCGTCCATCTCCGGCTGGATGCGCTGCATCTTGAGCGACGACCGCATCATCTGGATGCGCGTCGGCAGCATGGCTAGATTCAGGATCACCGTCAGCAGCAGAATCGACCATCCCCAGTTGGAGATGACATGCTCGTAGAAGAAGCGAAGGGCGAGGAACAAGGGCTTCGAGACGATGCCCCACCATCCGAAGTTCACGACCTTTTCGAGATTCGGACCGCTGGTCGCGTGAATCGAGCCCAGCACGTCGAGTGACTTCGGTCCGGCAAAAATGCGCGTGTTGATCTGCCCGCTGTTGTCGCCGATGGCTGCGCCCAGCACCGAGGCGGCGTCAGTCACATTCGGGTCAGGCTTGGTGCGGTTGCGTGGAATCGCCAGCGAATTGTGCAGGCTGACTACCGTCGCCTCGGAAGGTGTGTCCGGCAGGAAGACCGTGGCAAAGTAAAGGTCGCTGATGCCGGCGTAGTCGAACGGTCCGCGCAGCGTGTCGTTGCCAACCACCTTCTTGGCTGCGATCTGGTCGTCCTTGCCGCTCTGCGAAAGATCCAGATAGCCGCTGGCATATTGCGGCAGCGTGCTCTGGTCGCCAAACCCCGATGGCCAGGATAAGAGCGTGGTCACCGGCGCGCCGTTTTGCGTCACCGCGGCGCTGGCATGAATCACGTAGCTCGAGTCGAAGCTGAAAGTCTTGTGGACGCTGAGCCCACCGGCCGAGTAGTCGAAGCTCAAAGTGCCGGGAGCCGTGACGGCGCCGGTCGCCGACGGGACATAGAGTGCACTGGCCAGCTTGCCGCGCAGGCTTGCGTCATAGGCGAAAAGCGAAAGAGGATAGCCGAACTTGGCCGCGGCCTCATGGTTGACCAGGTCCAGCGGCTTGCCGTCTTCGCCCGTGTATTTCTTCAGGATCCACGACTTCACCTGGGCGCCGCGATTGGTGAAGGTGATGCGATAGAGCTCGTTCTCAACGACCGACGTGCTCTCCGCGGACGCGGCAACCGTATTTGCGGCGATCGGAGCGGCGGTAGGCTGTGCAGCAGTATTGTCAGCCGAGGGAGCCGGCGTTGCAGGCTGGCTCGGCGATGGCGGCGTGGAGCTCGCAGACTGCTGGGTGGTCGCCGCCGGCTGCTCCGGTCCCTTTTTGGTGCGGAAATACTGCAGGCCGAGAAATATCGCGAAGAAGATAACAGTGAAGATAAGGATGGTGCGCGAGTCCTGGCCGCCGCCACCTTGCTGATTCGGGTTTTTTATCTCTGCCAAACTACTGTCCTATTCCGGTCGTAAATATCATAAGAACCTGGTCAAAATGTTGAATGGGCGCGGTCGAGCGCGGTGGAACCGGGGAGCGAAACGCCGCTCTCGTCATAATTCGCCTGCGGCTGCTTTTGGGGAACGGGATCGAAGCCGCCCTTGCAGAAAGGATGGCAGCGCCCGACGCGGCGCAGAGCCATCCAGCCGCCGCGCAGCAGGCCATGCTCGCTCAGGGCAATCGCCGCGTACTCCGAGCATGTCGGCTGAAAGCGGCAGGCACCCGCCTGTCCGCCAATGGCATGGAGCACCGGGGAGACGAGCAGCTTGTAGGCGCGCAACGCGCGAGAGAGAGACCGGCCGCGAAGGCTCATCGCTGTTCCTCCGGCTTCTTTGGCTTATCGCCAGGCACACGCTTTTCGAGCTGAGTCGAGACCGCAGAAAACACCCGGCCAACCTCGGCCGAGAGCTTGCTGAACTCCATATCGATAACCGATTTTCTGGGATGCAGCACCACGTCCACCGTGGACGGTAGCTGCGAGATGTTCATGCGGACGGCCTCACGCATGCGCCGCTTGATGCGGTTCCGCTCCACGGCTTTGCCCATCACACGGCCTGCGGTCAGCCCCACCCGGGCAGCATCCAGAGCCTCTTCGCTGGTCTCCGCAGTCTCTCCGCGGCGGCGGAAGAAATAGCTCATCGACGAGGAGAAATGCTTACGGCTCTCTTTATAAACACGCTGATAGTCGGCGTGCTTGCGCAAGCGGGACTTGCGTTGATCGAAAGAACCGTCCGGCATAGGACTATTGTCGCCCAAACAGACAGGAATGACTGCGGCAGCACAGATCGACTGACTGCCGTTGGTCATAAAACGCTGACTCTTTCAGGTGTGGAATCGACGGGAAAACCGGGTTAGTCGCGATAGCCGGCGCTGACGGAAACGCGCTTGCGGCCCTTGGCGCGGCGACGGGAAAGAACGGCTGCTCCACTCTTTGTTTTCATACGAGTACGGAAGCCGTGAACCTTCGAACGACGGCGGCGGTTAGGTTGAAATGTGCGCTTCGGCATGAAACGGCGCTCCTATAACTTTTTCGGAAGTCTGTTGCCGGCAGACACGGAACAAAATGCCACTTCCGGACAAAGATTGAGTATAACCTATTGGCCCGTAAGCCGCAAAGACATCTTAGCTCTCAATTCCACCATGCGCGCCGCACGGATTTAACTCACCCGGCACTCGAAGTTTGCATACTGAAGCCGTTTTTCAAGATTTCGTCACAAACCGCTTGGCAACCCAGGGCAAAGAGAGGGAGAATTCTCACCACATATTGTGCTCGATGCTCGAAGGAGGTGACTTATGTTCACCAGGCATCAGATTGCGGTGGCCACACCGCGTACTTGGATCGCCCTTCTCGCTACAGCGTGCCTCGGAATCCCCGCCATCCACGCGCAAGGATCGCTTCCACTCCCCGCCCGGTCTTCAAACGTAATGTTCAGCGTTCTCGATCTGACCTCAGGCCTTCCGGCATACGACGGATCTCTCTCCCAGCTCCAGACCGTCTCCAACGTTAGCTACGGCCTCGCCTCGCTGAGCCCGGAGACCCAGGGCGATCTGTTGATGATCCACCAGAAATATCTGGCGGCCATCGACGCCTACCGGCGCGCGCCGCATGACTCGGCGATCATCTGGAACAAGCTGGGCATCGCCTACCAGCACATGTACGCGCTGGACTTCGCCAAGCTGCAGTACGAGAAGGCGCTCTCCATCGACCCGAAATATCCCGAAGCCCTGAATAATCTCGGCACCGTCTTCTATGGCCAGAAGAACTATCACAAGGCCGAGACCTATTACCGCAAGGCAATCCACTTCAAGCCGGATACGGCGTCCTTCTTCAGCAACCTCGGCACCGCCTATTTCTCTGACCACAAATACAAGCAGGGCGTCGAGGCCTACCAGCGCGCCTTCGCCATCGATCCCGAAATCTTCATTCGCGAGTCGCTGGAGCGCGTTTCCGAGATGGGTCCCGCTGAGGAGCAGGCCAAGTTGAACTACACCCTGGCCAAGATGTATGCGCAGGCCGGAAACCTGAAGGCAGCCATAACTTATCTGCGCGCTGCACTCAACGAGGGCTTCGACGACCGCAAGAAGATCATGAGCGACAAGGAACTCGCCGCCCTGCGTGAAACGCCGGAGTTTCACCTGCTGATCGCCGAGGAGCACCTGGAAGCCAAGAACAACAACTAGGGACTGCCGCTAAGGCCGGATCATCTGACGCGCGTTAAGGCCTCATCACCTGAACCGAGAAGCGTTCCATTTCCTCGAGCTGCGGGCTGGACTGCAGCAGCACCAGGTCCACGCCTACGTCGGTGAATTCCTGCAGCCGCTCCTGCACCTTTTCCGGAGTGCCCACCAGGCCGCTGCGTAGTCCGCGATTCGAGACCGAGTAATCCTCGAGCGAGACCTTCTGCTCCAGCTTCGATCCCGTAATCCACTGCTGGTAGTTCGCATATCCCCGCGCCGACTGCTGCACATTGGTGATGCGCTCGACTTCCCTCTGCGCCTCGCTCTCGGAATCGCGCACGATCGCGTATCCGGCCACCCCGTATACCAGAGGCGGCAGCCCTAGCTCTTCGCGGCGTGTCCGCATATCGGCAATCTTCTTGCCCACCGTCCCCGGATCGTCGCCGTGCATCAGGTAGGCATCGCACTTCTGCGCGATGAGATTCTTCGCCGTCTCCGATTCGCCGCCCGCATAGAGCCGCGGCCGCGGCTGCGAGACCGGCTTCGGCGACAGCACATTGTCTGCAACCTTGTAGTAGCTGCCGTCATAGCTGAAGCCCTGGCGCGACCAGCAGCCGTCGATCACGTCCAGCCACTCCGAGGTGCGCGCGTAGCGGTCGTCATGCTGATCGAAGGCGATGCCGTACTTCGTCGCCTCGTCCGCCCACCAGCTCGACACCACATTCAGCGTGAGGCGGCCATTCGAGATGTGGTCGATATTCGCGGCCTGCTTGGCCAGCAGCGCGGGATTGTGAAAGGTAGGCCGCACCGCGACCATCAGCTCCAGCTTCTTCGTCACAGCGGCCAGCGCCGCAGCCGTCGACCAGGCATCGAGCGAAGGCGCCTCGACACCCTTGATGTCATTGAGATTTAGCTCGGCAATCAGGGTCAGCGAATAGCCCAGTTCCTCGGCGCGCAGAGTGAGATGGCGCGCGTAGTCCCATGTCGGCTGCATGTGCTCGTCGTCGACATTGCGCAGCCAGCCGCCAAAGACCGGGAGCCAGAAGCCATAGCGCATCAGCGCACACCTGCCAGCGCCGGCTCAGCCTGCTGCACAGCCGCGGCCTCAGCCTCCAGCCAATCGACCAGCTTCACAAATGGATCGAAACCGATCACACGCGGACCATCGGCAACAAAATTCGACAGCGCATTGATGTCGTAATAGAGCCGCTGCCCGTCACGGTCATCGACAATGTACTCGATACCGCCCAGCTCGATGCCGCAGTGGCTCATGATGCGCTCCACATCGGCGATCGCATCGGCTGGAGGTTCGTAGCCTTCCACACTGATGCCATTTTTCGGCGCGTCAATGGCACATGCCGCCCGGTTCAGATCAATTCCATCCGTGGTCCGGCAGATGTCCGCAGGGCAAAGGTCGAAGGTCTCGCCGGTGATGTGAACCTTGATGGCGTAGAGGAATTTTCCGTTCAAAACCTCTACACGCACGATGTGCGAATCGCGAGCCGGGATAAACTCCTGCACCAGCGCCGTCGAGTCGAGACCGAAGGCAAGCTCGCCTGCATTGGCCGCGCGCTCCAGAGACTCGGCGCTGTCGAAGCGCTTCACGCCCGCGCCCGATCCGCCGATATTCGGCTTCACCACGACCGGCCAGCGCAGACCCTCCGTCGCAGCAATCGCCTGCGATGGGCGATGAATCACCCGCGCCTTGGGATACGGCAGAGCCAGCGTATCGAGCAGCGAAAGCTGCGCCGCCTTCGAGAGCTCGCTGCGAAATGCCTGCTGTCCATTGATCACGCGCACGCCGCGGCGCTCGAGATGATCCAGGAATCCCAGCGTGTAGAAGATGCAGTCGCCATGCTCACGGTTCCACGCCGAGGGGCTCATGCGATTCACCACCAGCGAGAATTGCTGCTCCGGATGATCCTCGATGGCATAGGCATGCTCGGTTGCATCGAGCTTGATGTACGGCGTGCCCCGGCGGTCCAGCTCAGCGAAGAGCGGCTTGAACCAGTGCTGCTGCTCGTAATAGATGGCGATGGGCTTATTTGCAGACGCGGCCATGATTTCCTCTCACACTTCCTCTTCTTTTTTACAGGATGTGGAGGAATTCTGCGGGAGCGCCGGGCCCGCATCTGCGACGCGATGAAACTCGGCCTCGTGCTCCTGCCAACAGAGGCAGATTCCCGAAGACCGCATGCGAGAATCGCGAGGCATTCGGAGACGTCGAACATACGAATGGAGTACTGCTCGATGACCGCCTCACGCATCATGCTGAAGTTGGCCGCTGGGCTGCGCAGCATGAGATCGGAATCCGTGCTCGAGGATCTCCGGCCTGCGAATCGCATTCCCGGGCACCGCAACTGGCAGCGCTTGGTTGCTGTGCGCCGGTTCTCCGTCCGCTATCCATCGTTCGTCTTAGATCGGCAATACCACTCGCTCGATCCCTATCTTCGATCCCGGCTCAATATCTTTGGCGTCCATTCGAGGAACGACGCTCTCATCTTCGGCTACGTCCGCGTCGACTCCCTTCGCGCAATCCTGCGTCCGCATGCTCTTACATATCCCCTCGAGCTTCTCGAAATAGACAACGGCGCTTCTCCTTCCACCATCATCGTCGAGAGAGTTTGTGTCTTTATTTCCGAGCTCTCGCTCTCGCTACGCCGCCACGCGAATTTTGATAGCATCGCCTTCGGAGGATATTCATGGAACAAGCAGTAAATCCCCCCAGCGGAGCGCGTCGCAACGAAGACATCGCTCTCGATCTCTTCAAATTCGTAGCTTCGACCGCAGGCATCGGCCGCGCAGCGTCTCCCTCAACAACGGGCTTCGCCATTCCCAGCGCGGCCAAGGCTGAAGATCAGGTTGAACATCTGCTTGAGCTCTACACGAAGTGCCTCAAGACCGTAGCGGGCGAGGAGTAAGCGCGTCCTCGCGCGATCGACACGGTGAGCCATTCACCTATCAGCATCGCGGTTTGCGGCGCCGGAGCCTTCGGCCGCAATCACCTTCGCATCTACCGCGACCTGCAGCAGCGTGGCGAGCCGGTCCGCCTCGCCGCTATCGTCGAGACCGACGCCTCGCGGGCTGCTGCTCTCGAGCAGGAATTCGGCGCACCCGTTTTTTCGACGTTGTCCGCATGCCTCGCGGCACGCGCTGAAGGAAAAATCCACTTCGACGCAGCCTCGGTCTGCGTTCCGACCTCCGCGCATGAGGCCGTGGCTGCGCCGCTGCTTGAAGCCGGCGTCGATCTGCTCATCGAAAAGCCCATCGCGGCGACTAAGGAAGAAGCCGCCCGCCTGTCCGGTCTCGCCCGTCAACACAATCGCATCTTGCAGGTAGGTCACCTCGAGCGCTTCAACCCCGCCGTTGTTGCCATCCAGCCTTGGTTGAACCGGCCAATGTTTTTTGAGGCGCATCGCCTCAGCGTCTTTACCCCTCGCGCTCTCGATGTCGATGTCGTGCTTGACCTCATGATCCACGATCTGGATATCGTGCTCAGCTTCACCCAGTCTCCGGTCCGCAGCCTGCACGCCGTAGGGCTGCCCATTCTCTCAGGCAAGGTGGACATCGCCAACGTACGCATCGAATTCGAGTCCGGATGTGTCGCCAACTTCACCGCCAGCCGCGTCAGCACCGAACGCGTGCGCAAGCTGCGCTTCTTTCAGCCGCACCAGTATGTCTCCGTCGACTACGCGCGTCAGGATTTGCTGGTGATTGATGTCGACCCCAACGCAGCACCCAGCCCAAACGGCCTGCCCGCCGGACTCGGCCTGCACAAGCCCCAGGTTCAACCGGGCGAGCCCCTGCTCCTCGAGATCGAGTCCTTTCTCGAATCGGTACGCACGCGAGAGACACCGCAGGTCTCAGCCAGGGACGGCCAGGCCGCACTGGCGTTGGCGCTCGACATCAATACTGCCATCGCCGAACACGCCAAACGGGCCGGGCTCGACCGCTTCTGAAATGCGGCGTCAACCTATTCGCGTGAAGCCAATCTGCTTCACGCAGTGCGGTCGGCGCCTCATGGGAAACGCGCCCTCCCTCGGTTCGCCTATTCGCATGAAACAACGTCTCGTATCAGGGCAGGGCTTCAGCCCCTGAAATCACAAAGCTGTTTCTGAGGGACTCTATTGAAGCTGCTGTACCTTGGTCCCGGCCGGCACCTTGAAGTCGAACTGATCGTCGGTCAGCATTTGATTTACTGACACCTTCGTGAACGTAATCACAAACTCCAGCTCTTGCAGCGGTCGCTTGATCGTAATGGTTCCAGGAAACGTCACCTTGCCGAAGGTCTGCATTGGCCCGTAGGTCGCGATCGTCTGGATATCGCCCTTCGCGTCGTAGATGTCTACTTGGAATGGATGAAGATCGATCCGGCTGAAATGGATCACGCGCTCTGGAATCAACTCCTGGCTGTTTTCCTTGCGGCGCACCACCGTCAGGTCGTATTCCGGCTTTTCCAGTAGCCGCTTCGACTTCGAGTCGAGCTCGGTTTTCGTCTCTGAGGTCAATGTGACCAGGTCGCTCGGGCTGACACATTTGATCAGCAGCGAGTCGGAGAAAATATTCGGCCTCAGATTCTCCAACTGATTCGGGGATTCCTTGGTTGCCGTGTTGGGACCCTCATACACCATGTTGTTATGCGGAACCCATAACTTGAACCGGTTCCCGTCCGTGGCCAGATCGAAGGCCCGGGTGTGTATGACCGGCAGGAAGCCGATCACCTGGAGCGATTCCGGCTTGCGCAGCAGAACGTACCCACTGATGGACGTGACCGTCTTCTCTTTCCCTTTGTGAGGACCACCCTCGGTAAACTGGAACTCCACCGTCGCAGTAAGCGAATGAATATCCTCGCAATGGTCGTTGATGGCCTTTACCAACTCATCCGCCGTCGCCGTCGCTATGTTGCTCGGGATTTCGGCCTGTTTCACGACGCGGGTATGCACCAGGCAGCCGCTGAGCATCGGCAGCAACAATAGCATCGCTGGCGCTCCAAGCCGTTTGCCTTCAGTCCCTCGTCTTCGCATCCGCCTAATCAATGCACCTGCATACGAAACTGCGAGTATATCGTTCCCTGCTCCTCACCGCGCCCCGGCTTCGCGCAGCGCCTTGCGATACTGCTGCACATCGTGTGCATGCTCCTCCAGCGTCGCCGAAAACTTCGACACTCCCGAGGGGTTGGCACTTGCCGCCACAAAATAGAGATAGTTCGTCTGCGCCGGCTTCAGTGCCGCCTTCAGCGAGGCCATGCCCGGATTGCAGATCGGCCCCGGTGGCAATCCCGCATGGCGATAGGTGTTGTACGGCGAATCCGCTCCTAAGTCCGACGCATAAATCGTTCCCCGATACCGTCCGTCGAGCAGCGCCGCGTAAATCACCGTCGGATCGGTCATCAATGGCATACCCTTCGCCAGCCTGTTCTGGAAAACACTTGCCACCAGCGGCCGTTCTGCATCGATGGGCGTCTCGCGCTCGACCAGCGATGCCATGGTCACCACGCCGCGAAAGTCCGATTGCAGATTGAGCTCCGCGGCCGCCAGCCGGAACCGCCTCACCATCGCCGCGACAATCTGATCGTCCGAGACCTTGGGCGCAAACTTGTAAGTATCGGGAAATAGATACCCCTCCAGCGATGCCGCCGTGGGATCGATATCCGCAACTAAGCTCGCCTTCGTCCTGGCCGTGGCAATAAATTGTTCCTTCGTCCCGAAATGCGCCGCCTCCAGCCGCTGCCCGATATCGAAGATATTCGAGCCCTCGGGAATCGTCACGCTGACGGTGTAGACGTCCCCGCGTTGCAGCCGCTGGAATACCTCCCGCATCTTCGCCGGATGATCGAAGCGATACACGCCGGCCTTCAGCGTTCCACCCTTGACCAGGTGCATAGCCTCAAAAAGATCCTGGCTGCGAATCAACCCTTGATTTTTAAGCTGAGCGGCAATTCGCATGGACGAGGTTCCTGGCACGATCTCCAGGAAAGTCTCCCTTTCTGGCCCGATCGGAACTTGTATCGAAAAAATTACCCACCCAGCCGCTATCAGAACCAGCAGAAAGAAAAGACGTTTCACTCAGTCGGACCTTGTCGTTAGATTCCTATCTGTAATTTTATGATGCGGTCTTTTTCGCCGCCCCGGAAATCAGATGCTCCCGAAAAGCAGGCTCCAAATGCGCTGCTCCGGAAGCAAAGCGGCGATGCCTGCACCTGTCAGGACGCGAAATCTAGCCTGTAAGATTCTCCTGTGGACCACCCCACTCCCAGAATCATGGGCCTCGATGTCGGCGACCGGCGCATCGGGGTTGCAGTATCCGACCCCCTCGGCCTGACCGCTCAGCCCGTTCTTACCCTGGTACGTTCAAACCGCAAGCAGGATCTGAAGTCGCTGCAACGGCTCCTTCGAAAATTTACTTGTGCCGAAATTGTCGTCGGCAATCCCCTCTACATGTCAGGAGATCAGAGCCCCCAGGCCGCCAAGACCCAGGCCTTCGCCCAGATTCTCAGCGAAGAAACCGCGCTGCCTGTCCATTTGTGGGACGAACGCCTCACTACCACCGAAGCCCACCGCCATCTCCACGCCGCCGGCCGCTCCGGCTCAGAGCACCGGGCCGTAGTAGACCAGGTAGCCGCCGTTCTCATCCTGCAAAGCTATCTGGAAGCCCAAAGAGTCAGGCAGGCACGCGAGGAACAAACAGCTGAAGATCCTGAAGCCAGTTGACCGTCTTTCTGCTGAATCGTTGACCGCCGTATCGCTGACCGGACCCGAGCTGAACGCTTTATCGCTAACCGGGCTTCAGCTGGCCGCCTCTTAGCTATAATGGTCTTTTGCGGTTTCTCTCGGTCTCAGCCGGATCATCAAACGGCTCGCGCCCAACGAGCCGCGCTACGGAATTTGCCGAATGCCTGAACATATTAAGAAAAAGCTCCAGGAAGAGATTCGCAAGCTTGAGCATGAGCTCGCGCACGAGCTCCCCGCCGAAATCAAGAAAGCGGCTGCTCTCGGGGACCTCAGCGAAAACGCCGAATACCACATGGCGAAGCAGCGCCAGGAGTTCGTAAATGCTCGCCTCGGCCAGTTCAAGAAGCGTATGGCCGAGCTCTCGCTCGTCAACCTTGCTAACATTCCTCACGACAAAGCCGCATTTGGTTCGACCGTTCTCGTTTATGACACATCTAAAGACGAGAAGATCGAATACAAACTGGTCACCAGCGAGGAGTCGGACGTGAACAAGGGGCTCATTTCCACCACCTCTCCCATCGGACGCGCACTGATCGGCAAACAGGTAGGGGACATGGCCATCGTGGTCACACCGAGCGGAAAACGCGAACTTGAAATCCTGAAGTTAACGACAATTCACGACTCTCCTGAAGAATAGCCGTATGTCGACGCCTGCCATCCACCATCCCGACGCCCACAGCAGAACCTGGACCAGCGCCTTCGGTCGCGCCTGCGGCGTGCTCTTGCAGGCCATTGTCAACGGCCTCGCGCTCACCCGCATCTCGCCGAATGTCCTCACCTTTGTCGGGCTCATCATCAATACCGGGGCGGCGATTCTCTTCGGCTTCGCCAATGAAAACAACTACGTCCGCATGTTTCTCTATGCCGGGCTGGTCATCATCGGCGCCGGTATCTTCGACATGGTCGACGGCCGGGTCGCCCGCCAGACCGACCAGGTCACGGTCTTCGGAGCCTTCTTTGACTCCGTCATCGACCGCTATTCCGACGTCGTCCTCTTCTTCGGCCTTCTCGTCTTCTACGCCCGTGGCAACCGCCTCTTCTACGTCTTCCTCGCCGCCTTCGTGATGATCACCTCGCTGATGGTCAGCTATACCCGCGCCCGCGCCGAAGCCCTGATCGGAAAGTGCAAAGTCGGCTTCATGGAGCGCCCCGAGCGCATCGTTCTCATCATTCTTGGAGCGCTCTTCAACCGCTGGGGTGTGATGGCACCGGTTCTCTGGGTTCTGGCCGTACTGTCCACCATCACTGTTATCCATCGCATCCGCTATACCTACGTGCAGACCCGCGGCATGGTGCCGGCTCGGAGCGAAGTCCCCGCAGTGATCACTCCCATTGCAGTCACCCGTGAGAATGTGGCCAGCTTTCCGCCGCCCGCGGCGGCTGCCACCGGAGCCCATACACGCTCCAGTGCGCCCACTCTGTAACCGCCTGCTCTTTACCCGCATCCATTCCGAATACAATAAGAACTGAGAGAGAACGAATGGCCCATACAGTATTTTGCACGCGCTATAAGCAGGAGATGGAAGGTCTCGACGAGCCTCCCTTCGACAGCGATTTTGGTCAGAAGATCTACAAAAATGTCTCGAAAAAGGCCTGGGGCGAGTGGATCGAGCACCAGAAGATGCTGCTCAACGAATACCGCCTCCAGCCCTGGACCCCGCAGGCCCAGGAATTCCTCGTCGAGCAGATGAACCAGTATTTCTTCGGAGAAGGCTCATCCCTCCCCAAGGAATACGTCCCACCCAGCCACTGAGAAGCAAATCGTCGCGGTTAGCCAAGAATCAGCTTTGGTTTTTGCTGACCGCTTCCTAGCGAACCAGATTTCAGCTGACCGGTTTTTCGCGACCCGCGTCTTAGCAACCCACTTTTTAGCCGCTCGCTGTTGTAAACTAACCCAGTACTTTTCTGTCGTCGGGACGTGGCTCAGCCTGGTAGAGCACTCGCTTGGGGTGCGAGGGGTCGGCAGTTCGAATCTGCCCGTCCCGACCATTGAATTCCATCCGCAAATCAAAGCTCAGCGAGGCAATAGAAGAACTGCCCCCGCGAGCACCCCAACCTAGCGAAGCTGCGCCAGAAATTCCTGCCGAACTTTTTGGCGAAATCTCCCTCCAAGACTGAAATTCCCCTCAAAAATGCCGATATCGGGTTCGGAGCACGACCAAAACGAGGGGAAAGCCTTGTCTACGAGCGCCATAACCAGCAGCCTTCTGTCGCAGATCGCCGGCTCATCTTCGACGGCGAATGAGTTTGTCACCGACCTGAATCAGCTGGCGAAAGACGTCGAGAGTGGCAACACTTCCGCCGCCCAGCAGGACTGGGTCACGCTCACCCAGGACGCCGAGGAAGGCGCTACCTCATCGTCCGCATCCTCCTCCGATAGCGGAGTTACGGTCAGCCTCCTTTCGGATGTCGCTGGCTCCTCCACCAGTTCCAGTTCATTTGTCAGTGAGCTCAATCAGCTCGGCACTGACGTCGAAAACGGAGACTTGACCTCCGCTCAGGACGATCTGCAGTCCCTGAACACCACGGCGCAAAGCGCTGGCTCGTCCGCCAGTGCCAGCACGACCAGCTCGACAACCTCGACCAATCAAAGCCAGATAGCCGGATTGATCCGGGCGATCATGGATGCCATGCAGGCCGGCCTCAGCTCGGTCGCCGGAACCGCTATGTCCGCCCTGGCATCGATCTCGCCGAATGCCAAAGGCGCCGGTGTTCTCGAGCAGGAGAGCGAGAGCCTCAGCTCAAGTTCGAGCAGCTCGTCCTCAAGTTCCATCAGCCAATTGCTGCAGAGCGCGGACTCGAGCGACTCGGGAAGCTCCTCGTCCATCCTCAGCCTGCTGGCCTGAGTCACCATCCCAGACATACCCGGATCGACCGCCAGCTCGAACTGGCGCGTGCGCGTGATGTTTTCCCGCATATGGTCACAGTATGTAGTTAGGACGGAGACTCCAGGCCGGCTCTCTTCAACGGAGCCGGTCTTTTTTGCCGGCAAGAGTCGAGCCTCGCAGGGCAGGATGTCGCCGCCGCTGGTTGTATAGCGGCAAAGCTAAAACCCGCGCTAAACCTCCGAACAAAAAAGGGAGAGCGTTTTACGCTCTCCCTTTTCATTTCACCGCCATGCGGGTTATCTCGCGTTTGGGTGTTTCTCCTCGGGGCGAGCCGGCCGCTGCTGCGGAGCAGGTTTGGCCGCCGGACGTTGTTGAGGAGCAGGACGCGTTTCTGGACGAGCCGCGGGCTGGGCCGGACGCGCTTCAGGACGCGCTTGCGGAGCAGGCCTTGCCTCCGGTCGAGCCTGCTGTGGAGCAGGACGCGCCTCAGGACGTGCCGGCTGCGCTGCCGGACGGCTCGGCGCTGGTCGCGCTTCAGGCCGTTGAGCGGGTGCGGGACGGTTTTCAGGTCGAGTCGGCTGTACCGCTGGGCGGTTCTCCGGACGGGCCGGTTGCACTGCAGGCCGATTTGCGGGCGTGCCTGGCCGCGCTTCCGGACGCGCCGGTTGCACCGCAGGACGATTCGCTTCAGGCCCTGGCCGGTTCGGCTGCACGGCCGGTGCTGGACGACCCGGTTCTACGGCTGGCCGGGCTGCGGCTGCCGGGCGATTGACGACAGCATTCCTGCGCGCAACCTCCATGCTCACCTGGCGCTGTACCGCCGGCGGAGTAGGCGCCGGCACGCGATGGCTGGTCGCCAGTGGCGCAGCTGCTACCGCCAACGCCGGGCGTCCACGGTTCACCGAAGCCCACTGCTGACGATTGCTCGCCATCTGCCGCGCGTAATTCGCCTGTTCCGGCAGCGGCCCAATGTGCTGCTCGCGGTAGGCCATGTTCTCAGATGGCAACGGCCGCGCATTGATGCCGCCATTTCCGCCGTTATAGCTGATCCGCGTGTTGTTGATGATAGTCACGTTATGCACGTATACGTTCGTGATCACCGTCCTGTTGACCCGGGTGATTGAGGTGTTGTACATGAAGGCGTTGTTGCGCCAGTATCCGCCGACATAACCCACACCTACATAACCGTATCCGTAGTTCACGCCGCCATAAAAGCCGATGTGCGGACCCCAGTAGCCGTGGTGCCAGCCATAACGGCCGCCGTAAAAGCCCCAGTATCCAGGCGTCCAGAGAGCGCCCACGTAAGGCGAAACAACCCACGTACCCGGAACCCAGTAATAGCCGGTCTGTGCGTAGCCCCAATACCCGGGAGTCCACATGTAATTGTCGCCGGGGCATTCAGGCTGTTGATACTCGGGAAGCGCTGGCGGCGGCTCCGGCGCGTACTCCACCGGCTGAGCCGCATCGGACTGTGGCGCTTCGTAGTTGTAACTCTGGTCGCTGGGAGCAGAGGAGTATGAAGAGTTATCGTCAGCAGGAGGTGGAGGCGCCGTTTCCTGGTCCGAAGAGGACGCTGCAGAGCTTGAAGACGCCGGAGCGCTCTGGGTCGTGTTCACTGCAGGAGCCAGATTCGCAGTTACCGCTGGATCTTGACTGTCGTCCGCCACCTGCGTGGCGTCCGGCGTCGAAGCCGTAGATGCGGATTGATCGGGGGTTGAATTCTTGTTGCAACCGGCAATGCCGATCACCAATACGATTCCCAGTAAAGAAACCGGCTGAATCGCCTTCATGCTGAATTTTTTGTCTGTCTTGCTCATGTGGGTTTTTTCTCCGAACTCGTGGTGCGTAAATATCGCGAGGTATACCGAATGGGTTGGATGCGGCGCACGCTCGCATTGTTAAGTGCAAACAACACAAATCACAAATAGTTGTGAGTGCTAAACAAGTCTATTCGCGCCCTGTATCAACCCGCATGGAGTGAAAAGGCTGCGGTCAAATTTGCAGCCTTTTGCACCGTCAACGCAGCGAATGCAAATGTTTGCACGCCTTCAGACACCTTCCTATGTCGGATGGGCCACACTTCCATTGCAGTTGCCGCGGATCTTCAATAACTCCATGGGTGCCCGCAAATATTGGCGAACGCTCTCTTTACTGAAAATGACGTTTAAGTAATCTCGCCCCGCGTTCAAAGAAGTTCCACGGCAAGAAACGGAGTGTCGCAAACCGTCAGCGCTGAGAACATCGAAGCTGGTTTTCAAGGAGTGCGCTTACCATGACAGCTGCAACGATAGTCTCCTTCACTAATCCAATGTCCATGCCGCCGGATCATCTTTCAGCCGAATCCCATACCTCGATCAACACGGACGGCGCCTGGGAGATCGTCTCTGCACGCAGCTCCCACGCCGATGGCCAGCTCTTCTACGGCGTCAGGACGACCCAGATCTTCTGCCGTCCGTCGTGCCCCAGCCGCCGCCCAGCGCGAGCCAATGTCGAATTCTTCACCGATCTCATCTCTGCCTTCGCTGCCGGATATCGCCCCTGCAAGCGCTGCAATCCCGCCGGCCTTCACGCCGAAGCCCAGCTCATCGAAACCCTTTGCGCACACCTCAATCGGCATCTCGATCGTCCCGTCAAGCTGGCCGAGCTCGCTCGCATCGCCGGTCTCTCCACCTTCGCCGTGCAGCGCAGCTTCCGCCGCGTACTCGGCGTCAGCCCCAGCCAGTATCAGGCGCACAAACGCGCCGCAGCCTTCCGCGCCAGCCTCGCAGACCCATCGACGCGCATCACCGACGCCATCTACGACGCTGGATACTCAGGACCCGCCCGCGCCTATGGCAGAGACCAGCTCGGTATGCGTCCTCAGGATTACCGTAACCGCGGCCGCGATCTTCATATCGGTTACACCAGCGGTGCATCGCCGCTGGGCCGAGTCCTCATTGCCGCAACCGACCGCGGACTCTGTTCCGTCATTCTGGGGAAAAACGACGCCGACATGGCGACACAATTACGTCTGCAATTCCCCGCCGCGACCGTCACCGAGCGTCCCGGCCTCGCACCGGCTCTCGCCCAGGTGCTCTCGCAGCTCACCGAGCATCCGGCAGCTCTCGATCTCCCCCTCGACCTGCGCGCCACCGCATTCCAGATGCGCGTATGGGAGGCGCTCAAGAAGATTCCACGCGGAGAAACTAGAACCTACGCTGAGGTTGCGCGAGAGATTGGCCAGCCCGCGGCTGTTCGAGCCGTCGCGCGGGCCTGCGCCACCAATCCCGTAGCCGTGGTCATTCCCTGCCACCGCGTCATTGGCTCGGATGGAAAGCTCACCGGCTACCGCTGGGGCGTTGAACGCAAGAAGAAGCTGCTGGACATGGAAAGTCCGTCGAACGCGCCGCCGGCCTTACTGTAGGCTCGCCAGCCAGTTGAGGATGACCGTCGTAAGCGCCAGCCTATGGTCTGAATAGGCGTGGTCCGTGGGGAAATGCGCTTCGGTGACACGCGTATCGCCCGCTTTCTTGAGCGCCGTGGCGAAAGTCTGGTCTTGAGGACCCAGACCGTCGTCTGAGGTGATCACCAGCACCGGCCGCGACGTGAGCGCGGCTGCATAGTCGTTGAAGTTCCACGTCGAGCGATGTTCGTAAGCCTCGTTCACCAGCGACTCGACCGTGCAGCCCGCCAGCGGGACAGCATCGTTGTCCTGCGTGAATTCCTCTACCAGCTTTCCCTTCGCCCCCTGATCCGCATCGTGCTGGCTTCCGCCCGCTCCCGAGGGAGGAAAGCTCGCGCCAATATTCCACGCCGAGATCATCACCACGCCGGCGATCTTGCGGTCATGCGCGGCCGCCGACGCCACCATGAATCCACCCATGCTGTGCCCCAGCAGCACGATCTTGTTGGTATCCACGTGGTATTTCTTCGCATTCGCCGGATCGCTCACGAACGCTACCTCGGAGTCCGCATCCTCGATCGCATGCTCGAATGAGAAATTGCCCTTCACGCCCCACGAGCCGCGATAATGCACCGCCAGCACATTCCACCCGGCGCGGCGCATCGCCTGTGCCAGGTCGAGATTTTGCTCGAACCCCGGAAAGCCATGCATCAGCACCACCGTGGGATGCGGCCCCGCGCCGGCCGCCAGATAGAAAACACCCAGCAGGTTTTCACCATGACTCGGAACGTCGGCCAGCGACACCATCGAGGCGGGATATTTGGGGTCCTGCGGCGGATCGACAGTCAATGAAGCGGGAACTTGTTGCGCGAACGAAAGGCAGGAAACAGCAAGGCAGAGAGGCAGACTGAAACCAAGGAAGAAGCGACGCATGCTGAAATTGTGAGCGCCTTCAACTCTTTGCGCAAATGAAGAATCCGCAATCTGAAGACTGATTCCTCCACTCATCGTCGGATCGAAGGAGCGATTCGCGGACGCGAAAGCCCCGGGTGCCCCACATCTCGCTTCCGAGATGTGGGATAACCGCACTGCATACGCATTTATGTGAGCGGTTGATGCGGGTTTGTGTCAGGGCACGACTTTACCGGGTCCCCGACGCGCCTGAAGTTGGCGCGATGGGGTAGTTAGTCGTGCCGCTCCAGGAATAAATAAGAATCGGGCTTTAGCCCCTGACAAACCTACTGAGCACCAGCCGCAACCGGCTCGCGCAGCCAGCCATAAAGCGGAAACTTCTCCGCCAGCTCCAGCACCTGCCCCTGAATTCGCTTCAGCGACTGCGCATTGCTCCGCTCATTCAGAGCTTCCACAATCCACTTGCCGATCACACGCATCTCCGCTTCCTTCATGCCGCGCGTGGTCAGCGCCGGCGTGCCGATGCGAATGCCGCTCGGCTTCAGCGGAGGATTCACGTCATAAGGAATCGCATTCTTGTTCACGGTGATGCCCGCAGCGCCCAGCGCCGTCTCAGCCTCGCTGCCCAGAATGCCCTTCTCAAAAACATCTACCAGCATCAGGTGGTTGTCGGTTCCGCCGGAGACGACGCGCAGCCCCTCGGCCTGCAGAGTCTCCGCAAGAGCCTTCGCATTCGCGACAATCTGCTTGGCATAGATCTTGAACTCCGGCTGCAACGCCTCGCGAAACGCGACTGCCTTGGCCGCAATGATATGCACCAGCGGACCGCCCTGTTGCCCGGGGAACACGCTCTTATCGATCGCCGCCGCATGCGCCTGGCTCGACAGAATCAGCCCCGCACGCGGTCCGCGCAGCGTCTTGTGCGTCGTAGTAGTAGTGATATGTGCATGTGGCACCGGAGAAGGATGCGCGCCACCCGCCACCAGGCCGGCAAAATGCGCCATGTCCACAATCAGCAGCGCGCCAACTTTGTCTGCGATCTCGCGCATGCGCGCAAAATCAAAAATCCTCGGATATGCGCTGCCGCCGCCGATGATGGCCTTGGGCTTCTCGCGCTGCGCAATCGACTCCAGCTCGTCGTAATCCAGCTGCTCGGTATCCTTGCGCACCGTGTACGAAGCAACCTTGTAGAGCTTGCCCGAGAAATTCAGCTTGTGCCCATGCGTCAGATGGCCGCCATGCGCCAGGTCCAGACCCAGGATCGTATCCCCCGGCTGCAGCACCGACATATAGGCCGCGGCATTCGCCTGCGATCCCGAATGCGGCTGCACATTCGCGTGTTCCGCGCCAAACAGCTCCTTCGCCCGATCGCGAGCCAGATTCTCGACCACATCCGCGAACTCGCACCCGCCATAATAACGGCGCCCCGGATATCCCTCCGCATACTTGTTCGTGAAGACCGAGCCTGCTGCCTCCAGCACCGCTTCGCTCACAAAGTTCTCTGAAGCAATCATCTCCAGCCCCTCGTGCTGGCGGAGAACTTCGTGTTCGATGGCGGCGGCGATCTCAGGATCAGCCTGGGCAAGCGGCAAAGACATGCGGTCGGTCATGAGGAAATTGTAGCGCTTCAGCCTGGAAAGCCGTCAGGCAGGATCGCAGCCTTCCGAAGCTCGCGGATCAGGCGGGAAAGCTCAGCAATATAACGCGGATGATTCCCCATACTGGGAAACGGAATCGCCGGCCTGATCACATCCAGGCGCCCCGCCAGCTCAGCCGCCTGCCTCGCATACCGTTCGCTGCCTTTGTGAATGGGAAGGATCACAGCCGGCGAAGCGCTCACGATTCGTCCTGCCAGATATTCGACGGCATTCTGCCACGCCGCCCTGCGCTCCGAAGAAATCTTGATGTGATTCACCGGCTCCGGGCAAAGGTCTTCGAGATAGCAGCCTGCCGCCTTGAATCCACGCAGGAAATTTTTCATCTCCATCGCTGCAACGCCGTAGCCCTCGCGGAAGGCTTGCTCGGTATATCTCGCCAGTCGCGAATTTCCCGCGTAGAAAAAAGTGCCACCCGCCGGCCGCGACTCCGCCACGAACAGAACGCGAATTTTCTTGGGGTAATATTGCCGTCGAAGCGCTTCGAAAAACTCCGTCGAACATTCCTGAGCTGTGGCATCGCCAGGCTCAGGCTTGTTCCGTCGCCTCACTCCGCCTTCACCAGCGGCAGCTCCACAAAGCTCTCATGTCCTGGAGCATGCCACACCCGCTGCTCCGCCTTCTTGTAATCCTCAGGCTTCGCCCAGAAGATATTCGGCACGAACGTCTGCGGATTGCGGTCATACAACGGGAA
>CAVUWQ010000002.1:0-83330 GCA_963745105.1 uncultured Acidobacteriaceae bacterium
CATGAACTGATTTTAAAAGACATAGTGCGGCGCGGATGATACCGAAGCACTTTTTAGAATCCGTAAGATCCAACACCGGCTCGCGAACTGCTCTCCAGTTTGCGCCCCTGTTTTCGATCCGTCGTCAGTGATTGGGAGAATTCGCCCGTGGCGGCCAACTCACGGCAAGAAGCCAGGGAGTCGTCGATCCACGCCGATTCATTTTCATCTAGCAGGCGGGAAAGCTGCCGCCAAACATAGGAGCCTTGCTTTTGGACTGTTCTTCAGTCGCTTCGTCCTGGATCACGTCCCAATGCTCAACCAAAACGCCATCCACGATGCGCAGAATGTCGGCTGCAATCCAATTGACCGGTCCTCCAAAGTCGGAAAAGCGGCCGTGCACGATGACGAAGTCACCATCGGCCACAATTGCCCCGGCCTCGTATTTCAAAGTAGGCGGAAGGCTCTTAATCAGATTGAACAGGCCGTCACGACCGGGCTCGATATGAGCACTGTGCTGGATGTAACCGGGTGACCAAAATTGCTCGGCGGCCGTATAGTCGCGCCTGTTGAAGAGCGTGTCGAATGCGGTCAGGACCAGGGTTTTGTTTTGCGTAGAGTCTGACATGCTTACTCCTCTGTGATTTGACATCGACCAGGCCGATGCCATGACTAATGGTTTGCGACGGAGTTTAATTAGTCGCTATTTGCAGGCATATGCCAAGCGCGTGGCCGCGGCGATGGTGTTCGGTCCCAGACGAGGATGTTCCTTGTCATTGCCGTAGGCAGGCAATTGGGCATACCGCAGCACAAAGTTATAAGGGGGCTTGCTGAGCAATACTGTCAGACCTTGCGGCCCGTCACTTTCGACAATGTCCTTTGCCATCACGTAGGCAATGTTGTAGAGCACGCCATGTCCGAGAAATCCGACATCGTAAAGATCGTCGTAAGAGACTGCCTCAACCGAATTCAATGAGATTACGGACATTTCAAGCAGCGTCTTGCTGGTGGGGATGTGAGCCATGCCTTCGTCCAAATCAGTCTGCATGCGTGCAGCCGCAGGCGAATGGGATTGCGGCAGGAGCGAGACATCTTCGACAAACATGGCGGTGCCCTCCTCATAAAGATTCGCGAACAATTGCTCGACGTTTGCGCATCTCTGAGCAGCCGGCGACGAAGGGCTGTCCAACTTCACCTTGCGATCATTGGCAAAGGCTCCCTGCACCGCGTGATACAGCTCATGCGTGGTCGTACTCCTGGCGAGGATCAAGTCGTCGTTGAAGCCGATATTCAGAAAGAACTCTGTTCCGCCGAAGGAATAGCCGCCACCATCGCCACCGGCAATTACATAACCCTCCAGATGAATATCGGCATCTGCCGGCGTAAACAGGGCGATGCGAGCCTCAATGGCCTGTTGAAATGACTGAGGATTGGTTTCGATTTCCTGGAGCAGCACGAGGAGTGCGGGCGCTTTCGGCTTGATCAGGTCGAGCAGAATCGCCTTCTCGGTCTCTGCCGTGGGCTTCGTATCGTGCGCGCAGGCATAGAGCGCGTTCGCGAAATCTTCAGTGCTCGAAGGAATCTTGAACTCGCGAAGCTTACGAAGTGCGGCTTGATTTCCATGTAGCTGAGCGATGGCCAATGCCTGGGCTCGACTCAGAGATGGGTTCTGCATTGCCAGAAGTGTTATTCGGGCATCATCGACATGGATAGTCACAGTCGTTGCAGCTGCCACGTTCGGCACGATCGCTGCAAATGCGCAGAGTGCAGTCACTTCAATCATTCGTCGCATATCGCATTCCCCTTCAACTCCACATCAACTCCTTGACCAACGACTACAGTTTCGAGCCGCCGTCGACAGGAATACTGGCTCCGGTAATCCAGCGAGCTCCATTCGATGCTATGAAGGCCACCACGTCGGCGACATCTTCGGGCTTGCCGAGACGTTTTAAGGCCTGCATCCCCAGCGCGACTTCGCGCCCGGCTTCAGTCTTGGTGAAATTCGACATCTCGGTATCGATCACTCCAGGCGCTACGGCATTGACGCGAATCCCGAGGGGTCCAAGAATGGCAGCCCAATTCCTGACGAGCGTCTCGATCGCGCCTTTGGTTGAGGCATAAGCGAGAATTGATGGATTTTCTAGGACCGGCTTTCCAACAATTGTGCGCGCGACCGCGGACGAGATGGCGATGATGTTCGAGCCTTGACTAAGCAACGGCAGAAGTTGCTGAACGAGGAAGAATGGGCCGCGCACGTTGGTTGCAACAAGGGTGTCAAAGTCTTCCGGCGTGTAGTCCGCTATGCGAGCCGCCTTGCTGATTCCCGCATTGAGTACGAGTACATCGAGCCGATCGCCGATGATCGACCGCACTTCGATCGCGAGTTGAAACGCACCACCTGCTTCGGCAAGATCCGCCATGACTGCATGTGCTTTGCCACCCTTGGCTTTGATCGATGCGACGACCTCTTCGGCATCCTTGACCGAACGCCCGTAATGTACGAGCACGAAGGCTCCTGCATCGGCAAGGGCGAGCGCTGTCGCTCGCCCAATGCCTCGCGAGGCTCCTGTAACGAGTGCAATTTTGCCAGTAAGGTCTGCCATTGTTATTGACTCCGCGAGAATATCGGTTGACGTACGCCCGGACACTTTGTAGCCCGTAGCAGGAAGACCGCACCCGGACGAGTACCACTTTTGCCCATCCGGGCGTGCGAAGTGTCAGCTTTTGTCGAGAAAGTGGTTGACCTCAGACACGAACTCCTCGTGGTACTGGTACCAGGAGCCGTGGTTCGCATCCGGATATAGAACGAGCTTGGCATCCGGCATGTTCTGCACGAGGTAGAGTGAGTTGACAGTGTAGACAATCACATCGTGGTTACCACTCAACACCAAAGTAGGCTGTCGAATGTCCTTGAGATAAGCGAACCGTTCGCCGGGATGATCCCCCCATTGAGCGAGCGCCGCCAGTTGCGCCGGAGCAACCTTCTCATTGATGGGCGCGTCACGCTCGACCGTACGCGAGAGATAACGCTTCAGGAACTCGTGCCCCGCTGCCTGCCCCGGCTCTGAGTCGGTGAAGAAGACCTTGAGCCACAGATTTTCTGGAGGATTATAGGAAGCACCGAAGATGGATTGGGCTTCGGGAGTCAGATGACTCTGGCCGCCACCGGCGTCATGATTGCGAGGGCCGGTTCCAATCAGGATCAGCCTCCGAACCAGATCGGGACGATCAAGTACGATCTGCTGGGCAACCATGCCACCGATTGAGAATCCAAGCAGATCGATCTTCTTCAGTCCCAGAGCGTCGACGAAGGCTTCCGCATTCTTCGCCATGCCTGCGAAAGTCTGCGGCACCTCGCCGGTTGAGCTGGCGATACCCGCGTTGTTGAAGAGGATGACCTCGCGCTCCTGGGCCAGGCCGTCGAGCACGGCCGGGTCCCAGTTATCGAGGTTGCCTGTGAAGTGTTGATTGAAGACAAGAGGTAACTTGCCCTCTTTGCCCCAACGGCGATAGGCAAAGCGAATGCCGTTTGCCTCAACGAATTGTGTAGGTACGGTGATTGCCGAGTATATGGCTGTTGCGAATGTACGCATGATGTTCTGTCTCCCCGACTGGGTTGGTCCTGCCTGGTTGTCGCTGGAATTGAGTGGGCACTAAGCGTTGGTACCGCCGTCCACAGTCAGATTTGCTCCCGTGATGTACGCGGCCTCTGGGCTGGCAATGAAGGAGACCAGCGCGGCAACTTCGTCGACGTGCCCATACCGCTTGAGCGCTGTCATGGCCAGTTGGGGCTCGGCCCAGTCACCAGAGGCTGGGTTTAGGTCCGTGTCGATTGGTCCCGGCTGAACATTATTCACAGTGATGCCGCGGCCTCCAACTTCTCTCGACAAGCCCTGGGTGAACATCTTCACCGCGCCCTTGGTCGCCGAATAGGCGGCCAGCCCCGGTGTCACCATGCGCTCGCCGACACAAGAGCCAATATTGATGATGCGTCCACCGTCATTGAGGTGCTTGAGCGCGGCCTTTGTCGCGATGAACATGCCGCGCACATTGAGATTGATCACATGGTCCAGCTCTTCGAGCGTGGACTCCTCAAAGGGCTTGGGGATTGCGGTGCCGGCGTTGTTCACGAATACATCCAACCGCCCAAAGGTCGCGACTGCCTTTTCGACCGCGGCGGCGACTGCCTCGGCGTTGGCTGCATCTGCCTGAATGGCGATCGCCTTTCCGCCTGCCTTCTCGATGTCTTTGACAACCGAGGCGGCGGCGTCCGCTCCTTTGCTATATGTGATGGCCACGCTGGCTCCCTCGCTTGCCAAACGCTTCGCAATACCGGCGCCAATACCGCGCGAGGCGCCGGTGACAAATGCAACCTTCTTGTTCAACTTTGACATAAGACCTCCTTGGGGTTATGCAACGTTATGATTTGCGGTTGAGTCCAAAGCATCTGACAGATCGACTCACTCAATGTGAATCCTGCTGTCTCCTGCTTCACTCTTTGCTTGAAGCAGAGCCATTCGTAGCTGTTGATTCTTGAAGAGCAGCTCACAAATGAGTTCTTGCAAGCTGCCCAATCGGACTCGTAGATCATCGGACATGCTGTCGCCGGATGTGTCCGATGAGGAGGCTAGGACCGAAGCAGTTCTGTCTTGCCGCGCCGTGCCGGCGATGAAGAGAGTATCCGGAACTAGTCCTGAACTTGTTCGGTCGGTCATGGTGGTCTCCAACGCGAGCGCGCTCATTGTGTGCCGTGTCCCTTTCCAACAGACCTGAAGTGCGGAGCCGCAAGATATCCGATCATTTCGCGTCACCGCCAGTGAGAAATCTACCTATCTGGATCAACCTCACTGTCGATCCAATCCCTGATGTATTGCGAACAGCGGGCGATTTCGATTCCTAGTGCCTCGCATTTCCCGAGGAAGCGAATTGCCTCGACGTCAACCAAACTCATTTGCTCAAGATCCAACGTGACCTTCGGCCGGCCTAATTCAAGCTGTGCCTCCAGCTCCTGCAAGTGTTCGATCTGCATTCTGCCGATGAGGCGAATGGTGGTTCCCGAATGGTGTGATACTCTCTCGATTTTCAGTGTCATTCTGGCTTCTCGTTCTTCACCTACGCTCTCTAGGAATGCAACCGGAGTGCCATTCCTAAGTCGCTTATTTGCCGCGCGGATCGGCGTCACCGCAGGCCGAAGCTTCGGCGTTCGCCGAAATTTCGGCGCGGTTTCAGCTTCACGCTTCGCGCGCGACGGGCTAGCAGCGCTCTGGAGCGATACGCTGCGATTCTCCGCATGACCTATTAATTGATTTGGGTTGTCTGACGGCGAGTGAGCAGGAGGCTTCGCCCTTACCGTCAAGAAGCGCGGCCGGCCTCTGGGCCTTTACCGTTTGAAGCTGTTTAGATTGATTCCGAATTTCTTTATCTTTGATTCGAGCGTCTGACGCGGAACGCCCAGCTTTGCGGCAGCGCCGGCAGAACCACCGATTACGCCCTTAGACTCCGAGAGAGCCTTCTCGATCATTTCTTTCTCGCGGCCCGTCAAGCTCGAAAGCGGAGTGCCGGGCGACGGCGCCACGCTGACTTCAGTTCGGTTGAACCATGACTCCTCCACCGCGAAGATGTCGCCCTCGCAGAGGATCACGGCACGTTCGACGATGTTCTGCAACTCGCGAATGTTACCGGGCCAGTTATAGGCGCGGAAGAGATCCATAGTATGCTTTTCGATGCTCCGAATCTTCTTTCCAGACTTCTGCGCAAACCGCTCGATCATGTAACCAAGCAACAAGGAGATGTCTCCAACACGCTCTCGCAGCGGCGGCACTCTGATGGGGAAAACGCTCAGGCGATAGAAAAGGTCCTGGCGGAATACTCCTTCGGAAACCGCTGCATCGAGGTCGCGGTTTGTCGCTGCGATAATCCGAACGTCGACGGAGATGGTTTGGCTTCCACCAAGCCGCTCGAATTCCCGTTCCTGGAGGACGCGAAGCAAGGCAATCTGTGTGTCGGGGGGGAGCTCGCCCACCTCGTCCAAAAAGATGGTCCCTCCATCCGCCATCTCGAAGCGCCCAATGCGACGTTGAAGCGCGCCCGTGAACGATCCTTTCTCATGCCCGAAGAGTTCCGATTCGATCAGAGAAGAGGGGATGGCCCCGCAATTCACTCGGATGAAAGCTCTCTTTGAGCGGCGCGAGCGATTGTGGATGGCGCGAGCGAGCAGCTCTTTCCCAGTCCCGGTCTCACCGAGGATCAAGACGGTTGAGTCAGTAGGCGCCACCTTGGATACTTGAGAGAGAACATGACGCAGCGCCGGGGACGATCCGACAATCTCCTCAAACATGGAAGACTGCTCGATTTCTTCACGGAGCGCCACGTTCTCATTTCGCGTACGATCTTCCGCTCGCTTGCGGTCATCGATGTCGGTTCCGGTGGCATACCATCGCACCAGAGTTCCCTGCTCATTCCGGAAGGGACTGTAGCGGATGAGAAACCAGCGGTACTGCCCGTCCTGTCTGCGCGTTCGCTCTTCAAACTCAAATGGAACCCCACGCGCGAACCCAGACCGCCGCTCTGCTCCCAGCCGCTCAATATCTTCCGGGTGAAAAATCAACTCAGGAAAACCAGGGCTCTCCAAATCCTCGGCGGTGAGACCCGCGTAGCTCAGGAGAGTTTGATTCGCATACAACTGGCCACCGTTCGGGTCTAGAACCAGGATGGATTGTGGAATGGCGTCTGTGATTCGGCGAAGCTCGCGCTCGTCTTCCCTGAGTTTTTCTTCCGTCCGCTTCAGATCATCGATGTCTGTATTGACTCCGTACCATCGTACGATCTCGCCGGACTCGTCTCGGAGCGGTTCGCAGCGAAAGAGGAACCATCGATACACCCCATCATGACGGCGAAGACGCGCCTGGGCTTCGCCAGGTTCTCCTGCGGCCAGAAGTGCCCGCCACTTTTCCATGGTCCGGGGTAAGTCTTCGGGATGATAGGCATCTTGCCAGCCCCATCCGCTCGATTCTTCAGACGATTGGCCTGTAAAGTCTTGCCACCGTTGATTTGAAAACTCATTCGTCCCATCGGGGAGATTGCAATAAGCCTGGGCCGGGATGGTATCGATGATTCTCCGGAGCCAGGCCTCTGAACTTTTCGCCTCCTGCAGCGTCCGTTCCAATTCCTCTCGACTGCGGTACCGATCAAGCGACGAATCAACGACTTCGCTCCCCCGGATTTGCGACCCGATTGAGCTAGGCGCCTCACCTATCTCCGCCTGTGAAGTTTGATCGACTTTGTATCCAGGAACAGGGATGCTCATATCGGGGAATTCTGATCCGCGCCACTCGCCGCACCAACAGAACGGTGCCACTAGAGTCTTTGCGAACATTCTGTCGAAGCGGCGCGCTATTGGTGATTCGGCTTCAATGGCCGTATTTCTTCGATTTTCGACCTCACGCTTAGGGCTGCCTGACTGGCAGCCCTCTCCACGCATGATGCGGTAATCGGCGATTGGCCGTCTATTGTATGTTCGTTTAGACTGTCTAGGTTCGACACTGAGCGCTGTTTCCCACGCTTGTCAAGGTCATTGGGGCACCTGCCCTACCCGCACGACAGACCCGGTACGACGTTTCGCGGGTGTGCATAACCGTTCATAAAGAGGTCCGTAATGGTTTCCACCGATGATCTGGGGAAGTCACGCCGCAAATCGCCTGCAGAGATGAACCACCCGGTTCATCTCTGCGGCTCCACGCTCGATTATCGTGCCCATGTCTGTGCCTTTTTCAATAACCCGGATGAGAAGTATCACGTCCTGCGCCCGTTTCTGGAGGAGGGGCTCAACTTCGGACAGAAGAACGTCCATACAGTCGATCCTCGATCGCGCAACGAGCACTGCCGACGACTAGCATCGGCAGGAGTGGACATCGAAGCGGCGCTTCAAAACGGGCAGTTCGAACTACATGACTGGTCTGACACCCATCTACTCGAAGGCAGTTTCGATCAGGAGAGGACGCTCGCCCTATTCCGACAGATGATGGATGATGCCGCGCAAGACGGGTTTGCCCAAACAAGATTCGTGACCGACATGGAATGGGCATTGGATGCCGGACTGGACGCGAACGCACTGCTTGAATACGAGGCAAACGCGAACATTGCATGGATTCAGCAGGACGGTCCGGTTAACCCGGTCATCTGCACTTACGACCTCAGCCGGTTCACAGCCGACATCGTTGTCGACGTAATGCGAACGCATCCGATGGTCATTATCGGCGGACTGCTTCGTGAGAATCCGTTCTTTGTTCCGCCCGAGGAGTTTCTAGAAGAACTGCGCGGCAGGAAGCCAATGCCGTTACAAAAGGTTGGGTAAGGTTGATGCGCAGGAGCCCCAATTCGATTGAGACCTTGGATGAGTTATTAGGCGTGAAGGCATGTCTCAATGATCTTGTGGGAATTCTCGCTCTGCCAACCATCTGGAATGGCCGGGGGCACGAACACGTATTAGCAACCCTGCTTGACGCAGTTCGCCGTGTTCTTGAACTGGATTTTGTCTTTGCATACTTGAACGTTCCTGATGGCGAGCGGCTCGAAATGATTCGGATCGGCGACGCCGAGGATACCAATATCGATAGTGATGGTCTGCGTCTTGCTCTCAACGGCTGGCTAAGAAATGATCCAGAAAAGCGAACCTCGGTACTGGATGATCCACACGAGAACAGTGAATTCTGGCTCGCGTCGTTTTGCCTCGGGGTAGATGAGCGATCAGGCGTGCTAATCGCAGGTTCGGCAAGATCCGGCTTTCCAACCAAGTCCGAACGGCTTCTTCTAAACGTTGCCGTAAACGAGGCGGCGGTCGGCCTTCGGGAAGCTCAGCATTTGAGCGATCAGCACAGGGCTGAAAAGGCCAGAGGACCAGAGACGACCGAGTTAAGGACGAAGTATGCCCGGTTGACCCCGCGGGAACGAGAAGTTCTTCCGTTTGTCGTTGCGGGGCGGCTAAGCAAACAGACCGCCGCAGAACTCGGCACGAGCGAAGTCACTATTCGCGTTCATCGCGGTCAGATCATGCGCAAGATGCAGGCGCAGTCACTGGCAGAGTTGATTAGGATGGCCGACACATTGGGAATTCGGCAGCTTTCCGGCTCTGCGGAGCAAATCCCCAGCGCCAAGCCACGCACCATTTCAAGCCTTCTTCCCGAAGGGAAGAGGAATCGTCGACATCAGTGAAGGAGTCATTTTCCGAAGCGCGACGACTGTGCCTCGAAACAGAAAGCGAGTTAGTTGAGGTTGACACGTGTCAACCGATAATCCCTACAACATGAGTGTAAGGAGTAGAGTCAGTGACAAAAGAGATTACGCGCCGTGACTTCCTGGCCTCCGCAAGTGCAGGCGCGGCTACATTGATAGGCACCCAGGTAGGAGCAAACGCACTGGCGCAGGCAGCGAAGCCGCTCGCAGGCGCGACAACTGAGCAGGCATCGAACGAAGCTTCGAAGCCAGCACAAACACCGCATCCACCTCATGCCAAGTTCAGCGAGCTACCGTTGAGCAGCATCCAACCGCAGGGCTGGATCAGAGCGTTCATGGTTAAGGCCAAGAACGGTTTAACAGGGCATCTGGATGAGATCGGTGGGGCTCCCTTCAACACCTATGGATGGGGTGGACCTACGCTGGCGGCACTTCCTCCCGACTGGTGGTCGTACGAGCAGAATGCATATTGGTGCGACGGCGTGACCCGTTGCGGCTACCTTCTGCGAGACAAAGACTTGATCGGCAAAGCTGCTTTGCAGACCGACTATGTGCTCGCTCATCCAGATACGGATGGGTACCTCGGTCCGCAGTATCTGAAGAAATCCAACCGTTGGCCTCACACGATATTTTTCCGGGCCCTGGCCGCTCGATACTCCGCTACCGGAGACCCACAGATTCCCGGCGCGCTCAAGCGGCACTTCCTCTCGTCGCCGTACGAATACAAGAGAGGCCGCGATGTCACAGCGCTCGAAGCGGTGCTTTGGACCTACGAGCGAGATGGCGATCCAGCGCTGCTTAGTCTCGCGAAAACGATTTACCAAGATTTTTCAAATCCACCTGCGCGTCCAAATGCTCCCACCATTTTTGCGGATCCTGGAGGCCAGGGCCCGGCTATGTTTACCGATGGCAAGCCGAGCAGCGCTCACGGCGTCAGCTATAACGAAACAGCAAAGCTCGGCGCGCTCCTCTATCTCCACACTGGAGATGCAGAACAACTGCACGTTTCCCAGGAAGCTTACAGAAAACTCGACAAATATCACACGATGGTGGATGGAGTGAACACTTCGACAGAAGGCCTCACCCCGATCGACCAGCTCTCTTCTCATGAAACCTGTGACATTACCGATTACTGCTGGAGCGTTGGCTATGTGTTGATGGCCACGGGAGACGCTGACTACGCAGACAAGATCGAGCGCGCTATGTTCAATGCCGCCCCTGGTGCTGTGACGGAAGAGTTCAACGCGTTGCAGTATTTCTCCTGTCCTAATCAAGTCGTCGCAACGCGCCATTCGAACCACAATGTGTATTACAAAGGCGACCGCACGATGGCGTTCAGCGGCGACCACATCGCACAGTGCTGTTCAGGAAATGTCAATCGAATGCTGCCTAATTTCGTCGCTCGTCTCTGGATGAAGGACGCGAAGGGTGGCCTTGTGGCAGCCATGTACGCGCCGTCGTCTGTGACACACCGTGTCGGTGCGGATGGCAATGAAGTAACGATCACTGAAGAAACGCGCTACCCATTCCAGGATGTTATTCGGTTCCGCATGAAAATGGAGCATGCGACGCAATTTCCATTCACACTGCGGATACCTGGCTGGTGCGAGACGCCACAGATCGCTGTCAGCGGTCAACCGCTGCAACAGTCGCTCACACCAGGCGCCTTCGTTACCATCGACCGAACTTTCAAGGACGGGGACGAGGTCCTGTTGACACTTCCTCAGCGAGTCAAGCTCACGGAATGGCCTGGCGGATCTATTGCTGTGGAAAGGGGGCCGCTCGTGTACTCATTGAAAATTGAGGAACATTGGCAGACTCGCGAGGAAGCTGAACAGGAGATACAAGATGCCTTAGGAGTATATTGGCTCGACTTCCGCTTTCCGGGTGTGAGAGTAGTGGATGTTACGCCGATGAGTCCTTGGAACTACGCGCTGGAAATCAACGCTCACGCGGGGCCGAAAGAAGTCCAGGTTATCGAGAATCAGTGGCCAGACGAGAACCCTTTCAGTCGGCACACGCCACCTATCACTCTTGTAGTACCCGCGCGACGATTGGTTGGATGGGATTTAGATCGTCCCACCGAGGTGATGCAAAGAGGGGAGTGGTACCACCCCAACCAAATGTATACGCGCAAAGGCAACTTCGTTTTTACTCCGAACTTGCCCGCTAAGGATAAAGTCAAACTCGGCGCGTCGACTGAAAACATTTCTCTCGTCCCCTATGGTTGCGCGAGACTTCGTCTTACAACTTTTCCTAATGCAAAAGATTTCGCGTGATCCATGGCGATTTGATTGTGAACTGCGGCGGAACCAACATCAGCCGGTGCTGAGTGATCACGCCTTAACTGAAGAGAACAGGTCGAGTCGCTCATTGAGCCAAATCGTCGGCGACTGTACCCGCAGGTGGCCGTAAACCGGCTGCTCGGACAAGTGATCGCCGCAAACTGACTCGTGGCGGCTTTCTTGATGAGCGCATTATCGCCGATGCACTCGACGACTGGATTCACTGAATGCATTGGCCTGTTAGCAAATCGAAAGCGTGAGGCCGGTTGGATTTTGCTGGTGCGGTCAATGAGGCAGGCATGAAGAGACCGTGTGCTGCGAGACGCGGTTTAGTTGAGCGGGCGTGAGCCTGCGAGGAGTATGTCTACCAGTCTCCTGGCGCTCTCCGGCCAATCCGTGCTGGAGCCCACATGCGATACGCCTATCAGCGCTCGAAGCAGGTCGTATGCATCCAGATCTTTGCGCAGATCGCAACTCCTCTTGGCGCTCTTCACCAACTCACCGATCGCACCCTGGATCATGGCGCGTGTCCCTTCGTGGAGCCTGGACGGGCCTCCCGCAATTGTATTCAGCGCGGGCGCAATGATGTGCTTTGCCTCCATGTAATCGACCAGTAGAAGCATCCAGGCTCGAAGCGCTTCGAGCGGAAACATCTTCTCAGCGAAGCGGCTCGCGGCCGCTGCGAGTTTCTCCACTTCATTCCGGTAAACACCTTCGATCAGCTCATCGCGCGTAGGGAAATGGCGATAGAGGGTACCTATTCCGACATCCGCCTGCTTCGCGATTTCCTCCAGGCTGGTACTAGCGCCTTGTCGGGTAAAAGCTTCTTTCGCCACTTCCAGAATGCGCTCGCGGTTACGCAGTGCGTCTGTACGCGGTTTCCGGGCGGTTGTCGAAGGGTTCTTGGTCATCTTCAAAATTATTGCAACCGGAGGCTGCCTCCGATTATCTACTCATTCGGAGGCTACCTCCGTTTTAGTCGAGGCCGCATCCTTTCGTCAATCTAACTTGAATTAGATCAAGGAGACACGTATGCGCGTATTTGTTACTGGAGCTACCGGATTCATCGGTTCCGCCGTCGTGAAAGAACTCGTCGCCGCGGGCCATCCCGTGCTTGGACTGACGCGGTCCGATGCAGGCGCAAAATCGCTTGAGGCCGTCGGCGCCCAGGCGCATCGAGGCGATCTGGAGGATCTGGAAAGCCTTCGCAGCGGAGCAGCCGCAACCGATGCCGTCATCCACACCGCTTTTCGGCATGACTGGTCAAGGTTTGCGGAGGCCTGCGAGCTGGACAAGCGCGCCATCGAGACCATCGGCGCTGTGCTCCAGGGCTCGAGCCGTCCGTTCATCGTTAGCTCTGGAGTCGGAGTGGCTCAGGGCCGCGCCGCCACCGAGGACGATCCGCCGCTGTCTTCCCCATCCCTTCCTCGGATCTCAGAGGCGACGGCCGCGGCGCTAATGGATCGCGGAATCCACGCAATTGTGATGCGCTTGCCGCAGGTTCACGACACCGTAAAGCAGGGCCTCGTCACCCCTTTGATTTCGGTGGCGCGCGCAAAGGGTGTCTCGGCGTACATCGGCAATGGTCAAAACCGCTGGCCCGCAGCGCATATTTCGGATGTCGCCCAGCTCTACCGGCTTGCCCTGGAGAAAGGCACCCCGTCAGCTCGCTACCACGCCGTCGCCGAAGAGGGTGTGGCACTGAAAGACATCGCCACCGCGATCGGCCGTGGCCTGAATGTACCCGTTATTTCCATTGCGCAGGAACAGGCCCAGGAGCACTTCGACTTCCTCGGGTTCTTCGCGGGCAGGGACCCTCTGACCTCCAGCGCGCAGACCCGTGCCAAGCTCGGATGGAACCCCACTGGCCCCTCTCTTCTTACCGATCTCGGAAACATGCACTATTCCGAGGCCTGAACCTAAACCAACCATCACGGAGGAATCAAAATGCAAAAGACATGGTTCATCACCGGTGCCTCGCGCGGTTTCGGCCGCATCTGGGCCGAAGCTGCTCTACAACGAGGCGACCGGGTTACGGCGACCGCCCGCAGACTGGCAGACGTAACCGATCTCGCAGAACGTTTTGGCGAAACAGTACTGCCCCTCGCCCTCGACGTCACCGACTCCGCGCAGGTGCAGCAGGTAGTTCATCAGGCATACGCGCACTTCGGCCGGCTGGACGTTCTTGTCAACAATGCAGGCGCGAGCCTGTTCGCGGCTACAGAGGAAGCGAGCGACGAGCAGATTCGAGGCCTCTTCGATGCGAACTACTTCGGCATGGTCCGAGTGCTCCGAGCGGCTCTGCCTTTGTTGCGGAAACAAGGGAGCGGTCACATTCTCGGCGTCTCCAGCGGGCTTGGGATAGCGTCATTGCCTATGATCGGTTTCTATGCCGCTACGAAATGGGCTGTCGAAGCGCTCCACGAATCCCTCGCGCCGGAGGTGAAGGCGTTCGGGTTGAAGGTGAGCCTTGTTGAACCCGGAGCCTACGCAACCGACTTCGGAAAGTCCTCGCAGATCGCGGATGCGCTCGAACCATACGCAGAATTTCGGAGGCAGTTCCTAAAGCAGCTGGCCAATGTTGAACGCGGCGATCCCGAGGCGACTGCAAAAGCAATCCTCAAGCTCGTGGACGCGGAAAATCCGCCGCTGCGACTTGGCCTGGGCAACTCTATTCTGCCCAGGGCCCGTGCCGCATATGCGGAGCGGCTGGAGACGTGGGAAGCGTGGGAGGACGTGTCGAATGCGGCGATGGGCGAGCCGAAGAAATCAATGGCGGAGTGGATTGAGCAACGGGCCCCTGGAACGCTGGATCAGGCATAAGGATAGGGTCTACACCTTCCATTAGCGGGCCAGAGGAAAGGTTGAAGGCAGAGGGAGTTCCCGTCAAATAACAACCGTGAAGAACATTGCGTTGATCACTGGCGGGAACACCACAATTAAGAACGAGAAACGCCGCCGTCTCAAAGCATGAGTCAACGAGCGCGTCATCGCCGATGCGCGTTTCGAGAAAAATCTGATCTGGAAACGCCCATTGTCCTGTGGGCAACAGTCGACTTTTCTAATTGCGATTTCTAACCATAACCATCCATCAGATCAAGGCTGCGAATTCTTCGACAGATCAATCTCAAGACAACCAACAGTGAAAGCGAAGGGAAACGGCCCGGGATCGTCGGTTCTGTAAGCGCCGTCGAAGAATATGAAGGCGCGTGTTTCAGTTGACCCGTCAAATTGAAACGATGGCTTCCATGGACCAGAATGCCATCCGTGATCCTCCGCTGTCTGAATTTGGATCGGCGCGCCCCACTCTGAGAACTTTTTGGATGGATTCTCAGCTCTGCACCACCATAGCCCAGTCTCTGGCGGAGGAGTGTCTTTGCCCATCCAGATGCGCGCAAAGACCGCGTCGAATGCGCCATTGCCCTGACGCACACAAAAATCGAACATCTTCATCTCGGGAGGCGCGAACATTTCGTGCTTCGACCAACCTGTCCGGCCGTCCCGGCTTTCCGCATAGCCGTGAACAAGGTAATCCTCATGGTTAGAACCTGCGACGTACCACATCTTCCATCTGCCATCGTGATAGATGAGGTTCGGCTCGTAGACGCTCTGATGTTCCCACTCTTCCTCAGCAACGAAGGGAGGGTCGGCCTGATCTACCCATTCCTCCCCATTCCATTCGAGAAAGCCAATCGTGTATGGCCCCCAGAGATTCTCCGCTGCACCCGCATAATAGATGCGTTCCACCCACCTGCCTTCTCCTGGGTCCCATCCGCAGACATACGATGGACAGTGCCGTCCACCCTTACCATCCCAGCCGCGACTCTTCCCGCAATCAGCAAGCGGTTTGAGGTTTCCGTCTGCTTCGCGAGTCAGTGTCCAGGTCTGCGCAGTGAGTGGAGCACCAGGAGGAAGTGCAGCGCTATAGAGATCAGTTGCCCCGTATCCTTTGGCCTGACCCGCCAGGTACATCCACCACTGATTCCCTCTTTTCACAACGCACGCATCGCTCAGTTCGGCGCCACCAGATCCCGTGGCAGGATCGCGAGGATCAAAGACCTTGGATTCGATCCCCGAAGGAATCGCTTTGTGACCACTCGATGGGTTGTGGTCTTCATTGGACATCAAGCCGCGCCTCCGAAATAAAAATGGCTGCTCGTATGATGCACGAACAATCAAACCGTATGATATACGAACATGTCAAGAACTCAAAAATATGCCCTGATTTGGCTGCGGCCTGAACCGCACGACCGCCGTCCACGGTTCAATCGTGAGCAGATCACTGTTGCGGTCCTAAAGATCGCCGACATCGAGGGGTTCGAGGCCGTCACAATGAAGCGCATCGCAGAGGAACTCGACTGTGGCACAATGACGCTCTACTATTACGTGCGCACCAAGGCCGACATCGTGGCACTTATGCACGATGCGATTCTCACTGAAATCCTGGTTCCTGGACTGCCGGCGGATTGGCGCGCGGCGGTATGCGCGATTGCCCGGCGGACGCGTGCTGTCCTGCTGGCGCACCCGTGGTCAGTCGTCTCGTTAAACGACGCGCAATTCGGGCCGAACGCGATGCGGCACGTAGAACAATCGCTGGCTGCGCTCGATGCGCTAGATCTTTGTCCTGTGGACAAGCTCGCCTTCTGGGGAGTTGTGGACGACTACGTTTTTGGTAGTGCTCTGCGCACGGTGGCATCGCTTTCGCGCATGGCCGCGAGCAAGAAGAACCCCACACTCCTCGCGGATGCGATGGCATTCACTGCACAGCAACTTGCAACCAGGCAATTCCCGCGGCTCTCCTCTTTCGAGCGGGAACGGCCCCTGCAAGACCGATTCGCGCACGGCAAGAAGGCTAGTTCGCATAGAACCGCAGTCCTAGCAACTCAATTCGAGCGGGGACTTAACGCGATCCTTGACGGACTGGCGCTAAGCATGAATCTCCGCTGATTAAGAACTGATTGATTCTGTCGAATCCATAGCTCGGCGAGACTCAACCATTGTGAATCTCCCAGCACGGTTCCTATTCCTCAGGCGATGCAAATCGCCTACGCACTTTTTGAGGCCATGATTCCTCCTCCAGGTCTATTTTGTTCATGTCAGCGGCCTGGAGGCCGCTCATAGCCGACATGAGATGTCCTGGGGTAAGGGAATCTCTGAGAACGTCATTTGGAACGTGGTGCGAAGGGTCGCTGAGCGGATTCAGCTAGACCATCTCGCACCACACGATCTTCGCAAAACGTGCGGCAAGCTTTGCCATGTGAATGGCGGCGAATTGGGGCAGATTCAGTTCCCGCTTGGTCATGCGTCCGTCTTGACCACCGAACAATATCTGGGTTGCAAGCAAAACCTGGAGGAGCCCGTTAACGATCGCTTCCGTTGTCTGTTCTCTCGGACATCCGTGGAATTACGGTAAGGCCTGTTCTCGTCAGTTGAGAATGCCTAGAGCGACTGCTTCCGAGAAGCTGCTTGCACCAAGACTTTTCGGAACTGAAACATCTTGGGTGAACGGTCATTTGGAAGTGATAGCCGAACGACTGCAAGCGCGTGTCCCGTGACTAAGAACTTCGCTGCTCACGCACGTACACAGCTGGCGTCACTCCGACTGTTTCGCGGAAAGCCCGGATAAAGGCACCGACGCTCTCATATCCAACCTCAATGGCGGTCTCCGTCACCGTCCGTCCCCCGGCCAACAGTTCGAGCGAGCGCAGCACCTGCATCTGGCGACGCCATCTCCCGGGGCTTAGCCCGGTTTCCTTTTGAAAGTTCCGGAACAGCGAGCGCTCAGACAAGCCAACCTCACGTGCTAACGCCGCCAGATCTCTCGTAGCTTCAGAATTCTCCGCCATACGCATCGCCATGCGTTTCAGCGCCGGATCATGAGGGATCGGCAGGTGCAGCGTGATCTGTGACGCGGCACAGATCTCGTCGTGCAGTACATCTACCAGCCGTCGTCTGGCGGCATTCGCCTCCGGGCTCTCCACCCAGGTCATCATCCGCACGACAATCTCTTTCAGCAGCGGAGACAGAGCAAGAATGCCAGGCTCGACAGGAAGGCTCGCTCTTCCTCTTGCATCCAGGCGCACCATCCAACCACTGATCTTGCCGCACGACCGCAAGGAATGCACCATGTTGGGAGGGATCCATACGCAACGCCCCGGCGGGCATGTCCACGCGCCCGCATCTGTTTCCAGAATCGCAACACCTTGGTCGAGACCACACAGCTGCGCTTCAGGATGACTATGGGCGGGCATTTGCCGGATGGCAGCTCGTGGCAGTTCCCACGCAACGACGCCCAGCCTTTCCAGAACTTTTGGCAGTCTCAGGTCATTCTTTGGCATACACAGACAAGCGTCGCACAGACGGTGTTCCTAGACTACTTATAGAGGAGCACTCTTGTGAAAGCAGCTATCGTAACCTCCCCTGGTATGAAGCCCAGCTATGGCGAGTTCCAAAGTCCCGCAGGCCGTGAGGGTTTCGAGGTCATCACCGTCACAGCGGCCGCTTTGACCAATTTGACGAAAGGCCGAGCCTCCGGTTTGCACTATAGCGCGGACAACCACTATCCCTTTGTTCCTGGCGTGGACGGCGTGGGCACGCTCGCCGACGGCCGTCGCGTGTACTTTGCCATGCCCGAACCCCCTTTCGGAGCATTGGCGGAGCAGACCCTTGTCGACCCGCGCCGCATCATCACCTTGCCCGACAACCTCGACGATGTGGCTGCGGCCGCCTTAGCAAACCCCGGCATGTCCTGTTTCGCCGCACTGGTCGAGCGCGCCCGCTTCCAGGCCGGCGAGACTGTACTCATCAACGGCGCAACCGGCTCTGCAGGATTCGTTGCGGTTCAGGTCGCGAAACAACTTGGAGCAGGAAAGGTGATCGTCACAGGCCGTAATGCGCAGGAACTCGAAGCTCTGCGCCAACTAGGCGCCGATGTCGTCATCCCCTTCGATCTCCGTCCTGAGAACCCGCAAGGCGTTGAGCACTTTGAACAAGCCCTTACGGGAGCATTTGCCGACGGGCTGGATGTTGTCGTCGATTACCTCTGGGGTAGCAGCGCGCGCACTATCATTGTCGCGATCGCCAAAGCAGTTGAGGACGCACACCCTGTTCGCTTCGTGCAGGTTGGGGAAGCCAGCCGCGAACCTGTAGAGTTTCCCGCCGCAGCATTACGCTCCTCGGCCATCCAGATCATGGGTAGTGGCCTCAGGTCGGTTCCGTTGCCCAAGCTCCTTGAATGCATCCGAAAGACCTTCGAACTGGCCCCGCAAGGCAAGCTCTACCTTCCTTCCAAAGTCGTCCCGCTTTTCACGGTCACAGAAAGTTGGGAGGCTTCCGCTAAGCCGAGGTTGGTGTTCGCCGTGAAGCAAGACGCGTAGAGGACAGGCTCCGACTGCTTGGCAGCGGTAACACAGGAACAACCGAATAAACGCAACGAAAGGGAATTTGTCATGATCGTCATCACCACCCCCACCGGAGACATCGGCCATCGGGTTCTGAAACACGTTGTTCAGGGCAGCGAACCTGTACGCGTGATCGCACGCGATCCCTCCCGCATCCCGCAGGAGATCCGCCAGCGTATCGAGGTCATACCAGGATTGGTTCGCTTGGCTTTTGGGTACCGTCTATATCACCGAACGGGTGCCTCGTTCGGCATCGAAAGCTCTTGAAAGAGCCCGTCGACACTGCTTCGAACAATGTCCTTAATCCCTGTCGGATTGACAAGAGGAAAACGGGCGTTGATACGTTCCACTGCAGCCTGCTTGGCCGCCTCCGTGAACCCGGAGCGAGCGATCTCCTCAGCCGCGATCTTTCGGCAGGTTCTCAGATAGATGCGTTCGTCTTCGTAAAGTGTTGACGGAGGACCAGAGGCGCCGTGCCCCGGGTGCACCGTCCGAGCGTCTGGGAACGTTGTTTCCAGGCGATCCAGAACACCAAGCCAAGATGCGGAGGCCGCTTCGAGGATCGGTCCGTGAAGGCGGTTGATTACCGCGTCGCCTACGAATAAATCCTGTGTTGAAGGCAGGTAATAGGCCGTTGTACTGTGCGCCTCGCCGCGTCCCAACTCTCGGGCGATGATGGTCAGACCATCGATCTGCAGCGTGGTATTGCCATCAAAGGTCTCGCCCGGTGGTACGAACACTTGCGGAGTTATTGTGGGGGCGTCCCGCTGCGTCGCCGCGCTCGCACCATAGGTGTCATTGCGGATCGTGTCGGCGGTTGCTTGCGATGCATACACGACGACTCCCGGAAACGCCTGGCGGAAAAGACCAATGCCGGTGTAATGATCTGGGTGAGGATGCGTGATCAGGATGGCACGCACCGGTTTCCCGACGGCCCGAACGGCAGCTACAGCCTCTGCAGCGTGAACAAGGTCGCGCTGAACGTCAATGACAACAATGCCTCCGCCTGGCGTTGCTACCCAATAGGTGTTAACAGTTCCCGTACCCGCGTAAGTCCAAACATCGACGATTCCCGGCGACGCTGAGCCATGCTTCGACTGCAGTCCTTGGGCCGGCGACGCCGCCGTTGACTCTTTCTGCGTGAGCACGGGGCCTGGTTTAATCGCACTCACGGGAGGCGATGCTGTTTGCTGAGCAGACAAAATGGAAGGCATATTAAGACCTATGCCAAAACAAAAGAGAATGGCCACTCTGAGGGGGATCTTTGAGATCGCAATTTGTTTCATGTCTCTCCTAGTCCAGTGCCGTTTGCGGAGTCATCCAAGAGGGCAAGCGCGCCGGTCAGCGTTACTTGACAGTAGGATTTGACGAATAGGTAATCCCGGCTATTCTCCAACCGTCACTTCCTTTGACCAGAACCCATGTTTCACTTCCTCGGTTGGCTTCTTTCCCGTCCGCCAAGAACACGAAGTCGAAATAAACGGAAGCAATCGTACCGTCGCTGTTCTGCTGAAGATGAGTATGGGTCGGATTGAAGCTGACCTTGGCTGCTGATACTTGCTTTGCAAAATCTGCATAGCTTCCGACTCGCACTTTTAACGCTGCCGGATTCTTGGCCTTCTGAAGCGCGAATGCTTCATCCGAAAGCACATTGAGCCACATGCCACCCTGTGCGAGAAACAAGCTTGCGAGTCTCGTGCCATCGTGAGCGACGACCGCGTCGTGGTAAGCGTCGATTACGTGCTGCACGTCAGCGGTGTCCACTGCGACGTTTGAAGTGGCACTCTGGACGCCGTTGTTCGCGGAAGGGCTTTGAGCCCAGCCTACGGTGCTAAGCAAACCTGCGAAAGCAAAGATGCTGCTAATGATGAGACGCTTCATGAACCACTTCCTGACATACAATCCGTGCAACGCATGGTCGTGATAAGGCTGTTTCGTTCAAGTGAAAGTGACACTTCGAGTGTCCTCACTTCCCGGCGGCGAGATGAGGGACAGCAACCTCTTCTCCCCTAATCCGCCTCTTACCTTGTGTGATCCGTGGCGATGGGTCAAGGCTTAGTGCTTGCGTCCATCTGGGAGGCCTGTGCCAGGGCTTGCGTGTCAATGTACTCCCGAATCTTTGTCAATTTGCCATTCCGAACGGTGATGTCGAAGACCCAATCGTCTTTGAACGGCTTATTCGTGGCTTTGATTTTTCCCGTAGCGACGCCGACCACCAGAACCCGGTCTCCCTGCGCCACGAATTCGGGAGGCTTTGGGTATGTCATTTCTATCTCTTCGGACGCCTTCTTAAGCACACCCGCCAATCCTGCGTGCCCGCGGTGCGTACCGGCCAGCGGCCAGCCCTCGCCTGGAACGATCCACTCAATATCTTCGGTGACCAACGCAAGCACACGTTGCTTATCGGCGCTGCCTATTGCTGCAAAGAAATCTTGCACAACCTGAATATTCTTTTCGGTGCTCATAGAAATCTCTCCTTTTCCTTATATCAAGTGGGGTCCGATGTATTCGGACGTTTCGTAACCATTGCACTCGCGCCAAATCACAGGGGTAGACAATCGATTACTGCTGCTTCTTGAATAAATCCTGGAAGATGAGCAGACCCCAAGTTTTACCGCGCGCGTGCACCAGCGCGCCACCCTCGCTGAACCTTCCGAGCTTGACGGGTGCGAACCCGAGTTGTTTGGCCAAATCCGCCACCGGAGGAATCGCGTCCTCCTCGTCGCTCGACAGAAAGACGACCCGATGCCCGCCCTCGACCACAGGGTCGGTAGCCAGGGTGGCCGCAATCAAGTGATTAAACCCTTTCACCACCTTGGCGGCGGGGAACGACTTCGCGACGAAGGCAGAGGACGGGAGGCCGTCCAACTCCTCAGGTGGGAGTGGAGCCGAGTTCATCGCGTCGATGATGGTCTTGCCTTTCCAACTCGGCAGCGCCTTCGCAATCTCGCGATGTTCCCCGAACGGGACCGCCAAAAAGATTGTGTCTGCTTCTAGTGCATCCTGCAGCGACTTTGCGACGACCGTGGGTCCAATCTGCCGGGCCTGCGGCACTAACTCCTCGGGCGATCGCCGGCTCGCGACAGTCACGTTGATGTTCTTACGCGCGAAGGCGTGGGCCAGGGCCTGCCCTATCCGTCCGAATCCTACGATTGCATAACTCATAGTGTTTCTCCGATCAGTGTTTGGATTGATTGCCAGCCTTCGACGGCAGCGGAGAGCAACTTCGGTTCTGCGGCGACCCTCCGTTGTGAGGGCCGCCGGAAGGTCAGCCACTAGCCGAGGTCTGGCGACGTTAGATCGCCGTCATTCCGCCGTCGACAAACAACTCCTGCCCGTTCACGAAGCTCGAATCGTTCGAAGCAAGAAACAGCGCGACCGTCGCGACTTCCTCAGGTTGCCCCATCGATCCCCGCGGGATCAGAGATTCGAAATACTGCCTCGCCTCCGGAGTAAGGACCGATTCCTGCATCGTCGTGGCAATAGCACCGGGAACGAGCAGGTTCACGCGGATCTTTCTCTCCTTGAGTTCGTTGAGCCAAGTGCGTGCAAAGGAGCGTAGTGCCAACTTGCTCGCCGCATATACGCTGAAACCAGGGAAACCTTTCGCCGCAGCGTTGGACCCGGTCATGAAGATCGATCCACCATCGTTGAACAGCGGCAGCGCCTTCTGCACCGTGAAGAGCGTGCCGCGCACGTTCAGGTCGAAGGTCTTATCGAAGTGCTCTTCGGTGATCTGTCCTAGCGGGACGGGCTCGCCTACGCCGGCGCTCGCGAACAGGACATCGATCTTGCCCTTTTCCTTCTTCACGATGTCGAACAAGCGATCGAGGTCGTCGAGATTGGCCGCGTCACCCTTGACGGCGGTTACATTCCGACCGATCGCCTTCACGGCCTTATCGAGCGTCTCCTGCTTACGGCCCGTAATGAAAACATAGGCACCCTCTTCAACAAACAGTTTCGCGCTCGCTAGCGCCATGCCGTCCGATCCACCTGTGATGACTGCAACCTTACCTTTAAGCTTTCCCATAATTACTCCCTTCGGATTGTGTGTAGCACTCGGTACACTTGAATAGAGTGCTTTGGCGTGAGACGAGAACTGCTCAGGAGTCCAAGAGTTTTGTCTATTCGTCCAAAAAGAGGGTCCAACCGAGTTCTGTTGCATCTTTATGACTGAGCTGGAACGCGCGGCTCGAAGGTAAATGAGTGCAGGACTTGTAACGATGGAAGGCAGTTTCGTACTGTCCTCGCAGAACACCACAGCTTTCAAGAGTAGGAGTCTAACTTGGACCCGATAACAGACATCTTCAGAACGATGCACGTAACCGCTGTCGGTCTGCACAGGCTCGAAGCCACAGCCCCGTGGGGAATAAAACAGGAACAGCAAACCGACGAAAATGTCACGCCTGCCGACAAAAAGATGGCTCCCACGGATTTGGTGCACTTCGCTATGCTGTCACGCGGTAACTGCTGGCTGACTGTGGAAGGGACGCGAGAACCGATTCCCCTCACCGGTGGCGATTGCTTTTTGCTGGCCCGGGACTCTTCGATTGTTTTGCGCGACAGCCCGCGAACATCTCCGAGCTTGAGCTTCCGCGAGGTCGGTGCCACAGCGAACAACAATGTCATTCATCATGGTGGTGGTGGCGCACCCACCACCATCGTGTGTGGGGCCTTCAGTTTCGATCGCACCAGCTTGAGACCAGTCACGCAGCTGTTGCCGAGCTTCATTCTGATGAAGGCCGATCAGGCGCGCACGCTTGCTCTTCACATCACGATGCAGGCTTTGGCGTCAGAAATGGCGGAACAGGCCCCGGGATCGGGAGTCGTCGCGAGTCGGCTAGCCGAGATTCTGTTTATTCATGTACTCCGCGCGCATATCGCTTCGGGACCGGAACGCAGCAAAGGATGGCTTCGTGCTGTATTCGACTCGCAGATGGGCACCGCCCTGCGTGCCATTCACGGCAAAGTAGACACGCCTTGGACGGTCGAGTCCCTGGCCGAGGCGACGGGCATGTCTCGCTCCGCATTTGCAGCCCGTTTCAAAGAACTGCTCGGACAGACACCGCTCGAATACGTAACCCGGTGGCGAATGCAGAAGGCGATGCAATTACTCGAACAGCGTGACAAAAAGCTCATAGACGTCGCCCGGTCGGTCGGTTACGAGTCCGACGCGGCGTTCAGCAAGGCGTTCAAGCGAGTTGTTGGGGCTAACCCTGGTGAATACCTCAAACGTGGCTTTGAAGGCCACGGTCATCCCGCAATGACGGAAGATTTTGAGACGGCCCACGTGCAACAGGCTGCTGCCGCCACATGATGAATGAATGGGTTCGTTCTCTCGAGGGAACGAGCGGAGGCGAACAGAGCTTAGAGCACACCCCGGGCGTGCTCGGTTCTGTTTCCGCAGGTCCCTCATTCGCATCAACTGCGCGAGAGCGTTCTGGAGGACTCTGACTTCATCCCTGGTCGCTATGTGCTTGTCGATGTCTGCGGTTTCTCCGGCCAGGCTAGGCGATCAATGCGGGCACAGTCGTCTGTAGAAAGCCCTCGATCGACATGGGAGCTCTTCCCAGTGAAGTGCGCCACCGTAGGGGTAACGATTGCCTGATAGCCTCGCGATGTTTCCTCGTCTAACTCCCTCACACTCCTCGCAGCGAATTGAGGGATGCCAGCCGCCATCAGGCCTCTTTCAACTTCTTCCGGCGTGACATTGACGTGTTGGATGGACTTTCCGGAGAGGCGCGACAGGATACTCGCAACCTCGTCATGTGTAACCGAAGCAGGGCCCGTCACATCGAAGATGGAGTTACCTGTGGCGTTGAGCAACGCCGCCGCAGCCGTTCTTGCACAGTCTTCGCGAGTCACGTACGAGCGGCCTTGAGACTGCGTTGCGGAGACCAGTTTTCCGGTCTTGAGAGCGAACTGGGCAAACCTGAGGATGACTTCCGCATACAGATTATTCCGCAGGATCGTCCAGTCGAGCCCGCTCTCGAATAGCGCAACCTCCGTCCAGAAATGATCGTCCGGGATCGAGGGTCCCTCCGTAGGATGAGCATTGGGCAACGACGTATAGACCACATGCTCCACACCAGCACTCACAGCGGCCTGAATAGCAGCGCGGTGCTGCTTAATCCGCACCTCCGGCGCGTGCAGTGAGTCGGTACTGATGAGGAGTAAGCGCTCGACCCCCTGGAATGCTGTGTGCAAGGTCTCGGGCCGATCAAAATCGGCTTCTCGCTCCTCCACACCCGAAGCAGAAAGTTCCTGATGTTTTCCCGGAGTACGCGTGGCCGCGATCACTTTCTTTGCTCCCAGTCGCCGAAGCTCCGCCACGACGCCCTTTCCTAGATTCCCGCTGGCACCCGTTACGAGAAGCTGCTTGTCTACAAAACTCATGTTCTACCTCCAAATCGAGGCTATGCTCGATATCAGGATCACAGCAAGTACGGATTTGGAAGTAATAAGCTATCCTGAAAGTAACCAAGGTCTCGTGGAGATCGAAGGAGGAACAATGCGAGCCCCTATCTCCTGTTCTGCACGCGCAGTTCTGAATCGAATTGGCGATCAGTGGAGCTGTCTCATCATCCATACCCTGCTCGGAGGAACACATCGCTTCGGTGAGCTGAAGGTTGCGATAGAGGGCATTTCGCCTCGCGTCTTAAGTCAGAGCCTCAACAGTCTTCATCGGGATGGCCTCATCGAACGCAAAGCTTATCCGACGATTCCGCCAAAGGTCGAATATACAAATACCGCGCTTGGACGTTCGCTTGCTAAAGCAGTGGCGCCTCTTGTGCAGTGGGCTGAGGAGAACCAGCCGACAGTCGACGCGAATCGTGTGAAATACGAGAAGAGGGAGAGGAAGCGAACCAATCTGCCTCTTTGAGGCTGCCGAACTCGATTTCGTCCGCGATCTGTGGATTGAAATTTCTTACGGCACGAAGTAGCAATCTGCCGAGGGTGGCGATCTCCCGATCGGTGAATCCATGTCTGTTATTGGGTCCAACTTAGACTCCTACTCTTGAAAGCTGTGGTGTTCTGCGAGACGGTACGAACTGCCTTCCAACCGCCGACAAGAAGCAGCGCGAGGCGTTAGAGCTTGGGGGGCGATGCCATCTCGGAGGCTCGCGCCAGCGCTTGTGTGTCGACATATTCCCGGACATTCGTCAATTTGCCATTTCGAACGGTAATGTCGAAGACCCAATGGTCTTCCCACTCTTTGTTCGTGGCTTTGATTTTCCCCGTCGCCAAGCCGACCACAAGAACCCGGTCTCCCTGTGCGATGAACTCGGGCGGCTCTGGAAATGAAGTTTCCACTGTGTCGTTAGCCTTTTGAAGTAGATTCTCCAGTCCAGCATGCCCCAGGTACGTGCCAGCTAGCGGCCAGTTCTCGCCCGGAATGATCCACTCGATATCTTCGTCGGCTAACGCCAGCAAAGCGTCTTTATCGCGGCCCGCAAGAGCCGCAAGGAAATCTTTCACAGTCTGGACGTTCTTTTCGAGACTCATCGGAATCTCCCCTTTCTACATCAAGCGTCCGATCTGATCGAACGTCTTGGAAATGCTCACGCGACCAATTGATTACTGCTGTTTTTTGAAAAGGTCCTGAAAGATAAGCGGACCCCAGACCTGGCCGCGTGCGCTCACCAATGCGCCGCCCTCGTTGAGCTTTCCCAACTTGACGGGAGCGAACCCGAGTTGTTTCGCCAAATCCACCACGGGAGCGAACGCGTCTTCGTCGTCGCTCGAAAGGAAGACGACACGGTGCCCACCCTCTACGATCGGGTCGGTAGCCAGTTTGGCCGCACCCAGGTGATTGAAGCCCTTCACCAACTTGGCGCCGGTAAACGACTTCGCCACGAAGGCGGAGGAAGTGAGACCGTCCAGTTCCTCAGGTGGGGTTGGAAACGAGTTCATCGCATCGATGATGGTCTTGCCGTTCCAACTTGGCAGGGCTTTCGCCATCTCGCGATGCTCACCGAACGGTATCGCGAGGATGATCGTGTCGGCCTGAAGCGCATCCTGCAGCGACTTGGCGACGACGGTGGGGCCAATTGCCCGGGCCTTTGGTGCCAACTCCTCGGGCGACCTGCGGCTTGCGACGGTCACGTTGATACTTCTACGAGCGAAGGCGTGAGCGAGAGCCTGACCGATCTTTCCGAATCCCACGATTGCATAGCTCATTCTGTTCTCCGATCTGAGGTGAAAACTAAAGGTTTGAGAAGCGTGATCCCAGGACTGGCAAAGTTGGATTGCCAGTCCCGGAACCGTGGCGACATTAGACCTGCGCCATGCCTCCGTCGACGGCGAGGTCGATGCCAGTGATGTAGGAACTTTCGTCGGACGCGAGGAAAGTGACAGCCGCCGCGATCTCCTCGGGCTTACCCCTGCGAGCCATCGGAATCATCGTGGTGAACTGCTCAGCGGCTTGCTTAGCCTGTTCCGGGGTGAGGCCCGTCGTTGTCTCCAAAGCCGGAGTTTCGATGGCGCCGGGGCTCATGCAATTCACCCGGATCTTGCGGCCCAGCAGTTCCATCGTCCAGCCGCGCGCGAAGTTGCGCACAGCCGCCTTGCTCGCGGCGTAGGCGGTAAAGCCTGCGAGACCCTTCACGTTGGAGACAGAAGAGTTGAGGACAATCGAGCCGCCGTCTTTGAAGAGGGGGAGGGCCTTCTGCACCGTAAAGAACATTCCCTTTACGTTCACGTCGAAGGTCTGGTCGAAATGCTGCTCTGTAGCCATCGCCAGCGGTGCGATCGTACCCGCGCCGGCGTTCGCAAACAGGATGTCGATGTGACCATGCTTCTCTTTCACAACGGCATAGAGGCGGTCCAGATCTTCCAGGCGTGAAACGTCCCCTGTGACCGTTGTGACGTTCTTCCCAATGTGGGTGACTGCTTCCTTCAGTTCTTTCTCGCGCCGCCCAGTGATGACTACGTGGGCACCTTCTTCGACGAAGCGCTTGGCGGTGGCCAAGCCAATCCCGCTGCTTCCGCCTGTGATTACTGCAACCTTACCTTCAAGCTTTCCCATGATTACTCCTTCGCTAGATTCTTTTTCATTCGGTTGAGTCGCTCGCACTCTCGGTGCGCGGTATTATATGAATCAGTGATCCGGATATTGGTTGCACAACCGAATCACTGATTCATATTATCTGGATCACTGATCCACTTGTCAAGGGAACCTATGCGAGCTGACGCTAGAAAGAATTACAACCACCTACTTGCAGTCGCACGTGAGGTCATCACCGAGAACGGTGTCAATGCATCGATGCGGGACATTGCCCGCCGCGCAGGCGTGGGATCGGCCACGCTGCTTCGTCACTTCCCGACACGAGAAGCGCTATATGAGGCATTGCTTTGCAATAACTTGGACACACTGACGCAGAAGGCAGGTGAACTTGAAGGGGCGAATTCACCGGGCGAAGCGCTCTTGTCCTGGTTTCGCGACTGGGTGGCGTTCGTCCAGAGCTATAAGGGCGTTGTCACCCTGATGGCGGCTGCCCACACGAACCCGGAGTCTCCTCTTTATGCTTCATGCGCTGCGGTGCACTCAGCAAGCGCACGACTTCTGCTCCGTGCTCAGGCCGAAGGAACGGCGCGTGCCGATATGAATGGGGATGATCTCTTTGCCCTGATGGCGGCGCTCGGCTGGGCGGTCGACCAACCCTCATTCGCGCCGCTGGCAGACCGCCTGTCTCGCATTATCGCGAGCACCATCGTGACAAATCGGCCTTGAGACGATGCAAACAGCTCGGGACACTTCGGATTAATTGGGTGCAGCAAGGATTGGTGGGTAAACATTACCGCCGCTTACATTCCTTCGCGTCTTCCTGAGCACAGGCGCCGCCAATCGAGACCGCCATGTGCGAGTTACCGGTACCTCTTGTTGAGCGCGAGAAATTCATGGATGTAGGCAACTGCCATGCTGCCCTCGCCGACGCCGCTGGCAATGCGTTTGCCGGAGCCGTGGCGGACATCGCCAGCGCAGAAGATCCCGGGAATACTGGTCTCAAGCGCGAACGGCTCGCGATCTTGAGACCACGTCTGCATGTCGCGACCAGTAGATATATAGCCGTTCGCGTCGCGTTCGAGGGATGCGGGAAGCCATTGTGTCTTGGCCTCGGCTCCAATCATGATGAAGAGCGCTTTCGCTTCCCGAGTGCAGCTCGATTCAGGATGGCCTGGCGGCCGAGATACGGTCGTGATCTGTTCCAGATGGTCTTCACCATGGACCCTGATGACTTGCGTATAGGGCTCGACCCGAATGTTCGCTTTATCCCGAATCTGCTCGATGAGGTATTGCGACATGCTCTGCTTGAGCCCGGCTCCTCGGACGAGCATAATCACTTCGGCAGCGTAGCCAGCATAGAAAACGGCGGCCTGTCCTGCGGAGTTGGCGCCCCCGACGATGAAAACGCGCTTACCTGTTACCGATATGCCGTCAAAGCCAGACGCCCCATAGATGAGGCCGCGACCGAGAAGTCTATCGTGCCCTTCAAACTGAAGACGACGCCAGGCAACGCCCGTGGTGAGTAGAAGAGCGCGTGCGCCAACGCGGTCACCGCCATCGAGGATGACGTAGTGGTCGTCGTTGAACGATTCAACTCGCTCCACCTCGCGAACGAACAGAGTCTCAGCTCCAAAGTGCTGTGCCTGCTTCAGGGCGCGCTCGGTAAGCTCATCTCCAGAGATACCGGATGGGAATCCGGGATAGTTTTCGATTCGTGAAGAGGTGACCGCCTGGCCTCCCGCGGCGAACCGCTCTACGAGCAGGACTTTGAGTCCTTCCGAAGCACTATAGACAGCGGCAGATATACCCGCAGGGCCGGCACCGACGATGACGAGGTCGTAGTGTTGGTGCTTCTGAACAGTCTGAAGGCCAATAGCTTCGGCTACACGTCGAACGGTGGGACTTTCGAGCGGCGTTCCGTCAACCGAGACGGTGAGGCTCGGCGCCGGATCTGTGTCGCTCGGAAACCAGTCGTACTGGATGCGATTGGCAGACAGGAAAGCTTGGACGACCCGGGAGTTGTCGTCGTACTTCGATCCGGCGATGCGCACACGCGAGGAAGGCGTCTCGCACACGAGCTTCTGAGCCAGTGCGAGGCGTGAGCTTATGGTTCGGAAAACGATCTCGCCGGCAGATGGATTATCGCGGACGAGTTCCTGCAGTTGTTGGCGTTCGAAACGTGCAATGCGGCACTTAGTGACGGCGCGAGCGGAGGCAAGCTCGGCTGAACCCACGAAAATCGACGTTTCACCACCAAACTCCCCGGCGTGATGCCGCCCGGCCACCTGGCTCTGACCGCCGATTTCCTTGATAGCTTCGAGCTCTCCTTCAAGAATGACAAAGAAGCGTGGCTCCTCGCCTTCTCGCATGAGCCACTCGCCGGGCTCGACCGAGATGTCGGCGGCGCGGCTCGCCAGGCGGCGTAGTTCCTTTTCGTCAACGCCGGCAAACAGTGGAACCTTCTCGAGATCTCTGGAAGTAATCATGGTGTTTCTCAGGATACTTGAGCGGGGACCTTCGCGTCCGATCAGAGCCTCGTTCGCGAGGCGGGCTACCTTGAAGTTTCATTTTGAGTGTTTAGCGAGAGATGCGCGGGTACTCAATATGGCCGGATCTCTTCTGGTGAGTCGACTTGTCGGTAGCAGTGTCGCCAATCCTGAAACGCACCTTAGGACGGCACATCCAAATCGATCCGATGAGGCCTCCCTGCATGACTTTCGAAGCTTATTTCCTCCGCAGCACCGATCTGCCGGGCCGGCCGGCATTCTCCAGTATGCTGTCCAGCAGTTCCGGGAAACGTGCGTTCAGTCATTTCCTCTCGATGTAGTTCACCAGACTTGAACCGCGTTTCTCAAAGCCGAGAACACCGCTTGTGCGGAGTACGTTGAAGTGGTGGGACATGGTTGACTTCGGCTTGTCGATGCCGAAGGTTCCACACGCTTTGTCGGGTGTTTCATCGAGCTGTCGGACGATCTCTAAACGGACTGGGTCCGCAAAGGCTTGAAGCATCTGGGCTAGAGAGAGCACGCTGTCCTCAGCGCACGCGGACTTTTTGTCGATACCCATTCTCTGTTTATTCCCTGTTGTGTTCGAAAAAAGCAGAACAATAGTGCATCCTCGCGTCTGATCTGAATGTCTCATGAGTGTTCGAATAATCTCGACCATGAGTGAGGTTCTATGTCCATCCGACGCATCTTGATTATTTTTTCTTACGCCTCTGGTCTCGCGTTCTCGCCTTCGTTCGGGCAACAAAGCAACAAAGCTGCAGACATCGGACGAGAGAACACTCAGTTGGCACAACGCGCTGGTGTTTGGAACGTGAAAGAAACCGTATGGGATTCGCCCGGTGCTGCGCCAACGACGACAACATGGGTAGCGGAGCGGAGGATGGTTGGAGAATTTCTTGAGGAGGTCCTGGAGCCGACCGTTGGTGCGCCTGCCTCGCAAATTCAGCGGATTGATTACCTTAGCTACCACCGCATCGAAGGACGTTGGAAGTACGTGTCAATGGATACCCGCGCTTCGGTAGGAATGATGCCCGCATCGAGTGCGGATCGCGGTGACATCGCCAACATACGTCTTGTGTTCGAGCCGTTTGCTATTCCGATGTCAGGTTCAAAAGCCGGTCAACTTCTCTCGATGCAGGAAGTGATCCGGCAAATCGATGCTAACCACGATGAGAAAGACCAGTACTTCAACCTTGCGGACGGCAATGGAAATAGTTGGCTGAAGCACAAGTATGAATATGTGCGAAGGTAAACGCATCGATGAGCCGCCGACACCAGCTGCAGGATCAAATGGCCGGAGTTCTGGCAAGAAAACTGTTGCGCGCAAGAGCAGCAATGTCCTCCACCGATAGATTCAGAGCCTGCCAGGAGCCCACAAGATTTTCATTCACGTAGCCGCCAAAGTAAGGGGGGATCGTCCGAGTGGACCCTCACCTGTAGGCCGAGATCGAGCATCTTCTTCAGGGGATGCGCTTCAAGCGACGGAAAGCGCTTCAAGCGGACATCGGAAAGCGGGCAAACCGTAAGCGGCATTTGTTCCACAGCGAGCCGCTCCATCAACACCTCATCCCGCCAGGCAGTCACCCCCGTGGTCGACTTCTGAGAGCCTAATGGGGGATGTCTATTTCCACAGGCTCTTCCCACATGCTGCAAGAAAGACAACTAGCTAACGCGGAGAGCGCAATGGGAGGACTGCAAGCAAGGCTCGGTCTACAGCTTTTGTCCTAATCTGATCTCCATCGCGTCACGATAGGTTCTGCTGACGCGGGCATGGCAACCGTCCTTCAGTAGAAGCTCGAACTCTCCGTGCGAGAGCGGCTGAAGTTGCACGATACTGTCGATATTCACGATCACTGAACGGTGAATGCGAAGAAAGCGGCTTGGGTCGAGACTTTGCGCCATCTCCGTCAACGAAGCACGATAAAGAAGTTCTTTCCCTGAGCTGTGCAATGTGACATATACACCCGCAGCCTCGATCCATTCGACGTCTTTAACTCGCACAAATCGTGTAATTCCTTCTGCCTTGATCGCTAGTCGATCCGGGTAGCGGCTGCCGTTCGCCTGCATCGCCATCACACGGGCGACGTTCTGACCAAACTCCCGAAGCTGCAGATCGCTCCTACTGTTCTTCACTCTCGTCATCATCGTGTCGAATCGCTCATCGCTAAAAGGCTTGAGCAGGTAGTCCAAAGCATTTGCTTCGAATGCGCGTATCGCATGCTGGTCATACGCGGTCACGAAAACTGTAAGTGGCATATGCTCCGAGCCAACCGCTTCCATTACATCAAACCCATTCAGTTCAGGCATCTGTACATCGAGAAGTACCAGGTCGGGCCGTTCGCTCAGGATCATGCTGACTGCTGTCTCTCCATCGGCCGCCTCTTGCAGGGAAGCTACCTCGGGATCCTGATTGAGCAAGTCGGAAATACGCTGGCGAGCCGGCGCTTCGTCATCCACAATGAGAGCTCGGATACCATCAAGCTTTTTCATCATCATGTGTCTCCTTCCGCTTATGCAACGGAAGCGAAAGATACACTTCCGTGCCGCCCTCACTTCTTCGTCGGACGTCGAACTGGCTCGTGTCGTCCGAGTACAGTCCGGCGAATCGTTCTCGTGTCACCGATAGGCCCACGCCCACATGACTTTGGAACGACCAACCCGCAGGCAATCCCACGCCATCGTCCAACACCTGAATCACAAGCCTGTCCTCGAAGCGCTGCGCACTCAAAACGATAGACCCGCCCCGAACTCTTTTGGAGATGCCATGGCGGATCGCATTCTCTACCAGCGGCTGAATGAAAAGGCTGGGAACGAGTGCATCGGTCACCTCTGGATCGATTCTCATCTCAATCGTTAGCGCATCGCCGAAGCGAATCTTTTGGATGGCGAGGTAGTGGCCAAGGAAAGAGATCTCTTCACCGAGAGTTGTAACCTGTCCGCCCAGAGAATCCAGAGAGAGACGCAGCAAGTCCCCGAGGTGCTCGATCATCCTCCGAGCTAGTTTAGGATCCCTCTCGACCTGTGATGACACTGTATTGAGCGCATTGAAAAGGAAGTGCGGGTCCAACTGCATCCGCAGTACATTGAGGCGAGCCTCCGAAAAACTCCGTTGCAGACGCTGCATCTGCAAGTCAGCTGAAACAAGGCGTTGATGGTAGCGATAGCTTTCAAAGACCCCTACAATAAAGCAGTAGACAAGCATGCTCCAAAACATCTCTCGCACAACTTGCGTAAGTATCCCTAATCCTGCCAGCCTTGACCATGAAGCCACTCCAAACAAAACTCTCAGTATCGCCTCGACGTACCCGTAAAGGGTGATCACCAGCGGACCCAAGAAGAACAACGTCAGGACGCGAGGAAGGATTCGGCCTACTCGAAATGGAAGCGCTCGATTAAGAGCTACGATCACGGGCGCGAGAAGTCCCCACGACCACCATTGCGACAGTGCTGAAGTGAAAACTCCCTGGAAAGGTTTGTTCGGGCTCAGTTGAGGCAAGGTGAAGACCATCGCAATCGCAGTCCAAAATATGAGCGAGGCGCCCAACCATTTGGAAATGCTATTCATCGTTGCCTCCACTGTCATTCTGACAGATAGATGTGCCCACTGAGCCGCCGTCTCTCTAGAAGCGTCGGGCGGATTGGTCGCTTGGCCTTTAGCTCGCTCACTCGAAAGCGGCTCATCACGTCCTTGAACCGCCCTATCAGTCGTTGGGACCAGTTCGGAACATGTTTCCCAATCGTTATGCGCGAATGCGTAAAGTCGTGACTGATGTCGCTGCCCGCAACTGTCTCGAACCTCTGCAGCGCTACGTCAATGAAGGAGTACCTCATGAAGAGTCTCTTCGTTAGCAGCGTCTTTGCCCTCACAGCTATCTTTAGCGTTCCAGGCTCGGCCCAAAGTCTTCCACAGAATTACGGCGTACAGACTAAAGGTCCGAACCCCGCAGCGGACACAGTGGACGTCAAGCATGTGATCGACGCATACCACCAAGCGCTGGTCACTCACGACGGCGCACGACTCGCAAGTCTTTTTCTGGCACAGGGGGGCATGTGGCTTAACGTGCTGTCGGATGAAGCGTTCGCGCTTCAGAAGGCGAAGAACCCAGCCGCTTCGAAGGTGCGAGTCGGAAGTTACGTGGATTTTGCGAAGCAAGTGTCAACAGCCAGGGTCAGCTTCAATCCGACCCATACCAACCTGCAAGAGAACAGCGACGGTACTATTGCCTCGGTCTATTTTGATTTCGTATTCCTTGCGGATGGGAAAGAAACGAATAGAGGCAGCGAAACATGGGTTTTGGTTAAAGAGAGTGACGGTTGGAGGATAGCTGGGATGACCTATTCGTCAAATCCGCCTGTTCATTGACGGCCGTTGCGCGCTTGAGCCGTTACGTCGCGGAACTTACGCCCGCCTGCCGGGCACCCGGAACTCGCACCCGGACCTTCTTTCCAGTGGAACGTTCTCGGCGGTGACACGCAGAGTACGATTAGTGAGTTCACGCCAGGTTCTCGATTAGGTTGGTCTGCCCTCTATGGCGGAAAGCCAACCTGGTATCACAACTGGCTTCTTACTTAGGCCCAAGGTGGCTGCGACCTCGTTACCGAGGAAGTCGGCATCGGTGCAGATGCCGCTCGTCTTACCGCTTCCGGCGACACTGTCATCCATCGTGCGCACGATCTTTGGCTGGCCTCCTTAAGAAAGGCGGCTGGAGCCTAATCGCCACCTCATAGGTGGAGGGAACTAAAGATTGCTTTAACAACGTGCGATAGAAATAGACTTGCTTATGAGGACATCTGGTGCCCGTTTCATCAGCTTTCTACTAGTACTCGCTTGCTGCTTCGCGTCGCTCCCCGTCGCAAGCGCATCGCCAGCAGCCGGCTCGCAGATGGCGCAGCTGTCGCTTGACCTCACCCCGAACAAGGATTTGCATGGCCAGATCCAAGGTCTTGTCATTTCCTACGCTCTCAAATCAGGAGAGATGAGCAACAGTCCGCTCGCATTAAGATTCGACACGCTAGAACCCGCTCTCGAACGAACCAGCGATCAGATCACTCAGTTGCACGCTAGTGATGCACAGGGAGAAATTCATTTCGCGACGCCCGAACGCGAACTCCAGGACGACAGAACCTTTCGTTGGTTCAAATCCATCCCCCGCAACCAACGCAATCGTGCACTGCGCCGTGGGCTTAGCTCTACGGGTCCGTGCGCCGCTTGCGGTCAGTTTTGCGTGTCCGTTCCCGTGCCATTTCCGTGCCGTTAACACGGAACTAGACTGAATTAGCCGCGTTAGAAGCCATCTGCCGCAAGCTAACTACGTTAAACTACGTTGAACGATGGTTTCGAATCCCACTCTCTCCGCCAACTCATTTATAATCAATAAGTTACAGTGATTTTATGGTCTACTCGTAACCCACTCTCGGCACTAGCTTTCATCTTTAGAATTGAACGACATGCAGTTTCGCGCGGTCAGAAAACGTGCCGATTTAAGTCTGAAAAGCGAGAGAGCGACTGATTCAGAATCAGCTGCTCGTTTGAGGAACCGATTAAACGTAAGAACACAAAGTGGCGACGTAGTTCAGTCTGTTAGAACGCTGCCCTAGTACCCTAATCTAAATAATATCTTCATTCAGTTCAGTCGGTTACGCGGATAGTGCTTACGGCGCACTGTCACCATATCGAACGGATGATGTTATTTGACGATAAAGCTCTGCCCATCGTTGATCTGGTAAACGCGTTGAAGCGCAAGACCTTGCTGTGAACTAACAATTACGCACCTTATCTGCATCACCTTCCTCCTAAGTGCAGCACCTATCATTGTTAGGCACGCAAAGCAAGCTGTTTCCCATCGCAACGCGTCGCTGTCCCTCTGATCCGACTGCCAGAGGTGCTACTAGTCACTCTTACCAGAGGGCCATCAACCTACGAGATTGGGCCATGTACGCCATAACAACTTCTTAAGCACTGGGAGACCGAATGAGAGCACTTTTCGTTATTCTCTTTTTAAGCGGAGTCCTGCAGTCGCAGAGCATCAGAGGCCTCGATGCTGCACCGTCAAATCTGCCCAGCGCACCCAGGCCGAACGCCACCCATGCGACTGCCACCCAGAGGAACACCGCCTATTCCAGTGGCTTTGGTTTCGACAATCAACTGTATGTCGCGCAGGGCTTTGGAGTAGCCATCATGGTTGGTCAATTCAGCAATCGTCCCTGGCTCGGTGCAGCTTCTGGAGTGGGGTCGTGCATGTTGTGGCGCGCAGTCCACGATCAAGGCTATAGGAATGATGGCATGTTTAGCTCGAATCGCGTCGCGTTCTGTGCTATCGGCTCGGCCGCAGGCTATGCAACCGGCAAGTATCTGTTCCACATTCACAGAAACAGACGCTAGCGGACCCGCGGCACGGAAGGCGCAGTTCTTCTCATCCGCTCTGGTGCCGAGCGAATCGGTTTGATCTTTCCAACTTCCATGGCGATCAACAACAGGTAGAGGTCACGGTGCGCAGATCGCCTTCGCTCTGACAAGCCTGCAGCGGGCGAGAAACCTCACAGCCAATGCGATACGAGGGTGCTCCGGGTAACGAGCTGTTGTCAGGCACAATTCCCAGATGATTACCGAACAGGATCGGACTCGAGTGAAAGGAGAAGGACTTTCGGCTTATCAAGCATCATCTCCATTCTGCGCCTCGCGGGAACTTCGATGAGGGCATAACAGAACGACGCTATACCACCGAAAGCCGCGAACCAGACAGCTACCGTGCCAACCCGCTGGTCAAAGGGAGCGCTAACAACCCGACTTAGAGGCAACACCTTGTCCAGCACCATGCCTGTAACCGCATGAAACATATACAACGAGTACGAAGCGCGTCCCCAATAGAGAAACCATCGACCAGATAGCAGCCGGGACACAAAACCTTCTGTTGTCAGCCCGTAAACGAAAAATGGAAACGCCAGGATGAGCCAGACATCCGCATAATATCCAAGAAAGTGTCCGCCGAGTGAGGCCAGACACACTATCCCGGCGAAAGCCATCACAAAACGGTTCGGCACACGGATACGATAAATCTTCCACAGAACGACACCAGCGGTGAACTCGGTGGAGATGCGGATCAGGTCATTTCCATGATGTGCTTGCACCGTTGCACATTGCACTGCAAGCAGGCCGAGCACAAGGAGATGCAACTGCCCAAGATGGTTTGTTCTGAGCAGCGCAACAAGAGCTGGAAATGCCAAGTAAGCGAGCCATTCACAGCTGATTGACCAAGCGGGGCCGTTCCAACTCAATTGCGCAAAAGGCATCCAGTGATGAACCAGCAGAAGGTTCTGTATGAATGTTGCGCAAGTCCAACCACTGAGATCGCTCGCAATCGAGATATGCCGCCAGCGGACCAGCAAGAACAGAACTCCGGTGAGACATAGCGCTACGAAGTGTACGGGATAGATCCTTGCGAGCCTCATCCACAAGAACCTGCGGAACTCGTAAGGATCGAACTCCGCGAATCGCTCCCAATAGTTATATGCGATCACGAATCCGGAAAGGACAAAGAACAGGTCGACGCCCAGGTATCCCGAGTCCGCAAGGCTGTGGATCAGGCCTGCGATCCGCGGGAAGATCGGGGGCAGAAGTACTCTAAGGTGGTAGATAACGACCCACCAGGCTGCGACCGCGCGAACGCCAGTCAGGGCCCGAATTTCTCGTCTTTTCATAAGGGGACAGTTGTAGGTGCTTAGCTCAAATTCGACGTGAGTCCATTCGGGGTCAAGACATGAGGTTTTAGGCAGGGCAGTCTGTGGCGGTAATTGGGAGCGGCACAACTGGTACGTTCTCCCACTCTGGTGGTTCCGAGACCATTGCATTCCGCGACGGAAGCTCTGGAACTACATCGATTGATGACGACACGGGGGAGCGCATGGCGGATTGATATTCTGGCACAATCTCTTTGAGTTGGGCGCGGATTTCTTCGTCGGACGCCGTTCTTACTGCGGTCGTTAGTTTTTGCAGCTGACTCTGCAGAACGCTCCACTGTACTGCGTTTCCGCGTGCCCGCAACACTTTGTCACATCGCGTAGGCAGTTGACTTTCGTGTTCATAAAACAGCTCTTCGTAGAGCTTTTCCCCATTCCGCAGTCCCGTATAAACGATCTCGACTTCATCGTCGGCACGTACGAGCAGGCGAATCATGGTATGTGCCAGATCGGCGATACGAATTGGTTCCCCCATGTCCAGCACCAGAATCTCGCCATCCTTTCCGACCGCAAACGCCTGCAATACGAGTGAGACTGCCTCCGGAATCGTCATAAAGAAGCGTGTAATCTCAGGATGAGTTATGGTGACGCGCCGATGCTTCAGAATCTGCTCCTCTAGGACAGGTACAACGCTCCCTTGCGATCCCAACACATTGCCAAAACGCACGGAGACATGATGCATGTTCCAATTGGGTCGGGCTGCGAGGATGAGTTCGCCGATACGCTTGGTGCAACCCATTACGCTGGTGGGGTTCACAGCCTTGTCAGAAGAAATCAGCAGGAACGAAGTACAGCCGCATTCTTCGGCTGCCTCGAGTAGGGCTATAAGCGCGAGGACGTTGTTGCGCACAGCCTCGTGGACGTTGCTTTCCATCATGGGGACGTGTTTGTAGGCAGCGGCATGAAAGACAATCTCAACTTTGCGGGATCTAAGAATCGAAATCATGCGATGTTGATCGGCGACGTCCGCTACGTGGTACTCCGCTGGTGTGCTTCCCGCTTGTTGCGCAAGCCGCTGTTCCAGGAAAAAAAGACCGCTTTCATCCTGGTCGACACAGATGAGCTTCGCAGGCAGGTGGAGAAGCAGTTGCCCGCATAACTCTGAGCCAATCGATCCAGCCGCGCCCGTCACCAGCACAACTCTGCCCGCGACCTCGTCGTGAACTGGAGATGGATCGAGGTGCACGATTGCTCGCCCGAGCAGGTCTTCCAGATTCACTTTCCGCAATTGCTCAACCGAAACCGTGTTTTCAATCAAATCACGCAAGGCTGGTATGGTGCGAAAGCGCACCTGAGCTTGATGACAATACTCCGTGATGCGCCGCATCTGCTTTCCGGTGGCGGAGGGGATTGCGATCAGGATTTCGTCAATCACATGTAGTTTTGCTAATTCAGGCAATCGATCGATCGGGCCGATCACGGGGATGCCGAGTAGTCGGGCCTTCGCCTTCGCCGGATCGTCATCCAGCAGTCCGATCGCGACATATCCATTCTGAGACAGTTGAGATAGCAGCGCCGCGCCGGCGAATCCGGCACCCACGACGAATACCCGCCTCCTGGACTGCATGCTTCGCCGGTCATCCCTTTGTCGCAACAGCACTCGAGAACAAATCCGCATGCCGGCCAGAAAGATTGCAGTCAGTATCGCTTCCAGAATGTAAATTGAAATCGGAAATGCCGTCATCCCGACGATATAGCGCCACGTCACAACGAAAGCAATGGACCCCAAGACCACCGCCTTCAAAACGTCTTGAAGGTCGTTGAGCCCGGTATAGCGCCAGTATCCGTGGAACAAGTTGAAGTACCGCATGATTGGTAACCGGATGATTGCCAGGAGCGGGAAGGCCGTGAACACGATGCCGAACCCGGAAAGTCTGAACTCGAATCTGAGCAACCATGCCAGCGACAAAGAGACGAATACCATGGCCAACTGCAGCAACATGATGAACCAGAATCTGCTTTTGAGTAGCATATTAGGACTCCGTTGGGAGGGCAGGCTAAGAAAGAACTAACTGGCAGCGACGGCAGCCGCGGCAGAACCTGCGGTCGCGGTCTTCATGACGCTCTCAACCACACGGCATGTATATTGGATCGATTCTGACGACAGTGTGGGGTGAACCAGAAACATCAGACTGGTATCGCCCAGTTCGCGGACCACCGGAAGACGATCTTGGGTTCGCCTTTCTTTGCGGAAGGCTCGTTCCAGGTAGATCTCGCTGCAGCTGCCAACGAAACATGGAACGCCTTCGGCGACGATCGCCTGTATGATCCGGTCGCGGGACCATTCCGGAAGCAGTTCTTTGCGATTCACGAAGGCGTAGAACTTGTAATAGGAATGCCCGAAATCTGCGGGTGGAAACGGCACACGCAATCCTGGGATGCGGGAGAAGCTTTGGGCAAGCGTTGCCGCATGACTGCGACGCCGTTCGACCCATCCATGCAGCTTTTTCAGAGCGAGGCGGCCAATTGCCGACTGCACTTCTGTCATCCGCCAGTTGGTACCGAATGATTCGTGCAACCAGCGGAAGCCGGCGGGATGCTGGCGATGGTAAACCGCCTCGTAGCTCTTACCGTGGTCTTTGTAACTCCAGCTTTGTTCCCAAATGATGGCGTCGTTGGTGGTAAGCATGCCGCCTTCGCCGGCTGTCGTCATATGCTTGTCCTGGCAGAAAGAAAACGCGGCGACATGGCCGATAGAACCTACGGGCCGTCCTTTATAGGTCGCGCCATGGGCTTGTGCGCAATCTTCGACGACGTACAGGTTATGTTCGCGAGCCAATTCGAGGATGGGGTCCATATCGCAGGGCCATCCTGCCAGATGAACCGCGATGATGGCTTTCGTCCTTGGGCTAAGCATCGGACGAATGGTCTCGGCGCTGCAATTCTGGCTGTCGCGATCAACATCCACCGTGACCACCCGCGCGCCGACCGCTGTCGCGCAACTGGCAGAAGCGATAAACGTGCGACTGGGGCAGACAACCTCATCTCCTGGTCCGACTCCGATAGCCCGGAGGGCTGCTTCCAGCGCGACTGTTCCGTTGGCTAGAGCGACGGCATGCTGGCATCCTGTAAAATCGGCAAACTCGCGCTCGAATTGCCGACCCTCATCACCTGTCCAATAGTTCACTCGACCCGAACGCAAGACCGATGCGGCCGCTTCAATTTCATCGGCCGCAAAAAACGGCCATGGCGCAAAGTGCGGCGAGGTCGCGGGATTCGGCGAACGATTCGCAGAATCCTTAGTGGCGCTGTTAGCCGTTGTCAGGTTGTGCTTCATAGTCAGAGGGCGGCCGTGGCTTCGTTTTGCTTTTTGCGTGTGTAATTTGTTCAAAAGATTGTTTAAGCGGTGTGTCTCCACGCTGCGGAACGGCTTTCGCGGGGACCAAGAGAACACCCGTTGAAGAACAGAACGCAGCCATGGGTCTGCGTAGTTGAATGCGAGCCACGAAGAGCCGATCGCAACCACCAGGAAGACAGCGCCGGCGAGAGGCGGTAAGGTTCCCCGGCGCAACACAGCCTTAAAGGCGAACAGAATGGGATGATGAAGAATGATAAGAGCGTAGCCGGAGTCACCCAGACTGACCATCCATTGCGGACAGCTCTTTATTTCGGTAAGAGAGAAGATCAGCCACAGAAATAGCGGTGCCGTGACGCCGTTGTGGAGAGCAATCTGAGGCAGGGGAACAAAGAGAACAACCGCCATGCAGACGGCTGCCGGAATTTGCCACGATATACGCGCTTTCTGTTTGAAGCAGAGTCCACCAAGGACGCCTACGCAGAATTGGGGGAGATTCACAATCGGGAGGCGTGAATACTCTCCCGGCAGACACAGCGCGATCGGAAGAAGGGCTACGAGGATTCCTGTGGCTACTCGATGTCGAACGAGAAACGGCATCAACAGATAGAAGAAAGCCAGGCAGCTTAGGCTCCAGCCAGGGCCGTTCCATATCAAGGAAAACGACGGCACCCAGGCTTGCAGCATGAGGGGAGCCAAAGCCAACACACCGACCCCATTGAAGTGGTAAATCAGCCCCGGAATTCCGAGAAACAAACCCAAGCAATATAATGGATAGATGCGCAAAAAACGGCGTTTGTAGAATGCCATGTACTGATCGACTCTGCTAAAGCAAAGTATGAAACCGGACAGCACGAAGAAGAAGCTGACCGTCACATCGCGATCAAACCAGTGCAGGTGATAAGAAACCACGAGCAGTGCGGCGGCAAAGCGAGCTGCTCGGACGCCCGGAAAGCTGCGCTTAAGATTGGGCTGCTTCTCTTCGCTGCGCGCGGAGATGGTTTCAGAAACAATCTGCAATTGGCACCTTTAAGGTTTGAGAAGAAGGGGAGGACGACCGATTAGCGACGACAGCTGCGAAATATCTGATCTGATTTAGCGGTTCAGCAGCATTTCATGGATTTGGCGTAAGTCATCGAATTCGCGATCCGCGGCGTAGCCCGCCAGGGCATCGGATCGAAAGTGCAGACCGCCTTCGCGCCGAATCCGAACCGTACGCCAACCGAGGGCATGTGGCGTGACGAAGTCTTTGCTGGGGTTGTCCCCGACGTAAACACAGCAATCGGGGGAGACTGCTAATTGCTGCTGAACGTACTCGAAACTTCGCGGATTCGGCTTCGAGAACTCCGCTCCCCATTCGCCGGTGAGAACAATCAGATCCACTTTCTGGGTTAATCCCAGCGCATGAACTTTGTTTTGCTGCGAGTCAACTGCACCGTCGGTGATGATAGCCAGATGGCAATGCGGTCGGAGGACACTCAGGCACTGACTGGCATCTGGAAGCAGAGTGAGTGATGGTACATGCGATCTGTAAGCATGCACCAAGTGGCCAACAGCGACGATATCCGAGAGACCGTAAGAGGCAAGTACACGGTCGAAAATGTCTCCACGACCACCGCTTTGGAATTCGCGCAGAGCGCGTTCGGAAAAATCCGAAACGCCAAGTTCCTTTTCAGCCCACACACCGGCGGCGTGAAAGCCACTCCGGACGTAGTCCCGTTCCAGGTAAAGAGTGTCGTCAACATCAAATACTGCGCAGAACATAATGGCCGCTTAGGAACGCCGATTAAAGTTCCCTGATTTCATAGCCGTGCCTGTAAAGCTTCCGGTGGGAACAAAAACGGCCGTGTCATGCCGAAGCATGAGCAGTCCGTCCTGCCAATCTTCGAATCTTTCGTTCACGGGTTGCCCTAAAGCCTCCCGTAAAAGCCAAGTGGGGAAATCAGCTCCTGCACGGTGTGCGAGTGGATAGCCTCCGCCGAAGCGAGCATTGATCTCCGTGACTTGAATTCTGCCATCATCAGACAGAAAACACTGTATGTTCAACGCGCCCCAGGCACCGGGCAACTTTTCCGCAATGGCATATGCCAAATCAGTCATGCCAGGATGCTTTCTGGTAATCCCCTTGCTCACCTCGCCCGAACGCACCTCAATGCGGCGGTGTGGAATGGCGCACAGGCATTTGCCCCTGCGATTCACGTAAACGTTGATCGTATGTTCTTCGCCTTGTGCGCATTCCTCCACCAATATGTCCCCCGTCCCTTGACTCGCAACTTCCAGTTGTGCGAGTGACAAAACTCTCTGAACCCCGATTGAGGCGCTCCCGCGTCGCGGCTTTATTATCAAGGGAAATTTCCATGGGGAAGGATTCGCTATTACTTCCTCAATCGATGCCTGTGCTACGGTCGGGAACCCATGCCCAGATAGCCAGCGGTTCGTCTGGTGCTTATCCGCGGCGATGCTCACCGTCTCTGTTGCGGACACAGCGACACTCGTGCCAATCTCCTCGAACTCACGAACATGTCCTGCATAAAGCGGCAACTCGGGATCGATCGTGGGCACGACAAGCCGGACTCCCTCCTGCCGGCACAAAGCGAGCATCGCACTGATGAAGTTGGGATCGCTACTCCGGGGCACCAAGAACGACGCCTCCGTCAAGTAGGCGGCCGGGGCATATTCGGGAGATGCATCCGCGCCTAACATCCGGCCTTTTAATCCAAGACCTTCGAATGCTCCTTGAAAGCATTCGGTTAACTGACTGCGGCGGCCAACAGAGGAAAGCAAGATCGTGGAACTCACTGCAGCACTCCGGCTTTGTAGCGGGCCACGCAACCGCCAGGATTAGAAGAGAATTCTGGCATGGTGGCGTGTCCCGCGTGTGAAACGTTTTCGCGCCGCAGAACATACCAAAGTGTAGCGACTAAGATTCGGAAGTCGAGGATCAAATTCCAATGGTCAACGTACCATGTATCCAGCGCGAATTTCTCATCCCAGCTAATCGCATTGCGGCCATTGATCTGGGCCCAACCCGTAATACCGGGCCGAACCAGGTGCCGGCGCGCTTGCTCCCGCGTGTAGCGTTCCAGGTACTGCATCAACAAGGGACGTGGTCCTACCAGGGTCATCTCCCCGGTTAACAACGTTCCATAACTCGGGCAACTCGTCGAGACTCGTGTTTCTGAGGAAATGGCCGAGTCTCGATAGCCGTTGGGCGTCCGGCAGTGGGTTCCCATTCGCATCTCGATCATCCGTCATGGTGCGGAACTTCAGCAGGGTAAATGGCCGGGCATCTCTGCCTGGGCGCTGTTGTCTGAATAGTATGGGGGCGCCCATTGAAACTCTGATCACTAAGGCGATGATCGCCAGAAGCGGCAAGAAGAGTGGTAAAGACAATGCCAGAACTATCAGGTCCAATCCGCGCTTTGCTGCGCGCTGCCAACCCGACTGCGGGGCCTGACACGCGTCCGTCGTCCGCGTTCCCCTCAATAGTCGATCGTATTTATTCACTACGAATGCTCGTACCTTGTCTCCTGCAAACTCTTGGCTAACCCATTCCTGTCCAGCACGGCCCATCGCCGCTCGCCTGAGTGGATCATCGAGTAAGCTACCTATCGCGTTAATGAGCTCGGGGATGTCACCCACCGGCACTATCAACCCGCTCTTTCCGACCAGAATTGAATCGACGATGCCGGTAGCCTCGGTAATCACTACAGGAATGCCCGCCGCTTGCGCTTCAATAGACACTAACGAAAATCCCTCTCGGTAGGTTGGCACCGCAACCAAGTCCATAAGGTGGTAATAGGGAGACGCATCCGCCACGAACCCGGTGCGGATAATCGCAGGATGTTGCTCGATCGCATCGCGAACAGTGCGCGGCACAGGATCAGATGCTTCAAAATCACCAACCAGCAGCAGATGCAACTGCTGTCTCTGGCACCGTAATGCGAGAAAAGCTTCGAAGAGCTCGCAAATCCCCTTATCGCGCGTAAGCCGTCCGACGAAACCCAATACAGGAACACCGGGGGACAAACTGAGAGCCTTCCGAATCTGTTCGGAGCGCGCCACATTCATCGGGAGGGGTGAGAAGCGTTCGATCTCGATTCCGTTGCACGTGCCACTCCCTGGAACAATCGTCTTCTCCGGGCTGACAAGCTCAAGTTCAATGGCCCGTTCGCGTAGGCTCGGACTGACACAAACTACCTGATGCGCGCATGCGCAGGCTATCTTCTCGCAGAGGGCCAACATCCACCGGTTCCACCCTGTAGCCGTTTCCAGGCGAAGTCCGTGCAATGTATAAATCCGGTGTGGAACGCGGCAGAAGAAGGCCGCCAGGTTGCCCAGTAGACCTGCTTTCGGAGTTCCAAAATTCGTCAGATCCGGACGAACTTTCCGAATTACCCCGACAAGTTTCAGAAATGCACAGAGGTCCGATACGATTGAAGGCTGCCTTCGCATTGGTACCACGAAGACCGTCACACCCTCGGAATGCGCGAACTGTTGGCTGAATGCCCCCGGGGAAGTGACGAAGGCGGTCTCAAACCCAGCGGCCTTCAGGGCTTTCGCATGCCCTGTATAAAAGACCAGACTGACGTCGGACGTGACCCCATAGAGTATCGATTTCATAAAAGACCTGAACTTGCCTGGTTCAACCTAAGAGAGTGCTTCCGATTCTTGCGTTGGCTCCAGAGAGGGTCGCACGATCTTCAACTCAGCGCCCAACGGTCTTTAAGGACTTCGCCCGCAGGAAGCCCCTCAATCATCCGCCTTCTTCGCCCTTCTTTGTCGCGTATCGCGAAGACCCTGGCGGGAAGCGAATTACATGCGGCGTATACCGCTAGCAGAGAAAACATTGAGATGCTTCCGTAGAAGTATTCTCCACTCATGCCTCCTACCATCGCTGCGATCAGTGCTGCTCGGGCAGGGATGTCGAGCCCGGCCCGCTTCGCAGAAACCGAGCCCGCCAGACCCCATAGGCGCCACCAGATTGCCAACATCAGCAGCCCACCAGGAGTCCCAGTTTCGAGGAACATCTGAAGGAAGAAATTGTGTGAGCCGTTGGGGTAGAGTCCGGTTTCCCCCGCACGGTGAAAAAAACCTGTGCCAAGAATCGGAGAGCTTTGAAATTGTTCGATCCCCTTGGCAAAATTCTCGGGTCGTCCGCCATCGTCGACTGGGCCAGAACTTGGTTCCATTTGAGAAAAAGTGAATTCCACCCGTTGCTGAAACCCGGGAGAGAATGTGTACAGAAGGAGAAAAAATACAGGACTGGCAGCAAGAATGAGAAGCGACTGTTTTCGCAGACCTCCACGGTAGCACAAGTACCCCACCCCAGCCATGCCTGCCACCCAGCCGCCGCGTCCCTCCGAGACTGCCGAACCGACGACCAAGCTCGCCATCGCTATGAGGATCAGCCCGCGACTCAACCTGCTCTCAACCTTGCGCCTGCACCAGAGGCCACAGAGGTAACTTCCCAGGATCGCTGCCATCACACTGATCGCATTGCTGGCCTTGTATCCGAGAGCCTTCGTCTCCTCCGTGATAGCCGACTTTTGGCCCACGAAGAAAAGGCCGAGGCCGGTTACGATTCCGGCAAGCGCGAGCGATCGAATGAACTCCTGACGCACTCGGTCGTTTCTTAACGCCTTTGCGGTGAGCATCCCCGCCAGCCCGTAGACCGCAAACTTGACGAGTTTTAATAGACACAAGAAAAGGTGGAGGCTGTCGTTATAACGGTAGCGAACCGTGATTAAAAGGGTGACGACCAACGCCCAGCCAAAGAACAGAAGCATCAATGGCACCAACTGACTACCAAGCGTCCGCCCACGCCAGCGAACCTGGAGAGCGACCAGAATCAGATAAGGGCATATCAATAGATCCGACAACTCCAGCACACCAAACTGCGTTCGTCCCACCAATCCCAGTCTTGGGAAGAAAAGAAAGGGGAAGTAGTACAGCCAGGCGATTTGCCCGAAACTTAATTTGCGACGGTGATTTGAACGACGCATTTGAGCACCAAATCGAATCATGAAAACTGCGGCCGAAAGATATTTGGCTGCAGCCTCGCTAGACTTATGCTTGCCGTCCGCAGTGCGCGCAGGGTAACTTCGTAGCGTTGCCGCTCGGATTCGAGCGGCGCCCTGGAACGGCGAGCGATGCTCTGATCCCATTTTCCAAGAGCCGCCGCAGCACAGTACCCAGCCTGCTTAACTCGCGTTATGGCAACTGCAGCGGCACGTTGAGGCGCGGGCGCACCGGCAAAGTTCCAATAGATCTCACAGCAGACGTTCAACGATGAAAGAACCTTGGAAAGGGGCGTGACCCCAACTTCGCGGTAGACATAGAGCGGGCGGTTGATGATGGCGTATGGTTTGCCAAACAACGCCCGCAGGACGAAGTCGGTATCTTCGCACTGCCGGTACGAGCAGCTAAACCCCGTCCGCTTCGCCAGGTCTGCTCGGACGATTGAGGCGGGGAACACAAAGGGCAGACTGCTGACTGAATCGATCCGACCCTGTAGCACCGGTGAATCATTCGGCGTGCGGCGGACACCCGTCAATTCCAGCTTGTCATTCACGATCGCTGCCCCTGTGCTCACTACAGCTACTCCCGGCTCTCTCTGAAGCAGATCGAGTTGCAGTCGCAATTTGTCCGGAAATATCCAATCATCACTATCCAGCCAGCCGATGTACTCGCCAGTTGCCATCTCCAACGCTTTCTGTCGTGCGTGGCCGCGACCGCGATTGCGGTCAAGACGAGAAAACAAAATGCGACGATCGGCTGCGGCGGTTACTACCTCGGCAGGATTATCTGTCGAACCATCGTCAACGACAATGCATTCCCAATCGGCAAAAGTCTGGGCCTGTAGGGACGCCAGAGTCATCGCCAGGGTGTTTGCACAGTTAAAAACGGGAGTCAGGATAGAAATCTGTGCAGCCAATGCTGGCACCTTTATAGAAACGAGACCTAAGGTCTCTGCTGCAGGATGGTAGCGCCCTTGGAGTCACCTTGGACGCCCCTGCTGGCGACCACCTCGCTGTAAGCCATGATGCCCATCATCCGGACGCGAATCGCAACGGGTAGGAGGGCCAACAACGGCTCCGCGGCGACTTTTAACCCAGTATAAAACTCACGAGTTTTTGTGCTCTTGCGGCCCCATCCGGCGCAATATAAGCGGGAGGAGACGCTACAAAAGCGGGACTTCGTAAGCAACCTCTTCAGCTCATTCAAAGAGTATTCACGCAGGTGCAGCCCAACCGAACGGCTGCCGCGTGGAAGCCTAAGGATTGAAGCGTCACCGGGTCCGGTGAAGCGGTTAGGCGTGACCAGGCAGAGCGAACCCGACGGACGCAAGAGGCTAAAACACTTGTCTAGAAAGTCCGAGGCTTCATCTGGATGAATGTGCTCCAGAACATCGTTCGAGTAAATGAAGTCAAACCGGGAGGCACCGAAGTCGTAGCGCAGAAAATCTCCTGCAACGAACCGCGCATCCGGGGCGGTCGCAGTTTGTTTCGCGAGAATGGACCGTGCTCTAGCAATCAAATCGGTCGAAAGATCGATTCCATACGCGTCATAGCCGCGGCTGATCAAGGCCACGACCAAGGACCCGGTGCTGCAACCCACATCAAGCACCGACCTTGGAGGCGGCTTAATCAAATCGCAAATTCGCGGTATAGAGTCGGGAGAGAAACCCATCGGAGCATCCAGGTCTCTGTTATCCCGCGCTCGTATCGCACGCAAAAGCCTGCTCAAACCAACGTAGGCTTCTTGAAACAGATGAGTACGCTCTTCTCCGCCCCGGTTAGATCTCTTGATCGCGTCCGCAAAACCCACCTCCCAATCAAAGTGCAAGTCTGCCAGTTCACTGCGAGATCGAGTTGCTATGCACTCGATACGCTCTCGCAAGGAATCCAGTCCCGGATTGTTCATGCTCGCTCTCCAGTTTGATAGTTGGCGCACAGGCGGGGTCGCTGCGCCGCCTGTCTCCCAGCTACGATTCCTTGAAGTCCGGAGGAGAGAAGCCCGGGGTTGCGATAGTGCGCGGCATAAGAGGTAATAAGCAATAACAGACGGATATATGCCGAAGGCATTTGGAACCAGGTTAAGTAACGGTCGATCAGAATCGTCCGATTGTGAGCCAACGATGCGACATAACTCGATATGTCGGGTGTGCGGCACCCTCCCTGACCAGCCAACAAATGTAGAACGCGAGCGCTTCCGTTGAAATGGATGTGGAATCCACAATCCGTTACGCGCAAACAAAGTTCGGTCTCCTCATATAAGGCTGCACCCTGAGCCAGCGCCTCATCCACGCCCCCGGCCTGCTGGAGCACAGAACGCCAAATGGAGAAGTTGCAGCCTGCAACGTGCATAGCCGGACATTCTCGGCGGGCGGCAAAGCTGCGTACCGGAGTAGCCGTCCAAAAAGAAAACTTGCCCGGATCGGCATCGAGGTCGGGCGCCAGAGTTCGCTCCTCGACTCCGCCAGCGACCATACCCACGCCGGGGAAACGCAGAGTTTGAAGATGTTCCCGCACCAGGTACGGCCCGCAGCGAATATCATCATCGACAAAAATCAATGCTTCATATTTCGCATTCTGCCAGGCGTGATTTCGCGCCTGGGGTAACCCGCGGAAATTCACGCGATGGTACTGAATCAAATCTGTGTAACCTCGAGCAAACTTCTCAGCGGGACTAGGGGTCTCGGTCGCCATAGATTGGTCAACCACCATAATTTCCAACGGCCTGTAGTCTTGGGCTACTAAATCCTTCAGAGTGTCCAAGAGAAATTCTCCACGATTCAGGGTGGCGATAATAACGGTGACGCCTGGCTCGCGGTCACTCAAGGCATACCAGGGCGCGATCGACTGCCTCCGAAAAGCGACTCACATATTGGTCCCATGTAAACTCTCGAAGCACTCTTTCGCGAGCCCGTTGACCTGCCGCGCGGAATTTCTCAGGAGCGTGAACCAGTTCCCGCAGAATGACAGCGAGCTCCTCGCTGTTGTTCGGCTCCACCAGCCATCCTCCATTCCCATCCTCAATGGCATCGCCGATTCCTCCAGACCGAGTGCCAACCGCTGGTGTGCCGCACGCCTGAGCCTCCAGGAATACAAGTCCGAATCCCTCAACGGCGCGTTGGGAGGGGAGTTCCTGCGTACAAAGCGCAAACAGGTCAGAAGCCCGATACACTAGACTCAAATCTTCCTCCGGCACAAAACCGTACCACCTAACGATGGGACCCAGTCCAAGCTGAACTGCGAGCGTCTTCAATTCTTTTTCATAGGGACCGGTGCCGGCTACAACGTAAATCAGCGAAGCCCGCTCATCGGCGCTGAGTTGCGAGATTGCCCGCAATACCACATCATGGCCTTTGTACTGGTGAATGCGAGAGACCGTGCAGACGACTTGCTTGCCTTCCAATCCCAGTCTTTGTTTCGCCGCCGCGCGGTTGCCGGGCGAGAAACGCTCGTGGTCGACGGCCAAGACAATGGTTTCAACGCGCGCTCTGGGCGCCACAGTCAGTACCAGCTTCCTCGTATACTCGCTATTTGCTACCACCAGCCTTGCACTTTCGAGTACCCAGCGTTGGAGAATTGCCCAAAAAGGGCGACGCCAGGTCTGGACCGGAGGAAATAGCTCTGCGCCGTGGGCAAGGATGATGCGTCGTTTTATTCCGGAGAGCAACGCCACCAATCCTTCGGGATACCACAAACCACAAATCACTGGCACGTCGGAAGATTGCTTCCGCAGCCATTTGAAAGCGGCCCACTCCCGCCATGGCCGTTCCGCCGGCACTTCGACCAGCGCCGGCCCTGCTGCCAGGCAGGCGCAATCGTACCGTTGAGTGAGAATCCGTAAATCCCGCTTATCTTTTTTCAAAGCGGTGCTGATCTCGACGCAGAGCCGCGCGATGCCACCCGAACACGGCGGATATTCATAGGAAAAGAAAATCATTGAGGATTACGCAGAAGAGGAGTCAATCTCGGACATTATTCCGGAACCCGGGGCAGAACCCGACTTAAGACACTCTTTCCCATTCCCTAGTCGCGTCCTCACAATCTCGACCAAACGACGCGGCCAGTGCTTATTCATGCAGGGCTTTTCGATAATCACGAAAAACAATGCGCTGCAGAAAAGCACTGGCAGCACGAGTAGCACAGCTTGTGTGGACGCGTATACGCTGATCGAATGCGACATTGCCACTCTGGAAGTGAGCTTCCCGAAGAAGCAAATCAAAGGTTCGTGAACAAGATAGATTGAATAACACATCCCTCCGATGGCGGTGACCCAGCGGTGCGATAGCAAGCGCGATAACAGCACACCTCGGAACCCGCAAATAACAGCGAGTCCAAAAAGAAAAGGAAGTAGCCATGCCGTCCAAATCACGGGAACATAAAAAGCAGCTGCCAGGGCCACAAACCCGATCGCATCCCAGGCAAAACACCGAACGGATCGCCAGCACCCGTTCGGAAGGGCTGCGTCGCAGACGGCGATACCAGCGATGAATAAGGGTAGGTGGTGAAATAGCGTGACGCGCGATAGGGACGGGCTTGCCGCAAGCCAGCCATCGAGTAACAACGAGAGCCCAGCAAACGCCAACAAGCTGGATCGCCTGATCATGGTCTGAAACGACAGCATTCTAAGGATGAGGGGTGCGAGTAAGTAGAATTGGACCTCTATTTCGAGCGACCAGGTAATGAATGCGATCGTGCTCTTGGAGTGATAAATGATGCCGTGGGAATAGATGCACGTTGCCAACAGGTGCGGAAGCAAAGGTTGAGCTCGAACGCCGTGCACGAGCACAAGGGCGGCGTAAGTGACAAGCATGGCCAGGAGAAATGGTGGCTCCAGACGTGTGAGCCTCCGCTGGTAGAACTGACCAACATCGACCGCGGGCGCGTGCAAGCGATAGTGATGCACGAACGGTGTTGCTATGACAAATCCGCTGATTACAAAGAAGAGTTCGACCCCACGAGCCAAGCCTTCATAGTGGTAGCGTAACCATTGGTCAGCTGGTCCAGCCGCAAAGACAGTTCTGTACGTGAGACTGTACGCGATGATGTGAACAAGCAGGACAGCAGAGATTGCGATGAATCGCAGACCATCGATCTCCGCGATAAACACCCCCCCGGATGGTACCCGCCTGAAGCACGGGGCAGCTCGCGCAATGAAAGATTTAATCATCAGGCTATTTCTCAGCACTGGGATTGCGGCGCTGTGGGGCAGTGAAGCTGAAAGGATCAGCAAGTCTGGCAGACCCGATCAAACACTTCGGCAAAAGACCTCACCTGCGAATGAACCGTATATCGATCGCACTCAGATTGGTTGGGCTGCGGGAGCCGATATTCGCCGAGAAGAAATTCCGCCAATCGGTTGGCTCTCTCTTCCACCGAACCGTCGAGAAAGATGCCCAGGCCGGTTCGCGTCAGTTCGCTACGCGCTTCCGACGGATCGGCTACCACCGCGACTACCGGTTTGCGCATGCCGATAAAGTCGGTCATCTTGGCGGCATTCGTCCACCATCGGGATCGAGAGCCGGGCAACAGCACACCCGCGGAGGCCTGTGAAACGAGGCGGTACACATCACGCTGCGACATCTGATCTCGGAATTCAACATGATCTTCCAGGTTGAATCTCTCGACCAAGGGCATCATCCGCTTAAGGTTCAGTTGCAGCGTCCCCACGACCAGCAGTTTTATCTCGGTTCGTTTCAGTTCTTTTCGGCGTAGCGCGGCGGCAAAACACTCAAGAAACTCTGGACTGTAGTTTGGCAAGAACTCCCCAGTAAAGATCAGATACGGACTCTGGTTTCCTTCGCTGGCGGCAGGTTCCAACAGCACGGTATCAATGCCAGTGGGAATGAACGTCGCATCCGCGCCACATTTTCCAAAGACATCGGAGTAAATGCTGCCAAAACAGGAAGCTGCCCACGTGAGAGCATCGGCGCTTGCCAACGTACTCCCGACAATCTTTCGCTGTTGGTTGTAGACGCGTGGGACATTGCTCGAAAGCCGTTGATAGTACGCGACAGGATCGCGGAAATCGGCAACCCACTTCGCCCCTGCCTGTTGGAGTGCCTTCCCAACTTCCAGGCACGAGTAAGGAGGAGCCGTGGTAAACACCAAATCAATCTTGCGATCTTTTAGTAGTTTCCGCCCCGCTACAGTCGCGCAATTTGCCCAGGTCCAGAATGCGTCTGGTACCTGACAGTAATGTGACAGCAAATATTGATACGCGCGGCTACACAAACTTTGCGGATCATTCGTAGAAGGGGCTCGCCAGTCGGGCCTCAAAGCACCTGCGTCTTTCAGCGCCTTGAAGCCGCGCTCCTTTCCCCCCAAGGCCATCCGGAGGCCCCGAATGGTGGGCTCTATGTATCGCACTTTCACGATCTCCACCTCTTTGGGCAGACCCTCAATGAGCTGCGGATCCTCGTTGTACTCGTACTGAGTGTCGACCGTGAGGACGATCGGATCCCACCCATACTGGGGAAGATACTTAGCCAACTTGTACGCCCGAAAAACTGCAGCATGGTTCTGAGGAGCGAAAAATGGAGTGACTATGAGGACAGACTTATTCATTATGTAAAAGCTCGCAGCGCAATTGTGGCTCCTGTGACAACCTGCATTTCAGGATGATTCTGATTCCGTCGAGCGAGCAGAAAATTTAAAGGACGGCCGAAATCTGGTACAGGTGGCTGATGCAAGGTACATATTGCTCGACTGAGAACTTGGACTGCGCCAATTCGCGTCCAGCTTCACCCATTCGCCGGCACAGTTGAGAGTCAGCCGCGAGTTTCGCCATAGCGCGACCCAGGGATACATGATCTAGTGCAGGATAAAGTAGCCCAGTTTGACCCTCGATTACTGTTTCCCGGATACCGCCCGCATCAGGAACGATGATGGGCAGCGTCGCCGCCATTGCTTCAATGGCGACGATGCCAAAAGGCTCGAACGGTGCCGCGTGACAGAAGACGTCGCAACCCCGAAGTACTCGCGCCACGTCGCTGCGAGTCCCTAAGAACCGGACATAGGGGCCAAGATCGAGCGACGCCGCTAAGGCTTCTAACTCTTCCCTCTGATTTCCGTCCCCGCACACTACCAATTCCGCGTTCGCGCCGTCCGATCGAGCCACGGCTAAGCCGCGGATCAGCACGTCGACGCGTTTATTTACGCCTCGGCCCAGTGTCCCGACAGCGCAAAATCTCAACACTTCTGCATTCCGCACCATATCCTCGGCGGCTGGTTGCTGGGCGCTAAACCGGTGCAGATCGACACAGTTGTGCAACACTACAAGTTTGGACCTCCGGACTCCATGCGTTCGATGCACCCAATCCTTAAGGGCATAACTGCACACGACGATGTGGTGGGCAAAAAACTGGGCCACAAAATTCGCAAGCCTGAATTTCCAGGAATTCAGGTAGGTATCGCCCTGCTCAAACCCAATTCGCCGCGGCACGCCCGCCCGCCATGCAGCAAAGAGCCCCAGGAGACGGCTCCATGTTAAGTGCGCTTCAACCACCTCAGGATGCAACTCCTCGAAAAAGTGTTTCAATTCTGAAGTGGCTGCCAGAAAGCTGCGCCGGGCAAGGTGAGGACGGAAGTCAAAGATATGAACCCGTATCCCCAGGGAGCGGAATTGGTCGCTCATTTCACCGTCACCGAGCAGACTTACTACGTGATGCTCGGCTTTCGAGGTTGGGAGCAAACCTCGCAGCATGGTCACCAGGTGAGTCTGCGCCCCTCCGACTCGGAGTTCGTCAATCAGATGTACGTAAATCATCTACGCGGCAGCCTTGCATCTGCAGAAATGGCCCAGTCCCCCGACGATGTCAAAATAGGCCGAGCGGCTGATCTGTCGCAGGGCAACAAAGTAAACAATGACGCCCGTAACTACCTTAATCGCAAAGCGCGCAGGCATCCCGAATCCCGCCGCCGAAGATTCGACCCCAACCGCCCAGGCAACCGCTCCCATCACAATTGCACAGGTTAGGACGGGCATGCACTCAAGGATGGTCTTTCGCAAATCCATTCCGGCGGTGCGGTGCGCCATAAAGAGGATAGGAAGTGCGATCAGCGTGTTGGCAATCGCATAGGCGCGAGCGACCCCAACTGGGCCAGCCGGGAGCCCGATAGCAAATGCCAGCACCGAAGAACTTGCCACGATAAAACCGAGGATCAACATATCCCAACCTCGTTCGAGAGCAACGTAAATCCACTGGGCCGTGTTGTGGATCGGTTGCAGAAGGCAAGCTAGCGAGAGCCAAATCAGAATTGGTACGATCGGCATCCACTTGGGTCCATAGACCAATCTCACAAGCTCGGGAGCGGTCGCGAGAAGCCCGGCCGCCAAAGGGCAGCCAATCATGGTGATCCTACGAATCGCGCGCACGTAGACTAACTCCATCTGCGCAGGTTCTTTTTTGTTGACGGCCATCATCGGAATCACAATGGAGGCGAACATTCCACCCACAAATAAACCCGGCAAGGTCATTAGGAAATATGCCCGAGAGTAGTACCCGAGATCAGTAGCCCCCCAGTACTTCCCGATCAGCGCATTATCCAGATTTCGCGAGAGGTAATTGAGGACACCGTAGCCCGTCGAATACCCTCCGAAGACCAGCAGCCCAGTCACGTTTAGCACGCCACGCGGAACTTTTGGCACATAACCGGAATACCAGAAGGCCAGTGCCGTCGCGACCGCTTGTCCCGCCACAAGCTGAATGACCAAGGCGCCCCATCCCAATCCGAGCAACGCGGCTGCGATCGCTGCTGCGGATCCCGCTAAGGATGAATAAAGCGTGCACAGTGACTGCTCCTTCAATCTCATTTGGCGCCGCAACAAACCATTGGGCTGTACGGCGAGGGAGGCGAACAACAACGCGAAGCTCACTCCTGCGAGAATTTTCCGCAGTTCCATCCGACCGTAGAACCGGGCCATCCACGGCGCCGCCACGAAGCATAGGACCGTGAGGGCTACTCCAATGACGGCGTTGATCCAGAACAATGCGTCGACTTGATTTCGGGTCAGCTCGCGGCGTTGGGTTATGGCCCAGGACAAGCCACAATCCAAAACAACCTGGATTAGAACGGTGAACGTTGCGACCATTCCCAGCAACCCAAAATCAGTGGGCGAGATGAAGCGTGCGAGCACGGCCGAACTGGCGAGTGAGATCACGTATCTCCCAACGACCAGTCCAGCCGACCAGCTCATTCCAGCGCGCGCCAATTTCGGCACTTCACCGTGCGTCGGCATTTCGAGGCTTCCAAGTTGTGCCATCTATTAACCGACCCTTTTTCTAGGAATGTATGCCACACACGTAGACATCAACTGAAACTCAACACTGGACCGATAGACATAGTCGATGCCGATGGCTTCGAGCGCCACTTCAGGTTTAGTAGCGAGAACCGCTGACCTGTCCGGTCTCGCCCCTATGGGAAGGTTGGCATGGCTCGCCGGAAGAGACATCGGTCATAGCTGGCGACTTGGAAGCTGAGCACTGTCCGGAAGATGGTTGATTTTTATTCCCACTCTTTCGGGTTCTCAAGTGATGACCACCCCGGCGTATGGAGCGGGAAACGCGGCTTTGACTGGCTCGCGGAGCGCCATACGAGTTTGCCGCCGCACCGAATGGGGAAGCCTTGGCAGAAGTCGAACGCGCAGACAGAATGGGCTTCACCTGATCGGAGGGAGAACTCGAGGAGAGCGGCTGTGGTGCGCTGGAAGTGCTGGACTGGTAGTGAAGGATGCCGCTCGCGGAGGCATTTGCGATTTGCAGGTGAACGGCCTGCAGTCTTGGGCTCATGGATGTTGAAGCCGTTACGCTTTGGCTCGCAGGTTTGCCGTTCGCCTGAGGTGTTTGCATCGGCGGCTGACCAGGCGCCGCAGCTGGCGGGCAATTCGCAACTGCGCTGGAACTTGCAGCTTCTTGCCCTGGCGCGGCGTTAGCCAGCGCATTTTGGCCGTTACTTCGATTATCACCGCTGCCCTGCGAACTGCAACCTGCGGATTGCGAGGTGTTGGGATGACTCCAAATGGAGGCAGACAATGGCGTCGAAGGTACCGCTGCTTGCGCTCCCCAGACCGACGACACTGCTGAACTCGATAACCCTCCGCCACCTCCGGACGACGAACCTGAGGGGAGGGCTTTCTCCGGGCTCGCCGGACCCGAGGAATTTCCGGCTGAAGACATTGACTCGTGTGTTTTGGATTGCTGGAGAGTACCTTGGCTGCCCCCTACGGACAAATTGACGGGCGGGATCGCGACACTTACCGGTTCGGTACGTGGTTCCACGCGCTGCGCCGAAAGGGCGAGGCTGAGAAGCAGCCAGAGAACAGCTGCCATGCAAGTGTTCGATATGGGCTTGCTCACGGATGAGTCTCGAAGATTCGTGTCAATTTCTTGCCGCCTGAGATCGGTAAAAGTGTCCAGGTCGCTTAGAGTGAGCTGGCTGCGGAGAAGGCCACGACGCTCTGAGTCATAGTGACGGCCGCATCGATACCACGATAAGCCATGGCTTTCCCGAAGCTTGAAGGGACGAACAGAATGTCGCCGTCTTCTACCTCAACATCAGGATCCTTGCCGGACAGAATTCGCTTCAGTCGGACTCTCGTTTCTGTGCGTCCTTGAGTAGTTCTTCGGATCAGTCGGCAGTGATCCAGAGCCGCAGTTCGATTGGTTCCCATGGCAAGCGCGACCGCCTGTGCGACCGTGAGCCGATTGTTGGTCTCGATGAGAAAGCCACCAGGTCGGAGCAGATCGCCCAGCACGTAGACAACGCCGGAGCGAGAAACGATGATGATGTCGCCCGGAAGAATCTGGGCATTGGCCCGACTTGCCAGATCCCGCGCGTTATCAAGCCGGATCAACAGGGGATGGTTGGGATCACTCTTATGGGTGATGCTGACATCTTTCCCCGCGGTCGGCGTGACTCCGCCTGCCACGGAGATAAATTCGAGCAGGCCATGCGCCCCGAGAACGGGGTAAACACCAGGAACTTTCACCTCCCCGAGCACGGAAGCGCCCTGAGTGGCGTACTCCGATATAAAAACGGAAACGCGTGGCTCCTTTAGGATTTCCTGGCTCTGCAGAATTTCTTCGATGGCCTTGCCCAATTCCTTCGCGGTTTTCCCTGCTACATGCAGGTCACCACCGACGGGCAGAGTGATGTCGCCGTTGCTATCGACACGAAGCCTCGACGACAATTCCGGAGTGTCGAATACGTTTACGTCGAGCATATCGCCCGCAGCGATGAAAAGAGATGGGGCGACCGGGGCAGGACTATCGGCTACCGGCGCAGCTGCAGAGGAACCATGCTTCTCGTCGACTGCCTGGAGAAAGGGAACCAAGCCGCCCACTACCGTCAGAGAGATCAGCAGCCCGGTTGCAATATTAATTTTCAGATTCATGACTATAGCCCTCATAACTGTATCCGTAGTACCTTGGGCCCGAATAATAGTATTCAAGTTGCGGATTTGCGGCGTTGAGTACCACTCCTACAACCTTGGCGTTAATTCTTGCCAGGGTTTCACTAAGACGCTGCAGTGCCTTCCTGCGGGAGACACCGGCGCGTACCACGATCAGCACCGCATCGGCTTGGGCCGCCAAGGGCAGGGCATCGCTGACTGCAATCATCGGAGGAGTATCGATGACAACGTGGTCGTAATCCGCTGCCCAACTTTTCAGCATTAGCGCCATGCGCTGTGAAGCCAGCATCTCCGCAGGGTTGGGGGGAGTCTGCCCCGCAGGCAATACAAACAAAGTGTCGAGATCCGAAGCGGGTGTAAGAATGCATTCGGATCCCGAGACACCGGCCAAAAGTGTGCTGAGACCCTTGCTCCCATCTACGCCGAATATCTTATGGATGGAGGAGCGCCGCATATCTCCGTCGACTAGTAGAACCCGTTTTCCTCTCTGCGCCAAGGCGATGGCACAGTTGCAACTGGTGATACTTTTTCCCTCCCCAGGGAACGCACTACCGATGACGATCACTTTGGGAGGATGGTCGACGTTGGCGAGCATGAGTGAACTCCGAAGTGCACGGTAGGCTTCGGCCACGCCGGAGTTTGGCGACTTTAAGGTTGCCAGCCCTACAGTGCCCTCGCCTCCCTCGCCAGAGCTACGAATCTTCTTGCCGTTTGCCCGAGCGAAGGGAATGGTGGCCAGAGCTGGCAGAGATCCCCACTTCTGAATCTGCTCACTCGTTGTGATGGTGTCGTCCAGCGCCTCCAGGGAGAAAGCTAGAACGATCCCCCCCAGCAGCCCGCCAAACAAAGCTAAAGTAAGATATAGCGGAGGCTTCGGCAAAATCGCGTGGGCAGGAACTCGTCCGCGGTCAACAATGCTAATGTCGGCAGAGGCCAACCCTGCGGTCACGGCCGCCTCTTTCAACTTTAGTTGCAGCGTATCCGAAAGCGCCTGGCTGGACTCAACTTCGTGCTTCAGAGTGGCGAACTCCGCAGCTTTTCGGTTCAGCCGGAAGGCTTCCTGTTTTTGCGCTTCTAGCGTGCCGCGCACCATCGATTCCGTCTTGTTTGCAGCCAGGTATTCGTCATGTAAACGTTCCTCAACATTGTGAACTTCCTGGGCGATCGAGTCGTCGAGTTTGTTCATTTGGCTGGTCAGTTCGCGCATTCTTGGATAGCCCTGCCCAAACTTCGACTGGAGTTGAGCCGACTGCGCTTTGAGATCCGCTTCCTGAGTACGGAGGATTTCAAGCGTAGTGCTCGGTACGACCGCCGCCACCAGTTCGGGGTTACCGGTACTGGCAAGCCGGTAACGGGCTTCCTTCAGAATGCGGTCGGCCTCTGCCTGAGTGAGCTGCTCGTTCAACTGCTGCAAGCGATCGATGATGATGTTGTCGTTCACGTCCGGCCCCAGAATGTCATTCTGCTTCTGGAAGTCTGCGAGTTTGCGCTGGGCGTCCTCAGCATTGGTCTTTAACTCGTCCATTTGTTTAGAAAGCCATTTCGAAACCTGCATCGTTCCGTCATAGTGCGACTGGAAGTTCCGCTCCAAGTAATCATCCACTATGGTGTTCACGCCGTCTGTGGCCAACTGCGGGTCAGTACTGCGAAAGCGAACCTCGATGATCTGAGTCTTGGGCAATACCTCATACTTGGCGCTCTCGTGAAAACGTTTCAGCAATTCATCCACCTGGTTCGGCCGCATCTGCGCAGGGTCCAATGTGCTTACGGGGGTCGCCATCTTGCCGGCAAAATCTGGCCGGCGCGCCAGGCTCAGGTCCTTGATCACCTGCATCGACACCTTGTCACTCTGCAAGATCACTAGCTGACTTTGAAGCCGGACATCGCCGTCACCATCCGACAGCTTCTTGGAGATCAGGTCCTCCAACCCAAGGCTTCCCGATTGGCTCGCATCGTATTGCAGCTGCGCAACACTCTCATACATGGGTTTTTTCAGGAATGTGTATAAGCCCACGAGCAAGATTGTAACCATGGCGCAGGCTCCTATCGCCAGCCTCCGCTTCCATAGCACGAACTTGATTTCAGCCAGGGAGAGTCCGTCATCAGCGGCGTTTAATTCTTCGCCAGACAAAATGATCGGCATGGACATTAGCGATCCGGGTCGGACAAGTGCATCTGTTTTGCTGGTTTCCAAAGTTAAACTCCGTATCCGTGGGTAGACAGTCGGCGGCACGGACGACGCCCCGCACTGACAAGCGGTTGGCGCAGTGGTCGGCCCCCAACAAAAATTGCCTGGCAAGACCTCCGCGAAAGGCAGGGGCTGGCGAAGCTCCACGCGGAATGGCTTATGCTCATACTCGTACCGCGATATCTAACCTGGTGCGGGAAACCAAGAGTCGGTTAATGGGGGTTGCCCGAAAAGTAAAGGCAACCATTCCCGCCGCATTGCGCCGCATGAGCTCCGTACACAACATTGCCCACGGTGCCGACAAGTATCGGTACGTACCACATGCGGTCGTAGCGGGTTCGGCGAAGCCTACTGCTGATGTACGCGACTCCGATGTCAGCGGGAATGGCGATGCCGTATATGATTCCTCGGCTGCGCAGAACCGCAGGGACAGCCTGGCAGGCCCTAGGTTCACAACGTAAGATCATTTCTGCATTAAAAACTGAAGATGCGACCAGAGCGAGAGTGGCAATCGTGAAATGCTTGTCGAATGGCCCCACGGTCGCTTGGGGAGGCACGCGCTGAGCCTTCATCACGAAGTTGTGTGCAGAGGGCTGAGGGTTTTGGACTGTCGGTGCATCCGGCAACGCCTCTGTCGTCTGCCCCCAAGAAGGACAAGTTAGGATCGCAAAAAGAAAACTGAGTGTCAGGGACTTAAGCATAGAACCGATGCGCACTTGCTGATGAAACGCTAAGTTGATCATACGGTCACTCCGCTATGGCGTGGACTCGGCGAGCAGTAAAGCTAACCCGCGATGTCGGCGGTACTCGTCACTTGCTACCTTAAGAGTTGCCACAGTTCAGAAATCGAAGGAGCGATGCCCTCTAGGACTAGCCTCTAAAGACTCGATTTCTGCGGCATCCACTTCGACCGCGACGCTCTGCGCGATCTGGCAGATGGTAATCACGACCCTGAGGTTGTTCTTTTTGCGCAGAAGTATTCCCTCCATACCGTTCAGCGGCCCCGCCGTGATACGCACTCGTTCACCAACGGCCAGGTGCGGATGAGGCCCAAGCTTGCCTAGACGGAGTCCGGAACGCAGGGACTCAATCTCCGCGTCGGGTAAAGGAGCGATCTGAGATCCACGGCAGACGATGGACAACACACCGGGTACATCCAAGACTCGCCGACGAACTGCACTTCTACTTCGTACGAACAGGTAATTGGGAAATAATGGCAACTCGACCGTCGCCTTGCAACGATTCGCCCATGTGTGCACTTCCGAATAAAGAGGCAAGAAGCTCTCGATGTCGCGCTGCATGCAGAGGTGCGAGATGCGCTTCTCGTGGTGCGACTTGACGAAAACTGCAAACCACGAGTGATTCGCGGCAAGCGCGGCGGGTTCGGGTGGTCCGGAAAGGCTGACAGCGCAGGTAGGCTCTTGCATTTGATTTTCTGACTTCCTCAACTCAACACATCTCTGAATAGAAACGGATCCAAACAGGGCTTCGCCATTGCCACTTAGCAGCCGTTTTTCAGGTTGGACCGCGAAAGCTAAAGGCTAAAATGTAACGACAGGCTTGTTCCTAGTGCCTGGAGTAACACACTCTCTCTGCACGAGCTGTGCCACTTAGCGCGCACCCGAAGTCAATAAAAGTAGCGTCTTTTGCTCCAAGAGACTCAGGCTGAAGAACGCTGGTGTACTGGTTCTTGAATTTGTGTCCAGATTCCGGAACGTCTCAGTCTCGCGCGTAGGCATCCGACCCAATCTTGACATTTATCGCTTTGGCTAGATCCGCGAGAGTTGGACTGTTCAAACACCGTCATTGTATTTCTCCTTTGAACTGGTCCCGCCTGCTTGGAAACGCCTCCTCGGCACTGAACGTCTGCGGAGTCTCCATTCCATCTCGACTCATGGAACCCGAATCTGCTTGTCCATCGGCATTTCCGGATAGCGCTTTAGTCGCGTGCTTGCTTTCGGCGTTGGCCAAGTTGTAGTCCCTCCGTAACCACTCACCGCCCGACCCGTCACAAGGATCGGCTTCAACTCCACCCGATGAGGGCTAAGCGAACGGAGTTGTAGGCCAGATGACCCGGGGCCACGCTCAGGATGTCCCTGGCCTTTCCGAAATTTCATTGCACGACACGCGCCAAATGGTTGTCTAAATCTCTTCCTCGTAATCTGGGGCTTTTCGGAGGGAAACAGTCTTATCGGTCCATGAACCCACTTAACTGCCTGTCTAATTGTCGGCCCAAATGCCGAATGTTCAGCACGCCATTGTGAGATGTACAAGATGGAACTTCCACGACGCAAGGAGGTGATTTCGCGCTCTTACATGAGTAAACGCCGGCCGTCACGCTTCGAGGCTTAACCTTGGCAAAGAGATGCTGGAAATGCGAGCCAGCAAAAAAAGCGTCCCTAACTCTTTCGAGTCGTGGGATGCCGAGTAGCAGCGCTCTACTCGTAGCCTGCTCACTAACAACTTAACTGATGCGTAAGAGGTGAGAAATGGCACCGGCGGGCGAAGATGGCCCGATAGTTGATGGTAATTAGGTTATTGCCCTCCAACTTCAATTTCGCTCGCAAATAGACGGCACAGGGGGTGCGAATCATACGGCCCGATGTGGGATAGGGGCTTGAGCTTTTGGCAATCGCGCCGATGAATCTAAATAGATCAATCAACGAAAAGTCGAGCGTTGGCTGGTTTGCCCCGTGGTCAGTTTCGCTGGCGCGGGGCGTTTTTATGGTTGCTATCCATCCCCTCAAGACAAGGTGACGATTCGAAGGACTGTCTTCTTATGAGTCAGCCATAGATTACTTTTTCTTTCGTAGCCTGCGGAGATAACACTCAGAGTGTGGTTGTCCTTCATCGGGCTGTGTTCCAAAACCCCGACCTGACGCTCGGCCTTAAGTAGTTCTATTGACACGAATCAAAGACATATGCGTGTTCGAGAAAGAACTGTCCTTGGGACAGGTATGTCCGGTGATTAGCTTTGCGAAGGTATTCCGGTGGTACTGAATGAACTCCCAATGCCTGTGGATTCGATCCAGCCCTATAATGAAAGGCTGCGAATCAGCGGTTGTGAAGTTCAAATCGAGGCTCTCTGCACACACGCGCCAGGAAAACACCAATCACTCGTTTCTGGGGCCACCTCTGGCGAAGAATCATCTTCGCGGCGCGAAAATGGGCACCAGTCGCGAGTACGTCGTCAACGATTACGATGCCCGTTGGCTCTGGATTCATTTCTAATATATTCAACCTGAGAAATTCGGCCCTCTCATTCGGCATTGGACGCCATCCTCTATGGGATGGAAGGGTGTTGCGGGTTTGAACGACGAGAGCCCGAGTGTCGACGCTCAGGTGTCGAAGCATCATTCCCAGGGGGTTGATTCCACTTGAACAGGATGGCATCGCGACGAAGGTGTAAGTCCTCCACTCGATCGGCAGAGCCAGTGACAATTGCTGAGCCAGATCTAATATCACAGACTCATTTCGACCTTTCAAGGATAAGATCTCGTGCTTCAGACCATGTTGACGGGAACTCTCGTACTCCCCGGCAAAGTAACACTCGTCCGTGGGATCGAGAAACGAATGCTCCGACAGAAACAATCTCCGCCAGCCAAGTTTGTTTAGCCTCATGCCACTGTCTTTTCGTGCTTTCGCCACATTTCCGTGGCATTCACGATGGACGGAGTAGATCCTAGTCCACCCCGCTGCCAGAGGAGGCACCCCTGAATCGCCCAGTTCAGGATCCCGCTAATTTCACGCTGCAGATCGGCCTTCATTTCTCGGTTAGTATTTTTCGTGAAGCATACGTCGAACGGAATGATATGTAGGCGCCTCCACGCCGCGTCGTCGTGTTTTCTGAGTCCTGGAAGACGATTCACTGCCAGCCACAGTTTGTGAGAAGGCTGAAACTCTTGGGCGTGTTCATAGAGGCGCCGCGCCCGAAGCCGGTCACCCCCTGATACCCATTTGAGAGTTCCTTCCGCAAACCTTCGATCCAGATTGGGTTCTTGAGCACTCACCAACCGACGGCCACGCATGTCAGCAATGTCCTCTCTCAATGCCGTTCCGTTCGAAGCCAGAAATGTGTCCATTTCAGCGAGGCCGCCATACTGACCGAGAATGCTATGAAGAATGCCGATAAGCGTGCTCTTACCGTTGCACCCGCCACCCACCAGAACAAACACACAGTCTTCTCGCGTTTCCGCGGTTAGGGTGTAGCCAACTGCTCGTTGCAGGTATGGAATAATCTCAGGATGGGGTGCGAACACGTCCGCAAGGAACTGTTTCCATAATGGGTATTGTGTATCCACCTGATAGTCAGCTCCACCGAGTTTGGTTAGCAACTCTTCCGGTCTGTGCTCCCTGAAGTGGCCGTACTTTAAGTCAATTGAGCCGTTGCAGAGGTTGAGCACCAACGGAGAAGCGTCGAAATCAGCCGGCTCCACGGAGACCCGAGGATCTGACTCAGCCATTCGAAGCATCGCTATGATGCGAGGCGCTGCCTCTGAGCGCACCGCCCACTTCTCCAGTGCCTCGGCTTTTCGGTGGAGGATTTCCCAGTCCTGGGGCTGATTCTCCGCCTCGATCAGCAATTGCTTTCGCTGTTGGCGCATTGCTCGTACCGTCTTCTTGGCCAGCTGCACACTCGCTCCATCATCGATCGCCCAATGGTTTCCTTTCCACACGAACCAATGTCGCATGGTGGCGCAAAAGCGGAGACACTCACCGTGTTGATCGATCAGTCTCTCTGCGTTCCCGCAATCTGTTAATGGGTATTGTGAGAAAGGGAACCGATTTTCCTTGTTCTTAGACGAATTGCGCTTGCTCATATGTATCCACACCACCTGAACCGTCGTAAGAGGCGAAACTCGCTCTCTGTGGCCATAACGGTTGTCGGGTTATATCGACCTTATCCGAATGTACGCGAGGAACCCAATCGAACAAGACTCACAAAGCAGTGTGTACCGTTGGTACGGGTCTGTGTGGCGAAGCGAAAACTCAACGAAACAGGCAAACCGCCTGCTCAGGGCTTGTTACCGTTGCAAGCAGAAATGGGGGCGCCCTGAAAGTGGTGCACTCGAAAGTACCTCTACGGAAGTAGACATTTATCGTTCTAAGGGCTGGTTGGAGTACCTTGTCGATGGTAGTAGTCTACTTTGGACCTCGTAGCCAAACAAAACCCAATATCGTCCCAAGAGTTCCATACGCCCAATGTTTGTCTTGGGGACTATAGGTGTGGGATAAGACGATGAACAGAGCCGCAACCATGAGGGCAAATGAAATCGCGCTGGTCCGACGATAAATGCCGCCCCCCTCTAGGATTACCCTAGGTTTGCCCTCCGCAATGATTGACTCACCCATGATTCCAATTTCGGGGATCTCGCCGTCTATATCTACAGGGGGTTCGACAAGGGATAACCGTCACATTGAACTGCTGTTCTTGATTTGAGGACAATATTACGCTAGATGGAGACACCATCACGCTGACGATGGTCCGTCCGGGAAGTTGTCCGCAGCCGACCATAGTTACGGAGACAGCCAGCAATCCAATTACGGATAGTCTCTGGCGTTTTTGGGTTTGCGGTGACTTGAAGAATAGGGGAGGCTGACGCAGTATTGACATAGCATTCCTCGCAATTGATCAGTCGCTGCATATTCATAAGTTGCTCAGCAACTGCAATACTGCGGGGTATGCACGGAGCCGACCGCCGACCTGAGCTATATGACCATTCGTAACGAGGCTGTTTGGCTGCCCGTAAATGCCGCTTTGTATCTCAAAGGTAAGCTGCGAAGAACAAAGGGTATGAGATTCGATAATGACATCAGTTATGCAGCGACGGAGTTCGCACATTCGCGGCTGGTACGTCGAATTTCTATCAATGGGTGCGTCTAATGTGACCACTAATAGCGCCACAGTGATATTCCTGTTCCAATACGGGACAGTGGGACTTGTCGAGCAAGGTTGGTAAATACTCGGTAGGATTTGCTGCTGCCAAGAGTCGTTATTTCGTTCAAACCATCGAAGGCTTCACAATCATGTGAGCTTTTATCCCGCTAGTCATGCTCAATTGCTCCAGGTCGAGGGAATCGCTCACGGCCACCACTAGAGCTCTAGATTGAAAGTAACGCCAGGCGGCCATTAGAGGAGGGCCATCTTCAACTTGCCAAACGTGGAGGTCTATGACGAGGATGTCGAAGCTTGTCACCTTAATAAAACTCAATGCAGCCAGGACGGTCTTCGCTGAAATCACGTCACAGTTCCGTTGTGTCAACGATTTTCGTAATGCCTCACTTGCCGCGCCACAGGCATCTATCAGTAGAACCTTGGATGGCGTCTTCTGAATCGTGGCTGCTGTGCTAGTTCGGAACGGTTTGTAATCTGAAATCATGTGTTCTCCAGGGCTAGACAAATCGGAACTGCCCTAAATTGCTATCCGAAGAAATGGCGGTAAAGCAGAATCAGGCCGGCGAGTCCAGCGAACACCACTCGGCTGGCCTTCATTGGGAAGAGACTTCGCCAGTCCCTAATACTTAGCTTTCTCGTGCGATTTGCGTGTCGTTGCATCGCCGGCAGCAAGAGCATTTCGTGAAGCTCAATCGGGGATTCCCGCTTTCGGAATATGTCCCACACGAGAGCACTGATTTGTTCCCGTCTCCATGGTTCTTCCATTTTCTCAGCCAGGTCAGGTCGCTGATGAGATTCTGCCAGCGTTCTCAACAGGGCTCCAGCATCCTGGGTGGGGCGACGCCCCTTCAAGCGTTTCACCAGCCACTCCTGCATCAAAAACATGGAATCGAGTGCCCGGCCGCGGCATCGGGAATATGGATGTCGAAAATATTTTCACAAAAGACTATAAAGGCCAGATAATTGTCCTCTAGCGATTCGACAATCATCGGTCCCCAACGTGCCTTGCTAGGCACTGGTCAAGTGCGGACGCGAACTGAACTAAAGATGGCTGGGACGGCTGGTGCGCTCGATCTGCTTCATCGTCGAGCAATGACATGACGGCCCGCAACGCTTCCACTTCGTCGCGGACTCTCGCGAGATCTGACTCCTTTTGCAACAAAAGATCATTTATGTTTTTCATTTGTTTGTTTGAAGTTAGCAGAACGGAAAAAAGCTGTATGTGCGAACCGTCACACTGAGATTGTGATGAATACAGTCAGCGACGGAAGTCCGAGTGATCCGACGCCCCTCCGTGCGGGTTCGACCGATAAGGCGGCCCCTGTCTGGCAATCAGGCTGCTTACAAGTATTTGTGGGTGATCATTATGATGCGGCGCACATCTATCAAAATCTTGACTCTCGCAATGGTTCTGTCAGGCGGGTTAATCGAAGCACAGCAACAGGCAGATGTCGAGATTTCAATTCCGAATGTGATGAAGTTCACAGGTAGCTTACCGGGTCTGCAAGATCCGGGAAGATCCTCGCCAGTTAATGTTCGGTTCGCACTCTATCGAGAGGAGACGGGGGGAGTTCCGCTATGGAGCGAAACGCAAAATGTATCTGTGGACACCCACGGTCGGTTCACCGTTCTTCTTGGTTCTTCTTCGCCCGGCGGTATTCCTCTTCAGGTGTTTGCAATTGGCGAAGCACGATGGCTGGGTGTCAGCACCGAGGACGCGGCAGAAAACGCAAGGACGAAGTTGGCAAGTGTTCCCTATGCATTTAAAGCTGCAGATGCAGACACCATCGGGGGACGGACAGCCAGTGAGTTCGTCACTCCCGAGCAGCTCCGTCTATACCTGAGTCAGGCCCCCGTGAGCACCATCGGTTCCGCCGGTCAAACACCGGAGCCTGCAGGGTTGTCCATTAATGCGGATGGCACCATTAATTTTGCACCTGGCCAACAGTTTCCTGGTAATACGAGACTGCCGTATCTAGGCGTACGGGGCGGGCCGGCTCAGAGCGGAGGAGCTGAAGCGAAGGGATTATCGGGATGGCTCCCCGGCTTAGGGCCAAGCCAAGGCAGTGTCGTTCAATCATTGATGAACAAGCACAATATGATAAAGCCGCTCGAAATGAACTCCAGCGGCAAGAACTACAGCACCCTGCGTGTGTTACTACCCAGCGATAACTGGACATTGGCCGCTGTCCCCACAGAATTGATGGGGGGCGTGCAGGCAGCTTTGACTCTGAGCCCCTGTCCAATAGGGGTTGATACGAGCGGTAGTCCAAGCCTTGGGGGGCCGAAAGGGGGCTACCCTGTCTATATAGCAGACGCAGCGATACCAACCAATTCCGAGTCGGTATATGTGAGTGGGGGCACGTGTAAATCAGCCACCGCGAGCGGCACGATCATTTTCACTCCCTATTTCTCCCACTCTGCGGGAACTTATAGTGTGGGTAGCGCATCGTCAGGTATTCAGGAAATGATAAATGAAGCTTGTGGAACGAATGTGGTGTCTTACAGAAACGGTGGATGCAAAGTAACGATCCCGGCCACGGGGCCACAGAGTGTTGGCTATTCCGGCTACAACATATATGACACGATTTACTTTCATGCCACTGAATCGCTACTAAGCGGATATGGTGCCATCCTCAATTGTCGTGGGCGTGGACCGTGTCTGCAAGTCGGTGATCTGACCGGTTCCAATGACTACGTGGACAACAGCGTCGAGGGGATTTCCTTCCGAAGCTTGGACGACCATCGGTCCGACGCGGCGTTCAACGGCTCATTGATTGAATCCACCCAAAGAACGGGAGGGACCATCACCGTCCAAACAACGGCACCTCACAATTTCCGGACCGGGGATCGGGTCACGCAAATGCTAACTGACACGTCGAACTACTGGGGTGATGTGCCCTCCATTACGGTAATCGATGCAACCCACTACAGTTACTCGCGGGCAAATACGACGGATCTTTTGTTTCAGACAACTCCCGGAGTCGTGGCACTCAGCTATGAGGCCGTTCTGGACAACGCCGGCTCGACAGGCCTTATGGATCTTCTATACGAGAGCACCTATGAATATGGCGCATTCAACCATTTCTTCGACTTCTGGGACGACGAGAACGCACAGGTCAGCAGATTCAGCAATAACGCAATTGGACTTAATCAGAATAGCAACTGGACGGGGTCGTTCGTGTGGTCCGGTGGCGCGCTAACGCTCCCCAATAAGAGTCAACAGTTGGCCCCAGTGATAACGGTCGACAATTCGAGTTTCACTGCTAATGGTTCCAACTGCGCTACGATTTACAACTCAAATGAATTTTTCTTTCAGAACAGCGTGTGCCAGGCACAAGGTGCTTGGGAATTCTTGATCTCGGACACCAACGGGAATTACCAAGGGGCAGCATTCACAAATATTTATTCGGAGTCTAGCCTCTCAACTAATCCGGCAAATCCGGCGAGATCCCCATGGCCTGGACTGGGAAGTGCGGGTCTGATAGGGGGACCACTGTCACTTGTCGGAACTTATACCCTCAGCGGCGAGGGCGGATTTTCTGGATCGCTACCCACCATCGGAAGCGGGTCTACCACCTACGTCTATTATGTTGTCGCGAGGGACTTGACTGCTGGCACTCAGACATCTCCGCTTCCGGTAATGTACGAACAAGAAAACTCTTCGAGTCAAGTCGCGGTGAAATGGCCGCGCCTTGCCGGTGAAACGGACACGATTGTTTACGACTTGCTCAGAAATCCAGCACCGCAGGGCACTATGAACGCGGCGGGTGGTGGCTACATTGCGCCTTATGAAGGGGGTTGCAACGGTGGCACGGCTTCCGCTTGTGGTTTCGTCGCTTTGGGTTTGGCGCAATGTTCCGGTTTCGTCTGTAGTTATGAGGACAACACTGCGAACGCGACCTCCGCCTACAGTATCAAGAACGGGAATTTCGCACCAAATCCGACTTTTTGGCCAGGCACAGCGGTGCTCTCCAACAATCCTCTCCAGTCGTTTGGAGGGGAATTGCCGGTCACCGGAATTGCGTTCGATGGAGCTCCGACGTTGTATGCTGATTACTGTAGTAACTACGGCGATAATGTATCTGGCGGTTACACAGTGTGTGCAGGATCCATCACGACACCAAATAACGCGGTTCCTGATCAGGCTCCATTGATGCTTACGGACGGAGGAGCCGCGGGCGGCGGAGGAACACCAGGCGCCAAAGGACGTTTGATTTTCGAAACAACCGCCAACAGCAACGCCGCCTATCATCAGGTCATCACGGTGTACGACTCGAATCCGGAAAAGACGCAGGCAACCACTGGCCATCGTCCCGTCGGCGACCCAGGAGATATGTATTTGGGTATCGACCCAAACAAGTACTTGATGATAGGTGGAGGAACGAACGGCATAGCTCAATACATCAACAACATCGGTGATGGTAGCAACTGGGAAGAACTGTTAACCAGCGCCCTCAAGACATTCAAAGTTGCGGTACAGGCTCCGACAATCAATGTCAGTACGGGAGTTCAAATCAATGGCAACTATGGTTTGCCGGGACAGTGTCTCATTTCTACGGGCAACGGCAGCACATGGGGAGCATGCGGAGGTTCCCTTGACAGGGATCGTTACCCTGAAAACGAGAACACCCCCTCGGCAGGCACACATCGGTCGGCGGGCAATGGTCAAACGACATCCGGGTTCTCGCCTGTGGGAGCAAACACCTTCTCGGGTGAAAATCTAAACGGCAACCTACTGCCCTGTGGAGACGGCCGAAACTGTATACCAACGGCGAAGAATGACTCCGACAATGGGAGTGCTCTGCAGGAGATCGCAGGTTCTGTACCGTTCTCCGTCATTCCAAACGGCAGATGCGCCGACGGCAATTTTCGCTGGAACGGCGTTACTGCGTCCAATCCCTTAATTGGTAGTTGGCCTGCAAAGCTTAGCTCAGGACTGATCGGCAACTTCTACGTTTCCTCCCCGGGTACGATAACCGTGCGGCTTTGCAATTTCTCCGGAGAGGCAATAACTCCCGGCAGATTACAGGTTAAGGCCGCTTTAGAGCCTCATCGGTTGTCCGGCGCAGGGCCGCTTACCTTCTCTGCAATAAAGAACGGAACATGCAACGACCAGACCTTTCCACTCAAGGGCGTGGCGTCGGGCGACCCTCTAATCCCAAAATGGCCAAGCACTATGGCGGCTGGTTTGATCGGATTTATGCGCGCCGAGACAGACAATACCGTCGAAGTTCGGTTGTGCAATTTCTCTGGAATGGTCCGCACCGTGGCCAATCAGGAGTTTGGTGCGTTTATTACTAAGTAAATGGAGAGGGATACAGGAGGTCCTTACGACGCTCCACGTCCACAAGGGCGCCACATTACTGCGCGAAGAACTGCGCGCGTTGAGAAAAAGCATGTGTCAATACGAAGCTGACAACGAAGTTCAGACAAAACAGGAAAATGCATCAACTGCCGTCGAGTTGTTCGCTCGCACTACACGTTCCCTTAGAAAAAGTTCGCAATCAGTTTGCAATCAGTTAACGAGGACTACCGGGTATTTCCACGTTCTTATGCGCCGTCCGTGCTCTTTAAATCCCTGTATGTAGGGTACAGGGAGGATTCGCACCCCACTCTCTCCGCCAAGCTATTGAATATAAACAACTTATACAACATTTCGAGATCGTCGCTTTCTTAATGCTACTCGCTCGTTAGCCTTTAGTATTAGCGACATGCAGGTTTCGCCCCGGAAGGTCCGTGCCAATAAGCCAGCGATGGAGCCTACGGAGTCGTGGTCCCACTCACATTGCAGGCGCCCTCTCGCCACCCTGTCACGGTGCGGCCAAACGGGTGACGGCACGAGAGGGAATTCGCCGGTATCAGAAGACGCACATGTTAAGGATGGAGACTATCCGCGCGCGGAGGCATGGTTCAGCTGGGTAGAACCTGCCCTGTCACGGGCTCCGACCGTTTCGGCTTCATTCCCTACACCAGAATCTTTCATTGCGGACTCCGGATCGACGCACTTTCTTTCGACTAACTTTCCACAATGCCGTTTCTGAACAACTTCCGTGTAGCCGACAAACCGGGAGTTAAGAAAGGGCGTTTTCTTGGTACTGATCTTGAAAAGTTCAAACGAACCCCTCACACGGGAAGCACAACTAGGTCTCTAGGGTTCGGGAACAAACTCTCGCGAGTTCTCGTATAGAACCTTGGGAAGAGTTGTGCATTCAAGGAGTGAACGCTTGATGCGGCTAACGTCAGCTTTTGCCACGTGCCTAGCGGTGGCTGGCTCAATCGCTGTATGGGGTCAGCAGCCAAAGCAGATGCCTCTGAAGGAGAGCACCTTTGCTCTCCAGGATATCTCCGTAATTCCCATGGATACGAACCGCGTGCTGACTCACCAAACTGTCGTTGTCCGAGACGGCAAGATCTTCGAGATCAGTTCCGCGATGACCGCGCAACTGCCGCCTGGAACTACGGTTATCAACGGTCGAGGCAAATTTCTAGCGCCAGGGTTAGCGGACATGCACACGCACGTGGACAAGAGAGATGCTGCCGCTGTTTCTCGAAGCCGGGGTGACCACCATACTTAATATGGGGCTCGCCTCTCCAGAGTTTGTTACCTCAACCCGCGATGAGATTCGAAGAGGCTCGATTCCCGGACCCCGTGTGTTCGTGGCTTTTCTAATCGATGGTCCAGGCGATCCCGGACCGGAGTACGTTCCGGTTTGCGAGCGTGATGCGCGAGACGCTGTGGATCGCGCCAAACTGGAAGGCTACGACTTCATCAAGGCGTACGAACGACTCCGGCCCGAAATCTTTGCGGCAGTGCTCGACGAGGCGAAGAAGCAACATATCGCAGTGGTTTGTCATATCGCCCCGGCAGTGGGACTCGAGAGCAGCCTCGCCCAGGGGCAAGTGATGATCGCTCACGCGGAGGAGTATTACAAAACATACTTTGACCATAAGCCCGATGAGTCAAAGATTGCCCCGGCCGTCGAGTTGACGAAGCATTCGGGCGCGTATGTCACTCCAAATCTCTCGTTCTTTGCCGCCCTGACCCAGAGGACCTCTGACCCAAAATCGTTTGACAAGCGCCTGGCGGAGCCGGACATGTCTTTACTGCCGCCGGATATCCGCGGAGAGTGGTTGGAAGACCGCCTAACAAGAGCGTCCGATCGCTTTGTGCCTGAACTGGCCGTCCTGAAGAAATTGACGTTTGCGCTATCAAACGCAGGCGTACCGTTATTGGCTGGTACTGACAGCCCAGGAGGCGGCATGCCTGGGAGCTCACTCGATGATGATGTTGAGCAGCTTGTTGGGGCAGGACTCACGCCCTTCCAAGCGCTCTCCGCCACAACTCGTGTCCCCTGGCAGTTCATTCACCAGTTCGTGCCCGGCGCAGAGGAGTTCGGAACGATTTCGCCTGGAGCGGCGGCTGACCTTATCCTGCTCTCTGCCAACCCGCTGCTGGACGTTCACAATCTGCGCGAACCGCTTGGAGTAATGGTGCGTGGTCGCTGGTTCGATCGCGCGGCTTTAATGGCGATGGTCGAAGCACCAGTGCCGGGATATAAGCGAGTCGAGGAGATGGATTCGGCATTCCAGGCCGCAGTTGACACAGCGGGTGCCGTAGGTGCTATTCGTGACTTTGAGACTCATGCCAAACCCGGAGACAAACTTTCGGACAGTGTGGTGAATGCCTTGGGATATCGCTTGATCAATGCCCATCAATTTGAGGCCGCTATCGCGTTGTTCGCGTTGAATACCAGGCAATACCCAGACTCCTGAATGTCTATGACAGCTTGGCAGAGGCGTACGCAGACAATGGACAGTTGGACCTCGCGATCCTCAACTACCGTCATTCTCTGGCACTCAATCCCAGAAATACCGGAGCGGTTGCATACTTGGAGAAGGCAACGATGACGGCCAATCCTTCGAAGTGAGCTGTCGACCCCCCCAAATTCGTAATGAAGAAGTCGTCTTGTGAGAAGTTACGGTCACTCCCGAGTGACGGGCAAACCTGAAGTTATCCGAAGCCGGACAACTGGATCGCATCGGTGGTTTTCGGCCAGCGAGACATGAAGTTGTCTCGAAGTCGGCTTCGAGGACATCTACCGAACCAGGTCAAGTGCAATAGAGCACCGAGGGGCGATCTCCTCGAAGCCCGTTTCTGGATAGCTTCCGGTTTGCCGAGATTCAGGGAGTTAGCGACCGCATTCGGGATGGCCCATTAGAGCGAAATTCTCTGAAAATGAGGTACAAATCTCTAACGTAAGGCGCTGACCTTTGTGGGCGTCGAGCCTGCATCCTCAAAAGAAAACGCGATCGCGACATTGGGATGCTCCTTCCCGCTAATCTCCACGTACGGATAGATGAAATAGTTCAGCGGCGGACCTTCCTGAGCGGGAGCGAGTTTTAGATCACGACCTTGCGTGAACTGCATCCGGTTCACGTCGTGGGCGCCAAAAAAGTAATCGTGTTTTTCCTGGTGCTTCCACGCTTCCGAAATATCGACGGGCACCCATCCCACTGGATCAAGGTAGAACTCGGCCCAGCAGTGATATCCGGGAATCTCGGCGGAGTGCTTGTCGGCCGGAAGCGGGAAGCCGATCTGAAAGCGTGCTGGAATCTTCTCCGCACGCGCCATCGAGATGAACACGGAGTGGAAGTCCGTGCAGTTGCCGTGCTTCGCATCGCAGGCCCAGAGCGTGTCGCCATGTCCCCAACCGGCGCCGCTCTTGTCATACTTCATGGTGCGAAAAACGTATTCGTAAATGTCCTTCGCCTTTTCGAGGGGCGTGGTCGCGCCTTTTGTTTCCTGTTCGGCCAGTTGCGCAGGAACGCCGGTGATGGGCACCAAGCGGTCCGGCTCCAGAAAACGCGCCAACTCGACGCGTGGCGCCTTCGCGGATGGCGCCAGACCTGCAGGCTTGCCGTTGACCAGCACGACATGCTCTTTTCGAACGACGTCATAGTCGACCGAAAATTTGTACTCGTCCTTATCGGCCTTCGATGCTTCTGCGTAGAGCACCTCGTTCCCGTATTCAGGCTGCTGAACCAGCTTCAGCGGCAAATCTCCACCCTTGGAAGTAACTTTCACCTCTTGAAACGAATCGGAGTGGGCGAGAGGAATCCAGACGCGCACGCGCTCGCCGTGGCTAACATTCTTCACCGTGAATGCGTAATGAAAGGTGAAATGGCGCTCGTTCTGCGCGAAAGATGGCAAAGACGAGAACACGAGGAGCAGGGAGAGTAGGAATCGAAGCAGCATGACGTATCCTTTCGACGGGGATCGCTTTTCTTTAAGCGCTCCATGACCGGCAACGGCCAGCGGACGTCTCAGGCGGGGCTATCGTGAAGCGAAACCGCAGCCGCGCGGTCGGGCGTGTGCATCTCATAGTTCGAATCACTCGTTCGAAGCACACATTCGCAGTCTGCATGTTGCGGAAGGGTCCTGTCAAATCCCGCTCTTGATTGAACGCCGGGCGCAAATAGTATTACTGGCGACGTTGATTGGGCGCGTTCACTGGCAGGAACAAGAGGAACCGTTTAAAATACCGACTCCTTTCTGTTCCCCGCCGCAAACTCGCGGCATCATTTGGGTACGAGGTTCATGACGATGACGAACACAGGCTCGACGCAAACTGCGAACCAAGCTCCCGCGGCAAATGGGCTGGCAATCGTTCGTGTCACGATCGGCGCAATGCTGGTGTGGGTCTTCTTCGAGAATCTGGGGAAGGGTCTCTACACGCCAGCGGGTTACGCGGGCCTGATCAACTACTACATAAAGGCGAGTCACTCGCCGGCCGCGTGGAAGGCAGTGATGGGTTTAGCGGCGAGTCACGCCGCCATGGCCGCTCCGCTTCAGGCCGTAACTGAGATCGGTCTCGGAATTCTGCTGGTCATCGGTCTGCTGACGCGCCCTGCCGCCTTTATGGCCTTCCTCTACCTGGGCAGCCTTTGGGTTTCTGAATGGGGCACGTCGTGGATTTGGGAGCTGCTGGTTTCGGTGATGGCAGCGCTTTCGCTCGCGGTAGGGCGGGCCGGCCGTGCGTGGGGTGTCGACGCGTTGCTCGCGCGGCGCTGGCCATCCTCTCCATGGTGGTGAGTTGAGTTCCGTCCAGGTACGAGTCTCGGTCATCATTCCTACGCACAATGAAGCGCAGTCCATCGGCCGCGTCTTAGCTGACCTTCCAGCTGGCATTGTCACAGAGGTCCTGGTCGTCGACAGCAATTCAACCGACGGAACACCCGAAATTGCCTCCAGGATGGGAGCCCGTGTTCTCCGCGAACCTCGTCGCGGATATGGCCGCGCCTGCTTGACCGGACTGGCTGAAGCCAGCAGGCCTGACATTGTGGTGTTCCTCGACGGCGATTACAGCGATCGACCGGCTGAACTGCCGCTTCTCCTCGCTCCAATCCTTGAGGGACGCGCAGATATCACCCTCGGTTCGCGCCTCGGGAAGCAGAGCATTCCGGGTGCGATGCCCTGGCACGCCGCGTTCGGCAATCACCTCGCGGCTTTCCTGATCCGGCTCTTGTATGGTGTGAAGATTAGCGACCTCGGACCATTCCGCGCCGGGCGAGCCGATGTTCTTCGCCGCCTTGAGCTGAGCGAAACGACGTATGGATGGGCGGTGGAAATAATACTGAAAGGAGCGCTCGCGGGATTCCGCGTCGTCGAGGTGCCAGTCAGCTATTATCCGCGCGTTGGCAAATCGAAGATCAGCGGTACGCTGCGCGGCACAGTGGGAGCGGCATGGTTCATCCTCTCGCTGATCGTGCGCTATTATTTCCGGCATCGAACGGCGGGAAATCCCCGTCCGGCGTGAATCTGGTGCAGCGCTCCGATATGGAATCCTCCAGCGAAAATATGGCACGTTCGTCAAACGGCAGTCGAACGCTGGTCATCATGGCAAAGGCGCCCAAGCCTGGGATGGTCAAAACTCGTTTATCTCCGAGCCTTCCAGTTGAGGCGGTCACCGAACTCTATCGCTGCCTTTTGAACGACACCATTGCGCTGGCGCACTCCGTGAAAATGGTTGACGTAGCCATTATGTGCCCAGCTGCGGATGTCGAAGAACTGACGCGGTTGGCACCCAGTGTGTCGGGCGTAGTGGGACAGAAAGGGCAAGGCCTTGCAGCCGGCCTCAACTCGGCTTTTGCGCACTTCGCAGCCGTTGACGACCAACGCGTTGTTGCCTTCAACAGCGACAGCCCGCATCTGCCGGTATCTATTCTTGAAGGCGCGTTCGAGGCGCTCGCCGGGCACGACGTGGTCGTAGGACCGACGTACGATGGCGGCTATTACCTCGTAGGGGCGAAGGCCTCGCATGCAGGGCTTTTCGATGGCGACAGCATGGGAACGAAGAGCGCGCTTGAGGCTCTCCTGGCGCGCGCGCGCGTACTGCAACTCTCGGTTGGCTTCACTGATCCGTTCTATGACATCGACGTGGCTGGCGATTTGACTCGGCTCGCCACAGAACTGGAACTCGCTCCCAGCCGGGCGCCACGAACCGCGGTCTGGTTGAAGCAGTGGGCGCCGGCCATAGCGCAGTTCCGGACAGGCACGGTAGGCCTGTGAAGTTCACTCCGGCAGGTAGGATTTACGGGCTCGGCGTCATCTTACTTGTGGCGCTGACGATTTGCTCGCGCAACTTTAGCAGCGTGGGCCGACCGCCCTTTATCATTCCTCTGAGCATTGCCGGCATTGCATATCTTCTGGCCATTCGCGAACTCTTCGCGACTCCAAAATTTCCGCGGCGGGTCATCATCATCGGGCTGGTACTGGCTGCACTGTGGCATATCCCGTTTCTTCTGTCGCCGCCCGGGCCCGATGACGATATTCATCGATATCTTTGGGATGGCCGGTTGCAGCGACTCGGCTATAACCCTTATATCGTGGTTCCGAGCGACCCTGCGTTCCGTGGATTGCATACGAGGGAGACGCTCACGCTGAACAATCCGGATTTACCGAGCCCATATCCGCCGGGCGCGCAGATTTTTTTCCGCGCCGTTACGGCGATTCATGAGTCGCTTTTTTCGCTGAAAGTAGCTTTTGCCTTTTGCGATTTGGCAATCGTTCTTGTTCTGTTCGAGATCTTGCGCAGCACCGGGCAAGGAGCGCACTGGATCCTGGCTTATGCCTGGCATCCATTGCTGGCGACCGACGTGGCGGGCAGCGGTCACATCGATATCGTTGGTGTACTGCTGCTGTTGATTTCCGCCGCCGCGCTCGGGCGGCGTTGGCGGGAGGTTGCGGCGGTAGCATTTGGACTGGCCGTCGCGGTGAAATTTCTCCCGATCGTCCTATTGCCGCTCTACTGGAAACGCGTTCGAATCCGCGACGGCCTGCTTGCAGCCGCTGTATTTGGACTCCTCTATGTGCCGTTCCTCAACCATGGACGAATTCCCACCGGCTCCCTGGGCACTTACTTGCGGAGTTTCCGTTTCAATGATCCGATGTTCGCAGCTCTCGAGCGCATAGGAGCGCCGAAGCTTGCCGTCGGTATAGCCGTGCTCGCCGGATTTCTTGTCGCAATCTGGCTGAGGCGCAGGGCGACTGCGTCGTCGCCTGGAGCATTCGCATGGCCGATGGCCGCGTCCCTCCTCTGTGCGCCGGTTGTATACCCGTGGTACCTTCTCTGGCTGCTGCCGTTTGTCCGCTCGGCTTCGTCGGTCCCGATCATCATCTGGACAGTGAGTATCATCCCAACTTACTACGTCTGGCATTTGCGAACACTTGGCCGTCCGTGGCTGGTTCCCGGCTGGATCATGGTTCTGGAATATGGATCGGTGGTGCTGGCTGCCGCAATTATCGGGTTCCAGCGATTGCGACGACCGGCGGTGCCGCGGGGGTCTACAGAACAACGGCCTACGGAATAACGTTCTAAGGAATTGCGGTTTACGGATCAACTTCGATCGAATCGATTCGCATGTGTACGCTAAACGCTGAGAACCAAACCAACGTTGTATAATTCGCGGCATTCGCTGTGAATGCGTGGGGCGGTCGGCGAGCATGTGCCAACTCGGGAATCCTGTATCCAGAAGCTTGCACCGTCATCCAACACAGCATCCGTTCAATTTACCGAGGAGCAACTGTATGAAAAATGCCCGCCGTTTAGCCATGATGGGTTTTCTGCTTTGCGGAATGCTGGCCCTTGTTCCAAACTCCTGGGCACAGCGCCCGCCAATTCTCGAACAAATTGCCAAGACCTACGGTCTCGATTCGTATCCGCAAATCGAGGCCATCCGCTACACCTGGAACGGAGAAATCCCCGGAATCTTCAAACTTTCCCACATGTGGGAGTGGGAGCCCAAAACTGGCAAGGTCTCATTTGAGAGCACCGATAAAGACGGTAAGCCGGTCAAGGTTACCTACATGCGCTCCGAGCTGAGCACCGCGCCGGAGAGTGTGAAGACCGGAGTCGAACCGGCTTTCGTCAACGATAACTATTGGCTTCTGTTTCCCTTCCACGCCTATTGGGACACGACCGCGACTGTCACCGATGAGGGAATGAAGAAACTCCCGACGGGCGCCGGCTCGGCCGAGCTTGTCGCAGTGAAGTATGGTGCGGAACTCGGCGGCTACACGCCCGGCGACACCTGGGAACTCTACGTCGGCAAAGACAAGCGCGTCGAGTACCTGGTCTTCCACCACGGCGGGGATAAAAAGCCGAGTCTCGTCAAAGCATCGTGGACAGGCTACAAAAAGGCAGGTCCTCTACTAGTATCGACGGAACACCGCGGCACCGCCGACGGCAAGCCCCTACACATCTCCATCACGAATGTGTCAGTGAAGCTGACGGGATCGGATACCTGGATGGACGCGAAATAAGAGACGAGTCTTATCGGGCGATTACTACAGTTGTGCAGGAACTGCTCATTTTGGGCAGATCGCGGGCCGCGGCCATGCGGATTTCGAGGCGCGGCCGTTTCCCGCGAATGATCGGGCAGTAATAGTCCGGTTGCAGCAGAGCGCCTTGCAGGCGCCGGCGTCCGGCACAGCCGCCATGGCATGAGTCCCGGAATTCACAAGGCTGGCAAGCTTCGGGGAGCGTGCGGCATTGGTCGAACGGCGTGGAGTCCAGAATCTCGACGCCCGCCGAAATCAAATTCGCCAGCGGCTCGCCCGATCCCGGCCAATAGACGCAGGGTTGTGTCGTAGCGCGCGGAGTAACTCGCACGGTACTAACTCCACATCCTCCCCGCAGTGGCGGGAGGCCCGCCATCGCTCGCACCAGAGGCTCGCCAATAGCAATGGCGTCGGTCTCCGCAAACAGGCACCGGAACCCTTCCCAATACTCTTCATAGGACAGCGCATAAATATCGGATCGCACCGCCTGATAAACATTTACACGCAGAGGAGCGTTAAATTTTCTGGCGACCTGCGCGACCTCGGCGAGACGCAAATAGTTCACCTTCATCATGACCGCGATGATGGTAACGGGCACGCCGAGTCTCACGCAGCGTTCCGCTTGATGGTGGATCAGTTCCCAATTGCCGTTTCCGCGTTGAGCATCTTGTTCGGCTTGGGTCGGGTAATCGAGCGAAAACTCAATGTCGTGAAAAGCGAGTAACTCGTTGTCTTCCAGCACAGCAACACTGTGGCCGTTGGAAGTGATGGTGAGTTTGATGGGTTGCGTTCGCAGGTAACGGAGTATCGCTTTGAATTCCGGATGCATGCCGTTCTCGCCGGTACCGAGATTCACCGAACGGATCGGCAGTCGTTCTATGACCGACTTCACCTGATCCAGAGAGAGGCGATCAGTGCGAGCTGGATCCCGGTAACAGAAGGCGCAGGAAAGGTTGCACTCGTTGGTGAGCCCAAGTCCGAGCGAGATACCGGCGTCAGGCGTCTTCGCGCCGGTTGTGGAGAGTGAAGATTCCGCTCGCGCGTCGTTCACTCGTGCGCCTCCTTCATCGGATCGCATCGAACCAGACATTGCCTATAGCGCGCTACTGCGGCAAACTCCGGGCGCATACCCAACTTACGTTCCAGTTTGAGAATTCGCCGATACTCGGTGTCGCGAGATACCGCCGACGGCAAATAATCCGCAACCACGCGCACACCGCGCTCCACAATTAATGTCAGCGATGCCGCTTTCAGCATACGTTGCAGGTAGTCGTTACTGAAGAGTCGTACTCTCCCTCCGTAGAGAGATTCTTCTCCCCACTCAGCCGAAAGACCATTTTCCGCCTTATCCAAATCGCCCGTTCGGATTGCGGCTTTTAATATCTCGCCTGCCTGGGTTCGCACGAGCACTGAGACTATCGCCGATGGACCTCGCAAGGCGCGAGCCGCATCACGCAACACAGCGCCCGGGTCATCGACATATTCGAGGATGTTATGGCAGAGAATTACATCGAACGAGCGAGCGGGAAACAAGCCGGCAAGCTGTGCTGCCTCACCGCGCTGCACCACCATCTTCTCCGCGACCCCGGCTTCGTGGGCGGCGCGTTGCGCGATATCCAGCATCGCCGCAGAACAATCCACCGCCGTGACATGAATGCCAAGTCGCGCCAAGCGAACCGCCGTCGCTCCTGTGCCACACCCGAGATCCAGTGCGCGCAACGGCTTTTCGGCCTCGTCGGGAAGAAAATCGTGCAGGTTGGCGAAGGCCAAATCTGACCGCAACCGTCCCTCGGGCGTCTCGAGGTAGGCAGCGTATTTTAGCGCGCCGATTTGGAAGCGTTCGCTGCCAGCACCGGCAGACATATTCATGCGATCTCCAAGCGCAATCGTCCAAACTGTCGATTCGATACTTCGCCAATGCCTTCTACATTAATCATGAAATCGACATCGGCTCTTCCGGAATCGTCGGCAGCGGACAGTTTTGGGACAGGTTCGATTTTCAATGATTTTAACCCTGACTCAGATTCGTTAGAGTTCTGCGACGAAAACCAGCCCAGATTACCTCGACCATTGGCTCAGCAACACACGAAAGCGTCGGCCACACTAGCGACTCAGTTCAAATCGGCTAATAGGAAGGATTGCGAGCGCTCCCGGTTGACGGCAAATCGGAGGTTATAGCCAGGACAGACTCTCAACGACGCTGGCCAGAAGTCGGCTTCTGGGAAGTCTCCTGCTGACAATCGCTGAGATTCCTCTCGAGCGACGGGCAATAGAGAAGTTGCCTGCGTTTTCGGGACCGAGGATAAACTCCGGTTCGTCACGGTTGTCTCTACGTTTACCTTTGAGGCGCCCCGCAGCGCGGGGCTTAGCTCTAGGGTCCATGCTCTGGCTGCGCTCAGTTTTGCGCGTCCGTCCCCGTGCCATTTCCGTGCCGTTAACGGGGAATTGCACCGAACTAGCCGCGTTAGATGCCATCTGCCGCGGTCTAAGTGTATGGAACTACATTAGGGAGCGTTTTCGAATCCCACTCTCTCC
>CAVUWQ010000003.1:0-5713 GCA_963745105.1 uncultured Acidobacteriaceae bacterium
ACGCTGTTGTCGTTGAGGCCAAAATTTGGCGAGAAACTGAGAGTGGGGCCGTTGGGAATATTGAAGGCGAGGGATGGGCCGAAGTATTGCGAAGTCGCCTTCAGGCCAAAACCGTTCAGATCACCCAATCCGCCGTAGAGTTCCACTCCAGCAGAGAAGCGTTGGCGGCAGAAAACGCAGGGGTGGGCGGAGGCGGCCAGGGCGAGCGGACGGCTTACTCCGAGCGCGTAACCAAACTCCCAGGGTTCGGATTCATTCAAGTCCTTCTCGCTGATAAAGTTTTCGGAAACATTCCAGCCGTGAAAATTGCTCGAAAGGATCAGCTTCAATTCCAGCTCCCGCTCGGTCTCGGAACGGCCCTGGGCGTTGGTCAACAAAAGGCGGGAGATGCTGTCGTGGCCGGTAATCTCGAGCAAGGAACGATCGGCGAGATTCAGGTTTTCGTACTCGATGTAGAGGACAGGGTTGATGAAATGCTCGCGCAGCAGGGGACGGAATCGGTTCTCCCAGCGATAACCGTTGAAGATGGTGCTGTCATTCGCGGTGTGTTGTCCAGAGAGATAGACCTCGGTCGTCCACCAGGTCTTGGCCCCGAATTCCAGCTCGAGGGTGCCACTGGTGAACGGGTTTCCGTATTTCGGCGAAGCCTGCGTGCCCTTGAAAGCGATTTCGAGATTTCCGGGTTCTTCCAGGTCGTGCGAGTAGGTAACGAAATAAGGGAGCTCCTGGGCAGTGCAGCAGGCTGCGGCGGTCAGGAACATGAACAGACAAAATGTGGCACTTCGCCTCATTAATAAGTACTCCCCAGAGGTTGTGATCTCGAGTGCAAATGTTTCCCAATTCAGTTGTGGAGCGACTTCAGGTAACTGACGAGTTGCCAGAGTTGCGGATCGGGCAGCTTGGCCCACGGAGGCATGCCTTTTTTCATGCTTCCGTTGACCAGCAGCCAATGCAGATCGCCAACCGTAGCCTGTTGCTGAACCCGTTCGGTCTTCAACGACGGGCGCTTCTTCACACCTTCAGCGTTCTGGCCGTGACACTTGGCGCAGTGCTCTTCAAAGACGTTGCGTCCCGCGGCAATGGCGTCAGGCTGGCCCTGATAGGGATTGGTTTTTTGGTGGTCACTAGCCGGAACCCTGGCCAGCCACGCGCCATCTGCGGTGGCAAACAGCAGCACGGCGGACAGCAGGATCAGCATCGGGAGCGCAGTCAGTCTACGGCTCATCAGTTCCCTCCCCGGCGAAACATTCCCAGGAACTGCTCAATCTCATAAGCAATTCCGAAGCGGTAGATCCGGGGAATGCTGTAGTCGTTAAGGCCGAACTGTGGAGAAAACGAAAGCGTCAGGTTGCCGGGAGCGCTCCAGTTGACCGTAGGTCCGACGTAATGCGATGTCCGATTCAGCCCGAAGCTGTAACGATCGCCCAGGCCTCCGTACATCTCAATCCCGGCCTGAAAGCGTTCGGCACAGAAGGCGCATTTTTGAGCGCGGGCTGCGAGTTTGAGCGGGCGGCTTAGCGCCCAGGCATAACCGAATTCCCAGGGATCATTGGACAGGTTCTTTTCCGCGATGATGTTCTCGCTGATATTCCAGCCGCGATAGTTGCTGCCGAGAATCAACTTGGTTTCAATCTCGCGTTCCTTGTCCAGGCGCGCAATCGAATTCGGATCAGCGAAATCGGGCACTCCATCGTGGCCAACCACCTCTCGCAGGGCCTTGTCGGCACTGGTGTTTTCGAACTCGACGTAGATGACAGGATTGATCCAGTGCTCGCGCAACAGAGGCCGAAAGCGGTTCTCCCAGCGATAGCCGGTGAAGATCGTGCTGTCGTTGGCGGTGACTTGGCCATCCATGTAGAACTCGGTTGTCCACCAGGTCTTCATGCCGTATTCGAACTCGATATTGGAACCCAGAAAGCGATTCGCTCCCGGAGGTTTACCGACGGCGTTGAACAGTTCTATATCCAGGTTGCCCGGCTCTTCCATCTCGTGCGAATAAGTGACGAAGTAGGGGCGTTCCTGCGCGGCTGCAGATAATACGACGGTGAGGAGCGCCAGCAGTATCAAGACCATGGATTTCATGTCGTCCATTTAGTAGTTGCCACTGTGTTGCAAGTAGGATTGATAAGTGATGATAGCATGCGCCTGCCCGGCGAATCCGGCATTCACGGACAATTAATGTGTCAGGATTGTTGCAACCAGATGCAATAGTAGGTGGGATTCACTGCTTGCTTGCGGAACGGCATTGTGCGCAGTAACCGCCAACTTCGAGACGGGTCACCACGATATGGAACTGGCAATCGCGCTGGATCTGGCCCTTCAAGCGGTCGAAGAGGTCGCTTTCAAATTCCATGATCTTGCCGCAGCGCAGGCAGGCCATATGAATATGGTCGCGCTGGGGCCTGCGCTCGTAGAAATGCTTCTCACCCTGCATGTGCATGAGATCGAGTTCATCCACCAGGCCGTGACGCTTGAGCAGTTTCAGGGTGCGATAGACCGTCACGCGGTCCACCTGCGGATCGAGTTTGCGCGCACGGCGCAGAATCTGGCTGGCATCGAGGTGTTGTTTCGCGGTCTCGACCACGCTGAGAATCGTACGGCGTTGGTGGGTCATGCGCAGGCCGCGCGACATCAGTTCCGCTTGCAGTCTTCCGGGGGCTTCGGTCTGAGGTAAAGGCATGGCCGGACGCTCTCCTTCCTGTTGATATCGAGTTGCAATTGTATCGCAAAACCCAGGTGGGAGGGGAATTCAAGGATGTGCAGTCGCGGGTAGTGTGAGGGCAGCCGTATCCTGGAAAACCCTGGCTTCAGTTCCCTCTCATTTTTTCCTTCACACTGTGAGCTAGCTTTTCGATCTCTTCGGCTTTCTTGATGACTTCCAGGGAAAGAGTGTCCTCGCTGGACTTGTCCACATACTGCTTCAGTTCCGAGGACAATCGGAACAGATGCTCGGTGTCGCGGCGTAGCTGAGCCTGCCGCTCCTGATTGGCCTTTTTGACCATTTTCTTTTCCATCGCCTGCCGATCCTGATCGTCAGGAACTGCGAAGGGGTCGTGTACCTGCGGGCTTTGAGCCGAAGCTCCGGCGCCGGCGCTGGGCAGCAGAACAAGTGCGAGAAAAAGAAGTGACAGGAACACGGTCGCAAGCCTGAATCGCACAATCACCTCACGGGACTGGAATGATCCGATTATACGGAGGCGGGCGACGGCTTGCGACTTGCTATAATCACGCGCGAGAACCACATCGCATGTTGATCCCTGGGGAAGGAAGTTTGCCAGACCTGTCGCGCGGCTGGGGCGGAGACACACGGGCCTTTCTGCGTCACGATGGCCCCAGGATTCTTTTTGTAACTCTGGTCTCGTGCCTGCTGATATGGATTCTGCGCAGCCTTGCCGGGAAGGTTGCCGCGCTGCAAACTCGCAGACTACCTTCCGGATTCCGGACAAAGCAGGTGCGCACCCTGGCCAGCGTAGTTACCAGCGTGGGCGTGTTCATTATCCTGTTTGTGGCCGCGCTCGAACTGCTTCCCTTGTTCGGGTTCGACCTGGGCCCGCTGTTGGCGAGCGCTGGAGTGGTGGGCATAGCCATCGGCTTCGGCGCCCAGAGCCTGGTGAAGGACTTCATCAACGGCTTCTACATTCTCCTGGACAACCAGTACGACATTGGTGACAAGGTCAGCATTGCCGGGGTAAAAGGCATCGTGGAGGACATGAGCCTTCGGCGCACCATGCTGCGAGACGACGATGGCACCGTCCACGTCGTACCCAACAGCCAGATCACGATCGTCTCCAACCTGACCCGGGACTGGTCGCAGGTTGCAATGCGGGTGGTAGTGGCTTATAGCGAACCGAGCGACCGCATTATCAATTTGCTGCGACAGACGGGTGAAGACATTCGGCACGACCCGGCGTTCGCAGATCAGATTGTGAGTGAAGTCCAGGTGCCGGGAATTGACCGAATCGGCAATGGCGAGGCGGAATACTTGATGCTGCTGAAAACCAAGCCCAACCAGCAGCTCACTGTGAGCCGCGAGTTGCGGCGGCGGATTAAGGAGAGTTTCGAGAAGAACAAGATTCAGGCAGCGGCGCCGGGGCGGGTATATGTGATGGATCCGGGCGGGGCGAAACCTTCCTAGGCAATTGCTCCGGGAGGGGTTTCAAGAGCGGATCAACGCCCGGTGATTACGGTTAACACCGCCGTCGCGTAGATCACCAAGTACCCTACGTCAGGCTGGCCGTGAAGAATGTGAATGATCGCTGCCACCCCGAAAGTTGCTAGCAGCAATCGTCCGCCGGCTGCGACCGCTGGAGGGATCAGGAACAGAATCGCCCCCAACAGCTCTACGGAACCGATGGCTATGCGGAGCCACTGTGGCAGGTGGGTCGTCTCAAAAGAGTGTTTCGCGCCTGCGGAAAAAACCAGGCGGGAACATTCGTAGATCAAGACCAGACCTAGCGACCATTGCAGGCCGGTTCGTGCGAGCTTGCTGGCGTCTTGGTTCATTCGAGCTCCGTTCCCGCACTACGCTTTCTTCAGGCGAGCGATCTTGCTACCTGCAGCAGCTTCTTTCAAGCGATGGCTGGCGCTTGCATTTAGCTTCAGGCCGTAGAATTTCTTGAGATCGGCAATGCGGCGGAGGGACTCGGGACTGAAGGGCGCCTTGCCGTCAAAGGCGTGCAGCACGATGCCTTCGAGCAGGTCTCCCAGGGTCATGTCTTTGTATTCCGCGAACGCCTTGAGGACTTTCAGCAGGCGTTTTTCGATGCGGACCCCGGTTTGTACGCGTTCGATGATTAGGTCTTTCATTGGGCTTATGTACCATTGTATCTTGGTACCAACCAAAAAAGCCAATCGCAGAGGTCGCGGAGAAAGGCGCGCGGAGATCGCGGAGAAGAATGGGTTGTAGAGACGTAGCGAACTACGTCTCTACGGAGAGGTTGGAGTGGATTCGCCTTACAACGAGCTCATGTTGGCCAGGAACTCGCCATTCGACTTGGTTTTGTTGAGCTTGTCGATCAGCAATTCCATGGCTTCCACGGGCGAAAGCGGATTCAGCACTTTGCGCAGAACCCAGATGCGAGTCAGGTCTTCCTTCGGAATCAGCAGCTCTTCCTTTCGGGTGCCGGAGCGCTGAATGTCGATGGCCGGGAACACGCGTTTGTCCACCAGTTTGCGGTCCAGGATGATTTCCGAGTTGCCGGTGCCTTTGAATTCTTCGAAGATCACGTCGTCCATGCGGGAACCGGTGTCGATCAGGGCGGTGGCGATGATGGTCAACGAGCCGCCTTCTTCGATGTTGCGGGCTGATCCGAAAAAGCGTTTCGGACGCTGCAACGCGTTCGAATCCACGCCGCCAGAAAGGACTTTGCCGCTGGGCGGGACGATGGTGTTGTAGGCGCGGGCCAGACGAGTGATGGAGTCGAGAAGGATCACAACATCTCGTTTGTGCTCAATCAAGCGCTTGGCTTTCTCGATCACCATTTCGGCCACTTGTACGTGACGTGCGGCGGGCTCGTCGAAGGTCGAGGAGATCACTTCGCCCTTGACTGACCGCTGCATGTCGGTGACTTCTTCCGGGCGCTCGTCAATCAGCAGCACCATCAACACGACTTCGGGATGGTTCGTCGTTATCGAGTTGGCGACGTTCTGCAAGAGCATGGTCTTGCCAGCGCGGGGCGGCGAAACGATCAGGCCGCGTTGTCCCTTGCCGAGA
>CAVUWQ010000004.1:0-31337 GCA_963745105.1 uncultured Acidobacteriaceae bacterium
CGGCGGGCCGACCGACGACAAGCCGGCCGTCTACCTTGCGGCTCCGAAGGATGGCGAGGCTGTCAGCAGCTTCATGAACATCCGCGTCGCAAACATCGCAGAATGCTACGAACGTTGGAAGGGTCTGGGTGCGGAGTTTCTCACCGAACCCAAGGTTCACGAGGCCGAGACGCGGTGCTACATGCGCGATCCCGACGGCCACCTCATCGAGGTCGGCGAGGCGAAAAAGTAGCGGCGAACTGCTGGCGCGGATGACGTACCTATCTCGGTGCGATTCGCGTGAGCACATACAGTTTTTCGGAGGTCTGAAGTGCTCTCAATGGACGTTCCTGTTCTGGTAGTCGATGGCGTTGTAAAGCTTCCTCCTGAAGCAAACGGTGCCGTCGTTGTTGGCGGTTCGAATGCCACGGCTTACGCGGCGTATTACTCGGCCAGAGCTGGCGTTCGCGCTGCCATACATCATGACTGCGGCATCGGTCGGGATGAGGCGGGGGTCAGTGGTCTGCCTTGGGCGGACCAGCATGGCATGGCTATGGCGGCCGTAGCGACGGACAGCGCCCGGGCCGGCGACGCCGCAGACATGCTCCACCGGGGGATCATCAGTCGCGTCAACAAACTTGCGGCCACATGTGGCGTAGAGACCGGTCAACCCGTCGCACAAGCAGTGGAGCTATTGAAGTCTGCCCCCTGGCCCCACGCAGACGTGGAGGCACCGGTAGAAGAACGCGCCTTTGTTGACGGCATCCTCTGCATAGGCTCCATCTCATTTGCTACTCCAGAAGATGCAGGCTTGGTCGTGGCAAGCGGTAGTCATGGCGGCAGAAGCGCTGCTCCATTTACGCGTTCCTTCAGGCCACGCCTTGTTTTCTTCAACGATGCCGGCTTCGGCGCCGATCGCGCGGGTGCTGCCTGCCTTCCCCTTCTCGATTCGGATGGGATTGCCGCCGCTACGGTCTCCGCGGATTCGGCGTGTATCGGTGATGGCGAGTCAACGCTGACACAGGGCATTATCTCGGCGGTGAATGAAACGGCATACCGACTCGGTGCCAGGGTCGGGAGAGACGGCCCTTGATGTGGCGAGCAAGGTAGCGAAGAGAACCTGAGTATTCACCCAAGACAAGCGCGGCCTTTTGTTGGCACCCGAGAACCACTGGATCAATGCCCAGAGAATCGAGATCCCAGGAGGAACAAAGCATTTAGCGTTTAGCCGCATCCTGGTAGCGGTTGTGAAATTCTGAGATCGGCCTGTTTAACCGTGGCAATTTCAGGATCTCGGCTTGAAGAGAAATTGGAGTAATCGAGGTGCAAGACGGAGAGCAGTAGAAAATACTCTCAGTTCGAAGCCAGTGCGATAGATCGTCCTCGGGTTTCGATCTGTGATCGCGCGCTCAATGACCTCGGCTAACATTTCATCCCCGATCCACCTCTCGGAATCCTGATGCAAGCGCAGCAAGCGTCTTGGCAGAGCCCTGGTCATAGCGCCGCAAAGGCCGCTCCGGCAAACGAATTTCTTTGTCTACACGCCTAATAAGGCCGCGCATAACTGCCGTGACTTGAACCCCAGTCCCTTCCATCTCTCTGTTGAGGCTCTGTGACCAGCTTTCAAGCGCCGCGTGAGATGCGGCGTACATCCCCATAAATGGAGCCGGAGACGTGCCGAACGGAGAAACTATATTGACCACTCGCCCCATGCCGCGTGCCCGCATGAACGGAATGACCGCGTAAGTCAATCGAAGCACATCAAAGAAACTATCCGCGAAATGTCGATTCGTCTGCTCCTCGCTGAGCTCCTCCAACGCGCCGATTGTGTACGTCTCGGATATATTTACGAGAGCATCGACACACCCGGCGACGCCAAGAAGCGTCGCGATAGAGTCTCTGACGGCCCCCGTATCGCCTCGTTTGAGTTGTATTTGTGTGAACGGAAGCTCTTCCGTCGTCGAAACGTACTCGTCGACCGTGCCAAAGACCTTGAAACCACGGCGAGAAAGTAGAATGGCAGCCGCAAGCCCAGGGCCTGACCACACATTCGTAACGACGATAACCTTCTCAGCCAAGCTTCACCTCTCGTCCTTTCCCCTACTTGGCTTGCGGTCATAGAGATGAAGTGTTGGGGGGCACTCCATCTCTCATGGTGCTTGCGACACTTACCTACTTCTTCGGCGGAGCAGTAGCGCCGCTGGCCGGAGGAGCTATACCGTTCATGCGCAGGTACTCCACCATCTGCCCGTACTCATCGGAAGCATGCACCGCGATGTATGCGGCCTGTGTGCAGCGCGTAGACGGGATGGTAGCTCCCGACGGAGTTCGACTGCCTACACTTTCAAAGGCGTTTGCGGTCGTGAGCGTCCCAATCGCCTTGTGATCGAAAGCAAACGAGTCCTCCAGGGCCGCAACAATCTCATCCTTGTATATCAACTTAGGAAGCAGGGTTAGATCAGTATCGGGCCTTAGTCCGCTCAGGCGCGAACCCAAAGCGTAATTCGCCTGCGCGACGTGAATGACCAATGCCCCGAAAGTGCGGACGCCCGCGTACTCAGTTTGTTGCCCAGATGCAAAAATCGCCGCGCTTGGTGCAAACCCATACTTGTCGGCAGGGAATGCCTTCACCAGAATTAGCATCTGGCTCTCGGTTATATTCAGTAGCGAATTTAACGCCTCGGCCGGAGCAACCAACGTTCCTGGAGCAGCCTTCTCGACGCCCTGCTGCGCTATCACTACCGGTGCCAGCGCGGAGATGACCACTAAACTTACCGCTACCACAATCTGCTTCATCGCTTCCATTGTTTCCTCCGTGGGTTGCGCTACACCGAACAGGCTTGGACTACTTGCTCTGAGCGAGCGGTGGCGGCGACTAAGCCGCCGCCACTGCCTTCTGTATCGCATCGCGTGCGCTCTGGTACGCGAATCATCGAAGACCATCCTCGGTGTCAACACCTTCCTGGACGGTCCAAGCCTTAGAGTTGAGACCAGCCCCCATCGACCGGAAGTTCAGCGCCGGTCGTGAAGGTCGCGTCGAACGCAAGGAACAGGACGGCCTTCGCGATTTCGTCTGACTTTCCCCAGCGCTTCATCGGAACCATACCAGGGATTTTCTCCCTCATCTGAGCGGCTGCGTCAGCGGGAAACGCTTTGCCGAGGATCGGCGTGTCGATGGGACCCGGCGTCACTGCGTTGACGCGAATTTCCCGAGGAAGAAGCTCAGTAGCAAGCCCCCGGGCGAATGATCGCAGCGCAGCTTTGGCGCCTCCGTATGTGGCTTGGTTGGGCATTCCCTTGACGTTGGCGATCGAGGTCGTGAGGACGACGGAGCCTCCCCGGCTTATGAGCGGCGCGAGTTTCTGGACCGCGAAAAACGGTCCTTTGGCGTTCAGGTTGAACATCTCGTCGTAGATGGCCTCGGTCACGCTCTCGAGAGGCGTTGGAATACTGAACCCGGCGTTGACGAAGAGCAGGTCGAAGGTGCCGGTGTCGAATTCGGCCATCACCCGAATGGCCAGGGCATCGATGTCCGTCAACGACCGCGCGTCGCTCGAAACCACGATGGCGTCTTTTCCAAGCTCTTTCTTCGCCGATTCCAAGCCCTCCTTCGAGCGACCCGTCACCAGAACGCGCGCGCCCCCATCAAGGAGCATCTTCGCCGTAGCGAGCCCCATGCCGCTCGTGCCGCCGATGATTACCACCTTTTTACCCTCGTACCGTTTCATATGAATTCTCCTTATGACTGTTGTTGTTCGTTTTGTCGCCGTGATTCCAAATTAGGGAAGTGGCAATGTTGTTGTGCATCTATTGACGCGCCGATCAGCGCTTCCTTCTGGACACTGTGCTCAGGATGCTGGGCTAGACAAGTCGATACCTGAGACGTTGATGACGGCCTGGCATACGGCTTCTTGGGTGGCGCTGCGCCTCAATTGGGCCTGAGAACTTCCCTTGAGCCGAGGCGAAGGATTGCCCTGAGACGTCGGTTCCGAGCGCCTAAGTTATGAAATGGTGAATTGCCTCGTTGGCGTTATCTTGAAATGAAGTGTTTTTCAAATCGGTAAAGAAGGTGCTTTGGTCCACCATGTCGCCGGATAACTTACCCTCTTTGCTGGCATAGAACACGCCGCTCTTGTAGCGCTCATCCGAAATGGCGTCTACGAAGCGCTTTGCACCTACATCGAGCGGATGCACCATTTCGCCCATCAATGGGAAGACGATAGGCATCATCACGTAATTCAACATGAACCGCATTGGCGGCGGAAGACTGTCTGCCGCCTGAGTTCCTTTTGTATTCCCTGGGCTCACAACAACGAACTTGAGCCTGGGGTAGTGTCTTGCCATCGATAAGGCCCACATGGTCTCGGCGTACTTGACATAGGAGTATGCATTCAGTGCCACGAACTTCTTCCCGAAATACGACCCATCAAGAACAGCAGCAAACTCATCGACAGAAGAAGTGCTCATTGAGACTCGTTTTACTCCGAGCATCTTTACGCCTGGAACAGCTTCGGCGCTCACCGCTAGAACCGCCTTCCTCAGCTTGTCCCGTTTGATCAACTCATCCACTAGGACCACATTGCCTAGAATGTTCGTAGCAGCTAATTGGTTCATGCCGGAAGGTGTAGAGTTCGCAGCCGTTTTCCCGATCACTCCACCTGCATTCAAAACGACCGCATCAATCGGTTCTCTGATGTCTTCTACCGCTCTTCTTACGGAATCTGCATCCGTAACATCCCCGATAACGACCTCAAAAATCCGTTTCCCCGTGTTCTCCTCAAGCTCTTTCTTTGCTGCTGCTGCCCTCGCTCGATTTCTGCAAAAAAGGATCACCCTCTTTGTCTCTTGTTTCAATGCGAACTGTCGGGCAGTCTCTTTCCCAAGCCCAGCATTTGCTCCGGTTATCAAGACACTTTCGATCATTTTGTTCTCCTTCTTAGGTTGTTAGTTGCTTGCGGAATGGGGCAATCCGACAGTCAGTTGATGATGGCCGCACAGCGTGGCCTGAGCCGCCTCGACGCCCGCCGCAGCCTCAGGCGACGATGACCTCGTGGTAGCCCTCGGCGGCGAGCAAGCGGGCTGCGGCGTGACCGAGCCCGGAGGTGGCGCCGGTGACGAGAGCGATCGAATGTTCCATGAGTGGCTCCTTAGTGAAAGGGGAAAGTAGAACCGGAAGGGCGCGAAGCCAGAGCCAGTTTGCTAATATCGAACTATATGGTTGTATATTGGTAAAATGGAAGTGTCAAGGAGTTTTGAACTAAATGATTCAAAATACCGCTAGGCCGCGGGGGCGACCGCGCAGCTTCGACGAAACAGGGGCGCTGGAAAAGGCGACTCAGGTGTTCTGGTCGAAGGCTACGACGGAGTGACGATCGACGATCTCGTCGCCGGGATGGGTGTGGGACGGCCGAGCCTGTATGCCGTCTTCGGGGACAAGCGGGCGATATTCTTGCGCGTGCTAAGGGCGTACGCAGAACGGAAGGGCGCTCTCGCAGCCAAAGCACTCCTCTCGCCACGAGGTCTTCGCGACTCGATCACGGGCTTTCTGAGGTACAACGTCGAAAGTGCGACCGAGAAAGGGTCCGCCCGGGGCTGCCTTCTGATTTGCGTCGCGCCGCTTGTGAACGATGCTGAGGTTCAGCGGTTCCTTCAGAGCGCGGCCGCGGGCGGCGCGGCGCTGGTGGAGCGCCGTTTCCGGGACGGGATCAGCGCAGGAGAAATCCCATCTGACTTTCCAGTAGCCGCGCGCGCAACCCAAGTCACGGATTTAGCGCGTGGGCTGACCATGCGTGCGCAGATGGGGATGTCGCGTAAGACACTCCTCAAAGATGCTGAGGAAGCGGCCAACTTGGTGCTCCTGCCGGAAACAATTCACCGTGGGAGTTCCGCGCGCACCGTCCAGTGAAACGCGCATTGGCCTGTTCTCGTCAGTTGGAAAGATCTGGTCAGGCGGCACACCCCTTTGGTAACGCAAATACGGCTTAGGAGGTCGGAATCGGTAACAGTCGACATAAACTGCGACCGCGTGCGGTGATTCTCATCTGACTGAGTGCACCAACTTCTCAACTCGCATGCGAGCGTCATACTGAATACGCACAATTTGCCACTCGCTGTCCGTATCGGCTTGGCTCAACCAGGGTTGGTATTTTCGTCGAGCAGGGTCTAGGGTTTAGTGGCCGAATCCTTCTTAGGTCGCATCTTCAGAGCGTTTCGATACCGTAATTTCCGGATCATGTGGCTAGGAGCGTGTGTCTCCACGATTGGCACGTTTGTACAGCAGTTCGCGCAAAGCTGGCTGGTCTACGATCTCACCAAAGATCCTTTTTATCTCGGCCTGGATCTCTTTTTGGGACAGCTGCCTATCATGCTCTTTTCTCTCGTCGGCGGTGTCTTTGCTGATCGCCTGGACAGGAAAAAGATGCTGCTTTACTCGCAATACATCCAGATGATCTGCGCCTTTGTGTTGGCAGTATTGTTTGCTACCCATACTGTCAAGGTTTGGCACATCCTGACGCTGTCCTTCGTTGTTGGGGTTGGGCAATCCTTTGGCGGACCCGCCTATTCGGCACTGCTGCCAACGCTTGTGGAACCGGAAGATCTTGCCAATGCGATTTCGATGAATTCGATTCAGTTCAATCTTGCACGCATTATCGGCCCGACTCTCGGAGGCCTCGCGTATACCGTCTTCGGGGCGACTTGGTGTTTCGCCTTGAACGGCGTCTCGTATGTCGCGGTGATCATCTCTCTCCTCGTTATCAGGGTGCAATTTAGCGCGCCCAAGACACAAACGTCTGTTCTGAAAAGCATGAAAGAGGGGATCAAATTCATTAGAGATCGCGAAGGCCTGACTCCCCTCGTCGTGTTGGCATTTTGCACCACCTTGTTCGGCTTTTCCCTGACTGGATTTCTTCCTGTGATCGTGCAGACGATCTTTCACAGAGGTTCAGGGACGTATGCGCTTTTACTGGTTTTCTCAGGGGGTGGATCGATTTGCGGAGCGCTCATCGTTGCGGCAATGGAAAAATTGAAAGGCCAGGGGCGCCTTGCGGTACTTGCACTGTTCGCCCTGGGGTTTACAACCGCTGGATTTGCAGTCTCTAAGTGGCTCCCGGTGTCCTGTTTCCTGATTTTCCTTGCCGGGGCAGCCGTGATGGCGTCTGCTTCTCTGTTGTTGTCACTCGTTCAACTCATTGTGGTTGATTCAATGCGGGGAAGGGTGATGAGCGTCTACAACCTGGCCTTTCGCGCTGGTATACCATTGGGTGCCTTGAGCCTTGGAAAGTTGATTCCTATCCTCGGCGTTCCAACTGCTATCACTGGGTTCGGGTTATCTCTCGTGGGTGTAGCCAGCTATTTTCTGATCGTTATGTCGAAAGCGCCGACCTTTCGCCGGCAGGCTAAATCGGAAGTCTGATCCGATGCGCGAGCCTGCGCCTGGTGCTCGGCGTTGCCGCCGCTAGCCTCAGAATCAAACAATGGCACCCGCATATCCTCAATGCTGCACGGTTCAGGAGAGCGCGGGATAGCTCGTGTAGCCGGCAGCGCCTCCTCCGTAGAAAGTCGTTGGGTCGGGTTCATTCAGAGCGGCTCCGAGTTGCAGCCGCCTTGGTAGATCCGGGTTGGCAAGAAAGGGGCGGCCGTATGCGATAGCATCGGCGTGCCCGGACCTTATTGCTTCCTCTCCCCTGGGCCGGTCGTATCCACCATTCGCGACGTAGAGACCCTTCCAAAGCGTTCTTAGATGAGCCGACATCGCAATATCCACCTCACTTGGTCCTTTGCTGTTCTGCGCCATTTCAACAACATGAAGGTACCCGAGCCCATAGTCGTTCAGTCTTCCAACCGCGACCGAGAAGGTGTCGAATGGGTTGTCGTCCGACATGTCGTTAAAACTGCCCGTCGGAGAGATTCGCACACCCACATGCCTGGGATCCCAGACTTCGAGGACGCGTTCGACTGCTTCCGTGAGAAAGCGGACTCGATTCGACGCAACACCTCCATATTCATCGGTTCGTTGATTCGATCCAGTTCTGAGAAATTGATCGATCAAGTATCCATTCGCAGCATGAATCTCGACCCCGTCAAATCCTGCTGCCTTCGCGTTGCCTGCTGCCCGCCGATAATCGTCCAAAGTCTCTTTGATCCCGCTAGCCGTCAAGGCAACTGGCTCCGAAACCGGTGCCAGACCCGTGGCAATCAACGTCTGGCTGTTGGCACGGATTGCGGATGGAGCAACGGGTTGCACGTGGTTTGGCAACAAGGACGAATGAGAGATGCGGCCGACATGCCACAACTGAAGGAAGATTTGGCCTCCACTCTTATGAACGGATTCAACGATCCGGCTCCAAGCACGCACCTGCTCGGGGGAATGAATCCCTGGAGTATTGAAGTACCCTTTGCCCATGGGCGAGATTTGCGTCGCCTCGGTCACGATAAGTCCCGCGGAAGCGCGCTGCGAGTAATAAGTCGCGGCGAGTTCGCCCGGTACTCCATCCGCGTCTGCGCGGTTACGCGTAAGGGGCGCCATGAAGACGCGATTCGTCAGGACCAAAGATCCAAGCTGGATAGATTCAAATAGATTCGGCATAGTGTGCTCCTGTTGATTCAGCGACGCAGTGGTTTGCTTGAGATAAGTCGGCTGTGAAGAGCTCTCGTCAGGTTCGGAACTCCTGCTCCGTGCTCTGACCGAAGATGATTGGGCGCGAACTCTGTTATTGACTCGGCATTTCGATGGTCTTCTCTGCTCGCAGTTGCTTCCAAACATCGAAAGCAGTGAGCGATCCCAGAAGGAGAACCGTAACCGGAATCACAGGCGGTTTGATACCCAGGGGAAGAACGCTAGCAGGCACGCCAGGCTGCAGGTGGACATAGATTGCCACGATCATCTGAGTGAAGAGGATCAAACATGCGATCAGCAGGATTTGATCTTTGCTTTTTGCGGTCAGCGATGTCCAAATCCATGGCAGTAAGAAGAGGACCCCGACAACCATTTCCGTCAGTTTGCCCGCGAGAATCGCTTCGTGGGGCAGATGACTCTGTTGAATCTGGACATCAAACCATCCACGGATTGGCTGGAAGAACTTAAGGAATCCGAACATGAACATCTGAACTCCCAGTAAAAGCGATAAAACCTTGCTTAGGCGGCTAGACATTTTCTTTCTCACTTCCTGATTTGTCGGCTTTCAAGCGCCAGCTAACGGGACATCTTTCGGAATTGGCGCAAATCTTGGGCTTAATCCTTGGACCGAAACACAGGGGCGGATGCAGTTATCTCCGACACCGCCCGAAAACTCATTTCTTCCAGGACCTCGACTTCAACAGAATCCAAAAGATCATCAAATGTGAAGCAACTACCACAGGGGCATAAAACGTGTAGATGTACCAAACGGTAGCCAGGTTGAAGCTTGGGACGTTCAACTGCAAGACGCCGCGAATTCCGTTTAGCAGGTCCAAAAATCCCCACGTATTGGCCACCCACACCAGAGGAATGGCAACACGCCAGTTGCTCCGCAGAGCAAGGATGGAAGCTAGGGCCAGCGCCGCTTCTAACAGATCACCGTAAGCGGCACTGTTAACGAACGCTCTGGGCAGTTTCGGATCGATCATGTACGTAACCAATAACGTCATTCCCACATAGCGCGGCACGTGTACAAAGAGCAGCGGAATTAGGGCAGAGTTACGAGGAAGTTTGGTTAGGTACGGCCAAACATACCACGCCACGACGATGGCGCAGACGCCCAAACTCAGAAGAAGTTGCATCCAGAATATTGCGACGTTATTCATCGCGAGTACCACGCGCGAAGTCATCTCCGCGCAAACCGCTCCGTGTGCTCATCATCCTGCTCCCTTTCATGAAGCTGATTACAGTACAGACATGTGTGTGTTGTACGCTTTGTTCGAGTTGCATAAACAGTCCTTGTGACTTCAGCAAAGTACTTGGCGGCGCTCGTCCGAGACCAACGATTGAGGCAAGAGCCTATCGAGCGTCGCGATCCAATGGCATTTGCCTCGCAACGAAGCGCCGTCCCAAGGCTTTACTGGTTTTGTTGATCGTTTCTTTCTGTGCGAGGTTTTAAGCCTCAGGTTGGAATGCCGGATCGAGTTCCGTAGGGGAAATGTGATCCAGGTAATTGCTCATCGTCTTGAGAGCGACTCCGATCAAAACCTCAAGCACTTGGTCCTTTCTGTACCCCGCGGCGAGAAAGTTATCCATCACTTGCGCGCTGACATGTCCGCGTTCAGTGACGATCTCCTTTGTGAGCGCGATAAGCGCCGCCAACTTCGGATCGGATACGGGCTGGTTCGACCTCACCGCCGAAACAACCTCGGCCGGTACATGCAGGAAAGCCTTGAGAAGGGTGCTGTGAGCTGCGATGCAATAATCGCAACGATTCTCAACACTGGCGGAGAGCAGGACGATCTGGCGCTCCACCGGGCTCAGGGTACCCTTGCCGAAGACTTTCTCCAGGCCCATGATAGCCCTCGAGCAACGTGGGAGAGTTCGCGAACACTCCAAAGAGGTTCGGAATGAACTTGAAGGACTTCTGGATATTTTCCAAAAGTGGACGAGACTGCTCAGGGGCGGTTTCCACGCTGACCGGAGGCAAGAGAGAGATTTGCTGATTCATTTGCTATGTTCCTTTCACGAAGCTAAAGTCCTAGACAGACATGTCTGTCTAGACTGTAAGAAGAGTATAGACAGACTGGTCTGTCTTCTGTCAAGATAAATCTCATGAAAGCACAGAAACAATCCGATCCCCGGGAGAGAATTTTGGAAGCTGCCGACCGCCTCTTCTATGCAGAGGGGGTCCGCGCGACCGGGACCGAGAAGATCATGTCCATCGCCGAGGTCGCAAAGGCGACCTTCTATCGGCACTTCGAAAGCAAAGATGACCTCGTGCTCGCATACCTCGAACAGCGCGATCGATCGTTCTTTGGGAGTATCTTGTCAGCCCCGCTCCCCCGAAAGATATACATGAAGCCTTGGTCAGAATCGAACGCCTGATAAACCTGCCCGAAGTTATCAGTTGCCCGTTCCTTCGTATCGCATCCGAATACCCGGACACTGCCCATCCGATCCATCGCCGAGTGATCGAACACAAAGACAAATTGCGCGACTATCTTGCCGAATCTTAACCCCTTACCCGGTCGATAAAGGCGCCGCGGCGGCGATGATACTTGGTGTCATCGATGGCGCCCTCTCCACGCGAATGGTCTATGGAACTTCGAAGGAGATTTCGCTTCTAACATCTGCCGAGGCAGTACTCAAGAGCTTCCAGAGCGCGTGAACTCAACCACCGCATAGCCCGTTTGGTGCCAAGCAGCGATCCCCAAGCTGATCAAGAGGAGAAAGCATTGCTGATGAAGAACCACATGCTCAAAGAGAACGCGCCAGTCGATACTCGTCCACAGAGTGATATGAAGGGCAAGTCTTGGACTATTGGACTCACAGGCCTGTTTTTCATCTTGCTCCAAAGCGCGTGTACGGCCTTCATGGCGCTCAGCGGCCTGCGACTTGTCATTGGAATCGGTTCTTTGGCCGCTGCGACAGTCGGTGCAAATTTGCTCGCCTCCATTCATGGCACGGCAATTCGTATTCCGATGGAAATTTTCGCAATTGCCGGGTCAGTGATAAACCTGTATGCAATTTGGCGGGTACGATCGTTGCGCGCCAGGCCTTCGTCTCAATGGCGAGTCGCACCGGTGGGTGCTGACAAGAGGCGCGCTGAGTCAATCCAGATAGTCATTGCAGTTGTCACTCTCCTGTTGGTGGCGATTGAATGGACGTTCCATATTCATTTGCACCATTCCATTTAGCCCAGCATCCCCACTGGGTGGGTTGGCTCGTTTCACATCTCTTCGGATACAGCATATTGCAAATAGAAGTGCATTCGGGGCGGTGTATTAGATCCGCCCCGAATGACGTTGGGGATTTAATTAGAGCGCGGCAATGCCATTGAAACCAACCGTCTTCGGTAGGCCTTCAATATCCCCGAGTTGGTTCAAAGTACCGTTGGAATTGATGCTAAAGACACCAATAGCGCCGGATCCAGAATCAAGAGTGAACAGGTATTTACCGTCGCCGCTGACCGTCATATCGAGATTGGTCGCGCCGTCAGGAAGCGTGCTGAGAATCGTTCCCACCGAACTGATTCTTGAGGGCTCCAGGAATCGGGCCGGATCCAGGTTGAGTGAATGGATCGCGCGCCAGGTTTGCCGCGCTCTCGCGGTTGTCGAACGCAGTGCCGTGAAATGCGTTGGAACCCGACTTGGTCTGCACCGTGACCACAGAGGCGACAGCCTTGCCAAACTCAGCGTCGAAGTTCTGCGTCGCGATCTTCGCCTCCGACATCGAGTCAGAGTTCGGATTGATGACGATGATTCCCAGAATCGGGTCCTGGTTGTCCGTGCCATCCAGCGTATAGTTCACTCCGCCGAAAGCCTGCCCATCAACCTGAATCTGTTCGGACCCTGCGGGTTCTCATCCGCCGCGTGAGACCACCCCAGTTGCACCGCACCCGGCAGCAGCAACTGCAGATTAGTAAAGTTATGGTCGGGAATCGGAAGATTCTCCAACTCCTGCGAATTGAAGTTGACTGCAACGTCCGCACGATCTGTCTTCAGCTGCGGAACCGCGTCCGCATCGACTTCAACTGTCTCCGTCGACCCACCCACTGCAAGGACCGCAGAGATCTTGGCCGATGAGTCAGCAAACACCTGAACGCCCTTTTGCTCATAGCTCTTGAAGCCACCCGCCGCCACCTTGATGTCGTACACGTCCGGAATCAGATGTTCGGCAGTGAATTCGCCGCTGCCATTGGACACCACCGTGACCGAGGTGCCCTTTCCCTCATCAGTCACCGTAATGCTTGCGCCCGGAACCGCCGCGCCGGTGTTGTCTGTTACCGTTCCAAAGATCGATCCGTAGACCGCCTGGCCATACGCAACCGGTGCAAACGCCAGGAGAACGAAAACAGAGAGCAACCCGATCATTCCACGCGTCACGAATCTCATAAGTACCTCCGAAAGGTGCTGCACTTCTGTTGGCGACATCGTCTTCGTGCTGGATGCCACTCACGCGAAGCTACGACCTTCGAACAGACGGTTGAACCTCTGCTCCACCTGTCTCGTACCTGAAATACACCGCTTCCAAATCGCACCGAAAACTACGCGCGTGGCGCAAAGCGTGTCAACGACGTCTACACCGCTGTCACCTGATTGTTGATGAGGCAGAACATGTACCAGCAATTTGTAGTAATGATTGCCAGGATTGGCCTTACCATTTCGCAGCCTGCGAACTCAGGCCTTAGGAACAGCTCCCTCATAACCCGCGATAAATCATGCGGTTCGCTCTAAAAAGCCGAAGGCAAACGTTGTCCTGGACGGAGTCAGAAGTAAATCGAAAGGTTGACCACCGCCTCAAACAAAATATTTACGAAAACTCATCCCAGAGCGACTTTGTCTATACATTAACCAGCAGGTTGGTCTACGCTTGATGCGCGAAAAGCAAGAGAGGACAGCAGAGTATATGAAGACCCGACTCTCACCTCGAACCCAAGTGCAACAACAAGTAACACCTGTCAACGAAGTTCGACTGGAAGAACGCGTTCCCGCTCTAACCCCGTCCTCCACTCACAAATATCGACAGGTCTACGAGGACCTCCACTCGGCCATCATGACAGGCTCCTTGCAGCGTGGAGATCGCCTCCCCAGCGAGGCCGAACTTGGAAAGCGCTACAACACCTCACGCATCACCATCGCCAAGGCGGTGCACGAGCTGCAGATGCAGGGTCTGGTCTCGCGGCATCCCGGCTCCGGCACCCACGTCCTTGCTCCTATGGCCTCCCGCGGTCACGTCTTCGGTCTACTCATTCCCGACCTCGGCCGCACCGAAATCTTCGAGCCCATCTGCCACGGCATGATGCGGTCGCCCTTATCCAAGCCACACTCTCTTCTCTGGGGACACTCCATGGGAGATGCCACACAGAAGGAAAAGGAGGCCGAGCATCTCTGCCATAAGTACATCGCTCAAAAAGTCTCCGGAGTCTTCTTCGCCCCCCTGGAGTTCACCCCCGAAAAGGACGCCGTCAATCGCCGCATCACCTCTGCACTCGACCGCGAAGGCATACAGGTTGTCCTGCTCGACCGTTGTTACACCCCATATCCCATGCGCTCGAAGTACGATCTCGTCGGAGTCGACAATCGTCGCGTAGGCTTCGTCCTCACCCAGCATCTGCTGCTCCACGGAGCAAAGCGCGTTGCCTTCGTTGCCAAGCCACTCTCTGCATCGACCGTCGTCGGTCGAATCGCAGGCTATCGCGAAGCTCTCTTCGCGCACGGAGTCCATCTCCAACAGGACCTGGTCTGCCGCGGCGACCCCGAAGATCCGCGCTTCATCCAGAAATTGCTCAAGCAGTTCAGACCCGACGCAATCGTCTGCGCCAACGACGTCACCGCAATCAAGGTCATGGAAGGCCTCGCCGCGTACGGCGTTCGCGTACCCGAGGAGATCCGCATCGTCGGAGTCGACGATGTCAGGTACGCCAGCCTTCTGCCCGTCCCCCTCACCACACAACATCAGAACTGCGCCGAGATCGGTGCCATGGCAATCGCAACCATGCTGCAGCGGCTCGAAAGGCCCGATCAACCCACCCGCGACATTCTTCTGCAGACCAAAACTGTCGTCCGCAAATCTGCGGCACCCACCCTCTCCCACTCAAAAACTCAGCTGAAAACTCACCGTTCAGACGTTGCGGCACAACTACAATGCCTTATCAATCATCATTGCCATGCGAATGCTATAGTGTTGCGGGGCTCCAGGAGGCATCAATTGACCACAAACCGAAACCTTAACAGCGCATCGCCCTTGGGCTGGATGCGTCTCCCCACCATCCTAGCCATTTTGCAACGTGCGCACCTGGTGCTCCACAACAGCCGCCGTCGGCCAGACACCACAGGCTCACGCCGCAGCAACCCACTCTGCCGCCACGGGATCAACGATGGCCCTTGGTGGAAGCACGCCGTCATCTACGAGATCTACCCACGCAGCTTTCAGGACTCCAACGGCGACGGCATCGGCGATCTCAACGGCATCACCCAGCGCCTCGACTACCTGAAGACCCTCGGCGTCGACGCCATCTGGATCGCGCCCATGTATCCCTCGCCGCAGGTCGACTTCGGCTACGACATCTCCGACTACGAGGCCGTCGACCCGCAGTACGGCACGCTCGCCGATATCGACCACCTCATCGCCGAAGGCAAGGCAGCGCAACATCCGCGTCGTCCTCGACATGGTCCTCAACCACACCTCCGACAAACACCAGTGGTTCATCGACTCCGCCAGCTCCCGCACCAATCCCAAGCACGACTGGTACGTCTGGAACGACGGCGTCCCAGCCGACGGCCCCGACGTCACCGCCTATCAAAAGCGCTTCGAGCACGAAGGCCGCGTCCCGCCCAACAACTGGGTCTCCCTCTTCGGCGGCTCCGCATGGGAGTGGGTCCCCGCCGTCCAGCAGTTCTACTATCACAAGTTCTACATGCAGCAGCCCGACCTCAACTGGCGCAATCCCGCCGTCGAGAAGGCCATGTTCGACGCCATGCGCTTCTGGCTCGACCGCGGCGTCGCCGGCTTCCGCCTCGACGCCATCCCCACACTCTTCGAAGACCGCAACTCCGCAACGAGCCCGAAACCGGCGGCACTCAACGCCCAGGGCGATCCCAACCTCAAAGACATCTACACCAACAACCTCCCCGAGGTTCATGGCGTCATCCGCCGCATGCGCGCCATGGTCGACAGATATCCCGGCGACCGCGTCCTCATCGGCGAGACCTATCTCCCCAACACCGCCGACCTCGATGAGTGGTACGGCGGCGCAAAGCACGACGAGCTGCAGCTCCCCATGGACATGCTGCTCGGCTTCACGGCGACAACGACAAGCTCGACGCCGCAAGCTTCCGCAACTTCATCAACGACGCTGAGACCAAGCTCCACGGCTCGCAGCCGCTCTTCGTCTTCGACAACCACGACAACCGCGCGCAGTTGGGACCGCTACGGCGACGGCGTCCACGATCGAGCACATCGCGAAGATCCTCGCGGCGATGCTGCTCACCTCCCGCGCCACAGCCCTCATGTACTACGGCGAGGAGATCGGCATGGTCACCACCACGCCCACCCGCAAAGAAGACGTGAAGGATCCCATCGGCATCACCGGCTGGCCGAAAGAGAAGGGCCGCGACGGCGAGCGCACGCCCATGCAATGGGACGACTCCAAAAACGCCGGCTTCAGCGACGCCTCCACCACATGGCTTCCCGTCCCATCCAACTACTCGACCATCAACGTGAAAGCAGAAGAGACCGAACCCGACTCGCTCCTCAACTGGTACAAACAATTGATCGCGATGCGCCGCGACGATCCCACCCTCCGCGACGGAAGACAGGTGATGCTCGATGAGTCCAACCCATCCGTCCTCTCCTATGTTCGCGAAGGCGTCGCCGGCCATCCCGCAGTTGTCGTAGCGCTTAACTTCACCGCTCAACCCCAGACCATCTCACTCGATCCGGGGAAAGCAAACGTCTCCGGCAAGACAGTGACCACGCTCCTCACCAACGCTCCCGCTCTCAAACAGGCAACCAGCCTGCAGAACATCACACTACCGCCCTACGCCTCATGGGTCGGCTCCATCAAATAGAACGTTTCAAAAAGAGCGTCACACTTAGAGCAATTCAAAGAGTGTTCGGCTGCCCATCCTTCGCGCTCTTGCGAAGGGTGGCAGCCGATGTACGCCGCCTGCTTTTTGCCCTGCTCTTTCGTTATCCGCTCTTGGTTGTTGCTCCGTGGCTTGCCTGCTCTTTTGGTTTGTCTGCTCTGTCGCTCGCCTACTCTTTTGGTTGATTGCCGCTCCTTGGTTCCCGCTCTTTGTTGCCGATCCTTTGGTTGCTGCCTCTTTGGTTCTGTTCTTTTGTTACCGTTCTTTTGATTGCTGTTCTTGCTGTTCTTTTGGTTCTGTTCTTTTGTCGCTGTTCTTTGGGTTGCAGTTTTTTTGTTGTCATTCCGCAGCGAAGCGAAGGAATCTGCTTTCGCCCATTCCGGCTGCGCTCATTCCCCATCAACGACACTGTCATCTCGACCGAAGCGTCTACAGTTCGTCAGACGCGCATGGAGAGATCCGCATGATCATCTCCACTACCAAACATATCCGTCTTTCAACCAAAGCCTCGCTGTTGTGTTCAGTTGATAGCAAAAAGAAATTTTGCCTTAAGGATTCAGCGTGTCGTTCTGCGCAAAACCCTTTTCAAGCTCGCGTCGTATCTCGGGAGTGTCTTCCAGCACACCGCATCGTTCGAAGTTTGATTGGCGAGTCTTTTGTAACGATGTCGTGCTTTTCGTCATTCCCGACGGGAAACAGGAGGAATCGTCTTCCGGGAACTAGGTGCTTCGCTTTCCTCAGGCGGGACTATCCGTTGCCGTAGGTGGTACGCGCGTACGGTAGCACCGGGCAGCCAGGGAGCAGGCTCCTTGAGAGAGCAGACGACCCGTACCTTTGCGCTTCCGGCGCCATCGTAATCCTGAACATTTGCAGTCGTCGGGAGGACTTCGACGGCTAAAGCATAGCGGATGTCCCGCGCCGTCGCCCAAACAGGAATCTTGCTGCAGGGAGGCGGCGTTGGCATCATAGTGGATTCGGGCCTTGGAGGTGGTATCGGCACAGTGGGGCTGGATTAGTATGGATCGTCGTAGAGGTGCCACTCTTTGGATGCAGGAGTAAATCTTGAATGTGTGCGCACGCGGATGATCTGGGTAAAGCAGGAGAAGTTGTATGACGTCAGACGCTCGATCTCGGCTGGTGGAGTATGGGTGGAATAGTAGACAATCTCCATCTGGCAGAGGATCATGCAACCACTCGGCCTCCACACTTTGTAGTACGGGTGTTGGGCGAGTTCGTCTTCAGAACCCAGATAACCCAAACTGAACGGGTCTTCATTGTCCGATGAAGTCGCTGGCGATGTTGGCACTGATAGAGAGAGTCCAGGGCCAATCGTTCTCTCCTTCGCATCCTCCTCGTGGGGACGGTGACGCCGATCCCGCTGCCTGTTCTCCAGATGGTACCGTCATGAACGGTGAAGGAAGCATAGAACCACTGCGTCGCGCCCGCCGAGCCATTCGTAGAGATTGAGTCGGTCGTGCGCGGAAAACCATTCCACCCAGGCGCGGCGGGGAGCATCGGGGTTTTAACATCCGATGGTGCCCATGCTGATCTGCGTAATGGCAACTTGCAGCCGTGCAGCTTCCGTCGTAGTGGCCCCACGCTCCCCAGCGGCGCATCAGCCGTTGCGCATCGGCCCAGGTGCTCTGGTAGAGGCGAATCTGGTGCATGTCTGCTAAAAGCCGCTCAGCGTGCCAACGTAGCATCCGCTGCTGTGTCTGCACAGCCAGAAAGGCAAGCAACACCAGACATAGGACCACCCCACTCACAAGGAGGACAACGCGTACAGCCCACTTTCTAAAGGTCATATTTCGTTTTAGACACCAAAGACAAGGAAAGTGCTTCGGGGTACCGGGATTAACGAGTGCGTTGACGCGCCGAAAACGTGTCAAGCCCTGAAACCACTCAACCCAAGCCAAATAAAGCACTTACGCGTGGCACATTAGATTCCACCCAAACGTTATACTGGAGTCAGCGAAACAAAGTCCCGCTCCCGATGAGCGGGATTTTTGCTTTTTCGACGATAAGTCTTTTAGAAAGACGATTTTAGCTATAAGCCATTTGACATGACGATTTTACAGACACTCAATTTTGCATATCTATGATTCCAGGCAACTTACAATCGATAACCCCCCGGGGGGTGCCCCACTACCAGCGGAGCGTGACCACCTGCCCCTGGTAGCCGGTACCCTCAGGAAACTTCACCACCAGATCCTCGAACCCACCACCATCATGGCCACCTGTCGCGTTCAAAATCGTTCCGCCCTCCGCGCGAAGGTTCACCTTGTCGCCATTCCGTCGAACCTTCAGCGTCACGACGGCTCCACCCTCGGCCTCCAGCTCCAGCTTCAACGAGTGCGCCTCCGAACGTCTCGCCCAGCACCTTCATCTGCGCCGTACGCGCACCCGGCAGCGGCAGACCATGCGGCACCGCAACCTCTACCGCCGGCAACGCAAAGACAATCGATGCGCCATCGGACGCAACCCGCGAGCCCTTCACCGCGCTGGCCAGCCGAATCACCGGCCCCGAGACAGTCGAGACCTTCACCACCAGACTCTGCCCCTGACGCCGATACTCCAGCGAACACACCGACGCCCCCACATGAATCCGCTCTACCGAAGCATTGTCCCAATCGGCAGGCAGATGAGGATCGAGCCGAACCACTCCCGAAAGCCCATCCACATCGATCCCAAACAGGCCCCGCAACGCGGTGTAATCACCATCGCCGAAGACCACAACTGATGGCTCGTACTCCGGCCAAACGGCTGGAAGAACGCACCCGAGAGCAACTCCGTCACCGCCCCCAGATCCTGCGCCGTCGTCAGATCCGCATTCTCCATCAGGTGCTCATACCCGGCCAGCGGACGTCCCGCACGATACTCCGCCACCGACTCCCACCCGGTAAACAGCGGCCACACCGATCCCTGGTGATAGCTGATCGGATCGTAGACAGGATCGCTCTCCGCCACATCCCGCAGCCCCCAATCGGTCGAAAAATCATGCGAAGCCCACCGCCGAAAGCTCGCCTCCGGATGCTGCCAGACCCAGCACCGCCGTTCCACCACGCAATCGCCGGATAAACAGTAGCAGCTCGGTCCAGACTCCCATCGGAACCCCGGCTGAACGCATAAGCCTGACTCGCCGAATCGTAATACTCCGCTCTCAATCTTCTTCGCCAGATCGCCAGCGCGCCGCGTCCGCAGCCGCGTCCGCAGTCGTCTTATCCTCCAACAACCCCGCCAGCTTCGACATCGCCAGCCGAAGCCTGCTGATCAAGCAGCGCTAAATAGATCTCCTGATGCGGCATCCCGCTCGGCCAACTCTCCACCCACCCGGTGCCCTGCGAGTTGTCATAGATCCCATCGCCATCGGAGTCATGCGTCGTCTCAAAATGCCACGCTTTTTCAACAAACTCCCGATGTTCGCTGTAGAAAACTCGACGTCTCCGCTGCTCTGAACATAGTCCAGCATCGCCGTCAGAAACAGCGGCGTCGAATCAGCCGCAGCATAAGCGTAAGAAAACTCCTTCCAGACAAACGAAGCCGCGGTCTGCGGATACTCATGCATGATCTTGCCGTCATCACGCTGCCGCTTCATCAGGAACTCAAGCTCCTCACGAGTCAGCTTGAAGTCGCCAAAGCCATTCACCGCATAGAGCGTATACAAGCTGTCACGCCCGAAGTACCAGCCAAATCCAGGTCGCGCCGAATCTCCCGACGAGTAATATCCCGCAACCAACCCAATCTCTCCACTTGGATACGCCTTCGCCCTCAGCTGCTCAATCGACGTCTCTGCCCACGCAAAGTCGTCGTTCAACCCAGCATCAGGAGTGCGAATCGCCGTCAGGCTATCTCTCATCTCCGCATATCGAGCCGCATGCTTCGCATACACCTGAGGCAAAGTAGCATTCAACCGCTCCAGCTTCCTCTGCAGCACAGCGTTCGTCGCTGTCTCTACGGTATTTCCCATCGCCATCAGCAACGGGAAGTAGTGATTCGTATCCCGCTTCGGGTCGTAGTGAAGCTTCAGCTCCAGCGGATAGAACTTCGGCTTCTCCTGGTAAGGAGCCATAATCCCCGGCTGCGAGTTCGGCATCGCCACAGCTCCCGCCAGATCAGGGAAGTCCGTATGCAGCACATAAAACCCACCATCCCCCACCTTCACCCACTCCGCCGACGGCACGCCTTGGCTACGCTGCGGCCACATCGGTCGCATCTCCGGCGTAAAGCTGAAGGTCAAATCCATCGGCCGTGTCGAATCAATCTGAAACAACACGACCGCGCCAGTACCATCCTCCGCATCATCCGGAGCGAACATGATCTGTCTCACCGTAAATGCAATATGCGAGTACGTAATCACCGTGTGATCGGGAAACACCTCGATCTCAGCCGCATCTGCATTCAAGTCGATCGGCACCGAGTACCCTTCGACATCGGCTCGAATAGCAAAGTGGCTCAGTAGCTTGACCGGTAGCACCCACGCTTCAAACGTCCCTTCCTGCTGTCCAGGCATCGCGCCCTGTGTCCCTGCAACAGTAAAGGGCTTTCCCGCTTCGACATGCCGTCGGATCGCTAGACCATCTTGCTTGATCGAAAAAGCATCAAGCGGCCGCAATCGTGGCAGTCTGAGCGCTCGCAATCCGCCAAGCATCACAACCACCCAGAAAACAGCTCGCATGTTGCCTCCGTCATTAAAGGATAACCAGTCTACATGTTGCAGCATTCTCCTCTAACACAGTACGATGCGACTGATAAGAGGCCAATCATGCTCCGAAAGTTGCTACACTCCTTCCTGTTGCTGGCCATCGCCGCAGCCGCTTTGTACGCAGCCTCACAAACCGCGTCTTCAGGCAAGAGCAGTCCAGTCGCTGCTATTGAAACAAAGGTAATGACCGCCATTGAAGCAGCGAAACTTCTTCCAGGCACGGTCTTTTTCCGTGGACAGAGCGCACCGATCCAAGCCAGAAACTCCAGCGGCGTGCAATTCACGAAGGACTCGCTGCTTCTCGTGACGCTCGTCGACACAGCCGGTTACTCAAGCGCATTACAGGAGAAATATCAGGCCTATCTCATAACAGAAACACCTATCGACATCGAAGGCCATCGACTTATCCCAGGCGCATACGGCTGCGGCTTCCTCGCGCGATAACTTCATCGTCATGGACATCGGCGGCCACGACCTGTTCACCGTCAGTTCGGCTAAGGACGCAGAGCTTCGACGTCCAACTCCTCTACAGATCTTGCCATCTACTGATGGCTCTGGATATCGACTCTATTCTGGTCGCAACTACATCAAATTCTCCCAGGCAAGCCTCAGTGGCATGGGCCAGATGTCCATCTTCACCCATGATTACAATCGATGTCTGAGATGCGATTTTTCCGGACACGTTCGCTGCTGTTGCACGGCGCCATGGCAACCATGCTCCCACTGGCGCAAGCGCAAACTGCTGCAGCGCCAGATGCAACCGCAAAGACCCCAACAAGCGAAAGACTTGAAGTCGGCTGAAGACGCTTTTCGCGCTGGCTCTGCTGCTTACCTTCAGAACGATCTGCACTCCGCGCATATCCAGTTTGCGAAGTTGGTGCAGCTTGCCCCAGAAGTCGCTGCGGGACACAGCGCATTCGGTACCGTATTGCTCGCTGAAGGCGATGTCAGCTCCGCTATAGCTCAACTCGAGCTGGCCCATAGACTCGACCCTCAGGACACAGGTGCGATACTCAACCTCGCCTTGGCCTACGCACAGAGTCACGACTACGCGAAATCAGTTCAGATGTTTCAGCTTCTTGATGAGCAGGAAGAGCTAACTTCGTCGCAGACGCTCACGCCCCAGGCTTCGATCGCCTACGCCATCGCACTGAGCGCAACTGCAGAACCCGAAGCCGCGCAGAAAACAGCTCGAAGCGGCTCTAGTCGACTCGCCAGATAACGCGTCGTTACATGACGCCCTGGGCACAATGCTGGCACAACAGCAACGCTACGATGAGGCGAGTACTCAGATTCAGCGGGCCATCTCGTTGGATCCAACACTCGCGTCTGCCCACTATCATCTTGGTTCGGTTTACTTGAATCAAGGTGAACCCTCAGCGGCCGTCAAAGAGCTCACCCAGGCAAATGAACTTGCCAAAGACAACATCGAGTACACATTGCAGCTTGGAAGAGCTCTTCGAGCAGACAATCAGGACGAATCATCTTTCACTGTTCTGCGTCATGCGTTGAGTCTTGATCCTACATCGGTCGACGCAAATACGAGCTTGCTCTCACACTACAAGCGAATGATAACGCCCACGAAGCCCTTCCTCTATTTGAACAAGTCGTCAGAGCACGGCCCAACGATTTTTCCGCACTCACAAACTTCGGACTCGCTCTTGTGCAGACAGGCGATGCAAAACGTGCAATCCCCATCTACATTCGCGCCCTCGCATTCAATGGACAAAGTGCGACACTTCGGCAGGATCTCGGCGTCGCTTATCTTCAACAGAGCGATCTCAATCATGCGATAGAGCAGTTCCGCGCCGGCCTCGCCATCGAACCAAACAATTCATACCTCCACTACGATCTCGGACTCGCTCTCAAACTGAAGGACGATCCCAACGCAGCGATTCCCGAGTTCGTGCGAGCCGAAGAGCTCGATCCCAAGCTGCCAGACCCACCTTACACGCTCGGCGTTCTCTATCTTCAGCTTGGCCGTTTCGCCGAGGCCCAGGCTGAACTTGGAAAAAGCCACTGCACTCCGCCCAAATAATGGAGACGCCTGGGCCATCCTCGGCAACGCCTATAAGGAAACTGGCGAGTTGGCGAAGGCTGAAGCTGCGCTGCGACGCGCCATCGAACTACTACCAAATCAACCCAGTCCGCACATCAGCTCTCGCCGCGATTCTCAGCTCAGCAAGGCGACCCGCTGGCGGCTGCAGCCGAACGAAAAAAAGCCGCAGAGCTTAGCCGCATTGCCGTAAGCCGTCAGCGCGCCAACTTCGCGCTCGATACCGGCAAGGCTCTCCTCAAGGAGGGAAAAGTCGCTGACGCGCTCGTACAACTTCAATCAGCAGTAGAGGCAGATCCGAACTATGGTGAGGCACACTCCGCCCTGGCTGATGCTCTGGACCGTCAAGGCCGAAACGCAGAGGCCGCACTCGAACGGCAGAAGGCTCAGAAACTTGTACCTGCTGCCTCACCAGCGCGACGCTCCACTCGCTCACCCTTAGAGTCAACTCTCGCTGTCTCAAAGCAGCTCATTGCCGCGACAGCAAAAGCTTCTCTATACTCAGTGAACTACGTTCGAGACTCTTTCCGCTCTCCAGGTAATTTGTGCTTATTTTACCTCAGGCGAATAGAGAGTTCCGAACATCATTACCAAGGCTGTAACCCGGAGGGGTGCCCTTTTGAGTTGGTCTCGCCGCAGCTTTATCACATCACTCTCCACCACGGCGCTAGTCCTCACGCTTGATGACATTCTCGCTCTTGCAGCATCGGCAAATCCTCAAGCTGCCCACTCAAACGGGATCACGCCCTACCTACGATGCCGTGCCCCGGCCTGCACCCAAAGGCCCTCCCTCTCCAATCGCCGGCACTCCTCTCGGAGTCAGTTTTGTCGACGTGGCACGTCAATCGGGCCTGAACGCAAAGACGATCTACGGAGGCGAGCACAAGAACAGATACCTGCTCGAGACGACAGGCTGCGGCGTAGCCTTCTACGACTACGATCACGATGATTGGATCGATATTTTTCTGGTCAACGGCACACGTCTGGAAGGCTTTCCCAAAGGACCAGGAGCCCGTCTCCCACCTCTTCAAGAACAATCGCGACGGCACCTTCACCGACGTCACGATCAAAGCCGGCCTCGCCCGCGGAGGATGGGGCCAGGGCTGCTGTGTTGGCGACTACAACAATGACGGCTGGGACGATCTATTTGTCAGTTATTACGGCCAGAACGTCCTCTACCGCAACAACGGCAACGGAACATTCACCGACGTGACGGAGAAGGCGGGGCTTCTACAATCGAAGACTCGATGGAACTCCGGCTGCGCCTTTCTCGACTATGACCGCGACGGGCATCTCGACCTCTTTGTCGCCAACTACATCGACTTCGACATCAAGACAGCCCCTCTTCCAGAGGCAGCCGGCTGCGCCTACAAAGGCATTCAGGTGGCTTGCGGGCCGCCTGGCCTGCAAGGCGGAAAGAACATTCTGTACCACAACAATGGCGACGGCACCTTCACCGACGTCTCACAAAAAAGCGGCATGTGGGACACCATTGGCACCTACGCGCTCTCCGTCGCTGTCTCCGACATCGATGGCGACGGTTGGCCAGACATCTACGTCGCCAACGACTCCACCGCAGCCACCTTCTACCAGAACCAGAAAGACGGCACGTTCAAAGATGTAGCCATCGAGTCCGGCATCGCTTACTCGCCAGACGGAAAACCTCAGGCAGGCATGGGCGTCTCCATCGGCGACTTCAATCGCGACGGCCGCTTCGATATCGTCAAAACAAACTTCGCCGGCGATACCGATTCGCTCTACGTCAATCTGGCGACGGAAACTTCGACGACCACACCTATCTCTCCGGGCTCGGCGTCAACACGCGATACCTCGGCTGGGGTGTCGGCTTCTTCGACATGGACAACGATGGATGGCCGGACATCTTCATCTGCAACGGACACGTCTATCCGGAGGTCGATGGAACCGCCATTGATGCGCCATATGCCGAGCACAAATATCTCTATCGCAATCTGCGCAACGGACAATTTGAAGAGGTCACCGCACAAGGTGGTCCAGGCATCACCACACCCGCCGCCGGGCGCGGATGCGCCTTCGGCGACTACGACAACGATGGCGTCCTGGACGTGGTCGTGAACTGCGTCAACAGCCTTCCTCAATTGCTCCGCTGCGACTCAACGACTGGCCGTAACTGGATCAAGATTCGCACGGTCGGCACAAAGTCCAATCGCACCGGCATCGGCGCAAAGATCAGCGTCACAACATCAACAGCGGACGGCGGCAAGCCCTTTATTCAGATCGACGAAGTCCGCAGCGGAGGCAGCTACTACTCCCAGAACGATCTCCGTATTCACTTCGGCCTCGACCACTCTGCGAAAGCAGACTCAGTTGAGATCAAGTGGCCGTCCGGCACAACCGACAAACTGACAGACCTCGCCGCCAATCACCTCTACGTCATTCAGGAAGGCGGAAAGATCCTGAAGACCGTGGCCATGGGCGCGTCAACTCCATCAGCATCCAAACCATCCACTCAACTCACCAACGACCCCGAAGCCATGAAGCTGCGAATCCTCGTTATCGCGGCGGAGTCATCATCTCTTCGACGTCACCTTCGCAGCCCAGGCCTACCCGCCTACGACCGATCACGCCCCCCCGGCGTGGTTCGTCGATGTCGCCGACGAAGGCTGGCATAACCGTTCGCAACGTCAATGGCAGCGTCGAGTCCAAGCGTTACATCATCGAAGCAACCGGTTCAGGCGTTGCCATTCTTGACTACGACCGCGACGGCTGGCCGGACATCTTCCTCGTCAACGGCACCGACCTCTCACCACGAGCGACAGCAATAGCAACTAAACAAGCGAAACCCTCAAACCACCTCTTTCACAATAACCACGACGGCACCTTCACCGACGTCACCGTGAAGGCTGGCCTCGTCTCCACCGGATGGGGCCAGGGGCCTGCGTTGGAGACTATGACAACGACGGATTCGACGACATCTACGTCACCGGCTACGGCAAAAACCGCCTCTTCCACAACCAGGGCAATGGAACATTCAAGGAGGTAGCCGAGCAGGCTGGCGTCGCTGGAACAGGCAAGGAGTGGGGCACCGGCTGTGCCTTCGTCGACTACGACCGCGACGGCAAGCTGGATCTCGCCGTTGCCAACTACGTTCACTTCGACCTCGCGCACACGCCAGCGCCCGGCCAGACCGCGGGATGCATCTGGAAGGGTGTTCCGGTCATGTGCGGCCCCCGCGGCCTCGAGAGCGCGCCGAACATTCTGTATCACAACCTCGGTGCAGGAAAGTTCGAAGACGTCAGCAAGCCCAGCGGATTCGAGAACACCCAGGGCCACTACTGCTTCTCCATCACAACGCTCGACTATAACGACGACGGATGGCCCGATCTCTACGTTGCCTGTGACTCCACCCCCGCTATCCTCTATCGCAACAACCACGATGGAACCTTCACCGACACTGCCGCAGACGCCGGCGTAGCCTTCAACGAGGATGGCCGCGAGCAGGCTGGCATGGGCTCAACCTCAGCCGACTACGACGGCGACGGCAAGCTAGACCTCTTCAAGACCAACTTCTCCGACGACACCTCCACCCTCTACCGCAACAACGGCGACGGGCACCTTCGCCGATTCGACCTTCGCTGCTGGACTCGGTATCAACACGGACGCTCTTGGCTGGGGGGCCATGTTCGCCGATGTAGACAACGACGGATGGCCCGATCTCCTCGTCGTCAACGGCCACGTCTATCCCGAAGTCGACTCGGCCAAACTTGGCTCTTCCTATCGCGAGCCTCGCTTTCTCTACAACAACCTTGGCAACGGGAAGTTCCGTGATATCAGCAAAACATCCGGCCCTGGCCTGGCCGACCCTCGTTCCAGCCGCGGCCTAGCTATCGCAGATCTCTTCAACGACGGCCGCCTCGAAGCGGTGATCAACAATCTCAGCGACCGGCCCATGCTGCTCGTCAACCTTGCAAAGAATCAAAACCACTGGCTAGGTCTGCGCCTTATCGGCACATCGTCTAACCGTGATGCCATAGGAGCAGCGTGACCCTGAAGTCTGCAACCCGGCTTTGGGTCGACGAGGTACGGAGCGGCTCCAGCTATAACTCGTCAAACGATCTCCGACTCCACTTCGGCCTCGGCACCGAGACACACCTTACAAACATTCAGGTTCGCTGGCCAAACGGCAACACGGAGTTCTACGACGCTCCTGCTTCAGTCGATCGCCTAATTGAGTTGGTAGAGGGTAAAGGCCGCCTCGCGCCAACGGTCGGCCAACCGCCCTCTTCTCCCGCTGGTCTTCATCCATAGGCCGACGCCTTGTTGCGCTGGATAGCAAACAACTTGTCTCGATGTGGTAAACATGGTGCTGCAACATCCGTCCGACTGACAGCTACAGAAGATCCCACTCGTGCAAAAGAAATCTGATCCAGAAGGACTCGCTCGTGACAGCTCATCATCGCTCTAGCTATGGCTTACCTTACTTCGTCTTAGTTCTATGCGGCGCTCTCTTCCTCAATGCAGCGCAACTGATCTCACAGTCCACTGCACCAAACTCACATTCGACGGACACTCAGTCGGACAAGCCTCAGGAGGGTGGCCAGGCTCCGGCTATGGGCGGAGCGAACACCGGTGGCATCCATGCTGCGGTGCTTGACAAAGAGCGGAGACCAATCACTGCCGGTGGATTCGTCAAAGATGGACCCATCATCTTTCAAGACGTAGCGAAAAAAGCAGGCTTGTCAGGATGGACCCACACCATGGGTACTCCCGAGAAGAACTTCATCATCGAGACCAACGGCTCAGGTGTCGGCCTCATCGACTATGACAACGATGGCTGGCTGGACATCTATCTGGTAAATGGCTCAACCTACGACGCCATGAACGGCAAGGCACCTTCGCCTCACGCCGCACTCTTCCATAACAATCACGATGGCACCTTCACCGACGTCGCTGCGAAGGCGCTCGTCACCAATGATCGCTGGGGTATCGGCGTTGCTATCGCCGACTACGACAATGACGGCTGGCCGGATATTTATGTCAGTAACTTCGGCAAAAATCGTCTCTATCACAACAATCATGACGGCACCTTCACCGACGTCGCCGAGAAAGCCGGCGTCACTCTCGGCAACTGGTCGACCGGCGCCACTTGGGGAGACTATGACGGCGATGGTCGGCTCGATCTCTTCGTTCCCGGCTACGTTCACTACGACATCGCGAATCAGCCAGCATCCGGTGGCAAAGATGTCTCCTACAGCTTCTGCCAGTTTCGCGGTGAAAAAGTAATGTGTGGTCCGCGAGGCCTTAAGGGCGAGCCCGATCACCTATTCCACAACAACGGCGATGGAACGTTCACCGATGTAAGCGAAAAGGCTGGCGTAGCAGACAAAAATGGCTTACTACGGATTCGCATCCGTCTTCATCGACGTAAATAACGATGGGAGACCTGATCTTCTTGTCGCGAACGACTCTACACCGAACTATCTCTACATCAATAAGGGTGACGGCACCTTCGAGGATGCCAGCTACGCCTCCGGCTATGCCCTCAACGAGAACGGGCGTGAAACCGCATCCATGGGCATCGCGGTTGGTGACTATCGCAACAACGGTCTCCTGGATATCTACAACACAACTTTTTCGGATGACTACAACCCTCTCTACCGAAATGATGGCGATGCCAATTTCACCGATATCAGCTATCAACTGGGCATCGCTGAACCGACCATTCCGTTTCTTGGCTGGGGAACCGCATTTCTGGACTTCGACAACGACGGCTGGAAAGATCTGGTGATCGCCAACGGCCACGTCTATCCGCAGGTCGACCATACAACCTGGGGAACGACCTGGGCACAGCGTCCCTTACTCTTCCGAAATGTCGAGGGGAAAAAATTTGATCTTGAGCCTGCGGTCGAAGGAACAGCTCTCGCCAATGTCTACGTTGGCCGCGGAATGGCCGTCGGAGATCTCTTCAACGATGGCAAACTCGATGCTGTCATCAACGTTCTCGATGGCCACCCCGCTCTGCTGCGCAACGTCTCACAAGACAACCACCACTGGATCGAGCTGAAACTTGTCGGCGGACCAAAGAGCCCTCGAGATGCTGTTGGTGCAACGATCTACGTTACTGCAAATGGGAAAAGCAAAGAGGAGATGTGTTTTCCGGTGGAAGCTTCGCCTCCACAAACGATCCCCGCGTTCACTTCGGCCTCGGCGACGCAACAACCATCGACTCAATCGAAGTACATTGGCCAAGCGGCACAAAAGAAAAATTCTCTGCCGATACAGTAGACCAAATCCTCACTCTCACAGAAGGCAAGGGCACCAAAAGCAACTGAGTCATCTCCACCTTTCGATTGAGAATTTTATCCACTCGTCGAAGGATGGCCAGTACTACAACCGCTTCATTACAATCTTCAATTCATATGAAAATGTCCTTCGGACGTTTCGGTCGAATCGTTGTTGGCACCATTCTCGCCTGGGCCTCCGCGTGCACGTTCATGACCTTACAAAGGGACGGAGCCCACGCCTCCGACGCCATGACAACTCCCGCTCAACGGGAGATCTACACCCAGTCGGTCAAACAGCACTACAATCTTCGATTCGGACAGGACAAACCATTCCTGCCTTCGAATGCAACGACGGACACTGGTCAATTCATCAACCCGAAATCCTTCCCGACCGCCAAATACTGCAGTCACTGCCATCAGGAGGCACACGCCGAATGGCGCCAGTCCGCTCACGCTAACTCCTTCCGCGCTCCGTGGTACATCAAAAACACCGCACTGCTCACAGCGGAAAAGGGGATCGAATACACGCGACACTGTGAAGGCTGCCATAACCCAATCGCGTTGCTCTCTGGAGCACTCACGAAAGGCTCCCCCATCAATCGCAAGTTCGATGAAGATGGCGTCACCTGCACGGTCTGCCATTCCATCCAGAAGGTCGATACCGCGGTACCGGCAGCTATGTCATGGCGCAGCCTGCGTCTCGTCGACGAACGGACCAGCCCATCTACGACGACGTCTCCGACAAGGAGATTCTCGCCCATCTCGACCGTCACTCTAAGGCCGTCATGAAGGACTTCTACCGCACCAGCGAGTTCTGCTCAGCCTGTCATAAGGCCGCCCTGCCGAAACAGCTGAACGACTACAAGTGGCACGTGCGATCTTTCTCTACGACGAGTGGCAGCTATCCTCCTTCGCGAAGCAGTCGCCTCTACCCTTCTACGTCAAAGATGGCGTCTCTACCTGCCAGACCTGCCACATGACACGCGAAGCCCTCACCACATCTGACTCTGGGGCCAAGGAAGGAAAACTCGCCTCCCATCGCTGGCTTGGTGCGAATACCATCTTGCCGAAGTACTATAACTACGACACACAGATGGAAAAAACCGTAGCCTTCCTGAAGGCCGGTGTCTTCAACGTCGACATCTTTGGCCTGGAAAAAAACGGAGGCAAGATCATCGCACCGCTCGGATCTGAAGACTTCACCGTCTCGCCCGGGGACGTCCTGACGACCTCCATCATCATTCAGAACAAGGGAATCGCCCACAGCCATGTTCCTGAACAACGCGATATGTATGAGAGCTGGGTCGAGTTCGAAGCCAAGGATGCCACCGGCCATCCCCTAATGCACTCCGGCTCGCTTCAACCCAATGGTGACCTCGATCCCCGCGCCCATAGCTTCACCAATCGCCTCGTAAATACCAAAGGGGAGATCAACGATCTACATCAGGTCTGGAACAATCGCGTAGTGGCTTACAACAACACCATCGCCTCCGGCCGCTCCCAGTTGGTTCGCTACCAATTCAAGGTCCCAGAGGATGCTCAGGGCCCAATCACAGTCACCGCTCGGGTCAACTATTGGCGGTTCGACCAGCACTTTATGGACTTCGGCATGGGGAAACACTACGAG
>CAVUWQ010000005.1:0-10489 GCA_963745105.1 uncultured Acidobacteriaceae bacterium
TTGAAAGTCGCCACCTTCAACATTAACAACATCAATAAGCGGCTCGACAACCTCCTGGCTTGGTTAGCGAAAGCTGAACCGGACGTGGTGAGTCTCCAAGAGCTCAAGGCAGAGCAGGAAGCCTTTCCCGTGAATGCCCTTCGAACTCTCGGGTACGAAGCGGTCTGGCAAGGGGAGCGCTCCTGGAACGGCGTGGCCATTCTCGCGCGAAACATCGAGCGAAAGAACGTTCCCGTGCTGACTCGCACAAGCTTGCCGGGAGATTCTGAAGATCATCAAGCTCGCTACATTGAAGCGGCGGTTCAGGGAGTTCTGATCACTTCCATCTACCTCCCCAATGGGAATCCGCAGCCTGGACCGAAATTCAATTACAAGTTGGCCTGGTTTGAGCGCCTCATTGCCCACGCCGCCGAACTCATGGCGAGCGGAGCGCCCGTGGTGCTGGCCGGTGACTACAATGTCGTGCCGACACCGCAGGACATCTATCCGACTCGGTCGTTGGATAACAACGCGTTAATCCAACCCGAGAGCCGACAGGCCTTTGCGCGTTTGCTGGCTCAAGGCTGGACCGACGCCATGCGGAAGCTGCATCCGGACGGGCCGCTCTGGACATTCTGGGATTACAAATTTGAACGGTGGCAGAAGGACAAAGGCATGCGACTCGATCACTTTCTGCTCTCACCGAATTTGTCGGACCGACTGGTGGACGGCGGCGTTGACCGATGGGCGCGTGGGCAAGAAAACGCGAGCGACCATGCCCCAACATGGATCACGCTTGATCTCTAGAGCAGAGCCGAGGGTCCGGCCGGCGTATTTTAGTCTGACCGCTCCTAGCAGCGTAAAGATCTGCCTTCCCCGCCCGCCTATGCATTCGACAATAAATAAGGGGAGCTGTGAAGCAGTTCCCCTTATTGACAGTTTTTGGACAGTCGCTGCAAGTGCCCAATTGCCCGTAACTCCTGGAAGCAGCAATGTTGCCGCCACCACCCCGGTTGTCATCCCGGCGGCGCCGCCGACAAAGCCTCCCACGTATGCGCCGAACTCCTTCGCACGGAATCTTGCGCAAGATCCCTCCCCGCAAGCCATCGATAGCTCGTCATTTGCGCTGCCGCTGCGACCTGCACGAATTCCACGGATAAGGGTACGTTCTCGGATGCGTGCGCCGAACCAGTGTGGGTCGTCGCGTTGAACCCACGTGATGAGTGCCAACACCGCCCCCGCTTGATATTTCGGGCTAAAGATCGGTCACGGCTGCGATCCACTTTGAAACCGCAATGCGGAGAGGTCTGCTTCATAGTCAAATCGGGCATTGGCCTCGGCGATCTGCGCCTCTGTCTGTTGTAACTGGGCCTGACTTAGCTCAACAATCGAGCTGAGCCCCAGGCGATACCTTGTATCGGCCAGGTCCAGTGCGGTGTTGGCCTCTTGCAAGAGTTCCGCGGTCACACTCATTTTCTGTTGTGCAGTGTTCGCTCTCAGCCAGGCTGTCCGAACATCCCGTGCGATGCGATTGATGAGCACCCGGCTCTGCTCGTCGGACGCCTTGGCGCGCAGCTCGGCTTCCGCAGCCTGAGCATGGAATTTGAACCCCTCAAAGATCGGTATTCCGATATTGATCCCTGCCGCTCCATACCAATCCGGGGTGAAGTAGGTGCTGGATCCAACCGGGGTGATGCCCACCGTGCCCAACCCGGAGATGGTAGGGAGTAGCTGCTCGTGTTGCGCCCTGCTGAAGCGCACATCCGCCTGGTGATTGAGCTTGAGAGCGAGAAGATCGGGGCGCTGCTGCAATGCGAGAGCGATGACTGCATCCGCTGAAGACGCGACTGGAGGCGCGGGCGACGGGTCGTCCACGAGTTGGTACTGTTGATCGCTAGTGGTTCCAAGCACCTCGTTGAGATTCGCCATTGCGGCATCGAACTGATTTTGCGAATCGAGATCGAGCAATTTGGCCTGCGAAAGATTGACTTGCGCGAAACTCTGGTCGAGCGTGGACTTGAGCTTGCTCGCCGTTAATGCATTGACTTGATCACCGACCGCTTGCCGAGCCTTGACGGTGCTTTTCGCAACTTGCAGAGTGGCCTGCGCCTCCAGAGCATTGTAGAAAGCAATGTCCACTGCCAGGACGATGTCCTCCCGCGTTGCCTGCGATTGTTGCTCGGAGGCTTTTGCCTCATAGGATGAGGATGCGACCAAATTGCGCGTGCGGCCAAAATCCGTAATCAACTGATTGAGGTCAACGCCTGCGCCCACGTGATAGAGAAGCCGGGAGGCTTCCAGCGACCCCGTCGAGATGCGGCTTGCTTCTTCAGCGTCAACTCCAGTCACATTGCCATTCAGCTTCGGAAGCAATGCCGAGCGAGTCTCGCGGACGACCTGCTTTTGTGCCAGTGCGAGCAGGGCGGCGACGCTGATTCGTGGATTGTTCTTGAGCGCCAACTGCTCCGCCTGTTGACGCGTAAGCATTTCTCCAGTTGAGTCTGGCGGGAGGGAGCCCGGAGAATTCGTGGTCGCGGAATTTAACGCCGCAGTTCGCTGCTGCACCTGGGCCTGTAGCCGCGGCGCATCTGGAAGCTGCTCGACGATCCCTTGTGCGCTCATGGCGACCGGACAAAGAAGGAGCCAGAGCGGCAACAATAGACTTCGGTTATGCATGGATCACCTCACCGGATCGGGGCTCGATTTCCGCATCACGATTTTCTTTGCGATGAATCAGCAGGTACGCCGTCGGCACTAAGAAAACGGTTACGATGCCGGAAACGGTCAAGCCTCCGAGAATTGCTCGCGCCAACGGCGCGTACTGTTCGCTGCCCGGTTCCAGAGCGAGCGCCATTGGAATGAGGCCGAGGATAGTGGCTAGCGTGGTCATCAGAATAGGACGCAAACGCACTTTGCAGGCTTCGGCAAGGGCTTGCTTGAGGGGACGACCATTGGCGCGGAGCGTGCCCACAAACTCGACGATAAGGATGCTGTCGGAAACAGCGATTCCAGTCATCATGATGACTCCCATGAGCGACATGACATTGAGTGTCGTGCCCGTGCCCATCAGGAACAGAATCACGCCCGAAAGCCCCGGAGGAATCGCCAGCAAGATGATGAAAGGATCGGAGAACGAAGCGAACTGCGCCATCAGGATGAGATAAACCAGGACGATCGCGAGGATGAGACCAATTCCGAAACTCTGGAATGAACTGTGCATGTCGGAGATCGCTCCGCCCATCGACACGGTGATCTGGGAAGAGTGGTGCATGCCATCGAGGACGTGTTTGATCTCAGCGCTTACGCGGCCGAGATCTTCCTTCTTCGGCATGACGTAGATGTCGAAACTGCGACGCAGCTGGTAATGATCGACCTCGGTCGGAGTATTGATCTGCTTGATGGATGCTAGCGACTCCAGCGGTGTCGTGTTTGCGGCTCCGGGGGCGCGCAAGGGAATCTGCTTTAAGTCGGTCAGGGTTTTAATTTGATTGTCGGGATATTGCACGCTGAGAAAGTAATTATTGCCCGTCTTCGGATCGACCCAGAAACTCGGGGCAATCATCGTGTCCGATGTAAGCGCAGTGATGACGTTGTCAAGCGCCGCCTCCGGCGATATGCCGAGCAGTGCAGCATGTTCGCGATCGATATTCAATTCCAGCCCCGGATAGTCGAGGTCCTGCGGAATCAGCACGTCGTTGACCGAGCCCAATGCTCTCACCCTCGCAGCCACGGACTTGGCGAAAGCAAACGGTTCCTCCAGGTCACTGCCCCCGATTCGAATGTCGATTGGAGCGGGTTGTCCCTGGTTAACGACGGAATCAACCAATCCGCCGGTTTGGAAATAAGTGCTCACCTCTGGAAAGTCATTTGCGAACCGCTCACGCAGACGTTGCATGTAAGCGAAGCTGCTGGTCTTATGGTCCTCCTTAAGGCTGACCTGAATGAAGGCAGTGTGCATGCCGGAATTGCTGGTATAGATGGCCGAAAGATCTGGAGTAATGCCAATGTTCGACACGATCATATTCATGTCGTGCGGGCTCACCACCTCGCGGATATCCTGCTCCATCTTCCCCACATATTCATCCGTCACCTCAAGACGAGTTCCGGGCGGGACTTTGACATTAACGACAAATTGCCCGGGATCGGTGCGCGGGAAGAACGCTACGCCAAGAAATGGAAACAACGCGAAGCTCAGCACCACGAAACCAGTAAAACCAGATACGACCAATACGGGCCGCTCGAGACAGACAGCGATAGCTTTGTCATAGGCGTGCTGCAGCCGCTCGAATTGCTGATTGAAACCGATGACGATGCGTCGAAAGATGTTCGTACGCTTGATTCTTTGTTCCTCTTCGACTTCCTGTACCGCCTCCTCGGCGCCACCCAGGGTACTGTAAGGAACGCTCCTGTGTTCAGGCTCCAAGCGAATAAACTTTGCGCAGAAAAGTGGCACGACGGTCATGGCGACGGCATAAGAAGCAAAGAGCGCCAGCACGACCGCGAGGGCCAGGGCGCTAAAAATATATTTGCTGACACCCGACAGCATGATGACAGGAAAGAAAACAATGCTTGTGCTGCACGTGGCTGCCAGCACGGCAAGCTGGACCTCTTTCCCTCCGTTGATGGCGGCTTCAACCGCCGGTTCGCCCAACTCCATATGACGAAAGATGTTCTCAAGAACGACGACCGAGTTATCGATCAAGCGGGAAAGCGCGAGCGCGATGCCGCCAAGCACCATGGTGTTGATGGTGCTTGCGCCCAGGTTTAATGCAATGAAGGCGGCGAGGCAAGAGATGGGGATGGAGAGCAATACCGAAATCGTCGCCCGGAGATTGCCGAGAAAGAGAAGTATCATCAGCGCGGTGAGGCACAGGCCGATGCCGCCCTCGTTGATCACGTTCTTCACTGCGATCTTCACAAAAACGGATTGATCAAAGACGACCGCCGTCTTAAGCGTCTTCGGAATATCGAGCAGATGCTTCACGGCCTCTCGAATGCCGTTCACAATGCTGATCGTGTTCGATCCCCCACCCTGCTTCAAGATCGGAATGTAGACGGAATGCTGACCGTCGACCCGGACGATGTTGTATTGCAGCTGGCCTGAGTCCACGGCTTTCCCAACATCGCCAACGAATACGGACTCACCGATGTGGTCTTGCTTGTCCGTCTTAATTGGCATGGCATTGATTTCGTCAACCACTGGAATCTGGCTATTGGCATAGACGTTGTAGTCCTTCGGCCCGATGCGCACGTCGCCGGCGGGCAGAATCAAGTTTGATTCATTCACCGAGCGCACCACGTCCATCACCGAGAGTTGGTGAGCTTCCAGTTTGACCGGATCGACATAAATCTGGATCTGCCGATACTTGCCGCCGTAAGGCTGCGGGACGGAAGCGCCGGGAACGTTGGCGATTTGATTCCGCACCTCAAACTGCGCCAGATCTTTAAGCCGCGTCTGGTCGAGACCCTGACCTTCCAGCGTGACCAGACACACGGGAAGATTCGAAGCGTCGAACTTCAGCACCACTGGAGGCAAAGTTCCCGGCGGAAGTCGCCGCAAATTCGCCATGGCGAGATTCGAAATATTGCTGACTGCAGCGTTCGCGTCCGTGCCCGGCTGAAAATAGATCTTGATCAGGCTCACACCGGGCAGCGATCGCGACTCGATGTGATTGATTCCGCTTCCCAGCGTAAAGAAACGTTCGTAGCTGTCTGTGATATCCGCCTCGATCTGTTGCGGCGGCATGCCGGCGTAAAAGGTCGCGACCACCACAACCGGGATATTAATTTCCGGAAACAGATCGACGGGCATACGCGCGACCGTGGTAACACCCACCACGATCACCATGAGACAAAGCATCAGGATGAAGAACGGATGCTTGATGGCAAAAGAGGACATTACTCGCTCACCTCCTGCACCGCCGTTGGAATAAACGCCGCGTGCGGGGACACTACTTCCCCGAGCTGATAGCCAGTCTGTCCGGAGGCGATCACGTTGTTCCCAGCCTGCAGGCCGCTGGTAATCTCCACTCGGTTCGAGGTTTGAATTCCTAGAGTCACATTGCGCTTCTCGACATGGTTCGTCGCATCCACAACCAGCACATAAGATTGATCGCCGCTCTGCACCACGGCCTGCGCCGGCAAAATAAGAGCGTCGTTCTTTTGCAGGAGTTGAATTGCCGTCTCTGCGTACATCCCCGGACTGAGACTCAGATCACGGTTTGGGACATCGACCTCGGTCAGCATGGTTCGGGTGTTGGTATCCAGTGCGCGCGAGAAACGAATGATCTTGCCTGTAAATGTGTGCCCCGTCGCGTTGACTTTCACCTGCACATCGCCTCCAACCTGAATGTAAGGCACGTCGCTCTCCGGCACGGGCATGCGGAGCCGGAGCAAGTCGCTCTGGGCCACTTGCACGACGGGAAGTGTAGCCGTGTTGTTGTCCTGTCCCGCTTGTATCAGAGTGCCGGTATCGGCGTAGCGCTTCGTCACCACACCTGTAAAGGGGGCGATGATCTGCTCGTATCCGGACATCGTTTCGAGTCGGCTGCGGCTCGCGCGAGAAACGCCGAGTTGTTCCTGCATGGAGTGGAGCGAAGCCTTCGCGACGCCAACCTGTGCCGCGGCTTGCAGGTCTTTGGCTCGCGCGTCATCCAACTCCTGCTCCGCGATCAGCCCCGGTCTTTCTTTGGAAGCTTCTTCCAAACGGGTGTACTCAGCGTGCAATGCGGAGTACGTCGACTCGGCGCTGACCACCTCGCTTTGTGCGCGAGTGATATCAGATTGGCTGTGGCGGACCTCGGCCTGAGCGCCCTCTACTTGATCCTGCAGCTCTGGGACTTCCAGAAGAGCCAGGACCTCGCCCTGATGCACGCGGTCGCCTATATCAACTTTGATCCAGCGGATATATCCCGAGACTTTGGCGTGAAGATCCACTTGTTGATAGGGCTGAAATTGACCAGCAACCGTAAGCGAACTGGCCAGATGGCCACGCGTGACCGCCACGACCGCGGCCGCTCTCGGCTGTTCGGCAGGGGCTGTGCCATAGTGATTTCGAACCACCAAGAAAAGAGCTGCCAATAAAAGGCAGAGAAGCACCGCGATCCAAAGGATTCGCTTACGATGCATGGAGCCACCTTACTTTCAATCCTGCAAGTTCGGGACTGGAGTCGACGACAGCACATCTCCTTAAAGGAACTGGCGATTACTCAACGGTCCCATTCGATGTTTGAATAGGCCTGGTCCGGCCGTAGATATATCGCCGCGGAGGGACTAAAAGAAGGCTGGAGGAGGACGTTGCGTGAGGTGCGGATCGTGGAAGTTCCATCTGCAAGACCTGCAGAAGTCCATTGCAACTTGGTAGAGCTCGAATGTAAGAATTAAAATCGCCTGGGCCAAAACCAAAAGCGGAATCAGGTTCAACGTCTCCCAAGCCGTATCCGGTTTGAGGGCCTTTTCAAGCAGGGCCATGGTTTGGGCGGAACGCTTCTCCGTCAAAAGTTTGGCAACTGTGACGGTAGATGGAGATTGCGGGGACTTGTAAAGGGAGAGTTTCGCTTGCAATCCCCAAGTGAATACAGCAGAGGCCAAAAAGAGGAGAGCGCACTTCAATGCGTATGCACCGGTAATTTGAGGTCGCTTTAACAAATCCCCTCCTTTCCCAAGAGCCCTTTCAATAATGTAGCAAAGAATGGCCTTGTGGAGTTGCGGGAAGAAGGTACCAAGGTGTAGGGGGCAGGCTGCCTCACGTTCCACGACGATGTTTGACGTATTTAGGGCACATCGAGCCGTGATACGGGTACAGATTTCCATCTGGGAAGTGAGCGGCCCGTTTAAAGCTTGTGTTTTCTAACCCAATAAGGGTCGGTAAGGAACCGTATCACGCCTGATCGTGGGCTGTCGGGTGAAAGATAAGGCAGGGCTGCGAAGCAAATTCGCTTTGCCTCACGCAGAGTGTTGGGCTTCCGCAAAAGCTGAAGCTCTTGCAGGTACAGGGCCAGTTTACTGTCGAGTACATTTCCTGACAGAATTGGTTGCGGGGGGTGGATTTGAACCACCGACCTTTGGGTTATGAGTCCAAAAACACTAGTGTTTTCAACAACTTACAAGACGCGGGTGGCCCCTGAAAAGCCTTGTAAATAGCGTTAGGGAATCCTTATTGGACAGTTAAAGGACAGTCGCATCCTGTCGATCATGACCTGTCAATATAGTTCTATTATGGAACTATATTGACAAAGGCTGATGTTGCTGTTGATACTAGGGACATGCGATCTCGCATTGATGAACTGCTGCCGTTTGCCGAAGAAAACGAGGGTTTCGTGACAGCGGCGCAGGCCCGCAGCCTTGGCATCAAGGATTCAGTTCTGGCGCGTCTGACCCAACGGGGAAAACTTCAGCGGGTGGCGCGCGGAGTGTATAGAATTCCTTACTTCCCGTCGGATCGCTTGGGGCAATATCGCGAAGCGATCCTGTGGGCACGTGCTGACAGCGGGCCGAAAAAAATAGCCTTATCCCACGAGACCGCGTTGGCCGTTTATGGCATTTCTGATGCGAATCCGTCACGCGTACAGATCACTGTGCCGAAAAGTGCTCGCCTCCGCCGCCGCCGTCCAAAGTGGGTGGAAATTCATCGTGCTGATTTGCGAGCATCGGATATCGTCAATCGCGAAGGACTTCCCGTGACCACGATCGAAAAATCCATTTCCCAACTTTTGGAAGAAACTGGCCGTGTCGGATTGGCGCGAGGCGCTCTGAAAGATGCGCGCAAGCAAGGCTACATTAGCGCCGAGAAAGCCTCAGCGCTCACTCGCCGTCTCAATCGATACGTACACGCGAAAGGGACACAAAAGGCGAACGTGGGGAAAGTCTAGCTCATGACCCCGAAGCAGGTTGAGCGGTTGGAGAAGACTCTTGGACGTGTGGCTCGCGAGCAGGGTCTCGATCAGGAAAGGCTTCGCCGTTGGGTCTCGTTTCTCGCACTTTGCGGCGTTCTGGAGAGCGCCGTCGAGAAAGGTGTCATCGATATCTACTACCTGAAAGGCGGAGTCGCTATGGAACTGCGCTTCGCGCGGGCGGCGCGCACCACCAAAGATTTCGATCTTGGTCTTAGAGGCAACCGCGCGGAACGTATTCGGCGGCTTTCGGAAGTATTGCGTACTCCAGTATCTCCGAGACATCCTCGCCTAACTTCCGCAACTCACCTTGGCATTGCGGGCACGCCGTTTCTTTCGGCTCGTGTCTGCGTGTTTGTCGCGGAAGATGATCGGGCAGTGCTCGGCGCGTGGGCTTCGTTATAGGAGTTGAAGAGGCGGTGACGGGAGCCGGTGCTGGCGCGTTGGGCTCTTGCTCGCTGCGCTTGGATTCTAACTCCTCCAGACGCAACTCCAACTGCTCGATCTGCCGCTCCAGTTTCTCCGACTTACGCCCAAACTGCATGCGCTGCAGCTTGGCCAGCAGCAGCTGCAGATGCTCGATCTCGCGCTCCCGCGAGATCAGTTGCTCGTGTTGTGCCAGGATCAGCGCTCGCAGCGCATCTACGGGTAGAGCGTTGAGATCGGGGAGCGCCACCGCTGACATGCGCGGAGTATCGCATGAACGCGCGCGTTCTCATCCCCGTGTGCGCAAAAAAAGTTGTGCAAAGAATCTCGCCGGTTACACCGACAGCTGCGGCTCCCACGTCCGCTCCGGCCGCCGCCAATCGATGCCTTCCAGCAACATCGATAACTGCGTCCGCGTCAACGAAACCGTGCCGCTCGCGGCTTGCGGCCAAACGAATCGCCCACGCTCCAGTCGCTTCGCGAACAGACACAATCCGTCGCCGTCGTACCACACAACCTTGATCAGATCGCCCCGCCGCCCGCGAAACACAAACACGTGCCCCGAGAACGGTTTCTGCTCCAGCTTGCTTTCCACCAGCGCACTGAGCCCCGTAAACCCGCGCCGCAAGTCCGTCACTCCCGCGGCAATCCAAACTCGCGTGTTCGTCGGCGGCCCGATCCTACCCGCAGGCACTCCAACAACACGCGCACCAACGCCGGATCGGCGCTGCCTTCGATCCGCACCTGCGCCTGCCGTAGTTCGATGTAAATCGTGCCTAGCTGTGCTTTCGGGAAGTCGGCGGACCCTCGCTCCGGCAGAGGCGCCGGCAAACTCTCGCTCACCCGAACCGGCAGCAACTTCATGGCCGGCTTGCACTCCCCAAGTCTCCCTGCCAGGTACAGCCGACGCCAGCCAAATACCTGGTTCGCGTTGATGCCATGCGCTCGCGCTACCCGCGCCACCGACGCGCCCTCCACCAACGTCTCTTCGACAATCCGCCGCTTCTCCGCGATACTGCGCCGCTGCCGCGGGGCCGCGCCCAACGTCTCACTCTTATCCGCTATGACAGTTGTAACTTGCCGGGAAGTGTCCATCTCCGCTCCAAGTGGACACCGATCCCAAGTCTCCACTTCGCGAGAATGGCTCTTAATTATGAGGATGTCTGGACGGCCTCAACCGTACGCTTACATAC
>CAVUWQ010000006.1:0-159597 GCA_963745105.1 uncultured Acidobacteriaceae bacterium
CTCCGCGACCTCCGCGCAACCTTTGCGTCCTCTGCGTTAAGGCTTTGCCTTTGTCTTTCGTTCCGCAGTCCTTTCTACCCGCTGGAATGAAAAGGGCCGAAGGCCCGCTCTATCCCAGCCCAGGCCGTAGGCCTGGGTATAGTCGCCCCACAACAAGAGGGCTGAAGGCCCGACCTAACCCCCAGTACCAATACTTGTCATCCTGAGCGGAGCCCCGGAGGGGCGCAGTCGAAGGACCCCGACGCTATCTGCCCACCGACCCACACTGCCTGAACCTTCCTCCTAACGAACCCCACCGGGTGGCCCATTCATCGCACAGCCCCACCGTGCGATGAGTGGGGAACCTCAGCTGCTCACCCGTCATGCGAAGCCCTAAGCATCCGCACCCCGCTCCCGCCAGTGGGAGGTGTGTCTCAATTTGAAATGTACTCAATCGAAATGTGCGTTGTATGTGGGCGCGGGTCTATTCCCAAAGATGGAGGATGGTCTTTGTTTATCTTGGCTTGAGCAGCTTCACGAACCTTCCGCTCATAGTCCGCAATATTGGCAGCCTCGGCGGCGGAATATGCGATGAAGTACTTTTCGCCGCAGTAGTCGCACCCGATAGGTATTTCAAAATGAAGAAGGTTCGTGCCGCTGCGCGCTGAGGTCAGGTAGCAAGATGCGTCAACTTTTACCATCTGCATATTGTAAAACTCAAAGCGACGGACAGAGGTTTGAGCGATAATCTCAGGATCAGGAGATCTCGAAAGGACATGGTCTCAGCTAAAACGAAATCGCAGATTGCAGACTACGTTCCTGGGTTGATCTGCGTTTTTTCTTGGTCATTGCAGCCTCAAGCAGTTGGCCCTACTTTTTCTACACCTTATTGCGAATCTTGGTGGCCCTTTCATCGGTCTTCCTTAGCTACAAATCGCACATCGAAAAAAGGGTGACTTGGACTTGGGTTTTCGGCGGCATTGCACTACTGTTCAATCCCCTCATTCCGATGCGGATGGCTCGCTCGGATTGGGAGATAGTGAATCTGATAGCCGCGGCAATTTTCTTTTGTCACATTGTGAGTTCGTTCATTGGTACGTATCGCGCGCACAAACCGGAAGTGCCGACCGGTGCACTGCAATTCCCGGTGCCGAATTTACCTCCTCCAAATCAACCTCAGATTCTGCCACCAATAGAAGATAGTGCTCTCAATCTGTCAAGAGTCGAAGCTCATTATTGCGTCTTGCAAGGGAGAAACTATTATGACCTAGCTTCGCCAGAAGATTACGATCCGGTAAGAGCTGTGGCTTGCTTCGAACGGGGCCTTCAGGCTGACCCCAAGAACTCACAATGCCATGTATGGCTGGGCATCATAGCTCTCGACGGTGATGGCATATCGAAAGATAGCGCGAAGGCATTTGGACATTTTTCGATAGGCGCGGCATTGGGTGACTCCAACGCGCAACGCTCACTTGCTGAGATGTATGAATGCGGTGACGGTATTAGCGTTGACTTATCGAAAGCATTTTCCTGGTATATCAAAGCAGCAGAGCAGGGCGATACGTACTCTCAGTACAAGTCGGGAGCCTTCTGTCTCTCGGGGACGGGTACGACTTCGAATCCTGAGCGGGCATACTACTGGATTTCAAGGGCCGCGGAGTCAAACGAAGAAGATGCGCAGTTATTGCTTGCCAAAATGTATCAAGAGGGTACTTTTGTGAAACGCGACAAGCAGCAGTCGGTATATTGGACATCCAGAGCTGATGAAATGCGCGCACGAAGAAGCTAAACCGGCATTTACGCAGGCGGCTTATTTGCCGCAATCAAGTCAAAGGCCTGAAACTCCACGGACCCAATACTTACATAATGCTGTTCAGGTGATCTTTGCTATTGAGATGCGCCGCTATCTGGTCAACAGTGAGAGCAATATCGCATGTTCGACATAGAACAGCGACATGGACAGGATGGCCGTGCCCCTCGGGGCACCGTCGTATATCGTTCCTCCCGAACCAGACCATGCCGCACGTTGGGCATTGAAAGAAACCGCTCTCTTGAGCATCTTCGACAAGGTGGGTCGGCGCAAACGATTTCAGAGCTACCATGACTGAATCTCCTTTTCTTACCAAACATCCAGACTCGGCTAAGAAATGCATTGATTCCAAGCCTTAGTTTTAGTCCGCTATGACTTTACATCCTCTCAGCCAGTAGTCAATTGCGTTGCCCTTGATCATGAGAATCGTTCTCGCGATGTCGATTAACTCTTCCGAATCAGGGATTCCGCATGAGTCTGCGAATAGATCGACTATTTTTTCGAAAGCTTCTTGAGGAGTTCGCGACTCCCAGACAGGCATCGCATAGCGTTCGCTCCGCATCAATACGATTTCGAAGGCATTTTCTCGGATGTATACAGGCAGCAATCGAAGCGCCTGTTCTTGCCTTAGCTGATGTTGCAGATTTTCCAGAGACCTCCGCAGGAGCATTTCGGCAATTTGAGGGCCTCCGTGTTCGACGCGATACCTGTTGAGAGAATATCCCAATACGGATAGGCAGAATGCCATCACCTCGAACGTAGGGCTCCGGTTCCAACCCGAGTTTTATTGTTCGCTGGTAAAAAGTCGCTTCGATGCCCCGAGGTTCAAAAATCGGTGTAAGCGCGAACCTCATAATGTGCGCACCCGCCTCAGTCACGGTTATTTTCTGTTTCCCGAAGCCGAACATCGAAGAAGTATAGTCTCTAGCCGGGCGGGTGGCTCACCTGTCGATTTTCTGTTTTTCTCTTGCCGCCCACGCCGTTCGGGTGCCCCATCCATGATGGTCTCATCGTCATGGATGGGAACGAGGATGCCGGAACCTCGCCCACTCCATCTTGTCCCCTGCGACCATCCGTCGGGATAATGCGTACACCCCATGACCTCACCACCTTCACCGCCGAACCCCGACGCCCAATCTGCCCGCGCCGCTCGAAGCCCCTGCTCGAAAACACTTGACACGGGTTGTAAAATAAACCCAGACGAAGAGAAGACCGCGCGGCCACTGGCCGGGCTCTTCCCCCGGCCCAGCGCCGAGTCGATAAGGCAGCGATATTTGACATCCCAGGCACCCAGCCGCAAGGCCATCCGCATCAAGGGCAATCTATCTTTAAGATAGATTCAAGGCACGAAAATCCACCCTAAGTCCTTATTCATGCGGTATTTACGGACATTTCCAGCATCCGCCCTTTATTTTCAGGGATTTAGCGGTGTATCTACAATGTAGATACAAGGCTAAGTCCTTTCCGCTGCGGTATTTACGCGAAAACGGGGGGAGGGGGAGGTAGAGGCATCTAGCCAGCCAGATTCTTCACCAGCATCGGCTCCTCGCGGTCCTCGACCACGCTGGATGCCACACCCATCCGCGCCAGCATCGCGGCCACGGACTCCAGCGCCGCAGCCTCTGCAAACCGGCTGCGCACCACCTCCACCGGCCCCGCAAACAACTCGCCCCGCAAGGCCGACGCACAAGCCCGCGCGGTACGTGCAGGAGGCAAGATCGGTGATGCTCAGAGCGTTGGTTGGAGTACACAGAATCGTCCGCGGCGGCGCCATGCGGTCCAGCAGAGCTGAAAATCTCCAGCTTGGACTCCAGCTCATCCGGCACAAAGTCGATCGCCAGGTCCGCGTCGCGCACCGCATCTTCCACGGTGAGCGCCACGCGCAGCGAACCGGCAGCTTCCACCCCGGCGAGCTCGCCATACTCATCCTGCGCGCGCCGCAGGTTGCTGGGCATCACGTCTTCCAGCACCACGGCGAACCCCGCGCCCGCGCAGCGCAAAGCAAACGCCCGCCCCGCCGCGCCCGCGCCGATGACGGCGACCGTCGTCATTCCCTACTTCGCCGCGACGGCCGTAATCACCGACTCATAGCTCGGGTCGGACTGGCGAATGTGCTCCGCCACGCGCTCGCGCTCCTCGGGCGTCAGAATCGGCAGCACCGAAAGGATGCGGCGCAGCGTGACGGAAATGTCGTCAACGTAGTTCATGGTGCGAATAGCTTCTCCGGAAAGTGGCACTGGATTCTCCCTCAGGTCTTGTTCAACTGCTTGACTGTAGTAGTTTACGCGCTGCGTTCAGCGCTGCTCTTTCTCCCTAGTTGCGAGCGAGTCCTCGTCGGTCGGTCCGCCGGCGCTGGGTCCTTCGATGGGCTTCTGGTAGCCGTCGCGGTCGGTCATCTCCATGATCGCCGCCAGCTTCGTCGCCAAGTCAGGATGCAGCGCTCCGCGGCTGTAGCGCCACGTCCAGTTGCCCATGCGACTCCGAGGGCGTATTCATCCGCGCCTCGCTGCCCAGGTGCAGAATGTCCTGCAGCGGAAAGATGCAGATCTTCGCCACCGACGCGGCCGCGGCCTTGATCATCGTCCACACGATGTCGCCCTCATGCTCGATGGGATGCAGATAGGTCTGCCACGTTCGTGCGCTCCTCGGCGGTCGCGTCATCGCGCCACCAGCCCAGCGTCGTGTTGTTGTCGTGCGTGCCGGTGTAGACCACCGTGTTCTCCACAAAGCGGTGCGGCAGATACAGATGCGCCGCCGCGGTCGCTGAAGCCGAACTGCAGAATCGCGCATCCCCGGCATGCCGAAGAACTCGCGCAGCTCATCCACCTCGCGGGTAATCACGCCAAGGTCTTCGGCGATGAACGGCAGCTCGCCGAAGATCTCCTTCAGCCGGTTGAACAGCGCATGCCCCGGCGCCTTGACCCACTGGCCGTTGATGGCCGTCGGCTCATCGGCAGCGATGGACCAGTAGGCCTCAAAGCCGCGGAAGTGGTCCAGCCGGATCTCGTCATAGAGCGCGAGCGCGCGGCGAATCCGCGCCACCCACCAGTCGAAGCCCTGCTCCTCCAGCAGCGGCCACTTGTACAGCGGATTGCCCCAGCGCTGGCCCGGTCGCGGAAAAGTAATCCGGCGGCACGCCCGAGACGCGCACCGGCCGGCGCTGTTCGTCCAGCTCGAAGATCTCCGGATGCGTCCACACATCGGCGCGAGTCGTAGTTCACAAAGATCGCCACATCGCCGAGGATCTTGATCTTGCGCTCCGCGCAGTATCCGCGCAGCGCCGCCCACTGCTCGTCGAACAGGAACTGCACCGCCTGCTTCGATCGCGATCTCTCGCGCGCTCTCCTTCAGCAGCGCGGTGATCGCCGCCGGATTGCGATGCGCATACTCTTTGGGCCACTCATTCCAGCCCGCGCCGTCAAAGCGCCGGCGCAGCACGTTGAACATCGCATAGTCGGTCAGCCAGGAGAGATTGTCCTGGCAGAAGCGCTGGAAGCGTTGCCGTCTGTTCGTCGTTGGCGCGGTCCAGGAAGTTCGCCGCCGCCTCTTCAATCAGCGGCTGCTTGCTGCGCGAACGACCGCGGCGAAATCGCACGGACCCTCTTCGCCGGCCGAGTCCCGCAATGCGCTCGCCTGCCAGCCAGCCATCGCGCACCAGCAACTCCAGGCTGATCAGCAGCGGATTGCCCGCGAACGCGCTACAGCGCCGAGTACGGCGAGCTGCCATAGCCCGTGGGGCTGAGCGGGAGCACCTGCCACATCCGCTGCTTCGCCGCGGCCAGAAAGTCGACGAACCCATACGCCGCCGGGCCGAAGTCGCCCACGCCGCCATACGAAGGCAGCGACGTTACATGCAGCAGAACTCCGGAGATCCGCTCAGACGTCATCGCGCACAACCTCCCACTCAGCCAATGCTCCGTGCGACACCCACGCGAAACATCTTGCTGCGCTAGTTGCCCAGCGGCGAGGTCCGCCTGCTTCTTGCTGTACACGATCGCGCCGGCCTTCTCGTAGCGGTCCATCAGCGATCCGACAAAGACGCTGAACGCCTCCTGGCGCTGCTGGTCCAGCAGCTTTCGACTTGGTCGCGTCGAAGTTCTTCGCGATGTCGTCTGCGCTCGGCTCCTGCTTCTCCAGCACCTGCAGCACAGCTCCATTGGCGCCCTCGTTCATCGGCCCGGAGATGCCGCCCTTGGGCAGCGTAAACACCACCGAAGCCGCTCCGCTCAGCGCGCCGATCTCCGGCACCTGCGCGTCGCGTCCAACCAGGTCGCTGGTCTTCACCGGCAGGTTCATCTCCGCCGGCGGCCTTGCTTCAGGTCGTTCAGCTGCCTTGGCGCGGTCGGAGAGCTTGATCAGCTTGTCATTCAGCAGCTCCGGCGTCTTCTGCTGCGCGATAGTCATCCAGGATGTGCGACTTGTAGTCGGCGAACGCCGGCGCATGCGCGGCCTTGATGTCGTCCACCTGGAAGATCGCATAGCCCTCGCCGGTGGAGGCCGATCTGCGGCGCCGCTCCCTTGGCCGCGCCAAACGCCGCCGTCAGCAGGCTGGACGAATCCGGCAGGCTGGCGATCACGCCCGTCTTGCCCAGATAGTCGGTCGTCATCACGTGCAGGCCATGCGCGTCGGCGGTCTTCTGCAGGCCATTCTTCTTGCGCTTCGCCGGCCAGCTGCGTCGGCAAAGTTCTGCGCCGCCGCGGCGACTTCTGGCTCGTCTGCAGCGACTGCACGATCGGAGTCCTTCACCTCGGCCAGCGTCTTCACGCTGCGCCGGCTGCTTCTGCTCCGTCTGGATGATGTGATAGCCGAACTGCGAGCGCACCACGTCCGAGGTCTGCCCCGGATTCAGCGCCATCGCCGCCTGCGCATACGCCGGGTCCAGGCTGCTGGTCGGAATCAGCGGCAGCTCGCCGCCCTGGTCCTTGCTGCCCGGGTCATCCGAGTACTTCTTCGCCAGGTCGGCAAAGTTTCCGCCTGCCTTCACCTGCTTCAGCACGTCCTGCGCCTTGGCCTTGGCCGCGGCGTCGGTCTTCGCATCCGCGCCCTTGGCCACCGAGATCAGAATGTGCCGCGTCTTCACCTGCTCCTGCGTCTTGTAGTCGTTCTGGTGCGCGTCGTAGTAGGCCTGAATCTCGGCATCACTCACCGCCGGCTTGCCGCCCGGCAGGTTGGAGCTGTCGACGCTGAAGAACTCGATCTTGCGCGTCTCCGGCATCGCCGTCGCGTAGCGCGCCGCATTCTGCTTGAAGAACGCCTGCAGGTCGGCATCGCTGGGGTTGATCGTCTGCTGAAGGTCAGCGGCAGAGACCACGGCGTACTCGAACTTCACCTTCGTTCCCGACTGCAGGTACTCCGCGCGCACCGCGCTGTCCGAGACCGTGACGCCGCCGGTCACCAGCGACTGCAGCCGCTGCAACTCCAGGTCGTCCTTCAGTTGGTCCTCAAAGTCCTTCACCGGCAGCCGGAACTCCTGCTCCACGAAGTCGATGTAGTGGTCCTCGCCGATGAACTTGCCGTCGGGAAACAGATACTGCGAGTACGGCCCGGTGCGCAGGAAGTTGCGTCAGCCCCTCATCGCTCACCTGCAGGCCCAACCGGTCGGCCTCGCGCTTCAGCACCGCGCGCACCACCTGCTGCTGGCCCACGCGGCTCATCAGGAACTGGAGATAGAAGTCCGGCAGCTTCTGCTGCTGCAGCTGCTGCTCAGCCTCGCGCTGCACGTCGGCGGTGGTGATCGGCGTGCTGCCGGAGAGCCTGCCCAGCAAGCCCGGGCTGCGCACCGTCGCAAATACCGTAGCGTCGTTGGTGTCGCCATTGTCAAAGATGCCGGGAACCAGGGTGATGGTCATCGCGCCGATGGCGAAGATAATGATCACCGCAAAGATGGCCTTAATAATCCAGTTGTCCTTCTGCAGAATACGAATCATGCTTGACTTACGACCTTAACCTTCACACGGCTCTGTTGGGCAGAGCGCGTTGCCCCCTTGTTTTGCGCACGTTCGGGCATCGTCCCCTGCTCGGCAGACGCACCACTCCTGCGTGCAGGGGCTCGCTGACAAGTATAAATCAGTCGCAGGAAAGCCAATGGCCGCGGATCGCTCCGCGGCCATCACAAGCCTGAATCCACTGCTCAATACCGCGGCGGTCCGGATAATACCGGGCCCATAGTATGGCCCATAGTACGGGCTGTAGTACCGCACCCGCGGAGGCCCCTGCGGCTGCTGCGGCCCGGCCGCATAGGACAGCCGCGCCATCTCCGCCTCGGACACCGTCTTCACCATCGCCGGCTGCGCCGTCCTGAACGTCAGCACGGACTCCGGCGGGATGATGATCTGCCCGCGCGGAGTCGCCGCCGAGCCCGCCAGACCCGCCGCTCCGCCCACGCCCGCGCCGATAGCTGCTCCTTCACCGCCGCCGGCAACCGCGCCGATGATGGCGCCCAAAGCGCCCATGCCGACCGTATTGTTCACCGTGCCCGACGGCCTTGTCGCGGCCCTCACGCTGCCAGACCTCGGTGCTCACGGGGTAGACGTTGCCGCCCAGCGTCACGCTGGTAATCTGCAAGCCAAGCTCGCCCTCACCCTTGAAGGCGCCCGCCTTCTTCGCATCCACAACGGTGCCCAGCACGGTCGCGCCGCGCGGAATCGCCACCGCGCCATCGGCGACCACATCGGTCAGCACGGTGCCGTCAAACGCCGTCCCCGGCTGGATATGCTGCGAGTCCAGTCCGCGGTTGATGCGAATCCGCAGCACCGCTCCCGCCGGAACCGTCACATCCAGTCCCGCGCGCTGCCCACCCGCAACTCCCGGAGGCGGCGCATAGCGCTGGTACATCGGCTGGCGTCCCGGACGGCGGCTGCCCCGGCTGATAGCCGCTCTGCGGATCGCCGTTCTGCGAATAGTACCCCCTGCGGCGGCCCCTGCGGAGGCCCGTTCTGCGCCTGCACCGGCGGCGCGCCCTGGTCCGAAGGCGCTGCCGGAGCGTATGTCCCATCCGACTGCAAAACCTGCCCCTGTGGCACGTTCCCGTTCGCCGTATCCGGCTGGTTCAGAGCCTCCTGGCCGGCCTGCTCGTTCGCGCTGGGCGGGGTATCGCCCAGCGTCATCTGGTCAACGACCTTCTTCACGCCAGTGGCGCGCGCCGCCAGGTTCTCGGCCTGGGTGCGCAGCGCCTCATCGTGGACGTTGCCGCTCAGCGTCACCGTCCCAAACACCGTGGACGATTGAATATTCTGCGTGGAAAGCTCCGGCGCGCTGGCCAGGGCGCGCAGCACGTTGGCCTCCACCTGCGCATCGCTCAACGCCTTGTCCTGCGCCGTCGCCGGCACAACCAATCCGGCGGCCAGCATCGCTCCGCCAAAAACCTGCAAGACCCTCATCTTCATGTTTCACTCCTGACAACAACCCAACACCCTATTCAGACGCAACTTTGGGCGAAAAGTTCCGCATTTTGCTGTGCTCTGGGGATGCCCCGCCGAAGCCCTGGGGACACTGCTGAAAATTGACCCGCCCCATCCTGCGGTCGTATACTCAACTTGCGGGGTGGAGCAGCCCGGTAGCTCGTTGGGCTCATAACCCAAAGGTCGTAGGTTCAAATCCTACCCCCGCAACCAAAGAATCAATCACTTACAGACTTCGATTTCCCAAACAAGACCCCATTATCCCCCAATCGGAAATGGCTCCTCCTGAACAGTCCTTCTTCATTGAAGGACTGTGGTGTTTAAGTCCCCCTTTCTCACGTCCAGCGTTTCGCCAAACACCAGCCCTACGACTTGGCTATTGGCTTTGCGCTTCGAGTCTGTCATCGCCCTTCCGTAGACATTCATCGTCGTCTGGATAGAGGCGTGACGCATCAACTCCTGCTGCACCTTCATCGGAGCGCCGGTCTCATCGAGCCATGAGCGATAGGTGTGGCGGAACGTATGCCAACCGATCCCTTCCGGCAGACCGATGATGTCGGCGACCCTGCGAAGCTGGCGCTTCTTGAGGCTCTCCTGGTGATACGGCTTTCCAGTCTGTGGATTGGCGAAGACCCAATCCCCATCCTTGGAATAGGTGCTGAAGCTCCGCCACCGAAGCAGCAGTTCTTCCAGACGCAGGTCGAGCGGAACATAGTCCTTCGAGTATTCCGTCTTCGCCGCATCGATCCGTCCACCGACAGAGCTGCGCTGAACCATGAAGGTGTGCGCTTCGAAATCGAAGTCACCCCACTGCAGGCCCAGGATTTCGCTGATGCGAAGTCCCGTACATTGCGCCACCATCACCATCGTGCGGTACGGCTCCGCGAGATGCTTGAGCATCTCGAAGAACTGAGCCACTTCGAGGATTTGGGGCCGCTTCAGTCGCTTGCTTGCGTTCTTGACGCGCACCAGCGTGACGGGGTTCTTGCCAATTTCAATGATTCCCCATCGCTCCGCACACTTCAAGACCAGGTGCATCAGGCTCCGTATATGAACCTTCGACTTTGGAGCAAGCGGCAGATCACGCAGCCACAGCTCCATCGCCATCGGTTTCATCTTGTTTACGGGTTGTTCGTTCCAGCGCGGTCGAATGTGTTTCCGAATGTTCGAGAGATGCGAACTCCGGGTGGAGTATCGCTCTGGCAACTCATGCTCGATGTATTTATCGAGCAGAGCCCCGAACGTCGGAGCTTCCATTTCGGCGCGTGGAGCTTCCTCGTTGAGCTGCATCAGAAGTGCTTGCGTTGCCTTACGTGCTTCGGCCTCGGTCCGATACAGAGCTTGTTCCCCAAGGATCATGCTCCGTCGTACCCGCTTGCCTTCCGGGTTGGTCTCGTAATAACGAAACTCCCACACGTCAGAACCTCGCTCGCGCTTCCGAAGCCGCAGACTGCCATATTGAAACCGTGTCCGAACAAACATGGATTACCTCCTGTTAGTTGCGGGCACGAGTGGTACTTAAAGCGTACCGCTCGGCAGTGTCGGAGTCGAGTGTGGAAACGAAGCCATCATTCCGGCCCTCAAGGTCTGAGGCGGTGAAATCGCCAGAGCTTGCCGACACGGTACCCGATGACGCGACCGTGTCGGGCCAGACGTTGAAGGGTCTTAGGGTGAATGCGAAGGATAGCGGCGGCTTGATCGCTATCCAGGAACGGCTCCGTTGAAAACTTGAAATCGGACATGGCTCGTACGCCTCCTGAACACACGATCAAACTGTGCGGAAGATTTGTCCAGATGCTCACGAAGCCCTTTGGGAAGAGGTCTTTCGGACTCTGAGGCCTTTATTGTCGTTACAGTGTCTTCTAAGGAATTCTTGGGAACGCTTGGGACTCGATTCGCCTGTGGAAAACTAGCTAAAAATAGTTTGGAAGCAGTCCTGATCGTATTGAGCTAGGCATAGAAGCGATAGCTAGCTGATGGATACAACGCTGGAAACCAGCGCTCGACAACTGGCAGCGGGAATCCGAGTCGCAGACGCGCCACATGACTTGGGGAAACGAGCAGCCCCGCATCTAGCAGCTTCGATACGACCGTCCGCGCCATCCGCTCCTTGTATCCCGTAAGCGAGGGAGCCAGCCCGCGCTCAAACTCACCGGCAAGGAGAGCCTCACGCAGTAGTGGGAAGCTGCCCTTGGGAAGACGACCCGCGCGCGTCTCGTCTTCGACGTAGATTTCCATGCGACGGAGCAACTCAGAAGGCTGAAGGATCGTGCTCATATACGAAACCTGATCGTTCGACACACGCAGGAAGAATTCGCAAAAGCTATCAAGAGCCGCCTGCGAAAGATTCCCCCGACCATCCAGATCGCCACGACGCGAAGCATCCGCAGCCATCAGCAAGGATTTGTAATCGCCCACATTCCGCGCAAGACCCCGCGCCACAGACCAGAGGCTATTGCCAACGCCGAGGCGACGCAGCAGAGCGTGCGACATCAATCGCGCCACGCGACCGTTGCCGTCGTAGAAAGGATGTATCCAGAGGAAGCGATGATGTGCAGCCGCTACGGCGGTCACCTGTCGCACCTTGGATAAACTCTGTGGGCTGTAGACCTGCTCGAAACGCTTAAGAAACCCAGGGAGCGCGGCAGCCGGTGGCGGCAGGTGCAGACCGACAACGACTTCCCCGTCGCGTAGCGCCCCAGGCGTAAGCCGTATGCGGCGCTTTGTCTCGGGATCTTCGACCCATAGCAGCTCATCCGGCAGACGACGGCAGAACTCGCGATGCAGCCAGATGGCGTATGCCGATGAAGCCGGAAAGTCTTTCGGGTCGAGGCCGTCGTCGATTGCCTTCTGCACTTCGATGTGCGCGACCGCTTCGAGCTGCAAGGCTCTCTTGCGAGGTTCGGTCGAGTAGTCTTTATGCAATGCGCGGTCGATATCACGCGGATGCGTATCGTGACCCTCGATGAGGTTTGAGTAGTAGCAGTTCATCGAACGAACCAGGTTGCCTACTGACTCAGTAACGATGGGATGAATCTGACCTGCGAGTGCATTGGCGCTGGAGATGAGGTCGAAAGCAATATCTTCCAGTGCTCTGCCTCCGTCCGATGGAAGCATTGGCTCCATCCAGGAAGGTGTCGGCATAGGCGCTTTTTTTGCCGGTTTCATATCCATCACAAAGTATACACCTGTAACAATTTAGACGGTACATTGCGGATTATATTGCCGGTATTAGTGCCGGTTGGCAGGAGCAAATTCCGCGCATGAACTGAGGGCTAAAATCCCAATCCTATACCTTGCTCAAACCCCATATCGCGCGGAGGCTTAAGCGTTTCGATGACCTGTTTCGGGTTCATCTCTGCACTGTGCTCAAGCGACTGCTTCGACTGTGAAATCTCGTTTGCAAGCTCTATCGCGGACGGACGTGCCATCGAGACACCCAACGATTGACCAAGGCGTTCTACATCTGAAGTGACGATTGCAATCCCCTCACGGCCACGCGACGCAGCGACGTAAAACAGCTCCTGCTTCATAACGTCAGCGGAGATGATGACCTGATCGACTGTCTTACCTTGGCTGCGATGTGCCGTGACGGCGTAACCATGCGTGAACTCGCGATAGTTCGCCGGCACGCTCCGCCCGTCTTCCAGATTGATAATGCCTCGCTCGACACTCCGCACGGTCGTTAGCTCGCCGTTTGTTGCCCGGAACCCCGGCTCTTTGCGATTGCCCATCATCAGCAGCTTATCCCCGGCAGCAATTTCAATCTCCGTGCGCTCATGCACGGAAAACGATCTTGCCTGTGTGAGACTGACGGACTTCTCTTCACCACGCTCGTTCATCGTGTGGATGCTGGCACCCGAAACGCCAGTGACAGTCAACGCCTCATGCTTCTCTATACCGTGTGAGGCACGATGAAACACCAGCACCTGATCGGGTTGATAGTTGGAGATGTCCTTCTTCTGCGCTTCCGTCCACTGCAACGGAATATGTCGCTGGAGAGTTTCACCATCACCCAATACAGACCTCTGCTTCAGATCTTCGCGGATCGCCTGCGTGACGCGCCCAATCTCTTCATGTGTGGGCGCAACGACGAGCACCTTGCGACCAGGCTCTGCCGTCACCTCTCGATATACATCGGCCACTGCCTTCGCTCGCTCCGTGTAGGGCACCTCACGGAGGGCTCCCAAGTCTTGGAGCTTGGCAAAGCCTTGATCGGGCGATTGCCGGAAGGTTTCAATAGCCTCTCGATACTCAGGGTTCGATTGGCGCTGGATGCCGGTCAAGGAAACGCTTGTCATCCGCGACTCGCGCTCCAGGATTCGCAAAGCGTCAGAGGACTCCACACTCTGTATCTGGCGCGTGTCCCCGGAGAACAGAATCCGCGCATCCTCGCGACGGGCCAGATCGAGCAGCCCTTCCATTTGCCGCCCTGAGACCATGCCTGCCTCGTCTACGATCAGCACATTTCCCCGAAGACGCTCCTGTGCGGTTTGGTCCTCCAGCAAACGAGAGATCGTCATCGACGATCCAAAGCCAACCTTCTGCAGTTCTTCGACAGCACTCCGCGTTGGAGCTACAGCCAAGACCTCATGCCCCGCCGCGTGCAAGCCGCGATCAATCTCCTGCAACGTAGCGGTCTTCCCGGTCCCTGCCGCACCGCGCAGATTGACTGCAAAATCTTGGGACGCAAGTATCGTCTCTACGGCGTGACGTTGTTCTAACCGGAGACTCGCCTTCGGCTCAAAGTGATCGTTGCCACCCAGCGCCGGGTAGCGATGGATGCCGTGATCGACGACGGCCACCATGCTGCGCTCGCGTTCAAGACTTGTTTGGGTCGCGACATTGCCGCCGACCTGAAGGAGTTTGCTCTGAGCTACTTCAAACTCGTAGCTTCCGCGCAACTCCGCGAGATCGAGCTTGCCCCTGCCATGACGCAGGGCCTCCGTCATCAATTCGTGATCCTTGGAGACAGTCTTCCGCTCGAATAGGTGTTCTTCCGCATGTTGCAGAGATTGGACGGCTGGAGCTATCTCAGGAACGAATGTTTGACTACGCCCGATAGACTGCTCGCGAAGATCAAGCAGGTTTCTGTGCTCCAGTGGGGAGATACGATCTAGCTGTAAGCGATGAACCTCCGCTGAGCTGATCTCATGCAATTTGTCCGGTCTGGATTCCCGCACTAGCACAGCGATCTCGTTGTCCGTAGGTTGTCGCCCATGCTCCGCTGCGAATTGCCGAATAGACTCATCCCGTTGGTCGCTGCGCTGCGAATACCTCTCCAGCACTTCTTTGGAAATGCCTTTGATCTCGAATCCGTTATCGACTCCCTTTGCGTTCCTTTGACTCTCAATCTCATATCCAAGCCCACGCACCTCCTTCGCCAGTTCATTCCGATAAACCTCCGTGATGTAGGCACGGCGCTCATACATTCCCGAGGCCTGGAGTGCCTTCCATCTCCCCTCTACCCCGTCATAGCTCAGGTTCGCGGCGACCGCGTGCGTATGGAGTTGCGGATCAAGCTGACGGCTGCTGTCGTGTGTGTACGCCGCGACGACTAGATTTCCCGTCTGACGATCATGGTTCGCGCCATTCAAGCGTACTCTTGCTCCGGCATACCGCTCCGCTTCCTGCAACGCCACATCGACGGCGTGGCGATGCGCTTCTAGCAGCCTGTCGTCTCCGCCTACCAAAGCCTGTACCGAGACAGACTTCGGAGCCGAAAAGGTCAGGTCGTATAGAGATCGCGCCTTGCTCTCCACCTGCTCCATCAGTTGCAAGCCGGTCCGCACTGTGGCGCGGACGCAGAAACTCGCCCGTCTCAGGATGCAGCCCCTCACGGACGGCTTCGAACTGCTGGTGCGTGACCGCGCCATTCAGCCCTAGCAATTCCGCTCCCCGACCATGCCACTCACCCTGCACTGTGCGATTTTGATCGAAGTAGTCGCTGTGCTCCAGATGCTTTTGTGCATAGCCAGCGCCGCCGGTCATCGCCCGAATCGTCAACATAGAGCGACGCTACGGCTGTTCGAAATTGGAATGCAAGCTCTGTGCAACTTCCGCGCAGGTGCTCGGTGCGAGCCTGACAGATTTCTGAGTGCGCACTCGTCCTGCCGCTATTCAAGGTTCGGACTGTAACCTTGAATAGCCCGAACGCTTATTAAGGGTTCATACCCCGGATACGTGGCACGGTAAAACGGTTCGACCAGGCTGACTCCAAGGAGACATTCATCAAGCGCGGCGAATATGCCTTTTCAAATGAAGGCGTTGCGACTTATTCCTGTGAGGAATAACGAAGTGCGCAATAGTCATTGGACAGAATCCCAACGTTCGATGAAGCTAAAGATGAGGGATTTGCACGAATAGGCCCTCCCATCACGGGAGATTCGCAATGGACTTCTCAAAGAAACCACCCGCTCGGGTCTCGGCAACCAGTGATCCACGTTTTGAGCCGCTGATCGACACAGAACAAGCCGCAGCACTTCTGAGGATTCACCCCAAGACCCTGCAGCGCATGGCGCGAAGAGGAGAAGTCAGAGGCTACCAGCTTGGAAAGCTCTGGCGGTTCCGTGCCTCCGATCTCGTCAAATGCGCCTCCGCCGAAGTCGCGTCCTAAGTTGAGTGAATGAATCTCCCGAGCCTCGCAAATCGCCAGACATTGTCTGGTGGATTGCTTAGCCAGCAATTTTCCAGACACTGTCTGAAAAATCTTTGTTGTACTCCGACATTGGCCAGACTGCGTCTGGCCAATCCAAGGAGGACTTAATTTCGCAGACATTGTCTGCAAAATGGCTCGTCATCCGTCGCTTTACTGTAGAGCGACATCGAGTGCGGCGACAGACACCAGTCCCCCAAATCCCAGACAACGTCTGGGATTTTGCCATCCCAAGCAATTCGTCTGACGCTGATTGACGAATTCGATAATTGCCGACCCCAGCGAGCAGCGATTGGTGCCTCGGCAGGGCGAACACGGTAAGATTCGGTATGAATCTTTCCTCTTTCATCTGGTCGGTGGCGGACTTGCTGCGTGGCAAGTACAAACCGCACGAGTACGGCCAAGTGATTCTGCCGTTTACGGTTTTGCGCCGGATGGACTGCGTCCTGGAGCCAACGAAGCAAGCTGTTCTGAAGGAGGCGGCCAAGCGTGATGTCTCTGGGGACGGCGTCAATCATTATCTGACTCGGGCGTCCGGCAACACCTTCTACAACACTTCGCCGATGGACTTGAAGGCCATCGTTGGCGACCAGGATAACGTCGCGATGAACCTTGCGGCGTACCTCCACGGCTTTTCGCACAACGTCAAAGATATCTTCTCCCGCTTCAAGCTGGAGGCGCAGATCGACCGGCTCGCCAACGCCGACCTGCTCTACCTCGTCACAGAAAAGTTCAGCAAGATCGACCTTCACCCGGACAAGGTCAGCAACGCGGACATGGGAACCATCTTCGAGGAGTTGATCCGCAAGTTTGCCGAACTCTCCAATGAGACGGCTGGTGAGCACTTCACTCCGCGCGAGGTCATTCGCCTCATGGTCAACCTCATCTTTGCCGAGGATGACGATGTTCTTTCCAAACCCGGCGTCGTCAGGACGATCTATGACCCGACAGCCGGGACGGGCGGAATGCTCTCTGTGGCAGGCGAATGGGTGCATGAGCACAACCCGAAGGCGCGGCTGACGGTATCGGGCCAGGAGTTGAATGATGAGTCCTACGCCATCTGCAAAGCCGACATGCTCATCAAGGGGCAGGACGTAGCGAACATCAAGCCGGGGGACACGCTCGCCAATGACGGCCACGCGCATCAGGTGTTCGACTACATGCTCTCCAATCCGCCCTTCGGCGTGGAGTGGAAGCAGTCCGAGAAGGCCGTGCGCAAAGAGTACGAGGAACAGGGATTCAATGGGCGTTTCGGTCCCGGGTTTGCCCCGCATCTCGGATGGCTCCCTTCTCTTCATGCTGCATCTGGTGAAGAAGATGCGCCCGCTTGCTGATGGCGGGGCGCGGTTCTGCATCGTCCAGAACGGTTCGCCGCTGTTTACGGGCGGGGCCGGTTCAGGTGAGAGCAATATCCGGCAGTATCTTTTGGAGAGTGACCTCGTAGAGGCCATCGTCGCGTTGCCCACGGAGATGTTCTACAACACCGGCATCTCGACCTACCTGTGGGTCGTAACGAACCACAAGCTGCCGCACCGCAAGGGCAAGCTGCAGTTGATCGATGCCTCTGGTTTCTGGCAGCGGATGCGGAAGAGCCTGGGCGACAAGCGCAAGGAGCTTAGCCCGGAGCACATCGACGAGATCACGCGCATCTTTTGCGAGTTCAAGGAAGTTCGGCGCGACGGCGTGCCTATCTCTCTCATCTTCCCGAACGAGAGCTTCGGCTATCGGACGATCACGGTTGAGCGGCCCCTGCGCGATGCTGAGGGCAAGGTTGTCTTCGGCACCAAGGGCAAGATGAAGGGAAAGCCGATGCCCGATGCCGACCTCCGCGACACCGAGAATGTTCCGCTCAGTGAGGATGTGGAGGTTTACTTCGAGCGCGAGGTGTTGCCTCATGCGCCGGACGCTTGGATCGACCATGAAAAGACGAAGGTAGGGTATGAGATCCCGTTCAACCGTCACTTCTATGTCTTCAAGCCGCCACGGGAGCTTGCGGAGATCGACGCCGACCTCAAGGTCGTCACCGACCGTATCCTGACGATGATTGCGGGGTTGAGCGCATGACGACAAAGCCGAAACGACAGAAGTCCGCGTTGGCGGTACCGCAGCCCGATCCCGACGGGTTCGCCGAGATCGTTGCATTGATTGCCACGTCTCAGCAAAATGCCTACCGCGCCGTTAACACTGCTCTCATCGACCTCTACTGGCAGGTGGGGGAGTACATTAGCCGCAAGATCGAAGCTGCCGAGTGGGGCTCTGGGACGGTCGAGAATCTGGCCCGATTCATCGCCCATTCGCATCCAGGGTTGCGTGGCTTCTCCCGACCCAACCTATTCAGAATGAAGCAGTTTTATGAGGCGTACCGGGATGAAGCAATTGTCTCGGCACTGCTGAGACAATTACCTTGGACCCATCACCTCATCATCCTCGGCCAGAGCAAGCGGCCCGAAGAGCGCGAATTCTATGTCCGAATGGCAGCGAAGGAACGCTGGTCAAGCCGCCAGTTGGAACGCCAGTTCAACGCAGCTCTCTTTGAGCGGGTGGTGCTGTCGCCGCCAAAAGTCTCGGCAGCGGTGAGACAAATGCACCCGGAGGCAGTCGATGTTTTTCGGGACGCCTATAACGTCGAATTCCTCGGCTTGCCACGAGAACACACTGAGAATGACCTTCACCGCGCATTGCTTAGCCGGATGAAGGATTTCCTGCTGGAGCTTGGCCGGGATTTTTGTTTCATCGGATCGGAGTTTCCCGTGCAGGTGGGGACAAGGGACTTTGCGCTTGACCTGCTCTTCTTCCATCGCGGCCTCAACTGCCTGGTTGCATTTGAACTCAAGGTGCAGCGGTTCGAGCCCGAACATCTCGGCAAGCTGAGCTTCTATCTGGAGGCGCTCGACCGCGACGTGCGGAAGCCGCACGAACAGCCTTCCATCGGTGTGCTGCTCTGTGCCAGCAAGGAAGACAAGGTCGTGGAATACGCACTGAGCCGGACGCTTTCCCCCGCACTCATCGCGGAGTACCAGACGGCGCTTCCTGACAAGAAGCTGCTCCAGGCCAAGCTCCAGGAGTTTTACATCCAAGACTCGCGGGAAGGTGAGGCTGAATGAGCTTTCCGCGCTATGAGCGGTACAAGGACAGTGGGGTGGACTGGCTGGGACAGGTGCCGGAGCATTGGCGGCTAGTACCGTTTTGGACACGGTATCGGCGCACGAAGCGTATCGGATATCCAGAAGAACAAATGCTCTCTGCATATCGCGATCACGGTGTTGTGCCAAAAGCTAGTCGAGACGACAACAACAATAAAGCGTCGGAGGACTTGAACGTTTACCAACTTGTTGAGCCAGGCGATTTGGTCATCAATAAGATGAAAGCATGGCAAGGGTCCGTTGCCATTTCGGATCATCAAGGGATCGTTAGTCCGGCATATTTCGTGTATGCCGCAACTCATAAAGATAATCCGCGCTACCTACATTACTTGATGCGTTCTGATCGCTATATCACTGGTTATCTATCCCTCTCAAAAGGAGTGAGGATTGGTCAATGGGATCTTGACCCTATCTATCACTCTCGCATTCCGCTGCTGATGCCGCCGCTCGATGAACAAAATCGAATAGCAAACCTCATTGACCGAGAAACGAGGAAGATTGACGCCCTTATCGCGGAGCAACTACAGCTAATTGAGTTACTGAAGGAGAAGCGTCAGGCAGTCATCTCGCACGCCGTCACCAAGGGCCTCAACCCAGATACCCCCATGAAAGACTGCGGTGTGGATTGGATCGGTTTGATACCTCAACCCTGGGGCATCTCTAAGTTGGGACAAATGACCAATATCGTTCGCGGCGGCTCACCGCGCCCCGCTGGCGACCCACGATTCTTCAACGGAGACTTCATGCCGTGGATTACGGTAGGAGAAGTAACCAAGGATGACGGCATGTATTTGGTGACGACTGAATCAATGCTGACGGAGGTCGGAGCAGAACAGAGCAGAACCATCGATATTGGAACACTGGTTCTGACAAATAGCGGCGCAACACTTGGAGTTCCCAAAATTCTTGGGATAACGGGTTGCGCAAACGATGGCATCCTGGCATTTCTTGCACTAAATGAGAATGTAAACAAGAAGTACCTCTATTTCGTTCTTGGTTCTCTGACGTCCGAGCTACGAGAGCGGATGAAACAAGGCAGCGGGCAGCCTAATCTGAATACCGGGATTGTCGGTGCGTTGAACGTTCCGCTTCCCCCAGTTGCTGAACAACTTGCTATCGTTGTCGAGTTGGAGCGAATGCAGGATGAGTTTGGAGCACTCATGGCGCAGGCAGAAACATCTGTCACTTTGCTCCAAGAGCGCCGTAGCGCCCTAATCTCCGCCGCCGTCACCGGCAAGATCGACGTTCGCAACTACACTCCGAAAGAGGCCGCATGAGCCTACACAAAGAGATTCACTTCGAGGTCGAGATCGCCGAGCACCTCGGGCAGCATGGCTGGGTCTATGAAGACGGCGTGTCCGCACAGTACGACCGAGCGCGGGCGCTGTTCCCCGAGGATGTGATTGCGTGGGTGCAGGAGTCGCAGCCGGAGGCATGGCAGGCGCTAGCGAAAGGACACGGCCTTGCAGCCGATACGCGGCTACTCGACCAACTCCGGCAGAATCTGGACACACGAGGAACACTCGACGTACTGCGGAACGGGATCGAGCTATTCCCGGTGAAGAGCAAGATTGCCCTGGCGCAGTTTCGCCCTGCCTCCGGCATCAATGCCGCGATCATGACCCGATATGCTGCCAACCGTTTGCGCGTCGTCCGTCAGGTGCGCTACTCCGAGGGCAATGAGAACTGCCTTGACCTCGTCTTCTTTCTGAATGGCCTTCCCGTCGCCACGGTGGAGTTGAAATCAGACTTTACCCAGAGCGTGAAGGACGCCGTAGACCAGTATCGGTTCGACCGGCATCCGCAGCCGAAGGGCCAGAAGGCCGAGCCGCTGTTGAGCTTTCCCGGTGGTGCGCTGGTTCACTTCGCCGTCAGCAACTCCGAAGCGCAGATGACGACCCGGCTTGCAGGGCCAGCGACTCGCTTCTTGCCATTCAACAAGGGGGACAACGGCGGGGCTGGCAATCCACCATCTCCGTCCGGCCATCGAACCAGCTATCTGTGGGAGGAGGTATGGGAGCGCGAGAGCTTTCTCGACATCCTGGGCCGCTACCTTGTCACAGAAAAGGACGACAAGAAGAAGCTGACGCGCTATCTGTTCCCGCGATACCACCAGCTCGACGCGACGCGGAAGCTGTTGAACGCCGTAAGGGCGGACGGTGCGGGCGGCAAGTATCTGATCCAGCATTCGGCAGGTTCGGGCAAGACGAACTCGATTGCATGGACGGCGCATTTCTTCGCAGACCTGCATGATGCCGAGCATAAGAAGGTCTTCGACTCAGTAATCGTGGTGAGCGACCGCAACGTGATCGACCAGCAGTTGCAGGATGCCATCTTCGACTTTCAGCGCACGACAGGCGTCGTGACCAGCATCAAGGGCGTCAGCGGTAGCAAGAGCAAGGAGCTTGCGGAGGCGCTCTCCGGCGACAAGAAGATCGTCGTTTGCACCATTCAGACCTTCCCGTTCGCGCTGGAGAAGGTTCGTGAGCTTGCAGCGTCGGAGGGTAAACGCTTCGCAGTGATCGCCGATGAAGCGCATAGCTCGCAGACAGGGGAGGCAGCGGCGAAGCTGAAACAGGTGCTCAGTCGCCGAAGAGTGGCAGGAGATCGAGGACGGCGGTGAGGTCGGCTTCGATGACGTGCTACGGGCGCAGATGACGGCTCGCACCGCCGACACGGGCATCACCTACGTTGCGTTCACGGCGACACCGAAGGCAAAGACGTTGGAGTTGTTTGGCCGCAGGCCAGAGCCAGATCAGCCAGCAGGGCCGACGAACGTGCCCGAGGCATTCCATGTGTACAGCATGAGGCAAGCGATCGAGGAGGGTTTCATCCTCGACGTGCTGGAGAACTACACGACCTACAAGCTCGCCTTCAGGCTGGCGCATGACGGCAAGGAGTACGACGAGACAGAGGTCGAACGCAGCCACGGCGATGAAGGGCATTATGCGTTGGGTGCGGCTGCATCCGTACAACATCTCGCAGAAGGTGCAGGTGGTGGTGGAGCACTTCCGCGAGAATGTGCAACCGCTGCTTGACAGGCCACGCAAAGGCGATGGTAGTTGTCGGGAGTCGGCTGGAGGCAGTGCGCTGGCAACTCGCCATGCAGAAGTACATTCAGTCGCAGGGCTATCGTTTGAGCGCGTTGGTCGCGTTCTCCGGTGAGGTAAACGATAAGGCGTCTGGCGAAGACCCATTCACCGAGAACAGCCAGGTGCTGAATCCGAATCTGCGCGGGCGAGACATCCGCGAGGCCTTCAAGACGGACGAATACCAAATCCTGCTTGTGGCGAACAAGTTTCAGACTGGCTTCGACCAGCCACTGCTATGCGGGATGTATGTGGACAAGCGTCTCGGCGGGCATCCAGGCAGTACAGACGCTATCGCGGCTCAAACCGCTCATATCTGGCCGTTCGGCATCAAGGACACGACATACGTCCTGGACTTCGTGAATGAGGCCGGCAGAAGTATTGGAATCGCGTTCCAAACCTACTACACTACGGCCGACGCTGGAGGACGTGACCGATCCAAACCTCGTCTTCAACCTGCGTACCAAACTGGATGCGGCAGGCCACTACGACGAGTTCGAGGTGGATAGGGTGGCAAGGTGGAGCTGGATCCGACAGCCAAGCAGGGTGATCTATTGCGCGCTTTGGAGCCGGTTGTGGGACGACTGCTGCACCAGTACAAAGCAGCGCATGAGCTTGAAGGTCGCGAAGGCGCGAACTGATGAGAAGTGCGGTGAAGAGGCTAAAGAATGAGATGGAGTCGCTGGTGCTGTTCAAGCGGGACATGGACAACTTCGGTCTGCCATATACCTTCCTGTCGCAGATTTTCGATTACGGAAATACCGGGTTGAGGGCCGATACATTTTCTATAAGCGCCTGATGCCCCTGCTGGACTTCGGTCGCGAGCGTGAGGAGATTGACCTATCCAAGGTGGTGCTGACCCACCACAACCTCCGGACCGGGGAAACGCACTATGCCATCTTGGCGAAGGGGAGCTCCCGAAGTTGCCGCCGATTACCGAGGCTGGCTCCGGCTCCGTGCAGGAGAAGGAAAAAGCCCTGCTGGCGGAGATCATCGCCAAGGTGAATGATCTCTTCGAAGCAGAGGTCACCGAAGACGACAAGCTGGTTTACGTGAACAATGTCATCAAGGGCAAGCTGTTGGAGTCTCACACCTTGGTACAGCAGGCGGTAAACAACACCAAGGAACAGTTTGCGAACTCACCCGATCTCGCCAGTGGCATACTGAACGCCATCATGGACGCGCTTACTGCCTATACGACAATGAGCAAGCAGGCTCTCGACTCAGAGAAGGTGCGCAGTGGCTTAAAAGACGTACTGCTTGGGCCAGCTCAGCTATATGAGGCTTTACGAGCACGAGATTCGGCAGTCGTTACAGAGTAAGCTCGCTGTCAGATGACCAGCAAAGGTGTGAGTCTTAGTAGGCAAGCATCTGCTACGTTTGAGAATGCTGAATCCGAAACCGTCTCAAACTTAAACGGCAATATAAGTGACTGTGTGACCTTGCTCCTCCAGCTCCTTGCAAGTTCTAGAAAGTCCACACTTGGCGAAGAAAGGGAGTTCATCTGCTTTTTTCCCCAAGGGATACCATGCAAAAGGTCCAATCACCATTTCTGGGGCGTGTCTGAAGCCAATCCGTATCAAAATTGGGATAGTGAGTTGCAAACAGTTTGACGAGTTTCTGCCTATAAGCACCATCAGCGCTGAACAGTAACTGTGCCGTTCGTCGTACCTGTTCGGTCAGGTGGCTCATTCCACTCGACTTCGAAACGATTTTCGCAAACATCAGAGTCTTTGTTTTCGGATCTAGCATGTCGCAAAATTCGAGTTGGGATCGGCCACCGCCGAAGAAAATGTTCTTGGCATCACAGTTCAAAAATCCATGAGTTCCTGAGCACGCTTTGTTGTACTCCCCTTCGGAATCGGCTCTGTTCCAAGCAGTTAGAGTTAATGGCGCAGGCGATACCCTAGCAATGGAGTCATTGATGTTCTTTACGAAATCTATAGAAACTTCGTACCAAGCGCCGGAAGACAGAACGTAAACCCGTGTCCCGTCTGAGTATTCGTAACCGAAGCAATCAAAGACTGAGACATCTCGTGGCGTTCCACCGGAGTCATCGAATGCATGGACACGGGACTGCTTTGCCACTTCTAAGGTTGGTTCGAGGCCACTCCGCGCAAGGCTATTGACCCAACCCTCCATTGTTAGGTAAGGAGATGATGCAGAAGTTTTACCGAGTCTTCCGTAGACATAAGAATCCGCTATAAACGTCTCTCCTTTCCTCTGGGAGGGAGTGAACATTGCAATTTTGCTTCTTGCATTTACGTCGCTCAGATCAATCCCGAGCTGTTCCTCCAAAAGATAGATGATCTCTTCATCCTTCAATGGACTGATGTTGTCCATCTCTGGCCAGTCCTTTTTGTAATCAGCGCTTCCAAACCGATCTAAAGCGATATCAAAGATATTCGTCAAGGCCGAAATAGGAAGGTTGACTTTCAGGCTCGTACTGCCTCTGATTGTTTTTCCCAGCGAAGGACTGATACTTGGAACACCTTCCAATACAGCGACCAAGTCACGGTCGAAATCAACCCCGAATTCTTCAACAGAAGATGCGCGTGGCGCTCTCTCACTAGCGAGATGCCATTTTGCGAACACCTGCTCTGCTCGTATTTCGACGAGCTCTTTTCGTGGAATGACGTTTAGGGCGACCCGAAGTCCAAAATCTCGCTCAAGCCAGACATCATCAAGCTTTTGCCAAGCATGACCAAACGTCACAACAAATGTTCTTCCGGAGTGACGAATAACAAGCAAACCTCCGGGAGCCTTTGCTTCCATATCCATTCCGATTGGCTGTTCAAGCAACGATCCCACAGGTGCTACCCAAACTGGAGCTGCATCATTAGCTGCAGGGAGAGGTATGAAAAAACCTTCAAGTGGCTCAGACACAGGAATCGCCAACTCGCGAAGGGGAGCAATCAACTCATCCTCAAAAGCACCAAGCTTCTTATCTTTCAGAAGAAAGATTGTGAGGCCTATCTTCCGGTCAGACATCGCTAAGAGCCTCCTTCGGCTAAGCAGAGTTGAGGCATGGAGCTATCGAGTTGCGGGAAAGTGGTCGGGCAAACTGCGTACCACTTTACATCAGTCGTATGGGCATATAACGTCGCAAACCCCATGGAGCAGCCTTATCTGCTCTCTCCTTCTGCAATACGTAAACAACTCATGCGCTCTTACGAGCGCGCATGAGGAAGCCAAACCTTCCTAAGGGCGCTGCCCTCGCGCGGCGCAAGGGTTTCCCCAATCTTCCGCGCTTCGCTTGTGCAGACCTCCGCTGCGCTCCGCCCTTTCCGTTCCGCCTTCGGCTCCCTCTCCAAGGGTGGGGAGACCCCTCCCTTGCACCTTGCTACCCCGCCTTCGCCAGGAGGCGTTCGGCATGTAGGTACATGCCACGCATGGCATGAAAAGCAACGGCAACAGCCCAAGGAGAGAACACCCATGAACACCGCCACCATCGCCGCCCCGTCCAACGTCACCCCCTTCGCCCAAAACCTCAAAATGCCGCAGCCAAAACAACAGACCGCGAAAGAGGCAATCGCCGCCAACGTCCAAGCCCTTATCGAGCAACTGGAGCAGGGCCACTCAGAGGGACTCACCGCCTACCTCACCGCGATGGGACGGTTTCACAATTACTCATTCGGCAACATCCTTGAGATCGCCCGCCAGCGGCCAGACGCAACCCGCGTTGCTGGACTGTATGCGTGGAACCAGCTTGGCCGCAAGGTGAAGAAAGGAGAGCGCGGCATCCGCATCCTTGCCCCTGTCATCGGAGTTCGCCGGAAGAAGGATGCCGAGGCAGAGAAGGACATCCGCACCCAGAATCAAGCCGTGTTGGTTGGGTTCCGTTCCGCCTACGTCTTCGATGTCTCCCAGACCGAAGGCAAAGAGCTTCCCGAGTTGTCCGAGCGCGTGACCGGCAATGTCGGAGAGTACCGGGAGCGGTTGCTCGACTTCATCGCCGCCCAGGGCATCCGGCTTGAGTTCAAAGAGAGCATCGCGCCAGCGTTGGGGATGAGCTACGGCGGCAGAATCGCCATCCTTCCCGGTCAGGGTGCAGCCGAGGAGTTCAGCACGCTTGTCCATGAACTCGCCCACGAGATGCTGCATAAGGCCGAGCGGCGCACCGCAACTACTAAGACCGTGCGCGAGACAGAGGCCGAGGCCATCGCGTTTGTCGTGGGAAAGACCATCGGCCTCACCACAGGCAGGGCATCCGCCGACTACATCCACCTGTACCACGGCAACGCCGCACTCCTCACCGAAAGCCTTGAAGTGATTCAGAAGGCCTCAGCCGTCATACTGTCTGCGCTTGATTCCAAGTCCAAAACGACGCTGTCAGAGACCCCACAACTGGCAGAGGCTAGCTAAAGCAATCGGCGGCGGGCGGCTACCGCCGCCCGCGTCGTTCTATGGACGCAAAGAAATGGGTGGAATTGGGTGTATTTTCGGGTGCCGGAACGCCCCATAGACATCTCTTTGATGGTTTCTGGGTTGAAACCGCCCGTCCTCCCGCCCTGAAGGTCGCTCTCAGAAGAACGAGAGCGCCTGAATCTGCCCACCCGACGGGCTAAACACCAGCGCGAACTGTAGCCGAACCAGCGGCATCCTTATACTGCGTTTAGGATGCAAGAGCTGACCAAAGCAATCGCCACGGACATCAGTTGCCGGCCTGAAGGGGCACCGATCACGGCAGCAGCATTCCTCCATCTTGGAAATCGGCCTGCCGTATCCCGGGCGCTCCGCGCGTTAGCAAAAGGAGGCGTCATTCTTCGAACTGCACACGGAGTCTACGTTGCCCCCGTTGTCAGTCGCTTTGGCCGCCATCCGTCTTCCCACTGTGGCTTCAGGAGGCCTTGAAACAAGCCGGACAGCCGCGGGTGGCAAGCAATAGCTGAGAACGGCAATATGCAGAACTCCGAGTGACAATCGGATGAGCGGAAGCGAAAAGCGTAAGTGAGAAAGAGACACCATCCCTAAGCCTGTCGGCTTAGTAACGCTGTTGCAGAATCACAACACGAACAGTTATCGAACAGGCTAAAACGCTATCCGAGAATGTTCGAGGTCCATTTGAGAGATGTCCGAAGATAGGTCCAGACGACCATTCTATTGTCCGAACATAAGAGCGCCCCATCTCAGCGAAGTAAAAGGACTCCCAAAGAGCGCACGCGCCGCAGTTGTGAAGAGTACCTTGATCGCCGAGAAGCGCTTTAAAGATAGTATCCAGGCAATATAGAACTTGCGGCCTCACGGCGATGCCTGCGGGGAGAGAACTGTCGCACCCAAGACAAAATCCCGAATGACGAGTCGGTCGTCGCCAGCCGCTTCGACAAGAAGGTCAAACAGATCAGCGCGAATCACTATTCCCGATCCCATGATACGAGGAAAGGCCAGATAATAGTCGCTCCGATCATACTCGGCCCTCCACGTCACGAGCGCAAGACCAGCGCCCCGAGCGTCCACGTAGCTGAACCCCTCAGCCGGTTTTAGGGCGAGAGAGGCCAATAACGCCGGAGTCGGCGTCAGAACGAAGTTAGGTACTCCCAGTCCGGCTCTTCCGTCGCCTGCGAGATCCAGGCTGTGATCGACTCCGATCAAGGGCCTGTTCTGTTTCAACGCCGATACAGCAGGGAGCCCATCGACGATAGCCCTCCACAGTCGCAAATCGCCGGACGCAGCCGGAGAGACGTGCAGAGCATCTTGAAAACCCGGATCCCTTATTTCCGCCATGCAGTAGCGAGCTGACAATAAATCTTCCACATCTTGCCAGTCCCCTTTTTGAATGCGCCGTCGTTCCGAAAACCCGAGCCATTTCCAGCCTTTATATTTCCCCAGCTCCACACTCCGTGCTGTTGTTGCGTCTCCGATATCGATCGTTGCCGAAAACAGGCCTTCTTTCTCCACCGCTATTTCGATACCGGTTTGAGCCTTTGAGGCTCCCCGAGCACGATCAAGGATCCGCATCCAGATCTCATTTCCTCTCCCGGGTGGCGGCGGCAGAGGTGGGCGTGGTTCGCGAGTTGCCTCGAGAAGCAATGGGATGCTCCGGTCGTCAGCGAGAATGGAAGCCACCATGTCCTCCCAGACCACGCCATCGTTGACAAGCTCCCCTTGCGCAAGCAATGCGGCGCGCCCCCCAGCCGCAACTGTTTGGAGGATGCGCTCAATCGCTTCCTCGTTGGCAAGGTATGCGTCAGGCCAACGTTTCTGGGTCTGACTCGACAGGCTATCCAACTGCGAACGAAGGCGGGTGCGAACGACTTCGCTCTCGAGCGCGGAAGTAGCTCGCCGCTGCACCGCCGCGCGAAAACCGGGCAGGACCGGTTCCATCCGTTGGAGGCGATCGCCCGCTACAGAATCCAACAATGCTTCGATCCACGCGCGCGTGTCTAACTCCGGAGCATCACCTCCAGCGTCGACCGTGACCAGTTGTAGCCCACCCGGGAGCAGAGCCAGCTCTGGTACTGAGGATGGTGCAAGGGGTGGCTCCTCACTTGTCACGAGACGGCGGGCGAGCGCCCGTGCAGTGAGGTGATCGCGGGACAACAATTCTCGGAGGGCCAGATGGCTTTGAGCTAACGCAGGCTTCGCAAGGTCCCCCAAGGAATCCAGCACTGTCAAAAGCCAAACAAGGGTCGCGGGATCAGAGATTGTCGATAGAGCCACACTCACGGCCTTTGCCGCGGCGTCGGGAAAATACTCCACAAGAAGCCGTACCGCGAGAAGAGTACGCCGCTTTCGCTCTCGGCTCGGATCGAACAACCCGCCAAGGATCGCCAAAGCGAACGCTTCTCTGAGATCACCCAGGAATTTTGATCCTGGGTCGGAAGGCGGAGGCACGTAGGGATGATCGGGGTCATCGCTGGCTGCGACACGGGGTGTTCTTGCGCTAATGACTGCAAGAGCTTCATCCCAAGCAGTAAACGCGACATCAACCGAATGCGACCCGCGAAGAATGAGTGTTCCCGTGGCAAACGCGATGATGATGGCCTGAGAGATTCCATACGGGCCATAGTTAGAGGCAATGGCCTGTTCAACTTCTTCCGCGACGATGGTAAGAGCCGTTTCGCTGTCAATTGAGGAGGCGCGCCCGAGCGATTCCAACTCGGTTTCTCCACCAAAGGTGAACCAGCCGCCACCTCCCCTTGAACGCGTCCAGGCCAAGGTGAATGCGACCGCCGCTAAGCGTTTTTGACCATACCGCTCGAGGCCTTCTCCCAACGAGCGAAGCAGATTCACCTGTTCCCCGAAAGACGCGCCCTGCCCTATGGTTTTTAGTGCTGATTCCGCATCCTCAAATCTCCCTTCCATCCCAAGTTGCAAGAGGCGGTAACCGATTAGGCTTGTAAAGCGTTCGACTGCCCACTCCGGCGACTCCGTGCCGTAGGGCCTTCTCCTCCACAATCTGATCGATCGACTCAATCCTGGTAGGCCCTCCGGAAATGAAACGTATAGATTGCCATCGGAGGCTGTGGCATCGCTTCGCCGAGGGTGGGGGTGACCGAATGGCTTCTCGGGCAGTGGCGTCTGAAACCCCTCGACGGGCGCTACGGTGGGAAGGCCAGCCCTGACTGCGACTTTGTTCAGGTCGGCGACGAGGACATCATCCTTAGCCAGAAGCTCGCCACTGTTGGAAACGCTGTACGTTACGTGACGTTCGTCTGCACGGGACATCAGCCAGATCATCAGATCTCGCGCGGCGCCACCGTTACGTGTCGGATCGTCAACAAGGCGTTGCAGCAACGCGCTGTCGCGCGAATCCAGCGTTTTGTCGAGACTTAGCCGGAGTGCTCCGGCGAGCAAAGGATCAACTTTGGCATTCCACTCTTCCCAGACGTTATTCAACGCTTCGTCCAGAAGCGGATATGGGTCATTGCAATCACGCAGCAGTGCGGGAACAACGAGATCAATCGCGGCAACGGGGTCAGCCTGCGCAAGCAGTTTCCACCAAGTGCCCCTCGTACCGCGTGTTGATTTCCCATCTGTGTGCAATGGGACACGCTGACAGACTGCCTGTACGGCGGAAACACTAAGACGGCCGCGTCGCGGATCTGCTTTTATCAAGGCAGAAAGAGGATCGAGCACGCCATAAATTGTGATGTCTTTGTGATATCCATAGGCGGCGAGCAAACCACACGCCTCCTCCCACAAGGAAGCAGCTGCCGTGACCTCACCTTTCTTGATTGCCAACCGGGCTGCAACCAGTCGATATTCCGCGAGATCAGTGTAGTATCGACGCGCAGCGCGCTCCTCTGTTCTTCACGAACCAGTTCTTCGGCAAGGGTATATCGGGATGGTGAAGCGGTTTCGACCGCCAGTTGAAGAAGGTAATCGGGCGTGACAGGCCCCCCAACTGCACCGCGCATTGAAGTTGTTGTCTCAATACGAACTCTTTTCAGAAGCGTCAATGCCTCCCCCCAATGAGGGTCACTCAACAAGCGCATTGCCCGGGTAATCGTTGCGCGGATGACCGGGAGAGTCCGATACAGATCGCAGGCACGTGGCTCGCCAGAAAATGGACGCAGATCTCTGGTCATCTGCTGCATGCCCTCCAAAATGATCCCGTCCTGTCCATTCTTTGACGCTTCGGCCTTTGCCAGGGCTACAGCGAATCTCAACCAGCAACGGAACCAGCCTTCGCCGACGATCAATAGCTCCACGGAGAGAAGGATTTCGGGATCAAGATGGGCGGCCATCGCGACACCGTCCAACCAAGCATCAAGTTTCGAGCTCTCCATCTCGATATTTGGTAGCTGAACCTCCCGCGTGAGAGTTAGCAGTTGTTGACTAGACGCCGTCCTGATCGATCCCGCGATAGCGTGAGAATCGACTCCGAGGCGCAACAGCCGTTGGACTGATCCAACGTAAACTCCGCTCTCGAGGGCCTGCAATGCTAGCGTGAGCGGAGGAGCCGATGCAGATCCTTCGGAGGTACTCTGCGCGAGCGTTTCAGCATAAGCGAGATAAGCCTCCCCCGGTCGATTCGTCGCACGGAGGAATCCTTGCACACCAGCGGTTCCTAAGATCTCGAAGACAGTGTTGATCACTTCGCCAATCGGCAAGTTTCGCTCTTGGATCCATGCCGCTATTCGAGCCCAATCAATCGGCTCGGAAAGCTCGTGTTTCTGCTCTGCATTCTCAACGGTCTCAGCTGCAACCGTAGGATCGTTCGCCAGCAGAATCCTGAGCGAAATTGCTTCATTCCCATCGACTAAAGATGCGAGACGGAGTTCGCCGCGCAAGAGTGCTAATGCGACAGCTTGATCCGAAGCTTCGCCATAATGCGTGTTGTCCTCTCCAGCTTCACGCTCAAAACCCTGGATATATTGGCTCCAAGGAACTGTGGCACCAAGTCTATCCACAGCAGCGCACATTTGTAGACCGATCCGTGCAGGCATCGCCAAACTGCCGTCTGTAAGGAGACGATCGGCAAGCGTGTCCGCACTAATGAGACTTGCGGGAACGTCCGCAAACGCGACCAGAAGCGAATCGAGTCGCTCGTACTCACATGACTCTGCGGCGCGCGCAAGCTCGACGTAGCGTAGGACAACACCCCACTCTCCCAATCTTGCCGCGGCACCGGCCCCAACAGCTAAGTTGCCCGCAATTGCGGACGCCGGGAAACCAGCGGCGATCGACTTCGAAACAAAGGGGCGGTCAACAAGTTCCAAAACGTGACGGTCTTTACCGGCGGCAGCAAGTAGCGGCAACAGCGAACGGAAAGATCTCGGATCCGTGAAGAGCCCCTTTTGCTCAAGCCACAGTGCGATGCGCTCAAGAAGCGACGTCATCGCGGGCCTGTCGCTTTCGAAGGCGCGGCGCAAATAACGAGCAAAAGATTCATGGTAGACCCTGACACCGCCCTGCGCGGCACGCTCCGTCAGTACCGGAGCAAGCAAGGATAGTGCGGCATCCACACGGTGTGCGGCATCTGGGCGAATCTCACGAAGTTCGACTCTGGTCAGCGAGAAATCGACAAGAGCTACAACATCAGCAACCCAAGAAGCTTCGCCATCAAGTGTCTTATAGAGATGCTCGTAGTAATTTTGCAACGTGCCGTCGAATTGCGGCAGACCACGAACTGCATCTGCGGGTCTGATCAGCGTGTCAGAACGACGTAGCACTTCCCGACACAAGATAGGTTGCGTAGAGAGCATTTCCACTCGATCTTCTTTCGAGCTCTCTGAGGAAATCATTTATGTCCTGAGTGTCATCGGGAAGCGGATAGTACGCGGATTCGGGCCGATCTGACAACACATTAAGGTGCGTTGCGGCTTCTTCGAGCTCCGATCTATTGAGGCCCGGAACAACGAGCCTTTTGTAATTCTCCTCATTGAGAGCCTCTAAATGAGTTCCCGGCTGGCTCAGAACGATAATGACCACTCCAGCCCGGAATATCCAGCGCCGCTAATGATTCGATCAAACTCTTGCTGGGATCGAATCTGTCGCCCATCCGAGCGCGTACGCGAGTAACGTGATCAACGCCATCCACGAAGAGTGCTATCTTTCGTCCTGGGCTCTGGTAAGCGCAATGCGCAGGCAGCGCTCCAGCGCGTCCTCATCTGCAGCAAACCTTGGGCGTTGGTCGGTAAGGATGCCCGGATCGGCCGTCCCCAATCGGCTGATGAGGCTGCCAAACACTATTTCAGACAGGACACGCCTGTTCCGCTCACCGTCGGCATCTCCGAGGTAGCAGTAATGCTCAGCCGTCAGCCAACCGGCCAAGTCCATTGCATCAAGGGCCTGCTGACAGATCCATGACTTTCCCTGTCCAGGCGGCCCCAAGACCATTAGATAGCCACCATCTTCAGAGAGGTCTGCTGCCAAATCGACGATTTCCTGAACTGCCGAGGATCTTAGAACTTCCAGCTCTCTATCGACCGGATGAGATCGAGAGACGGCCCCAAAATCACTCTTCAGTTGTGCCCGTCGGAGAAGTTCGTCGGACGTAACAACTAGGCGGCCTTGGCGCGCCGCACGCGCCGTCGAGATCAGTGCAGATGCTACGTCGACTGCACTGCGATCGGCGTTTGGAAAAGTCTCAGCGCCTACATCTGTGGTCATTCTCTCCAAGAGTTGGCGTTCGGCGACGTCCGGATCTGTTAAAATCCGCGCTAGAGGGAGGCGCATTGAGTTCAACCACCAACCGATGACAAACCCACTCCAAGTCCTCCAGGGTCAATGTTCCTGTCGACCTCAGGAAGCGGAACGGCGGCCTTTTGCCGTCGATGATCGTGTCGGCCCCTTGCCCCCAGATCGCGGCTGCATTGAATCGGAGGCGTTGGGTTGCGGTACCAGCGAGAAAAGGTCCAGGATCACCTTCTTTGATCGGTTCAAGTACATGGCTAAGTTCCGAATCCGTCGGAGAAGCATCCCGCAAGACGATTCGATAAAGGAAAGAGGTTGCTCCCTGGCCGGGACCGGAGCGATCCGCGAGGATCGACGCAATCACGGAATCCAGTCGAAGATCCCTTCCTTCTGTGGTGAACGTCGTTAGGCTTAGGGGTCGGTCCTGGATTTCAGTGTGTTTAAACTGGGTGCGTTCGCGCCTTCCATCTGCGGCGACCGTCGTCAGATCGTCGAATCTGTCGTTTGGAAAGAGTTTTTCATCGACGCGCACCTGGGCGATCTTACCCAGGAGCAGATCGACGAGGCGATATGCAGACAGCAAATCTTGATATTCGTAGCCTCGATGAGCCGCTGTGAGACTTGCCATAGTAGTAAGCGTAAGCGAATTGAGGGATCAAAGTCAGAGGATTATGCGCGCGAAAAACTACCGTTCACTAAAGTGGTTCAAAGAGAAGTTCCGCAACGACTTTAGCAATGACAACCCTATCTTTGAAGAAATCGGTCGAAGGGCTATCGAGACACCGAAAGATCTGGGCGACAATTGGAAATCAACACGCGATTTATTCGTTGCACCTCATCTTCTCTATATCGGTGCGGATTCCAAGTCCAAGCAAGAAACGGAACCGGCGGGATCAGCAAAGACATAAGTAAGCCTTGAGGTCTGGGGATGTGAAGAAGAACGTGAGATCGCGGTGACGTTTTTATGTTGACGCTAAACTTTTCGTCGATCCAATCCGGAGCTGAATTGTTGTTTCCGAGTCTCGGTGCGCAGACGATCCTCCACTCCCGTTCTCCACGAAAATCACTGCGCTTGAAACCGACCGCAAGGCCCAGCAAAAGCTGGGCTGCATTCCTCGCGCAGCTGTCAACCATGGCGCTTGCCCATGGCCCCTCGTTTTGCCCTCGTGTGTTCTGCGCAAGCGCACGGGCGATCGCTCGCAGTGCCCGTTCGATTGCCTGTAGCTGCACCTTTTCGTCGTAGACAATTCGCTGATACCAGCACTCCGACTGCGAATCGCCGAGGGTGAGCGAAGGGGTTGGCGTCCAAGGTGCGGGAAACGTCAAACAATAGTCGCCGTAGTCGCTCCAATGCAAAGCAGAGTTGTCGTCGTCACAGAAGCACGCAATGAAGATCCACTGCTTGCGCTCCTCCATGAAGAAGGGTAAGCGCCTAAGGACATCTCGCGAAAACGGATTCGAGTTCAGGGCGAGATTATCTGCGAGTTGAGCTACGAGTGCAGCGGTGTGCGATACCTCTGTCTGGTCTGCTTGATCCGCTAAAGATGTGCCCCACAGAGTCCGATTCGCGATGATCGATTCAACGACGGGAGCTTTCGTGTAGTGATGCAGTCGATGCGGGGCGGGCCCGCGGAACAAATCAACCTGAATTTCCCGTAAAGCTTCGCTAATTGCCAGCGTGAGACTCATATTGGAAACATGGAAACTCATACGCGAGATTTTCTCACTCTTGCTCTGAACAATCAGCCACGCGCCGAACATCGCAAACTTTTTTCTGCGCCTTTCAAGCGCGGTATTGCGCCACTCAACATTAGCATAATTTTTTCGCCTTTCATTCTCTCATGATGATGGACCGGAATACGCATCTATGGCCTCATTTAGCCAGCGCCCTGCGAGATCAAGATGCCGTCGTGGACAAGGTGCAAATTGCCTCAGAGGGCAACGCGGCATAGTGCATATCACCAGCGGCGGAATTGGAGGTTTGCTCGCGATCATGGGGATCCTTCGAAAGCATCCTTAGTGATCAGGTTCGCTCTCTCAGCTGACCCCAAATCGCCGATGTAATTATCGACACGCGATTAGTATCGACGCCCCACGCCATGTGTGTAGGCACCGCGTACGACTCAACAAGGATGACCAGCTTAGATACCATTTCACTTAACAACATGATCGGCTCGCTTAGAAGGCAGTCTCTGTATGTGGGGGCTAAGAGCCCTCCCTGTAGTTTCTGGAGGGGGGTCTGGGATGGAAGGTGTTTGCGGTGGCATAGGCGAAGATTGGGTTACCGGCGGGGGTTCCGAGTCTCGACATCCTTGTATTTCCATGCCCGCGAACAATCCGATGAGCATCGTTGCGCCAGTGACTATCGGAATCCAGATACGAAGCAGGTCTGTTTTGAATTCGTGTACCAGTTCATCCAGGGTCCGGGTTCGGCGTTCGATTGTCTGCACAATTTGGCGATTTGCGGATTCGACTCTAGCAGCGACGCCCCCGTCTCTGTCCGTCAGGTCACGCAGGGCTCCGATTAGCTGCTTTTGCGTATTCCCCATCGCAGTAGATGTCGCCTGAAGTCCTGCCACGGTTTCAGGCACACCCGAACTCACAAAGTGCTGACGCAGACTCTCGCCAAGAATCTTGGCAATCTGCTGAGGGTCGAGACCAGCTTCAATCTCAGAGGGCAGCTCCGCCAGACGACCCTCGATGAAATGGACGTACCCCAACATTTTCTCTTGTGCCTCATCGGAGAACTGAAGGTGCGCATCGAGCATCGCTTGGATACGCTCACGCTCATCAGCGATGTCCTTTGGCGTATGCCGCGTCAGCAATGCGAGGATGCCCATGGCTTCGAGAATGCGGAGCATCTCGTCATCTGGACTCAGAGTGCGGGTGTGAGCGAGAACACGATAGTAGGCGGTCTGCAGTTCTTCCGGTACGAGCCGGGCGAGAGAGTCGAACAAAGTCGACTCTCCCGCCTGTGCTTCATCAAGTTCATGCAAGGTGGGAACGGTGCTCATGGGAGGAAGACCTCCTTTGTGCGGTCGAACTCGCTGAACAGCCTACGACGGTAGCTCTGTGCGCGCATTACGAGCGATGCTCGCTTCAGCTCATCTACAGATGCCTTGCGATCCGCCACATCTCCCAGCTTGATCCCGTGCTGACGAACTGGATTCTCCAGCTCTGCCAGTCGGAACTCCATCTGGAGGACAGTCGGAGAGAACGCCTCACGGAATCGCTTGGCTTGCTCCGTTGCCTTCCAGTAGGTGAAGTCGGAGAGCGTACTGGTCGCATTCTCAACCACCACATACTCAACGCGGTCCTGTAGACGGTTTGCCCATGCGAGGATGCTTTCTACACTTGCCGGGTCCGGCGTGACGACGCCAACAGCGGTAAAGCTGACGCCGGTCGCGGCCACATCCTCATACATGCTCTCGAACCAATCCGCCGCTACCTGTCCGGCACCAGCTCCCATGTCGGCCAGGATGATCTCCGAACCGCTGTCGAGATGATCGACGAAGGCATCGAGGCCGGCAGGTGTATGAATGTTGACCTTCGTGACGGAGCCATTGAAAAAGTGCTTGAGCGAGCCGCGAGCTTTGTTCTCTGTGTCCAGGTCAAGCAGGGTGACAGGGATCTCGTTTGCGGCGAACCATTCGGCCAGGGCCACCATGACGCCCGTCTTGCCGACGCCGCCTTTGCCGCCCATGGTGAAGACCACGCGCTTCGCTGGCGTGGTTTGAGTCTTTGCTGCTTGTGTCATCGGGCACCTCCATCAGTGCTCAGGGTGAGGGGTTCGTTTTCGCGGAAGACGAAGCGGGAACGCTTTGCCTCCTGCGCTGTGGGTTTGGCTTTGAACGCGGCGAGGCGGGCGCTCACCGGCGGCTGGGCAGCCCGGAAGCTCGACGGCAGGAAGTTCGAACTGCACCTGCTTCCGGTGACGGGCGCGGACTTTCACGAAGGAGTGCAGTGTGCTGGGCGCGACCCGCAGCCCAAGCCGTTCGGCAAAGAGCCGGGAAACCTCCCGATACGTCCGCCCCTTACGGCGGAGTTCTCGGATCAGTTCGCGGTGCGGTTCGAGTTTCGAACGCGGCGGCTTCGGAGGGAGGTCAGAGAAATCAGCCAGCAGAACTGCTGATTCGCAGACATTGTTTGATAAAGACGTTCATGGCGGCTCCGTTTAAGTCCCCAATGGGGACTTATTGGTTCTGACGCCGACCTTTGGGCGTCAACCGGCCATCTAGACGAGGGATTTCCCAAAGGCCCACAGTTCAATTTCCGGAGGGCTTTGGTTATTGAAATCAAATACTTAGGAGTGCGACCTTTGGGCCTCGAAGAGTCCCAGTTTAAGTCCCCAATGGGGACTCAAAACGGTTTGGGCAAAATGGGGACTTAAGCCTTTTTTAAGTCCCCACTAAGTTCCCAATGGACGATTCCCAAATGTTCCTATTTGCTCCTAACCCTTTCCAAATGTGCCACTTGGGGCCATTCCCGATTGTTCCGATGGGTTACCACTCGTGCCCTTTATTATCTAGGACTTACAGGGATTTGCGTCGTCTCATAACCCAAAGGTCGTAGGTTCAAATCCTACCCCCGCAACCAATCCGAATTTTCTTGCAATACCCTTCAGAGTACCCCCTGATCGAGTCGTGGGAGTAAACCGTTGGTTCTCAGGGCTTGTATTTCATGCGCTTCAGGCTAATTGGCCGCTTTGGTAGGCAGAAGAAATCTCGCCGTCTCGGACGGAGTAAATCCTGAGGTAGCGCGGGCAACAGAAAGACTCGCCAGCATCTCTCTCAGCGGCTGCCATTCCGATCCACTAAAATCTTACAGATTCGATGCGGCCGGGACATCCACAATGGTGGAAAGCATCTCGGCAGCCTGATCTTCAAGCTCGCGTTCGCTGATCAAATCCCGGCGTCGCACAGCCGACTTAAGGTCGTTCAGCCGATCGTTCAATATCGGCTCGCGATTGCTTTGAATCGCACCCATCAGCTTGCTCATTTTCTATTCTGCCCCAGGAAAATAGTTGTCTTCAGCGTAAACCAAACGATCGTAGCAAAACGGACCCAGGGCTAGAGCAGCCGCCAGCTACCACGACCATGCCCGGTTGTCTGACAGGCGGATAACATTAGAAACCTTCCAGTTACCGAGCCCAAACCAAATATATGTGGACCGATATCCCACCCAGACGAACACCTTCACGGCCCGCACCAGCACGCAGAACGCCAGCCTTTCAGGATAGGGTCGTTAGAGTCTCCCCTTGACACTCGACCGGAACGGAAGTTATCTTCAGGTCGAATGTCAAGGGGAGAGCCAGACAGCCAGGTTGATCTGCTGCAGGGAACTCTGGATCTGCTGATCCTGCAGACGCTGGCCTTCGGGCCGGCACATGGGCATGCCATTGTCCGCGTCATCCAGCAGCGATCGGATGAGGTGCTGCAGGTTGGGCACGGATCGCTCTATCCGGCATTGCAACGGCTGTTGCGTCGCGGGCTCATCGTTGCCGAAGATGGGCTCTCGGAAAATAATCGCAAAGCTCGCTTTTACCGGCTCACCGCGAAGGGGCGCAAACGGCTCACAGCAGAGACGTCGAAATGGGAACGCTTCTCGAGCGCGATCGCGCGGCTGTTGGCTCCGTTACCTGACCAGAATTCTTAGCCAGGGCATTTCAGAAAGAAGGATCGTGCCATGAAGCGATGGGAAGCGCGGAGAGAACGGTTGGAGAGCGAGATGCAGGAGCACATAGACCTCGAAACGCAGGAGAACATCGATGCCGGCATGTCACCGTCGGAGGCCCGGCAGGCCGCGATACGGAGATTCGGCAGCGTTCCGCTCGCCGGGGATCAGTCACGCGAAGCTTGGGGATGGCTTTGGCTGGAGCGGTTGTCGCAGGATGTACGCTTTGCACTGCGCAGCTTTCGCAAGAATGGCAGCTCCACTGCAGTAGCTCTGCTCTCGCTCATGCTGGGCATCGGTGCCAGCATTGCGCTGTTCAGCGTGGTCTACGGCGTTCTCATCGCGCCGTATCCCTACGCCAGACCGAATCAGATCTGGGCGCCAGCAGTGCTCGGCCCCAACGACGCCGTTCGCGGGTGGCACTGGTATTCGCAGCGCGAGATGCAGGAGATTCAAAAGCTCCCGGCATTTTCCGACGTCATGGCAACGCATGTCACATCCGTCATGTTGACGGGCGGCATCAACCCGGAGAGCTTCACAGGCGTCTTTCTCACTGGCGGGGCTTTCAACTTCCTCGAGGTGAAGCCTATCATCGGGCGCACCATTCAACCCTACGATATCGGCCCGGGAGGCGAGCCCGCACCCGTGGTGGTGCTCACCTATAAGTTCTGGCAGCGATTCTTCAGCGGCGATCCGCACGCCCTCGGCCGCACTGTTGTGATCGACGACGTACCCCGCACCATCATCGGCGTTATGCCTCCGCGCTTCGGCTGGTGGACCGACAATTCGTTCTGGCTGCCGCTCCAAACCGATCTGAAAGAGACCGCCGGTATCGCCGTTATCATGCGGCTCGCTCCCGGCGTCACGCAGCACGCCGCCGAGCAGCAGCTGAACCAGCTCAACATCCATCTCGCCGCGGAACACCCGGATAGCTATCCGAAAGGTAAGCTGCGCACGGTGCTGTTGAACTATATGGACATCACCGCTGCCAGCGGCGACATGGCCAACAGCCTGCATCTGCTGTTTGCTGCCGTGGGCCTTCTGCTGCTCATCGCTTGTGTCAACGTGGCCAATCTGCAACTGGCGCGAACTACCGGGCGCGCCCGCGAAATTGCGATGCGGCTGGCCATCGGCGCAGGACGAGCCAGGCTGGTACGGCAGCTCCTCACCGAAAGTGTGTTGCTGTCTGTTGTCGGCGGCGCGCTGGGCGTACTCTTTGCCGTAGGGGCCACGCGGCTGATCGTCGCGCTCATCCCACCGGATTACGTGCCCAACGAATCCCGCATTGTCATCAACGGGTGGGTGCTTTTATTCTCGCTCGGTGTTTCCATGCTCACCGGCATTCTGTTCGGGCTGGCACCAGCCCTGCGTTCGTCGCGTCCTGACCTGGTGGGCACACTGAAGGATGGCGGCGGCGGGGCCACCGGCAGCATGCGCGGACGGGCTATGCGCAGCTGGCTGGTGGTGGCCGAGATTTCACTCTCCGTGATCCTTCTCGCCGGAGCAAGCCTGGCCATTCGGGGCTTTGTCCAGATGCTAAACGTCGATCCGGGATATCAGCCGCAGAGAGTGCTACGCATCGAGGTGACGCTGCCGCCCAAGAGCTATCCCACATGGAACCAGCGCAACACGCTCGACCGCAATTTGCTGGACAGCGTGATGAGCCTGCCCGGCGTGGAGGCCGCGACCATAGGCAACGCGGGCATGCCATACAGCGGCTGGCGATCGGCCTATTCCATCGACGGGCAGCCGCGCGTGGATGGACGCCAGGTTGCGCTCGCGCTGATCAGCAGCCGCTATCCGCAGACACTCGGCATTCCTCTGAAACGCGGGCGCGAATTTACCGAAGCGGAAATCGAGAGCGGTATGCGCATAGCGCTCATCAACGAGAGCGCGGCGCGCTTGTGGCCGGCCGGCCAGGATGCGGTGGGCCGCACCATGAAGATCGACGAGCTGGCGCAGCCGATGAACAATCCGAAGGTGCTCTCGGCGCCGGGTATCGCGGCAGGTGTCACCGTGGTGGGAGTCATCGGCGACACCAAAAACGACGGCCTGGCTGAGCCTACGGCGCCGGCCGTCTACCTGCCATACACGCTATTCGCGCCGCCTGATCGCGAACTGGCGGTGCGCGCAGTTGGCGACCCGCTGGCTCTCGTCAACGCGGTGCGCATGAAAGCGCGCGATCTGGACAAGGACCTTGCCCTCGGAAAGCCCAACACCCTCGACGAAGTAATGGGTGAGGAGACCCAGCAGCCGCGCTTCAACATGGCGTTATTCGGCAGCTTCGCTGCGCTCGGGCTGGCGCTGGCAGCCATCGGGATCTACAGTGTGATTTCGTACAACGTAAGCCAGCGGGTGCAGGAGATTGGCGTGCGTATGGCGCTAGGCGCAAAACGCTACGACATTCTCAAGCTGATCCTGCTGATGGTCGCCAGGCTGGCCGCGTTCGGACTCGCAATCGGGCTGGTTGGAAGCTTCCTCGTCGAGCGCCTGGTGAAATTCCAGATGTTCGCGAAAACATCGTTCGGCGTAGTTCCGCTCGCTGCGATCTTCGTCGTGCTGTCCGGAGTCTGCCTGCTGGCAGCATGGCTGCCGGCAATGCGGGCAGGAAACCTCGATCCCGTCACCGCGCTGCGGCATGAGGCATGAATTTTGCGGCTCCGGGCTCGTGACAGGAAACATGTGTCTTCCATCTCAATCGTTGACTTCAAGCCAATACACTCACTGAGCCGCGATGCCAATCGCATGCGAATTTCGACCTACTTGGCGGAAGACAAGCCACCAATCCGAAGGGCAAGTCTTTGAAAACGCCTGCCGCAAAACGTCCGGCTTTGAACACACTCTCTTGGTTGTGAACACCGGTCCGCAAACCTAATCTTTCTAACCTATTGATTTCAAGCAGCACGCGTGGAATCCTCGTGGCACGTTACGTGCTTTCTGTGAGGACACGCATACGTGTGTGCGGAGGCTAGGGTATGAGAGTTCTGCTCCAGGATTTGGGTTATGCATTCCGCCAGTTGCGCAAGGCGCCTGGGTTCACGCTTACCGTGCTGCTCACGCTCGCGCTCGGCATCGGCGCCAATTCGGCCATCTTCACTCTGGTCAATGCCATCCTGCTCCATAACCTCCCGGTCGTAGATCCTAAAACTCTGATTCGCATCGGCGACCGGGACGACTGCTGCGTGAACGGCGGCTGGAACGACGAGGGCGATTACTCGCTCTTTGCCACAGACACCTATGCCCTGTTCCGGAAGAGCCTGCCGGAGTTCGAAGAGCTGGCGGCGATGGAGTCCGGCTACGCCTGGCGGCCGATTACCGTACGCCGCTCCGGACCCCAGACTGTAGCGAAGTCCGTCATGGGAACCTTCGTCTCCGGAAATTACTTCCGCGTCTTCGGCCTTTCACCGGCAGCAGGCCGGCTCTTTGTGGACGCCGACGACCAGAAGGGCGCACCTATTACCGCCGTGATGAGCTATGAGGCATGGCAGCAGGATTACGCCGGCGATCCGAACATCGCGGGAAGCCAGTTCTACATCAACACCAAACCGGCGACGATCATCGGCATTGCGCCAAAGGGATTCTACGGGGACCGCATCGACACCAATCCCCCGAAGTACTTCCTTCCCATGAATTCGATGGATGAAGTCATCGGCGCGCCTTACTTCAACACTCCCGAAAGCCAATGGGCCTACATCATCGGCCGCGTGAAACCCGGTACGTCCTTGCCAACACTACAAGCGAAAGCCAGCACGCTGCTCCGGCAGCAGTTCGCGACGCTCAAAATGTTTACCGATCCGCGCGCTCAGAAGGCCCTGCCTAAAACGCATGTTGTACTCTCACCCGGCGGCGGCGGTATCCAGAACATGCAGGATGGTTACAAGGACCACCTGAAGCTGCTGCAGTGGATTGCCGCACTGGTCCTCCTCGTCGCCTGCGCCAATATCGCGAACCTCCTGCTGGTGCGGGGCATGAGCCGTCGCGCCGAGCTTTCCATCCGCTCGGCACTGGGCGCGCAGCGCAGCCGCCTGGTGCGGCAGCTGCTTACGGAGAGTGTTCTTCTCTCGGGTATCGGCGGCCTGCTCGGTCTCGCCGTCTCCTATCTTGGGGCTCATGCGCTACTGGCACTCGCCTTTCCCGATCAGCAGAACATGCCGGTCTCTGCTTCGCCCTCGCCGCTTGTCATCGGCTTTTCCTTCGCCCTTTCGCTCGCCACCGGCATCCTTTTTGGCCTCGCGCCGGCGCTGATGGCCGCACGCGCGAATCCCGCGGAAGCCCTGCGCTCCAATGCCCGTACCATCGCGCAGGGTGCATCCCTGCTGCAGCGCGCACTCGTTGTCCTGCAGGCCGCGCTCTCTCTCGTGCTGCTCGTCGCCGCGGGCCTTTTCGCGCAAAGCCTCAACAAGGCGGAGAACGTGGACATGAAATTGGATACGAGGAACCGGTACATCGCCCACATCAATCCGCAGGCGGCCGGCTACAAGAACACGGAAGTCGAGCTTCTCTACCAGACCATCGTCGATCGCTTCCACAGCATCCCCGGCGTTCTCAAAGTCGGCCTCTGCACCTACACCCCAATGGAGCAGAACAACTGGGGATCGGGCGTAAAGATCGCCGGCGATCCCGATCTCAACAAAGGCGCATCCTGGGTAAAAGGCACCTCGGAGTACTTCGACTCCGTCGGCACCCACGTCGTGATGGGCCGCGGATTCACGCCGCAGGACACGTTGAATGCCGCGCCTGTCGCGGTCGTCAATCAGGAGTTCGTCAAGCAGTTCTTCGGCAAGCGCAATCCCATCGGCCATCACTTTGGTTATTCCGACCCCAGCCACCCCGGCAAGGATGGAGCTCATGAAATCGTCGGTGTCGTGGAAGACACGACGTACACAAGCATCTACTGGAAAAACCATGCCATGTATTTTCTTCCGATGACGCAGCGCGCCGGCATCGCAAATGACCCCGACGATCCTCTCGACCAGGATCAGTCCATGTACGCAGGTGCGATCGTCATACAGACCGGTCATCCGATTTCCGGATTTGAGAAGATCGTCGGCGACACGCTGGCCAGCATTAATCCCAACCTCACCATCGTGAAGTTCCAGACCTTCCAGCAGCAGATCGACGACCGCTTCACAGAAGAGCGCCTCATCGCGCGTCTCACTTCGCTGTTCGGTCTGCTTGCCCTGCTGCTCGCTGCCATCGGCCTCTACGGTGTTACTTCTTACACCGTCGTTCGCCGCACCCCGGAGATCGGCATCCGCATGGCGCTGGGAGCGGCGCGGAGCCGCGTGATTGGAACGGTTATGCGCGGTGCCATGCTGCAAGCCGTTGCCGGACTCGCTATCGGCGTCCCGGTGGCCATCTTCTGCGTGCGCTACGTCAAATCGCAGCTTTACGAGATCACCAGCGTGAACGTGTCCGTCATGGCCATCGCCATTGGGGTGCTGGTGCTTACTGCTGCCATCGCAGGCCTCATTCCAGCACGGCGCGCAGCCTCGATAGACCCCGTAAAGGCCTTGCGCATCGAATGACCTCGGCTTTCGTCCCACGCGTTGGTAATCGCACTTGGCCGCCCAATACGATTATTCAAAGAGAGAATTCTCACAGTTGCTTCGACTGTGTGACAAGACTCGGCCTCATCCCGTTACGATGGAGCCGCTCCGCTGGTGAAGGTTTGAGCCGCTTTGAGCTGAGGACGCGTCAGCCAGTAGAGCGCGGCTATGTGCGTGATCATCAGCATGGGCACATAGACGATCACGATCGCGTATACGGCGCCCAACTGCCCTGCTATTTCAGGAAGGCCGACGCGGATGGCATGGTAGTAATCGACGATGAAGTCGGCTGTGCCCACGAGATTGAAAGCGACAACGAAGAGCCAAAAGAACGAACGTACCCTGAAGGTAAGAAGCGCAAGGATTGCCAGCACCCCGGTTGCGAAGTCGCCATACGCAGCGAATGTGGCGAAGCCCGCAGGCAGATTGGGGCCGGCAACGCCTGGCAGGATAAAGACGAGCCCGAAGAAGCGGAAGCTGTGGATCGTAGCGATGAGGCGATGCGCGTTGGAACGGTCCATCGACCTCAGCCTGGGCTGAATGTAAGTACCGAACCAGAGCAGACATGCGACATAGCCTAAGACCAGGTGCGTTAGAAAGATTGCTTGCGGTGGCATGTTGATCTCCTGTGGGGATGGAATTAGAACCATCATCTTTCGGACTTGGATTGACTTATAACGGCCGCTTCGGAATCGAAAGACGCTGCATTCAACTGGAAAAACTCCTCCAGCGTTTGCGGATTTCGGCCAGTCACTGCGCGAACCGTATCCGTGATCCGAAAGCGCCTTTCACCATTCCGGAAGTACTGCCAAAGATGGGTCAGATGATCGACAGCGTGAGGATTGATTCGCCCCTTCACTGCCTGCACCCACTGCTCGTCCGTGATTGGCACATAGCGAATCGGCCGGCCGAGCGCTCGGCTAAGGGTCTCGACAATCTCGCGCACCGTTTGAGTCTCGGTCACCAGAGGGAATACGTTGTCGGACGGTACATTGGGGTCGGCGAGAAGAGTCGCGGCTACGCGGGCTATATCTTCGGCGCCGACGAGGGGAATGACGGTGTTATCGTCGCCCCATGGCAGGAACGCGATGTTTTGCTCTGCCACGCCGCGGCCCGCAAGAGCGCGCACGTTTTCGTAATAAGGCGGTGCCTGAAGATGAACGGCCCCGACTTGCGCCCAATCGAAGATGCGATCAGCGAGCCGATGCTGCAGGTTTCGGAATGAGGCAGCGTATCTGAGATCGCGAAATGCCGGATCGTCGGGTGCGCCCTGCGACTGCGAGTTGTTCACTACCATTTCCAGGCCAGCGTCGCGAGCTGTAGCGGCAAAGATGGTGGCCGCTTCGAGCATTCCTTCAGCTACGGGGTAGGTGAAATAAGCACGCTTCACATTGTTCATAGCCCGCTGAACTGAAGCGGGATTGAGAAGATCGCCCTCGAAGATTTCCGCACCTAGCCGGCGAAGTTCATCGCACCGGGCATCGAGTTTATGGACGAATGCGCGAACCGGGATTCCCTGCTGGAGCAGAAACGTCGCGACAATGCGCCCGGTCGATCCCTGTGAACCGCTAGCTGCACCTGTAACCAAGATCGGGTGAGACATGGAAAGTTCTCCTTTCCCGCATAGGATTATATACATCATCCTATGGATGCAGTTTTTTCGCGATTGCCAGGAGTTGCAGCGTGGGATGATCTCGCGCATCTTATGATGAACCATGCGTTACCGACCTGAACACAAAGCGGAAGTCCATCAGAAGATTGTCAAAGACGCCTCGCGACGAGTGCGCGCCGAGGGCCTGAATGGCGCGGCGGTTGCGGCGGTTATGCGCGACACAGGCCTGACCCACGGAGGCTTCTACAAACACTTCGAGAGCAAAGATGAGTTGCTCCTAGAATCGCTGAGCGAGGCTTTCCGCGACATCGGCGACACCTTGGCCGGTGTCGCCGAACGGTCGCACCCGGAAGCCGCGTGGAAGGCTATCGTGAAGGCCTATCTAAGCCTGGAATTCTGCGATCACGCTGAGCGTGGCTGCCCGTTGACCGCCCTTGCCCCCGAGTTGACGCGGGTCGACAAGAGGATGAGGGGACAGATTTTTCCCCAACTCTTGAGCTACAAGGACCGAATGGTTCCTTTTATGCCTGGGCGGCGAACCGCAGACAAAGAGCGGGCTTTCTTTCAAATCTTTTCAACCATGGTCGGGTCAGTCGAAATAGCCCGGATGCTGCCGGAACCCGCGATGCGAGAGAAAGTGCTGGCCACTGCTAAAGATTTTCTCTTGTCCAGCTTTTGAATTCTGAGGCGGATATCGCACCAACTCTGACACTCACGCGCACACGCAGGTAAACCACAAATCCTGATCTCAACTCCCGCTTTCGGCGGCGACGCGCTCATCATCCCGGTGGTTCTACGGAGTGATCTCGTATGCCGTATCGCAACGCACATGCGAAATTGGAATCCGCGTGGCCCTCGGCGCGCAGAAGAGCGAGTTGAAGTGGATGTTTGTCCGCTCTGCTCTCGTGTTGACAGGACTCGGTGTTGCAATCGGCGTGGTCGCGGCCGCCGGGTTGCCGCAGTTCATGAAGTCTCTGCTCTTCGGCATAAGCCCGCTCGACCCACTCACTTACATTGCGATACCTTCCATCCTTGTGTCTTCCGCAGTGCTTGCCAGCTACTTACCGGCTCGCCGTGCAGCTGCAGTAAATCCAGTGGAAGCCTTGAGAACGAAATAGTCAGGGACAAGATATCGGGCCAGCTCAACCATATCGACTGGCAAGCCGGCCCGTAAGAGCCTTCGGACATCGTGCGCAACATGACCGCCGGCATGCGATCGGCGACCTTAGTGTTTGCCTATTTCGCCTATTTGACTGGGACCGATTTTCTCTAGAACTCGCATTCAGCAAGCAAACGCTCCGGCCGCGCGCTGTTCTAGAACTCAATCCATGAACGCCGTCGTCCTTCAGGCGGCAGATTGCTGCCCGACGGCCTTGATCTCCCTGAGTAGACCCGTCTCCATGTCAAAAACAAATCCCCGCACCGGGACGTCCTTCGCAATCCAGGGGTGCGATCTCACCTTAGCGATTTGCTCCAGGGTGTTCTGGTCAGGGTCCTTGAAAGAGAAGAGACGCATCGGCACCGGTGATGAGTCACCCGTTGAAGCAGCGAGCTTCTCGTTCAGCTCTGCGTCGGTGAATGTGGTGAATCCGCAGCCGGTATGGTTGAGGAGCATGATCTCCTTCGCCCCAATAACCCGGGTGGAAACAACCAGCTCCCCGAGAACATCTTCGGTTACCGCGGGTCCGCCGGTTCGGATAACGTCGATATCGGCGTGAGAGAGGCCGAGGATTGCAGGGAGGTCCGAGAGGCGGGGATCCATGCAGGTTACAACCGCGATCTTGGGATTTGGACGCCCTGCCAATTTTGGATCGTGCTTCTTTGCATAGTTGCGGTTTGCTTCCAGCGCTTTGTCGATAACACTCATCGTTGGTCTCCTTCGGTTTGGTGTAGGTGGAAAAGAGCCGAGTCATCGGGGCCACAGTTTTCAGTGTCACGACGGACAGGGCTGCTGACGAATTCACATGTCCAGAACGAGATCCTCTGCGGGTCTGGAACAACAGATCAGAACGTTGCCGCCTGCGGGGAACTCAATCGGCTCAGGTTGATAGTTCACGGCCCCCGAGATCAGTCCCGTTTCGCAGGTATGGCATACTCCCGCGCGGCACGCCCATTTCGTAGGAACGTCGCACGCTTCGGCCAGTTCTAAGAGGCTCGCGTACGATGAAGCCCACGAGACTGTAAGGCCGCTCCGTGCAAATGCCACTGTGGGTCCCTGCTCCGTCGCCGCTGGCGGCTGATGCGGCATCCGCGCAGGCCCTCTTTTTATTCCGGGTGTTGTCGGCGATAGCGAACCGAACATCTCGGAATGGATTTGAGACGCAGGAACCTCCTTGCTCCGCAGCCCTGAAGTTAAGTCCTCCATAAATTTCGGCGGCCCACACAGATAGAAATGGGCATTGCTGGGGATCTGAAGACTGGCTACATCCGCGATGGTCAGCCGGCCAGGCGCATCAAAATCTATGCCGAGCTTGTCCTCGCGGCCAGGCTGGCTGTACTTCACGTAGCTCTTCGCGTTGGGCAAAATGCTTAAGAGCTTGCGGACTTCCTCTGCAAATGGGTGATCCTCTCGATTGCGAGCGCTGAACAACCACCAGACCGCGCGGGTTGTCCTTGTGGACGCCAGGGCATGCAGCATCGCCAGGACTGGAGTTGCTCCGACGCCAGCGCTGAGTAATACGACTGGATCATCATCCTGCCGGAGTACAAAATTACCTCGCGGCGCGCTGATTTCCAATACATCACCGGCTCGCACCTGTTTGTTCAGATATCCGCTGACTGCACCGTTTGTTTCCTCTTTCACGCTCACCCGGTAGTGATCCTCGCCCGGAGCATCGGATAGAGAATAGTTGCGCAACAGTGGCGGAGAATCAGGCTTGGTGCGGACTCTCAAGACCACGAACTGTCCGGGGAGCGCTGCGGCCAGCGGCCTGCCATCATCGGAGGTCAATAAAAAGGAGGAGACACTTTTGCTTTCCTGGCTGACGGCAGAAACCCGTACTTTCCGGAATCCAGGCCATGCGAGAGGCGAAACAGAGTCTTCTGCGGCACCGCGATTACCGCTCTGCGTTTTTCTGCCCTGCTGCGGCTCGAGAAGAGCCCTGAAGGAGGCTTGCCAGCCAACGGGCAAGGCGGGAATTTTTAGAGCACGCTGCAGTTGCTCGTGCGAATGCCCGGGAAGGTATAACAGAGCATCAATTTCAGATACCGTCATTTGCTCAGGCCCTGCGCTGAGCTTGACGATCTCGTCGCCGGCGCCGATGTCGCCTTCCTGAAGCACCCGCATGTAGAAGCCCGGCCGGTGATGGGCCACGAGCAACGACGCCATCTGCGGCTCATTCATGCGGATTCCGACCCGGTAGCAGGTCACACGAGGCTGGGTCACTTCCAAAACGGCACCGCCGATTTGATAGCGGTCGCCGATGCAGACTTCGTCATCCGGCAAGCCGTCGACAGTCAGGTTCTCCCCAAATTGCCCATAGGCCGGAAGTTTTTTTCCGAAGTGGCGCTCCCAGTAGCGGTAAGAATCGATTTGATACACCATAACTGCACGATGTTCGCCGCCATGACCTTCAAGGTCTCCCTGGCCGTCACCGTCGATGTTCAGCCGCCGTACAGTTCGCCGGCCCTGCATGGGCTCTTTCCAGACAGCGGTGTGCACAGTTCTTCCCTGCCAGTCAATATCCTTGGGCAGCCCGACATTCACCGAGAGTAAGCGCGCAACCATGGTCATTCTCCTTAGCGACTCTCGCGGCACAAGCACACGACTATCATTTAGTCAGAAGAGAGGACTGCAGTCTATTGGACTAAAGTATCGGCGATACTTTGGAACGTAGGATCACTACGCTCTAGTTACCGCATACTCATCCTAACTACTTCCGTCAGGTCTTATCCTTCGGCCATGCTGACAGCTGAAGGACAGATCACTGAATGTCGCGCTCGAACTTTTGAACACACTCAACGACCATGGTGGCCGTGCAGGCGTCCCCCATCTCGGTATTGAACATTGCCTGGTACAAATTGGGCTCCGGCCACTTCAAGCCGAGATACTGATGGACAAAATCGGCTCGCGCTTTATCCGTTGTGTCGACCTGTTCGATTGCTTTCTCTTCAGTTGCACCCTGAGCGATGAGCCTGCGGATCTTATAGTCTCTGGGTGCATAGAGGAACACACGAAATACATCTTTGCGATTGCGCAGGAAATATTGCGACCCTCGACCGACAATGACCGACGAGCCGCTGGATAGAGCGGTCTTGACCGCTGATTCCGAAACAATGGCGATACGGCGCGCGTCGAGCAGGTGCAGCCGGTTGCTGGGCTGCAAGCCTCCCTCAAATCCACCGCGAAGAAAGTCCTGGAAAAGCCGGTATACGAGAGGATCGGTTCGCCATTCTCGCCGCTCCACTGCCTCAGGCGTACTTTCTGTCAGTCGTGCGATTTCCTGCGTCAACCGCTCGTCCCATAGGCCCCACCCAAGGTGGCTGGCGACCAGACTAGCAATTTCGGATGCTCCGCAGCCGAACTCGCGCTCAATTGTGATGGCGTGAATCATTGCGTTTGTCCTCAACCAACCGCGACGTCTCCGCCCGCTCCCGGATCGTTCTTCTTCAGGAAAAAGGCAAGAACGAACATGATGGAGCAGAGCGCACCCAGGACCCAGAAGATGTCCATGTAGGAGAGTGCTCCGCCTTGGCGATGCACTAATTCGTAAAACCTCGCAATAGCCTGGTCGTGAGCGTCCCCGGCCCGAAGCCCGGAGTGCGCGATTTTCGAGCTTAGCGCATGCAACGCGGAGCGATATGCGGGAGTATCGGGAGTGATATGGCCGACCAGGATTTGCTGGTGATACTGAGCACGCCGGACAATCATGGTAGTTACGACCGAAGTTCCGATACTGCCGCCGATGTTGCGCATGAAATTGATGATGCCCGAGACGCTGTTGCCCTTCTCTGGAGGAACTCCGATGTAACCCGCTGCAGTGATGGGCACAAATAGAAATCCGATTCCTACCACCTGAGCGACGCGCAGCCACATCGCAAATTTGAAGCTGACGAACAAATCAATCTGGTTTGCGCAATAGAAGAGTCCGATGGCCAGGCACAGCCATCCTGTCGCAATCAGCCACCTGGCTTGAATCTTTGATGTAAGCCGGCCGACAATAGGCATCATCAATAGCAGGACAACTCCGCCGCCAGACAGGACGAGGCCCGCAAGTTCTGCGGTATAGCCCATAAGCGTCTGCAGGAATTCTGGAATCAGAACCAGGGTGCTGAAGAGCATAAAGCCCATCATGAACATCATTAAGTTCGCCGCAGCGAAGTTGAAACTCTTGAACATGCGGACATCGATGATCGGGTCTTTGCGGAACCATTCCCAGATGACCAGTGAGATCAGGCAAACCGCGGCAGTTATTACTAGGGTCGTGATGAAGTGCGAGCCGAACCAATCGTCTTCCTGCCCCTTGTCCAGAAGTATCTGCAGTGAGCCCACTCCCAGTGCCAACATGGATATTCCGATGTAGTCCACCCGGATGCCCCCGCTCTTGATGCGCCGGAGAAACGGTGGATCCTCAACCAGCGTGTGAGTCAAATAAAGAGCGAGGAGAACCACCGGTAGCGTAATGAAAAATATCCAGCGCCACGAATAGTTGTCTGTGATCCAGCCTCCCAGCATCGGCCCGACTGTAGGGGCGAGAACTGCAGTTATGCCGTAGACAGCGAACGCCGAGCCGCGCTGCTCTGGAGGAAACGTATCGTTGAGGATGGCTTGTGCCATCGGTTGCAGTCCACCGCCACCGATGCCTTGCACAGCACGAAATAAAAGCAACAGCGGAAGAGTGGGCGCTAACCCGCAAAGCAGTGAGCTGACAGTGAAAATGGCCAGCGAAATCATGAAGTAGCGTTTGCGGCCGATCAACTCTGCCAGCCAGCCGCTGATGGGTAAGATGATCGCGTTTGCAGCGAGGTACGAGGTGAGTACCCAGGTGCTGTCGTCGTAGCTGGCTCCCAGACCCCCAGCGACGTAAGGCAGCGCAACGTTGGCGACGCTCGTATCAAGGACTTCGATGAACGCCGCCATCGAAACAGTCGCAGCAATCGCCCAGGGATTTACCTTAGGGCGCCAGACTGCCTCTGCCGGAAGAGTCAATGTTGTAGCGCTCATCGCAGGTACACTTTCGCATCGACATTCATTCCCGGCCGAAGCTGGTGGTCACGATTTTCGCCTGGATCGATGACGATCTTTACGGGAACGCGCTGAACTATTTTCACGTAGTTGCCGGTTGCGTTTTCGGGGGGCAGAAGGCTGAAGATAGGCCCAGTTGCTCCGGCAATGCTGTCTACATGCCCGTGATACGTGCGGCCGTTCGAGTCGAGTTCAATCTCTGCCTTCTGGCCCACACGCATATGTTTGAGTTGGGTCTCTTTGAAATTTGCAGTGATCCATACCTGATCCAGGGGAACCACTGTGAGCAGTTGCTCTCCAGGGTCGACGTTCAATCCGACCACAACCTTCTTCGTAACCTCGCCCGCTACAGGCGCATATATTTTGGTGTATCCCAGATTCAACTGTGCCTGTTCGACGGCGGCTCGTTTCTGATCTACGTCTGCAACGGCCGAGAGCGCTTTCGCGCGCGTCGAAGCAACACGTTGCGGCCCGGCCTGGGCATCTTCGTAGTGCGCCTCAGCCTCAGTGAGGCGGCTGTGCGCTTCTTGAACGGCTTGTTGAGCTGCGGCCTCGTCTGCTTCTGCAGCAGCTATGGCGGCGACATCGGTTGCTGCCGCAGCATATGCATGGTCGTAGATTTGCTTCGGCACCTCCTCTTTCGCGAGCAGCAGCCGGTAGCGCGTGACGTCATCTTGAGCCTTCACATTTTCCGCCTGCGCTTCCAACACGCGCGCGTGGGCTGCTGCCGTTTGCTTTTCCGCCGCCTGGATTGCTGCCTCTGCGTTCTTGATGTCCGAAGATGTGAATTTCAACTGGCTTGAGGTATCCACGGAAGATACAGGTACATCGATGTTCGAACTTTTCGCCGCAGCATCTGAAGCGTCCAGCGTTGCCTGTGCTTTTGCCAGGGCCACTTCATAATCTTTTGGATCGATCTCCACGAGTGTGGAACCTTCCTCGACCCATTGGTTGTCCTCAACGTGGACCTGCTGGATATACCCGGAGATGCGAGCGCTGACGGGGTAAAGATGGACGTCCACCTGCGCGTCGTCAGTGGATTCGAAGCCGGAAAAATAATGCCAGAGGAAAGCGCCGCCGACGGCCAGTACAAGAAGCGCGGCAAGAATTACCCAACGCCTGTGGGAGCGTCTTTTCGGAAAAGTCGAAATTGATGGATCAGCTGCATCGGCGTTGTTCGCGGGTGCTGTTGGTGGATTTTGCTCAGCCGTACTCATTTTCCCTCCAGATATTCAGCAAAGCGTGATTCCGCCACGCCGGTCGCTCTTGCCAGAGATACTTTAGCGAGGTTGTGGCTGTAGACACTGGCAATGTAGGCGTCGTTTGCGGTTGCCAGCGCATCCTGTGCTTGAACCACTTCAATGTTGTCCGTAACTCCCGAAGCAAATCGATCCCTGGACTGTTCCAAATTCTGAGTGGCCAGCATCACCGCGCTTTTCTCGACAGTAACTTCCTGCGCAGCCGCCTCCAGATCGAGATAAATATCGCGCACCTCCTGATCGATCTTGGCTCGCAAGTCGTCCAGACGCTGTCTCTCCGCGTTAAGTGTGGCATCGGCCCGGAGAACATCCCCGTGTACTCTCCCACCCTGAAAAATCGGAATGCGCAGTGTGGCGGCCGCATCGACGGTGCCATGCGATGAACCCGGGTTGACTCCCGAGAGACCATAGTCGGTTTCCGCGCCTAACGATGGATAGCGCTCGGCAGCAGCGGCCTTTCTCTCCAGCTCAGCAGACCGGACCCGGTTTATCTCACTCTGAAAATCAGGGCGAGCCTTGTAAGCGCTCTGGATCGCCTCATCCAGACTCAAGGGCGTCAGTTCCTCATAAGGGATGCGGGTGGCTATCTCGAACTGTTGACCCAAAGGAAGTCCGATAGCTCGGGCCAGCACCAGCTTTTCTTTTGCCAGATTGTTTCTGGCGACAATCAATTTCTGTTCGCGTGATTGCAGCTGAACCTGCGAACGCAGAACATCCACGGCTGAGGCAAGGCCTGCGGTCTTCTGGTCTGATGTCTTTTGAAAGAGCGCCTTGGCGGTGTCCCGTTGCGACGTGGCCGACTCAACCTCCGATTGGTCAGCGATGGCCAGCAAGTAGTTCGCGACAATCACCAGCACGACAAGCTCGCGTGCATCCTTGGAGCTGAACTCTGCGGACTTCAGCTGTGCATTCGAAGATCGCGCTCGCTCGATGGATGACCAATCGAAGACGGATTGCGTGAGATAAGCCCGCGAGTCGAAATAACCAAATGGACCAATGATGCGAGGTTGCCCTGGAATGGTTAGACCGAAGGCTGCCTTCACATTCACTTGATGGACTCCGAAGCCCGTATCGGTAACGACATTTGGAAGCAGCTCGCTCAGCGCCTGCCAGCGCTGTCCTCGCGCATCGGTAACCGCATCCGTGGCCAGGACTCCTCCGAGATTCTGCTTGAGCCCGAAGGCGACGGCATCGTCGAGAGAAAGTGCCACGGGCGTTGCGCTGAGTTTCCCCTCGGGAACTCCACCGAGGTACGGATTCTGCGACAGGGTTTGGTAGTCCTTCTGCCCGGCTTGAACGGCCGAGCGCGAAGCTCCTGTTACCTCAGCCAGAGCAATCGGGTTATAGGGCGCCGGTGTGGCCGGCGTGTCGTACTGCGCAAAGGCCCTTACTCCGCCGAGAAGGCCAAGGCTAAGCAGGAAGAGCTTATTCCAATGTCTGCGTCGCATATGCATCCTTCGTCGAGCCGCCCGTTGATTCACATCCGGTAGATCCGCTGTGACGAAACAATGACACCAGAGGCATAGGAACAGCACAATCAGACGAAGGTATCGGTTACACCTTGGTATTGGCGGGACGTGCGATGAACCCCGCTCGCACTCCACGTTCGCTGACCGGTGCAGCGCGAAACCGGCATCTTCCATGCGCCGGATCTTTGGATCTCCTGCATTCACCGCCATGCCATCTCATCGCGCTGTAGACGCAACGCCCCCAGGCGTTTCCTTGCATGCGACTGCCGAGTCATCAATCAATACGAAGGTATCGATCAATACCTTTGTCCAATAGGTTCGACTCCTGCCTTCTGGCTAAATGGCAGCTGAACTTGGGCGCGGACGAGCCAGGACTTGCGGCGAACCAATGATGGGAAGTTCATGAGATGAGATCGCGTCATAAAACAAAAAGCACGCCGTCAGGGATAACCGTCCCCGGGCTGCTCGCGGTCGCCCTCGCGACGACATCGTTCCTGTCGATCGGGGCATGGGGCCAAACAGCTCCAGCTACGCCGGATAAGCCGTGGCTGCCCGACCACCGCTCGTTGGAGCGCGACATAACTGTCGTAGCGCCTCGTGAGGCGTCGATAGACGGCGAGCACGTTTACAGCCTGGGTGAGTTGATCGACATTGCCGAGTCGAACAGCCCCACGACGCAGGCAGCCTGGAATCGAGCCAAGTCGGCGGCCGCATCGGTTGGAATCGCGAAGAGCGAACTGTATCCGACCGTCATTGCAGCAACGTCTGGAAGAACATTTCTGAATCCACAGCTCTTCGGCCCAACCTTTGTCCTACAGGACTGGGGCATCTTTGATGCGGAGATCCATCTGGCTTACACGCTTGTGGACTTCGGTGCGCGGCGTTCGGAGATTACAGCAACTCAAGCGCGGCTCATTGCTGCTAACCTTTCCTTCAATAACCAGCATCTGGCGCTTATCCGGCAAGTCAGCCAGGAGTATTTCAACCTGCTCAAAGCAAGAGGACTGCGGGAAGCAGCAGAGGTCTCGCTTAACGACGCTAGAACCACAGAGAGCGCTGCGCAGGAACGGCGTAAAAACGGCCTGGCTACCGTGCCGGAAGTGTTGGAGGCTAAGGCCGCAACTGCGAAAGCAGCCTATGACTTGCAGAGTGCGATCGGATATGAGCGTGTCGAAATAGGAAATCTCGCCAGGGCTATCACCGCGAATCCAATAAAGCCACTCAAAGTGGAGCCGCTCGACCAACTGAAAATTCCAGACAAGTTGGATCAATCTGTCGAGGACGCCATCAACACGGCATTCAACGATCGCCCCGACCTGCAGGCAGACCAGGCCCGCGTGCGTGCTGCAAAGGCAGAAATCAAGCACGCTCACTCTGCCTATTACCCATCGCTGACATTTGAAGGCTCGAAAGGTTGGATCCGCGGCTTCGGGGAGCAGTACGGTTCGCCTGCTGACTATGCAAAGACGTTTACCTACGATGCCACACTGGGTTTGAAGTGGACCATCTTCGATGGATTTCGCCGGGAAAAGAGTATCAGCCAGGCAAAGGCTGAAGAAAAGGTGGCAGCGGAGGAGGTTCGCGAAAGTCAAGACGAGATCACAAATCAAGTCTGGAACGACTACTCAGACGCAACAACAGCACTACAGCAGCGGGAGGCAGCGACCGCGTTATTGGCCGCTTCTGAGGAGTCCTATTCGGCGGCGCTGGAGTCGTACAAAGACGGTGTCCGCAATTTTCTCGATGTACTGTCTGCCGAAGATGCCTTGGCGCAAGCTCGCGCGATCGACGTTACTGCCCGCACTCAAGTACTTCAGACGTTCAGTGATCTCGAATTCCGAACTGGCGGCCTGCTGGCAAATCATCCGAAAGGCAAGAATCCATGAAGTTCAACGAACAGTTGCGCGAACGTTCCCCAAACACCCTCCGGGCCTGGATGAGCCTTGTCACGAGCGTATTTCTGCTGGCCGCTTCAGGGTGCTCCGGCCCCCCGACTTTTAACATCCTGGGGTCGTATTTCCCGTCATGGCTTGTATGTCTCGGAATTGGCATTGTGCTGACGCTCCTGGTGCATACCTTCGTCGCAAGCAGGAAGCTTGCGGATAAGCTTTGGCCTCTACCGGTCGTCTATTCGTCGCTTCTCTGTTTCTTCAGTTGCACCCTTTGGTTGATATTTTTCGAGTAATGGGAGGTCCTTGTGCAGTTACAAATTCCACGATCCGTATTTCAAGGCAAGGGATCGCTCATGAGCGCATGCATCGTCGTAGCTGCGCTTATCTCAGCAGGATCGGTACTTCGTGGGGTGGTGCTATATCCGCGCACCGATGACGCTGAAGTGACGGCGAATTTCATTGGTATAGCGCCTGTCGTTGAGGGTCCCGTCGTTCAGCTACCCATTCACGATAACGACCTCGTCAAAAAGGGAGACCTGCTCTACAAAATCGACGACCGGCCTTATCTGTATGCGTTACAGAACGCGCTCGCCGCTCAGGCCGAGCTCGAAGGCGAGATTGAGAATGAATCCCGCCGAATCTCCTCTGAGGTCAACAGCGTTGATGTGGCTAGCGCAGGCGAGCAAAGCGCCTTGGCAAATGAGACCAGAGCGTCGGATGAAATCGAAATGGCGGAGGCCGCCGTCACACGATCGGAAGCCGCATTGAAACAGGCGCAGGCTGACGAAAGTTATGCCATTGGCAATTTTCATCGCATCGAGCCGCTCCTCGCGAAAGGCTTCGTCACCGATGATGATGTTCACAAAGCCCGCACCACAGCCGACGCGAAGACGGCGGCAGTTGACCAGGCAAAGTCTCAGTTGCAGGTCGCAAAGGCGAGCTTGCTGGCAGCTACCGCTGAAAAGCAGCAAGCCACGGCGCAGATTTCACAGAGCCGGGCGCAAGTCAAGGAATCGGCACACTCGGTTCTGGTTTTAGCACCGTTACTTGCGCAGCGCGATCAAAGAGCTGCAGCGGTCCGACTCGCTCGATACAACTATGAGCAATGCAGTGTGGTCGCTCCATTCGATGCCCGCGTTACCAACCTCACCACATCCGAAGGACAATACGTAAAGGCCGGCGAGCAGCTGTTCACCCTCATCGACAATAGGACCTGGTGGGTGCTCGCCAATTTCAGAGAAAGCCAGATTTCTCATACCCGCCCCGGAACGCCCGTCGATGTCTTTCTCATGTCCGATGCGAAGGCAAAATTTCGCGGGGTCGTGGAGAGCGTGAGCTTTGGAGTCACACCCGATCCGGACGTAGTGGGAAAGCTTTCGGAGGGACTGCCTGAGGTACAGCGTACGCTGAATTGGGTGCGCCTGGCATCACGATACCCGGTGCGTATCAAGATCATCGATCCGCCTCCAGCGACACTTCGCGTTGGTCAGGTCGCAGTTGTGGTGATGCGCCCTCACCGGGATCACTGAGACTTGCGATGACAACATATGGCGGCTCCACGTCATCGAGTCGGAATCTTATCGAGATGCTGCGCGCCGAGCTCGCGTGGTATCCGGGCCGGACCGCCCTGGTCGGAAGAATCGTACTCGCGTGTACGAGCGTAATGTTGGTGGCCCTGATTTTTCGAATTCCTGGAGCGGTATTGGGCGCCAGCTTCCCGATATTGATTTCACGCGACAATCTGAAAGCTACCCGGAAGACGGCATTTCAAATCGGCCTGGCTTGTTCTATCGGCACGGCTGAAGTCATTGTTGGTGGCATGCTCACTGCCGGCTCACCATTTCTTCATGTGATGTGGGTGATCGTAAGCCTCTTCGCTGCATTCTTCGTAATCAGCAGCTTGAACTTTTCCAGCGCGTCTCTCACTCTCAGCGCGGTACTGGCGATCGCAATCCGGTTATGGGACTATCCAATCAGTGCTGAAACCCGCGTGGAACGTACGCTCTACACCCTGCTCTCGATTCTTGTAGGGTGTCTCGTCACCGTCCTGATTGAAACTCTATTCTCGAAGAAGAATCCGCCGGACGCAGTGCTCGACGGAATCTCTCGTCGCTTAAGTCTGGTAGAAACCCTCTTAAATCGAGCCTCCGCGGCAGAAGTTCCTTCCCCGGCTTTAACCATTCAGCTTGGCCGCTCTGCTTCCAGAGGGGTGGATGATTTGCGGGAGCACCTTGCAAAGTCGAGCTACGACGCGGGCTTTCGCGACTTGCTTGCGACCGTGATCGCTCTCACAAGGCAGCTCATCGAGCTGGCTTCGAATCTTGCCGAATCGGCTCCGCTCTTGTCTTTCGACGACCAGGAGCGCTGTCGAGCGATTGCGCGAAATCTAGGTTCGGTTCGTTCCAGCCTTGCGCGCAGGGAATGTCCGGAATGGATCGATCTTCCTTTTACAAGTCATGCGTCAAACCCGGTATTGATAGAAATTGAGCGCACGGCGGGTCTAATCGATCAGAGCTTTTGTAGTGAGAGCTTTCGTATCCACTGGCGCTCGCCCGCGGCAGCCCCGGCGGCGTCAATCAGCGAGTTTGTTACGGACGCCCTTCGAAATACGGAGCATATCAAGTTTGCGGTGCGCGGCACGCTCTCTGCTCTTCTTTGCTATCTATTTTTCACAGGTAATGGTTGGACGGGGCTTGTTTCGTCGATGTTAACGTGTAGCCTTACCGCTCGTCGCTTGACAGGCGGAGGCCGGCAGAGACAGACTCTCCGGTTTGCCGGATTCATCATTGGGGCAGGCGTTTTCGGCTTGGGAACCGAGGTCTTCATCCTTCCTCAGCTGAACACCATCGCAGAGTACGCTGTGTTATTCGCGTCGGTCGTCTGGATTGGTTCCTGGATAGCCACCTCCGGACCGCGCATAGCATTTGCCGGGTTTCAGATTGTCCTGTCCTACAATCTGGTCAACCTCAATAGGTTTACGATCAATACCTCGCTTGTGCCCTCTCGTGACGCAGTTCTGGGTATCGTGTTGGGCATAGTCGCGATGTGGCTTGTGTTTGATCACCTCTGGGCGCAAACCTCCAGTTCATCGGTCCGTAACTTGTTCCTGGGCACGCTACGCAACCTGGCAGACTTCAAGGTGGTCGCCGTGGACCCTCAAGAGGCGAGTCAACAGCTGGCCGCGACGAGTTCGACAATTAACAGTAATTTCGACAAGCTGCGAGATCTGGCTGATATGTACGCCTTTGAGCCTTTCCCAAAAAGGCCGCAGGAAAGCCTTGTGAACAGCAGCATTCGGACGCTTGGGCCAGAACTGCGCGCCTTCCTGCTCGTGAAGACCGGACTTCTGCAGCACCTAAGTCTGGCAGCGGTGGAACCAGACGCGCTTGTTCGCGAAGTAGAAGAGCAAGCTTCCCGTGTGCTTCGCGGGTTAGCGGATGCGATCGAATCGGAAGCACCTCAACAACGCCCGCCGCAGAATGAGGACACTGAGGAACTCCGCACCAGAGTATTCGTCGAAGAAGAGAAATCAAGGGTTGGGGAAGATCGACAGAAGTACATCGAGATGCGGTTGTGCGCGTCTCTCTTGGAGATAGCGTCTCATCTGCAATGGCGAGCCCGATTGAATTTGGCGTCAGAGGCTGGAGATAAACAGGTGGTTGAAGACAGGCCTACCGGAAAGATCATCGCGATCTAAGAACCGTCTCTTACATTAGCGATTTCATTTGCGCTGTATCGGATTGCTTACTGCACGCCCGCACGATAGTTCATGGGCGTGACCCCGACCATTCGGCGAAAGACCTTGGCAAAGTGACTCTGATCGTCGAATCCGACCGCTGACCCTGCCCCGGCTACGGTCATCTTTGGATCGCGGAGATACTGTTTCGCGCGGTCCATTCTAGCCCGCAGGATGTATTGGTAGGCTGTCGTTCCCGTGCTTGCCTTGAACAGCTCACAAAAATAATGTGGGCTCATTTCCGCCAATTGCGCGAGTTCCCACTGGCACAAATGATGAAGTAGCCGGTCGCTTGTCCAGGACGCATACTCCTGCATACCAAAGTGTTGTCGATACCTTGGTCCAATTGTTTTCCCTTACTACTTCCGGCTTAATCGGAAGGCGCAGGAGAAACAGATGAGAAACATTCACTCCAGAGGAAAAACGCATTTGGTCAAGAGTCCTGCCCGGTGCTGTATCGGCGCCAGGGCCAGAGTCCTTGAGGCGAGAGTTTGGGCAAACTGCGATCACACCACGTCTGAGGATCATGTGCGATCGACCTGCCGCAACTTCCTTCCTCCTGCAATACGTTGGCAGTTCTCAGGAATACGTTTGGTAAAGTGAGGCGTCTAGCGTAACTACGTTTTCTCCCGCATTCGATCTTGAGCACGTGCCTGCTCTTAGAGCGCACACAGAACTAATCCAGGCAGTACAAAACGGACTCCATTTGCGGGCGCGCGCAACACAGGCGGGCCATGACTGTCCGAATCCGAACAAGTGAGTCCGGTATGTGAGTAGTGGGATTGTCACATCCGTCCAGAGTCACGAAATAAATTTTTTGGGGAACGTCCAACAACGTGCGCTCGTACTGCTGGGAAAGGACTTCGAAAAGCGGCAGAGGAGATAACGAATGCTGGCAGACCTGCGCGACGCACTGCGGCAACTACGGAAGGCTCCGGGTTTTACAGCAACGGCGGTGATTACCTTAGCTTTGGGCATTGGCGCTACGACAGCCATTTTCACGCTGGTCCAGCAGGTCATGCTGAAGTCTCTGCCGGTGACGAAGCCCGAAGAGCTGTGGCGGATCGGCGATAAAATTCGTTGCTGTAACTGGGGCGGCTACACGCAGGGGGAAGACGGAGATTTCTCACTCTTCTCCTGGGAGGCATACAAGAACTTCCGCGCACACACGCCGGAGTTTGTGGATCTGGCCGCGCTGCAGGCTGGCAATGCTCCCCTCGGGGTGCGCCGCGCCGGCTCGCAGTCGGCGGCAGACACGCGCAACGGACAGGAGGTCTCCGGAAATTTCTTCCGTATGCTCGGCGTGCAGCCGTGGATTGGCCGCCTCATGACCGATGCCGACGACCAGATAGGAGCGCCGCCGGTTGCTGTGATGAGTTATCGCATCTGGCAGGAGAAGTATGGCTCCGATCCTTCGGTGGTGGGCGCAAGTTATCTCATCAACGGACATCCCTTCACGGTGATTGGTATCGCGCCTCCAGGGTTTTACGGCGCAAAGCTTGCAGGCTGGGGTATGCCCGATTTCTGGCTGCCGATCACCGCTGAAGATACTCTTGGCGGACCCGTGTCGCGCATTAAACGTGCAAATGAGAATTACCTCGATTTCATTGGCAGAGTGCGTCCAGGAGTGAATCCAAAGTCACTCGAGGCTAAATTGCGGGTGGAATTCCACGACTGGCTGGCCAGCCATGTGCAGGACATGGAGCCGAGTGAGAAGCAGCTCTGGCAGCAGCAGACGCTGCACCTCACTCCCGGCGGCGCAGGGGTCGCAACCATGCGCGACGACTATCAGGATGGCCTCAAGCTCCTATTGATCGCATCGGGATGCGTGCTGCTTGTGGCCTGCGGCAACCTTGCGAATCTGATGTTGGCGCGCGGATTGAAAGACCGTGCGCAGACCTCGGTCCGCGTAGCGCTGGGAGCTTCCCGCATGCGTCTGGTGCGAAAAGCGCTCGTCGAGAGTGTGCTGTTGGCATTGATCGGCGGTGTTCTGGGAATCGCCGTGGCCTATGCTGGAACCCGGCTCATCCTGTATCTCGCCTTTGAGGTGAACGGGCCGAACTACGTGCCGGTGAGTCCTACGCCGTCGTGGCCCGTGCTGTTGTTCACGTTCGGTATCTCCATCCTCACCGGAATCATCTTCGGGACAGCTCCGGCCTGGATGACCTCGCACGCCGATCCCGTCGAAGCTTTGCGCGGAGCGAACCGCTCCGTCGGAGGAGGACGCTCGTGGGCGCAGAAGTCGCTGGTGATCGGGCAGGCTGCGATGTCTTTGGTACTGCTGTCTGCGGCCGCACTGCTGGCGCAGAGCCTGCGCAATCTGAAGCACCAGAACTTCGGCTTCGACACCGAAGGCCGCTACATTGCCTCGATCAATCCGACACTGGGCACATACAAGCCCGAGCAGATGGAGCCTTTGTATCGGGAGATCGACGACCGCCTGAAGCAGATTCCCGGAGTGCGCATGGTCGCTCCGGCGCTCTATGCGCCGATGACCGGTGATAGCTGGAATGAGGGCATACGCATCGAGGGAAGGCCGGAGCCCGGGCCCAAAGAAGACACGAGCGCGGGCTGGGCGCGAGTCGTATCCGGTTTCTTCGAGACCATCGGCGCGAAGGTGAAGCTGGGCCGGACATTCACTGAGGACGATACGGCATCGACGCGGCCCGTAGCCGTTGTCAATGAGGCCTTCGCCAAGCGCTTCTTCAAAGATCAGAACCCGATCGGCCAGCACTTTGGTATGGACCGGCTCAAGTATGCCGGCTCCTACGAGATCGTGGGTGTAGTCAAAGACATCCGGTACATGGTCTGGGGCTATAAAGATCCGGTTGGCCCCATGTTCTGGGTGCCGGAGACACAGAGCGTACAGTATGACGATCCGATCTTCACCGACGGTGAAAAGTGGTCGCACTTCCTCTACAACATCGTTATCTGGGCCCCGGGCAATCCTCCCGGCCTGGAAGAGCGTGTGCGCAAAACACTGGCCAGCGTCGACCCGAATCTCGTTCTATACGGAGTGGATCCCTACAGTAAGATCGTGAGTGGGGATTTCCAACAGCAAAATATGATCGCAACGCTGACTACGCTTTTCGGTGCGCTCGGTCTGGTGCTTGCCGCGGTCGGTCTCTATGGGGTGATGTCCTACACCGTAGAGCAGCGCACAAATGAGATCGGTCTGCGCATGGCTCTCGGCGCTGACCGTGGACACATGATCAGGATGGTACTGCGCAGCGCATTCTGGCAGATTGGCATCGGACTCGGTCTTGGCATTCCGCTGGCCATCCTGGCAGGCAAGCTGATGAAGGATCAGTTGTTCGATGTAAGACCGTGGGATCCGATCATGCTGACCTCCGCAACTTTGCTGCTGGCCCTGGCCGCGCTGGTCGCATCACTCGTACCGGCAAGACGTGCCGCAGGCGTCGAGCCGATGGTTGCGCTGCGCGACTCATAGTAGACTCCCCGGCGACGCATACTTCCCTTTACCGCAAAGTAGTTCCGGTCGCAGACGGTAGACGCGCAATAGAACCGAAGGTCCTCGCGTGTGGTAATACCCCGTGATCATAGGCACGGAGGAGTCCTCATGCACTTCGCCTGAGACAGATCGACTTGGCGCGCGGTATAGGCGACTCACTCCGCAAGATGCTCCTGCGGTGCGTGGCGCACAGCGAATCTACTTGCGGTGCCACTAGAGGAGCAAAAACCCCAGGAAAACTTGAACATATACCTGTTGCCTTCCCAATGGAACTATGGCATGATCCCTGTTGGAAACCAAAAGGTGAGCATGAAGCAGAAATCCGATGTCAAGCAAGGAACGCTGGGATTGATGGTTTTAAAGACCCTTGAGGTGCTGGGGCCGCTGCACGGCTATGGCATTGCACGTCGTATTGAGCAGATCAGTGGAGATCTACTGGCTGTGAACCAGGGCACTTTGTATCCGGTGCTATTGAAGCTGGAGCAGGAAGGCGCGATTGCATCCGAGTGGGGAGCATCGGAAAACAACCGCCGCGCGCGTTTCTACCGGCTGACGCGGGCCGGGTACAAGGCACTGCAGGCTGAGACCCGGGACTGGGAACAAACGGCGGCCATCATCGCGCGTTTCTTCGAAGTGAAAGCGGAGGACTTGCCATGAGATTTCTGAGACGGTTTCTGAAGCGCCTGACGAATTTTGCCGCGAGACGGCGCGATGACCAGCGGCTGCGCGAAGAGATGGAGGAACATCTTGCGCTGCAGACAGCGGAGAATCTCCGCGCTGGTATGGCGCCCGCCGAAGCCCGCCGCGAGGCGGTGCTCAAGTTCGGCGCAGTCGAGGCCATTCGCGAGGAGTACCACACCGAACTAAGCCTGCCGTTCATCGAGACTCTATTGCAAGACCTGCGCTACGCACTTCGCCAGCTTGCGGCGGCTCCCGGTTTCGCGTCCATTGCAATCCTCACCATCGCTCTAGGCATTGGCGCCACGACTGCTATCTACAGCGTTGTCGATGCCACGCTTCTGCACCCGTTGCCCTATCCCCAGGCCGAACAGCTTGTCCGCATCGAGGAAGATTTTCCCGGTATCGGCGCGTACGACGTTCGCTTGTCCGTGCCCGAATGGAGGGACTTTCAGAGTTCCGGAATTTTCCAATATGTATCGCCGGAGCGAAGCGGGTCCGTCGATCTCACCGGCTCCTCTCAACCGGCTCGCATCCAATTCAAGTCTGTTTCGCCGAATTATTTTGCCTTGCTCGGCGTGAAGCCCGAGTTAGGCCGCGTATTCAATACCGATGATCCAACACCTGGCTTTAACCTTGAGGTGGTCATCAGCGACGGACTCTGGAAGCGGGACTTCGGCGCCGACCCGCATATCCTCGGCAAAACCTTGCGTCTCGACAACGACGCTTACTTTGTCGTTGGCGTCATGCCGCCGGACTTTCACGATCAGGGCCGCACAACCGAAATAAGGAACACCGAGATATGGGCTGCATGCGGTTTTTCCACTCTGCCGTCTCCGCCCCCGGCGCGCAGCACCCGCAGACTAAAGACAGCTATCGCACGCCTCCAACCCGGACTCACGCCCGCGGCAGCACAAGTGCAGATCGATGCTCTGGTTGCCTCTTTGAAGAAACAATTCCCCGCGGACTATCCGCCCGAAAGCGCATGGAAGGTCCGTCTTGTTCCCCTGGGCGAATCAGTGGTTGGCGATACACGACAGCCGCTGCTGCTGATCATGGGCGCGGTGGGATTGGTTTTGCTCATCGGATGCGTCAACGTCGCGAATCTTCTCCTGGCGCGCGCTACCGCGAGAGGACGCGAAATGGCCATTCGCCAGGCGCTGGGCGCGGCAAGAATGCGGCTCATCCGTCAACTGCTCACCGAGAGCCTGCTGCTTTCGCTGCTCGGCGGAATCGCTGGTCTGGCGATTCTCTTTTTCACCAGAAAACTCCTGCTGCAAATGATTCCCGCGACCCTGCCCCGGCTCAATGACATTTCAATTCACTGGACGGTATTGTTCTTCGCGCTCGGCGTCTCTGTTTTCGCCGGAGCCTTCTTCGGTCTCGCTCCGGCCTTGCAGGCCGCCAGAGTCGATCCAAGCCACGTACTCCGGCAGGAAGGACGCGGGTCAAAGGGATCGAGAAGCCAGACATGGACGCTCGGCGCTCTGGTAGTCACGGAGTTCGCGCTCTCACTCGTGCTCCTGATTGCAGCGGGGCTTCTGTTGCACAGTTTCTGGGATCTATACAAGGCGCGCCTCGGCTTCAATCCCGAGAACGTGATGGCCGTGAACCTGTGGCTTCCGGTGCCCAACGATCCAACCACGGATATCTATGGGACCGCGGACCAGGAGGCGCGGTTGATCCGCGAAATATTGCGCCGCGGCAGTTCGCTTCCGGGAGTCAAAGAGATCGCCGTGGGTAGTCAAGAGGCGATTCCTCTGAATCACGATAAGAGCCCACAAGCGTTTGTCCTTGAAGGAGGCAGCACACGCAGCGACCTGCCCCATCAGGTTCAGGGATCGAGCGTGACGCCGGAATATTTTCACTTGCTGGGAATACCACTGCTTCAGGGCCGTTCCTTCACCGAATGGGACATCGCGAATGCTCCCAAAGTTGCCGTTGTCAACGAGGCATTTGCGCGGATGTGCTGGCCGGACCAGGATCCTCTCGGGAAGCGCCTCAAGCTGGGCACTGACACCACATGGACCATGGTGGTCGGCGTTGTCTCCAACGCTCGCACCGAGTCGCTCGAGGAGATGAACACTCCACAAATCTACTTAAGCTCCTGGCAGACAAACGAGAAGGACCTGGCCATCTTTCTGCGTGGCCACCTCGATCCCGCCACGCTTCCGGATCAAACACGCGATATGGTTCAATCCCTCGACCAGACGCTTCCTGTCTTCGGCGCGAAAAGACTCCCGGATGTTATATCCGGCTCTCTGGCGCAACGCCGGTTCTCCATGGAGATGGTTCTGCTCTTCGCTCTTACGGCGTTGTTGCTCGCAGGCATCGGCGTTTATGGAACAATTTCGTATATTGTCAGCGAGCGCACGCGCGACATCGGCATCCGCATTGCACTTGGCGCACAGAAGAAGACCATCCTGCGCATGGTTCTGAGCCAGGGACTCACCCTCGCACTTGCCGGCGCGGCCGTGGGGCTTGCCGGCGCATTGATCGTATCGCACCTGATGGCGGGATTGCTCTACGGCGTCTCACCCAGCGATCCTCTCACCTTTATCGGCCTCACGGTTGTCCTCGTCATGGTGGCGCTTGCGGCCTGCTTCATACCCGCGCGCCGCGCTATGCGCGTCGACCCCATCGTTGCTTTGCGCGAAGCCTGACATCGGTATCGATCCAGACAGACGGGTGCGACCCAACGCCTGGCCAGTTCCCGATGCAATGCTATCGAGTCTTCCTGCTTGTTCGAGCATTAGCTTCGCGACTCATTGCAGATTCAAAAGCGGCTCGAAGCTCTGCGAAGACTGACCGGCGCGGCACGGGCGTTCCCAGGTGCATGCTTCTGAGCTCGGCCATGAATGCCTTCCACATTCGCTCGCCGCCTTCTTCAAGAAGCTGGGCGCGGATCGAAAGCTGTCTGGACGCAGGGGTAAACCGGCATCCCCATGCGCCCATGTGCGCCAGCAAGGGGACAAGCTGAATAGACGCTTCAGTGAGGCTGTAAATGGCCTTCTGTTTGTGGGTTGGGTCGCCCGTGCGCAAGAGGAGACCGGACTGAACCAAGCGGGCAAGTCTGTTGGCCAGGATATTCGATGCGATTCCCTCTTCAGATAGCCTGAGCAGATCTCCGTAGTGGCGGCGATTCCCGAACATGATGTCCCGAATGACGATCAAGCTCCAACGGTCGCCGAGCATCTCCAGCGTCAAATTGATCGGACAGCCCGAGCGCAGTTCGTTTCTGGGCAGATTCTTTTTCATAAATTCCACTACTTACCACTTGCAGTATGCATGGAGTTGGGGCTATGTTCAAACCACTTGCAGGATGCAATTAGATTGCGGGAGGGCGCACATGAAGAAAATCATAGGTCGCAGCCTGGTGTTCATCGCCGTGCTCGGCGGGACGGGCCAAATCCATGCCCAGGACGCTAAAACGCCATATCCGACAATGGCTCCGATTGAGCAATACCGGATGGACCGTGATGCAGAAATCGCTTTAGCGCGCTCTGCGGCCCCTGCGTCCATATCCAAGGATGCCTCGGTCATGGTCATGGGACAAAAGAACTATGAGACCGCGGTTGAAGGCAAGAATGGTTTCGTCTGTCTCGTAGGCCGATCGTGGCTGGCACCATTTGAAAACCCGGAGTTCTGGAATCCAAAGAATCGGAGCCCTGAGTGCTTCAATCCGCCAGCCGCGCTTTCCGTGCTGCCTTATGTTCTAAAAACAACCGGGATGGTGTTGGCTGGATTCTCTGAAACTCAAATATTCGATGCGACCAAAGCCGCAGTCGACAAGAAGGAGTTGGGTGCTCCGGCCTCCGGCTCGTTGATCTACATGATGTCGAAGGAAGCGTATCTTACCGACCGGCCACCCCATAATCTCAACCACCTGATGTATGACCTTCCCCGTATGGATGGCGCGGCCTGGGGCGCAAACCTGCCCGGCGTCCCTATCTATTTTCAGCAGATGAATCCAGCGCCAATCACCGAGTTTTATGTCGTCATGGGTAACTGGTCAGACGGAACGCCCGTAAACGGAGACAGTAACACCGCGAGCGGGTCACACAAGCATTAGGGACAGTCCTCGCCAGGCATTTGCAGTGCTCGGCTTTCCGCGTGAGACGTTTCAGTGACGAAATGTGCATTTCCCAGTACCGTTTCTCTGCGGAAACAGTGAGGAGGCTTTATGGGCAGACTCATCTTCGGAATGACGCAATCTCTGGATGGCTATATCGGAGGCCCGTCAGGCGGACCGGGCTCGCCGCGAGCGTTTCAATCAACAGGCGACATGGCTTTGCTCAACTTGTACTTTTTCTCGAACTCCGTGCGTTTCCTGGTAAGAAAATCCGGCGACGCATCTTCGGGCCAGAGCAATTCTCCTTTGCAGGCGTAGACAACTATATTGCCGTCCTTATCCGGTGAGAAGAGAACCTGACCGTGAAAGCTTTTGCGTATTCGAGAGGATGCTTTGTGTTCATCTGCGGCGCACAAATTAACGATCAACAGTCCCTTCGGAGATAAGACTCGATAACAGTTTTCGTAGAAATGCTCCGAGCACAGGTCTTCCGGAAGAGTATCAACATCAAAGGCGTCAACTAAGAGCACATCCAGCTCATCCGAGTGCCTCGCCACAAATTTCGCCCCATCGTCGCAAAGAATCTGGAATCGGTGATCTTCCTCTGGGATATGAAATCTGTCCCCAAGCGAAATCACATGAGGATTGATCTCAACGACGGTCACCATGGCATTGGGCTGGTGCCGGTAGCACCATTTGGCTAGCGACCCGCCTCCTAGGCCGATCAGCGCGATCTTGCGAGGATTCGGCTTGAGTAGTTCGAAGGCCATCATGGTTCGCGTGTAGGTCAGGGCTAAAAAGTCGGGGTTTGCTGACACCATCTGACTTTGCACGTACTCGGATTGAAAGTGCAGGGTAACGATTCCGTCTGTCTCTGAAATGACTGGGATTGGAAAAGAAGAGGTGTTAACTCTCGAAGGTATTTCTGTTTGCTCCAATGCCGTTGACCGGATCGCTTTCGTTGTCATATTCGATTTCTATCGCATGCGGCGCAGGGTGTCACCTGAACGATCGCGGGTGTCTGCCATTGATGGTTGTTTCACCGAAATAGCGAATATCCTTGAAGCAGCCGTGAATCGATTGAAATATCCTGAGGATATTGCGTGAAAAAAATCCTGCTGCCCATTGAAGCGGTTGCTGCCAAGCTGGACCTGCCTGAGGAACTTTACGAGAAGCGCAGTCCGGTCAGCGCCAAGCTCAGCCTGGACCTGCTCGAAGATCCGCGTTTCCACCATGCCGGGAAGTTAATTCTGGTGACAGCGACTACGCCGACGGTCTCCGGGGAAGGCAAGACGGTTACATCGATCGGCCTGGTGCAAGGTCTGGAGAAGATTGGGAAGCGTGCGGTGCTCGCATCGCGTGAGCCGTCACTGGGCCCGGTGTTTGGCATGAAGGGCGGCGCCGCCGGCGGCGGACGCTCGCAGGTGGAGCCTGCGGAGAAGATCAATCTTCACTTCCACGGCGACTTTCATGCGATCACCTCTGCGCACAACCTTCTGGCGGCGCTCATAGATTCGCATATGTTTCACGGCAATGAGCTTGATCTCGATCCTGACGGCATCACATGGCCGCGCACGCTGGACATGAATGACCGCGCGCTGCGCCGCATCACCGTGAACGTAACCGCCGCGGATAAGAAGCAACGCGACGGCAGCAATCGTCCCAGCGGCTTTCTCATTACAGCGGCTTCGGAGATCATGGCCATCCTGGCGCTTGCTACCAGCCGCGAAGACCTGCGGGCTCGCTTGGCGCGAATCGTCATCGGGCAGGATCGCAAGGGGAATCCGGTGCGCGCTTCAGATCTGAAAGCAACCGGGCCGATGATGGCTCTGCTGCACGAAGCCCTGCTGCCAAACCTGGCACAGACCACGGAAGGTACGCCGGCCATGGTGCATTGCGGGCCATTCGCCAACATCGCGCACGGCACCAGCTCTGTAGTCTCACAGATGATGGGGATGCGGATGGCGGATTACGTCGTCAACGAGACGGGGTTTGCGTCGGACCTGGGCTTTGAAAAATATATGGACCTCGTAAGCCCTTTGTCCGGCATCAAGCCTTCCGTTGCTGTGCTGGTGACGACGGTACAGAGCGTGAAGCAACAAGGCGAAGGCAACCTGGAGCAAGGATTTGCGAACCTCGAAAAACACATTGCCATTGTGCGCGGCTTCGGACTGCCTGTAGTGGTCGCGATCAATCAGTTCCCGAACGATACCGAGGGGGAGCTGGATACGTTGCGCACGTTTTGCAGGGCACGCGGAGCGGAGTTTGCGCTTTCTGAGGCTTATGCAAAAGGCGGAGAAGGGGCAATGGCACTCGCGCATAAAGTCGTCGAGGTGATCGAAGCAAATCGGGACGTCGAGCTGATCACCAGTTACGAACCTGGCGATCCTGTCATAGAAAAGATCACGAAAGTAGCGCAGAAGATCTACGGCGCAGACGGGATCGATTTGAGCGAGCGTGCGCAGGAAAGCCTCGCCCGCTTCACCCGCTGGGGCTTTGGCGAGTTGCCCATCTGCATCGCTAAAACGCAGTACTCGCTCAGCGACGATCCTAAACGACCGGGCGCCCCAACAGGATGGACGCTTCACGTCACGGACATCGCGCTATCCGCGGGCGCAGGATTTCTCGTTGTAATCTCGGGCTCGATGATGTTGATGCCGGGACTGCCCAAAGTTTCCCGCGCGCTGGGAATCGACGTCGACGAGCACGGGGAAATCACCGGAATGTCATAGATGCTGGATGTGGAGTGGGTCTCTTCCCAGTGAGCGTAGTTTGGCAGCGTCTGTGATATCCCGTCAGAGCCGTTGACGGAAAGCGCCCTTCGTTTGAGATGAGCGCAACCCCCAATGAGCAATCGGGAACAAGTGCACGGGATGCGCCCCATCGTTCGAGCCGTAAACAGCCATCTAAAACTGTCTGCATCGATGGATGCGATGTACTCGCCGGGACCAAGGCCTTGGCAACAAGTTATCGGATATTCCCTGTTCGCTCGCAGAAAGGTCACGGTAGGTCGTCTCCTCGTCTCCGATGCATCACTGGCGGGAAATGGGATGAGCAGGCTGATTCCATGTAGAAGCTAAAGCCGTACCTCACTGCAGACGTCACACGCAGGACCGCAGGGATGGAAAGAACGTCAGCAATTTCGTCATAAATCTTGACACCCTTCGAGTCGCGCAGTATCTATACTGCGGCAACGGCCCTTTTGTAATCTGTTCGGGTCTGTATGCCAACCTTCCAATGGCTGAATCTCCTCATGAACCATCCAACGGGCGACGAAACCTCTCTGGTCCACATTCACCAGCTTCTTCGTTTGCAGCAACACGGGCAATCCACCAAAGGAGAGTAGGCCATGAGCAATCGCCGCTACCCCGGCATCCGGGTGGTTCTTGGAATAGGGCTTGTCCTGCTGGCCATCTGCGCAGGAATGCGGACGGCCTCGGCTCAGACCGTGCAATTCAGCTATGCAATCGCGCTGCTGGGCGGCAGCTTCAACAACCCCAATTTAATGGCGGTGGACGCGAACGGTAACGTCTATGTAGCCGACGAGAACAACAGCCTGGTGAAGGAAATTCCTCCCGGCTGTGCCTCGTCCAGTTGCGTCATCCTGCTGGGCAGCGGCTTTGACCGTCCCACTGGGGTGGCGGTGGACAGCAGCGGCAACGTCTATGTCACCCTATACTTCGAAAGCCGGGTGGTAGAGATGCCCCCAGGCTGCACTTCCTCCAGTTGCATCACCACGCTGGGCGGCGGCTTCGGTGATCCTTATGGGGTGGCGGTCGACGGGGCCGGCAACATCTATATCGCCGACGAAGGGTATGACGCCGGCACCAGTGCGGTGTATGAGATGCCTCCCGGCTGCGCTTCCTCCAGCTGCGTCACTACACTGGGCGGCGGCTTCCACTATCCCATCGGTATAGCGGTGGACCGGAACAGCAATATATACGTCGGCGATGCCGGTAACGGTGCGGTGAAGGAGATGCCATCCGGCTGTGCCTTGAGTTGCGTTACTACGCTGGGCGGCGGCTTCGCCTCTCCCAATGGTGTGGCAGTGGACGCGAGCGGGAACGTCTATATCGGCGACTACGGCAACAATGCGTTGAAGGAGATGCCGCCTGGCTGCGCTTCTTCCAGTTGCGTCACCACACTGGGCAGCGGCTTTGAAATTCCCACTGGCGTGGCAGTGGACGGGAACGGCAACGTCTATGTCTCCGATTCCGGCCATAATGAGGTGAAGGAGCTCATGACGCATGGCGTGAACTTCCACTCCATCCCGGTTGGAACTACGAGCGCAGCGATCGCGCTGACCTTCACTTTCGATTCCTCGGTCTCTATCGGCGCGCCGGCCGTGCTTACCCAAGGTGCAGCGGGGTTGGACTTCGCCGACGCCGGCACAGGAAGCTGCACCACCAACGGAACAAGCTATGTGTACAGCGCAGGCGATACCTGCACCGTGAACGTCACCTTTACGCCTACCAAGGCGGGCACCCGCTATGGCGGGGTGGAACTGCTGAGCAGCACGGGTGCGGTCATCGCCAGCGCCTACGTCTACGGCACGGGTTCGGGGCCGCAGGTGGCGTTTCTACCCGGCGCGCTGAGAAGGTTGGGCGGCGGCTTCATCCAACCCGCGGGTCTGGCAGTGAATGCGAATGGCGAAGTCTATGTCGCCGATTTCTATAACCATGCGGTGTACAAGATGCCCGCCGATTGTGCTTCCGCCAGTTGCGTCACCACGCTGGGCGGCGGTTTTTCCTCACCCCTAGGCCTGGCGGTGGATGGGAGCGGTAATGTCTACGTTACCGATGAAGGACTTGATGGGATGAACAGCGGGGTGAGGAAGATACCGCAGGGCTGTGTCTCCGCCAATTGCGTCACCACTCTGGGTGGTGGGTTTTCGGAACCTTGGGGAGTGGCAGTGGACGGCACTGGCAATGTTTACGTTGCGGATTCTAATAACGATGAGGTAAAGGAAATGCCCCCCGGCTGTGCTTCCGCCAGTTGCGTCACAACGCTCGGCACTTTCTTTGGCGGGCCCGCCGGCTTAGCAGTGGATGGGAATGGAAATGTCTATGTTACCGAAGCCATCTTCTTCTTCCATGACGTAAAGGAGATGACGCCCAATTGTTTTTCTGCCAGTTGTATTACCACGCTGGGCGGCGGATTCACCAGCCCCAACGGCTTAGCAGTGGATGGGAGCGGCAATGTCTATGTCACCGATTATATAAACACTTCCGACGAGGTGAAGGAGTTGCCCCCCGGCTGTGCTTCTGCCAGCTGCGTCACCACTCTGGCTGGCGGCCACAATAGGGGTTTCAATCTACCTGGATTTATAGCGGTGGATGGAAGCGGCAATATCTACATAAGTAATACTGGTTACCTCGAGGTCGGCGACACTGGTAACCAAACAGTATTGGAGTTGAACGTCACGAATCCACCGAGCCTGAGCTTTTTGTCGACAAGTCTGGGTACGGAAAGCAGCGATAGCCCACAGACGGTGACGCTTAAGAACATAGGCAATGCCCCGCTCAGCTTCCCGGTTCAGACTTCGGGCTCAAACCCCAGCATCTCTGAAAACTTCACCCTGGACAGCGCGACGACCTGCCCGCAGAGCAGCCCGGCTTCTTCTTCGCCGGGAATGCTGGCCGCTGACGCGAGCTGCATCCTCGCGGTGGACTTCATTCCACAGATGACGGGTACGATTGACGGATCGCTGGTACTCACCGACAATGCCCTGAACGCGCATTACGCGACCCAGACCATCGGCCTGAGTGGTTTTGGGGGCATCCCCACAACCACAACCGTGGCTGCAACCTCCAATCCTCAGGAGTCTGGAGTGGTGGTCGACTTCGTCGTAAAAGTGGCCGCTTCGGGCGGGGTCGCCGTAACCAACCAGAAGGTCACCATTGCCATTGATGGTGGGGGGGCGTCAGTGCTCACCCTCAACAGCGCAGGTCAAGCCGTCTTCCCCATCGCCACCCTCACCCCCGGTGCTCATACCGTCACTGCGGCCTTCCCCGCCGCCGGAATCTATGGGCCGAGCAGCAGCACGATGCTGCAGGAAATCATCTCCGCCACGCCTGCAAGCATTGCAACAATCTCCGGCTCGGGACAGTCGACACCTTACGGGCTGGAATTTACTGTACCGCTGGTAGCTTCAGTGACGGATGCGCACGGAAATCCTGTACCGGGAGCCGCTGTCACATTCAGCGGCACTGGACTGCGCTTCTCCAGTACAACGGCGGTTACAAATGCATCCGGACAGGCAATAGTGCGGGCGTATCCAACAACAGCAGGAGCGTTAACCGCACTTGCCAGCGTAAGCGGAGCCGGTACTGCGGCCAGCTTCAGCCTGAACGCAACTAAGCCACTGCTGCTGGTGAAAGCCAACAGCGCGACTTACACGTTTGATCAGCCAATTCCTGCGCCAACGTACTCCTTCACCGGCTTTGTAAACGGGGATACTGCGGCAACTGCGGTTACGGGCGCGGCAGGCATTTCCACTCCTGCCAAGCAGGGATCTCCGGCAGGGACATATCCCATTGGCATCGTTCAGGGAACACTGTCGGCTCCGAACTACGATCTTGAATTTGAGCAGGGCACAGTGACGATCACTCCCTGATTGGGGAGTGATCGTAGAAACCCAATCCTCAGCGACGTATCCATCCACACATGTGGTGGATCGATCTGTAAGGACTCACTCCTCCGCGAAGAGCGTTTCGCGGACAGGTGCGCCAACTCTCTATTCATCCTGACCGATGGAATTACTCGCAGCCTGGGCCACCCTGTTCTTTCCGAGGTGCTTGGCAACATAAAGTGCTTCATCCGCTTTATCGACCAGGCAGGTCGCCGTAGATGTGCATTCCTCCCGGCTGGCGATGCCAATGCTAACGGTGATGGAGCGCTGCTCCCAGGGTGCTGCTGCGATCGCCTCGCGCAGGCGCTCGGCGATCTGGAAGGCTTCGATTGCGCCAGTGTTGGGAAGGATGATCAGGAATTCCTCTCCTCCATAGCGAGCAATCATGTCACTTTGCCGCGTCCACTTCCGCATCAGAATTGAGATCCGCCGTAGCACCTCATCGCCATGCACGTGCCCAAAGGAGTCGTTGAAACCCTTAAAGTCGTCGACATCAAGCATCAGGAGAGAAAGCGGTGCACCGGAATGCGCGGAAGCGCGCCACTCGATTTCCAGACCATCTTCAAGGGCTCGTCGATTGATGAGGCCGGTTAGCGCATCGGTACGTGAGAGCACGTGAAGCTTCTCGATCGCGATCTGCAGCTCACGTTGAGTCTTCTGCAATTCCTGCTGTGCTTCCCATCTGCTGGTCACGTCGAGAGCCATACAGGCTATGGAACGCTGTCCGCTCGCATCGACGAATGGATACTTGTAGACATCCCACATAACCAGACTGTCGTCGGGTCCGTGTGTACGGTCCTCAAAATGGAGTTCCCGGTTGTGCTGAAGGACGTACTGGTCCGTCTTATAGAAATGCTCGGCGATCTCCCGGGGCCATGTTTCGAAGTCAGTCTTGCCAATCCAATCTTCCGGAGTCGCACCAAAACGGTCGGCGAGTGCCCGGTTGCAATAGACCATGCGGCTTTCCTCGTCCTTGATGAATGCCGATACCGGGCTTGAGTTAAGGAAGCCGCGGAATCTGGAATCGCTGACTTTCAGTTCCCGCAGGTAGCGGCTCTTTTCCTGGTCTGCCGCTTCGAGCGCACTCAATTGCCTGCTGGTCTCGATATGAATCGCGATGTGGCGGCCGAGGACGCTTATGGTTTTCTCCTGCAAGCTCGTCAGTTGCCGGGGCACAGAGCCGGCCAGGCATAGCACGCCTATTTTTTTGCCATCGCTCGCAATCAGCGGGTATCCCGCATAAAAGCGTCTGCACGGCATACTCGTGACAAAGACATGATCACGGAAGCGCGGATCCTCTTGCAGATCGACCACGACAAAGAGTGAGACTTGGTCAATGGCATGCGAGCAGAGGCATGTCTCTAAGGGTAGATTGACGAACCTCTGGTCGAAGTAGTCCGTCAATACTGAGCGATCCGTGTCGATCAGATGGATCTGGCACTCGTATGATTCGCAAAGAACGCTAATCAACTCGAGCACACCCCTAAGCTCCTCCTGCAACCCCTCGCCGACCAGGGTTTGGGCAGTTGAAACTCCGCCTGCCATCCGAGCTGGAGTTGGATCGCCGGCCGGCATGATTCCTGAGCTCCCTCACCTCTACTCTATCGGCAACGAAGAGAGGAATTTAAGCCTGGAGACAGGGACCAATCCAGCGGTAGCGGAGCCTCTTCGAATTAATGGGCTACGTCCGGCATGTCAGCCATCAGCTCTCGAGGATAGTGTTTTGCAGGAAGCAAGAAGCGGCGTAGCTCTTCCGCGACGGATGCCGGCTCGCAGAGCGGGATGAAATGTCCGCAATTGAGCGTGATCATGCTGGCATTGGGCATGAGCGTTGAAGCGCGGCGAGCGAATTCGACTGGGACCACGGGGTCTGCTGCTCCATGGAAAATGAGAGTCGGCATATTCATTTCGGGCAGCATCGCAGGAATGTTCGCCAGAAGCTTCTTCGGTTCGCCCCAGCGTACCAGTCTCATGAATGCCAGCGCCCCGGCCTGCCCAGCAAATGGCTCGTAGAAATCCTGCGCCAGCCGGCTGCCGTCCTCCACACCTGCGAGTGCACGCTGCATCGCGATCTTCCAGAACACCGTGCGGATGATTGGCGCGAGCAGCTCGCCCACAAGGGCCCTGCGCAGCGGTTCGATCAGAAAATATGGCTTGAGCTCGGGAAAAAGAGCGGGTGCAAGCAATGCCAGACGATCGACACGCTTTGCATAGCAGTGCGCATAGTGAACGGCGATGACCGCTCCGGCATCGTGCCCGACGACATGCCAACGCTCCAAGCCATTCTGCTGGCGAATCTGATCGAGCTGTTGCGCAATGGTATCCAAATCGCCGAGGGAGTGCGGCGCGCGCGGGGAGCGTCCCAGGCCCGGCAGGTCTACGGCAATACAGCGATGGTACTCGCACAGCCGGGCGATGACACCGTCCCACAGCTGGCCGCTCGTCGGCATACCGTGAATGAAGAGCACCGGGTCGCCTGCACCACGGGCGGCCACATGCATGGGAGCGCTCAGGGAATGGTACATACAGAACTTTTCGAAGCGCTCCTCTTCGCAAACAAGTAGAACACAGCCAGCGCACCGCGCAGCATCGCCATCATGGAAGCATACAGCGTAGTCTTTACCAGCCCCTTCGGCTGCATGCGTGTGTAGACCAGATTCATCAACCATGCGGGGATCGTATAGACATCGCCGGCGCGGGCCATGCCGATGTACTGACGAATCGGCCAGTCATAAATAACTTTTTCAATACCGCTGTTGAAGAACTGCCCGAGAGCCGTCACGCGGCGACTATAGAGATGCGCCGCAAGACGCGGCAGGTGGCTGCGGCTCCGGTTGCGAATGATGAGGCTGCTTGCTTCCGCAGCATGGCGTAGAGCCGCGGTGACGCCGTTTGAAGTCATCGGATCGACCATGGCCGCCGATTCGCCAATCGCCAGCCAGTTCGGCCCGGCGACATCCTGATGCACGCGGCAACGAAAGGACGTTGTCCGCAGCGTGGAGGGCTCATGGGAGCGCTTTTGTAGTTCGCGAGCGGCCAACAGCTCCGGGAAGCGAGCGAGCTGCTCATCGAAGATAGCCTCAAGTGAGTGACCGGTCTGGCGCTTCTCGCGAATGGTCTCTGCCCTAGCCACGTATCCCGCGCTGACGGTCTGCGCGTGGACGGGAATCTGCCATATCCATTCGAGATACGGGCACGATGCTTGGTCCATGTTCAGAGTCGTGCCCTCGACCGATTTCGTAACCTTGAAGTAGTCCCACATGGCTACCTTCTGCGGGCCGTAGTCGCGATATTTCAAGCGAAAGTGGCGGGGAAAGAGGGCTGCGCCAGAACCGGAAGCGTCGATAAACCAACGCGCCTCGATGCGCATGCCCTTCGCTGTATGCAGCGCGCGAACCCGACGCCCGGCGCTCTCGACGCGGGCAACACGGGCCATCAATGATGGCACTCCGGCCTCGAGCATAATGCCGCGAATGGCATGATTGAGGCGCCGCCGGTCTACGTGAATGGTCGCGAGATTCACATTCCAGGGCGGCTTTCCCAGCCATTCACCAGGAACGTAATGCTGCTCACACCCATCGGGCATGCGAAGGATCACATGACGCTTGTAAGTGGCAATCTCCTCGTCGAGGAGAGACTTCATCGGCAAACCAATAGCCGCGAGTAGAGCGGGCGATGACCAATCTAGCGATTCGCCGACGGGATCTTCATTGGCAACATCGGCCTCGATGCAGATCACCTGCAACCCTGCACGCGCCAGATGAATGCACGCAGCCATGCCGGCGATACCGCCCCCAATCACCACCACGTCAAAATTGCTCAACCACGCTGTCCAGTTATTTTGAGTTTCTTGTTATATCCCGCGTGTCGATAGTGCCCTATCGGGAACGAGCCCGCCAACCAACCTTTGATGGATAAGATACTCCACCTTTCAGCGGATGCGATCCCCTGCCCCCCGGCGGAATTTCACCTTTTTGCCGCTTTTGCCGCTAACTCAACTCCAGGGCTTCTTCATTGCTCAAGGGCGTGAAGCCCTATCTATATTCCCTTCGCTCCATCCAACGGCCGATATTTTTACCCGTCTTCTGTGGGTTTCGTCTCCTCCGATCCTCCTGCACAATCGGGGCGCGCTGCATGTTCTGCTCCTTGCGGCTGCAATCCAGAAAGATTGAAGGAAGTTTCGCGTGACCCACATTTACTGCACGTCTTTTTGTGAGAGCCTTCGGCGGAAATATCCGCTATTCATCGCATGCCTTTTGATGATCCTTGCCGTTTCCGGCCGCGGATGGTGCCAGCAGTTCGCTAGCCTGAGTCTGAATGTAGCCGATCCCGCCGGTACATCCATAGCGCAGGCAAATGTCTCCGCGCGCAATGTGGAGACGGGAGTGACGCATTCAGCGATCACCGATAAACAGGGAGTCGCATTTATCCCCGGCCTTTCCGCCGGCCTGTACAGCATCAAGATCAGCGCCGATGGCTTCAGCGCCTATCAGGCACCGCTGACGCTGACACTCGGCCAGGACGCTTTGCTCAACATCGCACTGCGTATCCAGGGCGCCACCGAAAGCATTCAGGTGCATGACACCGTGCACGGTGCCGACAGTGAGAGGACAGAAGCGAGTCAGGTGATTGAGCCGGCGCAAATCTCGAACCTGCCTATTCCGGAGAGAGATTTCATCGATTTCGTTCTGCTCACGCCGACCGCAACCATAGGGCGCAGCACCACGACTGCTGCGCAATCGGCGTTTCAGGAAACTGTATTGATGATCAGCCTGGGAGGACTGCGCGAGACGCACAGCGTCTTCTATGGCCTCGATGGCGTTGACTACAACACCAGTGTTTCCGGTGTGCAACGTGTAAGCCCATCGCTCGATTGGGTGCAGGAGTTCCGTGTGACAAATACGCCTGATCCGGCAGATGCGGGTATGAACCTTGGCGGTGCAGTGAACACGATCACCAAGTCCGGCACCAACGATCTACACGGCTCGGTCTACGACTACTTCCGTAATAATGATCTCGATGCCAACAATCTTCTCTCTGCGCCGGGGTTCGACACGCTGCGTTTCAACCAATTCGGAGCAACTACTGGCGGCCCGATCCGCAAGGACAGGGCGTTTTACTTTCTCGGGTATCAGGGGCAGCGCCGTGCCGAGTCGCCGATCTATTCGCACTTCATCCTCAACTGCATCGACACGCCAGGCTGTCTCGGACCCGGTACGCCCAGCATCAATCATGTGAAGAGCAGCCTTGGCCTCTCGCCTGAGGATCTCGGCTCCATCCTTCTTGTCCAGAATTATGACAATGCCTTTGGTAAGTTCAACGATGCCTTGAGCGATCGCAGCACGCTCACCATCGGCTATCTCTTTGCCGATGTGAGAAATCACAACACACCCGCGGCATCTCCGGGGCAAGGCCTGCCCTCGAGCTACCGCGATAACAAAATTCACGATCAGACGATCTACGGGAATCTTTTCCATCTGTTGGGCGAGCACTGGGCATCGGAAACGGCGCTGAATTTCGGGCGGCGTATCTTCTACATGAATCCGATCGGCGCGGGCTATGAACCAGCCATTCAGGTTGCCGACGAGCTTTACAGCGGCGGCTTTCTTGGCGGCGTCGACTACTACAGCGAGCACCATTTCCAGTCGAAGGAAGGCCTGACTTATACGCGTGACAGAAATACCGTGAAGGTCGGTGCAGAGTTTCAGCCGATCTGGTTCTCCGCGCAAACTCCATATTTCACTCCGGGTGTCGGCATCTTCAGCCCGCAGAGCTTCTTTGGAGCCGGGCCGTTCGCCAACGCTCCCTTCGGCCCAGGCACGGCGGTGGAGTTCATCTTTCAGCAACCGAGAAGCGCATTTGGGACACAGATTCCAGCACGCACGCTACCCTTTGAGACCGGCTTCTATGCAGGTCCTGCTGGACCTGCGCGCGAAGCTGCGGACGATGTGCACTTCTGGCACAAGGTTGTCGGTCTCTACGCGCAGGACCAGTGGCGCGCGAGACACAATCTGACGCTGTCATTCGGCGTGCGATATGACGTGGATGTGCTGCCATCTGCCAACGACCTCAACATCATCGGCAAGATGAATCCTACGGATTTCGCGAGAGTCCAGCCGCGTGTCGGTTTCGCCTATGCATTCCGCGACGGCAAGAGCGTATTGCGCTCCAACTTCAGCATCTTCACTGGGAGCTTCGAATTCAGCAGCACTGTCAACAGCTGGCATGGAGCCTCAGCATTTACACAAATGAACCAGCCACTGTTGCCGGATTTTGCTGATCCAACCAATAATCTCGTCGGGTTCGGACCCGCGGGCATGGTGGGAGCCGCTGGCCCGGTGCTGGCTGGCGCAGCTTTCTCGAACTTCACTCACAACGGCATCTATCCCAGCCCCGCATCTTTGCTGCAATTTCCGCTCGGCTTTCTCAAGCGGGAGTTTCCCAAGTCCTATTCGGAGCAGAGCAATGTGGAGATCGACAACGACCTGAGCAAGAACTGGCACCTCACGTTGGGCTACCACTATCTGCACGCTATTCATCTGCTCAGCTCAAACACCATCAACGGCATTCCCGATGGCACGCTTTCCGATGGCCGGCAGAAGTTTAAACCCGCCGATCCTGGTTTTGGCTTCGCCTTGTTTGCCACTCCCTCCGGATGGTCGATCTACAACGCTGGAACCATCGGTATTCGCAAGGACCTGGCTGACCACCTCAGCCTGATGGCTAACTATACCTATGGGAAGTCCATCGACGTAGCCACGGAAAATCAGCTTCAGGATGAGCCCCAGGATTATCTCGAACCGCAACTCGATCGCGCGGTAGGCGACAATGACGTGCGTCATCGTCTGACCCTTACCGCGCTGGGTACTTCTCCCGATATCTGGGCCGCTCCGCTGCGAAACATCGAGCTGTCGATGGTGAACACCCTGCAAAGTCCGCAGTTCTACAACATCCTTGCCGGCTCGGATATTAACGGCGACGGTTTTCCCTTCAATGATCGCGTGGGAAATATCGGACGCAACACATACCGTGGCGACTCTTATTACGACACCGACGTTCGCCTGCAGCGAACCTTCAGTCTGACTGAGCGGCTCAAGGCCAACGCAAGAGCGGAAGTGCTGAACTTGCTGAATCGCGTGAATGTTCAGGATGTGGATCAGGTATATGGCTCCGGAGAATTCGAGGGTCCCGTCCCGAAACGCTATGGCGATGGCATCACCAGCCCTTCCAATCCTACATTCGGAACACCCACCTATGCAGGAGCTGCACGGCAGTTTCAGCTTTCGCTGAAATTGGAGTTCTGATCGTACAAGGGCCGCCGATGCAAATACTGCGGAGGCGGCCCGCGCATCCTGAGCCTTGCTATTTCTCCACCTTTCGGTCGATCTCAACCGCAGAACAGCCGCCCTATACTTTGTTGCGAACGAACATCTTCAGTGAGGAATGCTTGATCGATAAGATGAATCCACGGCGTCCGAAGCGCGGAACGTATAAACCCAAGCCGGAGACTCTGGCGCTCCTCAAGACTTCGGGAAACGCAATCAATGGCGTAGGTGAGGCCACGCCGCGAAGGCCCTCCCCTTTCTTTTGGCATCCTCCGGACCAACATCCATGGGGCGGATTGCAGATCGTGGCGCGCGAAAGCTCGCGCAAGTGTCCCGGCTCTGCGTCGGCCTTTCAGGCGGCTTACAGTTACCCCGAGCTGATTCCTGTCGCCGCGGTTCGCAACGAGACCCCGCCGGAGCAGCTTGCCGAAGAGCTCAAGCAGTTCGCTCTCACGCACGAGGCGGATGGCGTCGGCATTGCTACCATGAACCCGCTTTATGTTTTCGAGGGTTACACGATCGAACACCCATGGGTCATTGTGCTGGCGCTGGCTCACAATTACGAGCGCCTTAAAGAAGTTCCATCCGACGAGACCAACGGTGTCGGCGTTTGCGACGTAGGTGACCAATACGCAAAGGGCACGCGTTCTTCCTACGCCCTCGCTAACTGGATTCGCTCGCAGGGATACAACGCCGATCCATATCCGGGGCCATCGGCCAGCGCTCTGGCTTTGATTCCTCCTGCAATTGCCGCAGGCCTAGGAGAACTCGGCAAGCATGGATCGCTCATTAATCGTCAATTCGGCGCGGGCGTTCGTCTGGCCGGAGTGACGACTGATATGCCACTTGTCCCGACTGCTCCGGATCGCTTCGGTGCAGACGAGTTCTGCGCAACCTGTCAGGTGTGCACAAATGCCTGCCCACCGGGCGCGATTCTTCCGCAAAAGCAGATGGTGCGAGGCGTAGAGCGGTGGTACGTCGACTTCGACAAGTGCATTCCATACTTCGCTGAAGCGTCTTCATGCGGCATCTGCATTGCGGAATGTCCGTGGACGCGGCCAACCGCACGCCCGAAATTACTGGCAACTATGGCGCGACGGCTTGATCTCGCATGAGCGAAACAAAGAATTTTCAGCCTGGAAGTGAAAGCTCCATCCGCTACGCCGGATGGACCGTGACCGCTGCAGCTTTTACTGGCGTGATGGTGAGTTTTGCGCCCATCGTGCCATATACCTTCAGTTTGTTCCTGAATCCGCTGCACGCGGCATTCGGATGGAAACGGGAAGCCATCGGTGGCGCCTTCGCATTGGCGGCGATGACGGTTGCGCTGGTATCGCCCGCCATTGGAGCCTTGCTCGACCGCTTCGCTCCGCGACGAATCATTCTGCCTGCGATTCTGATATTTGCATTGGCGATCGCATCACTCGGCAGGCTCGATTCCCATATCGGCCGCTTCTATCTGACCTTCTTTGTTCTGGGGATCGTCGCGAACGGCACCGCGCAGTTCGCCTACACGCGCACTGTGCTGACCTGGTTCCACAAACATCGAGGGTTCGCCCTCGCGCTCATCCTCACCGGAAGCGGAGTCGGCTCGGTCCTGATTCCACCCCTTACACAGTGGATGATCCAGCATCATGGTTGGCGCGATGCCTATCTGATGTTGGGCGGAATCGCGCTACTGGGGTTGCCACTGACCGCCCTGCTGGTGCGCAATCGGCCCGATTCGGTAGTCATCGAGGAAACCCATGCCTCCAATAGCGGAGTTACTGTTAGAAGCGCATTGGGCACCGCAGCCTTCTGGATTCTGGCCTGTATCATCATGCTCTCGGCGTTTAGCGAGAATGGTCTGGTCACGAATCTCGCCGCCATCCTTACCGAACACGGGTTGGCGGCGCAAAGCGCTGCACTTGCGCTATCCGTGCGCGGAGGCGCTGGCATCATCGGCCGGCTGTGCGTGGGATTTCTGATCGATCGCTTCTCTCCGCAACGAATTCAGACCTTCATCCTCGTTCTCTCCGCCGTGGGCACACTGATTCTCGCGTTTGCCGGGACATCGCCTATTGCCCTCATCGGAGCCGCGGTGCTCGGCATCGGACTCGGAAGCGAAGCCGATGTCGCTCCCTATCTACTCGCGCACTACTTCGGACGGCGCCACTTCTCAGTCCTTTACGGTCTCACCTGGACCGCTTATGCCATCGGTGGAGCAACCGGTCCCATGATGATCGGGCATCTCTACGACCGCGCAGGCTTCTATCAACCCAAATTCATCGTGTACCTCGCAGGCGTCTCATTCGCAGCCGCAATGCTGAGCCTCTTCCTTCGCGGCGAGAGTAAAGCTAGCCAGACGCTCGCGCATACTGCTCCGCCCGGGATCATGCCGGCCTCCTTTGTTGATGGCGGCTGACATAGAGTGGAAAAAGAAAGTATTTGGAAACCAGAGACGAGGGTCCGATCGGAACAATTAAGTATTCACGCGTCAGTTAGCGGACATTCATCGGCAGATCTCCTCGTCTCGGAATGAACGGCTCGCTCCATTCATAGTCATTCGGAAAAAGAAAGTTAGTGAATGAGACGGTAGCACTCACATCGAGAGACCTGACGTGATGCCACCATCCAACGGGGAGAAATAGCACTTCTCCTGGCCGAAGTACGAACTTCTGCATCGACACATTGTGGAATGCGGGAAACTCCTCGTAGTCTGGCTTCTCGCAATCCACTTCGCTGTAGGCGCCTATCTCGTTGTAGACATGATGAATCTGGCACGACGGAATGAGTGTAATCCGCTTACGGCCAAAAACCTGCGCCATAAAAATATTCATCACATCATGGTGAAGGGGTGTTACCGTCCCCGCGGGACCAAACCAGAAAAAGACACCACCATCAAAGTTGTCGCGATCCAGATATTCGGGAAACATTTCGATGTCTTTGTAGAGGCGTTTCATGCCTTCGCGGCAAAGTACGTTGTTGTTCGCGACCATATAGTAATCGTTGCTCTCGCCGCCTCTCAGAATGAGGTTGATGTAGTCATTGAATGACATGGCGGTCCTGTGCCGTTCGGCATTCAACTCATGGCGACGGTCGGAGTTTCTTCCAGTCATGACCTCAACCGTCTCCGTGCCGCACGTAGTCCGGAAATACTCGGGACTCCACAACCGGCGCGCCCGCCAATCATTCATCAGGTCGAGGAGTACGACGGGGCGATTGCATGCGTAATACTCGGCGAGAAACTCCTCTCGCGTTAGGTTGCCGCGGCGCTCGATCGTCTGGAAGCGGGCGCTCGGGTGCGCGCGGGAGAGATCTGAATAGACATCTAGAAGAGACTCGATCTTCTTCAGCCTTTGAGCTACCCAGGCGCCAGCCTGGAAATATGGATCTCGAGTAAGCGCAGCAATCTCACCTTCAGCGGTTTGCCTGTCGAATCCGCCTCGAATCATGGCTTCAACGAGATAGGCATCCTCGAATCCGAGGAGCTTGTTCTCGGCTATCCATCTCTTCCAGTTTTGGGTGGGAAGCTGCTCGACTTGTATTGCTTTTTCCAACTCCATCTCGTTCTCCTGCGATCACGAAAGAAGCAGATGTCGCATGTCGATCGGTAAGGCTCGGAGCTCAGGCGTGAAGGACCATGCACAGGCCATAGTCTCATACATGAGAGTAGCTATGGCGCCAGCGGCAATTGCAGCGGAGATATTTTTGACTTTCAGGATTTTTCTCCTTGACACCTATGATCGCGGGCGCAAGAATCCTATTGCTCACAAAGTCAGCGTGATCGCTTTCGTTGCTTCACCGAGTCTGCGAGTTCCCTTCTTTCTCTCTGATCTGTTTTGGCCGTGCTTCCCAGCTCATTCAGTGCTAGGATTGCGAAGTTTCGCCCCGTGCTCTTATGCCAGATTCTGTCTCCGCTACCAGTTCTCTTTGGAAGATAGGCCGTTCTCCGCATTGTGACCTGGTTATTGACCAGCCGGTTGTCTCGGGAGAGCATTGCCTCCTGAGTCTTACCGGTGATCAGTATGTGCTGGAAGATTTGGGCTCAACGAACGGCACATATGTCAACGGACATCGTCTCGACCCTCGCTCTGCAGTGTATGTCTCACGAAAAGACCGGGTGACGCTTGGCCCCCAGCTAACCTTCGCTTTGCCAGCTCCTCCACAGAATCCCGTTCGTCCCTCATCGATCCAGGTGATCAATATCGGCCGCGGACCACAGAACGAGATCTGCCTCGACTATCCCATGATCTCCCGTGAGCACGCTCGCATCACCCGTAGCGGGCAGCAATGGATTATCGAGGACCTGAATTCAGCGAACGGGACTGCGCTGAACAGGATCGACAATAAGATTCAACGTGCGAATCTACAGCCGGATGACGAGATATATCTCGGTTCATACAAAGTAGCGGCCAGCCGCATCCTCAAGGAAAAGAAGTTTATCCAGGGAGAAGGCCAGTTCGAACGCCTCCACTTCCAGGGCGATCGCATGGTGCTGGGACGCGATCCATCCTCCGGCTATCAGTTGAACGATCCGATGATCTCCTGGCGCCACGCAGTCCTGGAGCGCACCGCCGACGGGGTCTACGTTGAAGACCTCGGATCGCGAAACGGCACGTACGTGAATGGTGTGCTCATCACCGGAAGAACCTTGGTGCGTTCCGGCCAGGAGATTGGGCTGGGTAGCTTGCGCTTTCAGCTTCTCGAAGATGGAGAACTGGCAAAACGCGAGTATATCGGCAACGTCACCATCGAAGTAGCCGCCGTTGCGGTAAACGCGCCCAGTGGAGATCGACTGCTCGACTCCGTCTCGCTCACCGTTTTCCCCTCCGAACTGGTGGCGCTCATGGGACCGGCAGGCGCCGGTAAGACCACCCTTCTAAAAGCAATAAATGGTTACACGCGGCCGGCAGCCGGAAGAGTCTTCTTCAACGGCCAGAACCTCTATCAGTATTACAATCGTTTCCGTCAGCAGATGAGTTACGTCCCTCAGGACGATATCGTGCATGCTCAGCTGACCGTGCGCGAGGCCCTGTACTTCAGCGCCAAACTACGCACCGACTTGACCGACGCCGAAATCGAAGAGCGCATCGACAAGGTCTTGATCAGCCTGGAAATTCAGGATAAAAAGAACACCATCATCGGTTCACCCGAACGTAAGGTGCTTTCTGGCGGTCAGCGCAAGCGGGTGAACATCGCCATGGAATTGATTGCCGCCGCACCGGTTATCCTCCTCGACGAGCCTACCTCGGGCCTATCTTCCTACGACGCGGAGAACGTGGTGCGGGTGCTGAAGACGCTCTCCAAACAAGGCACGACGATCATCACCACTATCCATCAGCCAAGTCTGGATATCTTCAAACAATTCGACAGTCTTATCATGATCTCCCGAGACCGCGGCGGATGTGGAGCTTTGGCATACTTCGGGCCTGCCTACCCCGATGCGATCGAGTTCTTCGACCCGGCTGCCGCCCGGAAAAACCCCAGCGAACCAGGTAAAGATCTCACCCCCGAACTATTGTTGAGTGGCTTGGCGCAGAAAACTACCTCCGACTGGGTGACGACTTACGAAGGTTCCCTCTACCAGAAATCGTTTGTAACTGATCGTGCGGGCAAAACTTCCTCCACACCCGATGACGCGACAGAAACCGCCGTCCGCCAATTTGGATTTGACCAGTGGTGGACACTGGTACGTCGCAACTTCATCCTGAAAACGCGCGACCGTGGTCAAGCCATCATTACCATCATTCAGGCTCCCGCATTTGCCATACTTCTCGGACTGGTCTTCCGATCTCTGAACTACACGGCCATGTCTTTTGCGCATTGTCCTCCCGCCGGACCGTGTGTAGACGAGACTGAATGGTATACGACGATAAAGCATGCCATCGGCATTGAATTCCTTATGGTCGTAGCTGCAATCTGGTTTGGGTGTAACAATGTCGCTCGCGACATCGTCGGCGAATGGACGGTGTTTCAGCGCGAACGCATGGTCTGCCTGAAACTTCCCTCTTATGTGTTTTCGAAACTTTTCGTGGCCGCCATTCTCAATTTGTTTCAATGCCTGACGCTGCTGGGAATAGTGAAATTCATGTGCGATCTACAAGGGGATTTCCTCATCACCTTGGCTATTCTCTACTTATCCTCGCTGGTAGGTTCGGCGATCGGGCTCTGCGTATCGGCACGGACGCCAACCACCGAAGCTGCCATCGCTATGCTCCCACTTATCCTGCTCCCCATGATTGTCTTGGGAGGGGGGCTCACTCCAATCAACGGGATGCCCGTCGCGATTCAGCAGATTGCGAAGATTGTGCCCTCTCGTTGGGCATTTGAGGCGAACCTGTTGCTGGAGGCACGAAAGGACCACAACACCTCGGGAAGCGTCAGTGTCGAGAGCGATCGCAGCGTGAGTCCCACACGGTGCGATTTGGCTTACGAGCAATTCCCCGATGGAGACAAATGTAGAGACAATCAATCGCCGCCGCATGGATTGAAGCAGGGATCAATTCGTACCTCGCTCCCCGCTAGTTTTGCAATATTAGGCGGCATGCTGGTCTTCTGGCTCGGAGTCGCTCTCGTTTTCCTGCGTATGCGGGATATTCAGTAGCGGTAACTGACAATTTGCGCACTTTCACGAGAGATGAGATCGGCTTCGGACCGTCGCTCACGTGAAGATAGCCCTAGTTCCGCTGGAGTAGCGTTTCTTGATTGCCAGGATTCCACCACCTAAGCCCGGATCAGCTGCCAGAGCAGCCGATCCGGCTAGACATTCCGCCTCGCCGGCCAGTCCCTCAAGTTTCCTCTTCCCGTTCATCTCACGGAGTGATGGTGATCGTGCCCTGCTCGAAGACTAAGCTATAGTTTGGCGCTGACAGAGTTCCTTGAACAAGGCCGATGGGATATGTTCCTGCAGCAGAGCCCTGGGTTGCGGGACTGGAGATCGCTGCTGTCCCTGTTACCGCAGTCGCCGCTGTATCCCCGTTCACAAACCCGGAGAAAGAATAAGTCGGCGCAGGAATCGGCTGATCAAAGGTGTAGGTTGCGCTGTTTGCTTTCACGAGCAGCATGGCCTTGGTTGCGTTGAGGCTGAAGCTGGCTGCCCCGCTCATCCCGTTTGCTGTTGCGATTGCCGTTGCGGCTCCGGCTGCGGTTGGAAACGCCCTTACAATAGCTTGGCCATTTGCGTTTGTGACCGCTGTGGTGCTCGAGAATCTCAAACCCGCTCCGCTGAATGTAACCAAAGCGCCTGGCACCAGGTTGCCGCTGGAATCTTTCACAACTGCTACCAGCGGCTCGGTGAACTCAAGGCCGTACGGTGTTGACTGTCCCGATCCAGAAAAAGTAGCGATGCTTGTCGCCGCGGAAGAGATTGTCTGCTGCAAGACAGCGCTGATGCTGGCCGCGTATGGACCCACGGGCCCAAAGTTTGCCACTACTGTGTGGAGGCCGGGCGAGAGAAGGACCAATCCAGTCGACATGCTGCCCGTACTATCCAGTCCGGCACTCCAGGTCATTGTGCCATCGATGGTGATACTCGCTCCGGCAAAGATCGTTGGGATCGGTCTCACACGTGCGACAAACAGCACCTGCTGTCCAGCCTCCTGAGGGTTCGCTGTTGAAGCTATCGTGATGGTTGTTGGAATCGCCTGTACGACTGATATTGAAGTGGTGGCGGTCGCGCTGGAGTAATAGAGAGAACTGGTCGCGTCCGGGGTATAAGTTGCCGCCAGCGTATCGGTGCCCGGACTGAGGGCACCCGCGGGAAGGGTGACGAACGCAACGCCCTCAACGAGTGGGACTGGTGTGGACTGATAACTGCCGCTGCTCACTACGACGGTTCCGGAAGTGGAAGGAGCAGCGAAAGGTTGATTCACGCCAGGAGCGCTTACATAAGCCGTTACTTGCACCTGTTGGCTTGTGTTTATAACGCCGGACGCCTGAACACTTGTCTGAACACTGATTGATGGCGTGACCGGAATGTTGTACGTTGCCGAACTCAGCGCGCTGTTGATAAAGCCAGGTGCGATGGCCACTGACTGAATGGAAGTGTTCTGATTGATCTGAATGGGAGAGGAATACACGGAGGTCGGCGCGAGAAAGCATGAGGGGCATATCAGCGCAGGCGGAGTGCCATTCTTTGAGTAATAGATTTGTGCCGCTGGGTTCATGTCGGTGATGGTCAGCGACTGCGATCCTGAGTAAGTGCCACCAGGCAGCTGAAGATCTGGCTGCGGTGTTGGAATTCCTTCTTCCCAGAGGTCGTTTAGATCCCACTGGGTTCCGGAGCTGCTTAGCGTTCCATTCGAGAGGGTTGCAGCGCCTCCGAAGAGCCATAGATTGCCATACGTGTCGGTCCAACCGCTCCCGAAGTTTCTTCCCGCGGGAAAACTACCGGGCGACGATGCGGCCTGGGTGCCGTAGGAGGCGTGCTGGTCAAAGAAAGCTAACTTGTCATTAGGGTATGTTGGAAAATCGCTGGTTCCTCCCATCCATGCCCATTGCTGCAGTGAGGAGCTGAACTCCCAAATATCGTTGAGGTCATAGCTGACGGTGCCGCTGGTTCCTGCGGAGGTATAGCTGGAGCCGCCAAGTATCCATATGTTGCCGCTGTTATCAGTCCAGCTCACCTGAGAGCCGCGGCCGGATGGAATATTCTGCGCACTGAACTGGCCCAGGCCGAGTTGCGTTCCAACCTGATTCGCAAGCGGAGTACCTCCTACCCAGCTCCACTGCAGCGTGCTCGGGTTCAGCTCCCAAAGATCGTTGAGCCCGCCAAATCCATCCTGATAGTCGGTGCCGATCCCACCGAAGAGCCAGAGGTTGCCACTGCTGTCGGTCCAGGAAGTACCACGCGTTCTTGAACCCGGGAAAAGAGGAACGCCTGGTACACCATAGCCTCCTCCGTAAGATCCCGTACCTTGGCCGGAGCCCTCATAAATCCATTCATAGCTAGTCATGTTGAACTGCCAGAGATCGTCTTCGTATCCAGAAACGCCCACGCCGCCAAAAAGCCAGATATTGCCATTCGCGTCCGTCCAGACGAACGCTTCAGATCTCCCGCCGGGGGTGTTCTCTGGTGCTCCAGTTCCGGGTGTTCCAGTCACGGTTGCAGAATTTGCCAGATTGCTTCCCAATACCCAGGTCCATATGTTAGCCGTAGGACTGTATATCCATAGGTCGGAGAGTGAACCGAGTTGACCGTTGGCATCGTAACCGATACCACCGAATAGCCAGAAGTTGCCGCTGCTGTCCGTCCAGTATTGGGAAAGATAGCGGCTTCCAGGAACGTTTCCAGTCGTAAGCGTGTCGATCTGTCCGTAAGCGCCTGGCTCATTCGTGTTCGCCCCGGCCTGCGGAAACGACTGACAGCCTCCGCAATTCCCCTTTATCCACGTAGGTATTTGAGTGGAGGGATTGATTTCCCAAAGATCATCCAGAAGGCCGCTTGCACCCGCAGAGCTGGCAAATCCGCTTCCACCGAAGAACCAGAAGTTTCCGTTGGCGTCCGTCCAGCTGGCGGCTCCATAGCGGCCACCAGGGTAATTTTGAGATGGGAAATTAGTGAAGGTCCCGGATTGACCCGCCACAGCCGGATCATTTGCTGGAGGAGTCGCTCCCCCGTCGCTTCCGCCAAGCCAAACCCATTCGTGAGTCGGGACTTGCGCGAACGTGCAGCTAACCTCAAGACCGATGCAGAAGAGAAGCACGCACACGTGCCGAAATGCCTTAACGAATCTCATGTCAATCACCAAGACCTTTCAAAAGTAAGATCTAGCTAGGAATAGACAATGCGCAATGCGCCGTACATATTGCTCTGTTTTAGCAGTCAACGTAACGAAGCGTAGTTCTATCTAGCTGCGCGGCGAGGCTGGCTCAAAAGGCGCTTCAGTATGTCAAGAATGTGCCCATGCGCGCAAGAACTAGTTATAGCTCCTGCTAAAAATAGCGGACACTATCTGGCAGATGCCCGCTGGAAGGCGGGATGGTGGGACGCTGACTCTGGATTGTCTGGTGACTAGAACGCCGAACTATGATTGGACATCGCCGGATAAAAGCTTCCAAGTCGAATGCAGCATCGAGCTCCTTGCACCCAACCGTCGCAGGCTCAAATACAGCCGATTTTTCATCAGATGGAAGTATCGCATCGAGAACTTCCCGGCTTTGTTTACCTTGCATGCCCTCGCATGTTATTCAAGCATTTTACGAGACTGTTTCTGAAAGTAGTTCTCGAACTACTTCCATTATTAGAAATGGATTAGAAATGGTTATTTCAAGCCAGCCGTCCTGCGTGCAAGCTTCGCAAGGAAGGGGAGCCTAGCCTCAAATGAGATCGCACTGCTCATTCCAGACTGGCTTCCGAAGGAATCTTTACACGACGTATCGATTCGTCCTGTAGCGAAGAGCTTGCATACTATTCTCATCCCGAAGTTAACGGGCTTCGCACAGACTTGCCCGATCCCGCCAGGACCGTCTCAGCGCGTGTTTCGAGGCAGGCAGCGACGAGTCTCGAGCAGCAGGAATTGACGCGGTTAACTATTTCCGCCGTGCCTTGAGAGTTCGGACATGACCGATCGATATTCGCCGTCCGAGTGCAGGCTTTCTACGGCCTTGCGCAGCGCTGCGTCTACCTGCGGATCTTTGGAATAGCGTTGGGCCGCTTCCAATAACACATGTCCTTTATCTCCATCTGAAGAGATGCGCGTTGCTGATTGAATCGCTGCGACGGCCACGGCAGAAGAAGTGCCCGGTTTATCGAGAACAGCCGTCAGAACGTGGCTATGATCGCCGTCGGAATTGATGGTATCGGCGGCAGCAAAAAAGTCGCTGCTGACGGGCTCAAAATTCAATCCGGTAAGTGCCACAAGGACGATAGCTTTATCTCCGTCCGACGAGATTCGCTGCGCCGATTTCGCAATTCCGTCGATGGTCGCCATATTGATTCCCGGTTTGTGCGCAAGCGCCACCAGCACTTGTTGATGATCGCCATCGTTGGAGATGGAATCTGCAGCCTCGACGAAAGCCTTGCTGACGGGTTCATCCGCGCTATACCGGGCAACTGCTTCTTTGAGCACATGGGCTTTGTCGCCGTCTGAAGAAATCTTCCTGGCCGACATCAGTACCCGGGCTAGCGTGCCACCATCATCGCCATGCGCCGTCAGCAGTGCCAGGAGAACGCGTGCGTGGTCTCCATCCGACGAAACCGAGTTCACCGCTTCGAAATAAGCCATACCCAGGCCGCCGCTGTCGCGATACGGGCCGGCCATCTCGATCAGCACTTCGGCCTTGTCGCCGTCCGATGAAATGTGTTTCGCCGCTCTCGCCGCGTTGAAAAGCGTGTCAGCGTTGCCGCCGTCCTTCTTCACGATGTCGCTAAGTACCCTGCGTTTATCGCCATCTGAGTTGATGCTTTCAACTGCCTCGAAAAGACTGGGGCGCCAGTCACCGGCGAAATACTTTCCGTCGACTTCAGTAAGTACCTGCGCCTTGTCGCCGTCCGACGAGATACTCCGAATCGATCGCGCCGCCTCTTTCAGCTGCTCGGTATTCAGGGTCGCCTGCGAAAACAGCTGCTCCAGATAAACGCGCTTCGATCCGTCGCTGTGAATCAGGCCAATCTCAGTGATCACCGCCTGCGGACCACCCTGACGGAGTATGCGAGCAACACGGGCTCTCGCTCCAGCTCCGCTGTCTCGAATCACCTGCAGTAAGATGCGTTCCATCCACGCCCGCCCATCGGCGTCCAGAGGTTTTACCGACGAACCCACCAGGTACGTTCTGGTGAGATTTCCTGCCGAATCTGCCTTCACTTCGTATACGCGCCCGGAGAGAATGGTCCCCTCCTCCATCCGGAAGCGGCCGCCTGGAGAAAGCGACTTGACATCACGGTCGTCGTCGGTGAACTCAACGACGCCGTCAATCTTCACATCGAGTGAGGTCCATCCGTTGCGAGTCGTGATCTCGGTGTGACTATGGCTGTTCTCTTGCGCCTCGACCGGCGCAAGCGGTGCGTCGGGATATAGCGGCGCACTCGACGCAAGGGGACCGGGTGTAGCCAGCGGTAATGCGGGTAGCTCCGCGGATGCCGTCGCAGTCAGCAATGCGGCCGGTGTCAGCGACGCCCGTAATGCCGATGGTGCACCAGGAAGGGGTGCCGAAATTTGCGCCCGCGGCGCTTGTAGCGAATGCGGTGGGCTTAGCGCAATCATCACTTGCTGGCTGTTTTCCTGTGCCGGAGTCTGCGCGAAGGCGATCACTTGCGGCGCCCGCGCGCCCACATAGATCAAGACCCCTATTGCAGCAATCGCCGCACCCAGTGGACCGATAGCGAGCTTCGGGGCCGCGTTCCGGGTTCGGTCCAGCATGTGATGGACGCGAGTGAAAAGCTGCGACCGGTTTCCCGTGGCCCCTGCTGCCAGAATGCCCGCACGCGCCCACTGCGAAAGTTCCGCCACTTTCGTGAGTGAGGTCGCGTACGACTCGATCGTTCCAGTTGCTGCGATGACCCAGTCATCGCATGCCATCTCACGCTCGATCGACATCCGGCGGCCGATCCAGTAAACCGCTGGCTGGATAGGCAGCGCTGCCTCAATCAATTTCTGTGCGAGATTGCTCCAATCATCCCGGCGCCGAAGGTGGCCTAGTTCATGCAATACGACATGTTCGAGTTCCGAATCCGAAAGTGTGTCGAGAAGTACTCGAGGGATCAGGATCGCCGGGTGGAGAAATCCTAGAGACATCGGCGCTGCTATGTGGCTTGAAACCAGCAATTGCGTCTGCCGGCGGACACCGTTGATTTCCCTAAGGCTTCTCAACCGCAGCTGCCAGTCCCCTGGGACCGGCGTGGCGTTTGCCTTCAATCCCCTCACCTTCAGGTAGCCGAATCCAAGACGCATCAGCATCAGGGAAGAGACAAATGCCCAAATGCACTCGAGCGCGCCAAGAATTCTTCCAGAGTGGATGCGAATGAGCGGATGCGTAACAGCGGCCATTACCATCGATCCACTTCGGGATGCAGGATTTCTGGCTTCTTCAGATTCAGAAGCTCGCTCAGCTACCGGCCGGGGCTCTGATTTTTGGACTGATAGAGGATGCGGCACTGAGCTCGTTGCCGAATCGTGTATGTTAAATTTCGGCTCCTCCGTCTTGACGGATGCCAGAGTCTCAATCGCGGGCCTGTCTGTCGCTGCAATCGCAGGCAAATCCGCTTGCGCGCCTGGAGTGAACGCTCTTGGCGTGAAGGCTCCGAGAAGCAACGCGACGACGGCGAGTAAAGTCGCCCACAGAACCGTAAAGCGAGTCGTCGGGTTCAGCCGCGGAAGCAGTTTCAGGAAAAGCAGCATCGCCACCGCCAGGAGTGTCCCCTTCCAGATTTCGTTTAGAAGAGTTGTCATTGCAAAGTTGACGTGGGTCATTTCTTCCCTCCCTGCTCACTCTCCGTGATCATCTTTTTGATTCGCTGCAATTCCGCCCGGCCGAGCGTCTCTTCTTTCAGCAGATTTACGACCAGCAGTTCGCACGATCCGCCAAAAAAGCGGTTCACCAGGGAATCGAGTGCCTTGCGGCTGGCTTCTTCCTGAACAACTACCGGTTCATAGACGAAGGCCCGCCCCTCCTTGGTGTGCCGCACGTAGCCCTTGGCTTCGAGAATGCGCAGAGTAGTCAGCACGGTGCTGTACGCCGGCGGCGGATCGGCCGGTAATGACGCCACTACATCGCCCACGGTCGCACGCCTCTTCTTCCACAAAACTTGCATGAGCGGCAACTCACCTTCCGTCAGATTGAGTGACTTTTTCCTTCCCAACACTTCCTCCGGGCCGAGCAATTAAGAAATTAATAGTTCGAGGAAGTTATATGGCGAACGGAGTCACTTGTCAATTAAGAAATTAATAGTTTGGCAGCTCGCAGCGGATCTGTCCGGAAATCCTTCATCTCGGTGGGTAGTCCGAGGCCACGCATCATAAGTATGTGGTCTATTTGGTTGCGACAGCCTTTTCCGATGGAAGTTGTGAAGTGTCCCAACCGCCGCCCACCGCTTCAATGAGCTGAACACTGCTCGTCATCTGTTGAACGTACAGATTGATTCCGGTCTGTTGATTACTCAGGAGACTCGTCTCCGCAGTGAAGACATTCAGATAGGTATCGACACCAGTCTTGTAGCGAATGTTGGACAAATCGTAGTAACGCTGCGCGGCCGCAATGGCTTCCTGCTGCTCTCTTCGTTGCTGGCCAAGGAGTCGTTCCGCGGCGAGATAGTCCTCGGTTTGCTGGAACGCAGTGAGCACCGTCTGGCGATAGGCGGCCGCGTTCGCTTCGTACTGCGCTTTGTACTGATTGAGTAGGCCTCGGCGAAGACCGCCATCGAAAAGTGTTTCGGACGCGGATGGGCCCACCGAGAAGAATCGGCTTGGCCATGTGAACAGGCTGCCGATCTTCGAGCTTTCAAGACCAAGGTCGCCCCCGATGTTGAAGGTTGGATAGTATGCTGCGGTTTCGACCCCGATCAAGGCATTGGCTTGGGCCATGCTCCGTTCCGCCGCTGCGATATCTGGTCTGCGCTGCAGGATTTGCGAAGGTACACCGATAGGAATCACCGGCACACCTGTTGTCAACGGCCGCCTGGGCATGGAGAAGGAAGAAGCGGCCTGTCCAGTGAGCAGTGCAATCGCATGCTCGTATTGTGCCCGAGCGATCCGGAGATTGGTTGTTGAGGCGATCGCAGTCTTGAGGCTAAGCTCGGCTTCTGCGACCGACTGCTCCGTGTCGACGCCAGTCCTGCTGCGCACCTGGGTGAGCCTAAGGTTCTCCTGATACGCGACAACTGTCTTCTCGTAGAGGTCGATCAACGCATCCTGCCCCCTCAACTCAAAGTAGTACTCCGCGAGATTCGCCTGCTGACTAAGACGTTCATTCGCAAGGTCGGCGGCGCTGACCTGTGCTGCGTTGGCATACTCCCGGACCGTGTTCCGAATGCGTCCCCAAACGTCGGGCTCCCATGAAACGTCGAATGGCAGACTGAAGTCATTGCTGTTGGAGTTGATGCCAGCAACCTGTGAGCCTTCCGTGCCGGAGGTGCGGCCTCGCGTATACGATGGCCCGACTGTGACGGTGGGAAAATAGGAGGCGCGCGCCTGTTTTACCTGCGCCCGCGCTGCCATGAAGTTCTGAAAAGACTGAGCAATGTTCTGGTTCGAGGTATTGAGCTTTTCTTCGAGCGCGTTCAGTTCAGGTTCCTGGTAGAGCTCCCACCAGTTGCCGCGTAGCGTGGCGTCCTGCGGCGTAGCCGGCGCCCATGTTGTCCCGTCGGCGGACTGCTGTGGAGCTGCCTCCTTAAAGGCGGGTGGCGCCTGAGTTACGGGAGCGACGTAGTGAGGGCCGACGACGCATCCTTCAAGGAGCGTGAGGGACGCAGTAAGTACCAGCACGCTGAAGGAAGCGTGTGTTCGAGCCAGTGAAACTCTTTTCGTAATAACTGTCATGCTGTTTTCCTAACTGACGGGATGGCTCGCGACCAGGGGGTTTGGGGAGTCGGGTTTCGGGATACCAGGTTGGCGCTTGATCCATTGGCTGAAGCGATCGAAGTAGAGGTAGATGACCGGCGTTGTATAGAGGGTCAGGATCTGGCTGAAGAGAAGTCCACCACAGATGGCAATACCGAGTGGACGGCGCAACTCCGAGCCGGTCCCCGTGCCAAGGGCAAGCGGCAACGCGCCGAAGAAGGCTGCGAGCGTTGTCATGAGGATGGGCCGGAAGCGCAGCATAGCGGCTTCAAAGATCGAATCCTCTGTGCTCATGCCCTGCTCGCGCTCCGCAAGAAGAGCAAAGTCGATCATCAGGATCGCATTCTTCTTGACAATACCGATCAGCAAAAAAATACCGATCACCGAGATCACGTCAAACTCGCTGTGAAAGACCAGCAACGCAAAGATGGCGCCCACGCCTGCCGAAGGGAGCGTCGTCAAGATAGTGATGGGATGGATAAAGCTCTCATACAGCACACCCAGGACGATGTAGATCGACAGCAGCGCGGCAACGATCAGCATCGGTTCAGTCGAAAGTGAGGCGAGAAAAGCCTGAGCAGTTCCCGCGAACTGTCCCCGTACGGAGGCTGGGGTCCCGATCCGTTGCTGCATCTGATTGATGGCCGTGGTCGCCTGCCCAAGCGAGGTGCCGGGCGAAAGATTGAAGGAGATCGTGACCGACGGGAAGAAAGACGAGTGATTCACGGCGAGAGGTGAGGTTGCGGCATGTGCCTTGGTGAAGGCCTGGAGGGGCACGGCTTTGTTGCCCGACGCATGGACATACGTTGAGTTCAGGGTCGTTGGGTCTCGATAGTACTGTGGCGCGGCCTCCATGACGACGTAGTACTGATTGAGCGAGGTGTAGATGGTTGAGACCTGCGCTTCCCCAAACTCGTAGTAGAGCGACTGATCGATGAGCTGCGGTGTGACGCCGAAGCGAGAAGCTGTGGATCGGTCGTAGTTCAGCAACATCTGAAGACCGCCGTTCTGCTGGTCGGTCGTAACGTCCTTGAGCTGCGGCATCGTTAGCATCTGTTTGTAGAGTGCAGGCCCCCACGTTCCGAGATCGTCGACTGTGTCGCCCGAGAGCTGGTATTGGTACTGAGCGTTGCTCTGACGGCCGCCTACCCCTAGGTCTTGTGCGGCCTGCAGGAACGTTGAAGCTCCGGTCAGAGCGGTGAGCTTCGGTCGCAGCCTGTCGACGACCTGGCCTGCGGTCGCGTCCCGTTGGGAACGCGGCTTAAGCGAGAGAAAGACAAAGGCGCTGTTGCTGGCGCCCCCACCACCGCCGGTAAATCCAGCCACGGTCTGGACAGCGGGGTCGGCCCCGATGACGCGCTGCACATCAAGCAACGAATCGCGCATCGAGGGGAAGGACGCATCTTGCGAGCCCTGAAGGCCACCGAATATCAGGCCGGTGTCCTGCATCGGAAAGAGTCCCTTAGGGACGTACATCAGAAGAAGCACGTTGAGTGCGAGAGTCGCGAACAGGCTCAGAATGACAAGTATGGGATGCTTCAGTGTCCAGGTGAGCGTTCGGCGGTAGCCGCTGAGAAGGCTGGTGAACGCGCTTTCGCTGACACGATAGAAGCGGCCGTGCCTCTCCGGACCCGCTGGCTTCAGCAGATACACGCACATCATCGGCGTTACGGTCAGCGAGATCACCATCGAGACGGCAATCGAGATACAGAGGGTCATCGCAAACTCGTGAAAGAGACGCCCGATCAGACCACCCATGAACAGGAGAGGAACGAAGACTGCGATGAGCGACAGGCTCATCGAGAGCACGGTGAAGCTGACCTCCTGCGCGCCCTTCAGCGAAGCCTCCCATGGCGGGAGCCCCTTCTCGATGAGGCGTGTAATGTTTTCCATGACCACGATGGCGTCGTCGACCACGAAGCCGGTGGAGACGGTGAGAGCCATGAGGGAGAGATTATTGACGCTATACCCAAGCAGGTACATGCCTGCGAAGGTCCCGACGAGTGAGGTGGTCACGGCGACAGCCGGAATAAGTGTGGCCTGCGGGCTGCGGAGAAAGATGAAGACGACCGCCACAACCAAGAGGATGGAGAGCACCATCGTGGTTTCGACGTCTTTCACCGAGGCGCGGATGGTAGTTGTGGTGTCGATCGCGATCTCGAGCTTGTCGGCGACAGGGATGGACGCTCTGATCCCCGGAAGCGCTTTCTTGATGCTGTCGACGACCTTGATGACGTTCGCGTTGGGGAGCCTGTAGACGAGGAGCACCACGCAGGGCCGGCTGTTCGCATAGCCAGCGGCACGCGTGGTCTGGGTGGAGTCGGAGAGCTGCGCGACATCGCTGAGATGTACGACCGCTCCTGTATTCGAATTCGTACCGATGACAAGCGGAGCGTAGTCCTTCGCTTTCATAATCTGATCGTTCGCGTTGATGTCGGCAGTAATGAAGTCGTCGCTGATCTGACCCTTGGGCCGGTTCGAGTTCTGCTGCGACAGGATCTGCGCGACATCGGTCGTGCCGATACCGTAGCTATTGAGCTGCTGCGGATTGAGATCGATCCGAACCGCCGGCAGGGAGCCGCCAACAACCTGAACCTGCCCGACGCCGGAAAGCTGGGAGAGCTTTTGCTGAACGACGGAGGCGGCGGTATCGAACAACTCACCCTTGGTGTGGATAGGCGAGGTCATGTAGAGCACCGCTGCCGGGAAGGCGGAGGAGTTCACCTTTCTGTAGGTCGGGTTGGACGGCAGGTTCGAAGGAAGATAGGTGCGTGCGGCGTTGATAGCAGCCTGCACGTCGCGCGCCGCTCCATCCACATCCCGGCTGTAATCGAACTGCAGCGTGATTCCTGTGGTGCCGAGGGTGCTTGTGGAGGTCATCTGCGTGACGCCGGCGATGTGTCCGAACTGGCGTTCAAGAGGGGTGGCGACGGACGACGCCATTACCTCGGGACTGGCGCCAGGAAGTGTCGATGCCACAGTTATGGTTGCGAAGTCGACTTGTGGCAGGGATGCCACCGGGAGTGCCTGGAAGGCGATGGCCCCCGCGAGCGTAATCGCGATGACCATCAAGATGGTGGCGACTGGCCGCCTGATAAAGATGGCTGAGAGATTCATGGCTGCACCGCCGGATGGGGATTCGCGAACGCGTGCTTGGGTCTGCGAGCGAAACGTTGCGCGAGTCTGTCGAAGAAGACGTAGATGACCGGTGTGGTGTACAGAGTCAGGATCTGGCTGACCAGCAAGCCGCCGACCATGGCGATGCCGAGAGGGCGTCGCAGCTCAGAACCTATGCCAGAACCGAATGCCAGAGGAATACCGGCGAACAGGGCGCAAAGGGTGGTCATGAGAATCGGCCGGAAGCGCAGCAGCGAGGCTTCGAAGATTGCCTCTTCAGGCCTCATACCGCGGTTGCGTTCGGCGTCGAGTGCGAAGTCAACGATCATGATGCCGTTCTTCTTCACGATGCCGATAAGCAGGATGATGCCGATGATGGCGATCACATCGAGGTCTTGATGAAAGAGCCGCAGGGCGAGCAAAGCACCGACACCGGCGGAGGGGAGGGTGGAGAGAATCGTGATGGGATGGATAAAGCTCTCATAGAGGACACCCAGCACGATGTAGACGGCGACCAGGGCAGCGAGGATGAGCCATGCTTCATTGCCGCCAATAGCCTTGTAGGCAGCGGCTGTTCCTTGCAGGTTGCCGTCGACGCTGGCCGGCATTCTCAACCGGTCCTTGGTCTTCTCGACAGCATCGACTGCCTGACTAAGCGAGTAGCCCGGAGCGACATTGAACGAGATGGTGACAACTGGAAACTGTCCCTGATGGCTGATCGTCAGCGGCGAAGGCGTGGTCGTAAAGCTGCTGATCGCCGAGAGCGGAACGGGTGTCGCGAGCGAAGCGGACGAGCTGGAGGATGACCCGGAAGAGCCGGTACTGCCTTGATTGTTCGACGAGTTCTGACTCGACGAGGAGAGCGCGGTCGTCGGAGTGGTGGAAGAGAGAGTGCTGGAGCTTGAACTGGCCGTCCCCAGGCTCGTGCTGCTTGAGGAGACGACGGTGTTGTTTCCCGTCGTGCTGCCCGTGCTAGTTGTCAGAGTGCTGGTCGGTGACGAGGCACTCAGGCCTGCGTTCGATGAGGGGCTGAGCGTACTCACAGCACCGTTTGAGGCCGAGGATGTGCGACCGGAAGTGCTTTGCGCGGACGAACCTGAGTTGGAGTTGCTGGAGCCCTGGATGTAGATATTCTTGAGCTTCTGTGGATTGCTCTGGAACTCCGGAAGGGTCTCGAGGATTACGTGGTATTGATTCGACTGCGTGTAGAGTGTGCTGATCTGCCGTTGTCCGAACGCGTCGTAGAGCGTGGAATCGATCTCATCGGGACTGATGTTGAGACGCGAAGCCGTGGGCCGGTCGTAGTTCAGCTGCACGCTGAGGCCGTTGTTCTGCTGGTCGGTCGCAACCTCGGTAATCTGCGGCAGCTTGCGTAGCTCCGCTAGCATCTTCGCGGTCATTGTATCGAGCTCCCCGGCGTCTGCATCCTCGAGAGTGTACTGATACTGTGTCCGGCTTACGCGATCATCCACCGTGAGGTCTTGTACCGGCTGCAGATAAAGGTGGATGCCAGGAACCTGGTCGAGATGCTTCTGCAGGCGGTCGATTACCTGAGTGGCCGTGAGGTGACGGTCGGCAACCGGTTTGAGATTGATCTGAATGCGTCCGCTGTTCAAGGTGGTGTTCACACCATCGGCCCCGATGAACGAAGAGAGGCTTGCGACTGCCGGGTCTTTGAGAATGACCTCTGCGAGTTGCTGTTGCTTATGCGACATGGCCGGGAACGAGATGGACTCCGGCGCCTGGGTAATCCCCTGAATGATGCCGGTATCCTGGGCCGGGAAGAACCCCTTGGGGATCTCGACGTACTGGAAGATCGTCAGCGCCAGCAAAGCGGCCGCAACAAACAGTGTCGCCGTTTCATATTGCAACACCCACTTGAGCGTGCGGCCGTAGGCGGCAATGATGCGTTTGAAACGGTCTTCGGTCCAGTGATAGAAACGGTTCTGCTGGTCTTCGGGAGTGTACTTCAGCAGGCGTGCACTCATCATCGGTGTAAGCGTGAGCGAAACGACTGCCGAAATCAGAATCGTTACGCTCAGGGTCACGGCAAACTCACGAAACAAGCGCCCTACGACGTCTCCCATGAAGAGGAGAGGGATGAGTACCGCGATAAGCGAGACGGTGAGCGAGATGATGGTGAAGCCGATCTGTTCCGCTCCCTTGAGCGCGGCTTCCAACGGTCTCATGCCTTCTTCGAGGTAGCGCGAGATGTTTTCGATCATGACGATGGCATCGTCAACGACGAAGCCGGTCGAGATCGTAAATGCCATCAGGGTAAGGTTGTTCAGGCTATAGCCGAGCAGGTGCATCACGGAGAAGCTTCCGACCAGTGATAGCGGCACGGCGACGGCCGGAATCAGCGTCGCCTTCAGGCTGCGAAGAAAGACAAAGATGACCAGGACTACCAATCCGACGGTGAGCATCAATTCGAATTCCACGTCCGAGACTGAGGCGCGGATCGTATTGCTGCGGTCCGTCAATAGCGTCAGCTTGATCGAGGCCGGGAGCCCTGCCTGCAGTTTTGGAAGAAGCTTCTCAACCGCGTCAACGACAGCGATCGTGTTGGCACCGGGCTGACGCTGAATATTGAGAATGACTGCCGGCGTCTGATTCATCCAACCGGCGAGCTTCGAGTTTTCGATCCCGTCCTGGATCTTCGCAACATCGGTCAACATCACTGGCGCGCCGTTCTTATAGGCCACTACGACGTCGCGATAGCCTTCACCTGAGAGCAACTGATCGTTCGCGTTGATCTGGAAGTTCTGTGCCGGCCCATCGAAGCTACCTTTTGCCGTGTTTGCGGTCGTGCTGGTGAGCGCAGTACGAAGATCTTCGAGATTGATACCGTATGAAGACAGCGCTACAGGATTGGCCTGGATACGAACGGCCGGTTTTTGACCACCGCTGATCGTTACCAGACCGACACCGCTCAACTGCGAGATCTTGGGCGCGAGGCGTGAGTCGACCAGGTCTTCGACCTTTGAGAGCGGCAAGGTCTTCGAGGTAAGCGCGAGCGTAAGGATCGGCGCGTCGGCGGGGTTGGATTTGCTGTAAACCGGCGGCACGGGAAGATCGGTTGGCAGATACCCCTGTGCGGCGTTGATCGCGGCCTGCACCTCCTGCTCCGCGACATCGATATTGAGATCGAGCGAGAACTGCAAGACAATGACCGAGCTTCCGTCGGAGCTGGTTGAGGTCATCTGAGAGAGCCCCGCGACCTGGCCGAACTGGCGCTCGAGCGGTGCCGTTACGGCGGAACTCATCACCTGAGGGCTGGCGCCTGGGTAAAACGTCAGCACCTGGATCGTAGGGTAGTCGGCCTCGGGAAGGGCGGAGATCGGGAGTGTCGTATAGGCGACAAGCCCAATGATGAGGATCGCTGCCATCAGGAGAATCGTCGCGATCGGTCGAAGAATGAAGATCCGTGAAGGATTCACCGACCGCTCCCGGACTGACCGCCCACAGCTCTACGGTCGGCTGCTTGCTCCTGCACCGGAGCGCCATCGATCTTGACGATGGATCCGTCCTGCAACTTGTCGAACCCGGTGGTGGGCACGACTTCGCCAGGGTTGAGACCGGTCACGGCAGCGACCTGATTTTCGTTGGTCAGCTCCTCAATGTTGCGAATCTTGACGGTGTTGCCCGAGACGACATAGACGAACGCCTGTGTTCCGTTGCGCTGCACAGCAGCGGTAGGAACAAGAACGGCGTTCTGCAAGGTCTTCACCAGAAGGCGGGCATTCACAAATTGATTTGGATAGAGCCGCAGATCGGTATTGGCGAACTGTCCCCTGAAACGAACGGTGCCGGTCGTCGTATCGATCTGGTTGTCGAGTGTAAGCAGCTTGCCGGCTGCAATCTTCGTCTGCTGTGAGCGGTCGAAGACATCCACGGGGAGCGCACTGCGGTGCAGAATCTGGCTTCGTACCTGGTCTAAATCATCTTCTGCGACATTGAAGACGACGGTGATCGGCTCCAATTGGGTAACGACCACGAGCGGGCTTGACCCGCCGGAGAAGATGACATTGCCGGGATCAACCAGACGAAGTCCCACACGTCCGTCGATGGGAGAGGACAGATGGCAGTAGCTCAATTGAACCTGGGCATACTCCACCTGTCCGATGTCGTTCTGAACCGTGCCGCGGTTCTGTTCGACCAACTGTATCTGATCCTCATAGGTCTGCCGCGAGATGGCCTGTTGGGAAGACGCGTCCTTGTAGCGCACGAGATCCATTTCAGCCTGGGCGAGCACGCCGCGGTCGCGCTGCAGGGTCCCCTGCGCCTCTTTCAACTGTGCTTCATATGGACGAGGGTCTACATCGATGAGTGGGTCTCCTCGGTGTACCATCTGTCCTTCCACATAATGCACCGTCATCACGCGACCGCTGACCTGGCTATAAAGATTTACCGTTGCCAGTGGGGTCACGGTACCGAGAGCCTGGACATAGTAGCCAATCGAGCCAAGGTGCGCAGTAGCTGTTTTGATTGTGGCGATCTGTGGTGCCTCAACCTTGCTCGCTGCGTCGGCTCTTCCTTTCTTGACACCGCTCACCACAGCGGCAACGACGATGGCGATCACCATAAGCGTCAGCGCCCACGGCCAGATGCGCCGTCTCGGAGCAACTGTTTGTACAGGGGCTTTGGGCGGCTGGCGGGGGTGGGATGGTTGTTGCCGTGAGGGATCAGAATCGCTCATCGCGTTATCGCTGTGTTCCATAACTATTCCTCTTTGGTAATTTCGAATGATCGTTCACTGCCAGATAACGCGATGTTGCTCAGTTCAGACGGTCGACTTTGGTTCGCGCTTCTGCATCTCTTTGTCCATTCGCTTTGCGACTGACTTCGCGATGCTGTCTGCGAGCCCGAGGCTATCGGAGTCATTCCGATCGCTCTTCTTCATCTGCGCGTCGAAGATGGTCTTCTCTTTTACATCCTGGAGGTTGATATCAAAGGAGAGAGACGTCGTCCCCAGGAACATGCCCAACGGTCCAGTCGACGCACGCAGGGCACGATTGCCTTTCTTGAAACCCTTGACGGTCACGCGCAGTGTCAATTCGGTACAGCCAGGGCCGGAGGAGAGATCTCCTGTCCGCAGAAAGCTGTCGCCGGGGTTGTGTACCTTTAGCTGTTTGTAGAGTTGCTCATAGAGCAGAATGCGATACTCATCCGGCAGATCGATCCCGCTTACTGAAATCGGGGCAAGAAGAACCGATTTGGGTGTTGACCCACCCTCAGAGCAGGGGGATGGCGCACGCTTTACCGGTGGAACAAGAGTTGCGATCAACTGCTCCCGTATCGCGGCGGCCTTTTGGAAAGGCACTGCGAAAACGACTCCATGATAGCCATCATCCTCATCAAGGGACTCGACCGTGAGCAAATCAACCTGGCCGCTGGTGATCGCACCTAGGGCGGCGCCACCGCCGAAAGGGATGACCTTGCGAACCACCTTGCCGGTCGTGCCCCAGGGCTCGGTTCGTTCGTCGCCCACGAAGACGTTCAGAATCCGGCCCCTTGGAATGGTGGCGCGGATCGTCTCATTCGAGAAGACGATAGCCTCCGGAGTGACCAGAAGGCTCCCCTTAACATCGGGCTTGACCTCCATGAGACCGGCCACATGGACGGCGTCGATAGCACGATCGGAAGTATGTGCCGGGCTCTGGGTAGCGGGTTGCTGAGGATCCTGCGCGTGGAGACACACCGAGCACGCGGCGAACACAGCGGCTTTGAAGACCTTTGAGAAATAGGACATCAGACCCTCCTTTTGGACCGGACTGGGGATTAGAATATATTGATACGCGTACGGATGCATTTTGTTCCAAAGATCTGAAATGAAATATTTCGGAGCACTACTCCCCACAGGTCACTTCTGAGGACATGGAGGCACGCTGCTCAAGATTTGCAATTCTCTCTTTCTGAAGGACCAACAGGTCGCTGTAAGGTAGGTAGTAATGAAAACTGCAACACCGGTGATCGGTCTCACCAAACATCAAGTAAAGACGGAGGCTACCCTCCGCGGTGTGCTCGACGCATCGGAGAGGGTGTTCGTTAGGGACGGGTATGAGCGCGCCCAGATAGAGACAATTGCCGCAGAGGCTGGCCGCACAAAGGGTGCCATATACGCTCACTTCCGAAGCAAGGAGGATATCTTCTTTGCGCTGCTCGAAAGAAAAGCTAAAAGCAGGCGCGATGAATTTCTTCGTTCTGCCGAAGGGAAAACTATCGAGGAGCGGTTGACGATCGTCAAGAAGCTCTTCCTTGGAGCATTACGAGATGAAAACTGGCCCATTCTTATGCTGGAGTTCAAACTTCTTGCCTTGCGCAACAAAGCTTCTCTGCAACGGATGCGGGATCTATACCAGTTCATCTATGAAGATATGAGCCGCGCTGTGCTGTCCGGCAAAGGTTTCTCGACGGATAAGACCAAAGAAAGAGATATCATCGCTCTATCGATCCTGCGGGGAATTCCCGGCGTCGTGATCCTGGAAAAGCTATTCAATCCCGGCTTGATCTCGTCGGCAGTCGCCGAACAGGTGTTCGAAAGTATCTTCGATGCCTTACTGGCACAGAGAAACAATCCGTCCACCCCAAAAGCCACCGGCGGAACTCAGAAGACGAAGCGCGCACGGGTGCCTTAGTATGATTCCGTTGGTTTGCATTGCTTCCTCAGGGCGGCCCTATCCACGAGCATCCTGCTCAGTTCCTGAACCTTGTCGGCAGGCTACCGATGCAGATCGTCGGCCAGGCCTGCTGAAATCGGCGTTGACGAGAGTTCTTGATCTCAACTGTTGCCAACAGCCTTAGCGCTCATCGAGCTATCTAAGGCGTCATCCCTTCTCCTTTTGCTCTGTTCGGTTCCATCTATTCCTATGCGATCCGCACTGTGGGGAGGACGGAGGTATTCTTCTGGTTCCGGGTGAAGGCCTTCGCGCGTGGCTTCAAATTTCTCGCGAGTGAACTCTCCGCGCGGACCGAGCGACTCTGCCCGCGGCCATGCCACTCCCCACGGACCCGGCGCTGTTCATCGTGATAATCGCTGGGTTCAAGATGCCGTTGAGCATACCCGCTCGTAGTCTTGACGCGGAAGGCTGTTGCGAAGAAAATTGAAGTGTGGCCGGCGTCCTGCCGGCTGCCGTAAGCGTTCCCGTCAGTCAACGCACTTTTCTCGTTGTGAACCATGAACTGGTTCCGAGAGGGTGCGCTTTTGGTTGTGGAACCGGTCGAACGGCCCGCATCGCATTCGTAAAAGCTGCATCGTCTCGGAGCCCAATAACTGATTGGAGCTTTCCGATGACTATTCTTTCTTCTCCCCGTGTGGCCCAGGTCTTGGACCGCCTCTTTGCTGAAGCCGATGCAAGCGAACCGGCCATGAATGCTGTTGTGGCCGGGACCGATGTGTCCACGATGATCACCAGCAGAACTGGATATCGCGAGTTCTATGCCCTGCTGAAGGAAATTCCACTTTCTGTTTCCCGTGAAACCGGCGCTCTCCTGTACTCGCTTGCGCGCGCCACGCGCGCCCAGGCAGTGCTTGAATTTGGGACGTCCTTTGGCGTTTCGACGATCTATCTCGCAGCGGCGCTTCGCGAGAACGGTGGCGGCCGCATCATCACGACGGAGTTCGAGGCGTCGAAAGTGGAGCGAGCGCGCAAGAACCTGACCGAAGCGGGGCTGATCGATCTTGTAGAGATACGCGAGGGCGATGCTCTGCAGACGCTGGCGCATGATCTGCCCGAGACGCTGGATGTCGTACTGCTCGACGGTGCGAAAGCGCTGTATGCGGACGTGTTGGCGTTGGCGGAGCCGCGGCTGCATCCGGGCTCACTGGTGTTGGCGGATGATGCGCGGCATTGTGCAGATTTCGTGAACAGAATGCGTGAGGCGGTGGACAGCTATGTGTCGGTGCCGCTGGCTGGCGATCTGGAGATGGCAATGCGATTGTGAAGTAGCGAGGCCCCGGGGTATTCCGGGGCCTCGCATTTTCCTTCGCGCGGGCGTCAGCCCGCACGATCTGCGGGATGGGTGTTGCGGGCGGAACGGCCGCGCCAGCGACTTAGTTCAAAGGCCCCAGCGTTCCGTGAAACGCCACTTCCGAATAACCGGAGCCTGGCCAACTTGTGAGGATTAACGCCATGGCCGTCGTTGCCGGTGAATGGCTGGCATTCATGGGACGATATTCCTTCCTGGGATGAGTGTGCTCGGAGTCTTCGTTGGCCAGGTCATAAGATCCAAGATCATTTTGGCCAGGTCACTCTCTTCGATAGCCAGCGGTTCCAATACATAAGAATGCCAGTGATGGCGAGAGCAGGAAAGGCGATGCCGGCTGCAGCCCAGAGAATTTTTCCAGTCATTCCGAAGGAGGTTCCGAAGTGGAGTGGAACGGCAAGCCACAGGAGCCAGTCCCCGAGAGTGTGATTCTCGCCGCGGCGCCAATTGAGAAGAAGCTGGCCGCTAAGTTGATCGAAGTAGATGAAGTCGGTGTTGGCGTAATCGCCCATGGCGCGATGCGCCATATAAACAGTGAAGATAGGCGCGCGGCCGGAGCCGAAAAAGAAGCCTTCCAGACGGGCGCCATGAGACTCTGAGACAGCGTGTTCGAGTGTCGATGTGAGATCGAAGGTAGGCGGCTGCGCGACGATGGGACGAGCTTCAAATCGGGCAATGTCTTCAGCCGGGTAGCGAGCGGTGGTGATTGGCGACAGCAGAGAGATGGCGCGTTCAAAGGGCGTTTCCCAGGCAAAGTAAATGCCGGTGAGCGCCCAGACCAGAGTGAAGAGCAGAGTCCAGAAGCCGATGGCGCTGTGAAGGTCAAAGTTGATGCGCTTCCAACTGAGAGCGAAGTTCACCTTAATGGCACGGGCCCAATTGCGAATGCCGGGCCACCAGATGACGAGGCCTGTGATGGCCAAGGCAAGGAGGATTGCGGCGCCGGCGCCATTCCACTGGCGGCCGTTCTTTTCAAGAAGAAGGTCGACGTGAAAGCGCTCCACGACTCCGAGCCATGTCGTGTCTTGATTATTTTCGCCAGCGACGCGGTTGGTGTTGGGGTTGACGTAGAGAGTGACAGTAGGTTGTCCGTCGGGCCTGAGATTTACCTGGTAGAACGAGTTGCCGGGAGTAGGACAGCTGGCCAGCACGGGTGTGTAATTCGGGTGTTGATGCTGCGCGGCCTGCAGTGCCGCGACGAGGCTGTCCGGCGTGCAAGGTGCGATTGGAGCTGAGGCGGCGAAGTGGGGACGAGGCATCAGCTCGTCGAAAAAGACGAGGATGGAACCGCTGATGCCAATGGCGCAGATATAGAGAGCCATGAGAACGCCAGCCCAGAGATGAATCTGGAAACAGGCGCGGCGCAACCAGAGCTGATGCGGACGCTGGACAAAGCGGCGGAGCCAGCCTCGCGGCTGGCTCGTTGGTTTGCTTCGTGGCTGGGTGGAAACACTCATGGCTTCAAAGCTGGTGATTACTTCGCGGCCTCAGGCGGCAGGTGCTGTGAAAACCAGTTCAGTTCGCGCGTGAGCGAGTCGATCTGGTGTTCTGTTTCGCGGAAGATATGAGGCTCTCGTGGATAAACGACCATGGCGGCCTCGCGATTCAGGTAGCGGAGTGCGTGGTAAAACTCCTGGCCCTGGCCAAGCGGAACACGAACATCCGCACCACCGTGCAGCACCAGCGTGGGTGTGTGGCAATCGGCGGCAAAGCGCACCGGCGAGTGGCGATCCAGATCCTTATAGCTCTTGGCGTAAACATCGTAGAGCGCATTGAGATAGCTCGGAGCGATATCGGTCGTCGTGGCCATGCTGTAAATGTCAGTGACTGCCGCGCCTGCCATGGCCGCTTTGAAGCGATCGGTGTGGGTGACGGCCCATGAAGTCATGAATCCACCATAACTCCAGCCGGCGATCACCATCCGGTCAGGATCGGCATAGCCCTGCTGGATGACCCAGTCGGTGCCTGCCATAACGTCGGCAAAGTCTCCACCGCCGCCATCCTGATAGTTCGCCTCCGTGAAGTCGATGGACTGACCGGAGGAGCCGCGATAGTTGGGCTGAAGGACAACATAACCTTGCGAGGCAAGAAGCAGAGCATAGTTGTACCAGGTGGCGCTGAAGCCGACGGTAAAGGATTCTTCGGGCCCCCCATGAACATGGATGGCGGTCTTATAGCGTTTGCCTGCGGTGTAGCCAGGAGGCAGGGTGAGAACACCATAGATGACGCGATGATCTTTCGGATTTGTCCACTGTACTTCACGCTGGTCGCCGAGCGCCCAGCTTTTTGTCTGCGGGTTGGTGTCCGTAAGGACAGTAATGCCGCCTGTGCGCCAGACAGAGACTTCCATGGGCTGCGTGGAAGTTTCACCGAGGAAGGAGACTGAAGAGCCATCGTCGGTCGAGTCGAAGTCGAGGGCCGTGGGTGTAAGGTGATCGAGCGCGGTGGCAGTAAGGGTAGCGGCATCGAGGATGTGGGCTTCGGTGTGTGCGTGAACGAAGGCATTCACGAGGAGACGGTTGCCAGTGAGCCAGCGCATCTCGTAAAGAGTGCCATCGAGCTTGTCTTCAAGACGGGTGTCTTTGCCGGTGGCGAGGTTGCGGATGAAATGCTCGTCGGTGATGCGCTTCTGCGTGAAACGGGAGTAAGAGATGTTCTGGCCGTCGAGCGAATAGATGGGCGTCTGATAACCGGAGGTCTTCTCGATCACCTGCGTGATCTCGCCGGTCGAGGTCGAGAAGATTTCCACGACGGAAACACGCCAGTAATCGTCGATGCGCGGAGTGACCGAGACGCGCGAGAGAATACTGGCGTCATCCGGGGACCAGTCGATGGAGTCGACGTTCGCATCCTGGCGGGAGATCAGTCGAGCCTGATGTTTGTCTATGTCGTAGATCCAGAGGCGATCGTAGTGATATTCGCCATCAATGATCTCGCGATCATCTTTCTTTTTCTTGCGGGCGCGCTCCTCGGGCGTGTCGCTATCGGTGCGGATGAACGCTATCTGCTTGCCGTCTTTCGACCATTTGAATGCTTTGACGCCGCCAGGGATGTTGGTGAGGGGCTGGGCCTCACCGCCGTCGAGCGAAATCGACCAGAGCTGCATGTTCTTTCCCTCGTCGTCGCTGTCTGCTGGGGGGACAGGCGGCAAAGGCTGAGGATCTTTCTGCTGCGGTGTCGGCGTCTGCGACTGCTCCGCTGGAACGCTCGCGGGTTTGTCGATGAGCTCTTTCGGAATGTCACCGCGGTAGGTGCCTGGGGCCACGCTGAAGTGAACGAGCGAGCCGGAGCTCGAGATCGGATTGGGGCGATCAGAGAGAAAGACAATCGTGTGACTGTCCGGCGACCAGGCCGGTGAGGTGTCGCTGCCTGAACCTGAAATGAAGAGGCGAGCCGGAGCGGAGTGGTCGGTGGGGACGAGCCAGATGTGTTCGTTGTGAGGCTTGTCGGCGGGCATGGGCGTCGTCACCGCATACGCGATGAATTTCCCGTCAGGCGAAATCTTCGGCGCTTCGATGGTCTTCATGCCTGCAATGTCCGCAGGTTCAACCGTATGTTTCTGCGCGTAGGCGAGCGAGGCGAGCAACGGAATGAGAGCGAAAAGCTTTGTGCGGCGGGAAGAAGCAGAATAACGGACTTGCATCGAGACTCCTGAGATGTGTGCTCGAAAAAAGAGTGAGGGCGCATCCTGGCCGGAGTTGAAGCACCGGCCAGGCACGCCCTCACATTTTAGAACTGCAGCTTGAGTGCGAACTGCATCGAGCGCGGCGAGCCGATCTGATAGAGGCTGCTGAAGCCGCCATCAGCACCGCCGCCACCGAGGCTGTCGGCAAGGGTGTGAGCGGAGATTCCGAACAGTTGGTTGGTGAGCATATTCCGGTCACTGTCGTTGGTGCCGGGGTCGCCGAAGAGCGGGTGATTGAAAATGTTGAAGGCCTCTGCCCGGAACTGCAGGGCCAGGGTGTCGTGAATGGGGAAGGTGCGGCGGAGTGCGATATCTTCCTGCCACGCGCCGAATCCGCGGATGGTGTTGCGCTGCAGATCACCCTGCACGTCAATCGAGGGTGTAGTGAACGCATCGGGATTGATTCTGCGGCCGCCCGGATACTGCGAGCCATGCACGATAAACGGTTGGCTAGGCACGATGTCCGGCCGCTGCCCAACAGCGTCCTCATTCCACTCCATGCCGAAGGCTCCGAACTGACCGGTGGTCACGTTCACAGGCTGCGAGGAGTTCGAGCGGAAAAGACTGTCGAGTGCCCAGCCATTGCTCACATACTTCGCGAATCCCTCGCCGGAGCTAAGGCCCGGAATCTCGTAGGTGATGGCGGTAGAAAAACTATTGCGCACATCGAGATCGGAGTTGCCGTAGTCGAGATGCGGGTTATAGACGGTGTAGTAGGGGTTGGGGAGCGCCAAGCTCGAGCCGTTGTCAAGCGCGTGCGACCAGGTATAGCTGAACAGCGCCTGCAGATGATGTGAGAGGTTCTGTTTGAACTGCATTTGCAGCGAGTTGTAATTCGAGTAGTCGTGATTGAAATATGCAGTGAGGTAGCCGAAGTTCGCGCTGCCTCCTTCCGCGGGTTGTTCGAGCTCACTGCGCAGCAGGTTATCTCCCTTGTTGCCCACGTAGCTGATTTGGAGGCTGCGCGTACTGCCGATATTCTGCTGCAATGAGACGTCCCACATCGTGACGCGGGGATCCTTAAGGTGCGGATCGAAGGCGAAGACCAGAGAATAGGGCGGCGAGGTCGTCAGTGGTGCTGGCGCACCGTCCGTTGTGCTCAATGGATACTTTCCTGCAGCTCCATAGAGATATTTTGAACTCGTGTAAGGCGTTCCCAGGGTCCCCTGCGCGCCGATCTCGTTGCCGAGCCCATAATACACACCAGCTCCGCCGCGCAGAACAGTCTCCCATCCAGCATCATTGTGCAGGAGATAAGAGAAGCCCACGCGAGGACCGAAGTTGGTCTTACTCTCGTCCCATAGCTTGGTGCCTGCCGGTGCGAGCTCGAGGTTGGCCGGATCGGTCAGGTTCAGCACCGTGTAAAGGGGATGACTACCCGCGCTCGGCGGAGGATCGATATCCCAGCGCAAGCCATAGTTGAGCGTAAGGCGCGGGGTGATCTGCCAGGAATCTTCTCCGAAGAAGGACAGATCGTTAAAGACGGGTTCGATGTCGACCGTCTCCGCGCTGTCCACTGCCGCATAGTCAGGAATCTGCGTGGTGACCACGGTCTGCACATCGGCAAACTCGTAGCCGTAATCATACGGACGATAGCCGTTCTTGGGAGTGAGCCGGCGATAGTCGCCGCCAAACTTGAAAGAGTGATGCCCGTGGGTCCAGCTGAAGGTATCCACGAAGTTAAGCTGGCGCTGGTGATTTGTGGCGTCGTTGCCCACGTAATAGTCGGAGGTTCCGTCATCGAAAAACACATCGAAGACCGCATCGCTCAGGTTGTATTGCGGCTGCGACTGGAAGAGATAGCTGGCCGATGGCACGGTGGCGCCCCCGAAGGTCGTGGGTGTAACGGTGGTCGCGCCCTTTGAGTGGCTGATGTTGAAGCGGAAGTCATTCACCAGCGACGGACTGAGGATGTACGTTGCGCCTGCGGTGATGGTATCGACATTCGAAATGGTGTGGCTAAGCGTGGAGCGGGTATAGAAATCGAAAGCGCCATATTGCGCGCCATCCGACGGCGCATAGTCCCCGCGAACGAAGAGATTCAGTTTCGAGGTTGGGTTCCAATCGAGACGAAGGCTGGTGGCGTTGAGTGTCGACGGATTCGAAAAAGTAGCGTTGAAGAGACCGGTAAAGTCGGTTGACGGCAGGGTCGCGGCCACGGAGCAATCGCTGTTGGTATAGTCGTTCCCGGTGCTCGGCAAAGCATACGCCTTCAGAAACGGCGCCACGGAAGCAGGAGCGCAGGCACGTGCATAGCTGGTGGGGACGATATCTTCGCGCGTCTCCGGTACACGCAGCCGCAGCCCTTCATACGAGAAGAAGAAGAAGAGCTTGTCCTTAATAATGGGCCCGCCGATGATGCCCCCAAAGTCATTCTGCTTCTCGGCCTGCTTGGGCAGCGGCGGGTTGTTGTCATAGCCGTTGAACCAGTTGTTGGCGTCGAAGACATCATTGCGAAGGTATTCGAATGCGGTGCCGTGAAATTGATTCGAGCCTGAGCGGGTAACGATGGAGAGTTGCGCGCCGGTGGTGCGGCCATATTCAGCATCGAAGGTCGAGGTCTGAATCTTGTACTCCTGCATGGCGTCAACAGAAACCAGGTTATTGTAGCCGCCATTATTGCTGGTGGCCTGCGCCGTGCCGCCGCCCGCGGTTCCGAGGTAAACATTGCTGCCCTGGGTGATGCCGACATCGGCGCTGACACCGTCGATAGAGAAGTAGTTGGCGTCAGTGCGCTGGCCGTTGACACTGAACTGGCCGGAGTTGGTGTAGTAGGTCTTGGCGGTGACGTTGCCGGGGGTCAGCGCGATCAGCGCCTGGAAGCTGCGGCCATTAAGCGGCATGTTCTCGATGAACTTGCGGTCGACAGTAGTGGAAATGGAATTCGAAGTCTCAAGCTGATCGGTTTGCGCGTTGACGGAAACCTGCTCCGTGGTCGAGCCGACCTCGAGCGTAATCTGCTCGGAGAGGTTGTCCTGCGAATGCAGTTCTATATCGGCGAGCACGCCTTCCTTAAAGCCAGATGCGGAGACGGTGAGCCGATAATGAGCCGGCTTGAGTTGGGCAAAGTGGAAAATGCCATCCTGTCCGGTGGTCGCAATCTGCGACTGGTTGGTGGCAACGTCTGTGATAGTCACTTTCGCACCGGCGATGCGCGCACCGCCGTGGTCGGATATGGTTCCATTCATAGCTCCGCTTTCCAATTGTGCGAAGGCCAACCGTGTCAGTCCTGCAGAGCTGAGGATCAGGAATAAAAGAACAACAACAGAGTGTCGCTTCATGGCGTCTCCTTAAATTGTGCGTACAAGGTTTACTCTTCCTTACTGCTTACGTTTCCAGCGAGAGAAGTAGTGCCGGCCCTTTTACCCGCGGCCGATGTTTTGCTCGCGAATCAACGCGGCGAGCTTACGGTCCTCGGGAGCGTCGTGCCTCCCCAGTTCGTCCGCGACCGCCAGCGCATCGCGCAGCGGTTCGTCCTGTCCCAGTTTGAATTTGGCCTCGACCCGCGACACACGCAGGCGAAAGCCGGTGATGCCGGCAAAGCGGCGAGTGATCTCACTGCGAGGAATATCACTGGTCTTCCACCCATCCGGATATGAAGACTCCATACGGCTCACCAGAACCTCGAGCGCGCTGTCGAGCTCGGGCTCCTCCTGGAACTCGATGGTGCCGTAGCAATGCACGGCAGTGTAGTAGTAGGTCGAGGGCATCTGGCGATCGGGATACCAGCTTGCCGTCACGTAGCTCCAGGGCCCTTCGAAGATTGCCAGCACAGGCGCGGTGTTGTTTCGCAGCGAAGCAAGGTGTTCGTTGGCACGCGCCATATGGCTGACAAGTACGAGTTCCTCCACGGAAGTGTTCCCGCCTGCCTGCTCGACGAGAAAAGGCAGGTTCGTGGCCAGAGGTCCTGCGTCACTCTGGCTGACAAGCAGCGCCCACGGGTTTTCGTCGATGATCTGTCGAATATCTGCTGGCGATTTTGGCTGCCAGCATGGGCGCACAAACATATACATCTCCTGGGAATAGTTCTGCCGCGTTTCAGTTCCCGCGAGTGTTGCCGGTAACTACCGCGGGTCTAACAACGGTGTTCGAGTTCGTTCAGGGCCTGACGATTTCGCCGCCCAGGACTGTGGTCAAAACCTTAACGTTCTCGATCTGGACGGGATCGATGTGAAAGATGTCGTCGGAAAGCACGTCGAAGTCGGCGAGCTTTCCGGGCTGAAGGCTGCCTTTAATATCGTCCTGACTTTCTGCGTACGCGGAGCCCACGGTGTACGCGTGAACAGCCTGCCTCACGGTGAGCTTCTGTTCGGGGAACCATCCATCGGGGTGCTTGCCATCCAAAGTGCGGCGAGTGGTGGCCGCATAGATCGTAAGCATTGGATTGATGGGCGCGACAAACCAGTCCGTGCCCAGCGCAAGCGTGGCGCCGGAATCGAGCAGGGATTTGAAGGCGTAGGTGGTCTTCGCGCGCTCGTGGCCAAGGCGAGTTTCGGCCCAGCGTCCGTCATCAATAGCGTGGTAAGGCTGAACGGAGGCTATGACATGAAGCTGACCGAAGCGTGGAATGTCTTCAGGCCGCAGAGTCTGCGCGTGCTCAATGCGAAGCCGGCGGTCGGCGGGACCATCTTCTTGCTCCAGCCGCTCGTAGAGATCAAGGATGACCTTGTTGGCGTGGTCCCCGATCGCATGTGTCGCGATATGATTGCCGGCTTGGTCAGCAGCTTTCAGCTCGGAGTAAAACCTTTCGGCATCGGCCAGGTCTTCGGAAGGCAAGCCTCTATTTCCGGGTTGATCGTCGAAGGGCTGCTCGAACCATGCCGTCGCCGAGCCAAGAGAGCCATCGGCAAACGCCTTGAGCGAGCCGATCACCAGCGTGTCGTTGCCAAAGTTGGTCATGATGCCGAGGGCACGATAGCGAGCGTCCTCGGGAAGTGGAAAGCGGGCAGCGACGCGGAGCTTCCATTTGCCTTCCGCCATTAGCCGCTGGTAGCCGCGCACAACGCGAGCTTCCATGTTGGCCGCTTCGGTGCCGGTGAAGCCCATATCCTGCACGCTAGTGACGCCGTTATCCAATGCGTACTTCTGGGCGGCGAGGAGCGCTGCGTCAATTTGATCATCGGTGGGAGGCGGGATAGCACGCGTAATGAGATCCTTCGCCGCATCCTTAAATACGCCGGTGGGATTGCCATCACCGTCACGGACGATCGTTCCACCAACCACGTCCTTAGTGTTCTTGTCCACGCCTGCGAGCTTCATGGCGAGAGCATTGGCAAGAATCTGATGGCCGTCGCTGCGCTGAACCCAGACAGGATTATTCGGAGTGACTGCGTCGATCCAGTCATGGCGCGGCAATTCGACCGGAGACCACTTCTGCTCGTCCCAATTGCCGTCGACGATCCATGCGCCTGCCGGCTGTGTTTTGGCGAAAGCTGCAATGCGAGCCACGAACTCTTCGCGGCTGTGCGCGTCAGTGAGCTGAACGCTCGCCAGTCCCTGTCCACCCCAGAACGCGTGAATATGAGCGTCATTGAAGCCGGGCACAACACGATGCCCCTTGAGATCGAGAACCTTCGTGGCAGGACCGGCAAGCTTTTGGATCTCAGCGTCCGTTCCGACGGCGAGAATCCGGTGCCCGGAGACGGCGAGAGCCTCGGCTTCGGGCTGTGCCGAATTCTCGGTCCAGATCTTCCCATGCAGAGCGATAAGGTCCACCTGAGCAAACAGAGGGTGGGGGAGAAGGATCGCTATGAAAATGAGAGCCTTTTGCACATCGTCTCCTGAATCTGGATACGGGTAAGCGTGTTGAGCGGAGACTCCGCCCCGCACCGCGGATATGAATTTGTTGCGGTGTTGTGTAACAGTAAGGTGAAATCTGGATGGTGTAAAGAGCCAGATCGTCCAGTTATGATGGTGCCAGATTTCTATTTATCGTCAGGCGAGATTCGGTCGTGAAGAACTTCGAACATCTAGAGCTGGATCGAGGGCACAGGCGTCCCCTTCAGTGGCAGTTAATGGACCAACTGAAGGTGATGATTCAGCGAGGGGAACTGCGGCCGGCAGAGAAGCTGCCGTCGACGCGGGCACTGGCCGATGAACTGCGGGTATCACGTAACACGGTTGTAGCTGCCTACGAGCAGCTTGAGAGCGAAGGCTACTTGCAGGGACAATCGCGAAGCGCGTTTACAGTCGGGGTAGCGACGCGGGCATTTGCGAGAGAAAAGCGGGAAAGAATCAGTGCGGGGCAAAGGAGCGTCAGTCCGCCACGCGGACTGATTGCCCCCCGGCCATTTCGGCCGGCACAGCCGGATGTGCATCTTTTCTCACTCAAGATGTGGAACCGTCACCGAACGCGGGCGTTGCGAGATGACTTGCTGCTGCAGTATCAGTCGCGTTTCTCGACGGGATTGGACGTATTGCGGCAAAACGTTGGGGCGTATCTGCGGGAGAGCCGCGGAATTCGCTGCCATTGGGATGAAATTGTGATCACTGGAGGTTCGCAGCAGGCGCTGTTTATGGTTGGGCATCTGCTGCTGAATGCCCACTGCAGTGTCTACATGGAAGACCCAGGCTTTCCCGGAGCGCTGAGGGCATGGCAGCAAACAGGGGCAACGATCGTGCCTGCGCCGGTCGATGAGGAAGGAATTTCCTTGCCGCTGCCGATGACGGAATGCGCGAGAGTTGTGTACGTAACTCCATCGCACCAGTTCCCGCTCGGTGTCTGCATGTCGCTGGCGCGGCGCCTGGAACTGCTGCGGGTGGCACGCGAGCGCGAGTTGTGGGTGGTCGAGGACGATTACGACTCGGAGTTCCGGTACAACAGTGCCCCCCAGCCGAGTCTGCAAAGTCTCGACGAACACCGCAGAGTGATTTATGTCGGCTCGTTTAGCAAGACACTTTTTCCAGGGCTGAGGCTCGGTTACATGGTATTGCCTCCGCAGTTGGTAGAGCGCTTCGCGCTCCTGAAGGCGACGCTTGAAGATCACGGACCGCTGATTGATCAGGCGACACTCGCGGGCTTTCTGGAAAGCGGGGCGTTCGACTCACATCTTCGACGCTGCCGCAGGATTTACAGAGAACGGCAAGAGCTTTTCCTGGAGTTGATCAAGGTGAAAGGATTGCCACTGAGTTTTCCAATCACAGGTCGCGGCATGAACTTAGCGGGACACTTTACGATGGCTGCTGACGACGTCAGAGTTAAGGCAGCTCTCGATGCCAGGGGCCTGGACACACCCGCTCTCTCGTCCTATTGCAGCCATGCAAAACTCTCGGGCCTGCTGTTTGGCCTGACGGCATTTTCGGATGCGGAGATCCGGGCGGGAATCGAGATTCTGGCAGACACGCTGGCCAGGAAAATAATGAAAAGGTAATACCGTGAGCCGCATTTCGCGTCTCTTTGTACAGCCGCCATAGTACCGCTATGGACGCCGCGAAACGAGGTATCTCACGCAAAATGAAGAAATTGAATGCGAAGGGGGAGACCTTCTTGGACTTCTCCGGATCGCCTTAAACCACTGATACCTGTGATTTGGTTGCCCCCCAGGGATCCATATTTATTGAAAACAATAGACTTCTTGACACTCTTAAAGCAAATCCCCACGCCGGACCCCACAATCTCGTCGGATGGTTGTGAACCACTTGGAACTCCTTCGATCATTTCCGGTTTCTGACCTACAACCCTTCGGTTAACAGAAGTCTGCATTTTACGGAATTGTTCAGAATTGCTCTATATCGCTCATTTTCAGCGAATTACGAGGCTCAATCCCTGATCATTGATTGCGGGAATTACCCACAATTTCGCGCTTTTTTGAACCAGTCTACCCACAAAAGTCCCCACACAAAAAATCACTGCTCGCCCACTCGTACCACGCCACACCGGCGCCGCGATGGAATTCCTCTCTCATGCCATCGCAGCAATCCTTGCAGTCTCCTAATCGAAATCTGCTCCGGCGGCCAGTTCAGGATCAGCTTACTGGCCGCGATCGAGCGCACGTTCCTGTGGCCGGCAAGCTTTAGGCCGCAGAGCCAACTTCAACGCCTGATGATCGGCCTCACTGGCCCAATAACAGATCCCGGCTAACCTTCAGACGAAATGGCAGAGAGTTCGATCGCTTCAGGCGTCATGGTGATGCATTAACCTCATTGTTAGTAGGAAAGGCTATTCTCTATTTTGAAAGCCGACCAGTAAGGAAGAGGTCTATCGAAACATCTTTGTCCGCCTTCCAGAACAAAAAGCTTGGATCCTTAAGTCCCCATTGAATGTACGGAACTGAAAAATGTGCCTTGGCGGTTGCGGTTTGTCCTTCAAGATGAACGATTATGGGGATGGTGATCTCGTGAGGCATGCTGAGCAGTGTGAAGATACCAGTTACCTGGATGGTCGAGTCTCCTGATGGAGTGATGACGCCAGCGTAAGACTTCGGCTCAAACGAGACAGTTGCGTACTGTTCGACCTGCAGAATGTCCTTGTCCATCTTCTTATCGCGGCTACCGTTACCGGTCTTGCCGCTGCCAGCAAGGACGGCCACCATACCCGACATCTTAGGAGTGCTGCGGTCAAACTCAATCGATCCGGATTGAATATGAAACGTACCGTTGACGACTTCGTGGGTCGTGTTGAGCGTCATCTTGACTTCGCTCGCATCGGGGTTCACGGCGAATGTCTGATGCTGGCCGAGTGCGGCTGGAGCGAGTATGACCGCGACGGCAAGGACCGCAAGGGATTTCATGCATCTCTCCTCATGAGTTGGGACTTAGAGAGTTATTTGATGAGGCCTCAATTCAGTTAGCGAATGCCTGTGAAGCAACAGCGGCGGGCTGGGTGACACGCGTGAGTCGAGCTGTTACGCGCATCGCTCCGGGCCAGACCCTGAGGCAGAACGGAAGGACAGCGCGCGCCAGCGCGTTGTTCAACCCGGCGGCGGCGGTTTCGGCAAGACGCATCTGAGGCAGCAACGCGGAGCGAAGTTTTGGCTGAAAGATTGGCGCCGGCTCCGCGGCTAGATAGGCAGCCGCGGCACGGCGCGCGGTATGCAGGGCGATGGATATGCCGTCTCCGGTGAATGAGGGAATAACGGCTGCCTGGTCGCCGATGCAGTAGAGCCCATCCTCGGTTGCACGGCGGAGGTAGCCGTACGGGATATGAGTGACGGTGATTGGTTTGTCGAGCAGCGGCTCCGCACCATCAAGCCGCGTCGCGAGATGGGGGCAGTCCTGCTGCATCGTCGCAAGGAGGCCCTCCCAGCGAAGACCTGCACGCGCAAAATATCGCCGTTGCACCACGCAGCAGAAATTCGTAATGCCGTCTTCCACCGTTTGAATACCGCCGTAACCTCCGGAATAGAGTGTCAACTCGGATGCGTCCGCCAATTCAGCGGTCTGGGCGGCAGATAGTCGGTAATACATCTTGAAGGCGACCCATTGATGAGGGTCCTTCGGGCGCGTAAGGCCGCGGATATCATGTTTGCCTGTGGCCAGAAAGACCGTTGGGGCTTGGCGCGTGGTGCCGTCATTGAGCGTAGCTTGCCAGGCCTCGCCTGTCGTGCGGCCAACCGCTTGCACGCTACGACCGCGCTCTACGCGAACTCCTGCAGCGATGGCCTCAGCGATGAGCGCTGTATCAAGCGCCTTCCGGGTGAGCGAGGCTGCGGGAAAAGGCAATGGTGCCTCCGCGGCGCGCCTGGCAGCGGCGAGGCGAACGTAGTCGATGGGCACGGCGCCAAGCGAAGCCACGTCGATACCGAGCACGTGCAGGTCCTCGAGGGCCTCACCGCTCAGGAACTCTCCGCAGACCTTATGGCGCGGAGTGGCCTCGCGTTCGATCAGCGTGACGCTTCGTCCCTTGCGGGCAAGCGCGATTGAAGCGGCACACCCTGCCACTCCACCGCCGAGGATGAGAACTTCATCTTGCAAATGATTGCTCCTGATTCGTCGGATCTTCCGGCAAGTTGTAGCGGGAGTCTATCTTTCTAGTAGACGTCAAAAGAGCAGTTTGGCACGTCATTCTGTACAAATCGTCATTTCTGAGGAAGTCACGGACTAGCTGGACGAATGCACATGCCGAAGCGAGGATATGCTGAAGAGCGAGGCATTCGATGGACCGAAGCAATTTCCTTATAGCCGCTTTATTGACCATAAAGTTGAGCACCGCAGCACCCGCAGAACAAATCCCGGTGGAACATATCCAACGCCCGATGCATCAGTTTATGGTAGCTCGCACTGAGGCTGGGAAGGTTATCGCTCGTGGCGAGTTTTTACAAAGCGTGCAGGACGATGAAGTGACGATGCGTCTGACCTATCAATTTGTGGATGGATCGGTCGACGATGAGGCGACGACTTACAGGCAGCAGAGCACGTTTAGGTTAGTACGCAACCATCACATAGAAAAGGGTCCGTTCTTTGCGAAACCCGTCGACTTTTCGGTAGAAGCCGGGACCGGCATAGCGACCACCCGCACAGTCGATAAGAATGGAAAGATACACATCGAGAGCGAACACATCAATCTGCCGGATGACCTGGCGAACGGGTTTGTTGGAACGTTGCTGCTGAATGTGGCGCACAATGCCCCACCGTTTCGGGTGGGGATGCTGGCGCCAGTTGGCGGCGGAAGACCGATTCGGCTCCTGATCTCTCCGGAAGGCGAACAGCCGTTTCAGACGGCGGGACAAACCCTTACGGCAACGGTGTTTCGCATCCATCCGGAATTGGGCGGCATCGTGGGCGTGATCGCGCAGCTGATCGGCCTTCAGCCGAAAGACGTGATGGTGTGGGTACGGGAAGGTGAAGAGCCAGCGGTGGTAAGGATTGTTGGCCAGCTGGGTGGCTACGGGCCCGTGGTCAGCTCCGAACTCGAGGGGACCAGCTTCGAGAAATAGGATGCCGTGCCAACCCGCTTTCTAAAAGGGGGACCACACTCGGTACGAAGATGCTCTGAAAATCTCACTTCCTTCTACGACGAACTGCGGCGGGTTGTGAGCTCGTGCCAGTTGAGGCCGATGTCGACCAGAATGATGGAAGCCAGAGTAAAGGCGATGACGCCGACCGCCGATAGGACGTCGCCAAGATGGCTCCAGTAGGCAGGCACAAGATTGAGGACACGGCTGGAGACGAAGGTAAACGTGACCGCATAGGAGCGGGCCATCCACTGGCGGTGCACAGCGATCTGGCGGTTACGCGCGGCGATCACAGCAACAGCAGTACACACGATCCATGCCGCGCCTTGCATGGATGTTCCTGGCTGGCCTGGACGACCGGCAGCGAGGGCAATACCGGTAAAGGCGCCAATAATGACCGAGCCGAAATACATGCGGCCCAAGACACGATGAAGCTGCAGGTGGCGCTGCCGAAAACGCGATGAGAACTGCAGAGGACCCGCCAGTAGAGCAAAGGTGCCGCAGAGCGTATGCGGGATGAGGAGTCCGCGATCGGCGATGACTTGCAGACGGTAGGCGTGGTACATGGGGTAATCGGTGAAGAGGAAGACCTCCGATGTGATGAAGACAAACAGCGTCGTGACACCAAGAAAGATCCAGAGAACGGTTTTGAATCTGGAACGGCCGGCGCTGGATGCAGGCAGGGTGGAAGATGCCATTAGTCATCCCTCAGATGGTTAGACGTGATGAGCTGCGCCACGAGGGCGAGGGAGGCGATAGGCTTCATATCTCCTAGTCTAACGAGACGCTTCACAATCATCGGCCTCACTTCCATCGCCCCACGCACAACCGTCCCGGCCGCCACTGTTCTATCGTCGCCGTCTCGCGCGGAACCTCAGCCGCCGCCAGCAATTGAATCCAGTCCTCTTTCCGGAAGGCACGCCGGAAGGACACCGGCCCATCATGCCGCACGAACCGGTGCCACCCCACCAGCCCCGCTACCCACTCAAAAGCCCGGCACGCCCACTCCGATCGCTCCAGATCATTGATAAACCAACCAAGCCGCGCAGTAGCTTCCATCCACTGCAGCTGCACGATGATCTCATCATCCTCAAGATGATGCGCCATCAGCGAGCTCACGACAATATCCACCGGCTTCTTCGGTCGATATTCCAGAGCATCGCCGGTCACCCATGTGATTCCGAGCTCCTTCCGCGTGGATTCCGCTGCCGCCAGCGTTGCGTAAGCGTTCAGATCGATTCCCGTTAGCTGGACAGCAATTCCTCGTCGTCGAGCCCAGTCAGCAATCTGCCGCAACAGGTCGCCACCGCCGCTTCCCACATCGACAAGGTGCACCGGCTCACGTGGTTCACGCGACAACCGCTCCAGCCAGTTAAGCGTGGGGCGATACCCCCCAAACCAGCGGTTGACTTGCTCGAGACTACGTAGGCAGTCTCGGAACTCCTCAAAGCTGCAGTCGCCATCCATCAGCTCCGGCAACTCACGTGGAGAGACCCGCCGACTGAAATCAAACTCGACACTAGACCGCATGGAACCGCATCGTCTCCGCAGTCAGTCCCGGCCCGAACGACATCGCACACCCGAGCTGCCCTGGCCGCGCATACTGCATGATCCGCTGCAGCACAAACATCACCGTCGCCGAGGACATGTTGCCGAAGCACGATAGCACTTCGCGCGACGCTGTCAGCGCATCCGTCGGTAGTTCCAGTCCCTTCTCGACCGCATCCAGAATCGACCGTCCGCCTGGATGCACTGCCCAGAGGTCAACGCCATCGCGTTCGGACATCAACTCGCTCTCATGGAGAGCGCGGCCCACCTCTCCCGGCACCTGTCCTGAAAGGAGCATGTCGAATCCGAGCTCGCGGATCTTCCATGTAATGAGGCCTCTGGTTTTATCCACCATCACCGCCTTAAAGCTGTCCAGTGCCAAGCCCTCCTCGCGCGCGGTAATCAGGCTTGCCGCCGCGCCATCGGCAAAGACCAAGAAGGAGAGCACCTGTTCCAGATCCTGCGTCTCTTGCAGGTGGAGCGTGCAAAGCTCCAGATTGACCATCAGAACACCCGCATCCGGCTCTGAGCGCACAATGTGCCGCGCCAACTTCAGGGCGTTCATCGCGGCATAGCATCCCATGAAGCCAACCATCGTGCGCTCCACGCCCGCCGAAAGCCCGAGGTGGTCGACGATCTCAAAGTCCAGTCCAGGCGCATAGAGCCCCGTGCAGCAGGTCACGAGAACGTGCGTGATGCCGGAGCGTTCCTTCTCACTGAGCGCAAGCGCGTCCACGGCCTTCCTCATCAGCACCGGAGCGCTCTGCTCAAATAGCTCCATCCGCCGCGCTGTGTTGGGAAACTTTCCTGGCTGATAAAACTCATGCGCGCCGTACGGCGAGGATGGGCCGGAACTTATCTGCGGATTGAGGAATGAATAGCGATGCGCAATTTCGGCGCGGCTGACCATGCGTCGAAAAACCGCTCGCAGCCTCGGTTCGGCAAGCATCTTTTCGGCGAAGACAACGAAGGCGTCATGCACGTCGTGCACGGGTACGGCAGTGGCGATGCGGTTCAGGTAAGCCGTAGTCAAGCGTAATAGGCCCTCAGCCCGAATCATCGGGATTAAATGTCGCGTGTGTCTTGGGGAAGCCGGATCACGAAGAGACGACAATCCGGTGACAGTCGACTACTTGAGAGAACAGGCTCCTCACTCTCAATACAATGGCTAATCTTTGAGACGCGACCGTCTCTTACTTGATAGCACTTTGTAGGAGGAGAATACGATGACGATTCGTTCATGGAGGACGCAATCAAACAGAAGAGTGAGTATTTGCAGCGGAAATCGATCGTTGTTCCCACCCTAGCGGCAGGAGTCGTTATTCCACCTTTATTCACTGCTAGTGGTCGCAGATGTCCGAATCGTCATTTTGCGGACTCCCAGGCTAGGCAAATGGAGTATCAAAATGTCTTACCATAATTTATGCGACTTCTGCTGGTCGAAGATGAACCCGAGATACAAAGCTTCCTTAAGGAGTCTTTGATTGAGGCGGGCTACGACGTGCACACCGCAGAAGACGGCAGCGCCGCCATACAGTTGGCGTCCGAGCACGTTTACCAAGGCCTGATTGTTGACCTGGGACTTCCGGATCAAGATGGCATCGACCTCATCCTGCAGCTACGCAGGGCCGGAGTCACAAGTCCCGTGCTGATCCTTTCTGCGCGCAGGTCAGTCGACGAGCGAGTAAAGGGCTTGGAACTCGGCGGGGATGATTACCTTACGAAACCGTTCGCCGTCGCAGAATTGCTTGCGCGGATGAGAAACCTTCTGCGACGCAACTCCTCCCGGGCCGAAGATGCGACGCGCCTCCGGGTCTGCGATTTGGAGTTGGATATACGCAATCGAAGGGTTACCCGAGGCGATGAGGTTCTAAACCTGAGCCCGCAGGAGTTCGTGCTTCTCGAGTACCTCTGCCGTCATGCGGGCCGGGTCGTAACCCGGTCCATGTTATTGGCGGAAGTATGGGGCATGAGGATCCAGCCAGACACCAACGTCGTCGATGTTCACATCTACCGCCTGCGCGGCAAGATCGATACGGAAGGACGCGAGCCTTTGATCAAGACATTGCGAGGTATAGGGTATGTCCTCAAAAGTACCTAATCCAGTCATGCACAGTGCAGCGTGGCGCATCTCGCTTTGGGCAACACTCGCATTCGCCTTCGGGACGATGTTGGCTTTCGCGATGCTTCATCGGTTCGTCGCAGACGACATTCAACGGCGGAGCGACGCGTGGCTGGCCGGCGAGGTTGAAGTTCTTCGAGATGTAGCCGAAAGAACTCCGAAAGATCGCCTTTACCGCCGCGTTGTCGGCGAGGTCGCAGAATTAGCGAGTCGAGAAGTTCCGAACCGTCAGCGTTCCAGCGGCAACGAAAACGACTCGGTTTTCTTCGTTCAGGCCGGGGACGACGGACCAGCCAAGCTTTGGGTGGGGTCCGGAGACGGTTCTGCCAACCTTGTAGCAATACGCTCCACGAAGGCCCTGGCTGACGTTCCTTACGATATTCACGTAAAGGGATACGACGTTCCGTTTCGAGTAGCCGCAGTGCGAATTGAGGATGGCAGTCACATCTATCTTGGACTCTCGGAGAGAGATGAGCTGCGAGTGCTGCGAAGCTTGCGAGTTCGCTTTCTTACGCTTTGGCTTGCCATTGTGCTACTGGGCTTCGTAATCGTGTTCTATACGACGCGGAGGATGCTCTGCCACGTCCGCGAGATTACGGAGGCTGCATCGCGCATCGGCCAATCGGATCTGAGTAGCCGTGTTCCTAACACCAGAGGAAACGACGAGGTCGGCCATTTGGCCCGCACGCTGAACCATATGCTCGACAGGATCGAGAACACCGTTCACCAGTTGCACACTATTACAGACTCTCTCGCGCATGACCTCAGGAGTCCTCTGACCGCGATCCGCGGCAAACTGGAAACTGCCTTGTCCGACAACGCCAAGGTCGATCAGGCAGAACCGATTGTTTCGGCGATCGACGAACTGGACCGGCTTACCAATTTTCTCAACACGTCGCTGGACGTCGCTGAAGCGAAAGCAGATGCCCTCAGGCTTTCGCGCACCGAGGTCGATCTGGATGAGCTAGTAAGAGGGATGCTTGACCTTTACGAGCTTTGCATGAACGTCAAAGGTCTCGCCGTCCAGTTTCGTAGTTCGGGTCCAGTTAAGGTGTTCGCCGACCCCGCACTTCTCCATCGTGTCATCGCCAACCTGCTCGATAACGAACTCAAACACCTGCCCGCATCGTGTACGGTCTATCTGTCGCTCCAGAGCGACGAAGATATGGCGATGTTCACCGTAGAGGATGATGGTCCGGGGTTTGATGCAGAGGTCCGGCGCCATCTTTTCGAGCGAAGAGTCAGGGGGCGGGAGTCACGCGGACACGGACTCGGCCTTGCTTTCGTCGAAGCCGTAATCCGTGTTCACGGAGGGGGCGTCGCAGCCACAAATCGGGACGAAGGCGGCGCTCGACTCTCCATCACGCTCCCGTTGTCGAAGGATGCCCAAGGAGCAGGGTCACACAATCTCGCTCTCGCAAGAGGATAGTTCCGTGACACTGTGGCTCAAGGTTGAAATCTTTCGAGAGTATCAAAGGGGGTGTTCAGAGCGACATCTTCGATGGAACCGTAGGGGTCCTAGTCGGTATTTCGGTGAGAATGTTCACCCCACCTCGTTCTCTTCGAGTCGGAGCGGCGATGGGGCTCGAAAGAAGCAAATCCTGAACGGCGGGCTGTGCTTCGTCATCCCACAGTGAAGGTGTCCGAGGGTCGGTCAGCAAAGGCAAGTCAGCGCAGAGCTTCTACAATTCAAATCATATTGACAGGCAGCGATGCCAGTTGCGCAGGACGGTAGTGCAAAACTTTAAGATGATCCCTCGACCTGCCACCGGGCGTTTAGCATGGTCTAGTATGCGACTTGCCTTCCCTCTTCTGCTCTCGCTTTTGGCAACCACGGCCAGTGCCCAGGTTTCCACGGTAAAGGACTGCAGCCTCTCATCCTTGCAGATATGCGCTCTCCATGTGGCGCAGGATGAAGTGGGCATCGTAACCGCTCCGTTTCATCTTCGCGCAAACAGCTTGGTGTGGATCGCTCCCTTCGGCGTTGCCACTGGCGTCGCTATTGAAAAAGATTCGGAAGCGATTCAGGCCCTAGGAATTGATCCTAGCCGAGAAAAGGAGTTTCGGCGGGTCTCCGATTACGGCGGGATCTATGGTCCGTCCGCCGCCGTCGCCGTGGGATACATCGCCGGCGGAGCTACTCATGACGATCACCTGCGGGAAACAGCTGTCCTCGCCGGAGAGGCGATGGTCGATTCCATCATTCTCAACAAAGGCCTCGAATACGCCATCAACCGCCAAGACCCCATGCAGGGCGACGGAACAGGGCGCTTCTGGCCGCACGGCCTCAAAACATGGCCCGACGGCCAGTCCATGCCATCGGATCATTCCATCCTGGCGTGGTCGTTCGCCCATGTTGTGGCGTCGCAGTACAACGGCATTGCTACGCAGTTACTGGTATATTCTCTGGCCACTACCGTTTCCGCTTCGCGAGTCATGGCACGCGAACATTTCCCTTCCGACGTCTTCGTTGGAAGTGCGCTCGGCTATGTTATCGGTGGATATGTTATCAGGCGCCGTTCGACCGAAAGTGCATGGCAGCACGTGTCGGTCTCATCCATTTCGACACCCAACGGAAGAGGATTGCAAATCGCCTACAACTTCGCCCACTAAGTTAGCGACTAGCCCTTGCCGATTGCAACCCAGCGCAAGACTCAACCCGAAACGAACCACTCATCAAAACCTCGCACGCACTCGCAACTCCCTAGCACTTTTGAACTGCCCACCAATTTCTCCAACCATCGAGAAGAAGTTAGCCGAATTCACACTCAGATCCCTAGGGCTGGACTGACCGATGATTTGTTCCGACGGTTTTGTTAGTGTCGTGCAGCGATCTCTGAGTTAGTACTCCGGTTGAATTCGGTTTTACATTCCCTAATCGCAACGAAGCGCGATGACGGGATCGATGCGCGTTGCACGGCGAGCGGGGATGTAGCAGGCAAACAGCGCAATGCCTACGAGTAACAGCGAAACTGCGCTCAATGTGGTTGGGTCACTTGGTCTAACCTCGAATAACATGCTGCGAATCAAACGTGAAAAGATCATCGATCCAGCGAGGCCGATTCCACAGCCCGCCGCAACCAGAAGTAGACCTTCGCGCACAACCATCCCAACTACAGTCGCTCGGCTCGCACCCAAGGCCATCCGAATTCCGATTTCCTTCATGCGCTGGGCAACGGTGTAATGCATCGTCGCGAAAATACCGGCTCCGGCGAGTGTGAGCGCGAGCGCCGCAAATAGGCTGAGGAGCAGCGTCTGAAAACGACGGGCAAGGTTTTGCTCCTGAAGCCGCGCGCCCAGTGTGGCGACATCAGTCAGGACGGCGGAACGATCAAGCGAACCAATGGTCTCGCGGAGAACCCTCACGCTCGCGTCAGTGTAGACGACCAGATTTTCAGTCTCGTCGAATGATTGGGCCTGCGTCTCATAGATCTGCGCGATCGGTAAGCGCTCCAGCCCGCTGCTGTGCATATCTTTTACAACACCGATCACTCGCACCCATTCGTCGTTTCGCCCGCGGGCATCGAATCCTTTGATTCCTTTGCCGATGGGATTTTCGCCGGGCCAGTATCGGCGCGCCATAGTTTCGTTGATCATCACCACCGGCGTTGTATTCTTCGTGTCGTCGTTACTGAAGAAACGGCCTCGGACAAGGGGAATGCCCATCGCCTGAAAGTAGTCGCCGCTAATCGTCGACCATCTCATTGGCGTCCACTGTTGCGAGGATTCGAGCGCACGCCCTTCCACTGCGCGCAGACCAAATTTCGAGTCGCTGCCCAGATAAAACATCGTATTGATCGCGCCAACCGCTCGGACTCCGGCCAAATTGCCGAGGCGAGTCATTGCTTCGCGAAAGAGAGCGATGCGGCGATCTGGCGGAAGACCACTGGAGAAACGGAGCTTGGCGGATATGACGCGCGCAGTGCGAAATCCCGGATCGACCGACTGCACGGCAATAAAGCTGTGGATCAGCAGACCCGCGCCCGTAAGCAAGACGGCTGCGAGGGCAACCTGTACCACTACGAACGCACGGCGCATATTGTGGGAGTCGACCCCGGCGGTCTGCTGTCGGCTACCCACCTGTCGCGAAATCCGTATGGCTGGAGCGAGTCCGAACAGCAATCCGGTTGCCAGCGACAAGGCCGAACTGAAGACCAGCACCGGCGCCTCGAGATGAGCCTCTCCGAGCCGGGCGATTCCGTGAGGAGCTAGTGCAATGAATGCTCGGATGCCGAGGGCCGCGAGAGGCAAGCCAAGTACTCCGCCCAGACACGAAAGCAGCAGGCTTTCCGTCACCAGTTGCCTAGCAATGCGTCCTCCACTTGCCCCCAGCGCGCTTCGTATCGCAATCTCCTCCCTGCGGACAACACCTCGCGCGAGCAGCAAGTTCGCGACGTTTGCACAAGCGATTAACAGCACGAGCATCACCGCTCCTGACAAAATCGCCAGCATGAGCGGGACGGTTTTGCCGTGGATCTGTGCCGCCAGCGGCACAATGCGCATGCTGCGGTCTGCGTTGTCTGCTGGATACTCCGCTGCGAGGCCCCGGCTAATCACTTCGGTCTCAGCGCGCGCCTGATCGAAGCTCGCATCGGGCTGAAGTCGCGCTAGGATCGGACCGAACCCGCGGCTTCGTTCGCTCTGCCGGGTCTGCCAATTCGGTATTGCAGAGGCAGGCGCCCAAAGAAGACTCTCTTCGGAAGGGAAAGCGAAACCCGCCGGCATCACGCCGACGATTTGCGACGTGATGCCGTTCAGCTCCACGGTTCGACCGATAACATCGGACAAACCCCCAAACCGCGTTTGCCACAACCGATAGCTCAGCACTACTTGGTGTCCATCGGGATCATCTGCACGGAAGGTGCGGCCCAGCACCGGAGAACGTCCCATCAGCCCGAAAAAGTCGCCGTATATCGACGCGTATTCGACCCAGTCTGCCTTGCCGTCGAGCGAAAACGATGCCTCCACTTCTCGATAGGACGCCAGGTCTTCAAGGGTTCGGGTGCGCTTCTTCCAGTCCTCGAAATTCGGCACGCTGGTGTTGTTTTCAAGAGAGCCGGTCACCTTATCGACGCCCCACAACATAACAATGCGATCCGCATTCTGATACGGAAGCGCGCGCAGCAGAACTGCATGCACGACGCTGAAGATTGCCGTAGTTGCACCAATCGCGAGCGCCATCGACAGCACCGCCACGGTACCTACAAGGGGATTGGAGCGCAGGCTGCGCGCCCCATACTTGAGATCCCGCAGAATAGTTTCAAGCCACACAAGAATGTCGGACTCGTATGACATTTCACGCGCCACAGTCGCGTTGCCCAGACGCCGGACTGCATCTGCCCGTGCTTCTTTCGGGGTCATGCCTCTCGCGATCCCATCGGCAGTTCGTGCGTCCAAGTGATAACGCAATTCTTCGTCAATTTCGTTGCAAACTTTGGTGCGCCGAAGAAGATTCGCCAAACGATTGAACCACGCCACTTCTGCCTCCTATGAAAACTCGAGGACGCGCGCCACCGCGCCGGTCAAAGCCGTCCAACTCTTCTCTTCGTCTGCAAGCTGTTTTCGACCCGCAGTCGTAATGGAGTAATAGCGGGCGCGGCGATTGTTCTCTGAGAGCCCCCATTCGGAACGCAGCCAGCCCGCCTGTGTCATTCGGTGCAACGCGGGATACAGCGACCCCTCTTCCAGCCGGAGAATTTCCTCAGAGACCAGCTCAATGTGAAGCGTGATCCCATAACCGTGCATTCGCCCGCGGATGGCAACGGTCTTCAGCACCAAGAGATCGAGAGTACCTTGAAGACGATCATTCATGTGCTTTCCCATGACCTTGCTCCCCATAGCTAGCTACGGGAACATGATGAGCCTGAACCGCATTCGATGTCAATCCTCTCTCTTGTGCCCGTGCTTTGCTTTGTCCTGGGGTTTACCAGTCATTGATTGACCCCGGAGGGAGAATAATAGGGCCGACCCACTTTCCAAGCGGGTCGCCACACTCACTGGAATTGCAACACGCGTATTGGGTAGCTGGCTGATCGCTTTGGAGGGATCACCACTCTTTCATCTGTATTGGTCGTTGCGCTTGCGGGAGTCTACGGTTCAATGATCTCTCCTTCACGTATCGGCACTCCTTTGCTCATCGTGTTTTGTTTTGCCGTGCTCGAAGGGGGAATTCACGGCTTTTCAGCGAGTTCCTTTAGGCTGACCGACAGCTACAGCCATTGCTGGAAACATGTTTGGAAAGAAAATCAGACAAAGGGAGGAAGAGCCGCGCAATAGGCAGATCATGATTGGTAGCTGTTAATACAATCTGTGAGAGCTCAAGTCAGAGGCTCTCCTTGGAACTCTTTCGACATCCCTTCTTGTCTTCAATACGTATCACTCATACCGTAAAGCCACAATCGGATTGACCCTCGTGGCCGCCCGCGAGGGAATAAACGCGGCCAGCATGGCGACCACGAGAAACAGTATCGACATCCCCGCCAACGACAACATATCCATCGCGCCCAATCCATAAAGCAACATTCGCACGAGATACGAAGCACCTCCGGCAAGCACTAAACCAGCGCCGATGCCCGACAAGACAGGCCGCATACTATCGCGCAACATTAGTATCAACACCTTGTTCCGGCTTGCTCCGAGCGCCATGCGGATGCCGATCTCATGCGTCCGCAACACGACCATGTAGCTCACAGTGCCATAGATGCCCATGCATGCGAGCAGCAATCCGAACGTACCGACGATGAAGGTAAATCCCGCCGCGCATCGGGACACAGCAAACAGCGGGGTGTCGTGCAGCATCTCCTCCAGTGTGGCCGTATAACCCGTGACCTCGGGATCGGTCGCAGTCAATATACCTCCGATACTCTCTCTCACCGCCTCCGGATCGCCCTGCGTCCGTATAAGCAGTGGGTACTCATACACCCTGTCCTCCGGCATTGGCAAATAGATCTGTACGATGTCGCTCCCGTCCAGCACTGTTCCTTTTGCATCGGCCACCACACCTACTACCTCGTACTGCGTATCATCGGGTAGCGGTTCGTCTTTGGTATGAAACTGTCCGGAAGTGCCCAGAGATATCTTTTTCCCGATCGGAGTTTCTCCGCGCCACAGCGTCGTCGCGGCCGACTGGCTCACCACTGCAACAGGTTCGGGCGCTCCTGCACTCTTATCGAAACCTCTGCCGGTCAGCAAGGGAATGTTGACGACCTGGAAATAGTTCGGCATCACGTATGTGTAGAACAGCACCGGATGCCCCGGCTCGTTCGGCGCGCTTTTCGTATCGATAGAGACGCTAGCTGTCCGTAGACCTCCTCCATCGGGTGCGCGTCCTACGGTCGTGTCAACCACGCCGGGCAATGCTGCAATCTTCTCCCGAATTTCTCGCGCTAGACTCAGCTTGCGTTCTTTGACGTACTTGGCACTATCAGGAAATTCCAGCTCCAGATTGAGTACCCGCTTCACCTCGTACTTCACCTCGAGCGCGTGTATTGAACTGCGAATCAGCAGTGCGCCCGTGATCATCAGCACCAAGCACACGGCTACCTGCGTTGCTACTAACGCATTGCGCAACTTACCCACGCGGGATGGCGAGGCATTCTGATTTGCCTTCAAGGCCCCGCCCAGCGCGGAACGCGAAGACTCCAGCGCTGGAGCCAGGCCAAACATCACGCCGGCCAGAATGGAAATTCCGAGCACAAATGCAAAGACTTTCAAATCCGGATTGACATGCAATACCGGCACTCCCCACTCCGGTGGCAGAAGATTTTGGCATTCAACCACAAGAGCCCGCAGCAGCGCCCACGCAAACAACAGAGCCAATGTACCGGCAAGCGTTGCCAATAGCACGCTTTCCGTCAGCAATTGCCGAATCACTCGCGTGCGCGAGGCACCCAGCGATCGTCGCATATTCAATTCGTTCTGCCGCGCCGCGGCTCGCGCCAACTGCAGGCTCGCCACATTCGCGCAGGCAATCACGAGCACCAACCCGGTCGCCAGCATAATAAGAGATGCGGAGAATATGATTCCCGAATCGATTTGCCTCGGGAATGGCGACGCCGGCCAAATCAACGTTGAGCTTGGCTTTGCCTCATCTGAATGCGGATCGTGCAGTGGCCGAAGACGATCTGCAATGCCCTGCACTTCGCTTTGTGCCTGGGCCATAGTTACACCGTCGGCCAAACGCGCGACAATGCGGCAACAGATCACGTTGCGATCATGAAGCGTCTGCATTCCAGGATGGAGCAGCGGCATCGAGACTATCGGAATCCAGAGATCCGGTGTCGACACGCTTGTTCCAGTGAAGTCCCGCGGCGTAATGCCGATCACCGTAAACCATGTGCCATTGAGCTTCATATTGCGCCCTATCACCGTTGGATCGGATTTGAATCGCAGCTCCCAGTAGTTTTCACTGATTAGCGCGGAGGGATTGGCCATCAGTTCGACGTGGTCGCTCGGCTGAAATATCCGCCCGCGAAAGGCTTTCACACCCATAACTTCAAAATAGTTTTCCGGGACCTCCGATATCATCGCAAATTCCGTCTCACCGGTTGACTTACGCGGTATGTTGAGTCCAAATGCTTCGGCAAGCTTCCCGGCTCCGGAACTGGTCTGCACCATAGCGCCCCCCGCATTGGCGAGTGTGACGCTTTCGCGCTTCTCCGTAACCATGCCGGAGAAGCTCCGCGCGCTATTGCGATAGGCTTCATAATCCGGATAGCTGAAGAAGGGGTAGAATTCACCCTTTCGGCCAATCAAACTCACATTCACCATGCGGCCTGCATCGTGTGCATCGACTCCACGCCAGAGGGCAGCCTTGCCTAGCGTAAAGACGACCGTATTTAGCCCAATACCCATCGCAAGTGCCGCAGCTGCTGCTAGCGTAAAGCCAGCATGCTTTCTCAACATCCGCACGCCAAACCGTAAATCCTGTCCGATGCTCTGGGGCAGCATCCAGGCATCGATCTCACGCAATTGCTCCCGCCACTTGACCATGCTCCCAAATCGCACCCGTGCGTCGCGCCGTGCTGCCGGTCGCTCTAAACCTTTCTCCACGTTCCACTGTTCTCGCATGGCTATGTGAAACTCCATCTCCTCTTCGTGTTGCCGCGAAAGAGATCTGCCGCGAAATATCCCCGCAATCCTGCGCAACATGCCCATCGCAATCTCCTCAGCCCTTTGCCGGCAAATAGCTCATCACGAGCCCTACTGCACTGGTCGTCTCACGCCAGTTCTTCTCTTCCGTGGCCATTTGCTTTCTGCCCGAAGCCGTTAACCGGTAGTACCGCGCGCGCCGATTGTTCTCACTCAGGCCCCACTCAGATGAGATCCAGCCTTGCTGCTCCATCCGGTGTAGCGCCGGATACAGCGATCCCTCTTCAACCCGCAGAACTTGGTTTGATATCCCCTCGATATGCAGCGTGATCCCCCACCCATGCATCGGCCCATGCTCCAGGCTCTTGAGGACAAGCATCGCTAGCGTGCCCTGCAACTGATCGTTTTTCGCCTTCTTCATCGATAGACCTTTCTGAGAAATATTCCCCTTAGGTCACTCCCGTAGATTTCTATAGGAGAATCGCCTAGCCTTTCTCCACTGTCAAGCGCATTTTTTTCACTCGCATCAGATCATCTGCCAAGTCGCCAATTTCCACGCTGACCTTTACTCGTCGATTCGTAAAGCGAGCTTACAAACACGCAACACGGCACCAAGACCCCTTGTCAGGAACGGTAAAATCCCCACTGTTGCTATCAGACCAATGCACACATCTACCCTGGTTTATGACCGCGCATCGGTAAGATGTGGATGAGTGCCGAACGACGCACGTCCTGCTTATTCATAAGTAGGTCGCATCATCGGCCAGACCGACTTGCTGCCAGCGATTTCGCGGCTGCCACTCCGCAGGCCATCGAGAAGTAGCACCGCTAAGAATGGCCGCTAGTGAAGAGCAAAGTGCCTATATCAACTTCGCAGTCTCTCTTGGGTGTTCTTCGTGAAGCTCATGGTGAAGCTCGTCGACCTTCGCTTTAGCACTTTCAAGAGCTTTCTTCCCGACAGTAGTGATCTTATAGACACGCCGCTTGCGCCCTTGAACTATGTTCAGTTCGGATCGTAGAAGTCCAGCGCGTTCCATTCCGTGAAGCAAGGGATAGAGGGTGCCTGGTCCAATGCGATAGCCATGATGCCGAAGCTCCTCCATCATGGCAAGACCGAAGATGTCCTCGTGAGATGCGTGGACGAGGACATGAATTCGAATCAGACCGGTGAAGAGTTCCCGCTGATGCTTGAGCACACCATGAATATACCGTCAGAATAGGTTAGTTTCATTGCCTGGTATCGAACTTCGATATAAGCTGTGCGTACGTTTTGATTCTATCGTCGAGGCTGTTCGTGATTTATGCCTGCAACATGGTCTCATTTAAGGTCAGCCCGATACTCTTGGGTTGGGCGGTGCTGCTGCTCCTCATGCCGTTCAGTACCAAAGTGTGGGCCCAGGCTGGTCCTCCATTCCAGACAGATGACCCAACCCCCGTAGACCTTGGACACTACGAAGCCTATGTCTTCGGAACTGTCGATGGGACACCAGCAGAGCTCGATACGATCAGCCCTGGGTTTGAGTTCAACTGGGGTGCAGTTCCCAATATCCAGTTACATGTGATTCTGCCGCTCGGGGAAGTGATTCCGTCGAACAAACCCGTCTATGCTCCTGGAGGTGTGGGTCCGAGTGTCTTCGGGGTACAGGACATGGAATTGGGCGTGAAGTACGGCTTCATCAAACAGACGAAGCATCGCCCCCAGATCGGGTCATTCACCATGTTTGAGATTCCGACAGGTAGCTTTTCCAAGGGGTTAGGCGTCGGGAAGGTTTGGTACAAGCTCCCCATCTGGGTAGAAAAGGAATTCGGGCCTTGGAGCTTGGTAGGCGGTCTCGGATATACCGTTGTTCCTCAACATCAGTACAAGAACTATTTGTACGGCGGATATCTGGTCAAGCGAACACTGAGTGAGAAGTTGGAACTTTCAGCCGAGGTCTTCTCTCACGCGAGCGAAGGCTTCGCAGCCGCCCAGACGCAGGCTTCGACACTGATTGATGCCGGTGGCTACTACCATTTCAAGCAACCAGGCCTGCAGCTGCTGTTTGCATATGGGCATTCTGTCGCCGGACAGACGGAGAACTATGCCTATCTTGGCCTTTACAAGACTTGGGGCAAAGATAAAGACGCTGATAAGAAGGACACCGCGGACCCGATGCGGTCAGCCCAAGCTCACTGAAATTGAGAGGATCGATGGAAATCACGCTGCGAAGTTTCTGGACATTAGTGCACGGGATGGGTTTCGGTGCGCTCTATTTGCTCGCGTGCTCCGGTGCCCTTACTGGGCTTTACCGGTTCATGACTTCGTCTGCACCGATAGGTGAAACGGCCGGCGAAGAGGGATTTTTAAAGGTCTACTTGATCGCGATGGTTGTGTTGGCATGGTCCGCCGTCCTCACTGGCGCTTACGTGATCTATCCGTGGTATCGCGCATCCCCACCGCCAGGCACCAAAGATCTCGTGCTCTTCCCGCAAAGGCTCTTGATGTCGAGTCCTTCCACCAAGGGATGGCACTCGCTGGGAATGGAATGGAAGGAGCACATCGCATGGTTTGCTCCAATCTCGATCACTATGGTCGCGTTTGTCTTTATCAAGTACGGCCGCGACCTAAAGAATCACAAGCAGCTTCGGGCTGGGGTCCTATTGTTCGTCCTCGCCTCGTTTGTTTCGGCGGGTGTCGCCGGCTTCTTCGGCGCCATGCTGGACAAGTACGCGCCCGTCCAAGGTGGACAGACAATTCAACTGATCCAAGGAGACGCGAAGTGAACTCTTCAGACACCACCGCACCAAGCATCCCAAATGGCTCAGGCGCGGCAGCCATGCTGGCAGCCGCCATTGGAAGCTTCGCCTTGGCGGCGATTGCTTTCGCTGGAGACAAGTCCGCTCCCATCAAGAACAGCCTGAACTTTTACAAACAGACGGGGCCACTTTCTGGCGTGACAACGGTGGCGATTGTGATTTGGATTTTGACATGGGGACTTCTTGAGTGGCGCTGGGGCAGGCGATCCGTCCCGGTGAGCCGAATAAATATCGTATCCCTGACGTTGTTGGTTCTGAGCATCGTGCTCACCTTCCCCCCCATTGTTGACCTCTTGTAGGCGTTCGCGTGCCTATATATCGCGCATCAAAAAACATCTCATATGTTGAAAGCGAATCGCGCTCTACCAGAGCGCAATTCGCTATTTTCCGAGTTGTTCTGCCTCAATCAAGGTCAAAACCCGGACTTTCACTTCATCCCGGATGGACCTTACATCTTCCGCTGGTAAGCCCTTCGGATCCCGTAGAGGCCAGTCATCCCGACGCAGGCCTGGAACGTAGGGACACTTGTCACCACAACCCATGGTGATGAGCAGGTGCGCATCCCGAGCCAGATCTTCGGTCAGCTTTTGCGGCTTGGCATTGCTGAGGTCGATTCCGATCTCTTGCATGACAGCCTGGACTTCAGGGTGGACGCGAAGCCCCGGCTCGGTGCCAGCAGAGATTCCATGGGCCTTTTGAGGATCGGCGAGCTGGTTGAAAAACGCCGCGGCCATCTGCGATCGGCCCGCGTTGTGAACGCACGCAAAGATAACTTTCTGCACCTGATCCTCCATCTGCTTTGATCTGACCCGCTTCGTTCGGTTCTATCCGGGTTCTTAGTCGCAACAGTTGGAACCGCAGCACGCTTTTGACCTGCCGCTGTGAGGCTTGACGGCATAAACCTTCACGCTGACAGCGGCCGCATTGACGTCATATTGCGACAGAAGAGCTGTCAGATCTTCGTGCAAGGAAGGCTGCCTCGAAGCTGGAACGCAGCAAGGTACCCCGGTCGCCGGAAGCACATCGGTTGTGTCTCTTGCAGGCGAGCAGCAACCGGCCTGATTTTCAACTTTCGCATAGGCGTTCAAATCTGCGCCGCTGTCTACGATCTGTACGTGTTCAAAGCCCGCCGCAAGCAAACCCTCCCGGTAGTCTTCAATTCGGATCGCCCCCGCGATACAGCCAACATAAGCAGCCATGCTCTTGGCGATGGCTTCAGGGAGCTCGTGCTTGAGTGCAATATCGCTTACCGCGACTCGTCCTCCCGGCTTGAGGACACGAGCGATCTCACGGAAGACGGCGGGCTTGTCGGGCGCAAGGTTGAGAACACAGTTGGAGATGACGCAATCGACTGACGCATCGGGAAGCGGAATCTGGTCGATCGTGGATTGATAGAACTCGACGTTGGTGTAGCCACCAGCCTGAGCGTTCGTCCGAGCCCGCCCGATCATCGCCGATGTCATGTCGATCCCGATGGCGCGGCCGGCCAGCCCAACCATCTTCGCCGCCAGAAACACATCCAGGCCTCCACCCGAGCCGAGATCAAGCACGACTTCGCCAGGTCTCAGATGCGCCGTAGCCGTGGGATTCCCACAGGAAAGGCCCATGTTGGAATCGGCTGGAATCGAGGTGAGTTCTTCTGCGGTATAGCCGAAGGCCTCAGCAACGGCCTGCACCCCTGCGTGATCGTTCGATAAGTTGCTTTCTGCGACCGCTCCGTACTTCGACTTCACCGAATCCAAAAGCTGCTCTGACATGTTTCCCCTCACATCCGCTTAGGAGAATATATGCATTGCTATCGTATTCGTCAATGCGTATATATATAACATGCCCAAGCAAACATTCAATGTCGAGCGATTCTTTCAGGCTCTTGGCGACAACACGCGGTTGCGTCTCCTCAACTTGATGGGACGGCAGGAAGTTTGCGTCTGCTACTTCGTGGAGATTCTCGGCAGCCCTCAGCCGAAAATCTCACGGCATTTGGCTTACCTGCGCAGCGCAGGGATTGTCGCCGCCCGGCGCGAGGGAAAATGGATGCATTATCGGATCGTGATGCCTGCGCACATTGGGGCCGCGCAAATCCTCAAACAAACTCTTGACTGGCTGAAAGAGGAAAGGGCGATGCAGGCTGATCGCGCGCGCCTTACCAAAGCCTGCTGCTCTCCATCGAAGTACACATCGCTCGACGGCGCTCCCCTTCCGGCAATGATTCAGGAAAACTGCTGCGAGGCCTGCTGATGTCTACCGCTCCCTCGACGCAAGGCCAGATTTGCGCCCCGGCTGCCCGCAGGAAGCTCTCTTTTCTGGATCGTTTCCTGACCTTATGGATCTTCCTGGCGATGGCGATTGGAGTTGCGATCGGCCATTTCATTCCTTCTTCAGCAATCTTCGTCAATCGCTTTCAGACCGGCACAACAAATATCCCTATCGCCATCGGCCTCATCATCATGATGTTCCCGCCCTTAGCGAAGGTCAGATATGAGAAGCTCGGCGAGGTCTTCCGCAACAAGCGCGTGCTCGGCCTGTCGCTGATGCAGAACTGGCTGATCGGTCCGGTGCTCATGTTCGTATTGGCCATCGTTTTCCTTCGCGGCGAGCCGGCTTACATGCGCGGTCTGATCCTCATTGGAATTGCCCGCTGCATTGCGATGGTGTTGGTCTGGAACGAACTCGCTGAAGGAGATACTGATTACGTTGCAGGTATGGTAGCAATCAATAGCGTCTTCCAGGTGCTCTTCTACAGCCTCTATGCCTGGGCGTTTCTCACGATTCTGCCGAGGTGGTTTGGCCTTGAAGGCAGTGTTGTTCAGATGGGAATCGGCCAGATCGCCCAAAGTGTGGGTCTGTATCTCGGCGTTCCATTTGTTGCGGGATTCCTTACACGCCTGGTGCTCCTACGAGTCAAGGGAGAAGAGTGGTATCGCACACGCTTCATTCCCCGGATCAGCCCCCTTACGCTTGGAGCCCTCCTCTTCACCATTTTGGTGATGTTCTCGTTAAAAGGCGATCTCATCGTTCGGCTGCCGCTCGACGTGGTGAAGATAGCAATCCCGTTGGTGATTTACTTTCTCATCATGTTCCTTGTGAGCTTTTGGATGGGCAAGAAGCTGGGCGCCAACTATGCCCAGTCAACAACTCTCTCGTTCACAGCCGCTGGCAACAACTTTGAACTGGCAATCGCTGTGGCCGTCGCAGTCTTCGGACTGAACTCGGGCGAAGCCTTCGTCGGCGTGGTCGGTCCGTTGATCGAAGTGCCCGCTTTGATCGGATTGGTGAACGTCGCTTTCTGGATGAGGCTGAGATTCTTTAGTTCCGGTTCAACCGACCTCCCTATCAGCCGCGGGATTTAAATCTTAGATCGCTCTCTAAGATTTCCGTTACCAGATCTGTCAGGTGTGCATTTGAAAAGTCGGTATTTGACACGGCACTTAACACATAATATTGTTATGCCTATGATCGTAAGGCCTAAAACCGGGATGCCTCCCGGAGCGCTTCCCATGCTGATTATGCGAGTGCTTCAATCCACCTCGCTTCACGGGTATGCGCTCGCGCAGAGAATTCACCTGTTATCAAGCGAGGTGCTGGCGGTTGAAGAGGGTTTGCTCTACCCAACGTTGCAAAAAATGTTGCTCAAGGGCTGGGTAACAGCTGAATGGGGTGTCTCTGAAACCAATCGTAAGGTGCGTTTCTACCGCCTCACAACGGACGGGCGTAAACAGCTGAAGGCTGAGCTCTCGGAATACGATCGCGTGACACAAGCAATTCAGGAAGTACTGCGCACCGCATAACGGACATTGGCTGTCAGGAGGTTTCCGTGGGTGAACTCTTTCGACGCATACGCTATCTACTCAACCGCCACCGTTTCGATGCGGAACTGGAAAACGATATAGAGTTCCATCGCGAGATGGCAGCTCATGCGGGGTGTAACAATTTCGGAAACACATTACGCATCCGCGAACAGGCACGCGAAGTATGGGGATGGACATGGCTGGACAGACTATTGCAGGATTTACGCTTTGGTCTGCGAATTCTGGTAAGGTCTCCAGGCTTCACACTCGTGGCGATACTGGTACTGGCCGTCGGGATTGGCGTCAACGTGTGCGCGTTCTCTCTCTTTGACATGATCGCCTTGAAGCCGTTGCCGGTTCGCGACCCCGGCTCTCTAGTACGTCTGGAACGGCGATCGCCGAACGCCTCGACGGATGGGGTGCCTTATACATCGTTGTTGTTTTATGGAAGAAACGCAAAAACATTATCGGCGGCGATCGGGGTACTTGGCGTGCCCCCGATGCAGGTAGATGATGATTTGCAGTCTGCGTCGGCATCGTTTGTCACCTCAAATTATTTTGTTGAGTTGGGAACACCAGTCGGCTATGGCCGATTGTTTGTCCCCGCGCAGGATGATGCGCCGGATGCTAGTCCGAGCGTGGTGTTGAGTTACGGTTTCTGGCGGCGACACTTCGATAGCGATACCTCAATAGTAGGTCAGATCATCCGCCTTAATAAGAGGCCCGCAACCGTGATCGGTGTACTACCTCGTGAGTTTGCGAGTCTCGGCGGCCAAGGACCGGACATATGGATGCCCATGTCGCAGCAGCCCTATTTCGTGGAAGGCAGCCATGTATTAACCGACCCAGGCGAATCGTCGGTGCGGATGTGGGGAAGGTTGGCTCCGGGCGTCTCCGCAAAAGCTGCAGAGCAAGAGTTGCGCACGCTGACGGATGAACTGCGCCGCCACCATCCCAAAGAGATTTGGGACAACGAGTACATCCATAGTTCACCCGGTGGACACCTTAAGGTGATGCAGCCGGAGATGTACGAGGTAGCTGCGATGGTAGCGCTACTCACCTTACTGATCCTGGCGGTGACTTGTGCGAACTTGGGCGGACTTATGCTGGCACGTGCTGTAACGCGCGAGCGTGAGATGGGGATCCGTGCGGCCATCGGGGCCAGTCGCGCCCGCATTTTCAGGCAGCTTTGCACGGAGAGTCTGCTGCTCGCTGGCCTCGGAGCCCTCGCAGGTCTTGGAATGGGTTGGGTAGTACTCCGGATCGCATTGAGCAAACTTAACGCGCCATTTTGGATAAACACTCGTCCAGATTGGCGCGTGCTGCTGTTCACCGTAGGCGTCACAATTATTGCTGCACTATTGTTCGGGCTTATGCCCTCTTTGCAAATCGCGCGTCAGCGTCAGCATAAAACCATCGCAAGACAAATTCTGGTGGGGTCTCAGGTAGCCGCCAGCTGCGTGCTGCTGATAGTCGCCTGTCTGCTGGTGCGTGCCACGCAGCACGCACTCTATAGCGATCCGGGGTTCGGTTATCAGAAACTGCTCTCAATTGACGCTCAGCTCAGCCAGCATGGTTATACACCTGCGGGTGCAAAAGTCTATCTGGATCAGATGCAATCGCGACTCTTGTCTATTCCTTTCGTCAAGTCCGTATCCCTGGTCAAAGTGCCGCCTCTTGGTCACGTAACCGTAAGTGAAAAATCTGACGTCAACGGACACACCGTAACGATTTACCCCAATTGGGTGGAAGGAGAGTTCTTTAAGACCATGGGCATTCCTGTGCTGCGCGGCCGAACCTTCCATCCCGGAGAAAGGCGAGCCGTCATCGTCAGCGAGTCATTTGCCCGCGAACAGTGGCCGGGAGTGGACCCTGTCGGCCAGCAAATGGGAGACGGGCCTGACAAGGACACGGTGGTGGGTGTGGTCGGAAATGCGCGGATCAATGCGCTCAGCGATGACGACGCAACGGAGCAGTACTGGCCAGCGCAGCTGTCTGACATGCCCAGTATGGTTGTGATCGCCAGAACGGCGGCCACGCCGGATCAGCTCCCTCCGGTCATAAGGTCTATCAGTGAGAGTCTGAACCTCAAGTTGATTCCTGAGGTTAGGCAGCTCAAGCTTCTCTACCAAGACAATGTATCCGGGATCGAAAATACTGCTGTCATCGTGAGCCTGATCGGCGTTGTATCAGTATTGGTTGCGGGTATCGGCATTATCGGCCTAGTGGCCTTTACGATATCGCAGCGGACCAAAGAGATTGCGATTCGGTTTGCCCTGGGTGCTAAGCGAAGCCAGGTTCTGGCTACGGTGCTTCGGCAATTCGCTTGGCCTGTTGTGCTCGGAATCGTGGCTGCCTTAGGAATTGCGGCAGTGGCAACAAAGGTTCTCAGAAGGGCACTATATGGGATCAATAATCTGGACCCACTTAGTTACACGGCAGCAGTAGCGGTATTGATGATTATTGTCGCATTGGCAGTGCTATTGCCGACTCGACGCGCACTTTGCCTGAATCTCGCGAAAGCCTTGCACTTCGAATGAGGACCAACCAACAGTTTTCTCCATGAACAACTCCGAGAGAATCGACGGATAGAGATCGGAGAACTCAACGTGGACGAGCTTCGTTTTAGAACCGCATGGCGAGCGGTCTGAGTTTGAGGATGAGTGCATTGATTTGTTGGCAATAGAGCGTCTCTTCTAATTACATGGAGTAGAGAAATTGACGAAATGACGCGAAGCGGGATCTTCTGGATTTTCGGGATGCTCACGTTCTTTGTGCTTTCATCCGGGCCCATCACTTGTGATGGGCCTGGCGAAAACGGTACCAAAGGAAAGGTTAGTCTTTCGGCATAGCGAGGCCATGGAGATGGCTTGGAGGGAAGATGCCGAAGAAGAAGTTTTCTGTGGAGCAGATTGTTGGGGTGTTGAAGCAGGCCGAGGTTGGGGTACCGGTAGCAGAGTTAATCCGTAAGACCGGAATCACCGAGCAGACCTTTTATCGCTGGAAGTCGAAGTACGCAGGTCTGGAAGTGGATCAGGTCCGTCAGATCAAGCAGCTCAAGGAAGAGAACACGAAGCTGAAGCAACTGGTCGCCGAACTGACGCTGGACAAGACGATGTTGCAGGATGTTCTGCGAAAAAAGTTGTAAAGCCCTCGCGGCGCCGCCCGCTGGTCGAGCATTTGAAAACATGCTATCGAGTGAGCGAACGGCATGTGTGCAAGGTTCTGGAGATCGGACGAACAACGTACCGCTACGAAGGTCGCCAGGAGCAGTGGGTAGAGCTTCGCATGCGAATGCGGGAGATCGCGCAGACTCGAGTGCGCTACGGATACCGGAAGATCCGCGTGCTGTTGAACCGCGAGGGCTGGCAGGTTGGTAAAGACTTGGTGTACCGGCTGTACAAGGAAGAAGGACTGGGGCTGCGCAAACGGCCCACAGGGAGGAGGCGCGCTGTGGTGCATCGTCAGGAGCGGTTCCGTCCGACGGGGCCGAATCAGGTGTGGGCCATGGATTTCGTCGCCGATCAACTCAGCGATGGAAGGCGTTTCCGTTCGCTGACGGTAGTGGACATTTACACGCGGGAAAGCCTGGCGATCGAATGCGGGCAGAGCCTGCGGGGAGAAGACGTGGTGCGCGTACTCAATCGAGTAAAAGAACAGCGTGGACTTCCGCAACTGTTGTTCTGTGATAACGGGAGCGAGTTCACAGGGCAGATGATGGATCTATGGGCTTATCGCAATGGCGTGAAGATTGACTTCTCCCGGCCCGGCAAACCGACCGACAACGCCTTCTGCGAATCGTTCAACGGAACCTTCCGGGCAGAATGCCTGGATACGAACTGGTTCCAGTCCCTGGCCGAAGCTAAGCAGGTGATCGAGGCCTGGCGAGAAGAATACAATGTGAGTCGTCCTCACAGAGCTCTGGCCGACCGTACGCCGGCCGAGTTCGCCAGTCAGATCGCGCTTAAGCGCGATCTGACTGAAACAAAAACAGGCCAAAGACTAACCCTCTGAATGGCACTGTTTCTCCGGGCCCATCACTTGTCCAGTCTCTCTCTTATTCACTGGTACAAATCAAGCCGGGCACTCCACAGCCGTTCTCGAAAATATTCTCCGTTGACTCCAGAGAAAGAGAGCCGATTCGAGACAAAAACTTTGGTTCGACAGATGCTGATCAGCTTCTGCTTTTCAAGGCCGACTTAAGTTGCTTCTTGAAATGTTCCAGTTGTTCGCGCGTGATAGTCGCGTTCTGATTACGCATGCGATCTGGATCGCGCAGCTCCCAGGTCTGCCGTTTCTGCCTCAGTAGTCGCTTGGTAGAGGCCAAAGTATATCGGAGAAGATTCTCGGCGTATGAAGGGCCTGACTCTTTTCTTCTGTCTTCGATGTAGGGCGAAAGAATGGCCCACAGCAACACCGGAATGTGCCAATCAAGGGGAGTCCTTCTCAGCCACGGGATACGCGGCAGTCGTGACCCAATTCTGCTGAGAAGCCGGATGTGCTTGTTGCAGGAATCTAGCAGTTTTTCATCCGTATTAAGGAGCTTCTTGAAAAGCTCATTCTGGGCGATCAGATCGCTCTTAGGCAAACCACAATAGGCTTTGTATATCCGGTTTCTGTCCTTCGCACAGAGATCGGCATCGCTAAGAAACTGGTCGAGTCGTCCGCCTTCCCACTCGTACCAAATCACTGCAGCCACGATGATTTCCGCGACGAACCCGCACGCTGTGAATGTGGCTTCATAGTTCATAGTCATGTACCTCTTTCTTCGGCTGGTGGCAAAATACATAAAGTATTCAGCGCGATTCCACAATCGACGGTACTGATCTGTTAGGTAAACACGAGCCTGCTCGGGGCTTTGAAACCCCGGCCAACTTATGAGAGACGAAAATAGCACTCTTTGGACGTTTCTGAACAAAGGGTGACGACATACGTGGCTGTATCTCTCCACGGTATTGTGGTCGTTCTTCGGGTCTCTAACGCGCATTCGAGACAATTTTCTTCCAGTTAGCTGGAAGGAATACCTCCAGACTCAACGGCTGTTGAGCAAGATTCCGCCGATGAGTAAGCAGACGTGGGTGATCGGGGTGCTGGTTATCCTATTAATCGCCATCGTACGGTCGGCCCTCCTGCAAATTCACGAGAAAGAAAAAGCACACGCCGATGCCCAGAATGAGCTCGAAAAGTTCGAAAGAGTACCGCCCGTGATTGAGCTGAAGATTGACGAGGTTATTCAGCGTCCATCCCTTGAGACTCACTCATATTGGAACCGCGATGTGTTCCTTCGCGTAACCGCCAACCTCACATCTCCTTAAACGCAAGATGTGGAGTATCAACTTGCAGTCATCTTGCGCGGAAAAACAATAACCGCCGATTGGATTCAAGATGTAGCTCAATGGTGCAGAACTGAATAGTTCGCGATCCCAATCCCTTTACCTCGCAGCGTGACAGGGACTATTATCTTGTTGATGAATTGCCAACGCATTTGGAGCAGGGGATAAAAGTTGATGGATGTCTACACTTCAGATCAACCTCTGGGTTAACAGACGGTCAGCTTGGCGAGTGCAGCCTTCGGCTGATTGCCCGTTCTGCGAACGGCGCTAATCATTACGATTTACCAGAGGGAAAAATCCCGGTTCTACCCATGGCAAGTATTGCAGACGCACCCACGGAAATCCTCCTGAATCAAGAGTACTCCACGGACAATTGCAGTTGCGCTGCACCCCGCCTCGTGAGCCTTGTTCCTTCAAAGAGAGGTCATCAAGAGGTTCACTTTTCGCCCATCAGAGCGATCCTGCGGAGGATGTTTTCTAGGACGTGGGCATCATGTTCTATGGGCGGCGCACACCAATGCGCCGCTTCGAGCGCCTGAAGGTCACGCTCTCTGCAGTCGGTCGCAACTGTAAGGAAACAAGACAGGCAGATCGAGTCGAACGTGTCATCAGGGTTCTGTCGGCGCCGGAATACAGAGTGCCTGGTATCATCCATCGCAACTTACCTGCCTGGCACGTCTGTCAATTGCTCGAAAGCATAGTGACAGGCTCAAACTCTCCGTAGAGGAATAGAATCCAGATTCTTCGGAGATCGTGCCTATGTACAGCACCTCGACAACTCCTCCCGACGCTTCTCGTTACGGCCGGCGGAGCGGATGGTATACACTCCGTGGTCAACGCGGTCACCCAGTTCTTCGACGCGACAGCAGACAAGTCCAAAAGCTAATCTGCTCGACGACGTCATCCGCAAGGATGAGTCTGGCGAGTAACAAAGGGCTTCGCTGAGCGTTTTGTTTCAAACATCCTCGGACAGGATTTCGAGTTTGTGCCACCACATCTGGAGATAGAACCATGAACGCAGGAACTGTTTCTTCCACCATTCAGCGCTTGGCAGGAGTTCTGCTTTGCCTCACGTCTCTTCCGCTGGCATCGCAAACGATGGTGCCGTGGCTCACGCGTTCCGCTGACAGTGCCCGAACGGGATGGAATTCGCAGGAGACGCAGCTCACGCAGACTGCGGTGGCTACCAAAGGGATAACTCGCGTCACGATCATTCCGGTCTTCGGCGACAAACGGGGGATGGAAGCGCAGCCCCTCATCCTGCCGGGAGTGACGACCCCGCTGGGAGTGAAGGATGTGCTGGTACTCCCATCCATGGCCAATGTGGTACGCGGCGTCGACGCACATGACGGAACGACGATATGGCAAGCCACCCTTGGCACACCCGTCACAGGGTCGCGATCGATCGACATGTGGGGGATCAACGACAACTGGGGTTGCATCTCCACGGGAGTCATCGACTCGGACCTGAAGCGGCTGTACCAGGTTTGCTGGGTCCTGCCCAACGCTCAAGGAACACCTCTGCCGGCAGCGGCTCCAAGCACAAACGCCAACCTCGCGCGTTACTTCATGTTCGCGTTGAATGTGAGCGACGGAACGTTGGCAGCGCCTCCGGTGCTGATCAGCGGAACCAGCAACGGGCAGTCGTTCATCAACCCCCAATTTGCGCGCAAACAGCGGTCCTCTTTGGTAGAAACCAATATCAACGGAGTTAAGACCATCTTTGGGTGCTCGGGCACAATCCTGGAAACGAGCGCAGGCGCAGCCGGATACTGCTTCGCCTTCGATGTAGCGACGAACTCGATGGCCGCGATGCTGGCGATGACCGAAGGTGAGGGCGCAGGAGTATGGATGGGAGGCCAGGGTGCGGCGGCGGACTCAGATGGCAATCTCTACGTCACAACCGGTAACGGCGACTTCGATGGTGTGAAGCAGTTCGGCGAATCCTTCCTGAAGATCAAGTACACCCCAGCGAGCGGCGCGACCCCGGCCAGCCTCAAAGTGGTAGACCACTGGACGCCTTGGACGGACCTTGCGCGCAGTGGCGGCGCGGCCCTTCCGGCCAACAAACTGGCCGGAGAGAGTGCCCCTTCTGAAGCAGTGAGCATGCCGGTGGGCGGCGGTATGAACATGCGGCTGAAAGGCGCTAAAGTCGAAGGCGAGATAGGAGAAGATGGCAAGCTCACGGTGCGCGTGGTGCCCCTTGCCATGGCCCAAGGTCAGTGGGCCGATGAGGACTGGGGATCGGCGGGTCCGGCGTGTATCTTCTCGATCGGTGTGTGCATCGCCAGCGGCAAGGACGGTATCGCCTACCCGATCAAGACGGCGAATATGGGTGCCACGACGCTAACAGATTTGAAGACGCCATCGAAAAACTGCGGGAAGCTGGCCGCGCCTCCTGTATGGCTCACAGTAGACCCAGGCCCGGTGGATCCTTGTCCAGCCAATCCTGTGACACTTAACTTCTTTCCCTGGGGCGATACCGCACATATGCATATGACGCCTGTTCAGTTCTTCGACCCGGTGTTGAAATCTTGGACGATTTTCGCCTGGGGCGAGAACAACCAGCTGCATAAGTGGAAGGTCAGCTCGACTGGTGCTCTCACCTATGTCGCACAAGGCAATGAATTCGCGAGCGCAAGCGTACGAGGGACGACGCCTGGTGGCATGACGGGAGGGTTTTGTGCGGGCTCAAGTAATGGGTCCGATCCGAACTCGGCGATACTGGTGTGCACCACGCCGTATCTCAATGCAAACAAGGTCGTCGGCAACGGGAGGCTGCTGGTCTACGATCCGGTGCACCTCAATGACGATGGCACATTGAAAGTCCTGTGGGATTCGCAAGCCTTCGCGGTTCAGTTTTTATTCAACAAATTCGACCCGCCAGTGATCGATGGCGGCCATATCTACGTGCCTAACTATAACGGCGGCGTTGATGTGTATACGTTGACGCCCTAGTCATCATTCCTGTCACTGCTGAGCACGAGCCAGCCAAACTACTTTTAGTCTTAAGAGAAAAATGATGAGCAACCAGGCACCGTGGAGTGGCGAGATTCGCTGATTTAACGATGAGTCCGACAGGATTCGAACCTACGACTTCCACCGTGTGAATTCGCTAACAATAAGACAATACAGGTACTTAGCCGCCATCTAAGACCTTATAAGACCATAGAGAACGAGGATTTTGTGCCCTTTCTGTGTCCCCGTGCTTGGGTTTTGTGCCCTCGTCGGGTTGCCGCGATCGCGATGAGATACGACGGTACAACCTTCCTCTGGCCACCACCACCATTCACACCTCTGTTGATCGCCATCTCTGCGCTCCTTCTTCGACTTGCGGCGTGGTTGCCGTTCATCAGAACGACTAGAGTCGCGGATTCGAACAGCTGACCTTTACCGTGTCAACCTGCCCATATTAGGTTTTACAACGACTTACAATCCCGCGGGACGGCCTAAATACGCGGAAATCATGCAAGCCAGGCAGCTTTTGTGGGTTGGGTTGTGGGTTGAAAAACGCGCCAAACTTCTACCCTTCTCGGGTGCGCGTGTGCGATTAGGGAGCCACCGGAACCCGGAGATTCTTAACACCGCTCAAAGGCACGTGCAGGCTCAAGCTGGTTCCGTTCACAAGCAACTTGTAATCCCCTTCAGGAACGCCGACGAACTGAAAAGTCCCGTCGGACGAAGACGAAACAGTCACCTCGCTGGCGGATTCGCGGTCTTCGGGTTTAAGCGATACGGCCACATTGGCCACTGTGCGGCCTCCACTATTACCTTCCAGAACCCCATCCACTTCAGCAAGGCTGTTGAGCGGGATTTCGATATCGGCGCCCTCGTAGTCCTCCTCATCGGCCAAATCGATCGTCTGATCTTCGACGGTCCCGTTCCCGCCACGTGAAGCATATGCGATCGCCGTCATTCCAGAAACCGGTTGTGTGTGCACGACGTATTTTCCGGGCAGCAACCCTGCGACGCGGAAGTGTCCCTTGTCGTCGGTGTGTGTCGAAACGGTTGGCAAGCTTTGTCCCTCAGCCTCGATGTGTTCACTGCCAGCGCGCTCGACCACGACATTGATACCTGTAGACGGGCTCCTTCATGACCGGCTCCCTTCCGCTTGTGGCTCTGAACTGCGTGTCCTGATAAACACACAGCCTAACCCACGATCAGCGCATCGGCGCCGGTCACTCCATACTGACTGTTCTCGTCAACCGAGAATTGAGGCTTTCAATCCTGGCCAGTTCCTGGCCTTCCCCCGAATCAGAAATCTCTGAACTTTCCCCCCAGCTCTTGAACGGCCACCTCCGCTCGTTTCATCTGGCGTGGAAGCTGTCCATACCTATCCAACCAGGCGAAGCCGGAGCCTCGCGGTTTCGAGGTTCTCAGGCCCTGGAAGTTAACCAGGGAGGAGCCCGACGGCGGAAAATCTGCTACTGTGAACCCAGTTTTTCCAAGGCACCGACTTTGCCGACTGCCGCTGGATCCACAATGAACAAGCAGGAGCAAGCCGCGGAGCAGTTGTTTGAGGAAGCGCTCGACCAGCCGCGCGATAAGCGTGGGGCATTCCTGGACCGAGTCTGCGCGGGCAAACCCGTGCTTCGCCGAATGGTAGAAGATCTACTCGATGAAAATGATCGCCTGAGCGGTTTTCTCTCTGAACCGGCCTTCGCAAAAGACCAAACGGCGGCGGGGTTGGCGTCCCAGACCCTCGTGCTGGCGCCGGGCAAGCGTCTGGTAGAGCGTTACCTAATCACAGGCAAACTGGGCGCAGGCGGAATGGGTGTGGTCTACCGGGCGCGAGACGAAAAGCTCGGCCGGGAAGTTGCCATTAAGATGCTGCAGCGCGGAGTGGTGGCAGGTGATGAAGCTCGAGGACGGTTTCGGCGTGAGGCCCAGGCTCTCGCCAAAATGAACCACGCGCACATAGCTTCCGTCCATGACGTGATCGAGGAGGATGGCGCGGATTGCATCGTGATGGAGTTGGTGGCGGGTGAGTCGCTGGCGGCGAAGCTTTGCGGCGGAGCTCTGCCGGTGAGGGAAGCGACAACAATCGCGCTGCAGGTGGCCGAAGCCCTTGAAGAGGCGCATGAGCAGGGCGTGATCCACCGCGACCTGAAACCGGCCAATGTGATGATCACCCCGAAGGGTCAGGCCAAGGTTCTCGATTTCGGACTGGCGAGGCTGCTAGGGCCGGCGGATGTTACGCAAACAGCGTTGGAGACAGGCGGAGTGATGGGCACGCCGCTTTACATGCCTCCGGAGCAGGCCCTCGGGCAGAAAGCTGATGTGCGAAGCGACCTGTGGAGCCTAGGTGTGACCTACTACGAATCACTGACCGGGGTCGCGCCGTTTCGTCGGCCGACGACGCTGGCGATTCTGCGAGCTATCACCGATGAGACGGTGCGCCCGATGCGGGAGCTTTGCCCTGAGATACCTCTGCTGGCCGAACAAATTGTGGCGCGGGCGCTCGAGAAAGACCCGGAACTGCGATACCAGCATGCGCGGGATCTCGCTGCTGATCTACGGAGAGTGCTGCGGGACCTGGAACCGGGACGCGTTTCCCGATCTGGAACGCCCGATGAGCCGGTCCGCGGCGCTACGGTTGGCGCGGGACCGATTCGTCGTATAGCGCTTCGTCGAATCGCGTTTCTCGCCGCCCTGCTGGCGGTGGCCGGGACAATTCTGATGTTGCTTCGTCCGGCGCCAGCGACTGGAAACCTCCAATCGACGCAGATTTCATTTTCCAACGAGGAGAAGCTCGGTCCATTGCTCACGGATGGCGCCCGGCTCTATTTCGAGAGCCGCAATGTGCCGTCGGCGATGTCGGTGACCGGGGGAATGATTGCGCCCATTCCGGGGCTGGCCGGCGGAATGTATTTGGTAGATGTAATCGCAGACGGGTCGAAAGTCTTGGTGTGGGCCCAGAACATGAACGATGAGACCGGAGGCGGTTGGTTCGTGGCGGGGTCGAGTCTTGGGGGAGCGTGGAGGAAGATTGGGACAGGACAGGACGCCAGTCCCATTGCACGTTGGGCGCCGGACGGAAAGTCGATCTATTTCGTCGAATCGAAACAGGTATGGGTTATGGATGAGGATGGCGGTGATGCACGGCCTCTGTGGAAGCCGCCTCAGCCTCCGATCACGCTGGCCGTCTCGCCGGATGGTAAGCAGCTCGCAGTGACACTCGCTTTCCGGACACCGCGTATCTGGCTGGTCGGCAGTGACGGAAAAGACCCACATCCACTGGCACTGGATTGGCCGGCGGATGCCGAGGAAACTCAGGGTCAATGGACTCCAGACGGGCGACGCTTTCTCTTCAATTCTGACCGCGAAGGGCGCGGGAATGTGTATGAGCTGGAGAAACCGCGCTGGTTCGAATTCTGGAAGAAGCCCGGAGCTACACGCCTCACGGGGAATCAGCTAAACATCACGGATGCAACGCCTGCGCGAGACAGCAAAAGCCTGTATGTGCTGGGACGGGTGGAAGCGGGAGCAATGCAGGTGTCCGATCCACGAGCGGGGAAGCTAGTGCCGTTTCTCGGTGGGCTGCCAGCTTTGCAGTTTGCGGTTTCTCCAGACCGGCGATGGATGGCGTACTCGGAATATCCGAGCGGCCATTTGTGGAAGAGCCGCGTGGATGGCAGCGAGGCAGTACAGCTGACAGACGCACCGGCCTATATGGAACAGTGGTCCCCGGATGGGAAATGGATTGCCTATTCTGACTGGCGCAAGATCTACCGCGTCTCAGCCGACGGCGGTGCTCCAGAGAAGCTGATGACAGAAGGCGACAACGAGGTGATCCCAAGCTGGTCGCCTGATGGAAAGTCAATCATCTTTAACCGGTACGACGGGTTCAGTCAGCCGGATGGGCTGTATGTGGTGGATCTGGAGACCCGGAAGGTGACGCCGATGGCGGGTGGGGAGAAGTTCTATATCCCGTTATGGTCGCCGGACGGGAGGTATCTGGTGGCCATGGCGCGAGAGCCACTGCGGATGGTGATCTACAGCGCGCAGACGAAACAGTGGCGGACACTGATGCAGTTCGACGATCCGGAGGGCTTCTATGCGTGGTCTCCAGACAGTCGTGCCATTTACTTCTCGCAGACCCAAACCCATGCAGGTATGTACCGGCTGTCCGTACCGGATGGCGTTCGGAAGCGTGTTTCGGACGTTCCGGATACGACCATATCTAACCAAGCGTTCGTGAGCGTTACGGCGGACGGACAACCGGCGATCATGAGTCACGCCGGAGCCGAGCAGGTGTACTCGCTGCAGTGGAAGTGAATGGCGGATGGGGTCGTAATTTCACTGGAGTCGCTTGGTTGGTGGAGTTCTACTCTTGCATAGTACATAGGACCTCTCACGACGATGATACACAGCTTGTCGTTGGTCATGACTAACTGCACCGTAACTTACCGCACAGTTTTAGAAGTCTCCGTAAATCTGTGAAAATACTGCAACGAATTAGCGTTCTTTGGTGGAAGGACAGTCTTCTCCGTCGAGATGTGCAAAAAAAGTGCGCCTTGGTTGGAATTTTACCGCCTCTCGAGCAATCCGTTCATTTTGATCCAAGCCCGGCTGAGTGGCGGATAAACAACCCCAAACCGTGCGGGAGATTGCCGCGCTTACGGACTTTGCCGCCAAACGGTGACACGTTTATTCGAGCGGCAGCCGGGCGCAATCATTCTGAAGCGGCCAATCTCAAAGGTTCGGCACGCCACCGCTTTCCTCGGCCTCTGGGTCAAAGTCTTCCGCCGCAAATAGCTGCCAGTCATTCCGTGATTTATCCGAATGGTCCAGCCAGTGGAAATCTTCTCGATGAGAGTAGGTCTGCTCATCCGCACATAACATCGCGAAGGTGTTATGGCGTGCGATGAGTTTGGTAGTGATCGGCGGCGGGGTGACGGTCTCTTTCGTTCCGTATAGCGTTACGAAGCGGTTTACCGTATAAGTGACAACCCCGGCGTTTTCAAATCCGATTCTAGCCCTTGATTCCCCGTCCATTGCGACTGGATTGTCAGAGCCTATAAATTGTCCGCGCTCGCTTACTAACCAACCCCAGCGCCTGCGTTCGAGCGCCAAGGTCAAATCTTCGAGAACCTCGCCACCGCGCTTCAAGTGGTAGGCCGTCGAGACCGACATCTTCAAGTGGCCGCCAGCTATTCTTTCGAGAGCCGTTTTATAGTCAGTGTCAGGGTCGTTGCTATGAACACCAGCCTTTAAGGAGGCATTGATCCAGGCTTCACGGCTACTCAAAACCTGATCCGCGAATTCTCTTTCCAGGATGCGTTCAATAAAGCTTCGAAACGTCGGCACACGTACCCATTGAAGCGCCGCGTATTCGAGCAACATACCCAACTCAAGCCCGTCGATTGGTCCGCGTCTCTCCGCATATAGGGTTCTGAACACCGGAGCAGCCCTGCTCTCGATTCTGGAGAACATCTTTTCGGCAGCCAGCGGGTCGGCTATCCCAGGATCGTCGACACGGTTGAAATCTCGGCGCTGAATGCCTTACTGATGTTCTTGGGGATCTCGCCCTTCCATCCTGGCCCTGCGATGAGATAGGCACCGCCATCATTGCCAGTGGTGCGGCTGCCGATGTAAGCAAAGTTAAATGTGTACAGATCCATCAACTGAAAGACGAAGTAGCGGTTCTTCTCCATCTTCGGAATGGTGATTACGGCAGGCTCGGCGCGGAGATCGAGGCCGCCGAAGGAGTAGGGAGTATCGGAATTGGGAGTGACAAAAGCGGTGTCTGCGGGCGTGAAGACGCGGGCGAAGTTGAGGATGGAGTTGAATGGTCCCTTGTATTGCGGGTTGCCTTTATCGACAGAGAAGGCATACATGGTCTTGTACTGAGCGACCATCGGCACGCCATATATGTAGGCTTGCTTCGCGATCGATTGGGCGTCGGCCGGCGACAAGGCGTCTACTGTCGGCTTTTTCGCGTCCTCGCATCCTACCGCAGCAAACAAGATCAAAGCAGATAGCGCAGTCCACAACGTCTCACGGATATGACCCTGTTTCATCGGTAATCTCCCTTGACGCGTAAGGATAGAGCAATATGACGTTTTTCAAACCTGTCGATTCTTACAGTGGATTGATCTATTCGGAAGTAGCGCCGATGACAAGGACCGACAAGACAAGGACCGACCAGACGTTGATTCCCTGGCCTGCGCTCTCAACTGGGGAAGATTACAGGCCTTTCTTGGAGTGATTAATCCTCCGAGTTAACCCCGATAGTCGTATCCCGCTATGAACGGCGGGGAGCTGGTGCAATTGCGCCGTTGACATTCCCACTGCAAGACCGACGAAAACGCTCGGGAAGAAGTAACGCTACCCAGTCATTCAATTTCTTCGGGCATCGGATACCGATGAATGATGAACCCGTCATCAAGGGCTTCGAGATCGACTTCGACCACTTCGTTGACCAGCTGCTGTGCATCCCCAATTTCGTCGAGCGCTGCCTCAAACAGTTCACATTGGATTTCGGCCGTCATTCCGTCTGGTCCATTGATACAAATCAGACCGGCGTGTAGAGGAACATCTGCAAATTGGCCGCCCGTCCCTGGATTTTGCCCAGGTCCGCGAAAATCGACACTGTTCCGTGTTACCAGGGTCCAGTCCCCCTCCAAGATGAAGGGCTTTAGTTCCCAGTCCTTCCATCCAGCTTTACCCATCCAAACCACATGTGAACTTTCCACGAAGCCGCGACTATGGGCGACTTCTACCAAATCCAGACTTAGGCACTCGTCGATGAGGAATTTCACCGCGCACTCATCTTCCCGATAAGGCGCTACGTAGTCGCTTTCTCTTTATTGACCCTTTGAGGCCGCTGGCATGCGAGACACGTTTGGGGCGGCCTCGCTGTGGAACCGCCCTCGCGTATACCAATGCGAGTTCGACCTGCCAGTCCTTCAAGCTGGGATAAGATTTGAGGACTCGATCCTTCGGCGTTCCCGATTCAACTGCCGCGGCAATGTCATAGACGGGCACTCGCGTACCCCTAATGACGGGCGTTCCGCTCAAGATTTCCGGGTCTTCTATCACCATTTCGTGAGCCCTTTTCAGTTGATGAAGGCGTTTCTCTACGCCTTTCCAAATGTCGGAAAAGCGCACTGTGATGGAGTGGTCTTCAACGATGCAGTCTCTCCACTGCTCCCAACTTCCGCAATGCGCCAATGCATCCCGAATGGTCCGAAGCCGGGCCTGTGCTGTCAGCGACTCCGCGGTTTCGAAATAAAAAGCGATCAGAATGCAGGCATCGGTACGAAACGTCCGCATCTGCGCGGTGCTGTAGAGATCTTCCGGCAGGATCTTTTCGTCGATGATCCTGTGAATCTGAGGGACTGATACTCCGGCGGCGACCGCCGCCTCACTGGTCGTCAAGCGCTCCATCAAAGCTTCCATGGGTATCTCCCTCGACTTATCATAATCCTTCTGACGCTTCAGAACAATTATTAGTCGGCGTATGGGGTCAAAGGGCCGGACCGAATGCGATCCAAAAATCATTCGCCAAAGGGTCCAGCGAGCTATTAAGGGAGCCATCCGAACATTTGTTGAGATCCGTTACGGTTGTTGCCTCGGACGCATGGCGATAACACGGTACAGGCGAAGTATTTACCCAAAAGCGGCCCATGCGGGTCTCCTACACTTCTGCGATGCGCATGGATATAGCCGTGACCCGTCCGACCACTTCAGCCTCAAAGGGAATTCGCACTTGCCTTACCTGACTCCGCGACTGCGGAAAGGGGACGAGGAAGAGTTCTTTTTCCTTCAATTCGCACCAGGAGCAGGCGTAACCATCACGAAGCTCGACAAAGTAAATAGGACGTTCAAAAATGCTTGGCCAGGGGTATTCCCCAAATGCCATATTCTTTTCCGCGCCGCCGATTCGATAGCGCCAGACCCAGAGCTTCGCACCAGACGGCGAGACAAGGAGACACAGCCCTCGACCATCGGCCATCTTGTATTTCTTGTCCCTTGGCTTTGCATTGTCGATTTGCTTAATGGTCAATCTCACAAGGCTCTCCAAGGGTGGGCAAATTCTCAACCCCCA
>CAVUWQ010000007.1:0-110256 GCA_963745105.1 uncultured Acidobacteriaceae bacterium
CTTTTTCGTGTAGTATGTCGGCCAATCAGTGACTAGGCCCGGCCTTCAAGACCGGGTCTTTTTCTTGGTTGTCTTAGTTTTCTCAGGGCCGGACGCCGTGCTGGTTGCAGGCAGCGGACTCATAATCCGCCTCCGAAAGGACACCGTCGGTTCGACTCCGACCCGGCCCACCAAACATCAAATCAACTCAATGATCGACGGCCCTGATCGACAGGATGCCCGTTTGTCCATAGAACTCCTGCAGCGCAAAAGCTTCCCGCTCCCGTTGTGCACGCGCACTCCGATCCAGCATCGAAACTACCCAGATTCCGACGAACGCAAGCGGCACCGAAACGAGCGCGGGGTTATCGAGGAACACCGGCGCGTGCGCGTGATGCAGGACGTCGACCCATACCGACTTTGAGAACAGCGTCAGCAGCACGGCGGAAATCAACCCTAGGCTTCCGCCGACCACCGCGCCGCGCGTTGTCATGCCACGCCAGAAAATCGACGACACCAGCACCGGGAAGTTCGCACCGGACCAGCCTGTCTTTGTTGGGAATTGCGAGGAGAAAATGATGGTGGCTGTCCTGTTTTACTCCGCTTTCGCAATGCGAGATATGCTGCTTCAAATCTTTCCGGTGTTGCTGGAACCACTGAAAGCGTTTATAAAAACCCGGCAGTCCCTTGATTTTGTCCTCTTCCAGGGTTTCGACCGCAATCAGCGGTATCAGACCCACCAGCGACCGCGTTTTTAAAGGAATGATCTCGCCATTAATCTTTATCTGGTCGTAATAAAACCCGTCCGTATCGTCCCACAATCCCGTAGCACGTCGACACCGTGCTCCCGCTGGTGCTCAATCACCGGGCGCGGAGCGGCGGTCAATCTGCTCCGCCTCCGCCGTCAAGCTCGCAACCACAGGCTTCCACTTCTCCAAATCAAAGCGCGCAGGAAACGACGGAGCGCATCTTTCCTCCGCGGGAGATCGCTGCTCCGACTATCCGTGTCTCATTGGACGATCAGGCTGCGCGTGGCGACAGCCAGGCAATCCCTACGGAGCATCGGGGGCCGGTCGCAGGCACGCGCCGCACAAAGATTCCGCAGGAGATCGACCTTCGCGCAACCCTGAATCATGCGCTCCTGGAGACGGGAGATATTCATCCGCGCCTATCCGATCTGCACGAAAAGGTGCGCGCGCCCAAGTCCGGCATGCGATATCTGTTGGTCATCGATTCCAGCGGCTCCCACGCTGCGCACGAGAAGATGCGGCTGGTCAAAGGCGCGGCCCTTGGCCTGCTCAATCAATCCTTTCGGAAGGACGATGAGGTCGCGATTATTGTCTTTCGCGGGGCCGGCGCACAAGTTCTGCTCGAGCCTTCGCGGATGATGCAGGATGCAGCAACTGTCCTGGAATATCTGCCCACCGGGGGGCGAACACCTCTGGCACATGCACTCGAGTTGTCAAAAACCTACCTTACTCCCGCAACGCTTCTGATCCTGCTGAGCGATGGACGGGCAAACGTCGCTCTGCGCGGCGGAGATCCCTGGCAGGAGACACTGGAAGTTGCCGCACAGCTGCATTGTCGCGCTCTCGTGGTCGATACCGGGAATGTGGCACAGCCAACCGGGCGCGCGCTTGAGCTGGCGGGCGCACTGGGCGCGTCCGTAGTTACTCTGGCAGACGTCGCAAGCTCCGGAGAATTAGAGATCGCGCTTCAACCTGTCCGTTACTGATTGAGGGATCGGCGGGCGCTGGTCATTCTGCACAATGTGAATGCATCAGAGCACTGAGACTACGGTGAAGCCGGTTGATCCGGCGATGCTGCCTGACGTTGCGGACAGTGTTCCGATTCCGAGCCCGAGTGGGGAGAAGCTGCCCGTCTGCGAAATGCTGCCGACGGCCAGGCCGCTGGTGATGGCCCAGTGACAACTGTTGGTGATGTTCTGCGTGCTGCCGTCGCTGAAGTGACCGGTTGCGGTATATTGCACGGAGTTGCCGAGTACATTCACGATGATGGTGTCGGCCGGCGTTACGGTGATGGACTGCAGCACTGCGCTGGTGACGGTGATCGCCAGCGAACCAGTCACGCTATTGAGGGTTGCCCGGGCATCGAAAGTTCCGGTGGTCAGGCCTGTGGCGAGCCCTGTCGAGCTGACCACGCCGACTGATGGAGTCAGCGACGACCATGCGACCTGGCTGGTGAGGTTTTGCGTAGAGCTGTCGGAGTAAGTCCCGATAGCGGTGAGCTGCAAGGATAGTCCCAGCGCAAAGCTCGACTGGCTGGCCTGCACGGCGATACTTTCGAGCTCCGCCGCTGTGACGGTGAGCGATGCCTGCTGTGTGACGCTGCCCAGTGTCGCGACGAGCTCAGTCGATCCGCTGGCGAGGGTCGATACCAGACCGCCGGCGCCTACTGTGGCTATCGATGGCGAAGAAGAGCTCCACTGCACCTGAGAGGTAAGATTCTGCGTGCTGCCGTCGGAGTATGTGCCGGTCGCGGTGAGCTGCGTCTGCAAGCCGAGAGGCACGTTGTTAGATGACAGGCCGATGGCAATGGAGTCGAGCACCGCGCTGGTGACGGTGACGGCATCACCTTTCGAGACGAGACCCACGGTCGCCGTCACCGTAGCCGAGCCTGCGCTCACGCCATGCAGAACGTTGTTCGAGTCGACAGTCGCTATGGACGCGCTGGTGCTATTCCAACTGGCGGATGATGTCACATTCGCGGTACTTCCGTCAGTGTAGTTTCCAGTGACGGTCATTGCCTGCGTGGTGCCCGCGGGCAATGAGACAGGGCTGGGCGACACGGTGAGCGATGCCAGCGCAGCGCTGGTGACGGTAACAGATGCCGAGCCCGAGATCGAATTCAGCGTTGCGCTGACGGTGAAGCTACCTGCGGCGGTGGCCACCAGCAATCCGTTGGTGCCGGTGATATTGCTGATCGTTCCTTTGGTCGGGTCCGAGGTGCTCCAGTGCGCCGAGTTGGTCACAGTCTGCTGGCTGCCGTCGCTCATGGTTGCCGTGGCTGCAAATTGCTGCGTCTGGCCGTCGGCGAGCGTTGCCGAAGCCGGGCTCACTGCGATAGCGGTGACCACCGCGCTGGTCCCGGTGAGAGAAGCCGATGATGTCACCGTTCCATCGGCTGCAAAGATGGTGGCGTTGCCGGTCTGGCTAACAGTGACCTTGCCGGTTGTGCTTACTGTCGCGACCAGCGGAGCAGAGCTGGTCCAGGTGACGGAGTTCGTGAGGTCTTGCGTGCTGCCGTCAGAGAAGGTGCCGGTCGCAGTCATCTGCTGGCTCTCACCAACCGCGAGGCTGAGGCTGGACGGCGTGATCGCGATCGATGTGAGCGCGGCGCTGGTGACGACTACGGGAACCGATGTCGACTCGCTGCCCAGGCTGACAGTGACCGTGGCCGATCCTGTGCCCGCAGCTGTCAGCTTGCCGCTGACATCGACGGTCGCGACCGAGGAACTCGAGCTTGAATACGCAGCACTGGTGGTTACGTTTTGCGAGCTGCCGTCGGTGAACGTTGCTGTAACCAGGAGCTGTTGCACTCCACCCGACGGCAGTGTGACAACCGAAGGAGTGACCTGCACACTCACAACCGTGGCGGCCGTGACAGTCATCGCTGCTGTGCCGCTGATCGATCCGGCCTGAGCTTTGATGGTGGCCGAGCCAACACTGCTGCTTGTGGCAAAGCCGGAAGTGTTGATCGTAGCTACAGCGTTGTTGGTTGAGGACCAGGTGACCGACGTGGTCAGGTCTTCGGTCGAACCATCAGAGAGCGTGCCGACGGCACGATATTGCTGCGATGTTCCCTCCGCGAGGCTCACCGTGGCAGGAGTGACGGACAACGCAACCAGCGTCGCAGGACTGACGGTAAGCGTAGCGATTCCGGAAACTCCCTCATACGTCGCCAATATTTGCGTGTTGCCTCCGCCGACGCTCGTGGCCAGGCCAATGTTGTCGATAGTCGCGACCGAAGGCACGGATGATTGCCAGGTAGCGGAGGTGGTCAGGTTCTGTGTCGATCCGTCGGAGTAAATGCCGGTGGCTGCGAACTGCTGGGTGTTGCCGCTGGCTACGGATGCCGACGAGGGCGTCACGGCGATCGAAGCCAGGGTTGGCGCGATGACCGGCGCAACGGTGAGTCCAGTTGAGCCGGTGATGCTGTCGTACCGGCCGGAGATGGTTGTGCTGCCCGCGGTAAGGCCGAGCGCAAGTCCGGAAGACGAGATGGTTGCGACCGCAGCGTTGGCGCTGTTCCATGTAGTTGAAGAGCTGACGTCCTGCGTGGTCTCGTCCGTATAGGTGACGGTGGCCACGTACTGCTGGGTAGAGCCCGTGGTGAGAGTGGTGGCCGCAGGCGTGATCGCGACGGAGGCCGGTACAGCCGGCGTGACCTGCACCGAAGGAGTAGTCGTGCTCTGGCCCTGATACGTCGCAGTCACGGTTGCTGATCCCGTGCCTGTGCCGGTGGCGAGACCTTGCGAGTTGATGGTGAGGACTGAAGGACTCGAGCTCGACCAGGCGACGGTCGAGGTCAGATCCTGCGTGCTGCCGTCAGAGTAGTTGCCAGCGGCGGTGAACTGCTCGGTCGTCCCCTTGGCAAAGTTGGCCGGATTGGCGGGCGAGATGGTGATGGAGGTAAGAGTCGCAGAGGTGACAACCACGGTGAACGTACTGCTTACGCCGTCCACTGTAACTGTGACGGTGCTGCTGCCGGGCGCGACTCCAGTGATCAAGCCGGTATTGCTCACCGTAACAGCCACCGTATTCGACGAGCTGTAGGTTGCGCTACTGCTGAGGTTCTGGGTGCTGCCGTCGGAAAATGTTCCGGTCACCGTCATCTGCGCATTGGTGCCGGCGGCGACGCTTGGATTTGCCGGACTGAAGGCGATAGACACGAGAGTCGCCGGGGTCACCTGGAAACTGGAGGTAGAAGCGGTTTCTCCGTTGAACGCGGCGGATATCTGCGCCGAGCCCACGCTGGTTCCGGTCGCAAGGCCGCTGGCGCTTATCGATACCACGGTGCCGTTGGAGCTCGACCATGTCACTGTCGACGAAAGGTTCTGTGTGGTGCCGTCGGAGTAGGTGCCGTTGGCGGTAAACTGCTGCGTTGTGCCTTTCGCGATCTGCGCCGTGGTTGGGGAGATGCTCAATTCGGTCAGCACCGCAGGGGTGATCTGCACCGTCCCGGTAGTGGAGGTTACGCCGCCGAAGGTTGCGGAAATCTGCGTCGAGCCGGGAGCACCACCGGTGGCGAGGCCATTGTTATCGATGGTTGCCGTCTGCGGATTGCTCGATGTCCACACCACCTGGCTGGAAAGATTCTGCGTGCTGCCGTCGGAGAAGGTGCCAATGGCTGTAAATTGCTCAGTAGTGTCGTTGGCGAAGATTGGCGTCGACGGCGTAATGGCAATGGATACGAGCGTGGCCGGTGTGACGGTGATGGTCTGCGTGGAAGCCGTATCGCCATCGATCGAAACCGATATCTGAGTGGCGCCTGCGCCTGTCCCGGTCGCCAATCCGCTCGACGATACGCTGACCACCGCGGGGTTTGAGCTGGTGAATGTGGCGAGACTGGTCAGATCGTGACTCGTGCCATCAGAGTAAGTTCCAGTGACAGTGAATTGCTGCGTTGTCCCTTTCGCGAAGCTTGCGCTCAGAGGAAAAACCGCGACGGAGACCAGCGTCGCCGTTGTGACCTGCACAGTCGTCGGCGCGCTCTGTCCGCTATAACTCGCTGACACCTGCGCGGTGCCCGGTGAGACGGCAGTGACCAGGCCTGTTGACGAGACCGTGGCCACCGCGGGCGCAAGCGAAGACCAGGTTGCAGCAGAGTTCAGGTTCTGCCGCAAACCGTCAGAGAATGTGCCGGTCAGGATGAGCTGCTGCGTGGTTCCGGCAGGCAGGCTCGCTCCACTGGGACTGATGGCCATGGAGCTTAGCGAGGCCGTGCTGATGATCACGGTTGTCTGGCTCTGCAGCGATCCGACGGTCCCGGTGATGGTGGCCGTGCCGGCTCCAACACCGGCAACCAGGCCAGTGCTGTTTACCGTCGCAACCGAAGGATTCGAGGTGGTCCAGGTTACGCTGCTGTCCAGGTTCAGAGTCGACCCATCCGAATAGGTTCCAGTTGCAGTGAACTGTTGACTTAGACCGGCCACCACTCTGCTGCTGGTAGGCGTGATCACGATGGAAGTGAGCGTGGCTCCCGAACCCGGAGTGATGGTGAGAGATGCGGATGCAGTGATGCCGCTCAGCGCGGCTCCGATGGTTGTGGAGCCGGTGGCCACGCCCGCCGCCAAGCCGGCGTTGCCGATGGTGGCCGCACCGGTGTTCGATGAGGACCAGGCAACCTGGTTGGTGAGGTTTTGCGTGGTGCTATCGCTGTAGGCTCCCGTCGCAGTGAATTGCTCGGTAGTGCCGGCAGCGATGCTGGCCGTTGCCGGAGTGATGGCGATGGAGGTTAACGTCGCACCTGAGCCGCCTCCATTTCCGCTGCTCGTGGTCACCGTCAGCGTGGCCCTGCCCGGAACTCCACCTGAGGTTGCGGTGATGCTGGCAGTTCCTGCCGCCACGCCGGTTGCAAGGCCAGTGCCGTTTACGGTCGCAGTCAACGTAGCCGAAGATGTCCATATGGCCGAGCTCGAAACATCCTGCAGCGTTCCATCACTGTAAGTGGCGCGCGCCGTGAACTGCTGCGTCGAACCCGCGCTGATACTTGCGTTCGCGGGGGTCAGAGCGACCGAGCTTACCGTCGCTCCGCTTGAGGTCGGGGGCGATACGGTCAGAGGGACGGACGAGGAAACGCCGTCGGTCTGTGCTGTGATCTCCGCGCTGCCCGTGGCCACGCCGGTTGCGAGTCCAGTGCTGCTGATGGTGGCCGCAGCAGGATTCGACGACGACCAGACTACAGACGATGAGACATCCTGTACGGTACCGTCGGCATAAGTTGCAGTCGCAGTGAACTGCTGCGTGGCTCCGGGGACGAGGCTGGCGCTGGATGGAGCGATGACGACTGTCCTGACGGCGGCCCCGCTGGCTGGATAGACAGTGACGGTAAAGCTCGCAGTGGTCGAACCGGAGGTTGCGGTCACTGTCACGGTAGTCTCTGCTGTCACCGCATTTGCCGTCGCCACTCCATTGCCGTCGATGCTCAGCACCGCGGGATTAGACGAGGTCCAAGTGACCTGGTTTGAAATATTGCTGGTCGTGCCGTCGGCATAAGTGCCGGTCGCGGTGAGCGGAAGCGTGCTGCCCGCAGTGATCGTGGGATTCGAAGGCGATAGGGCGATGGATACGAGTGTTCCGCTCAATACCTGGAAGCTGGTCGTCGAAGCGGTGATTCCATCGAATCTGGCGGTGACTTGCGTCGAACCGATCTCAGTTCCGACGGCCAGACCCGGACTTCCAATGTTTACAATTTTGTTGTTCGCCGCATTGAACACTGCGTCTGTGTAGAGATTCTGCGAGAAGCCATCGCTGAAAGTTCCTGTGGCTGTCATCTGCTGTGAACCGCCAACCCGGATGACCGGCGCGGGGGGAGTCAGCGTAATTCCGGTGAGGGTGGCAGAAGTCACGTTCACCTGCGTCGCAGAGCTGAAGTTTCCCAGCACGGCCGCCAGCGTCCCGATGCCGGGTGAGACTCCGAATCCAAGCCCGGTTGCAGTGGCAAAGACAACGGACGGTGTCGGCGACTGCCATATGGCATCGGCCGACATATCCTGCGTGGTTCCGTCGGAGAATGTACCAACGAGGCTGAATGGACGGCTCACCCGGACCGGCAGCTCGACATCGCCTGGAGAAATAATCGTCGAAAGCAGCGATGCACTGGTCACCGTCACCTGGGCCGACGCCATGATTCCCAACGCGGTCGCGCTTACCGTGCAAGTACCCGGACTCAGGCCGAGAACGGTGCCGTCATTGTCGACCGAAGCGACCGTGTGGTTGCTGGTGGCCCACAGCGCGTCGGTAGAGAGATCCTGAATGGAACCGTCGCTGAACCAGCCTGTGGCGGCATATTGCTGGTGCGTGTTGGCAGCGATGGTTGCGGTAGCCGGGGAGATGGTCAGCCCAGTCAACGTTGCGTTGGTAACGGTAATCGCAGCGCTGGTCTGCGATATTCCTAGAAAAGAAGCTGTAAGCGTCGCGGTGCCGAGCCCATAGCTCTTGGCGCGTCCTACCGAATTGACTGTGAAAACGGTGGGGTCGCTCGATACCCAGAGCACAGAACTGGAGAGATCGATCTGTGCTCCGTCAGAAAAGAATCCCAGCGCTGTGAATGGCAGGCTGGTGCCCAATGCGAAGGACGCGTTGGCGGGATCGATCTCAATCGAAAGCAGCGTTGCGGTTACAGAGAAGATCGTCGCAACCGAGCTGACACCCCCGACCATCGATGTGATCTGCACGCGGCCTGTGCCTGTAACCTGAACAAAGCCGGTGTTGTCGATCTGCAACACGCTGGTATCGGATGAGCTCCAGGTGGCAAGCGGAGTGAGGTCCTGCGAGCTGCCGTCAGAAAATGTGCCGACGACGGATACATTTTCAGCTGTGCCTAGGCTCAATACGGGATCAGGAACCCTGATCGTAGTCGACACCAGGTCGGTCGACAATATCTGGGCCACCTTGGTTGTGGTCAGCCCTCCAAAGCTGGCGGTGAGTGTCACCCGGCCGGCGCTGACTCCTGTAACAATTCCGTTGCTATTCACGGTGGCGATGCTGGTATCTGAGCTCTGCCAGTTCGCCGTCAGGGTGAGGTCCTGCGAGCTGCCGTCAGAGAACCATCCGTTGAGCGAGAACTGTTGCGTCGCATTTATGGGAAACAACAGGTTCGTCGAGCTGATCGCAATGGCATTCACGGTAGCGGCCGTTACCAGCACGACGCTCTGCGACTGTAGCGATCCAAGACTGGCCTGCACATCCGCGGCTCCTGGCTGGTTGGCGTAGTCAACGCCCGACTGATTCACCGAGATCGCACTTGTGCTGCTGTCAGCCGGTTGAGCATTCGCACGCAGCGCCTTGCTGTTCCCTGCCCTGCGCATGGCGTTCGCACTCAGATTGGCGGCGGCGACACTCCATGTCACCTGGCTGGTTACATCCTGCTGTGTGCCATCTGAATAGAAGGCGAGCGCCGTGTGCTGCTCAGCGGTGCCGGCAGCAATGCTGCTGCTGGTAGGCCGGACCTGCAGCGCGGTCATGGCTGCCTGCGGCGTAACATTGACCGCCGCGTTCGCGCTGAGAGAGCCCAGTTGCGCGCTGACCGATACTGGAGTGGTTGCGGTTACGCTTGCGGCGGTGGCCAATCCCGCAGCAGTGATGGTGAGCGCGGATGTGTCGCTCGACGCCCAGGTAACGCTTGCAGTCAGATCCTTCGTCGACTGATCGCTGTAGGTTCCCGTGGCAGTGAATTGCTGCGACGCTCCGGAAGATATATTCGCGTTCGCCGGGGCTATTGCGATCGCGGATAGCGCAGGACCGCTGACCGCACCGGTCGCCGTTCCAGTCACCGAGCCGCTGCTTGCCGTCACCGTGAAGCTGCCTGCGGATACCGCCTTGAGCAGGCCGCCGGCGGTGATGGTGGCTACGCTTGATGGAGTGACGCTCCAGGTCACTGCGCCGGTGAGATCGCCGGTCGTGCTATTTGAATACGTCGCCGTCGCGGTGAATTGCTGCTGCGCATTCGTGAACACAGTCGCGCTCTGCGGGCTGACTTTCAACTGCTTCACGGAAGCTGTATTGATGGTGAGTGCGAGCGACCCCGTGGTCTTTTTCAGCGCCGCGGTGATGGTCGTGTTTCCCGGAGTCAACGCCGTAAGAAGCCCGGCCGTGTTCACGGTTGCCACAGCGGTATTCGAGGAACTCCAGGTTACTGAGCTGGTTACATCGGATGTAATGCCTACGGAGCTCGACTCGCTTGCATGCAACTGGCTGGTCTGGCCGGCGGCGATAGGTGCGCTCGATGCGGTGATGGTGATCGAGGTCCACGAGGGACCTCCTCCGCATCCCGTCGCCAAAAGAGCAGCGCAGGCTGCGATCGGAGCCAGATACCAATGATGGCGACAAGCTGCTTTGGGCACGACTGGAGTCCTGCCCTGTCTATCGTCGCGCCCTCGGCAAGCATGAGTTCCATTTTGGTATCAGGATCTCATTTCGGTAAGGCAGCCGGAACATCCGTTACAAGAAAATTCTTCAACTCGATCAGGTAGAGAGTCGGCGCAATCGCGGTTTTGTTTTATGGGCTTGCGGATGCTCTCGTTTTGACCAGCCGCATCTCGCGTTATCTTTAGATGGACCTAAAATTCTGCTCACGGCGGGATGTATTCACTCATGGAAAATTTCAGCTCGATGCGTCGCGATTTTCTTCGCTTTGGTAGCCTGGGTGTCGCGGCTGCCGCTATTCCGGCCGTATCCTTTGAGGCTTCGGCTCAGGACAGTGCGGCAATTTCGACGGGTATCTTTAATGTTCGCAAGTATGGTGCGACCGGTGATGGGAAGACGCTGGACACCGATGCCATAAATCACACCATCGAAGCAGCGGCTGCGGCCGGCGGCGGAATGGTGATGTTTCCCGCGGGAAGCTATCTTACCTTTTCCGTTCACCTCAAAAGCGAAGTACATCTCTACCTGACGCAGGGCTGCACGATTGTCGCAGCGGATTCGCCATTGCCGGGCGAGCAGACGGGATATCGGGGCGGCTCCTACGATGCGGCGGAGCCGAAAACTACCTGGGACGCTTACCAGGATTATGGTCACAATCACTGGCACAATTCGCTGCTGTGGGGCGAGGACATCCACGACGTCAGCATCACGGGACCGGGCTTGATCTGGGGTAAAGGACTTTCCAACGGACGAGATCGCAAGGGCGATGGCGCTCCGTTTATCGCAGAGCAGCAGGGGGTGGGCAACAAGGCAATCGCGCTGAAGAACTGCCGCAACGTGCTGCTGCGGGATTTCTCGATCCTCAAGGGAGGACACTTCGGGCTGCTGCTGACCGGCGTAGACAATCTCACCATCGACAACCTGAAGATCGATACCGACCGCGATGGCATGGATATCGATTGCTGCCAGAATGTGCGCGTCTCCAACTGCACTGTGAATTCGCCGTGGGATGACGCCATCTGCCCGAAGTCGAGCTTTGCGCTGGGCTATGCGCGGCCGACGAGAAATCTGACCATCACTAACTGCTTTGTGACCGGGTGTTACGAGATGGGCACGGTGCTGGATGGGACATTCAAGAAATTTGCTCTTGATGTTCATGTCCCTCGCACCGGCCGCATCAAATGCGGCACCGAATCGAATGGCGGCTTTATCAACGTCACCATCTCCAATTGTGTCTTTGAAGGCTGCCAGGGTTACGCACTGGAGACGGTGGACGGAGCACTGCTCGAAGACTTCACCATCACGAACACAACCATGCGCGATCTCGTCTCCGGGCCAATCTTCATGCGGCTCGGCGCCAGACTGCGCGGGCCGGCCGAGAGCACCAAGGTGGGAACGCTGAGGCGCGTTCTGATCAGCAACCTCGAGTGCTACAACGCACCTATGAAGGGGAGCTCCGTCCTCAGCGGCATCCCCGGCTATTCCATCGAAGACGTAAAGATCTCAAATGTGTATGTGGAAACAGCGGGCGGCGGCTCAGAAGAGATGGCGAAGGTTCAACTGCAGGAGTTCGAGAATAAGTATCCCGAGCCGAGCATGTTCGGAGCGACCCCGGCGTCCGGCTTCTTCCTGAGGCACGTGCGCAACCTGGAGATGAGCCATGTGGAAGTAGCGAATGCGACACCCGATGCGCGACCGGCGTTTTCTCTTGTCGATGTGGAGCGCGCGGATTTCTTCGCCGTCACAGCGGCGCGGGGAGCACAGGGGGCATTCGCGCTGCATAGTGTAAAAGATCTGCGCATCGGATGGAGCCGGGCGGCAGCCGATGTCACCCTGACCAGCACTGACGAAAAGATGCTCTGAGCATCGGGACAAGCTGGGAAAAACCCAGCATTTGGTCTGAGTGACGGTTGTGCTGCGCGCCTATTTTCCGAAAGACGACGTCGGAATCGGTCCGGCGGGCTGCGGCTCAACTTTATTGTTGCCGCCTTTTTCTCTCGGCTGAACTCCTAGCATTAGCTCGGCCGAGCCATAAAGGATTCAGAGATAGGAGATCGAGATGGCGACCATCTCCGGGACGGGGTCGAATGGCATCAGATAGAACAGCCAACGCTCTCGTCGCGATTCTTGCCGTCGGATTTTACATCGCACCGGCAGCCCAGGTTGTTTCTCAGGACTGATCAGCGTCCCAAATATAAGACCCGGCACTATCAACTTTCAGGAGAAGATGGCTTATGGCAACCGCAAAGATAGCCAACATTATCGTGGACACGCTTGCATCGGTCGGCGTGGAGCGGATCTATGGCGTTCCGGGCGATTCACTGAACGGCATTACGGATGCGATTCGTACGCATCCCAAGGTCAAATGGATTCACACGCGGAATGAGGAAGCAGCGGCTTTTGCGGCTGGAGCCGACGCTCACCTGACTGGCGGTCTCGCGGTGTGCGCAGGAAGCTGCGGGCCGGGAAATACGCACCTCATCAACGGCCTGTACGACTGCCATCGCAATCGGGTACCGGTCCTGGCCATCGCTGCGCAGATCCCGAGCAAGGAGGTGGGCAGCGACTACTTTCAGGAGACGAAGCCCGATCACATCTTCAGAGACTGCAGTCACTACTGCGAATACATCTCCCATCCAAGCCAGATGCCCAGAGTGCTTGAGATCGCGATCAGAACCGCGATCGCGAAGCGAGGCGTGGCCGTGATCGTGATCTCCGGCGATACAGCGTTGCAGAACGCGACGCTGCGCAGAATCAATCTAAAAGTGGATTCTATAGAGCCGGTCACGACGCCGGAGGCGGCATTGCTTGAACGCGCAGCATCGTTATTGAACGCCGCGACAAAGGTGACAATCCTTGGCGGCGCTGGATGCGCCGGTGCACACGATGAGCTGCTGCAAACAGCCGAGGCGTTGAAAGCTCCAATCGTTCACGCGCTTCGCGGCAAGGAATACATCGCCTACGACAATCCTTACGACGTAGGCATGACCGGATTGCTGGGGTTCACCTCGGGTTATCAGGCGGTCGAGAATTGCGATCTGCTGTTGATGCTGGGCACCGATTTCCCCTATCAGCAGTTTTACCCTTCCCATGCCGCAGTGATTCAGGTTGATCTGCGCGGCGAACAGATAGGCCGGAGGACGGCGGTCGATCTCGGGCTGGTCGGGTCAGTGAAAGAGACTCTACGCCTGCTGCTGCCGATGCTGAACAAGAAAAAGGATGATGCGCATCTCATCGATGCACAAGCAAATTACAAAACCGCTCGTGCTCGCCTGGACGATCTGGCAACCGGAAAGCCGGGAAAAAAGCCGATCCACCCTCAATATGTGACGTTGGTGCTCGACCGAATCGCATCCGAAGATGCGATCTTCACATGCGACGTGGGCACGCCGACGGTATGGGCGTCTCGCTACCTCACCATGAACGGAAAGCGGAGGCTGCTCGGCTCTTTCAATCATGGTTCCATGGCTAACGCACTGCCGCAGGCGATTGGAGCGCAGGTCGCCTTTCCTGGACGCCAGGTTGTGTCCGTGTCCGGAGACGGCGGGCTGGCGATGTTGATGGGCGAGCTTCTTTCTCTGCAGCAGCTAAAAACGCCGGTGAAGATTGTCGTCTATCAAAACGATGCATTGAGTTTCGTTGAGCTGGAAATGAAGGCGGTGGGTGTGGTGAGCTTCGGAACCGATCTTGTAAATCCGGACTTCGCGAAGCTCGCGGAGGCCTGCGGCATCTATGGACGGTATGTCGACGATCCGGGAGAACTGGAGGATGCTCTTCGCGCCGCGTTTGAACATCCCGGGCCGGCTCTGGTCAGCGTAAAGGTAGCCAGACATGAACTCTCTCTGCCCCCGACGATCGATTTTGAAGAGGCTAAGGGATTCGGAATATACATGATCAAGGCGATGCTCAACGGGCAAGGCAGCGAGATCCTGGATCTCGCGAAAACGAACCTGAGAGCGTTTCTATAGGGGCGGGCTGGCGGACCTTACTCCGCCAGTTTGAAGATTCGAATCTGGACCAGCTTGGCGATGGTCAGATTGTTGAAACCTCTGGCCTGCATGCTGCGGATAAAGTCCGGTGTCACTTTAAAGATGCGCATCTGGACCAGTTCATCGAGTGTGGGTTGATATCCCATGGCGCGGAATTGCTTCACTTCCTCAGGGTCGACGCGCTGCACGCGAAGCGAGATCAGCTTGCCGGCATCCGGAGTGGGATAGCCTAGCGACTTCAGGCTATTGATATAGCCGCTATCAACGTGAAAGATGCGCAGTGCGATGAGGTTTCCGGAGTCGATGCCACTTACGCCGGCATTTTGCAGAGAGCGTATCCACGGGGTATCGATTTTAAATAGCGTGTAAGCCTGCAGCTTCTCTGTGTCCAGATCGCTGAACCCCATCTGCTGCATGCGGGTGACGAATGCGGTGTCGGGGACGAAGCGATAATCGCCGCTGAGCTTCGCATCGTGTACGACGCCGGAGCAGATGATCTGTCCGGCCTCACCCTTGATCACCGCATCGACATGAGCGCCTTCGCGCTGCAGATCGGCAAGGGTGAAGCCCGAGAACATTTCGAGCGACAAATTTGTCTGGTTGGAGTGACAGTCTTCGTCACCCACGCAGCTGCCGCGCTGCATCTTCAACTCCACTTCATTTGCATTGGAAGAGACAGTGACGCTGCATGCGCCGGTGAGAGTCGACATCTCTGCCTGGGAATATGCGCCGGTCGATGCTGTCAGCAGCAGGGCGAGAATGAGATTTCCAGTTCGATTCATTTCGCCTCCGATTCGTCGTCCATGATTCCGGAAATGCGCAGCTGTACCAACTTCTCGATAGAGAGCGAAGTGAAACCGTGGCGTTTGGCTGCGGCGATAAAAGCGTCGTTGATGTTGAAGATGCGCAGCTGCACCAGTTGATCCAGCGTCACGCCGGGGTATTGCTGCTTTACGACCTTGGCATATTCAGGAGTGACCCCATGCACACGCAGCTCAACCAGCTTGCGCGGCGGAATGGAGTCGAAACCGGCGGCTTTCATGCTGGCGACAAATTCAGGCGTGACGTTAAAGATGCGATACGAAACCAGATCGCCGATGCTGCTGGGGGCCAGGCCGGCCGACCGCAGGCCGGCGATGTATTCGGGAGTCACGCCCTGCACCTTTAGAGAGATCAGATCATCGGCGGAGGGCTTGCCGAAACCTGCTTTCTCCATATCCCGCGCGTACTCGGGCGTTATACCCTGCACCTTCATGGCTACGTACTTATCGAGGTCCACGTCGTAACCTGCGGCACGCATCTTGTCGATGTAATCGGCTTTATGCGCGGTTGAGGTTGTTGACGATTCCTGTTGCTCGACGCCTTCGGCATCTGAACCGCCCTGTCCACTCGATGCTCCGTATCCCGAGGATGCTCCAGCTCCATATCCTGAGCCCGATCCCGCACTCGTGCCTGCGCCCTCGGCGTTCACGATGGCCGTGTCGACGCGAGCGGTTTCAGCAGGCGTAGTTTTCACTTGATCGGCGACGACGGGAGCAGACACAGCAGCTGAGATTTGCGCAGTCGCTGGGGCCGCAATTATGGATGTTGCGGGTGCGGCAGCGGCAACCACTGGAGCCGCTATATTCGCGGTTGCGGTTACCGTGCTTTGCGGTTCCTGAGATTTAGCGGGAAGACCGGCAAAGAGCTTCGGCGCCGGCAGCAATGCCAGCAGCAGCGCGGCGCAGATGGCAATCAAGGGCAGCGGTGTAAGCTGGCGCCGCTCCTGTTCGGCATCTGCTTCTCCGAGCACACGAGCGATCCGCATGCGCAGGCTGGACAGCGGCCGGTTGCCGTCGAGCGCCATGACCAGGTTGAGACGCTGGGTGCGCTGCTCCTCAAGGCGCAGCAGCGCTGTTGCATAGGTTAGAGGATCGGCGCACAGCTGCACGGCCATGTCATCGCAGCAAAGCTCACGTTCCTGCCGCAGCTTGCTGCCAATCCACCACACCGCGGGATGGAAGAAGAACAGCGTCTCGATCGTTCTCTGAACCAGGTTCCAGAGATAGTCGGCGCGGCGCACGTGAGCCAGCTCGTGCATCAGCACTACTTCAAGCTGCTCCGGTGTGAGCGCGGTCAAGGCCGACGCAGGCAGGAGGATCATGGCGCGGAAGACACCCATCGCGAATGGGCCTTGAATGTGCTCCGACACACGCAGACTGACCTTCCGGGTAATCGCGAGGTGTCTGCATAACGCTGCAAAGCTTTCGCGCACCGCTTCGGGCGCGTCCATCAACGCGCGCTTGCGCAGCCTCTGGATCAGCTGCAATCCAACCAGAGTGCGCATAGAAAGGCAGGCGACACCTGCCAGCCATGCGATATCCAGCCACGCCAGGAGCGAGGATACGGGCCACTGGGGGTCATGATTGGCGGAGACAGGTGCGCCTAGCCCGGCAAGCGACAAGCCGACCGGGCCGCTGGCTTCTGCAGATGCATTCGCCGCCGACAACGAGGTGTCTGCCGAAATCGGCGCGTCAAATCTGCTGGATGATTCTTCGTAAGCAAATGTTGCCAGCGCTCCCACGAGCATGAGCAGCAATGCCGCCAGCGCCAGGATGTAGCGCGTCTGACTGCGGACCTTGGGCAGCGCTGTTTCAGCGAGCCAGTAGACAAACGCGATCGCCGCTGCCTGCCAGCAGAAATGCAAAAGCGTCCAGCCTAGAGATTCCAAATGATGGTTCATCGCATCTCCTGCTTCCGTTCGATTAACTTCCTGATCTCTTTCAATTCATCACTGCTGGCCGGATCCATGGCCAGCGCGTGCATGGCGAGCTGCGCCGCGGAGCCTGCAAAAAGCCGGGTGCTCAAATCTCTCAGCAGCTGGCTCTGAGTCTCTTCCTGGCTCGCCGTGGTTCGATAGACGTGGGCCCGTCCAACCTCGGTGCGCTGCACCAACCCTTTTTCCGTCATGATCTGCAGCAGCTTGAGCACTGTGGTGTATGCAAGCGCACGCTCCTGGCTCAGCGCATCGTGCAGTTCGCGCACGGTTGCCGGTCCCTTATCCCACAGCACGCGCAGAATCTCGAGCTCGCCTTCAGTGGGTTTGGGTAAAGATTGCCTCTTAAGCTTCATGGAAAGGACTGTATACGAAACACTTCGTAGCTGTCAACGAAGACTTTCGTAGATGGAAAAAAATTTGATTGTGCCGGGCCGGAGCTTAATTTACGGGAAAACAATCGAGGTCGCTAGCGAACAAGATGGGCCCGGAGTATCGGAGCTTTATTTCGGTCCGCGTTTCATCTTCTCTTCCCAGAGTCCGCAACATCCGGTGAGACAGCACCAGTTGTTTAACATGGGCATCTGCTGCAATCTCTCCGATGACCGAAGGCGGCATATGGAGACGCCTTTCTACTCCGGTCGCACCCTCCGGTACGGCGTTGTGAGCGATGAATATGTCGGCGTTCGATGCCAGCTGCTTTAAGCCTTCCCCTTCGCCGTTTGTATCGCCACTGAAGACGATCCGCTTACCGCCAATCTCCACTCGCCACGCCAGGGCAGGCACGGCGCCATGAATGACGCGCACCGCATACACGGCCATATCAGCGTTGTGAAAGACGAGCACCGGGGTCGAACCCGAGACTACATTATGCGGCTGAAGTTGGTAGCTTCCTTCCCCGCCGGGCTCGACCAGCTCACTCAGATAGCGGTAGGCTCCGTGCGGATCGCTGAAGAGGTCGTGCACGAACTCCGTGGTGGAAGGCATGAAGTCATTTCCTGGTGGGCCGTATACCGGCAGGGGGCGCTTCCGATCTTCAAACCATGAAGAAAAAATTAGTGCCGGAAAATCGCTGCTGTGATCGACATGAAAATGGCTGAACAGAAACACATCCGGTTGGGACATCTGCGCTCCGCTTTCTCCAAAGCGGAGTGCGCTGCCTCCTCCGGCATCAACGATCACGCGGGCGCGGCCGTGGTCCCATATCAGATAGCTGGTCGATGCGCGTTTGTCCTGCGATTCCGGGCCGCCGGAGCCCAGCACCTGCACCGCTAACGCCGCCGTGCTGCATGATTGCGCCGGCGCGGGCCAAGCCTCAAATAGAGGTAGGACGACAAGAAGCAGAGAGCTCACCAGCGGTTTCAACACGTTCATGCCAGAACCTCACGTTATTCTTTCCCGCGGAACTCCAGGTATCCCCAGCGATCTGGAGCGTGCATGTTGATTACTCCCTGAGATGTCCAGACCCAGTTGTCCTCGCGGGGATGACCCGGAATCCACTCCACGCGGCTCAAATTGATGCGCCATTCTGTCCCGGTCTTTGGCCGAGGCACCTGCAGCCGACTGCCGAACCCTTTCCAAGGCAGAGCCATCTCTACGGTCCAGCCGGTGTCCTTGTCCTCGGGATGGTTGAGCGTTCCCTGCACGGACACCGCTGTCTTCAGACCTTCGCTGTCCCAGCTGCTGTCCGCTTTTCCGCCCTCGCGATACGGCTTGTTCAGGAAGAGGTCCCACACGGTATTCAGTGCATTCACTTCCACTTCGAAGTATCCGCTTTGCGTCGCGAGAGGCTTCAGGAAAATCTCGAAATCGTTGTCGTGAAAAATGATGGAATCATGTTGTGTCAGGGTCGCCTTTACGTTGGGCTCCTCCATCTGCGCTGCAATATAAAGATAGTTGTCGTCCCATAACAGCTTGGCTCGCGTGCGATACCGCGGCGTGGTCTTATCCGGCCCCTCGATGTCGATGAAGTCGTCAGTCCAGGGCGCCTTCACCCAATCCCCCTCATCAAGCCTGCCATCAATCTCGATTGGCTTGGCCGCCTTCAGGCAGGTGTAGTGTTTGGGTGTCCACGTCATGGGAGGCAATGGCTTGTACAGGGGCTCAGACGGCGGTGCGGGCTGCTGCGCTGCAGCGGCTCCGGCCAGCAATCCGACCAGACTCATCGTGCAGATTCGTTTGATCATGCACGATTTGTATCACTGATCGGAAGATCAAGGCGCTCTCTACTTGACATCCCAGTGAAAGCGCGTCATGCTGTTTTCCGCGGGAGTTTACTTGAATGTCTAGTAAAGAGAAGGAACCGATCCAGCTTTTGCAGGGAACATTGGACCTGATCGTTTTGCGCACTCTGGCCAGCATGGGAGCGCAGCACGCGTATCAGATTGCCACGCGGCTCCAGCAGGTCTCAGAAAGCCTTCTGAATCTCAATCAGGGAACGCTCTATCCCGCGCTGGTTCGCCTGGAACAATACGGATGGATCAAGGGAACCTGGGGCCGGACGGAGAGCAACCGCGAAGCCAAATACTATGCGATCACTGCGGCCGGCGAAAAGGCTTTGAATCAGGAGACGCTACGCTGGCGCAGGATGGCGGGGCTGGTGGAGCGCTTGCTTGTTGAGGATGTTCAATCATGAAATATCTGAGACGTCTTCTCGCCAAATGCACGGGCTGGTTTCGCAAGGATTACATGGAAGCGGAGCTGGAGCGCGAGATCAAAGCGCATCTCACTTTGCTCGAAGACGATTTTCTCCGGCAGGGGCTGAGCGCGGAGCAGGCGCGTCTTGCGGCCAAGCGCGCATACGGCGGCGTGGAGCAGGCGAAACAGATGCACCGCGATGAGCGCTCCATTCTCTGGCTCGAGCATCTCTCCCGGGATATGCGGTATGCGAGCCGGCAGCTACGCAGGTCTCCAGGATTTTCCGCAACCGTTATCCTGACCATCGCGCTGGGCATCGGCGCGAATACTGCAATCTTCACTCTGGTCCACGCAATTCTGATGAAGTCGCTGCCTGTGGCCGATCCCAAATCACTTTATCGCATCGGCGATAACTACACGGGATGCTGTTTCACCAATGGACTGGACAACGACGACGGCGACTTCGAGATTTTCTCCTATGAGAATTACCGGCATCTTCGCGAATCGACGCCGGAGTTTGAACATCTGGCGGCCATGCAGGCGGGACCGGCGTTAATGAGCGTGCGGCGCGGACAAGGCACGGCCCAGCCCAGACCTGGCGAGTTTGTCTCCGGCAATTACTTCACGACCTTTGGCATTGGAGCCTTCGCCGGCCGCGTATTTACAGACTCAGACGATAGACCGGCAGCGACGCCAGTAGCCGTCATGAGTTATCAGACCTGGCAATCGGACTACGCGGGCGATCCGTCGATCATCGGCACGATGCTCTACCTGCAGAGTCAACCTGTCATCGTGATTGGAATCGCGCCACCTGATTTCTACGGCGACCGGATCAGTGCCAATCCGCCTGCATTCTGGGTGCCGCTTTCCAATGAGCCTCTACTGAGCGGGGCGAACTCGATTCTGCATCAGCCAATCGCTTGCTGGTTATATTTGATCGGGCGGCTGCGACCGAATACAGCGATTGTGCCGCTGCAACAAAAAGTCTCTGCGAATCAGCGTCAGTGGATGCGCACCCAGGACGAATATCTGGGCCATGGTTTTGCGGAGTTGATCCCGAAAGTGCACGTGGTGATAACGCCTGCGGGAGCCGGCCTGCAGAGACTTCAGGAGCAAACCGACAAAAAGCTTTATCTGTTGCTGTCGATCTCTGCGCTCGTCCTGCTGGTAGCGTGCGCAAACGTGGCCAATCTGATGCTGGCGCGCGGCGTGAAGCGGAAAATTGAAACCTCGGTTCGAATCGCGCTGGGGTCTGCGCGGGCTGGACTCATTCGACAAATGCTCACAGAAAGTGTGCTTCTGGGATGCCTGGGCGGCCTCGCTGGATTGGTCGTCGCCTATACCGGCACGCGAATGATCCTGGCGCTTGCATTCCCTGAATCGCTGCATAGCGCGATCCATGCGGCGCCTTCGTTGGTTGTGCTTGGATTCGCCTTCTTGTTATCGCTGACGACGGGGATTGTATTTGGAATTGTTCCGGCGCTGATCACTTCTCATGCCGATCCGGCGGAGGCTCTGCGCGGTGTCGGACGCTCCACCGGTGACCGCTCTTCCCTGCCGCAGAAATCCTTGATCGTCTTTCAAGCGGCTTTCTCCCTGGTGTTGCTGGCCGGAGCGGGGCTGCTCACGAAAAGCCTGCAGAATATGGAACATCAGGATTTCGGCATACAGCGAGCCAACCGGTACGTGCTGCGTCTCGATCCACTGGGCGCGGGATACCAGCCGGAGAAGCTCGCGGCTTTGCATCAGGCTCTGGAAACGCAACTGGGAGCAATCCCTGGAATGCAGAAAGTCGGGCTCGCGATGTACAGCCCCCTTGATGGAGGAGGTGGCTGGACCGATGGTGTGTTCATCCCGGGAAGGCCCATGCCCGGCCCGAACGATGACAACGATGCACTGCTCAATCGCGTCAGTCCCGGCTTCCTGGCAGCGATTGGCCAGCCTGTGCTGCGTGGACGCGGCATTCGTGAAAGCGATTCCGCGAACTCAGCCTTGGTTGCGGTAGTAAACCAGGCCTTCGCGAAAAAGTTTTTCCCGAATGAAGATCCCATCGGCCGTCACTTCGGGCTCTACGAGCAGGAAGACGTCGGGGCTTACGAAATTGTGGGCATTGTGGCGGATGCCAAGTACGTCGACCCGCGATCCGAAGTGAAGGCAATGACCTTCCAGCCGCTCTCGCAATGGCAGCACATGCTGAAGGATCCGATTTTTGTGAATCTCGAAACGCAGACGCACTACATCTCGTCGGTGGCCATGGAGTTTCATGGCTCGCAGCCGAGCCTGGAAGCTGCGGTACACCACACCCTCGCGAAGATCGATCCGAATCTTGCCATCATCAACCTGCGCTCACTCGATTCCCAGCTTGCCGGCAGCTTCAACCAGGAGCGCCTGATCGCGCGGCTGACGATTCTCTTCGGTCTGTTAGCCCTGCTGCTCACATCCATCGGCCTTTATGGCATCACTTCGTATCAAACGGCGCAGCGCACGCGGGAGATCGGGCTGCGCATGGCGTTCGGCGCAAATCGCAATCGCGTTGTGAGCCTGGTCATGCGCGGAGCGTTTGTTCAGGTTGTCCTCGGGCTGGCGATGGGAGTTCCCATCGCTCTGGCCGGTGCACACATCATTGCAAGCCAGCTCTATCTGGTGAAATCGTACGACCCGCTGAGCCTGCTCACGGCGATTCTCGTTCTTTCCGGAGCCGCTGCCCTTGCGGGCTTTGTTCCGGCACGCCGCGCCGCATCGATCGATCCCATGCAGAGTCTGCGCAATCAGTAACAGCGTTTTCACAATGATCCGATCAAGCGTCCATTCAGGGCGAAAACAGGGCGCCGGCGCCGCTGATGTCTCAGGCCGTGGCGTGTTTTGCATATGGAATGGCGTTTTTTGCATATCGCAGCGTGTACCGAGCATCTTAGAGTAAGCCTATGTACAACGCGAAAGCCTACTCCGCTGCCAGTGCGACATGGCCGCTTGCCTCCACCACGATCGTGCGGCGCGATCCAACCGAGACCGACGTGCAGATCGAGATTCTCTTCTGCGGTATCTGTCACTCCGATCTTCATCAGGCCCGCAACGAGTGGAGCGGCGTTATGCCCACCGTTTATCCCTGCGTCCCCGGCCATGAAATTGTCGGCCGCGTTACCAAGGTCGGCTCCGCGGTTAAGAAGTTCAAAGCCGGCGATCTCGCCGCGGTCGGATGTATGGTCGACTCCGACGGCACCTGCTCTGAGTGCAAAGACGGTCTCGAGCAGTTCTGCCCGAACGTCACCCTTACTTACAACTTTCCGGACAAGCACACCGGCGGCGTGACCTACGGCGGCTACTCCGACAGCGTGGTCGTCGATGAGCGCTTTACCCTGAAAGTTCCAGCCAACCTCGATCTCGCTGGAGTCGCTCCGCTGCTCTGCGCCGGCATCACCACCTTTTCACCGCTCCACCACTGGAAAGTCGGCAAGGGTCAGAAGGTCGGCATTGTCGGTCTTGGTGGGCTTGGCCACATGGGCGTCAAGTTCGCACATGCCCTCGGCGCCAAGGTCGTACTCTTCACCACCTCGGCGGGCAAGAAGGATGACGCGATCCGGCTCGGAGCCGATGAGGTCGTCGTCTCCCGCAATCCCGAAGAAGTGGCGAAGCATGCGGGCAGCTTCGACTTCATCCTCGACTGCGTTTCTGCCGACCACGACATCAATATGTATCTCAACCTGCTCCGCCGCGACGGTCATCTCTGCCTCGTTGGCGCGCCTGAAAAGCCGCTGGCTGTTGCTGCCTTCGGTTTGCTGTTCGGCCGCAAGAGTCTTTCCGGTTCGCCGATCGGCGGCATTGCCGAAACTCAGGAGATGCTCGACTTCTGCGGAAAGCACAACATCACCGCCGACGTAGAAGTGATTCCGATCCAGAAGGTCAACGAGGCCTACGAGAGACTGCTGAAGTCGGATGTGAAGTACCGCTTCAGCATCGATATGGCTTCGCTCAAGTCTGCATAAGAAGCATGAGCAAACACTTTCGAGTTTCCGGTAGATTGCCGGGCAAGTTGAAGGAGCTGGGAGTTCGTCCGTCTGCCATTCTCGGCAGCGCCGGGCTCCCGGCCGATCTCTTCAATCAACCGCGCATACTGTTGACCACGGAAGAATTGTTTTCACTGTGGCGCGGGGTTGGCGAAGTGAGTCCAGACCCCGCGATAGGCCTTCAATTAGGCACTGAGACCAAGCCCGAGCACTTCGACCCTATCGCACTTGCCGCACTCTCCACGGGCAGCTTTGGCGAGGCGATGCGTCAGACAGCACGCTACAAGCAGCTTTCCTGCCCGGAAGAAATCATCCACAAAACCGGGGACGAGGAGTGGAGCATTCAGTTTCGCTGGCTGCTTGCCGAGGACGTCGAACCTGAAGTTCTTACCGATCTTTGTTTTGCCTGGGTACTTTCGATCGCACGCCATGGCACCGGAACGCGTATGTCGCCGCTGCGCGTTGAATATGTGCGTCCGCGCGCTTACGCGAGGAAGCTGGAGCGCCACTTCGGCTGCCCTGTTGTTTTCGGGGCGTCGCGCAACGCGATGGTGTTCCGTACATCCGACGCCAATCGTCCCTTCGTGACCAGCAACGCCGAGCTTCTAGCCATGCTCGCGCCGCAGCTTGATGAAGAGCTGGAGCACAACAAGGGCCAGGAGACCTTTGCCGAGCGGGTCCGGTCGACCATCCAGAGAAGACTTACCGGCCGCAGGCCCAAGATGCAGGACGTCGCCCGCGAGCTGCACATGAGCTCGCGCACGCTGCAACGCCGCCTACAGGATACCGGAAGCAATTTTCAGCAGGTTCTCGAGGAGGCCCGCCACCAGCTGGCGCGGCACTATCTCACCAACTCGGTGCTAGAGCTGAATGAAGCCGCGTATCTGCTGGGATATGAAGACTCAAATTCATTCGTTCGCGCCTTCCGCGGCTGGGAAGGAATTCCTCCTGCCCATTGGCGTGAGATCCGGCGCGCAAAGGCCGCTCTCTAAGGTCACGCTTCTTTTCTGAAACGCGGGTCCCCAAGGGTTACGCGCATGTGTGCTTCGAGAGCTCACATGCGCGGGAGCTGCGTCGTATCCCAGCCTCCGCCGAGCGCTTTGATCAGCAATACGCTGGCATCGAGGCGGCGCTGCATGATGTCCAGATCATTGCGCTGATTGTTGAGCGCGGCGGTCTGCCAAGTCACCACCTGCAGGTAGGTGTCGACGCCGCCTTCGTAGCGTGTCTGGAAGAGATCGAGCGATTGCTCGGCGGAGGCAGTGGCCTCATGCTGCTGCTGCGCTTCGGTAGAGAGCACACGCAGCGCGGCCAGGTTATCTTCAACTTGCTGGAATGCAGTGAGGACTGTCTGGCGATAGTTGGCAACGGTCGAATCATACTGCGCTTCGGTGATATTCTTTGTTGCCCGGCGACGGCCGGCATCAAAGATCGTTTGCGAAAGAGTTGGCCCAACCGCCCAGAAGCGGCTCGGCCAGTTGAACCAATTCAGAGCCGACGTTCCCTGAAAACCGGCGAGCGCGCTCAGCGACAGCGTTGGATAAAAGGCAGCCTGGGCAATGCCTATCTGCTCGTTCGCGCTGGCCATGCGGCGTTCATCGCCGGCGATGTCCGGCCGGCGCTCAAGCAATTCGGCGGGCAATGCGACGGGAATTTTTGGCAGAGCCGGAGCCTGCACATTGAGCGGTATCGCCTGGAGCGTGAGGTTAGCCGGCGGCTTGCCGATGAGCACGGCGATGGCGTGCTCGTATTGTGTGCGCTGCACTTCGATATCGGTGAGCTGCACGCGCGCCTGGTCGAGCTGCGTCTTGGCCTGTGCCACATCCGACTGCGGAGCAGCGCCTCCGTCGAAGCGATCCTGCGTAAGCTGAAGCGCCTGCTGGTATGCTTTCACAGTGTCGGCGAGCAGACGGCTCTGCGCGTCCGCAGTACGGAGACCGAAGTAGTCCATCGCCAGCTCGGCATGCAGGCTGAGCCGCACGCTCTCGAGATCGGCATCGCTGGCCTGGGCCTGGGCCCGCGCAGCGGTCACACCGCGACGAATGCGCCCCCATAGGTCAATTTCGTAGTTGAGATCGACGGGCAGCGTGAAGTTGCCTCCGCCATTGTTCGCAGCAGACTGACTGAAGTACGGCTGGTTCGCCGACTCACGGACCGTGCCAACGCTCGGCTCTACACCAATGGTGGGCGCTTCGAAAGAGCGCGAATAGCCAATCTGCGTGCGTGCGGCGCTAAAGTTCGCTTCCGCGGCTTTCAGCGTCTGGTTCGCTGAATCCACCTGCGCTTCGAGCGAGCTTAATTGCGGATCGTCAAACAGCATCCACCAATCGCCCTTGAGTTTCGTGTCGGCTGGCTGGCCTTGCTTCCATCCATCCTGCTCTGCAAAACTTGCAGGCGGAGCCTCTTTAAAAGCCGACGCACTTATAGCCGCGGACTTCTGGTAGTTGGGGCCGACCATGCAGCCGGTAAGAGCAAAAAGAGCCGCGGTCATTGTCAATAATGCGGCCGGCTTCTTCATTCTCTCTCTCCTTTGTCCAACTGCACCGGCTGCCCCTGTGCGAGCGAATCGGAGGGATTCAGGATTACCTGGTCCTGCGGCGTGAGGCCGGAGGTGATTTCAACTGTCGCGCCGTAGTCGTGGCCGATGGTGACTGGAGTGAGCTGCACATGGCCATCGCGCACTACGCCTACGCGCAGACCCTCCGCACGGAAGAGAAGCGTGTTGGACGGCAGCGTCATCGAGGCGCTCGACGGCGGAAGTGGCAGATGTACAAACGCATACTGACCAGGCAGCAGCCTATGCTCCGCGTTGGCGACATCGACTTCGACATTGAGCGTACGGCTCGTCATATCGATGGCGTCAGAGTTGCGGACGACGACGCCGGTGAACTTCTCATTCGGTACCGCGTCGGACGTGACAATGATCTTCTCGCCGTTGTGCACCGAGTTCGCATTCACTTCAGGCACGGGAACATAGAGACGCAATTTGTCAGTCGCAGCCATGTGGAAGAGCTCGGCGCGCGGCGAATTGCTATCGCCAGCCTGGATGAGAGCACCGATATCGACGTTGCGCGCCGTGATCACACCATCAAAGGGCGCGTAGATTTTTTCGAAGCCCTGCAACTGCTGCAGGCGACGCAGATTGGCTTGCGCCGATGAGAGTGCAGACTGGCGAGCCGTAAAGTCACTGGTAGCCTGATCGGCCTCCTGCTTGGAGACGGCATTTTTCGCCAGCAGCTTCTTCCAACGCTCGGCGGTTATCTGCGCGATCTGCAGATTAGCCTGTGCGGTCGCAAGGTCGGACTGCGCCTGCTCTACCTGTTGGTCGAGCTCGGGTGTCTCGATGTCGGCCAGCACCTGTCCCTCACGCACACGCGCGCCGATATCGGCGTACCAGTGCTTCAGGTAGCCGTTGGTGCGCGCATAGATCGGCGTGTCGATGTAGGCCTGAGTATTCGCAGGTAGCGTGATCTCGAGCGCCTTGGCTCCGCCGTTCGGATTGATAACATCCACGGTCTGAATTGCATCCTGTTGCGTGGCACGCGTGAGATTGGCTTCGGCATGCACGCGGGAACGAATGCCAACCGCGATAAAGACCGCGAGCACTAATGCCACCACGGAAAGACCGATAACAAAACCGCGGCCGAGCTTGCGGTCGGGATCCAGCACCACGGTTGGCTCTTCAGGTGTGTGATGTGCCGGCTCATTGGAGGGCTGGCTCTCTCGCGCGTCGCTCATACCTTCGTCGTGTTCTGGCATCTCTGGTCTCTATTCCCTTTCTGCTGGATCTTCTATACGCCAATCATTCATCAAGGTTTATGCGTGCTGCGGCTGCAGTGCAGTTTCCTTTTCCTGCGCTTTTGCACCATCTTTTTTTCCACCGTGCAGCAGCGCAAAGACGGCAGGAACAAAGACCAGCGTGGCGACGGTTGCACAGAGCAGGCCGCCGATCACGGCACGGCCCAGAGGCGCATTCTGCTCACCGCCGTCGCCCAAACCCAGAGCCATGGGCACCATGCCGATGATCATGGCCAGCGCGGTCATGCAGACGGGGCGGAAGCGTGTAGCGCCCGCTTCAATTGCGGCGAGAGCTGCGTCGTGGTGTTCCGCAAAGCGCAGCTTCGCAAACGAGACCACGAGGATGCTGTTAGCCGTGGCAACACCCATGCACATGATGGCTCCCATCAGGGCAGGCACGCTCAGCGTGGTGTGCGTGAGGAAAAGGAAGACAACGATTCCGGCCAGCGCCGCAGGCAGTGCGGTGATGATGATGAACGGATCGAGCCAGGACTGGAAGTTGACCACGATGAGCATGTACACCAGCACGATGGCAAAGACCAGTCCGCCCAGCAGCGATACATAGGAGTTGCGCATAGTCTGCACTTGTCCGCGCAGAGAAATGAACATGCCGCGCGGCAGCGTCTTCTCGTGCTTGTGTACGATGGCTTCTACCTGTTTAGCCACTGCACCAAGGTCGCGGTCCTGTACGGAACCATAAATATCCACGACGCGGCGTATGTTGTAGTGCGAAACGGCGGCGACCTCGCGGTCACGGCTGATCGAGGTGAGATCGCTGAGCACTTCGGGCGTGGATCGCGGCGCTGCCGTCGCTGAGTTCACGGGAATGTTCTGGATATCCTGGAGCGAATCCATGCGGTACTGCGGCGTCTGCGCCACCAGACTGTAGTTCACGCCATTTCTGTAATTGAGAAAAAACATGGGCGTGATCTGGAAGCTGCCACTGAGACTGTTCAGCATGCTCTGGGCGACGTCGCGTGTCGTGTATCCTCCCTGCTCGGCTTTGGTGCGGTCCACGCTCACATTGAGTGTGGGATAATCCATCGGCTGCTGAATGCGCAGATCGGTGAGGCCCGGCACCTGGCGCAGTTCTTCGAGCATGTCCGTCGCGACCTTGGTGCTGGCATCCATGTCATTGCTCTGCAGCTGAATATCAATGGGCGCGGGCAATCCGAAGTTGAGAATCTGCGTGGTGATGTCCGCGGGCAGGAAGTAGAGCATGGTGCCCGGAAACTCGCGGGGAAGATCGTGGCGAAGCTGGCGAACGTAGTCCGCTGTAGGATGGTGCTTCTCGTTCAACGAAACCAGGATATCGCCGTCCGATGCACCAATCAGACCCGAGGTACTGTGCATGGTGTTCATCGGGCTATAGGGCAGGCCAATGTTGTCTAGGATATTGCTGAGTTCGCTGGATGGGATCTTCCGGCGAATGGATGCTTCGATCTGGTCAGACAGCCGCGCTGTCTCCTCGATGCGTAAACCTGTCTTGCCGCGCACATGCAGGATGAATTCGCCGGAATCGGTACTGGGAAAGAAGTCCTGCCCCAGAAACGGCAACAGCAGAAAGGCGCAGAGGCAGACGAGCAAAAATGCGGGGATGAAGAGCTTGCGGACGAAGACCAGGCGGGTCAACAAAACCTGGTAGGCGTCGCGGACACGCTCGAAGCCTCTTTCGAAGCTGCGTTGGAAGCGAACCAGCGGATTCTGTGTCGCCCCATGGTTCTTGTGGCGCAGCAGATACATGGCCAGGGTTGGCACCAGCGTTCGCGACAGGATGTACGACGCGATCATGGCGAACATCACAGCCTCGGCCAGCGGCACAAACAGGTAACGCGAGACGCCCGAGAGGAAAAACATGGGCAGGAACACAATACAGATGCACAGCGTAGACACCAGCGCGGGCACAGCAATCTGAGCTGCACCGTCCAGAATCGCCTGGCGCAGCTCATAGCCGTTTTCGAGGAAGCGCTCGATATTCTCGATGGTCACCGTCGCGTCGTCGACCAGGATGCCGACCGCCAGAGCCAGACCGCCGAGAGTCATGGTATTGATGGTCTCGCCCAGCAGACTGAGCACGATGACCGAGGTGAGGATCGAAAGCGGGATCGAGATCGCGATGATCAGCGTGGAGCGCCAGCTACCCAAGAATAGCAGGATCATCAGGCCAGTGAGCGCGGCGGCAATGACGGCTTCGCGAATGACACCCGACACGGCTGCGCGCACGAACACACTCTGGTCGCTGAGCGGCGTCATCTCGAGGTTTGGGGGAACAGTCTGAGCCACGCGCGGAAGGAGCGCGCGGATGCCGGAGACGACGCTCAAGGTCGAGGCGTTGCCACCTTTCAGCACGCTGATGAGCACGCCGCGCCGCCCGTCTTTGCGCACGATATTTGTCTGGAAAGCTGCGCCGTCACTGACGGTCGCCACATCGCGCAGATAAACCATGGCGCCGTTTACCTGTTTGATCGGCATCATGCTGAGCTCGTCGATGGTGCGTGGCGCGGAGTTGGTGCGGACGTCGTATTCGATCGGACCGATCTTTGCCGTTCCGGACGGCATGACGACATTCTGCGCATTCATGGCGTTGAGAATGTCCCCCGGAGAGACGCCCTTGGACTGCATCTTGTCCTCATCCATGTTCACCGTGATCTGCGCCTGTTTGCCTCCGTAGGGACTAGGCAAAACTGCTCCAGGCACAGTAACCAGCGCAGGACGCACGGTGTTCATTGCCAGATCGTTGAGCTGCTGCTCGTTCAAGCCCTTTCCGGAGATCCCCAGCTGCAGGATGGGAACGCTCGATGCGCTGAAGTTGATGATCTCCGGAGGCAGTGTGCCTGGAGGAAGCTGACGAAGCATGAATTGCGAAGCGGCTGTGACCTGGGCATTGGCGGTGTCGAGGCTGGCACCCGGCTGCAGGAAGACCTTGACCACGGCAACACCGTTATACGAGGTCGATTCGGTGTGCTCGATATTGTCTACCAGGGTCGTGAGCGCCTTTTCGTAAGGCGTGGTGAGCCGGCCTTCCATCTCCTCGGGATCAAGTCCCGTGTACTGCCATGCGACCGATACCACCGGAATATTGATGTTAGGGAAGATGTCGGTGGGCGTGCGCAGGATCACCACCGGGCTCAGAATCATAATGAGCAAGGCCAGGATGATGAAGGTGTAGGGACGATCCAGCGCTACTTTAACGATCCACACTTGCGAATCTCCTGGGAGTGGCGGAGGCAGCGATCGGAAAAACCGCTCTTTCTATTGACTCACGACCACCGTTGTCGATCCTTACTTTGTTCCGAACAAAGTCATCGGTATTTCCGATATAAAATAGGCATACAATTAAATTGTGGAACTGAGACATCTGCGCTACTTTACGGCCGTAGCTGAAAGCGGAGGGTTTGGCCGCGCCGCTAGCCTACTCAATGTTGCGCAGTCCGCTATCAGTGAACAGGTGCATGATCTCGAGGCAGAATTAGGGGTTCAACTATTTGATCGTAATAACCGACGAATCAAGCTGACTCATCACGGGGAGCAGTTTCTAGACGATGCGCAGGAGATCCTCAAGCTCGCCGACAAGGCGGTGGCGAACGCCAAAAAATCCCTGCGCGGCGAAATCGGCACATTGACGATCGGCTTTTTCGTCGGAGGCACCGGAACTTTTTTCCCTGCACTCATCAAGGAGTTCCGGCGGACATTGCCCGATGTGCAGGTATCTCTTGTCGAAATGGCTCCTGCAATGCAACACCAGGCGCTGCATGCCGGCACCATCGATGTCGCCTTCACGCGTCCTATTCAGCCGGCGTATGCGGCTTTTCTACGATCGGAATTCTTCGAAACCGAACCGCTTTATGCGGTGATGCCGGTGACCCACGCGCTGGCGAAAAAGCGAAAGCTGTTCATTCGCGAACTGGCCGACGAGCGTTTCATTATGAATGACAGAAAGTATTCGCCGGCCACCTTCGACAAGGTGATCACGCTTTGTGCCGAGGCAAAGTTCTCTCCGAAGATCAGCGCTGCCGCTACTGTATCCTCGGGGGTCATCGCGTTGGTTGAGGCGGGCGAAGGGGTTGCCATTCTGCCGCGAGGAGCACGCGCGCTGGGGAGTACGGAGGTCACATTTATCCCCCTCGCCGATCGCGCCGCCTTCATCGATCTGGTCATCGCCTGGTCGCAGCAGCAGGAGAGACCGGTGGTGCACGCGTTTGTAGAGCTTGCTTTGAAAAGGCAAAAGAAGGCGAATGATTGAGAGTGAGAGCTGAATAGCCTCTGTTTCAAGCGGCCGAAGAAATTCCGTCGATGCAAGAGACGTCTTATCGCAGGACATAGAATCAAGAGCGACTGCAGAATCCTGCGATACCCCGTCTGTCTCACTGTCGTGACCAATTCCCTCGAAACGCCTTGTCTCAGATCAATCTCGAAAGTTTCTAGAAGGTGAAGTTCCCGCCTATTTGAATCTCTCGGGCGTCATGCTGCGTGCTGGTCACCTGGCCAAAGTTGCCCGCGGTCACCCCGTTGCTGGGATTCGCAAATTGAGCGTGGTTCCAGGCATTGAAGTATTCGCCGCGTAAAACAAAAGCCATCTCGTGATAAATCGAGAATGACTTGTGCGTACCGATGTCCCAGTTATTAATTCCCGGACCGGTGAGGCTGTCGAAGCTGGAATCGCCGAAGTAGGCTCTCACTCCGGTTGGAAATGGATGTGGATTCACCGGGTCGGTGTAAGGATCCTTGTAGCAGCTGGTTTGGATCCAGTAATGGCCGTTGCTTCTGAGATCTTTACTCTGCAATTGGTCTCTGCCATTGCAATACTGGTTGGCTCTTACCTGTCCGGGAGACCACGCGGTGTAATTAGGGGCGGTGATGGTAAAGGGATTGCCCTTCTGCATAGTGGCGATGGCGTCGATATCCCAACCGCCGACGAGAACGTTCAGTAACGGATTTACACGATTCGCATAGTGCCGGCCGTGGCCAAACGGCAGCTCCCATACGGCGCTAATCACCAGAGACTGCGGAACATTTGACGTCGTCATACCATAGTCGCATTCGAGCAGGCAGATGCGCCGCTGGTTGAGGGTTCCGTTGCTGCCCTCCTGCGAGGCAGAAAGAGCTTTCGACCAGGTGTAGTTCACGAGAAGACTCAGCCCTTGTGAGAATTGCCGCTGGAACTTCGCCAGCAGTGCGTTGTAGTTTCCATATCCAATGCTGTCTACCTCCTGCATGTAGCTGAACTTTGGATAGTAGGGATTATTCGCATCGCGGCAGGCATAGGAGCCGGCTTCAGAGCAATCGATAGGATTCCAATTCAAAGCCAGGTGGTGGGATTCGTTGCCGATGTACGCGACGTCGAGCAGATACTTTGTGGCGAACGTGTGCTGGATATCGAAATTCCACTGCGAGACGTACGGCGAACGATTGTTCTCGCTCAGATACTGGATCGGACCCGTAATGGCATTGGCCTGGTCCTGTGTGATCTGTCCAATGGTCACGGATGGCAGAGCGTTCTGGCCGAGAATATAGGTCGGTGATGGTTGCGTATTTGAAACTGCGTTATTAATTGTGATGACCTGTGAAACTACCGCGTACTGGATGTTCACTGCCTGCTGCGTCGTATAGTAGAGGCCCCATCCAGCGCGCACGATGGTATTTTTCAAGGCGCTTGGCTGCCAGCTGATACCGGCTCTCGGTTCCCAGTTGGTTTTCGTCATGGAATAGACCGATGGGCTCACCTGCCCCAGTGCGGCGAATGTCGGGACGCCTTTGGCAAAGTCGAAACCATGGATGAGGTTTTTATCCGGGCCGCTGGGGTTCGGAGAAGTATTTCCGAACCATGCAAGCGCCATATTCGCTGTGAGGTTAGGACTGATCTTCCAGGTGTCCTGAACATAGGGATTCGCGGTGGTCCAGCGCAGGTGAGTCCGCGGCATGCCGATAGATTGGCCGCTGGTCAGGTCGCCCAGCAGAAAGTCGGCGAATGCATTGCCGGTATTGGCGATGGTTGAATACCCGCCGGTGCCATTCGAAGACAGCTGCGCAGTGTAGGTGTCATTGAAGGTGAAGACACCGCGCGCGTTCGCATTGGCGCTGGATTGAATGGTGCGGAGATAAGCGATCTCCGCGCCGAACTTTATCTGATGATTCCCGTGAAGCCAGTTGAAACCATCATCTATCTGGTAGATGTTGTCGAGATTGCCGATCAGGCCGGTCGACGTACCGAATCCGGAAAAGCCGGCTATGTTGATGCCCGGGACACCATTCTCGTCTGCAGTGCCGGTAATGTTCAGCTTGGCTCCGAGTCCCTGTTCGGGGAGCCCCTCATCGTAAACCGAATCGCGGATGCCACCCAGACGCAGCTCGTTCACCTTGGTGGAGCTCAAGGTCCAGTTCCAGCCGAGATTCACGAGCTCTGTATCGAGCGGATACGAGGTGCCCTGGCCGGGAAATAGTCCGGGGCTATTGGCCGGCGAGTTCAGCCAGTTGCCCTGCGCAAAGATCTGATTGCGCGGATTCAGGTTGTAATCGATGCGCCCCATGAACTGGTCGGAGTTCAACGTGGTCTGGGGAGTTCCGCTCACATTGTTCGGCTTGGCCGACAGGCTCGATCCCGGAAGGTAATACGCAAGCAGCGTTTTCGCCGCGCTTATGATCCGATCGGAGGGAATCATGTTTCCCGGAAATTGCGTCCGCTGACCGGTTGCGGGGTTAAAGGTCGCAGGGTCATAGATGGGCGTGGTGAGCGAGGAGAAATCTCCGCCGAACATGGCCTGCGTGGGGGTGTAGCCGCTTTGAATGGCGGATTGGGTCTGGCGATATCCTTCGTAGTTTGCAAAATAGAAAAGCCTGTCCTTGAGGACGGGGCCTCCGACGTCGAATCCAAATTGATTCTGGTGGTAGGGGCCAGGGGGAATCGGCACGCCAGCACCGGTGACCGCGAAGTAATTGCGCGCTTCTATCTGATTGCTGCGAACAAACTCATACGCTTCGCCATGAATGCGATTCGTGCCGCTCTTGGTGACCACATCCACGATTCCTGGATTCGGGCCCATGTCCGGCATGAAGAACCCATAGTGAACTTCAAACTGGTCGATCGCTCCCATAGAGAGATTGAGAGAGGTGTTGCCGGCGCGGCTGCCCATCGTCTGCAGACCATTAATCACGTACATGGTGTAGTCCGGCTCGTTCCCGGCAATGTTGATCGACATACCGGGATGGCCGGTCTGCGCGATCGAGCCATTTGCAGCTCCGGCATTGGCCTGCGCGGCGCCCGAGAGCAGGCCGAGCTGAAGGAAGTTTCTTCCGTTCAGGGGAAGCTGCTTCACACTCTGCGGTCCGATAACAATGCCGAGATCGTTCGATTGTGGGTCCAGCAGATTCGAGAGTCCGCTGGCATCGACGACTACAGAAGATGAGGAGGAAGCTACATTTAACGTTGCGTTCTCTGTGGCATGCTGCCCAACGATGACCGTGAATCGCGAGATTTTGTAGGAGGCGAAGGTGTCTTTCGATACGTCGAGAGAGTAGAGACCAGGCGGGATCGATGGAAAGGAATAGACACCCGAAGCATCAGTCGTCGCGCTCAATACTACTCCCGTAGCAGAGTTGGTAAGCGTCGCGGTTGCGCCTTGGATAACGGCTCCCGAGGAGTCCGCTACAGAACCTTCGACAGAAGAGGTTCCACTCTGTGCGTGCAGAAGCACTGCGCCAAAGATTGATACAAAGATGCAAACGAAAAGCGGCAATTTATATTTTTTAGAGCTCACGTACGGCCTCCGGCAACAGGTTCAGAGCAGCAATGTAATGGTTTACATTTACAGCAGAAGAGGTTATTTCTCATTTTATCGATTGTCAAGGGATTATTCTCGAGCGGCATACACGTTCCGGGCGTCGCCAGTCTAAGCGCAAACAAGCCGCATCACTCTTCGGTAGTTCACGATGGAGTGCGTTCTTGCAAGTCTGTGTAATGCGTTACATGAAGACGGCCGCAGCAGATTAGATCCGTGCGAATCAATCGTTCGACTGCGCACGCAGAGCTAGCGGGCGCAGCGAAAGCCCATATGCAATGTGGAGCTTTCGGGGGTATTCGAGCTTCTTGCTCCGAGCCGATAACGGTTGCAGTAGGAACGATGGCAAAGAAACGATCCGCCCTTGATCACGCGGGCTGTTCCTGAGGCGGGACCGATCGGATCGTGTGTTGGGGCAGCGGAGTGTTGCGTGCCGAACCAGTCGGCGCACCACTCCCAGGTATTGCCGCAGACGGAATAGATACCGAAATCGTTTGCGGGAAAAGCGTCCACCGGGCAAGACCCGGCATAGCCATCGTCGGCTATATCCTGCTGCGGAAACGTGCCCTGCCAGATGTTGCATCGATGTTGCCCGCCCAGGCGCAGCTTGTTTCCCCATGGATACAGCGTCTGGTCCCGGCCTCCACGGGCAGCGTATTCCCATTCCGCCTCCGTGGGCAGGCGCAAACCCGCCCAACGGCAATAGCTCTGCGCATCGTTCCAGGATACGTGGACGACCGGATGAGTTTCCCTTTCGCGTACATTCGTGCCCGGCCCTTCCGGCTGCTTCCAATGAGCACCAGGCACCTTACACCACCAGGGCGCACCCGCGACGGTATCTTGCACCAGCCGGGCAAAGCGATCGGCGGGGATATGAGACCAGAAGACGAACGACCATCCACAGTTTTCCGCCTCGGTGCGATAACCGGTTGCGTTGACGAAGTCGGAAAAATTTCTGTTTGTGACGGGATAGCGATCAAATTCGAATGGCCGCAGGACTACGCTCCGCACCGGGCCTTCGCCGTCATCAGGAAAAGCCTCCGGGCTGTCTGTCCCCATGCGAAATGTGCCCCCGGGCAGCGAGATCATGCCTTCGTAAATATGCGCTGGCGGAAGGGCCGCAGACTCAACCGCAGGAGACAGCGCCGCGCGGTCTTCTCTGTTCGCTTGAGGAGAGCAACAGGTCTTGATCTTAGCGCCACTCGCGACATCGGTGAAACATTCGGAGGTCTGCGTCATTTATCGTCTCCAGCTATCTTCTGAAATCGTTCGCGTGCTTTTGCTATTTCATTGACCCAAACGCACAGGCACACGGATGACGGTCACGCTTTCGCGCGGAAGCGTGATGGTAAGACTTCCTGAGGCATCGGGTGCGAGCATCTCAAACTGTGGGACGACATGGTTCGGCTCGACTTCATCGTTCTGCTCATAGCGCGAGACAGATTTTATCTGGTGAACCGTTGCCGGGCCGATGGCGCGCATTGATCCCATATCGAATTTGGTGGACTCGTCCTGCTCCAGGCTGCGATTGACGCATAGCAACGTGACAAACTTACCGTCGGCGCTGCGCGTCGCTACAACATCGATGTATGGGATATCGCGGACCTTGTCGAGAGGCCGAATGCCGCCGGTTACGTTGTACATGCCGCTGTCTGTGGTGGTGGAAAGAACCGTGTCGCCCTTGACCGCGGTGTACATCTGAAAGGTATAGAACGCCGGTACAGCATAGACCTGTTCGCGCCGCTTCCAGATGCCCGCGAACTCCATCAGGCCGGTCATGTCTGCGATGTTGATTTCCGCGGAGTGACGCAGCAAGGTATTCAGGAAGCCCGCAGCCATCACGGCGCCGCCTTCATTCATCCAGCTTGGGCTTTCGTTGGTGAAATTGCGCTCTCCATATCCCTTGCTGTTGAAGAGCCACTCGGTCACCGCCTGATGTACCTTGCCGCGTCGTTCGGGATTCGCATCAATTTGTTCCTGCACCTGATCAAAATAAGAACCGACTGCGAACGGAGTGGCATAAGCAGCGGCAGCGATGAAGTCCGGTGTCGACGGCTCCTTCATTGGATGGTTGGTGCCGAGTATGAAATGCAGGGAGAGATCGTTGAAGGTGCCAGGCGGGTTGGAGAGCTGCGCGGCATTCCATTTTTCGCCGTCGATTGGGCCGAGTCCGGTAGCGATGAGCTCTGCATCGGGATCGACCTCTCTTACCGCCTGGCTGAATGCCAAGGTGCGCGCGGCAAGCTCGTTCAGCGTGGGATAGCCGACCTGCCAATGCCCGTAGAGTTCATTGCCTAGCTCATAGATGACGCGTCCCTTGTGATGGGCGCGAATGTAGCGCACCCAATCGGCCGCTTCCTCGGGAGTGCCGCTGCCCATGTTGAGGTCGAACTGCGGAATTGCTCCGATCAGATCGCACAGCTGCAGGAACTCGTCGGTGCCGAAGTTGTTGTACTCAGGAATGCCCCAGGCAATATTCTCCGTCGTCGGCCGTTTATCTTCAGGACCGATGCCGTCGCGCCAATGGTAGTAGGAGCTGAAGTTTCCGCCGAAGCGCAGCTCGGTGATGTGCATGGCCTTGGCCATCGCGATTTCATCAGGATCGAGGGTGCCGATGGCGTCGGCGGGCATGACCGAGAACTGATCGACATCGACCCGCTCGGCTCCTTCCACAGCAACAGCAAAGTCTACCGCCTCAAGACGGCGGATCTGGCCCGAAGCAAGCTTCAGCGTGGTGCTGTATTTGGTCCACTGCGGTGAAGACGCTTCAACGCGCGCTTGTGCCAGAACCTCACCGTTCACACGGCTGCGGAAGGAGACGGAGATGCCCTCGGGGCCGCTTACGTGCTTCGCGTACAGCGAGACCTTGTATTCAAGCTCCCGCTGCACGGGCAAATTGATCTTCTGCCTGATGCCGGTCAACTCGTCGGGCTGGCCCAGAATTTCGAGGGACTGCCAGCTGTTAGCCGCATCCCCCACGTGAAGTTCGAAGCGATTTCCTGCCGCAGTATTCAAAGATTGCCAGGGCAGCGGGATGCCGGTCTCGTTGCTAGAAGCGATGAGATCCGGCTGCTCGCGAAAGAGATTCTCCAGATTGGTATGGTTCCAGAGTCCGGCTTCGAGACTGCGATTGACCAGAATCTCGGCGGCGATCCCATTGTTGATGGAGTTGCCGATCGGCTCCAAAAAGCTTCCAAAGATGGTGTCAGAGATGACGGGGCCGGAACTCGCCGATACATGGACGGTAACCGTGGCGGGCATCGGACGCGACATCTCAATCTGCGCGTGACCGGGAAAGGTGGACACCGCAAATATGGCCGCCGTTGCGATGGCACAGAACTTGCCGGCACGACGGCCATCCTGCAGAGATCGATGCAATGGATTACATTCCATGTGCTCGAAACTTTTCATATTGCCGGGCCGCGTGTCAACTCCATCTGGATTTGACTCATCTTCTGCTGCGATTTTCCCTCGGCCACTATAATTCGAGGGATCGACTATGGATATTCTGGCTGTCGCACGTCGTGCTGGTGTTTCAACCGCCACGGTATCACGCGTTCTCAATTCGTCCAACAAGGTTCGAGAGGCCACTGCGGCACGGGTTCGAACCGCGATCGAGGAGCTGCGCTATGTGCCGAATAACAGCGCACGCGTTCTGCGCTCGGGACGAAGCAATCTTTACGGCCTTCTGGTCTCCGATATCCGCAATCCCTTCTTCCCCGACATCATCGAGCAGTTCGAATCTCTTGCGACACAGCACGGCATCGACGTGACCTTTGTGAATACGGGCTACAGCGACGCCCGCCTGCTGGCAGGAGTAGGACGGCTGCTGGAGCGCAATGTCGACGGCATTGCCGTGCTCACCTCGGAGGTAAGCCGGGCTACGATCGAGAGAATACGCAAGTCCAATGTTCCGGTCGTCTTCCTCAATCAGCCTTCTGTGACCGGTGAATTCCGTACCATCACGGTCGACTACGTCAAAGGCTTCCATGAGGCCGTCGAGCACCTGAAGATGCTGGGGCACAAGCGCATCGGCTTTGTGGCCGGACCACCTACACTTGGTTCCGCTGTTCGAAGACGTAAGGCCTTCCTCGCCTCGCTGAAATCGTGTTGTCTTGAGTTCAAGGACGAGTGGATGTTCGAGGGAGACCACAAGATCGCGGGAGGCCAGTTTGCCGCCGAGCGCATTTTCTCAATGAAACAGCCGCCCACCGCCGTGGTCTGCTCGAACGATATGACGGCCATCGGCATTCTGCATACGGCCAACCGGCTGGGGAAAGTCGTGCCGCAGGAACTCTCGCTCATCGGCTTCGACGACCTGTTTCTCACGGAAGTAGTACAGCCTGCGCTCACCACCCTTCATCTGTCGCGGCAGGAAATCGCCACCCGCGCCTTTTTCGCTCTTCATGCTGGTCATGGCAAGGCGCAGCAGCCGCAAAGCTCGGTAATCCTGCCGCGCCTGGTGATTCGCGCGTCAACCGGCGCCGCTCCGGTTTAAGTGGCTGAACGGATTGTAATCCTTTACATTGTTTCGACGTCGCGCTATCTTCATGGGCGGGTCATTCCACTATGAATCGTCGTCACTTCATGGGTCTCGCAACCGGCGCAGCTATCGGAAGCGGTCCCTGGCCTGCGCAAGGGCAGAATCAGACATCCCCATCCCGAGCGGAGTTCGTGCAGCCCCGCACTGGCGCTGCGCCCTTCCTGCGTACCAGCACGGCAAAGAGTCCGCATATCTTTCTGATTTCTGCCGACATGGTAAGCCCGGATCTGTATCACCCCAGCCGCCCGCTTTCCAGGCATGTCCATATCCCCGCGATTCGTTCCCTGATGGAGGACGGCACCTTCTTTTCAGAGGCCTTCTGCACGGTGCCGCTATGCGCTCCGTCTCGCGCCTCCTATCTCACGGGACGCTACAGCTACATCCAGGGTAACGGCGAGCGGGCACCGGAGGGACTCGAAGCCGAGCTGCGTCCCAACGATACGATCTTTCCCGAATACCTGCAGGCTGCGGGGTATGTCACGCGCCAGGTCGGCAAAGCGCATGTGGGCACCAAGAAATTCCTTGACGCGTTTGGCGAAAATGACCAGCCATGGAACCGCTGGTCGCCTCCCGTTTTCGATGACGATGCATTCCTGAGCTACCAGCACCAGCTAGGGGTGAAGTCTCAGAAGTATTCGCGGGAGATCGTCTTCCTGCAGCAGGATCGCAAGACGCCCGGGAATTCTGTCGGGGGATGGATTGTGCAGGAAGATGGAAGCCCCTTTCCGCTGGAGGCGCAGTACAGCTACTTCCTGATGAAGCAAGCGGCCGATACGCTGGGGAATCTGGCGCGCGACGGAATCACTGCCAAGCATCCTGTCTATCTGCAGCTGGATATTTTCGACCCTCACCAACCGTTTTCCATTCCGGCTGGATTCGAGCAGCGGGAAGCAGAGTTGCGGAAAATCATGACCCTGCCCGCATCCTATGAGACGGCTCGACAGCGCGATTTCAAGAAGGCCCCGGACGAACCGGAGATTCTGGATATCTATCGAAAATACTGGGGCATCTACGATCCACAATCGCTGCTGGACTATCGCGTCGCCTACGCGTTGCAGATGGAAGTGGTGGATCGCGTCATTGGAATTTTTCTGGACGAGCTGAAGAAGCTGGGCCTATACGACGACGCGGTGATCGCCTTCATTAGCGATCATGGCGAAGTCAATGGGCGGCGAGCGATGGTGGACAAAGGCGTCTATCTTTATCCGGATAACCTGCGTGTTCCCCTGGTCCTGAAATCCCCTGCTGGCAAACCCGGCCGCACGATCACCGAAACCGTTTCCCTGCTGGATATTTCGCGCACACTCCTGGACGCGGCCGGCATCCAGCCAGAAGCCAAGATGGACGGCGTCTCACTGCTGCCGCTGCTGCGCGGAGAGGCCATTCATCGCGAGGGCCCGCTTCTCTTCTTTGGCGGATGGCACGTGGGCGTGAACTTCGCATGCGGCATCGAATACCGCTTCCCGGACGGCCGCCATTTTCTCTACTCCTATAACTGCAGCTCGCCGCAGGATGAGCTTTACGATCTGGCATCGGAGGATTCTATGAACCTGGTAGGTGAGCCCGCTTATGCTTCTGTCCGCGACGAGATGGTTCGAAGGCTGGGCGCCGCACTGCAGAGCGATCCACGCTGGATCGGGTACTGGGCGGAGTTCCGCATCGCACGGTACGACCTGCTCCCAAAGACCGGCGGGGATATGCAGTTGTTCACGAAGCCGTAGTGAAGGGTGGAGAGCAGGCTGATCAGCGCTGATTGGCCTCGACAGGGATGTAGGAGTGGCGATGAGATGTCATCCACGCGAAGCGGGCGATCCAACAGTAGCCGAGACACGGAATCAGGTATCCCAGGGCAAAGCTTCCTGACGCATGGCACAGAACGGCCATCAGAGGCGGCAGGATTCCGCCGGCCCCCACGCCGAAGACCATTAATGATCCGGCGAGCTGCATCTGGTCTTTCATAGGACCGACTCCCAGAGTAAACAGCAATGGATACATGACGGACAAGGCAAGGCTGGAAGCCGTGAGCGCCATCGCTCCCCATACGCCGGGGAGGGTCACTCCGACAAGGGCACATCCAAGGCCAAACAGACTTGCCGCCAATAGAAACTTCGAACTGCCCCCAAGCTTCGGCAGCATCGCCTGCAGAAATCTTCCGATCGCGAAGAACGCCATGCTGGCCATGAGGAGAAAGCCGGCACTCCGGTCGGAAGTCCATCCATATTGACGGGCATATTGCAGCAGAAAGCTCCATGAGCATGTCTGCACGCCCATATAGATAAAGACCGACAGAAACGCCCGGCGAAAGGATGCGTCACGAAACGGTGCAAAGACCGACCGCTGTTTTGCGGGATCGAAGATGCCGTCATCGCGAAAGGGGAGACGCAGCACAAGGGCCATCAGACACAGACTGAGAACCAGGAGCACCTTGAACGGTGTCGAGGCCCGCTGCGCTTCCACACTCAGACTCGCTCCGGGTAGCGAGTCCAGAACCTTGCCCGGTGACAGAGCGACCAGCTTTTCCCCGGTGAAGACAAAGAATGTCCCCACCGATGCTCCGACCAGCAGGCCTAGCGAGTTGAAGGCTTGGGCGAGAAACAGCCGCTGCTTCCCCGCTTCGCCGGGCCGGCTGTTGAGGATGTAGGGACCCGCGGTGCTCTCCATGGTCGACACGCCCATGGCGAGCATGGACATGGAGAAAACCAGCAGGGGGAAATCTTCTGACCTGAGTCCGAGGATGACGAGAGATGCAGCGGTGAGGAACAGGGTCAGTCCGGTGAGCAGCCCGGTTTTCGCGCCCCGGCGGCGAACGAGAAACGCGCTCGGCAGTACCGCGGCGATGTACCCGAAGTAATAAGCCGGCTGCAGCCAGGTGACTCCCAGCCGGGTGAGCCGGAAGACCTTCATGAACTCGTGGATCAGGAGGTGATTGAGGCCGTTGGCCGCTCCCCACATCAGGAAGATTAAGAGCAAGACATAAAGCTGCAAGGAATCGGATAGGTTGTCGCGCTTTGAGAAATTCACCCTTGCACCGGGAATTCATCATCGCATATCCGCGATACCGGTCAGATTGATCAGAACTTGAGACAGGGATGAATCTGCGGAAATTTCAACGATCCCTTCAGAAAATCGAAAATTTCACTTAAATTTCAGAACTCCTCAGGACTTTACGGACGGGCAGTCATAGACTCAGCTTCACTCGCAAGGCGTGTTGCAGTGATGTAAATGGCTGAAATACCGCTTGCCGGTCTCACCGGCAATTTCCAAAAACGATAGCCAGAACGATGAACCGACCAACGCAGCCGGCTCGCGCTTCTCTGATGTATCGCATTGAAAAATAAGACCTAAAATCGATGGCTGCCCGATCTGTCAAAGACGGGCGTCTCAACTTTTCGACGTTTTACTTGCTTGGAGGTGGGGAAATGAAAGGATTTTTGCGGAGCGATACGTGTAGTTTGCGAGCTCCATGGCGGGCTCTCTGTGCCATAACCATGGCATTTGTTTTGGGCTTCATGTTCACCCCGATGGGGCACGCACAAGCAATCGGCGGCATGCTGGGTGAAGTAACGGATCAGACCGGAGCTCTCGTCCCGAGTGCCAAGGTGACGGCCACAAATGACGCCACCGGCGTCGCAAGCCGGGCAGTTACCAGCTCGGCCGGAACTTACTCGATCACCGATCTTCTCCCCGGCTCCTACACCGTCAAGGTGGAGATGACCGGATTCCAAACCTTCATCAGCAAGGGTGTACACGTCGACTTCGGCGTGAAGTCCACTGTGAATGCCGTCCTTGCTCCGGGTGGGACAACCACTACCGTCGAAGTCAGCGCTCCGGCGATCTCCCTGCAGACCAGCGACCCTGAGCTGGGTACAACGATCGAGCATGAGGTGGTCGAAGAGATCCCCGATCAGCTGGGTGGTGTAAATGGCGGCGTCGGTCCCCGTGGACGCCAGATCGACGATTTCCTCTTCCTGGCACCGGGTGTGCAGGGCGGTGAGTTCAGCCACCGTATTGACGGCGGCGTCGACTATGAAAATGAGGTCCTCTTTAACGGTATTCCCGCCGTCCAGTCTGAGACGCAGGGCTTTCAATCGAACATCAATCCCCCGTTTGAGATGGTCAACCAGTTCCGTGTGGTCGGCTCGGTCTTCACGGCGCAGTACGGTCTGGCGCAGGGCGCGGCCAGCTACAACTTCGTTTCCGGCACGAATACCCTGCATGGCGAAGGCTTTGAGATCAACCGCAACAACTACTTCGACGCCCGCGGCCTGGAGCAGCTTACGCCGAACGGCGTTCCGCAGGATCACGAAAACAACTACGGCTTTGCGCTAGGCGGTCCGGTACGGCTGCCGAAGCTCTATAACGGCAAGGATCGCACCTTCTGGCACGTCACCTCGGAGTGGTATCGCTTCAACCAGAGCGTGACCGGCGTCATGACCGTTCCCACCCAGCTGGCCAAGCAGGGCAACTTCAGCGAATACGCTCCTATCTACGTGCCGCAGGGTGTGAGCTGCGATGGCCTCGCTCCGGGAACGCAGTTCCCAAACAATATCATTCCAGCAAACTGCATCAGCCCAACCTCACAGGTTCTCCTTCCCCAGGTTCCCAATCCCACGCTGAGCGGGACCAGCGCCAACATCCCGTATCAGATTCCATCCATTCCAGCCACCCAGGTCAGCTGGGGCTACACCATCGATCACACGCTGACGACGAAGCAGTCAATCCACTTCAGCCAGTGGCGCGATTCCTGGCAGCAGCCGGAGTGCTGTGACAACGGCGCTTATTTCGCAACCACCAGTCTGCTGACCGGCTTGAAGACCGAACCGCGTCTGGGCTCCGGCTTCTACCTGAACTACACCTACGCCTTTACGCCGAATCTGGTGATGACCGCCGGCGCGGGATGGCTCGGGGAGCTGAACGACGAGTACAACCTGCATCCGGGAACGACCTTTCCGGGCGTGACCGACGGGACGGTGCCTCCGAATATCAACTTCACCTCGCCGCTGGGCGGCGCGCCGACCTTCAACACGCCGAATAGCTGGGGCATTGGAGCCGGTGAAACATCGTCAGTCAATCGCAAGCTGGGACTGGCATTTGCCAACAACTTCCTCCTGTCGATTGGCCGCCACACGATGAACTTCGGATATGAGATCCGGCGCGCCTACCAGGACAACGCCGACTGCAACGGCTGCGGCGGCAGCTTCACCTTCAACAGCATCACGACCAGTAACGGCAACACGGACACGACGAATCCCAATGTTCTCAGCGAATCGAACACCGGCAATGCCTTCGCCAGCTATCTTCTCGGACAGGTGGATACAGCCTCCCGCCAGTTCGTAACCGAGAACAAGCTGCGCAACCTGTATGTAGCTCCCTACTTCCAGGACAGCATCAAGGTGACGCCGCAGCTCACCGTGGACGCGGGTGTTCGCTGGGATCTGATGCGCCCCTTCACCGATGCGCACAACGATGTGGTCTTCCTCGATACATCGCTGGCCAATCCGGGAGCGATTACGCCGTCCGGTTCGGCACTGGCCGGCGCGGCGACCCAGTTCGGCAGCTGCGCCCTTTGCTCAGGTTATGACCGTGCGGACATGAAGTGGAACCACCTCAGCCCGCGCTTCGGATTTACCTACCAGGTGAACTCGAAGACGGTGGTACTGGGCGGTTTCAGCCTGGTCTTCCTCAACGGCGGCGCGTATGAGTTCGGCACCAGCAAGGTTTCGAACGACTACGGCGGCATCCTTGCCGGAAACGAAATCACGCCGAGCAACGGAACCAATGTTGCGGCCTACGGCTCATGGGATAGCATGGCTCTCCCACTGCCGCAGACAACTCCGCTTACCCGCACGGTCGGAAACGGTCTCGGCATTCTGCACGTCTTCTCAAAGAATGACGGAACGGCGCCGTACGACGAGGCCTACAACTTCGGCATCCAGCGCGAGCTCCCGTGGAACATGTACTCCAGCATCTCCTACGTCGGGAATAACATTCGCCACCTTCCCTCGGCGCTGAACAACACCAACCAGCTGAGCCCGCAGTTTCTCGGTCTGGGCAGTGTGCTCGGTGAAGCGTGGACGTCTCCTGCGGCGCAAGCTGCCTTGCAGGCGGCGGGCTTCGGCATGTCGGGCGGGTATTACACCCCGTACGTAAACTTCGCGAACGACTGGGGCACCGGTATCACCGTTTCGCAGGCGCTGCTGCCATTCCCGCAGTATGCTCCCACCGAAGATGGCAATACGCTGAACAACTTCGATCTGGCCGGCGTGGCAAATTACAACGCCCTGCAGGCCACGCTGCAGAAGCGGTTCACGAACGGACTAAGCTTCCTCACCTCTTACACCCTCTCCCGCACCATGTCGAATACCGACACCGGTTTCTCCACCTTCCAGGGAACAGCCCTCAACAAATACAACCAGAGAGCCGAGTGGGCAGTGGCTTCGAACGACCAGCATCACCTGCTGACAAACAGCGGTGTGTATGAGCTGCCGATCGGAACAGGAAAGAAAATCGCGAATGGCAGTAACTTCGTAGATAAGCAAGTCCTGGGCGGATGGCAGGTGAGTGGCGTGCTGCAGTATGAGTCCGGTACTCCGTTCGGCATCGGCGCCAGCGGCTCACCACTACAAACAGGCGGCAACCGTGCCAATGTTGTCGGGGGCGTTCCGGTTCACCTGAACTACAAAAACTACTACTCGGGCGGTCCCGCCTTTAATACCGCGGCGTGGTCGATTCCCGGCCTCTTCTCGGTGGGCGACGCAGCCAGAAACCAGAGCAACCTGCGCAATCCCTTCAGCTCGAACGAAAACATCGCACTGGCGAAGAAGTTCCAGTTCGGGGAGAAAGTCAATGCTGAGCTTCGCATGGAGTACTTCAATGTGCTGAATCGCATGCAGGTTTGCGGCCCCACGAACGGCAACGTCGACACCAACGTAAACGATTCAAGCTTCGGGCAATTCTACGGACCGTGTCAGGCCAATCGTCCGCGACAAGGTCAGGCATATTTCAAAATCAGCTTCTAATCTTCCCCTTTTTGAACGGATGGCTTTAACAAGCCATCCGTTTTTTTTGTCTCTCCTTTCAAGTAAGCTCGCTTTGAAACAGTATGCAAACCTCCCGCTCTTCACCTTTGCGATATCGACTCCTGGCCACTGCAGCTGTGTTCGCGTTCTGCACAGCATCTCTGCTGGCGCAAAATTCTTCTCCATCGGTCAACCCTGAAGTGCAGCGGCTTTACGCGGAAGCCAAGTCGGCGCAGGCACAGGGAGATGAATCCACCGCAATTCAGAAATATGAAGCGATGCTGAAAATCGCTCCCCGCCTTGGCCCCGTTTATAACAACCTGGGACTTCTGTACTACGGCCAGCACGATTACGCGCATGCAATTTCCGTGCTCGAAGCTGGGCTTAAAATAGATCCCCATATGTCCTCAGCATCGGCGCTGCTCGGGACATGCCTCTTCGCCACGGGCCAATATGGAAAGTCGCGCGCCGCACTGGAAGCAGCGTTACGCGGCAATCCACACGACAATCAGATAGAGATTTTGCTGGCGCGTGCGTTGATCCAGCTCAACGAAAATCGCGAAGCTCTGGCGCATCTTGAGGCGTTGACAGGGCGTGATCCGAAAAATCAGGAGGCATGGTACCTGCAAGGAAAGCTGTATCTCCAGCTCTCACAGCAATCGCTGGGCAAGGTGGCGGAAATCGATCCCAACTCCGTGCTTGCGCACCAGATCTCCGGAGAAATCATGGAGAGCATGAAGAATTACGACGACGCGTTGATCGAATTCAACAAGGCGATCCAGATCGATCCGGCGTATGCCGGCGTTCATGAGCATGCAGGAAATGTTTATTGGGAGACGGGCAAATGGGATTCTGCACGCAACGAATTTCTCGCTGAGATCGAGCAGAATCCCGGCGATTGCACCGCGCGCTGGAAGGCAGCAAACAGCCTGCTTGAAGAACACGCGTCGCCCGATGTGGCCCTGCAGGAGTTGAACCAGGCAATTGAGCAATGCGACAACTTGATGCAGGCCAGGGTCGACCGCGCCCGCGCACTAATCCAGCTTGGACGGCAGTCAGAGGCATTGCCGGATTTGACGGCAGCCGAGAAGGATTCTCCTGACGAACCCTCCATCCACTTTCTGCTTGCCAATGTGTATCGCGCACAACACGACGCCGGCAAAGCACAGCAGGAGATGAAGCTCTACGCCGATCTCCAGCAGAAGGCGAGCAGCGCCGCTTCGAGGCAAGCGGAGCAGGTTGAGTCACTGCATCCGCAGCGGTAGTTTTGCGAAGCACGGTTATTGTTTATTGAGCATCAAATGATGGCGGCTGATCGTCCGCACCGGTTCCCCAGCTCTTATCCGGAGTCTTTACGAGACCGAAATCGAGCCTTCCACCATGCATGGCAAATGATTCAGGCAGCCAGGTTTTTGTCTGTAGCTTCCCATTCACCCGGAGTGATGTTACGTAAAGGGTATCCGTATCGGCTCCAGGAGCCTGAATCACAACGTCGCCGTTTGCGCGATGAATGATCGCCTTCGCAAACACGGGACTGCCCAGCACCAGTTCGGCACGGCCGGGAATCTCCGGATAGAGCCCGAGCGAAGAGAAGACCGCCCATGACGACATCTCGCCGAGGTCGTCATTTCCAGGAATTCCTTCCGGCGCATTCTTCCAGACCTTATCCAGCACATAGCGTACGAGCTGCTGTGTCTTCCACGGCTGACCGGCAAAATCATACAGCCAGGGCGTCTCGATCGAGGGCTCGTTGTTCAGCTCTGCATGTAGCGGTCCGGCATTCGTGACGGCGGGCGTTCCCTGCTTGTCGTAGAAGAATGCATCCAGCCGTGCGGCAGCCTTTTCGTTTCCGCCCATTGCGGTGAATAGTCCATGCACATTGAATGGCACCATCCACACATACTGTGCGGCCGTACCTTCCACGAAACCGTCTTCGGTGTCGGGAGTGAAGGGACGCGGCGCCTTCTCGTTGTCATCTTCCACCCGCGCCCATCTTCCATCCGCATAGCGGTTTTGGAAATAACCACCCTCGGGTGCGGCTTTCGGATTCCACAGGTTGCGCCAGTACTGCGCACGCTGCTTAAAGCGCGTGGCGATCTCGTTCTCATTCAGACGTTGCGCCAGCGCGGAGATGCCGAATTCGGCCGTTGCGTCTTCAAGCGTGTCGGCGGCCGGCCCCCACGCGGGAGCGCCGACGGGAATGTAGTGCAGTTTGAGCCATTGATCAAGCCCCGGACGCTCGCCCGCGCACTCGACGGGACAGCCAGCCTGACTCAGATCGTCGGCGGTGGGGTTATCGGCAGCGCGTACCAGAGAGGCGAGCGCCGCGTGGGCATCGAAGCCGCGGCCACCGAAGGCATAGATATCGGCGAGCGCAGGTGCGGCCGGGTCGCCATTCATCACGTGGGTGGCGCCGGAGTTGTGCGTCCAGCGGTCCCAGGCTCCGCCATTCTGCTGCGCCTGGTTGAACAGGCTCTGCGCGACATCGCTGCCGATCTGGGGATCGAGCCAGGTGATCAGCTGCAGCTGCGAGCGATAGACATCCCACCCGGAGAAGTTGGCGTATTGCGCATGCTGGGTTGCCGTGATGCGATGAACCTTCCCCTCCATGCCGCGATATTCGCCGTTTGCATCGCTGGACGTGGTGGGAGTCATCAACGAGTGATAGAGCGCAGTGGTGAAAATCGTTCGCTGATCGCTGCTGCCACCGTCGATTTCAATCTGCTTCAGCCGCCGGGCCCACGCGGCCTCGGCTTCTGCGCGCAGATTGGCGAAAGATGTACCCTGCGGATTTTCATGCTGCAGATTGGCTCGCGCATTCGCTTCGCTCACGTAGGAGATGCCGATGCGAACACACACTGGATCTGCCACCGATGAACCGAAGCTGACCCATGCGCCCGATCCGTGCCCCTTCTCGGGAAAGCCCTTGGGACCATAGCCAGTGCCACCGGATGCGTCTGTGCTTCCCGGCGTCACCTGCTGATCGTGCCATGTTCCGGATTCGGTGATCGGCTGATCGAACTCGGCAACGAAGTAGAGCGTGTAGTAGCTCCGCCGGTCGATGTCCCCGATATATCCGCAGAAGTTGCCGCTGGTGACCGATCCCGAGACGGTGCGATCCTTCGCGTCCACATTGGTGTGTGCATCGGAGGAGCCAACCTCCGAGTCCGAGGTGCGGATGAGCAGCGTAGCCGCCGAGCCCTGGGGAAAGCGGAAGAGCGCGGAGCCGGTTCGCAGCGAAGCTGTCAGGTCTACGCCGACGCCATTATCTAAATCGACATGGTAGTAGCCGGGATGGGCGTTTTCCTTCGCGTGCGAGAAGCCTGATGCATACGCGTACCGGAAATCGGAGGAAGGCGATGCCTTCACAGCTTCAGTAATCGGCATCATGGGAATATCGCCGGCCGCACCGGCGCAGCCCCAGCCTTCAACATTGGTGAGGCTGAATCCGCGAATGTGATCCGCCATATACGCATATCCACCGGGTGCAGCGATGAGTCTGTTCGGCTTGTAGGGACTGGCTTCGGGACTAAACTGCACCATGCCGAAGGGCAGGGTCGCCCCAGGAAAAACATTGCCGCCGTTGGCTGTACCGATGAAAGGATTGACTCGCGAAAGAGGATCGTCAGCCTGCGTCAATCCGGCAAGGGTAAAGCTGCACAATACGGAAACACAAAGTCCGGAACGGATCATCCGGCGACGGCTTGATTTCTTATCTTCTGAAGTCCGCAAAAGCATCTCTCCATGCAGCACTTGACCTGACCGCATTTTCTGGCCACTCCCGAGTGTAGGGCTCGCAGCGGGAAAAAGTCGTGAGCGGATCTGAAATTGCGATGAAATCCCGGCGGCCTTTGAAATCAAAACGGCACGGCGCCAAACTCTCCGTGCGTAGTTGCGATGCAGACTAAGAGTTGCTGGGCTTGGAATTGACGAGATGCGATTCCGCCTGCTGCAGATGGGTGTGCGCCTGAGGGTAGTTCGGATTGAATTGCAGAATCCGGCTGTATTCGGCGGCCGCTTCCTGGTAATGACCAAGCTGCAGCTCAGCGTTGGCCAGGCAATCCTCATAGGTGTCCATCCCGGAGGTGGGGGGAAGGTGCTGCAGCGCGGTTCTGAAATACTCGAGCGCCCTCCGTGAGTCGCCGTGCTGCAGGGCAATATAGCCCTGGTAGTAGAACTTGGTCCGCTGGTCGCCCGGAGTGCCGCGCTCCTGATTGGGAATGGATCTGGTCAGCACTTCCTCGAGATGCTTTTGTGTTTTATCGTCCGAGGTCTGCATTGCGAGCATGAGCGAATGCCAGACGGCGGTGGGATTGCTCTTCAGCTCAAGAGACGCGGCTTCCTCGGCTTTGGGCAAGTTGTTCATTGCGAGATATACGGAGGATAGATTTCCATAACCCAGCGCGCGGGCATCGTCGGTGTGCGTCACCTCTATATAGCGTTGATATTGCTCTACCGCCTTCGCGTACTGTCCGGTCTGGTAATACACATCGCCCATGTGCACGATGGAGGGCTCGAACTGTGAGTTCAGTGAGAGCGCTTTGTTATATTCGGCTATCGCGGATGAGTAATCGCCCGACTGCTGATAAGCCATGCCCAGGCTGTCGTGAGGATTCGGCTCATCGGCCGCCAGCTCTACATAGCGCTTTTCGGCAGCAATCGCTTCCGGAAAGCGGCGCAGGCTCAGCAGCACGAATCCCAGTGTGTTGTTGAGATTTTTGTCATTCGGACTTGCCGCCAATCCACGCTGAACAATCTGCAGAGCCTCGGCCGGATGCTCCTCGGCGCGAAGCAGCCGCGCGAGCCGCCAGTAGGCTTCAGTTTCGTTGGGGTAAAGGTCAGTGATCTTATAAAGTGTGCGCTCCGCATCGGCGTAGTCGCCCCTGGAGATGGCGTACCAGGAGTTCACGTAGAGCCGGTCTTTCTCCGGAAGATGTGCCGACAGCTGCAATGCCTTTTGCAGATAAGGCCTCCCCTTTTCCGGGGCGAAGTCAGCAAGCGCGTAGGTGTATCCGATCCGTGCATAGGCCATCGCGAAGTTTGGATCGAGCTCAATCGCCTGCTTGAGGAGATCGAGCGCCTGCTCGTTTTCGAACTCCTCGGCTTTTTCCACGCCGAGAGAGTAGAACTGGTAAGCCTCCACATTTTTCGTTGTCGCTTCGGCAATGTTCGGCTTGGTCGAGGGATTCAGATCCATGGCGCCGGCCAGGTGCGCGGCGAGCACATCGATCTGGCTCAGGATGTCGCTCGATTCCTGAAAAATGCTGTGGTCGGCAAAGAGAATCTGGCCGGTGCGCGAATCGTGGAGCTGGATGTCAATGCGAAAGTGTCCGGCAATGGCCGCAAAACTGCCAGTAAGAAAATTCGTGGCGTGGACGGTCCGGGCGATGCGTGCTGCCTCGTCGGCGCGAGCCTCTTCGTCCTGCCGGTTTTTGAAATCGACGAGCAGAGAGAGCTGCTGCCGGCTGAGGACATGGAGATCTCCCGAACGGGAGATATCGGTGATCATCATGTCCGTCAGGCCCTGTCTCAGCCAGTCATAGTCGCGATTCTGCGTTTCATTCTCGAAATACATCACGGCGAGGCTGCGGCCCGAGGACAACGGAGCAACTGCTGGAGTGTTATTGGAAATTCTGCGGTAGATCCTTACGCCCGCCCACACAAAAACGGCGGTAAAGGCGGCCAGGGTGACGGCGATCCACGCGAACTTTCTTCTCGAGACATGGTTGACTGCAGCTGTAGGGGTGTTCTCAGCGCTTTTGAACTCCAAGGGGGGAGGCAGAAGCTTTGCGGCCGCGGGAGGATCGTGGCTCACCTGCTGTATCGGGGCGGTCTCGAAGGAGTCGCTGGTAACAGCCTCCACGGGGGCAATGAATTGATATCCCAGCTTGGATACGGTCTTTATATAGATGGGATTGCGGGAATCATCTCCCAGCGCTTTGCGTATTTCTGCGATACATTGCGTCAGCGCGTTGTCTGTTACAGTGGCGTCGCGCCAGATTTCCGCAATCAGCTCGTCTTTCGAGACCAGCTTTCCAGCGTGCTTCAGCAGGTAGAGCAGGACGTGGAAGGTCTGGTAGCGCAGGACATGCTCGACGCCCATGCGCCGTACGCAGCTCTTCGCGGCATCAATTTGTATGAGCTGGGTGCGATAACTGGGACTGACTGCGGTACTCATTGAATCCTCCACGAGCTGGGTAGAGGGTGGGGAACTTGCGCCACTGCAATAGCAGAAGGCGCAGCCCCAGTTGAAACGAATATTAATTTAAAGGGCTATGGCACAGGCAGAACTTGTGACCAGACGCCCGTATTGGGTGGGTCAACAGCAGATTTTGGCCTCTCTGAGCAAGATTTCAGCAAAAATTCAGAACACCTCAGGACTTTCCATTTTACCTCGACTTAAACTTGCGCTCACACTCCGGCAAATCCGGTGCCAGAAGAGGTATATTTGCGGCTTGGCCGCGGATACGCTCGTGGACGGCTGAGTCCGGCCTCCGTAACGCACCGTCATCAAAGCTCAGCAACATCACCACAGCGATTTGGAGACTTGCATGTCAAAATTTCTGGCGGCTCTGGCCCCGGTTTCACTCCTCTGCTTTACAGCCTTCGGCACAGCCCATGCCCAAGAGAGCCCCAAGCCCGATTTGACTACCCAGCCAACCCTCTACGCGGTGGGCTACGCACATCTGGATACAGAGTGGCGGTGGGAATATCCGCAGGTCATCGACGAATACCTTCGCAGGACGATGGAAGACAATTTTCCCCTGATCGACAAATACCCGCACTACATCTTCAACTTCACCGGAGCCAACCGGTACCGGCTGATGAAGGAATATTATCCGGCCGACTATGCCCGGATGAAGCAGTACATCGCCGCGGGCCGCTGGTACCCTGCCGGATCTTCGGCGGAAGAGGGCGATGTGAACGCGCCGAGCGCCGAATCCATCATCCGGCAGGTTCTGTATGGAAACGATTGGTTCCGGAAGGAGTTCGGAAAGGCCAGCGCCGAATACATGCTGCCAGACTGTTTCGGTTTTCCGGCATCGCTGCCGACCATCCTCGCGCATTCCGGCGTGAAAGGCTTCTCCACTCAGAAGCTGGTCTGGGGCTCGTCGGCCGACGGCGGCGGCCTGGAGTCGCTCGAGAAGACTCCCGAGGGCACGCCTTTTAATGTCGGCGTGTGGGTAGGACCGGATGGGGAAAATGTGCTGGCGGGGCTTAATCCTGGTGCATATGACGGCGATATCGACACCGATCTGAGCAAACCGCTGCCGCCGATGCCTCCCAATAAGGCGCTTGCGGACATTCGAGCCAGGATCAAGGCTCTGGGCACGGAGTTCGACAATGCAGAGAAAAACGGGACGACTCCGGACCAGAAAGATTTGCAACAGTACTTTGCGTTGAGCAGGCAGGCATCCGCTCTGGCCAAGATGCAGCAGAACCAGGAATTGAATCGCCATCAGGACGACTGGGCCGCGCGCGTGGAGCTGAACGGGAAGATCACCGGCCTCTTCACCGACTACCACTACTATGGGACCGGAGATATCGGCGGCGCTCCGAAGGAAGATTCAGTAAAGCTCCTAGAGGCCATCATTACTCATGGCAAGGCTGGTCTACAGCCTGAAGACTATGTTTCGTTCAGCGATACGCATCCAACCTGGCCGGAAGTATCCGTGGGCGATGGACCGGTCCGTGTCATTTCGGCGCCCGCTGACCAGATGTTTCTCGACATCACTCCGACTGAGGCAGCCGCTCTCCCGCGCTACACCGGCGAGATGGAGCTGACCAATCACTCTGCCGGCTCGCTCACATCGCAGGCGTACCAGAAGCGCTGGTTGCGCCGAGAAGAAGTGCTTGCCGACGCAGCCGAGAAGTCGTCGGTCGCCGCTTCATGGCTGGGCGGACGCACCTATCCGCTGGATCGCCTGAACGATGCATGGATGTTGACCATGGGCGGACAGTTCCACGATCTCGCGGCCGGCACGGCTACTCCCAAAGCCTACGAGTTCGCCTGGAATGACGACGTGATTGCGATGAACCAGTTCGCAGATGTGCTCGGCAGCGCGACGGAAGCAGTTTCGTCGGCGCTGGATACATCGGGCGAAGGCACTCCGATCGTCGTCTACAACCCGCTGAGCATCGCGCGCGAGGATATCGTCGAGGCTGCTCTGCCGGCCGGCTCCACGAATGCGGTCACCGTGACCGCACCGGACGGCCATGAGGTTCCATCCCAGGTGAGCGACGGCAAGGTAATCTTTCTGGCCAAGACTCCTTCAGTCGGCTACGCCGTTTACAGCGTCCGGCCTGGTAGCAGCCAGAAGAGCGAAGAATCTGACCTGCATGTGTCAGAGAATTCGCTCGAGAACCGGTACTACCGGGTGACGTTGAACAGCGCGGGCGATATTTCAAGCCTCTTCGACAAGTCCATTGGCAAAGAGCTGCTGGCTGCGCCGATGCGCCTCGCCATCTCCTACGACAATCCCGAGCACTGGCCGGCATGGAATATGGATTGGGATCAGGAGCAGGCTCCGGCAAAGGAATATGTCGGCGGTCCCGCCAAGATTCGCGTGATTGAAAACGGCCCGGCGCGAGTTGCAGTGGAAGTGACGCGCGAGACGGCCGGCTCGAAGTTTGTCCAGACGGTGATGCTCGCGGCGGGCGATGCCGGCAAGCGCGTGGAGATCGGCAACAAGATCGATTGGAATACCAAAGAGTCGAATCTGAAGGCGGTCTTTGCGCTCACTGCCTCGAACGAGGTGGCAACCTACAACATGGGGATCGGAGCCATCCAGCGGCCGGATGCGGAGCCGAAGAAATTCGAGGTGCTCTCGCATCAGTGGATCGATCTGACCGATGCAACCGGAAGCTATGGCGCAACAATTCTCACGGATGCGAAGAACGGATCGGATAAGCTGAACCACAACACGATTCGCCTCACGCTGATTCGTACACCCGGAGTTCGCGGCGGATACCACGACCAGGCGACGCAGGACATCGGTCATCACGAGTTCGTGTACGGCATCGCCGGTCATGCGGGCGACTGGCGCCAGGGAGAAACTGACTGGCAGGGCCAGCGGTTGAACGATCCTCTGATTGCTTTTGAAAGCGAAAAGCACTCAGGCTCGCTGGGACGCGAGTTCTCGCTGGTCAAGGTGAGCAATCCTCGCGTGCGCGTGATGGCGGTGAAGAAGGCCGAGCTGAGCGATGAGATCGTGATCCGGCTGGTAGAAACAGACGGCAAGCCACAGTCGGATGTGAAAGTGTCCTTCGCTGCGCCAATTCAGTCGGCTCGCGAGATCAACGGACAGGAGCAGCCGGTGGGATCAGCCCCGGTGAGTGACGGTTCGCTGGTCACGTCGTTTACTGCCTATCAGCCACGGACGTTCGCCGTTTCTCTGAGCGCCTCTGCTCAGAAGGCAGAGCCGGTGCGATCCCAGCCGGTAACTCTGCACTATGATGTCGCTGCTGCAAGCAATGATGGCGCAGCAGTGAAAGAAGGCTTCGACGGAAAAGGAAATGCGCTGCCGGCCGAGATGCTTCCCGAGAAGATTGCCTTCAACGGTGCGGAGTTTCAACTCGCCGCTGCGAAGACTGGAATACCAAACGCTCTGATCGCGAAGGGACAAACGATTCCGCTGCCGCAGGGCGACTACAACCGTGTTTATGTCCTCGCCGCCGCTGCAAACGGCGATCAGGATGCGACCTTCAAGGTGGGCGACAAGGAAGCCGCACTGAAGATCGAAGACTGGGGCGGATTCATTGGACAGTGGGACGACCGCCAATGGCAGGCGAAGGATGTCACCCGGCCGGCGCGGCCTGGACATCCAGCTGAGACCGACCATGACGACTATGCGGAGATGACTGGCATCAAGCCTGGTTATATCAAGCCGGCCTCGCTGGCTTGGTATTGCTCGCATCACCACGATGCTGCCGGCAAGAATGTGGCCTACTCCTATTCTTATCTGTTCGGCTATTCGATCGATTTGCCGCGTGGAGCGAAGACAATCACGCTGCCGCGCAACGCAAACGTCCGCATTCTGGCCATCTCCGTCGCGCACGAAGATCCGGAAGTGAAACCGGCACAACCTTTATATGACACGCTGGGCCGCTCCGAGCCGGCGGAAACAGCGCATCGGTAACTCACTCGCAGCGCAATCGAGCCGGGCGGACAGCTGCCTGGCTCGATTTATTTTCCGCGTAGTGCTTTAAGCATTGATCTATATATAGTGCTGCGCGTTTCCCGATCTAGTGCTGTGCGCTTCCCGGAGTTACTTCTTCCAGGCGGAAGCGTTTGTCGTGTGCGCCCTGTGATGCAGAAGCTGCACGCAGCTCGTTGAGCTTCTTTACCAGGTCCGGGATCTCATCCTTAGGGCCGGTCTTTCGCAGCGCGAGTATGAGATGGTAGACCGCCTGCTGATCCTTAGGGTCTATCGCTAATGCCGCATGCGACTCTTTCACGGCGCCTTCCGTCTCGCCGTTCTGCAGATAGATGGTGGCCAGCAGATCATGCGCCGCTACCATCTTCGGATCGAGTCGTACGGCACGCTCGGCGGCTTTCAATTCTTCTGCATATTCAGGCGTTCCCTGCCCCTTCCCTTCTTCCGATAAGGCTTCGGCGAGAAGGTATTCAGTCAACGCATCATCGGGATGGGCTTTGGCTGCGGCGCGGAAGGAGTTAAGCGCATCCGCCGATTTGTGCTCCTGCGATGCTACGAGGCCCTGCGCCACTTCAGGAAACGAAAGATGGGGATCGAGATGATCGGCCTTCGCAAAATCGTCCGCAGCTTCAGGGAATTGTCCAAGCTGTGCACGCAAGACTCCGCGTGCCAGGTAGAGACGAGCTTCATTCGGCAACTGGGTCAGTCCAGCGTTGAGATAGTCAATGCCCACCTGCATGGAAGAGTGGTCGAAGGTAAGCGAAGCAAAGTCGAGATACGCATTCACATTCTTCGGGTCATCGAGGATCACTTTACGAAGCAGCTCCACGGCGTGAGATGTGTCATTGCTGGTCTCGTAAATATTCGCGGCGAGCAGCTGAGCCGGTTCCGATGGCGGTGCAGCGTCCAGGAGCGGCTGCAAGGTGGCGAGTGCATCCTGCTGGCGATTGGCTTTCCACTCGGCGATGGCCAGATCGATGCGGAGACTCTGGCTTTGCGGATCGAGATCGAGGGCTTGCTGAAAGAGCGGGACAGATTCTTCGTAGCGGTCCAGAGTAGCCATGCAGAATCCGTATGCTGCAAGGGCGCTGGGCTGCTTCACGAGTGCGGCTTGCCCTTGCTGAAAATTCTCAACGGCTTGTTTGCAGTCTTTCTCGCGATATTCGATGAAGCCGAGCATGGCGTTCGATGTGGGGTCGCCCGGCCGCTGCGCGAGGATGGCGAGAAGCAGCTTTTTCGTCTTCGGAGAGTTCTTCTGGAAATCGATCTGCGCCGCACCTTCAAGAGCCGGCATATATGCGGGGTCGAGAGCTAGCGAATGTTCAAAGGCGGCCAACGCGGCTGTTGTATCCCCTTTGCCGGAAACGGCCATGCCGCGAAGAGCCCACAGGCGCTTGTCCGCCGGACTCTTCTTCAACGCGGCATCGGAGAGTTGAAGCGCGTCGTTGAACTGCTGCGCCTGAAGAGCGTGAATGATTTCAGGAACGGTGGACGGTCCCTGACTCGTCTGAGCGCTTGAATGGAAAGGCAGGATCAGGATGGTGCAGAGAAGGAACGCGGTTAACTGACCAGAGTTGGCCCGCTTCCAAAGATGTAAGTTGTTCGCTCCCACTTCAACCATGCGTATCGTTGACCCGTTTTATCAAGGATACGCTGGAAATTCTCTCCGGTGGATGCGCCTCAAACACAGGCCCATCCACCGGAGAGGTGAGGAAATACTGCAACTCACTTCAGCTAAAAGTTCAGTCTCGCGCCCAGGAGCATGTTGCGCGGAGGATTGGTGGATGAGGTCTGACCGAATCCGCCGTCGGGAAGATTGGTGTCGACCCCGTTGAGGTTGACGCGATTAAAGAGATTGAAAATATCCAGCCGCAGCTCGATATTCACTCCCTCCCATATCTGCGTCACCTTCTTGATGGTGAAATCCGTGTCCGCATAACCGGGATTGCGGAACTGATTCGGCGTTTCATTCCCTTCGGCGCCAAGTTGCGGCAGAACAAACTGACCGCAGGGCAGAACACCTCCGGGACAGGTGGGGAAGATGCCTTGCCCTTCCTCGTAGTCTTTCCGGCTGTGCTTCTGCTTATAGTTGGTGATGTTGGGATAGTCGTTATTGTCTCCGTCGGCGTTGAAATCACCGCTGCCGGGAGCAAAGACTAGATTCCCCGCTGCCTCCTCTGCCGCATAATTCGCCGACGTAAGAGTGGCTCCGTCGGCCGCGGTGGTGCTGATCGCGAGCGGAGCGTTGGTGGTTACGGTAAACGGATAGCCTGACTGCAGGACAGTGGTACCGGCGAGCGTCCATCCCCCGAGCGTGCGCCGCGCAATTCCATTAGCCAGCTTGTCGCCGGGCAGAAGATAACTCGCTCCCAGCGAGAAGCGGTGCGGCACATCCCAGGGCGATGGTGCGTAGAAACGGCTAAACGGATAGGCGATGGGATAGTTCTGCCAATTGTCCATCGACTTGCCATGCGTATACGAAGCAGTGATGAATCCGCGCCGCGCGAAGCGGCCCTTCACTGCGGCTACAACCCCTTCGTAGTTTGAAATGGGGCCGTTGAACGCATAGTTGATTCCGCCGAAGCTGGTATTCAGACGCGTCTGCGTGCCCGATCCGGTGTAGGCGCCGGTCGATGTGAAGTTGGGATTCTCGATCAGGTCTCCGGAGAATGCATTGATGTCGTTGCCGTAAGAGGTCGCTCCGGTATTGCCGCCGCCGGTCACCAGATTTCCGGAATGAGAACCGACATAGCCGATGCTGGCAACCATGTCCCGCGTGATCTCGTGCTCGATGGTCAGAGACCAATTCAGGGTATGAGGCGAGGTAAGGCTCGGGTCGACGCCTCCCACGCCGATCTGAGATCCAACAATTCCACCCTTTGCATCCAGCGCTTCGCCCTGGAATGCCGGATAGGGAAATCCGAAGGGATAGGTATTCTGCGTGCCGTAACCGAAGATCGGCGCGGCTGTCGAGCCATTGTTATAGAAGGTGGGCACAATCGGCCCTGGAGGATTGGAGCCAAGGCCGTTCTCCGCGTTTCCGAGCGTGAAGTAATCGTGATAGAGGCCGAAGCCGCCGCGGACTACCCAGGCCGCATTGCCGAATGGATCGTAGGCGAATCCAATACGCGGCGAGAAATTCCAGTTCAGGTCGTGATTCATGACATGCGCCTGCTGCGTCATCACGCCATTTGCAACCTGATCATCGAAATTCGATCCACTGGCCAGATGAAAGTTTGCCAACACCGTGCCCGCAAGAGCCACATACGGATTTCCGAAGTTGTCATAGCGAAGGCCGTAGTTCAGTGTGAGCTTGCGCGTGGTCTTCCACGTATCTTCCACGAAGCCGCCGCCAGTCGTTTCCTGGTAGCCGTAGTTTCGATTGGCGGGTTTGCCGGTAACGGGGTTATATGCCAATCCGGATTCGCTGTAGGGATTGTCGTTGATCAGGTCGATCATGTTGGTGTAGTTAAGCGTGGGCTGACCGTAGGCGCCGGCAAAATAGGCGAGATCATCGCCGTGCCATCCTTCATAGCCGGCCTTGAGCGTATGCGAACCCTGGATGTGCGTCAGCACGTCGCGCCAGTGATAGCTGTGCTGCACGTAGTCGCCCAGCGCGAAGCCATCTCCGAAGCCGACACCGAGTCCGGTCACGTTGACGATGGGCACGGTGAAGAGACCGGATGACGGAGCGAAACCCTCGATGCGGTTGTAACCCATGAACGCTTCGTTCAGCGTGGACGGGGAGAAGGTGTGTGTTTCATTGCCCTGCAGAGAGAAGGTGTAATAGTTGTTCGTGGTATTGAACGCGGGACGCACGGAGGGTCCGCCGGTGTTGATGGTGTCGCGATAGAAGAGGCCGTAGACGCGGTCCTTCGCAAAGTATTTGTCGATGCGAATGTTGTACTGCTTCGAGTTGTTATAGCTGGAAGAGTTGAAATTTCCCTGGTCGAAGACGGCAGTGCCGCATGGGATATTGTCCGTGCTCGGCGTGCCGCAGCCGGTGTTGGCATCTGTGTTCTGCGGACCGAATGCCTGCGCGGCGGTCTGGAAGACGTTCCGGAAGGTAGCGTTCGCCGGCGGATATTTCGCCAGCAGCTGCACCTCAGGGCTATTCGGCATCACACTCTGTGCGTAGCTTACGAATGCCGGGTCTTCATAGGTCTGCAGAGATGAGCCATTCGAGGTAAGCGAAAGATAGGGCTCATAGCTGAAGAAGAAAAAGAATTTGTGCTTCGGTATGACCGGGCCTCCGACACCAAAAGACATATTGTTGGTGTGGTAGGGCGCGAGTTTGTCCGGCTGCGGCACGCCGAATTCGCCGCGTGCCTGCAGGCCCTGATAGGTGTAATACTCGCTGGCGAATCCGTGATAACTATCGGTGCCAGACCTCGTAGACATGACAGTTTGCAGCGAACTGGCGCGGCCGTATTCCACGTTGTAGGTGTTGGTCTGCACGGTGGTTTCAGAAAGCGAGTCGACATTGGGCGTCAAGTTCACCACGCCGGGGCGAATGCTGCTGGTCACGTCCAGGCCGTCGACGATGTACATGTTTCCGTTCTGTCCACGGCCGTTGGCGCTGGCGTCGACATAGTTCTCAGGATTGAAATTGGTCGCTGTCCCTGCGCCAAGTCCGGTGACACCGGGGGTTAAGGTAAGAAGGGCGGTGGGATTTCTCGCCGCAAGCGGGAGATTCTCCAGAGCCGTCTGGTCGAGGGTCTGCTGATTGCGGCTGTCTGCGGTATCGAGCAGCGGGGCCTGGCTGGTCACCGTCACATTCGTGCTGACCTGTCCTACGGCCAGCGTGAGCGGCACGTTGCGCGTCTCACCGGCAGTCAGTGCAATCTCCGTTTTGACGGTGGAGAAGCCTTTCGCTGACGCTGTGACGGTATAGCTGCCAGGACCAAGGCTTGCGAATCGAAAGACGCCCGCGGAATCGCTGGTCGCAGCCACAGTGATGTTGGTATCAACATTGGTCAGAATCACGGTCGCGGAAGGGATCGATGCGCCGCTGGAGTCCTGCACACTGCCCTGCACCCCTGCGGTGAACTGCGCGAACGACATGGATGCGAACAGTAGAGCGATTGCGATCGCCAGGCAAAGCTGTGTGATCTTCAAGCGGATCCCCCGCTCTTTCCTTGGCGATGTTGTTTTCGTCTGGTAGTGCTCACGTATGGTTTGCCTCACCTTTGCCTCCCAAAAATGATTTCGAGTGGTGCATTGGCTGCGATCGGCCCAGAATATGTAATCGCTTTCAGTGTGAGCCAACCGGGTTTTCTCAGCCGTCGAGGAGATTACTTACCGGCAAACAGGATTGACATGAGCTACCTTGGTGCGCCCGGCATAGTCCGAACGGACTAGATGGAAAGAGGAACGGGCCGCGTCGCTTGATGCCGGATATGAACGCGAGATAGACTCCTGCCATCCGCTTGACTCAACATTCAGGACAACGAGGCGCAAACATATCAAGGCGCCGGTCTTCTCGCTTCGGAATTTGCGTTCTCTCGCTTGCTGCCTGCTTTTGGTCAGGCTGCCATGGCACATCGTGGCCAACCATCGCGGTGATTCCGCGTACCAGCGGAACCATGCTGTGGGAGCGGGAACATGGAGGCGCGATTTCTGCGGCGACCGCTTCCGGAGCGCGTATTTACTGGAATGCTCCTACGCGCGAGGATGACATCCAGGGCCAGATTGCGATGGTCGACCGCATTGCTTCTTCCCGCTTTCAGGGTTTAGTCCTCACGCCCGATCACGCGGTCGCTCTGATTTCTCCGGTGAGAAACGCCATCTCTCGCGGAATCCCGACCGTCGTCGTCGGCTCTGCACTGGCTGTTCCGCCGGGAGGACGGTTGTTTTATCTGCTCAACGATGAGGTGCGGGGAGGGCAGCTGGCCGCAGGGAGAGTTGCAGCGATCCTGCACGGTAAGGGCAAGATCGCCATACTGGGCATCGATCCTGACGTCGAAGGAATTATGATTCGCGCGCGCAGCCTCGAGCAGTCAGTGAACGAGAACTATCCTGATATTCACGTGGTCGCAAATGCAATCGGATCATTCAATTTTCCTCACGAGCAGCAGGTGGCCGAAGAGACTCTGAAGGCCAATCCGGATCTGGACGCGATTATCGCGCTCACGTGGACATCAAGCCGAGGCGCACTTTCCGCAATCCCGGGCAGCGGCAATCCGCATGTGAAGGTCATCGGGTTCGATCCGGAGGCACTCTCTTTCGACGATCCCAACCTGGACTCACTCATTCTGCAAGACACACGAACCATGGGGAGTGAGGCCGTACAGACAATCCTCGCCACACTTCAGGGACAATCGATGCCGGCAACGCGGCAGTTCGAGCCGATGATGGTAACGCGCGAGAACCTTTCGTCTCCAGCGGTGCAAAAGATGACGGGGATGGACTGGCGATCAGAACCGACGCGCTGGACGTGGAGCATCGGCCCATGAGCACAGCGAAGAAAACACGCCGGTTCATCATTGTTTCCTTCAGCGCGCTCGCGATTTTTGCCGTCGCGTCCGTCGCGGCGTGGCTCTACTGGCGAAACCCCACCCGCGGGCTGCCCTATCGCGACTCGTTCTCGCTGGCGAAGGCCGACGAGTGGACTGCTTTCGGAGGCACATGGGAACTGGCTAACGGCGCCATGCGAAACGATTCGGATGAGCGCGGAGCCAAGCTGATGACGGGCTCGACGCGCTGGCAGAATTATTCGATTGAAGCAGATGTGATGCTGCTTGGACTAGGCGGCGACGCGGGCCTCGTTGTGCGTTCGAGCGGAGAGGAAGAAGGTGTTGATGCCTATCACGGCTATTATTCCGGGCTGCGCACGATTGATAACGTCTTCACCATAGGCCGCGCTGACTTTGGTTGGACGGAGGTGAACTTTCCGCTGAAACCGCGGGGCATCTCGATCGAGGTGTCACGCTGGTATCACCTCAAGTTGATGGCCGTCGGCTGCCGCATTGCCTCCTCCTTCAATCACGTTCACCAGGCTGACTACACCGTCGCATCGATCACGGATGATGACTGCATCCGTTCGGGGCGCGCGGGCCTGCGATCCTATTCGTCAGGCGGCGTCTGGCGCAACGTCATCGTGAAGCCTGCAACGCAGCACGATCTCGACGACATGCTGGCTCTGGGACGAGCTCAGCAGACGCCTCCCGTTCAACAATCCATCGCGGATTCTGCCAAGTTCGGCGTCTCCTTGAATCCGCCCGCGAACAATCAGCCGCAAGCATTGCCGTCAAGCCCGAATACACACGAAATTGGCAGTCTGCGCCTCGCTTCTCTCGCAAAACCGGTGAAGGCGACAGTTCGTGGAATTGTCATCCTGACTTCGCCCGCTCTTTTCGTACAGGACTCGACAGGCGGCGCTGCAGTGCAGCAGGCGCATCCGCATCCTTTGAAGGTTGGCGACGAAGTGGAGGTAACCGGCGACGTCGATGCATGGGAATTCAGCTCGACGTTGAAGAATGCAGAAGTCCGCGTGCTGTGGGAAGGCACGCCCGCTCCCGCGGTATCGGTCACCGCGACGCAGGCAGCCACGGGAGCATTCGATGCAACATTCATCGAGGTTTCCGGACGGCTGCGTCACAAGGAATACGGACCGGATGACGCATTGATCTTTGATTTCGATTCAGGTTCGCAGTCTTTTCGCGCCATCATGAATCGCGGCCGGGGAAACACTCTTTACGACAAGCTGAAACCGGACAGTATGCTGCGCATCCGTGGCGTGGCGGTTGTCGATCCTGCGTATACGCAGGGGGTGGTTCCCTTCGCACTGCTGGTACGCTCGAGCGATGACGTGGAGCTGCTTGCCGGACCACCATGGTGGAGCACGGGACATCTCGTCGCCACGGCCATTGGCCTTATGCTGGTGGCGTTGATTACAAATCTTCTTTACCACCGCATCGAAAATCTGCGTTTGCGTGCCGTGATGGAAGAGCGCGAGCATATTGCCTACGAAATGCATGACACCCTGACGCAGAGCGTCGCGGGAATTGGTTTTCAGCTGGAGGCGATTCGCATTGGAACGCCCAGCGAGCTTGCCAGGGTGCATCGACAGCTCGATATGGCGAGCGAATTGGTACGGCACAGCCACGCCGAGGCGCGACGCAGCATCGATATGCTTCGACCGCAGGAGCTCGAGTCAAAAGGGCTCCTGAATGCATTGACGCAGACGGCGCAGCGGCTGGTTGAGGGCGGAGGGGTGGTGGTCGCTGTCAGCTCGACCGGAGATGCTAGACCGCTTCCTCTTCGCATCGCCGACACCCTTTACCGGCTGGGCCAGGAGGCGATTGCCAATGCTGTCAGACATGCCCATCCAAAGACGATTACGATCAGTCTGGACTATGAACGGAGTATAGTGCGCCTCAGCGTCAGCGATGACGGATCGGGTTTTGACCATGACGCCGAGGCTCAGGGGTTCGGCGTGCAGGGGATGCGCAAGCGGGCGGCCAGCATTTCAGCGCAGCTGGATATTCACAGCAGCGCAGGCCAGGGAACGAGTGTCACGGTGACCGCGCCGCTCGCTCCGCATCTCAATTTTCGTTGGCGGCCAAAGCACTTTAGAAAAATTTCATTGGAGAAAACACGCGATGTCGCAGACGCCGGCAAATCCGATCCGCATTCTTATCGTCGATGACCATCCGGTCGTGCGGGCGGGTTTGACGAGCATGCTGGGCACGCAAGCAGAGCTGGAGATCATTGCTTCCGCACCTAACGGCGAGGCCGCCCTGGCTACCATTGCGCGCACCAGCACCGACGTCGTGCTCCTCGACCTGAGAATGCCTGGGCTGAGCGGCGTGGAGACGATCCATCAGATGAAGCGCGCCGGACACAATGTGCGCGTCATCATCCTCACCAGCTTCGAAACCGACGAGGATATCTATCGCGCAGTACAGGCCGGCGCCCAGGGATACCTGTTGAAAGACACATCGCTGAAAGACATGGTGGAGGCGATCAAGGAGGTGCATGCGGGCAAACGCTATATCCCGCGCGACATTGCGGCGCGGCTGGCGGAGCGGATGATGCGCGCCGAGCTCACGGCGCGCGAGCTGGAAATCCTGAAGATGGTGTCAAAGGGGCTAACCAACAAACAGATCGGCCATGCTCTCAGCATCAGCGAAAACACCGTGAAAAACCACGTGAACAGCGTGATCGAAAAGCTCGAGGTGTCCGATCGCACGGAAGCGGCAACCACGGCCATTCAGCGCGGCCTCATCTCTGCAGATGAGTAATAACCCATAGCCCATGTGGACTATAGACCAGAAAGCGGCGACGAGTGACACTGATCGAGCTGATTCATCCTTCTCGCGAAGATAGACGTGCGAATCCGACGTGTGGAGACATTGCAGTTGCTTGAGCGCCGCGACTTTCTGAAGCTTCTCGCCATGACCGGAGCTAGCTCCGCGCTCCATCCTGCATTTGGTGTCAATTCGAAAGAGACGTCTGCACTTCGCAACGGCGGGTATGCACCGGGGCGCATTCCAAACGAATTCTCACTTTATCTTGCCGGAGAAGAAGAGGCGCTTCGAGCCATCCCTTCCGTAAGCGGCATGAGCTTTAATGGAGTCGCCGTCAAGGCTGGATCGAAATCTGAGACGCTTCATCCCGGCGAGGCCATCGATGGCTGGAGGCTTATCACGATTGCCGAGATGAACGGCGTCGCGACCGCTGTTTTTGAAAAGCACGTCACCCACCGCGGTGCGATCGTCTATGTAACCGAACAGGAAGGCGCAATCGCGTGGATTACGAAACAGATCGGCAGCCTCACCAGGATTCGGCCAAGGCCGACAAACAACGAGCATGGAGTGAAGCTGGAGCGCGCGGCTCATTACGTCCCCGGGCCTGACGTGACCGGCAACTATATTCTGAATTCTTCCGAAGACCCCTGCTATGAAAATGTAGCGGCGCTCGGAGCCGAGTACATGGGCTGGACGCTGGTCGCCAACGAGCAAGGCGGCCCAAACGTTTGCCTTTATCTCGACGCCGATGGCACGTCGAGAGAAATCGCCGGCAAACCCGACGGCGCCGGCACGTGGGAACCCGACCAGGTAGGCGCTTATTTCGATCCCGCCGATCTGCTGCCCGGAGAAGATCCGCAGCTCTATGAATATGTGCACGGCTACAGCAAACGAACTCTGCTTGGCGGTTATCTTCCCGTGGCCGATATCGGCGTGTGGAATCCGAAATATCAATGCGGGTATGAAGTAATGGTTCTGCTGCCGCCGGGCGCGGATGCAAAACCGATCGGCAGAGTCAGGGCCATGCTCTCGGAAGATGACGCGGCAAAATTCAGCGGGCGGCATGGTGAGGTGCGGGAAGCAGATGGCCGCGCGTATGTCGATCGCTACTGGAATTGCACTCCAGCGTCTTTCTTCTCTGAACTGGCAGGCATATGGAATCGCTGGTCATCACTGTACGAGACAACGATGCCCGTCGATATTCCCGACGAATGGCTGCTGAATGCGGCACGCGCCGGCATCACCCTCTCCCGATGCAGCTACCGCGGTCTGGAACCGACGTACCAGATTGGCGAGGGTGCTTATACGAAAATTCCTGAGCGCAGCCATGCACTGTTTCCGGTGGCCCACTACGAATTCATCTGGGCGCAGCAGCTCTGGAACCTGAGCAGCGATGCGGACGTCTACTTCCAGCACTATCTGGATAAGTACGTCCTGCCCAATGGCGACTTTTTATATAACACGCAGGATCAGGTAGAGGCTCCTCTCAACATCGGCATCTTCCTCGCCAATTCCGCACGCTCTTATGACTACACTCGCAGTTTCGACGCCCTGCAGAAGCGCTTACCTATCCTGGAGCGCATGATTGCTTTCGTGCTGCGTAGATATGAGTACAGCAAACAGACCTTCGCTCCCGGGGATCGGCGCTATGGATTGATCTATGGCTCACCGGAGGCGGACCTTGGTGATCCCAACAATGATTTTCCCAGGTCGCACCCGCTCTACTATCAGAACTCCGCGTGCATCTGGCGTGGTCTTAACGAACACGCCCGTTGCCTGAAGCTGGCCGGACAGGAAAATCACGACGAGGCGCTAATCTCTTCAGCTGCGCGCTGCGAGGCACTCGCAAAGGAGATGCGGGCAAACATTCAGGCGTCTCTCGAAGCTACGCTTGCCCTTCGTGCTCCGGACATGAAGGCGGCAAACATCACTCCATTCACACCGGATGACATCGATCATCGGCCGAAAGATTTGAGCAGCTATGAAAATCATCGCTTCATGCAGGACTGGTTCCTCGCCGACTGGGGCGACCGTGAGCTCGATCTGGGCCACCTGAGGCATCGCGAGATTGCCGGCATGCAGATACTCGGCCTGCACACGGACGGCGCATGGGCGCGCACTTCGAACTTCATGGATCATGGCAGCCTGTCCGTGAAGATTCGCCAGGATGACTATCGTCCATTTCTGTTGAATCTCTACGCGCTGGTTTGCTACGCAGCGGATTCGGGCAACCGCTACTCGCCTGAAGATGCGCTCATTCCGGGAAGCTTTGCCGGCGAAGGCGGTCGCTACGGGTGGGCGTCCGTGATCAACAGCACCCTGCAACCAACGCTCGGTCTGCGCTGGCTTCTCTGCTATGAAGAGTCCGACACGGAGATATGTCACCTGCAGAAGGCGGCGCCGAAAGACTGGTTCGCTGCTGGAAAGACGATCTCAGTGAAACACTGTCCCACACGCTTTGGAAATGTGGGCTGGACGACGAAAGCACTTTCCGATCGACATTGGAAGGTAGCCCTCGATGTTTCCTCGGGTTTTAGCGGGGACATCAGAATTCATATTCACGCACCGGACGGTAAATTGATTCAGACTGCCTCCGCGGGGACAATTACCGGCAATGCTGTTTTGATAAGCCGCGCTATGTTCGCCAGTCAATCTCATTTTGAAATCGACATCAGCTAGCGCCGTTGTAATTACCACCGGGAAGACTTAGGCCGCTATCAACTTCAGAGCTTTCTCGAACACCTGGTTACAGTGTTTCGTCATCGTCATCGTCATCGTGTTGGAGCATTGAATGAATAAAACGTTTCCCGCCCGTGAGAGCCGCCGCGCATTCCTGAAGAAAGCAGGAGCAACCGCAGTTGCCGCGCTGCCGCTCAGCCGCGTAGCGCTCTCGCAGACCGCTTCGACGCAAGATGGCGAGACGCGCTCAGCGGCGATAAAGAATCGCGCACCGCTGTCTCCGAATGCGTTTTATTCCTTACCCCTCGGCTCTATCAAGCCAGCCGGCTGGCTGCTGGAGCAGATGAAAGTCCAGGCTTCCGGTCTCGGCGGCCACCTCGATGAAATTTGGCCGGACGTGGGCAACAACAGCGGTTGGCTTGGGGGCACCGGCGAGTCATGGGAGCGCGGCCCGTATTTTGTGGATGGTCTCGTTCCTCTCGCGTATCAACTTGACGATGTGCGGCTCAAAGCCAAGGCGCAGAAGTTTATCGACTGGACGCTTGCGCACCAGGCTGCGAATGGAATGTTCGGCCCAGCAAGCAACGATGACTGGTGGCCGCGCATGGTGATGCTCAAGGCGCTAGTCCAATATCAGGAAGCGACCGGCGATCCGCGCGTGATTCCATTTCTCGAACGATATTTCGATTATCAGCTGAGGACTTTGCCATCACGCCCGCTGCGTGACTGGGGGAAGTTCCGCTGGCAGGATAATGCGCTCGCTGTCATCTGGCTCTACAACCGAAATGGCGACGCGAAGCTGCTCGATCTTCTCCACCTTCTGCACAGACAGGGTTACGATTGGCAGGGAGACTTCGCAAGCTTCAAATACACGGAGCGGGTCACTCCGGAATTCATCAAGCTGAATTCCGGAGGCGGTCTCAGCGATGTGGCATTGGCGACGCATGGCGTCAACAATGGTCAGGCATTGAAGGCCGCTCCGGTCTGGTCATTGATGTCGAACGACGCCAACGATCGCAAGGGCTTTCAGCAGATGCTGGACGCGCTGGATACATATCACGGCCTGCCTAACGGGATGTTTTCCTGCGATGAGCATCTCGCTGGACGAAATCCGTCGCAAGGCAGCGAACTTTGTACCGTTGTTGAAACCATGTTCTCGCTGGAGCAGTCGCTGGCCATCCTTGGCGATGCGTCGATCGGCGACCGGCTTGAGCTGTTGGCGTTCAATGCGCTGCCTGGCACATTCACTGACGATATGTGGGCTCACCAATATAACCAGGAGCCGAACCAGGTGGAAGTAAGCCTGCATCACAGCCCCTGGACGACCGATGGCCCGGAGTCGAACATCTATGGACTGGAGCCGAACTTCGGTTGCTGCACGGCAAACTTCCATCAGGGCTGGCCGAAGTTCACAGCGAGCTTGTGGATGGCGTCACACGATGACGGACTGGTGGCCGCCGCATATGCTCCGTGCGAGCTTCGCACCTTGGTCAATGGCGAACCGGTTCAGATTACCGAAGAGACGGAATATCCCTTTCGAGGCGTGATTCGCATCCGGATAAAGAGTGCGGGTAGTAAGGCATTCCCTATTCGCCTGAGAATTCCTGCGTGGGCGAAGGATGGCTCAACCTTGCTTGTGAACGGACAAGCTCAATCCACGCCCACTGCTGCCACATTCGCAACCCTTCATCGCGAGTGGAAGCCTGGAGACGAAATTGAGCTGCGATTTGCCATGTCGCCTGAGATTCTGCATGGTTTCAACGATTCAATATCCATTCGCAGAGGAGCGCTGGTATTTTCCTATGCGATTGGCGAGGACTGGCTCAAGCTGCGCGAAAGAGGCGCAGCTTCGGACTGGCAGGTCTTTCCAGCATCCGATTGGAACTATGCGATTGCTGCCGACGAAAGCAGTGCCGCTGCGATCAAAGTAGAAGAATCTCCCGTGGGCAATCCTCCTTTTACGCTGAAAGAACCGGGGGTTCGGTTGAAGATCAATGCAGCCAAACTGCCAGCGTGGCGCGCTGTCGACGGCGCAGCCGATCCAGTACCGCAAAGCCCGGTCGTGGCTGGCACAACCGTGGAGAAAATTACGCTTATCCCCTACGCTGCTGCGAAATTGCGGATCACCGCATTTCCTGTGCTGAAAAGTTGAAGAAGTATGGCCTCAGTATTTCAGCCCGAGTTTAAGCGGAAACTCCTCTTCTTCTCCATCGAAGCCGGAATGGGTTATATGTGCCGTAATCGTATGCCGGTGAACAGCCTGTAGCCAAAGATGCAGTCCCACCACAATAGTAGCCGCGATGATGAGATGCCTAGTGGCGGCTTCGATCCACGGCTCAAGGCTCACCGTAAACAATACAATGACGGGAAAAAATCCCACGTAAGGAACGAGAAGAAAGGCGAAATTCGCCGTCGTCGATGACGGTTTGTGCGTAAACGGGATGGTTTTGACATGCAGAGAGAAGACGTCCGTAAGGAGAAGGCTCAAGCCCATAGCGACGAGCATCTGACCCAATGGAAAGCGCAGGCCCGGCATACCTCCGTCCGCCAGCCAGCAAACGATTGCGGCTGTCGCCAGGCTCACGATCAGCGCCCAGCATAAAACCCAATGTTTCGCAGCACTCAGATGCTCATTTTCAGCTTTGCCCTGGACCACTCGAAATACCCAGGTTGCCTTCTGCTCGGCTGGGGACATCAGTACGGTTCGCAAGCCTGAGACGGTCCAAAAGGCCGCAATCGGAACAGCCGCTGTCAGCCCGTTGAAATCTACGGTGAAGTGCATGTGTCCGGAGATGATATTCACTCGTAGCGCAGCCGAGATCAGCAGAGCTGTGCCCACGCCTCCATATAACGCCATATAGACGCGATAACGCGGGACACCCAGTATCGTCTGGCCGATGAAATGCCATATCGCACGTCCGGCTGGATTGCGAAGAATCGTCGTATGCAGAGCCTGTCCGATAAAACTGTGACGATGCTGGTGGTGGGTTGCTGCTGTCCCCTCGATCAGACCCCGGGTCTTACGCCAGTACGCCAGTGGATAGGAAACGACAGTCAATGCTGCAGCCAGAAGCGTGGCCTGCCATCCGATTCGCGCCAACCGTGCGAACGCCGGAAGCACGGACGGGCCATACAAGAGTCGTTCATATACCCCGGTGAACCAACACGGCGGCATATAAAACGCCGCGGTATGCTCTGAAGCGATGAAAGACCTGAGCCTCGGGAACACGACAGGATAGAGAAACAAAATTGTTAGCAACACGGTTACAGAAATGCCTTGTACCCAGAGTGAGATTTTTCGGAATACCCGGTCGCCCAGGACAGCAAGCAGAATTCCCTGCAGAGCCAAAAAGAATGCTGCGCCGAAGATTCCACTCATTGCGGTCGCGATGATATGCGCGAACAGAAATCGAAATATATGCGTGGGGTCGGTCGCGGCAGGAAGCACAATGGGGGCGAGAAAGTTTGAGTCGGCAAGAAAGCCCGCGATGAGGATGAGCATGGCCGCGATCCTGGCTCGCATCAGCTTTTCGCGCTGCACCGGCAAAGTAGAAATCACGAGAGCATCGAGCAGGTCGGGAAAAAAGAAGTCCCACGCAAAGAGGGTAAGGATGCCGCAGGCTACAAACGAATAGAGGACGTAAAAGTAGTGGTCGCCTGCCTGCGCCCAATAGGATCTCGCGCCGCGCGGAGGATGGTACGGGCCATACAAATAGAGCGCCATGATGAAACCCGGCAGACCGACGACGCACGCCATTTGCACGAGACGCGCCTTGGCTTCTCCATCGTTCGACATCAGCTCGTTGTTGAAGAAGCGATCCAGGAAGTGGCGGACCAGAGTCTGGAATTGCGTGGGTTGGTTCTTCTCGTCTGAAGAAGATTGGGAAAGGATTTCGAGCGAAAGCACAGCCTGCTTGGAATGGGATTGAGGTCTCATCGGGTTAGAGATTCGCGACCTGCATGGTTTCCACCAGCTCGCGTGCCACTTCCCTTGTGTCCTGTTGCTGCACCAGCTGAGCGAAGACTTTTTCTAGATTCGCCAGCTGCATGACTCGCGTAAGCTCAGCCGGAGGAGCATCAGCGAGAATTTTCCCTTTCGAGATGACCAGCACCCGGCTGCAAAGCTGCTCCACAATTTCCAGGACATGCGAGATATACAGAATGGCCCTCCCGCTCGCGGCCAACTCCTGGAGTAAATCTTTGAATAGGCGGGCGGACAAAATATCCAATCCGGACAGCGGCTCGTCAAACACCAGGAGCCTGGGGTCGTGCATGAGCGCGGCTGCCATGAGCACACGCTGTCTCATTCCCTTCGAGTAGAGTGACATCGGAGAGTGCCGCCAGGACTCCAACCCCAGCAATCGCAGCATTCGATCGGCCTTTCTGACGATCAGCTTTTCACTCATGCCTCGCAGCCTGCCAACCAGCTGTAGATATTCCATTCCGGACATGTAGGCGTAAAGATGCGCCTCCTCGGGAATGTAGCCTAACGACTTGCGAAAGCTGGGGAGATCCTGCCGGATGTCGCTTCCCATGAAAAGAACGCGGCCATCGTTGGGCTGTAAAAGCCCGGTGATGATCTTGACCGTTGTCGACTTGCCGGAACCGTTCGCGCCCAGGTAGCCGACGATCTCTCCAGCGCCGACTTGAAAGCTCACGTTCTGGATGGCAGGGATACCGCGGTAACTTTTCGACAGGTTCTGCACTTCAAGCATGGAACGGGTTCCCTCTTCACCCTATGTAGCATACTGCTATGACGATGGTCAATCGCATACTACATAGGTACAATTTCGCCATGACGATGGAACCCAAACTCTCGCACACCGCCGCCATGATTCTTCAGGCCATTCATACCGGCCAGCTTTATGGGTTCAGTGTGATGGAAGTTACCGGATTGCCCAGCGGCACCGTATATCCGGCGATGCGCCGTCTTGAGCGCGACGGGCTGATCATTTCAAAGTGGGAGCAGCAGGCGATCGCCGATGCCGAACAGAGGCCTCCGCGCAAATATTACAAAGTCACACGGGACGGCCGCATGATGCTCGAAGCGGTTTATAAGCGCTATCCCCTGCTCGAAAAGATGCTGCCCGCGCCCGAGGCGCAAAAGGTATGAAGCCGTCCGCCAGCATTCTGCCGGGGCTGCTGGCTCGCGGATTGCTTCTCACTGCGTCCGTTCTGGTTCCCCGGCAACAACGAGCGGAGTGGTTGGCGGAGTGGCGGGGCGAGCTGTGGCATGTACAGGCAGAAGCAATAAGCAATCGGCAGGCGATTGGTTTTGCGGCCGGGGCTTTTCAGGACGCAGCCTGCCTGCGGCGTGAGCGAGATCATTCTTATGCTTTCCTGCGCGTACCTCGTGGTTCGGCAACACGATGCGTGGCCGTGTGGGCGATTTTTGCGGCAGCCGGCTTTTTAGTTTGCCTGTGGCTTCCCGGAACGAGACGGTCGGTGCTGCCCTCGAAGTCCAGCACTACAGGCCTCGTAATGATTTCCGGACAAGGTTACGCCGGACTTCGACTTCCGACCGTGCACCTGGCGGACTATCAAGCGTGGACGGCAAACAGTCAGCATTTATATACAGAACTGGCCTTCTATCAGCCCGTGGTGAAGAGCTTCCACGTCGATCGTCATCACGTGCAGGCGCTTTCGATCGCGCGGGCCAGCAGAAACCTGATTGATTTTCTTAACCTGCCGTTCTCTACAAAACAAGCCCTTGACGATCGCAACGCTGCACTGCCACAGCTGTTTTTATCTCAGCGAACCTGGAGGAATGCTTTTGGCAGCGATGCCAACATCTTCGGTCGCATCGTGGTGGTGGGTGGTCAGACGGTTTCGATTGCAGGAATCTTGCCCGACAATGTATGGCCATTGGCGTCTCGCATGGATGCCTGGCTCTTCGAAGATACAGCGGAGTTGAACAGCCTCGCAGGCCACTCCAAAGGCTTCGTCGTTGCTAGAGTCCGGGAGGGCGGGATTGCAGCTTCTTATGGCGATTGGTGGTTTATCAACGTTCCGCGTCCGGGCGGTGCCTTGGATCACTTCGACTGCATTGCGGTTTCCAGAATTCTCAATCAGCCGAAAGTTGTTTTTTTATTCACCCTGATTCTTGCCATTCTCTCGCTGCCCGCAACAACGCCATTGCCGCTTGGCGAATATCCGGGAGACAGGGAACGCCGCGGCTCGGGAGGCATGCGTCGATGGGTTTTCCTGGCGAGCAAGCTGATGTTTATCCTGCCAGCCGTGTATTTCTGGTCGATCGCCATTGCTTATAACGCTGACTCTATCGTTTCTTCGGCACCCGTCTACATCCAGCTTCTCACTTCATTCATCGGCCTCCTGTGCGCCTTCCGCTGGGCATGGAAGGATCAGCGCCGACGCTGCCCGGTTTGTCTGCAGCTTCTCTCCAGCCCAGCTCGTGTGGGACAAGCGTCGCACAACTTCCTATCCTGGAGCGGGACGGAGTGGATCTGCGTAAAAGGCCACGGCCTCCTGCATATCCCCGAGCTGCCGACAAGCTGGCTGAGCACCCAGCGCTGGCTGAATCTTGACCCTTCGTGGAGTTCACTTTTCACCGGAGCCTATGCACGCTCATCTGAGAGCGTGTGAATCGGCCGCGGGTGTTCCCTGCCGCCTGCTGAGCCGCAAGATCGTTGTCCGTCTTCAGGATGTTTTAAGTTTGGCGCAATAGATTCAATCTGAATGCAAATTCTCCGACCGATAGTTGGAGCGGCTGCCCTTCTGATTGGGAGTGTGGCGGCTCTCCCTGGGCAGACCGTGGCCGTTCCACGGCCTGACGCGCCGCTCACATTGCAGGACGCGATCGCGCGCGCCGAGGCGAATGAGCCGGTGTTTGCCGCAGCGGCAGCGGAGAGCCGCGCAACGGCGCTTGAGCGCAAGGATTCCCGCGCAGCCCTCCTTCCTTCAGCTGCCTTCCACAACCAATATGTGTTTACCCAGTCGAACCATACGCAGGCGGCGACGACGCAGGGCGGACTGACCCAGTCACTGCCGGTGTTCATCGCCAACAATGCCGTGCACGAGTATTACAGCCAGGGCGCGGTGAACGAGACTCTCGGACTTGCGCAAGTGGGCGCCACACGGCTTGCTGACGCCAAAGCCGCGCGTGCTGACGCTGAGCTCGAGATCGCTCGCCGTGGCCTGGTCTCAACGGTGATCAATCTCTACTACGGCGCCGGCTCGGGAAGCGCGAAGGTCGTGGTCGCGCAGCGGGCGCTCGATGAAGCGAATCGCTTCGTCGAGGTTACGGAGAAGCGTGAAACAGGCCGTGAAGCAGCTCATGCCGATGTCATCAAGGCACGTCTCAGCCAGCAGCAGCGGCAGCGTGAACTCGATGAGGCCAAATTGGCCGCCGATAAATGCAGGCTCGAATTGGGTGTACTGCTCTTTCCCGACCCGTCGACCGCCTACGCACTTGCCTCTCCAGATGCTCCGCCTCTCCTGCCCGAGCGGTCGGACGTAGAGGCTGCGGCGCGAGCGAACAATCCTGAGTTGCGCAGCGCACTCGCCACCCTGCAGACAGGACAAGCTGAGACGTTCAACGCGCGTGCCGCATTGCTGCCGGATCTGGCGCTGAACTTTACTTATGGCATCGATGCACCCGAGTTCGCGAAGCGCGGTCCTGATGGCGCGCGAAACCTCGGCTACTCGGCGACCGCTACAGTGGACATACCCATCTGGGACTGGCTGACCACGGAGCGCAAGGTGAAGGAAGCGCACATCCGCGCGGATGCAGCCAAAGTTAACGTAACAGCGGCGCAGCGGCGGCTCATTGCCGACCTATCGGAACTTTACGACGAAGCGGAGGTTGCTCATCGGCAACTGGCATCCTTCGATGCCAGCGTGACAGATGCGCGAGAAAGCCTGCGTCTGACCAACCTGCGCTACGTCAATGGCGAGAGCACTGTGCTCGACGTGGTGGATGCGCAGAACACGCTCATCTCAGCAGAGAACGCGCAGGCTGATGGGAGCGTACGCTACTATCTCGCGCTGGGCCAGCTTCAAACGCTTACCGGGAAATTCTAACGTTATGTCTCTCCGCTCTCATCCATCGCCGTTCTCATCTCCGATCCTGCTTGCCGCTCTGATTGCGGGTTGCTTTGCACCCATTGCCTGCCACAAGAAGACGGCGGATGAGAGCGATGCGGGCGCTACCGCTGTGCAGGTGCAGGCCGAGCATCCGTCCGTTGGTCCGATCTCTGAAGAGATTACCGCGGACGCGATATTGGCTCCGCTCGCGCAGGCCGCCATTGCTCCACGCATCAGCGCGCCCATCAAAAATGAATTCGTCCAGCGCGGTGCTCACGTGCATAAGGGCCAGCTGCTGATGACGCTTGAAGATGGCGACCTGCGCGGCAGCGAACTCGATTCATCCGGCAACCTGGCGTCGGCACAGGCAGCCTATCTAACGGCAATGCAGGCCACCATTCCGGAAGACGCGCAGAAAGCGCAGCTCGACGTCGACCAGGCCAAAGCGAACCTTGACGTGGCAAGACGTACGGCTGAAGAGCGCAAGCGGCTTTTGAGCGAAGGCGCTATTTCGGGACGTGACAGCGACACCGCCATAGCAGCACTGGTACAGGCGCAGGCCGCATACGACTCCGCGGTGAAGCATCTCTCCAGCGTAAAAACGACCACTCAGAAGACGAATGCGGAGATGGCGCAGGGAGCTTTGACATCGGCAAAGGGCAAGCTGGCAAGTGCCGAGGCACAGGTGAACTATGCCAGCCTGCGCAGCCCTATCGATGGCGTGGTGACCGACCGGCCGCTATTTCCAGGAGAGACCGCTGCTGCCGGAACCGCGGCGATTACCGTCATGGATACCTCGTCGCTGCTGGCCAAGCTGCATGTTGCTCAGCCCACCGCGCAGAAGCTGAAGGTTGGCGGCTTGGCAGAGATTCATATTCCTGGCGTAGAAGATCCAGAGACCGCCACGGTTTCCTTTATCAGCCCGGCTCTCGATTCCGGTTCGACAACGGTTGAGGTCTGGTTGAAGCTGTCCAATCCCGATGGACGCTACAAGGTGGGCACGCCGGTGCATGCGGTGATTCGCGGCTACACCGTTGAGAGTGCGGTGCAGCTGCCTCCCGCGGCGATCCTGCCTGCCGATGACGGGAGCACCAATGTGCTCGTGGTCGGAACTGATGGCGTGGCACACAAACGCGCAGTGAAGACTGGACTACGCACCGCGGAGAAGGTGCAAATCCTCGAAGGCGTGTCTGCGGCCGATACGGTGATTACTGAAGGCGGCTATGGCCTCGACGACGGCACGAAGGTGTCTGTTGGTGGAGACAAAGACAAACCGGGGAGCGCCGACTGATGGCCTCGGCTTCAACAAGCTCGCCTAGCTCACCAACGACACTGCCTTCGCCCAATGCCTTTTGGCTCACCCGATGGACGCGCACCATCTTCTTTGCCGTCGTCGCACTCACCGCGGCCGGAATCTACGCCTTTTTCCAGACGCCCATTGCCGTCTTTCCCGACACCAACTTTCCCCGTGTCGTGATTGGCGTTGATAACGGCGTGATGCCTGTGGAGCAGATGCAGGTGACCGTTACCAAACCCATCGAAGACGCGATGAACAGCGTGCCGGGATTGCAGACAGTGCGCTCCACAACTAGCCGCGGCTCAGCCGAGGTGAGCCTCTTCTTCGATTGGTCGGTCGATATGTTTCGCACGCTCGAGCTGGTGAACTCCGCTCTGAGCCGGGTGCAGCAGTCGTTGCCCGCGACGGCGAAGATCACCACCAACCGTCTGACCTTCGCTACATTTCCCATCCTCGGCTACAGCCTGACCTCACATACGATGTCGCAGAGCGACCTCTGGGAGCTTGCCACGTATACGCTCAAGCCGCCACTCAATCGGGTGAACGGAGTGAGCACGGTAACTATCCAGGGCGGCCAAGTACCAGAGTTTCATGTCGTCCCCAACATGGCGAGGATGCAGGCGTCAGGCGTCACCATTCTCGACCTCACCAATGCCATCGGAACGGCGAACATCATCGACTCGCCAGGGTTGTATCAGCAGGATCATCAGCTGGTCCTGGCATTGGTTGGTGCGCAGGCCCACGACGTGGACGGGCTGAAGCAGCTCACAGTGAAGACCACGGCAGGCGGTGCGCCGGTTCGCGTGAGCGATGTGGCGACGGTGGTCCGCGCCTCGATGCCGGTGTACACCTACGTATCAGCGGACGGCGAGCCGGCAGTGTTGCTGAACATCACACGCCAGCCTTCAGGCAATACGGTGGCAGTTGCTGATGACGTGGCCGCAGAAATTGCGCTCCTGCGCAGCAAGCTGCCTAAGGGTGTTTCGCTGCAGCCCTTTTACGATCAATCGCAGCTGGTGCGTGAGAGCATCAGCAGCGTGCGCGACGCTATCCTGATCGGCCTGCTGCTGGCCTGCATCATCCTCTTTTTATTTCTGCGCGACTGGCGCTCCTCGCTGATCGCAGGACTCGTCATTCCCGTCACGATTGCAGTTACCGTCCTGGTTTTGTGGATGATCGGGCAGAGCTTTAATCTCATGACGCTCGGTGGCCTGGCTGCAGCAGTCGGTCTGGTTATCGACGATGCCATCGTCGTGGTCGAGAACATCGTCCTGCACCGCGATGCGGGCGAGGGTCGCGCCGAGGCAGTACGAAAGGCGTTGCGTGAGATTTCCCGTCCACTCATTGGCTCAACCATCACACCTGTTGTAGTCTTCCTGCCGCTGATCGTGGTTGCCGGTGTAACCGGAAGTTTTTTTCGCGCGCTGGCCATCACCATGACCGTGTCGCTGCTTACCTCGCTGCTGCTAGCCGTCACCTGGACGCCCGGTCTGGCCATGGTTCTGCTCCAACCCAGACACCGCGACACTGTTGACGAACATTCTCCTGCCGGCAGCGCAGCTGTTCATGGACTGGAGCCTTTCCATGCGTCTCCCGTCACGCCGGAAAGCTCGGAACCAGCGCACCACGAGTCCGGCCCCTTGCTGAGCCGCGTCATCGGCTGGCATCATACGGCTCTCGAATGGTCTCTGCGGCGTCCCGCTATGCTTGGCCTGCTCTGCCTGTTGCTTGTCGTTTGCAGCTTCTTCGCCTACCGTCACCTCGGTTCTGACCTGCTGCCTGAGATGGATGAAGGCGGCTTCATCCTCGACTACGTGATGCCCGCAGGCAGCTCGATCGCCTCGACCAATCATGTCCTCGACCACGTGGAGCGCATCCTGCGCAGCACGCCAGAGGTCGAAAGTACCAGCCGGCGTACTGGACTGCAGATGGGTCTCGCCGCAGTGACAGAAAGCAACTATGGTGACTTCACCGTAAAGCTCAAGCAGAAGCGCAGCCGCAGTATCGACGAGGTAATGGCCGATGTCCGCCAACAGATCAAGTCATCGGAGCCCGAGCTTGATGTTGAGTTCACGCAGGTGCTGCAGGACAACATCGGTGACCTCTCGAATGCGCCAGAGCCAATCCAGATCAAACTCTTCGCTTCCGACCCGGCACTCCTGAATGAGCTTGGCCCGCGTGTCGCGAAAGAGATCGGAAAGGTCAATGGTGTCGTGGATGTAGAAAACGGCATAGACAATACCGTCAGCGGCCCGGCTACAAACTTTGAAGTCGATCCGCAACTTGCGGCGCGGTTAGGTTTTACTCCTCAGGAAGTTGCAGAGGACGCGACCTCTATCCTGGATGGCGTCGAGGTGAGCGATCCTCTCATCAGCAACGGCCGCCCTTACACGATTCGCGTGCGGCTGGGCGAGGAGACACGCCAATCGCTGGATACGATTCGGGACACGGTCTTCAATTCGAGCACCGGGCACCTGGCCTCACTTGGCTCCATGACATCGATCACCCAGCTTCCGCCGCAAAACGAGATTCGCCGCGAAAACCTCGAGCGTCTGATCGTGGTGACGGGCCGCCTTGAAGGTACTGATCTCGGCACTGCTGTCAGGCTGGTGCAGCAACGTGTGCGGGCCATGCATTTACCACCCAGCGTGCGTGTCGAATATGGCGGCACCTACCAGGAGCAGCAGAAGTCTTTTGCCGACCTGGCGCGAGTGCTGGTGATGGCGCTGGCACTGGTCTTCGGCGTGCTCCTGACCGAGTTTCGAAATTTTGCTGCACCGGTCGCGATCCTCACTTCCTCAGTGCTCTCGATCGCGGGCGTAGTTGGGGCGTTGCTGTTGACCGGGACTACATTCAACGTGGCAAGCTTCATGGGACTCATCATGGTAATCGGCATCGTCGCGAAGAATGGCATTTTACTGCTTGATGCCGACGAGCGCTTTCGAAGCGACGGCCTGAACGCTCGCGAGGCGATGCTGATGGCCGCACAGCGCAGGCTTCGCCCCATCCTCATGACCGCGCTGGCCGCGGTCACGGGCATGCTTCCTCTTGCGCTGGCGCTGGGAACCGGTTCGCAGATGCTGCAACCTCTGGCCATCGCGGTTATCGGCGGTGTGACGCTTTCCATGCTGCTGAGCCTGATCGTAACGCCGGCTGTCTACTATCGGCTGACCCGCCGGCATGTAGCGATGACCGCTAGCGCATGATTGACGTAAATCTCAGGTCAAACCGAAAGAGACCGTAACCGTGGTGCCCCGGCCAGGCAGACTCTGCAGCTCGATCACGCCATTGGCCGCCTCGACAATGCTCTTGCAGATTGCCAGGCCCAGACCGGCCCCGCCGGTCTGTCGCGAGCGGGACCGGTCTTCGCGGAAGAAGCGCTCGAAGACATGGGGCAGATTCTCTGCAGCGATGCCAGTTCCTGAATCTTTCACCTCGAGAATCGCTCTTTCGTCAGAAGCACCAAGACGTCGAACAGCGACCATGACCTCGGAGCCCTGCGGACTGTGCTGCACGGCATTGACGACCAGGTTGGAGACAAGCACCTGCGCTGCCTCTGGGATCAACTGCACCCTGACCTCAGAGGCTAGCGATGCGCTGAAGGAAACACCATGCGCTTCGGCGAAACTACCTAGAGTTCGCAACGTATGTTGCACCGTGTCTGAAAGGTTGACGGCCCCCGCCACAACCTCCTGCCGTTCTTCAAAGCGCGCAAGAGTGAGCATGCGGGAAACCAGCTCTTCGACACGCTCGTTGTCAGACAGGATTTGATCGAGGCCGTGGCGATATTCCTCACTTGAGCGAGTGCGCATGCTAAGGACCTGCACTGTGGAACGAACAACCGCAACTGCAGTCTTCAGTTCATGTGCCGCGTCTCCAACGAAGCGCTGCTCCATCTCAAAAGCATGCCGGACACGAGCCATGGTCGCCGACAACGCCTCTGCCAGCGGCTTCAGCTCGCGCAACCGCAACGCGGACTCCGGCGAACGAAAAGCCAGAGAGCTTGCGGTCACAGCAGCGGCTTCGCCGGCCAGCTCTTCAAGAGGATGCAGCAGCTTGCGCAGCAGAATGATGAGGATGATAGCGGTGACGCAAAGCAGGGCCACGCTGACAGTCACATAGAAGCTGGCCGCTTCGAGAATCTCATGCCATATGAAGTCCATCGGCGCGGCATAAAGAATGGTTACGGGCCGGCGCAAGCCGACCCCGTGCGTCTCCGCACGATCGATCACGCGCAGAGCTTCCCTCTGCAGCAGGCGATATCGATGCCTGCCGAAGCGCACCGTCCGGAAGCCGTCATCCCGTCTGTCAATGAGTTCACCGGGGGCATGGCTCGACGTTCCCAGGAGCCGGCCGCCCTGGTTATACACGGCATACACGTCCCGCGAAGGGATGCTTAGTTCGGTGGGATCGATGGTAACGTTGGCGTCGGGATCTTCCGCATCCTGAACCGCGCCCAGCAAGGAGTCGGAACGCCCCTGCAGCATCACATCGAAAGCGCGCAGCCGCGTGTTGCCCTCGTGCCAGAGTGCTGTGAGTGAAAAGGCCACCGCGCACAGTAATTCCACCAGAAGAACAATTAAAACTGCGCGGCGGGAGAGAGAGCTTGTCTTCATATCGTCTCCCGGTCCACCGACGCAAGCCGGTATCCACGGCCACGGAGGGTTTCCAGCAGCATGGCGTCGGTGCTCGATCTCAACTTGCGGCGCAGATTCGAAACGTGCGCCTCGATCACGTTGGAATGATGCTCCCAGGTGAAGTCATAGAGGTGTTCCAGCAGTTCGCGCTTGGACACGATGGTGCGGGGACGATGCATGAGGTACTCGATAATCCGATACTCGGTCGGCGACAGATCGACTACTGCACCTTCTACGCTGACAGTTTGTTCTGTGAGGTTCAGGCTGAGCGCTCCTAAGCTCAGAAGAGTCTGCTTTAAGCCTTTGCCGCGTCTGATCAGAGCACGCGCCCGGGCAATCAATTCCCCGAGGTCGAAGGGCTTGGTCATGTAGTCGTCAGCGCCGAGATTGAGCATGTTGATGGTGCTCCGGGTCTCGTTGACAGCAGTAAGAACGAGCACTGGGGTGGCATCGTCCCGGGAGCGCAGCTTGCGAAGCACATCTTCCCCGCGCAGCTTCGGGATCATCAGATCGAGAAGAACAAGGTCATAGCTCGTCGTGTCGCAAAGCAGGAGTGCTTCTTCGCCTTCATGCGAAACATCGACCGCATAGCCCGGCCCTTCTCGCATTGCGGTCGCTATATTCTCCGCCAGGCGGGGCTCATCTTCGACAACCAGCACACGCATCAAATTGCCTCTAAGATAGCCTAACGCCTATCTCGAAAATGCAACCGACGCAGGCTCAGTAGACTCGATTGCCGATGATTGCTGTGCCTGTTGCGCTCGATTCGATACTAGACGCGCGCAAAAGAATCTCGAAGTTGCGAACCGTGCCGTCAGCACGCGTGGCTTGCTTCAGGACTGGCGCGATCAATTCCGGACGGAAGAGCGCCTCACCCGCAGCCTGCGTTCCAGCAACATCCAGCCCTTGCACAATCAGCAGATGGCCGTCCCCTCCGAGGCTGGGAAGATATGAGATGAGGGCGAAGGTCTCATGCGCGGGCTCATTCCAGTGGCTCACGTACTGGGCACTCTCTCCGGCAATCGGATGTGCGTTGGCGATCGTGGCCCCTCCCATCCGGTTGTCGTAGACGATCCGGAAGTTCGCTTTGCCTTCGGCGATCGATGCCCACGGATTGCTTCCAACCGAGCCGAGAATGACCGCATTGGCGTTTTTCAAGTCGTCCAGCCGGAGATCGCGCGGGAAGCGGAGCACCGCCCGTCGCGGGTTAAATTGGGTCAGCCGAGCCAGCGACGAAATGATCTGCAGATCGACGAAGCTGGTAAAGTTCTGCGTCCGCAAATCTTCTGCGCTGTGGCTGTCCACCTGAGGCAGCGCCGACTTGAGATAATCGCCGTCGATATACGCCGCCAGTTGCAGCGGCTTATGGGTGATGTCCTCGATCAGGTTCAGGCCCGCATCTGCCGGGACAATATAAGTAGTCAGCGGTCCACTGAACAGAGCGTTCCAGAGAGATGCGGTCGGCGTTGCCGGGGATGCCTTCTCTGCGCTCTGCCTGTAATGCGCGCCGCCCCACCAGGCGAGCAGAATAACGACCGCGGTGTAGATTCCGAGCCAAAGAAGCGACCGAATGCGGCGAGAATGCGGAGCGGTCATCTGCTCCCGGCTGGCTTCGCTGGGCAGCGAGTCCGATTCCGTGATTGCCGTTTGAGGAGCAGTGCGTTCGACAATCTCGGGACGGGCATTGTTCTCCGCCGGTCCGGTAAACAGAGGGACGTAGCCTCCGAGCGGTATGTCAATATGCAGTAGCTCGGTGGCGCCCTCGCCCGAAAAATAATCGTTAAGCCGTCGTCTGAGCTGACGCGCGTAGTTGCGGACGATGTTGTCTTCCAGCGTTCGATAGTGAGCCGGGCGCTCGAAGACTTTGACGCCGATCTGGTGTTCCGTGATCTCGTTCGACCTGCCCTCGATGGCTTCCGCGACGATGTAGAGCAGGAACCTGGAGAGCAGCGGAGAGCGTGCGAAGTACCGGCTGGCGACGGCGTTTTTTGCTACCTGCCATCGCGGGTCGATTTCAAGCGCAGCGGTCGATTGCTCTGCATCCAGCTCCCGCTCTCCGGCCACACTGAACCGTGCCATTCCCGCCACTCCCCAGTTAACAACCAATCAACTATACGCTGCCAAGCGTATCCCGATTTCATCAAGAGAACATGAATGTGTCGGGGTGGATGCAGCCGAGCCAAAGCGATTAACAGATAATTAACAATGCATATAAGATCATATAATGCAATGGTTTAGAGCGAGTGAACACATGTGTATTCACATGCCATCGAGCGGGGTAAACACTTCCTGCCTGCGTAGATCGAGCGCAATTATCGTGCTCGGCTCTCTGCGTAAATTCGAGCGGAAAAACCCGCCTGCAGAGATCCCAGATTATCCGTTCGGGAGCCAGTGTGAACCTGCAGAAACGTTCTCTCCGCCGCCAATTTTTCGCTATCTTGTTTTCCCTGTCGCTGTGCTTTTTTCCCGTTAGCGGGAGATTGTTTGCCCAGCTCGATACTGGAAGCATCACAGGAACCGTCACTGACTCGTCCGGCGCGGCCATCCCAGGCGCCACGATCACCTTGACCAATCTCGCAACGAATACGAAGACTGTTACCCAGTCCACTTCGACCGGAGCGTACGTCTTTGACGACCTTCATCCCGGCACTTACATGATTGTGACCGAGGAGAAGGGCTTCGAGAATTACGTGGTCCGCGGCATCGATGTCCACGTTCAAAATGTGCTGACCGTAGACCTCCATATGAATGTTGGAGGAGTACAACAGCAGGTCACGGTCACCGCCGCATCGCCCCTCCTTCAGGCTGAGAACGCCGCAATCGGACAGACCATCACCAGCGAGACCCTCAACGACCTGCCTCTGGCTACCCGCGACTGGGGTTCTCTCTCCCAGCTCTCGGCCGGAGTCTCCACCGCTCCCCCGGGACAGCCCACGGCCGACTCCGGCAGTACTGAGAGCGCATACTTCTCAGTCGACGGCGTGAACGTGTGGCAGAACGACTTCCGCCTCAACGGCATCAACGACAACATTGAGTTCTATGGCGGCAATTACACCGGCACCAATGCTGCCATCGTCCCTCCGCCCGATGCCATCCAGGAATTCAAAGTACAGAACGGCGACTTCAACGCCGAGTTCGGACACTCGACCGGCGGCGTGGTTAATGCGGCTCTGAAGTCGGGAAGCAACTCCATCCATGGCGACATCTGGGAGTACGTGCGCAACGACGCCTTCAACGCCAACTACTTCTTTAACGCCGGCCATCCCGTCCCTGAATATCGCCAGAACCTCTTTGGCGCCACCATCGGCGGGCCGGTCTACTTCCCGCACGTCTATAACGGAAAAGACAAGACCTTCTTCTTTGCCGATTACCAGGGAGGCCGCTACGTGCTTCCGGTTCCGGCGACCAGCACTGTTCCAACGCTGGGCATGGTCGATAGCGGCTTCACCAACCTGCAGGACAACATCACCTATAACAGCGGCACGGCCACTGATGCTTTAGGCAGAACCATCCCGCACGGTACGATCTTCGATCCAGCGTCGACTCGTACCATCCCCTCATCGGGAGTGGACCCAATTACCGGCCTGACCGGTACTCCCGGAGCCTATGTGCGCGATCCCTTCTACGGCTGCGCGGCCTCTGGGTGTCCCGCGACGAACTATACCCCGGGCGGAACCTTTACCGGGATGACGAACTTCACATCGCCAACGCAGAAAGCGCTGCTCAACATCATCCCCACCTCCCGTCTCGATCCCAATGCCGTCAAGCTGCTCGGCGTCTATCCGGCTCCCACCGCGGCAGGGCTCGCCAATAATTTCACCTGGGTGCCGAAAGAGAATCACACCACCAACACCTACGACATTCGCATCGATCAGGACTTCAACGCCAATAACGTCCTCTTCGGCGTCTTCGACCGCAGCTACTACACGACCGATGTGCCCTCCAGCCTGCCCGGACTCGCGGTGGGTGAAACCGGCGGCCGCGTGGACAGCCTGCCGGCGTACGCTTGGGCTGTCGGCTACACTCATATCTTCACCAGCACCCTGACCAACGAGATGCACGTTGGTCAGGTCCACGCCAACAAGGTGCAGCAATCGGTGTACGGCAACACCTTTGGCATTCCGGCACAGTTTGGCATCCAGGGTGTGCCACAGGTGGCGAACAATGGCGGTATTCCGCCCATCACCATTAATGGACTCACTCACATTGGTGTTGGGAACTACACGCCCACGCTGCAATATGTATCGAGCGTTGAAGGCGTCGATGCTTTGACCAAGGTCTTCGCCAACCACATCTTCAAGATGGGTGTTCAGGTCGATGACCTTGATGGAAATATCTCCCAACCGCCGCAGGGCCGCGGCGACTTCAACTTCAACGGCCAGTACACTGACATTCCCAACAAAAACACCAGCCTGAATGGAATCGGCGATCTGCTGCTTTCGCCGATTACTTCTCTGGTTGGGGGAGTCAACGACGTCGGCGGTATGAGCAGCTTCTCTGGCTCGAATATCTCCGGCACCGACGACACGCGCTGGTATTGGGGAGCCTATTTCCAGGACGACTGGAAGGTGATTCCGAACCTGACGCTGAATCTCGGCCTGCGCTGGGACTACTTCACGCCGTACTCTGAGGTGAACGGGCGCCAGGCAAACTTCGTTGCCGCTGGTGGAAATGGCAGCACCGGCACCTACTACATCCCGAATAAAGGATGCTCCGTGGCTCGCTCCGCGGCCTTCGAAGCTCTGCTCGTCTCCAGCAACATCAAAGAAGATTGCGTCTCGAGCATGACCTTGGGGAGCGCTCAGAAGACAAACTTCGCTCCCCGTGTCGGATTTGCCTTCCGCGCCACGCCTCAGCTTGTTGTGCGCGGAGGGTACGGCATCTCGTATGGCGCTCTGGGCAACCTTGGCTACGGCGGTACGCTCGGAACCAACTATCCGTTCGTATACACGGCAACCTTCAACAGTCCTGACTCGCAGCATCCTCTTCCGCTCGCCAACGGTGCGCCTGCAACGATGGAGCAGGCCTTCACCACGGTCAACTTCAGCGACCCAACCATCAACAGTGGTGTGGGATTGAACCTCTATGGAAGGCAGTACAACTTCCAGACGCCGTACGTTCAAACCGAGAACCTCACTGTGCAGGATCAGTTCACGGCTCACGACTCTGTACAGGTTGGATACGTCGGCACGCAGGGCCGTCATCTCGATAACCTGGGATACAACAACTCGCCCACCGTTATCCTCCCGAACTCAGTCAATCCGCAGCCTTACGTGCCGTTTCCCAGCTTCGCCCGCAATTCCACTTATGAAACGACGAACGCGGTGAGCAGCTATAACTCACTGCAGGCGACCTATGAGCACCAGACCAGCTACGGCCTCTACCTGCTGGGCAACTACACCTACAGCAAGTGCATGAGCGATCAGCACACGCAGGCGTCGCAAAACCAGCAGTATCGCGCCGAGTGGCTGCCTGGCTTCGGCATCGAAAAAGACTACGCGCTCTGCGATACCGATGCCACGCATCTGGTCCACATCGCAGGAATCTACAAGCTGCCCTTCGGCCGCGATCGCATGTTTATGAGAAATGCCAATCGCGCTGCTGATGCCGTTTTCGGTGGCTGGATCATCAATTCTATCTACAGCCATCAGAGCGGACAGCCGTTCACGGTTACCTGCCCCACCGCGACCACCTCCGACTTCGGCTGCTTCGCCTTCACCGTACCCGGACAGGATCTCTACGCCGGTCCACACAACTATACGCAATGGCTCAATCCGGCCGCATTCGCGCAGCCACCGGCGGCCACGGCGATCGGACAAACCGACTTGTCTCCGCTTGGCGGCGGCCAGGAGCAGGCTCGCGGTCCGAACTACAGCAACCTCGACTCAGCGGTGCTGAAGGATTTCGCGTTCACTGAGACCACCAAACTGCAGTTCCGTGCGGAGGCCTTTAACACCACCAACACGCCGCCCTTTGCACAGCCAGGCAATCTCAACTTCACCACGCATCCCTTCAGTACAATCACCAGCACGAAGAACAGTAACGGCAACAACGGCGCCCGCACCCTGCAGTTGGCTCTGAAGCTGTTCTTCTAAACGATTTGCAGAACTGTAGCCTGAAACACACGGAGGAAGATGGTGGCGCAATTCGGAACACTGCAGAAGAGCGCTGCCATCTTCCTTCTTCTTTTCGGTGCCGCAGAATTTACCTCAGGACAAAACAGCGCAACCTCAGACTCGGATAGACAAGCAAAACCCGATATCACGCTCAACGGTGTGGTCTCCGGTGCGCAAAATCACACCTATGTCGAGGTGCCGTTCAACGTTCCGGCCAACGTGCAGCGCGTCACCATCCACTTCAGCTACACAGAGCGGGATCAGAAGACCGCGCTGGATCTCGGTCTTCGCGACCCCGCAGAGCTGCGCTGCTGGAGTGGCGGCAACAAGGCCACGCTCACTGTGGGCATCTCGGATGCGACTCCATCCTGCCTGCCCGGCCCGATTCCTGCTGGCGAGTGGAATCTTCTCATTGGTGTGCCCAACATTCGAGCATCCGTCTCATCGCATTACACCGCGGATGTATTCCTGACCTATACTGGCCGGGTTGCCGACGAGCCCAGGATTCTCCGCGAACCCCTGCGCCACGGTCCGGCATGGTATCGCGGCGATCTTCACATGCATACCGGCCACAGCGATGGCCGATGCCCAAGTCAGACCGGTGAGATGGTGCCATGTCCCGTCTTCGTCACCGTCGAAGCTGCCACACGGCGCGGACTCGACTTCATTGCGATTACCGATCACAACGCAACTTCACAGTATGACGCCATGCGCGAGCTGCAGCCTTACTTCGACAAGCTGCTTCTCATACCCGGCCGCGAGATCACGACCTTCCAGGGGCACATGAACATCTTCGGGACGACGCAATATCTCGACTTTCGTCTCGGCAGCAAAAATGTGCCTGGCATCAACACTCTCCTGCAGAATGCAAAGAATCTCGGCGCTCTGATCTCTATCAACCACCCGAACGCTCCCGGCGGCGAAGTCTGCATGGGATGCCGCTGGACTCCCGAGTCCCCCATGAATATGCAGCTCGTGGATGCAATCGAGGCAGTCAACGGCGGCAGCACCGATCCTGCGCTATCCGGCATTCCGTTCTGGGAGGAGCAGCTCAACGAGGGACAAAGGCTTACGGCGGTTGGCGGCAGCGACAATCATCAGCCCACGATCCCGCTGGATCAACCCCACGCCGTTGGCTACCCGACCACCGTTGTCTACGCGCAGGAGCTTTCGACGAAAGCGATCCTTGATGGCATACGCTCCGGCCGCGTCTTTCTCGACGTCACGGGCTCACACGATCGGCTCGTCGATCTGCAAGCACAGTCGGGCACGTCTTCCGCGGTTATGGGGGGCGACATGAAAGCAAGCTCCGGACAGCAGGTTGAGATCGACGCCCATATCCTGGCATGCGCTGATGCCACAGCGCACCTGATCGTCGACGGCAAAGAGCTCGCTGCGCAGCCCGCGCAGATGCTGAGGAGCAACGACCAGACGCTCCAATGGCAATGGAAGGCGGACGCAACACGGAGTTGGATTGTCGTCGAGGTGCGAGACCCTTCCGGCCGGCTCCTGTTGTTAAGCAATCCTGTCTATGTCAATTGGGAGTGAAGCTTTTCTCCGAAGACCTTCTTATACGCATGCGAGATACAATTCCGGTGATGCGCAGAATTACCGCGGTCCTTATTACGGCTACATTGAGTTCGTTGTCCGCCCTCGCCGCCCAGAATGACGCGGTCTCCTATGTGAATCCTCTCATCGGCACGCAGCGCAGCGCGATCGGGTATGGCGGCACGATGCCTTTCGTGACGACGCCATTCGGCATGACGGATTGGACGCCGCAGACGCGGCAGAACAAGATCAGCGTCACGTCGTACAACTACGATGACACCACCATCTCGGGGTTTATCGGCACGCATCAGCCGGCGATCTGGATGGGAGACTACGGCTACGTCACGGTGATTCCGCAAATCGGCGCGCTGCGCACTACACCAGAGTCGCGCAAGCTCTCATACCATCACGCATCAGAGACAGCGCGGCCAGATTATTATCGCGTCTCGCTGGATGGTGGCTCAGACGGAACGATCCAGGCGGAGATGACAGCAACCGAGCGCTGCTCAATGCTGCGATTTACTTTTCCTCCAAGAACACAATCCCGCGTCATCATCGAGGCTTCCCGGCCCGGGATCGCAGGCATGGCATCCGTAGATCGTGCAACGCGGGAGATCACCGGCTATAACCCGCATCGCATGGACGCGCATCTGGGACCACTCGCCCTGCCGAACTTCAAGGGCTACTTCGTCGTCCAGTTTCAGCAGACGCCCATCAGCATGAAGACTTATGGCACGGACGACGGCAAAGCTGCAACGAGCCGTGGGGCGTACGCGGAATTCGAACCGGGACAGACGATCCAGGTGCGCGTGGGGACGTCGTTCATCAGCATCGAGCAGGCCCGTGAAAATCTTCTGCACGAGATACCAGAGTGGAATTTCAACGCTGTGCAGAGAAGTCTCCGCGCGCAGTGGAATCAGAAGCTAGCGAGATTGCAGATTAGCGGCGCGACTGATGCGGACCGGATGCAGCTCTACACAGCGATGTATCACACACTGTTGTATCCCCGCGTCTTCTCGGAAGACGGCCATTACTACAGCGCCTTTGATGACACAGTCCACAGCGGCGAGAGTTATACCTCTTATTCCATCTGGGATACCTTTCGCGCAGAAAACAGCATGCTGACGCTGCTTGCTCCGGAACGCATCGACGGCATGATCATCGCTCTCCTGCAGGACTTCAAGGAAGGCGGATGGATGCCTAAATGGCCGAATCCAAGCTATACCAACATCATGATTGCGACCCATGCGGATTCGCTTGTTGCCGAAGCATTCCGGAAAGGCTTCCGCGGTTTCGATCGGCAGTTGGCATGGCAGGCCGTATATAAGGACGCCATGACGCCGCCGGATGGAGACACCACTCGCCGATGGCTGGACCGCGAGGAGCACACTCCCTACGAAGCTCGCGGCGGACTCACCTACTATAAGCAGCTCGGCTATATCCCGACCGACAAGACAGACGAGGCGGCTTCTCGAACTCTGGAAGACAGCTACGACGACTGGTGTGTTGCGCAGATTGCGAAAGCGCTCGGACGATCGGACGATAACCGCTTCTTCCTCAAGCGATCTTTGAACGATCGCAACCTCTATAACCCGGCCATTGGCTTGATGAACGGTAGGACCTCAGACGGCAAATGGGCGCCAATTGGCAGCACAAGAGATAACCCCCAGAATCGTTCCGTTTCCGGATGGACCGAAGGCGATGCCTGGGTTTATACCTGGTCGCCGCTTCACGACCAGGCAGGATTGATCCAGTTGATGGGCGGAGCAGAGCAGTACGACAGGAAGCTCGATCAGCACTTCAGCGGCGGGCATAACGTGCACAACAACGAACCGAGTCACCACTATGGCTATTTGTATGACTTCGGTGGACGGCCATGGAAGACTCAGGCCACGGTGCGCAAAATTGCCGCCGCGGAATATCAGCCGAATCCGGGCGGTTTGGACGGAGATGACGACTGCGGCCAGATGTCGGCATGGTTGCTGTTTACCGCGATGGGTTTCTATCCCGTGAATCCCGCGAGCGGCGACTACATGATTGGAAGCCCTATGTTCAGACAGATCTCACTTACCCTGGCGAACGGAAAGACTTTCCGTGTCGAGGCGAGCAACAACTCAGCGGAGAATGTTTATATTCAGTCGGCGACTCTCAACGGAAAACCTTTTAACGTACCGCTTCTCGCGTGGGAGCAGATCCAGGCTGGAGGAACCCTCAGTTTCGTCATGGGGGCGAAGCCATCGAAGTGGGGCAGTCAGTGGAAGCCTTCTCAGCCAAACTAACGATCCGCAGATACAAAGAAGAACAGACACAGTAACCTCTGGTCAAAGAGAATCACTTTCAACAAGTAGGTTGAATACTTAGTGAAAGCGGAGTTTTCTTATTGACGTTGCCTCCATTCGGTGTCACATTTGCGGTGCTTCTGTCTTGCACGCCCTTAAACGTCTCTGCTGAAAAGGGGTATCCCCATGATAAGTAACAATCGGTTAGCTCTCCTGTGTTCTGCCACCCGCGTAAGGCTGGTGGCTTTTCTGTTTCTGGCCATGATTGCGCTCCTTTGCGGCAGTTCAACTCCGGCATGGGCGCAGACCGCGACTTCAACCACGTTTGAAATCAGCGCGAACGGGAACCCGGTCACCACGGTGTCCCCGCAGACTCTGGTAACGCTTACAGCCAGTGTGACTGCCGGATCGCTGCCGGTCACCACGGGCCAGGTAAAGTTCTGCGATGCCGAGGCAGTTTATTGCGGGGATTTCCATTTATTTGGCATCGCGCAACTAACGAGCGCAGGAACGGCGACGCTCAAGGTTGTTCCGCCCATCGGAATTCACGCGTACAAGGCAGTCTTCGCTGGTACTAGCAGTTACGCAACAAGTACATCGACCCCGATACAACTGAATGTACCTGGGGCGTACTCTACATCCACGAGCGCGAGCGTCGGAGGAAGTGGGGGCGCCTACACTTTAAGCGCGACGGTAAGCTCCACCGATTCTCCGACCGCACCCGTGGGAACTGTCGACTTTCTGGATCAGAGTAATTCCAATCTCATCCTGGGAGCAGGCAATCTTTTTTCAAATCCACCGCAGCTCTCATGGAACCAGACTTTGAATTTGCCTTCAACCCTGGTTATCAACGGCCGGCCCTTCGCTATAGCGGACATTAATGGCGACGGCAGGCCCGACTTGATCACGTTCTCGTCAGAAGATACCGTTCAGGTCTCGTTTGGCAATGGCAACGGCACTTTTGCAGCTCCCTTTAGCCAGACATTTCCGGGCTTGAAGATCATAGGCAATCTATCGACCGCTGATTTTAATAGTGATGGAAAGCTGGATCTTGTCGCCCTCGACTCAGCGACCTACAAAGAAGCCGTCTTTCTCGGCAACGGCGACGGGACATTCGCTGCGCCATTGCTGAGCCCGTCATCAACGCCGAACTCACTGCTATCGGATGGCGGCAACTTGCTTGGAGATTTCAACCGTGATGGGAAGACGGACATCGCATTCATCGATTCTACTTACACCAATGTGGTGATTCTCCTGGGCAACGGCGATGGCACATTCACAGGCTCATCTTCATTTTCGGCTACTCCTCCGAATTCACAGGGGACTATCCATTCTCTTGTGGCGGCGGACTTAAACGGAAACGGGGTACTCGACCTGGCCTGGCTTATGACGTGGATACAGCCTGGTGGGGAATTGAACACAGACACATTGGTGCTTGCGCTCGGAAATGGCGATGGGACATTCCAGCCGTTTTCCATAGTCAGCGATCAGGTATACGGACCCTCTCTTAACGATGCCTCCGTATCTAACATGGTTGTTGCAGATTTCAACGGAGATGGCAAAGCCGACCTTGGGGTGGCCGGTTTTCAGGAAGATTGTTGCAGCGATATAAACCTGACTGCGGTTTTCCTGAGCCAGGGAGGCGGGACATTTTCAGAAGCCCTCACTTACGAAACAGGATTCACAGCGACGATAGGAGATTTCAATCACGACGGCATCCCCGATTTGCTCACGTCCCAGTTAGGTGGTCCCGTGGGTATCGACGACAGCTTGTCACTTTACCCGGTCGTGGTGCTGGGAAACGGCGACGGCACCTTTTCACCCCCCACTCAGACCTCGATTAACCAATATGGTGTGTATGCTATTGCCGATCTTAATGGCGATGGCGTTTCCGACTTTGTCGCCAACTATAACGGATCCAATGTGGTTGTCCCCACCGATCTAACCCAGAGCGCCACAGCCATTGCATACAGTACTCCGCTGACTGCACCACCTGCAGAGCACGATGTCGTAGCCGCGTATAGCGGCTTTGAAAATATCTTTCTGCCTAGCCAATCCTCATCGTTTGATCTGGGTCTTTTGAGCGCCAACACTCCAGCGGTCACGCTTTCGTCGACTGATGTGCAGTTTGGCAATCAACAGGTGAATGTAACCAGCAATCCGATCACGGTGGTTCTCACCAACTCCGGCAATGCTCCGCTTCAGCTAACTGGTTTTGCGTTGAATCAGTCTCCATCGGCATATGCGTTCACCAGAAGTTGCCCAGCTACTTTATCTGCCGGCGTGTCCTGCAATATCGTCTTCAAAGTCACTCCACAGGGCACCGGCGTCGATGTTGCGCAACTAGGAATTAGCGGCAACGCGCCAAACTCGTCCCAAGTCATCACGCTTACCGTCAACGGGGTGGCAAATCCGAACAACACTTTAGCCTCGGTGCTAGGCTCGCCAGTGCCCGGGACTACATTAATTGGACCAAGCGCGACCTTCAATTGGTCAGCCAATAGCGGTGTGGCAGAGTACATCCTCGAGGTGGGCACCACCGGAGTAGGCTCAAGCAATATCTACAACTCCCACGGGACGACGGTGAACCAGTTGACCGTGACGGGTATCCCGACAAATGGTGAAACTCTCTATGTGCGACTCTATTCACTTATTAGTGGGGCCTTCCAATATAACGACTACACTTACACCGTCGCCGAATCGGAAACGATAAAGGCCGCAGCCATCACCTCGCCCGCGCCGGGAAGCCAATTCACGGGAACGAGCCAAACCTTCACCTGGTCGACGGGCAGCGGCGCGAGCGAGTATCTGTTGCGTTTGGGAACCACGGGATTAGGCTCTTCCAACCTCTATAACCCATCGCCAACCACAGCGAACGAGGCCAGCGTATCCGGACTCCCTGCAAACGGGACGACTGTTTACGTTCGGCTCTATTCACTGATCAACGGAGCATGGCAGTACAACGATTACACCTATACAGCAGAGGGAACAACAGCCAATGCCGCGCTCACATCTCCGGTTCCCGGCAGTGCGTTAACGAGCTCCGCTGCAACCTTCTCCTGGTCCAGCGGTACTGGAGCAACCAAGTACATGCTGCAATTGGGGACGAACGGTGCAGGCTCAGCCAATCTGTATAACGCTGGTCCGACGACCGCAACTCAAGCAACGGCGACCGGCCTGCCTACGAATGGCGCAACGATCTACGCTCGACTCTCTTCGTACATCAATGCAGCCTGGCAGTACAACGACTACACGTACAGTGCGTACCGGGTGATTGTGCCGGCCACAATCACTTCTCCTTCCGCAGGCAGCCAGCTTACCGGAACGAGCCAGACCTTCACCTGGTCAAGGGGCACCGGTCCAACAGCGTACGAGCTCTGTATCGGCACCACAGGGTCGGGATCGTGCGATGTTTATAACTCCGGCTCGACAACTGCCAATGAAGCAAGCGTGACCACTTTGCTGTCAAGCCCCACAACTCTCTACGCCCGTATCTACTCGTTGATTGATGGAGCCTGGCAATATACCGACTACGTATATACGACGCAGTAGTCTCAGGTGAGAGAGCGCGCCTGTTCGCTTCAGGATTGGCGTTCAGGCGCGCACTCTCATGGTGCGGCCCGGAGCCTAATGCGGCATGAGCAGACGGAGATGTGTTTTGAGCGTCGCCGCGAAAGTCTGACGCAGACAGTCAAGGATCAAGATGGTGATCGGCTCTTGGATCGAGGAGAAGCGCCACGTGAAGTGGCGGCCTTTGAGGACGAACTTCAACGGCGCTTCTCACTCATTGCCTGCAGACATTTGTGGACCGAACGAATCGGCTGATCCATATTTATATACAAAGCAACGGGGAGCAGCTCGGCCGCTCCCCGGTTGCTCTTACCACTCGCCTTGCGGCTCACCCGTATTCGGGTCGAGGATCAAGGTGCGATCAAAGCCCCGTCCATAGTTGAAGTCGAAAAGGTTCAGCAGAGATCCGGCCATGGCATCGAAGGATTGATCGCCGATCCGCCCAAGCTGCCAGTTGTCTTCGATGAACCTGATGATCGAGCTCTGATCGGCCACCGTGTGCGCAACGAAATTGTCTTTGGCAAAGGGCGAAATCACCAGGAAGGGCAAACGCGGGCCGTATCCGCAGCGGTCGAGATATGCGCCTGTCTTTGCCGTACCGCAGAGGCCGGTCGCACCGAGAAGAGCGTCGTTGCTCGCGTCGTTCGACTGATTCACGATCGGCGCCAGAACATGGTCGTACCATCCGTCCGAATCGTCCCATGCAATCAGGATGGCCATGTCTTTCCAGTCGGGACTCTGCTGCAGGCGATTGATGGTGTCCACCAGAAAGGTCTGTTCGGCTAGCGGGCTGGAGGTCGACGGATGTCCGGTCTGATCCGCGGGAGCTTTCAAGAAGCTCACAGCGGGCAGATTATTTTTCGCCACCGCATTCCAGAAGTCCGTAAGGGCATACTGGTGATTCGCCTGGTCCGTGTGTCCGATCTGCTGCACCGAGGTTGGAGGCAGATGATGTGGATTCGCCGTGGAAGCGTAGTACTGGAAAGGCGTGTAATGATCATCGTATTCGCTGACGCATTGCGCCTTGCCGCCGCTGACGTTTGCCGGCGTCCAGTCTCCATAAAACCAGCCCCAGGTGATGCTCTTGGCGTTGAGCAGATCGCCGATGTTTTTGCCCGACATGGTAATGGTCGTGCCGGTCGAGCAGTCATCCATGGTCGCATCGATGTTGGCGATTACGCTGCCATTCACCACCTTGCCTGATACTGCAGCCGGCGTCGCACCGTGTGTCTGCCCTGAAACCAGGTTCAGATGGCCCATGACTGTCGTACCGAAATTTGACCCGAAGAAGTTGTCGCTCATGGCATAGTGCTGGGCATAATTCCACAGCGCGGTCACCGTGTTGCCGTCGTAATACCCCATAGCCAGATTGGGCGTGCAATCTGTGCCGGTTCCGCTCAGCAGCTCGGAAACCTGATTGATCAACCCGCCGTTGTAGGCTTTCTGTTCATCTGTGTAGTGATTGTCGTTGTCGCAGGTGACAGCTTCGGAGCGATCCAGACGGAATGGAGCCGCCGAATCCGGATTGCTGTTGAGCAGGGTCGACGTCAGGTTATTTAAAGTGGGCGTATCTGGCCGCGCCTTAAACGCCGGCTCGCCCGGAGGATTCGTGGCATTTGGGTAGGTGCCGAAATAGTGATCGAAGGAAATGTTCTCATCGAAAATCACCACCAGGTGCCTGATCGGGGTCGTGGTGGCCGCAGTATTTGCACCGGCCCCATAAGACTGGCCCGGCTGAGCAAAGGAAACGGGTGAAATAGCAACCAGCGGAATCAGAGCGAGGGACAGAAGCGACGATAACCTTTGCATAGCAAAACACTCTCCATAGCAGAACAAGTCGATTCATCAACCGCAGAAACGTTAGTCCGGATTTATTGCAGGAAAATTAAATGTCGCGAGACGGTCGATAGCTTAATGTTGAATCGAGTGATCAGTTGGAAATTTGTTGTCGTGGCGATCGTGTTTCCCATTCCCTGCCACGCGCTTTTGAGCACAGACCATCCCTGTGCGCGCCCCGCGCCGGGAAGCGTCGTCGCAGAGCCGGCCGCGCTGCGCAGCCACAACGGCGTACTCGAAGCGGAGCTGACCTACCGCAACGACAAGGCGGCGAATGGGCGGGAGCAATACTGCTATCAGGATCAGGATGGCAATGAGGCTCCCACTCTGCGCGTGCAGCCTGGCGACCTGCTCATTCTGCGCCTCCGGAATCGATTGAGACCGGAACCCAGCACACGAGCTGCTACAAACTCACCTCAGCAGCCGCCGACCGGCTCTGCCATGCCGCCGATGGTCATCTCCTCACCGTGTGCCAGCGCCGAGATGACCGCGCTCTCCACCAACCTGCACTTTCACGGCATGACCGTCCCGCCTGTGTGCCACCAGGACGACGTGCTCCACACCTTCGTTCAGCCTAGAGATAGGCCCTACGAATACCGCTTTCGAATTCCGCTCGATGAATCGCCCGGTCTCTACTGGTACCACCCGCATGTGCACGGTTTCACCAATCCTCAGGTGCTCGGAGGAGCGTCCGGTGCGTTAATCGTCGAAGGCATTGAGCGCGCCAACAAATATCTAGCCAGCCTGCCGGAGCGAACGCTTGTGATTCGCGACCAGGAGCTGCTCTATCCGAATGCGGTTCCCGCACAATCGGCATTCGAGCCTCCCGTACTCCGCGACACCGAGGGAGATATCCTCAACACCGGCAACGGCGCGGGCAAACCCGCCAAGGATCTGTCCGTCAATTTCGTTCCCGTACCCTATCCTGACTACCGTCCGGCGAGAATCTTGGTGCGTCCATCGGAGCGGGCGTTATGGCGCCTGTTAAATGCCTCGGCCCTCACCTATCTCGATATTCAGATTCTGGTCGACGGCCAATCCCTCTCGCTCGGCGTAGTTTCACTCGATGGTGCGCCGATCGACGAGAACGGGTTGACTCCAAATCGCGTGCTATGGGTAAACCATGTCTTCCTGCCCCCATCCTCACGCGTCGAATTCATCTTCAAAGGTCTTCCTGCAAACGCAAATGCCCGTCTCATTACTAGAAGCGTGGACACTGGGCCCGCGGGCGAGAACGATCCCGCCCGCCCCTTAGCAGCGATCGCGCCGTCAGCCGATGCGCCCGCAAGCGCATTGCGCCTAGCTGCTTCGCCTCAACCGTTGCAGCAATCTCCCAACATATGGCTTGGCAATATGCAGCCGTCGCTAACCAGGAAGCTTTATTTCTCAGAAAAGGCCATGGATGCGAGCCGCCCCGATAGTCCCACGGTGTTCATGATCACCGTCGACGGACAAACACCCGCGCCCTTCGATCCCCACCAGACTTCTCCAGACATTACCGTTCGGCAGGGCGACGTCGAGGACTGGGTGATTGAGAACCGGTCGCGCGAGATGCACGCTTTCCATATTCACCAGGTCCGCTTCATGCTAACGCAATGGAATGGAGCGCCCGTCGACGAACCGTTTCTACGCGACACCATCAACGTTCCCTACTGGGATGGGAAGAGTCCGAACTATCCCAGCGTTACCGTGCGGCTCGATTTTCGAGATCCCAACGCGGTTGGAACGTTTGTGTATCACTGTCATCTGCTGGAGCACGAGGATGGAGGGATGATGGGAACCATTCGCGTCCTGCCCAAGGCAGCGGCCGCAGCCAAATCGGAAGCTCCTTCTTCCGAGCTTCATCTTCCGTAGCGGTTCTTTTTACCGTCCGGATTTCATCCGGAATCGTCTAGTTCACGCTGGGTCCTTCAACACCCCCGCCTGTTCTGGACACAATATTTTTAGCACTATGAGTTCCCTTCCCTTTCCCGTAAGTCATCAAAGGCGGCGCCGAAATATTCTCCTAACCGCAAAACCAAACCGCTGTCTAATGTCCTGAATGCAGAGAAGCGATCACTCGATTGTCCGGTCGGTCCTGGCAGGAGACAAGGAAGCGTACGGTGCGCTGGTTCGCGCCCACAGCGCGGCTGTTTTCCGAGTGGCGTTTCGGATCACCGGCGACGAAGCCGATGCGGAGGAAATTGTGCAGGAGACCTTTTTGCGCGGGTATCAGCGTCTGGAGAGCTTCCAGCAGAGTTCCGCCTTCGGAACCTGGATCTATCGGATCGCTGTGAACTGCGCTCTCAACCGGATCAGCCGGCCGGGCATAGAGGCAGAGTACCGGCACGGAGAGGAAAACAATCCCGATCAGAAAACGGTGCAGCTGGCGGCGCAGGATGCCGATCCGGAGCGGGTGCTGCTGAGCCGCGAAATCACTGCCGCGCAGGAGATGGCGATGCAACGGCTCACGCCGACGGAGAAGAGCGCATTCGTGCTGCGGCACTTCGAGGATCGCTCTACGAACGAGATCGCGGAGCTGCTGGGGATCGCTCCCAATACAGCGAAACAGACCGTGTTTCGCGCCGTGCAGAAGTTGCGGCGGGAGCTGGCTCCATTGCGGGGGAATGCATGAAGCACCTGGGCGAAGAAGAACTGATTGAACTGTATTACGGCGAGGGCGAGAGCGCGGCGAACACGCATCTGCAGACGTGCCGTGAGTGCTGGGTACAGTATGCGGAATTGAAAGAAAATCTGGAGGCGCTTCGGCCAGCCATGCGATTGCAGCGAGATGCGGAATACGGCAAGCGCGTATGGGAGAACCTTCGTCCGCAGCTGATCCCGTATGAGAAGAAGACGGCGAGCTGGCGGCGTTGGGCGCAGTGGAGAACCGTAGCCCTGACCATCAGCTGCGCGGTGGTTTTGGCAGCCACGTTCCTTGGTGGCCGCTACTGGGAGCGGATTGCGACGCATAAAGTAGATGTCGCAAAGAATCCTCAGGCAGCGCAGCGGATCGTGCTGGTGGTGCTGGCCGACCATCTGGATCGCACCGAGCGGATGCTGGTGCAGCTGGATCATGCGGATGTTTGGGACAGTACAGAGAATGCAGCCCTGCAGTCCGAGGCACGCGAACTTCTGGCGTCGAACCGGCTCTATCGCACGACGGCGAGCCATGCTGGCGATCCAGCGCTGGCCGGGGCATTGGACCGGCTGGAGGGTGTGCTGGCAGAGATTGCGAACGATCCGGACCTCACTGCGGCAGATCTGCAGCGCGTCCGCAAAGAGATGAACACAGACGGAATTTTATTCGAGATTCGGGTGCTGCTGGCCCGCAATCCAGAGCAGAAGAGCGGGTCTAAACCCGCGAAGGGAGCCTTTATTTAAATGAAGATCAAGGGATCATTTTCAATTCTTGTTGCCGCTGTGCTGACCGTTGCACCCTGGCATGTACATGCAGAAGTAATTCAGCCTTTTCTGATCATGAACGGTGCAGGTGCGGACGCCGACGATGCGAGCCTGTACGCGGACGGCACACGCGCGATCAACGAAAGCCGCTGGGCAGACGCGGCTGGATTGTTCGGTCGCGTGACGCTGATGCATGGCGAGCACGCGGAGGGAGCGCTGTACTGGAAGGCCTATGCGGAAAACAAGCAAGGCCAGCCGGCGAACGCGCTGAACACATGCGGCGAGCTGCGGAAGAAGTATCCCAAGAGCCGGTGGCTTGATGAGTGCGGCGCGCTGGAGATCGAGATCCGCGGCAAGAGCGGCGACCCTGTGGCTCCGCAGGCCGAAGCCGACGAGAACCTGAAGCTGCTTGCCGTGAACGCGCTGATGCAGCAAGACGAGGCACAGGCAGTGCCCATCCTGCAGAAGATCTTAAGCGGTAACCAGTCCGAGGAGCTGAAGAGCCGGGCACTCTTTGTCCTGGCACAGAGCCACTCTCCGCAAGCTCAGGCAGTGATCAGCCAGATCGCGCAGGGGCAGTCGGGACCGGCGCTGCAGATCAAGGCCATTCGCATGATCGCGGCGGCGGAGGGCAAGCAGGCCGAAGACACGCTGGCCACGATCTACCAGCACAGCAGCGACGCACAGGTGAAGCGAGTGATCCTGCAGTCGTATATCATCACCGGCGCGTCTTCGAAGCTGCTCGAGGCAGCGCGCCGGGAGACCGATCCGGAGCTGGTGAGGACCGCGATCCAGACGCTGGGCGCGATGGGTGCGGGACAGGACCTGCTCACCATGTACCGCGCGACAAACAACGCACAGACCAAGGCGGACATCATCAACGCGCTGATTGCGAGCGGCCACAACGGTGTTGCTCCACTATCTGAGATTGTGCAATCGGAACAGGATGCCGATCTGCGACGGAAGGCGATTCGCAACCTGGGGATTGCGGGAGGAATGTCCGTCGCACCGGCTCTGGTGACGACATATCAGAAGAATTCGGATGTAGAAACGAAGCGCGCCGCAGCGCAGGCGCTCTTCCTGGCAAATGACCCGCACGATCTGGTTACGCTCGCGCGTGCCGAGAAAGACCCGGAGATGAAGCAGTATCTGGTGCAACAGCTAAGCCTGATGCATAGCGACGAGGCCACGAAATACATGCTGGAAATTCTGAACAAGTAACGAGGTATCCCATGAGACAGGATTGGTTAGCGACAGCGGTACTCGGCGTGTCGATGCTCGCAATGGCGCAGCAACAGCCGAAGGTAGTGAACACGCAGTTTCACACTGAGCCAGCAGGTTCAGGACTGTCCGCGACGGTGGACCGATTTCAACATTCAACTGGACCACTCTGGCTGGGCTATGCGGTGTCAACTGTTCCAAAATCGCATTTCTCTGTATGTTCGGGCGACACCGAGTCATCGATGGACGATGGATGTTGTGGTGTCTATCAACTAGAGGAATCGAATATACCTGGCGATCGTCAGACGATCATCAGGCTGCAGTGACGAGTGTCAATGTGCTGGTGCGGATCGATCAGGGAGCAGTGGACAAGGTTGTCTTTATCACCACCGGGTGCAGGCTGGATGCAGGCGGCCTTCCGTTCACCTGGCTCACCGATGTCAAAGCCGATGACAGCGTGGCGTGGCTGTCGAGTTTGGTGACGGCAGACAATAAACGGCGTACGGACCAGGCACTGGCGGCGATTGCCATGCACGAGACCGCGAAAGCGACCGAGGCGCTGCAGAGGTTTGCTTCTTCGTCGAATCCGCTATGGCTGCGGGACAAGGCTGGATTCTGGCTGGGTGCGGAACGTGGCCATGACGGCCTGTTGGCGCTCGAGAAGATGATGAGCGATCCTGATCCCGAATTCCGTAAGAAGTTAGCTTTCGATTTGTCGGTAAATCATGATTCCGCAGCGGTCGACGATATGATTCGCATGGCGAAATCAGATACGGACACCGGTGTCCGCGAACAGGCGATCTTCTGGGTGGGGCAAAAAGCCAGCGCAAAGGCCGTGGCCACACTCAAAGATGCAGTGAAAGATGATCCCGAGCTAGGCGTGAGAAAGAAAGCGGTATTCGCGCTGAGCCAGTTGCCGAAGGATGAAGCGGTGCCGGAATTGCTGCACGTAGCGCAAACCAATCCCTCTCCTGAAGTCCGCAAGGAGGCGATCTTCTGGCTGGGACAGACTCACGATCCGCGCGCGCTCGCGTATTTCGAGCAAATACTAGAACGCTAGGGCGGGGACGCACCGAAACCTCAGCTGGCTAGTAGTTCATAATCAGGTTGCCTTTAGCTTTTCATCCAAGGCACATTCGGTCACTGTTGTTTATTCGGCTAGCGGCAGCATAATGCGGATAGTGGTTCCACCATCGCTGCGGTTGGAAGCCTGGATTGATCCGTTGTGCAGCTTGATCGCGCGATCCGCGATGGCCAGACCCACGCCGAACCCGCCTGTCTGCGCGCTGCGTGCGGTGTCTACGCGATAAAACGGCCGGAAGATCGATTCGAGCTCCGACTCCGGAATTCCCGGCCCGCGATCGCTCACTTCAATCTGCGCGTTGCGCCCGGTCTCTTCCTTCTGCAATGTGATCTCGATCGCCGTGCCCGCTGCGGTATAGCGAATGGCGTTGCGCACCACATTTTCGAGCGCCCGATAGATCAGCTCTCGGCGCCCGCTCACCGCACAGTCGCAGCTGGCATCAAGTTCGATGGAAGCATTGTGTTGCTGCGCCTCATATTCTGCATCGGGAAGAATCTCCTCGAGCAGCCGTTTAAGCGCCACACGCTCCAGCTTGCGCAGATCCTCCACCGCCTCCATGGAGGAAAGAGTCAGCAACTGCCCGATGAGCTGGTTCAGCCGCTCCGTCTCGCGTTCGATTCTGTCCAGATGCGCAGACATTTCCTGGTCAGCATCTTCTCTTGACAACTCCAGCGCGACGCTCAGACGCGCGAGCGGGGAGCGCAGCTCATGCGAAACGTCGCGCAGCAGCAACTTTTGAGCGTCGACGAGGGACTGCAGCCGCTCTGCCATGTGATTGAAATCGTGCACGAGTGCATCGAATTCATCGCCTTTGAAGCTGGCTCCGGTCTGGGGTTTCTCGGCCACGCGCGCGTCAAGATTTCCCCGCGCCAATTGTCCCGCGGCGGTTCTCAGCCGCGTCAGCGGCCTGGTGAACACCAGCACCAGCACGAATGTTGTTACTCCGCCTACCGCGATCGCCACCGGTAGCTGCGGATTGGCCCAGTGAATCAGGTCGCTGTACCAGGAGTGCTGCTCGTGGTGGACCGACAAGAGAAACCGGTACATTTTGCCATCTGCCGAGCGGACCGGGAATACCCAAACGGTGTCGTCATCTATCTTGCGGCCGTAGATCTCGCCAGCAGCCCCGACCTGCCCAGAGTAGTCCGGCATCACCTGTCCGCAGAGCTCTGCACCGGTCCCGTCTGCCAACGCTAACTTTTCATGACGATCACGCGCAAAAGTCTCAAAGCCCACGCATCCGTTCCGTTCAAAGGATTGCAGTGCTTGCGAAGCTTCAAGCCGCACGCTGGAGAAAGCCGGATCGAGGATGTAGGAAGAGCGGGGAAAGCGATGCCCAAGGATCAGCGCCGTGGAGATCACGAAGATCAGGCTTTGCGCGATCCAGAAGATGATGAAAATCTTGAAGAAGAGGCCGCGCATATGGTCAATCCTGCCGCTGTGCAAAGTTGCGGTCGAGTACCAGCTGATAGCCCACACCGCGGATCGTCTTCACTGCATCTTCCTTGCCGCCATCTTTCGCCAGCTTGCGCCGGAGACGGCTCACATGCATATCCAGGCTTCGATCAAAGGGATCGAACGGCCTCCCGAGCACGGAGCGGGAGAGCTCTTCGCGGTCAACTACCTTTCCCGGTGAACGCATCAGCGTCTCGAGCAGCCCGAACTCTACGTCGGTGAGCTCGAGCTTTACGTCACCTTTCTGGGCTCGACGCGCGGCCCCATCCAGTTCGAGATCGTCCACGCGCAACACCGTCGCCTGCGATACTGGGGACGTTCTGTTCCGCCGCAGAATCGCACGCATCCGCGCCAGCAGCTCACGCGGGTTGAACGGCTTGGGAAGATAATCGTCCGCACCGATCTCCAGGCCGACGATCCGGTCTACATCTTCACCGCGCGCAGTGAGCAGCAGAACATTCACGGGTGACTCGGCGCGGATGCGCTTCAGCGCTTCGAAGCCATCCATCCCCGGCAGCATCACGTCGAGCAGCACCAGAGACCACGGCCGCTGCAGCGCCGCCTTGTAGCCGGTATCGCCACGATGCGCCGTCGTGACGCGAAAGCCGTTCTTACTCAGATACTGTGTGAGCATCGAGCAGAGCTCCACGTCGTCGTCGATGATGAGAATCTCGTCCAATCAAAAGGTCCGTTCTCCAAAGGCTACGCCTGTCTGCACCGCTGTGTCCGCGAGAAATGTAACAAATGGTCACTGCGCCGTTACAACCCTTTACATTCGATTACACAATGTGACCGCACGCTCTCGCTCCCTGCGTTCTCCTGAGATCAGTTCAAAGCAGGAGTCAGATTGCTATGGCCAGGCGTGTTGTTTTGCGGGTTTTCATTTTGTCAGGGTTACTTTGCTGGCTGGCTGCCGGCGCCTTAGCGCGAGCTCAGGGTTTCGCCGAAGTTCGGGGAACCGTAACCGATCCCTCCGGCGCGATCGTGCCTTCCGCCAACGTGGCGCTCAGCGGAGCCGGCGGCGTTTCGAAGTCCGCAACCAGCGGACGCGACGGATCGTTTCACATCGCTGTCACTCCTGGCAAATACACGCTCACCGTCACTGCCAAGGGTTTCGCTCCAGCCACAGTTGAAGGTCTCGACATCGCTGCCGGTAAAACCATCGAGCAAAACATAGCCTTGCAGATTCCTGTCGATCAGCAGCAAGTGACGGTCTCTGACGAAGCACTTGGCGTCAGCACCGAATCCGACCACAATGCAAACTCGATCGTGATCAAAGGCAAGGACCTCGATGCGCTCTCCGATGATCCCGACGAGCTGCAGGACGAGTTGAACGCGCTCGCCGGCCCTGCGGCAGGCCCGAATGGCGCGCAGATCTACATAGACGGATTTACTGGTGGCCAGCTCCCACCAAAATCGTCGATACGTGAAATCCGCATCAATCAAAATCCCTTCTCTGCGCGATACGACAAGCTGGGCTACGGCCGCATTGAAATCCTCACCAAACCTGGCACAGATAAGATTCACGGCAATGTGATGATCATGGGCAACGACTCGGCATTCAACTCGCTGAACCCTTTTGTCACACAGGAGCCTTCTTACTACACCCTCTTCGGAGCGGGAAGCATCGGCGGCTCTCTCGGCAAACACACATCATGGTTCAACAGCGTCTTCTATCGCGACAATGCGTCGAACTCCATTATCAATGCTGAACTGCTCGACGCTAACTCCACGCCCTACAACTACACTCTTGCTGTCGCGAATCCTCAGTCACGCCTCGATGTGAGCCCACGCTTCGATTTCCAGCTCGGTGACAAAAACACACTCACCGTTCGCTACATGATCGATCGCCAGAAGCAAACCAACTCCGGTGTTTCTCAATTTGCTCTCGAAAGCCAGGCTTACAATGTGTCGAATTACGAGAATACCCTGCAGGTGAGCGATACACAGACGCTGGGCGCAAACATCATCAACGAGACACGCTTTCAATACATCCGCGACGGCGATAACCAGAGTGCGCAAAATACAGATCCTACCGTCACTGTCCAGGGAGCATTTACAGGCGGCGGCAGCAATGCTGGTGTGGTCCGCGACAATCAGGATCATTTCGAATTCGAGAACGACACCACGGTGGCAAAGGGACTGCACGCTATCGTCTTCGGCGCGCGTCTTCGCCTTACCCGCGATGCCAACTTCTCCACATCAGGCTTCAACGGTGACTACATCTACTCCTCGCTGTCGGACTACGCGGCTAAAACCCCCTCCCAATACAACATCACCGTTGGCAAAGCTAACTCCAGCGTCGATCTGTTCGATGCCGGCGTCTTCTATCAAGACGACTTCAAGCTTCGCCCCAACTTCACGCTGAGCTACGGTCTTCGCTTTGAGTCGCAGAATCGCATCAGCGACCATAGCGACTGGGCACCACGCCTGTCATTCGCGTGGGCTCCCGCGGCGAAGAGCGGCCAGGCAAAGACCATCATCCGGGGTGGTTATGGCTGGTTCTACGACCGCTTCAGTTCCACATACGTCCTCGATGCTATCCGCCAGAACGGCGTTAACCAGCAGCAGTATGTAATCAACGCGCCCGACTTCTACCAGAACGCCCCCGCGGCGAGCACGCTCGCCACCCTCAGTTCCGCAGCACCCACCATCTACGAGCTCGCACCGCATCTCAAAGCTTCGGTCAACATGCAGGCCGCAATCGGCGTCGAGCATCAGTTCGGAAAAATCGCCACTACATCCATCACCTACATCAATTCCCGTGGCGTCCACCAATATCTCAGTGACAATGTGAACGCGTTTCTTACCGGAACCTACGATCCGGCGACTCAAAGCGGCGTACGTCCCAACGGCATCAACGAGAATATCTACCAGTTCCAATCCGGCGGTGTGTACAACCAGAACCAGCTCATCGTGAACTACACCGTTCGTGCGAGCCGCGTTTCGCTCTTCGGCTTCTACATGCTTGGTACTGCCAAGGCGGACACGTCCGGTGCAACCTATTTCCCCTCGAACCAGTTCGACCCCAGCGCCGACTACGGCCGTGCCAACTTCGACGTGCGCAATCGCTTCCTTATGGGCGGCAATCTCCAGGGACCTTATGGTGTCTCCTTCAGTCCCATGCTGGTAGCGGACTCAGGCCAGCCCTTCAATATCACTGTCGGACAGGATCTCAATGGAGACAGCCAGTTCAACGACCGTCCTTCTTTTGCAACTGCCAGCAGCACAGACGTCGTCAAGACCAACTACGGAACCTTCGATCTCGATCCCTCGTCCACTACCGCACGCATCCCTTACAACTACGGCAAAGGCCCTTCGCAGTTGAGCATGAATACCCGCATCAGCAAAACCTTGGGTATCGGCCCCAAGCTCGTTGGACCGGCCACCAATGGCGGATTCGGCGGTCCCGGCGGTGGTCCTCCAGGTGGTGGACCTGGCGGCGGTCCGGGCGGAGGCCTCGGCCCCGGCGGCTTGAGCCGGAGTGGTGGTCCGCCGCGGCTCGATCAGGCTGCCCCGCGGCGCTACTCGCTTACCTTTGCGGCCATGGCGCGCAATGTCTTCAATCAGGTCAATCTTGCGCAGCCGGTGGGCGTCGCCAGCTCATCGCTCTTCGGCAAGTCAAATGCGTTAGCGGGCGGATTCTTTTCCTCACCTGCCGCAAACCGCAGTATTGATTTGCAGGTGATGTTCAACTTCTAAGGTACGTCTGGGATTTTGTGTGCAACGACTTCAGATATTTTCGGCCGTGCGGAGATTTTTGTGTCCGAGGAGGATTTGCAGGGTGTTGATGTCTATCTCCGGCTGAAGCATATTGGCAGCCCAACCGCGACGCCGCCTGCGTAGGTACCAGTGCTTACGAATTGCCAGCGCCGATCGATTGCGAGATACTTCTATAAGCGCGTTTCAACGCTGCTGCAGTTGGCGTTGCATTTGCGCAGACTTGCGCCTCAATCGATCTGTGATCGGAATGAGCAGCATCGTGAAACGGCCAGGATGTGACGAGCCGGCTATCGATTCTGAAGCGCGGGAGTAGTTCAGTGGTAGAACGTCAGCTTCCCAAGCTGAATGTCGCCGGTTCGATCCCGGTCTCCCGCTCCAAAAAATTAGCAGTTCACCGAAACCTCCAAAACCTTCTGCTCCATTCAGGCTTCTTTCGAGAATCTTGACCGCTGGCAGCCGGAATTCGACCGGTGACTGCGTGTAAACGTTCTGGTTCACAGTGTTTTGGTCGCTTTGAAAGCTGCTTAGCCCGATGCCCACCAAGTGGTAAATCTGCTTCGCTTCAAACCCACACGATCGCAACGCCGCAGACCAATCTCCGTGAACTCCTCGCAAGAACTCGGCGCAGGCCATCTTCGAAGCGGTACTCCAGACCTTTGTTCTTGAAGCTCGCCTCCCCGTCATAGCTGCCTGCGCCATGCAGGAATGTCTGGGCTGGCTTTGGTGCAGATAACGGTCGCTGGTGTAGGACTCTGATAAGCGCTCTCGTTATTGCCCGGGCGTTTTCAGGTACTTGGCGGGCAGCGTCACCCCTGGCCGCTCATCATCAAAGAGGAGGCTGGCGATCCAGAAGCGTCCGTGAGCATGCACAATCTGGAACGAATCGATGCCTCGCGAGGATGGCTGGGCGTCGTCCTTCGCATCCCGGCTTTCCTTCGTACTCCACACCTCGACAAGATTGCCAAACTCCTCGACTCGCTTCACGATGCTGCGCTCGAAGAAGCCGTTTGTCTTGAAGTAGGGATCGTTTTGCTGCACGAACATGTCGGGAGTCAGGAAGAAGGCATCACCCTTACGTGCCGGTGCATCCTTTGTGGCCGCAGACTCGGGAACAATCCAGGCGAGTCGACCGTCGGGCACAAACAGCGCGCGGAAGCGGTCCCAGTCGCGCTGCCCAGCAGGGCCGGAGACCACCTCATAGAGCGAAGCGACCAGGTGGTCCACGGTGTCCACGTCGCCGGGGTTCTTTGCCGTGGGCCAGTCCGGATGCCCCGCGAGTGTCCCCACCAGCGGAGCCGGCGCGGATGCGGCAGGAGTAGACTGCTGTGCGCTCGCACTGAGCGTCAGTCCCACAAAAAAAGAACACCG
>CAVUWQ010000008.1:0-15542 GCA_963745105.1 uncultured Acidobacteriaceae bacterium
CATAGTATTTTGATTGGAGGAGGGATCAGCTGATGGCGTTTCCCGTTTTCAGGATCGGTCTGGGCCTTATCTTCTTGGCATCATTCGTCTTCTTGGGCTCTTGGGCGCTAGTGATCTGGAAGCCGAAGTACCTCCTCGGCAATGTCACGATGCTCTGGTTCAAGACAATGAGACAGGTCATATTCTCGCGGGCCTGATTCTCCTGGTGTTGGGGGAGCTTAATCAACTGCTAACAACTTTTCTTTTCTGGGAGGCGGTGATGTTCCTATCCAACGAAAAGATTCTCGAGCGCTGTGTCCCGGGTGAGGAGAGCCTCATCAGGCATAACACGTTTATTCCCGGCAATGTGCGGCAGGCCTCATACGATCTAAGATTAGGAGCCGCGTCGTACGTCGTCGGAGATGATGCACCTATCCACCTGGACTCGGAGAGAAGAAACCTTATCTCACCATTGCCCCGGGGCAATTCGCGCTTTCTGATGACTGCCGAATTTCTGAAGGTGCCTAGAGATCTACTGGGCTTTATCACCTTGCGAAACACCTACAAGATGCAGGGGCTCATTAACGTTCCTGATTTCATGTTGACCCGACACATGAAGGCATCTTGGTCTTCGCCGTCAACAACATAGGACCAAGCGATATTCGACTGCGATTTGAGGATGACACATTTACGATTTTCTTTGCCAAGGTCGATGGAGATGTCGGGAAGGCTCGTGATCCGTTTGGCGACGATTTGCCTCTACAGTACGTACAGCTACTTGGTGGTTCCCAGCGTGACGCTAGGCAAACTCCAGAAGGAATTGGAAGACCTGAGGCCAAACTTTTTCTTTATGCGCCTCTCGGCATTGCTCTGCTGATCGCGTTGATTCTGACTTGCTGAAGGGCAAATAGGAGGTACAGTGACATTGAACGAATATCAGGAAGCCGCAGTTCTCACGCTCCAAGGTGAAGTGGGCGACGAAGCAAGTACCCTCATTGCATTACTCGGACTCGCAGGTGAAACCGGAGAGCTATCTACGCTGTATAAGAAGTTTCTCCGCGATGGACCTTCGTTCGAGCCTGTAAACGAACGATTGCTAGAAGAGCTTGGAGACGTTCTTTGGTATGTCTCAACTCTGTGCAGCCATTTCCGCCTTGATCTTTCAGAGGTGGCGTCAGCCAATCTTGCCAAGACCGCGTCACGATGGACACCGTCCAATTCAGTCACATTTTCGTCATTGGATGAGAACTTTACTGAGTCCGAGCGTTTACCAAGGATTTTTGCCGCTGATTTCAAAATTTGTACCCCGAGATCGTCAAAGATTAGAAGTATTTATCGACGGTCAAAAGTGCGGGAGCACACTGACGGACAACTCGTATGCCAGCGACGACTATCGCTATCACGACCTCTTGCACCTGAGCTTTGCGACCGTTTTAGGTTGGTCACCAGTTCTAAGAGCACTTTTGCATCGGAAACGAAAGAGTTCTCCCATCGTAGACGAAGTCGAAGACGGAGGCCGAGCAGTCGCAATTGAGGAGGGACTTGCGGCACTGATATTCAATTATGCCAAGCAGCACTCGCTGCTGAACGACGTAAAGCGCTTAGATTGGCCGCTCTTAAAGACCTGCCACGAAATGACCAGACAGCTAGAAGTCTCAGTCCGCTCGCTCAATGACTGGGAAGATGCCATCATGCAGGCGTTCGAAATCTGGAGAGAGATGCAAATACATAATGGGGGACGTGTCGTGTGCAACCTAGACAGCCGCCGTCTACGATTTGTTCCTGCTGGTGAAGTGGCACCATCCGACGCCCAAGGTTAGGCAAGATCGGGACTACCCATTTGGATGAAACCTGCAATGGCGCGCTTCAGAAAACATGTTCTGAAGTATGTTTCACTAGGAAGTCCCAGACCATTTCAGTTCCCACTTGGGGGGGAAGAAGGGTTTCTCGATAGGCCCCTTTGGGCGGTATTGCTGCTTGATCCGGGTCCGGCCTGAGATACCTTCAATTTCGGGGTGAGCAATCCTGGAATACTTATCGACTTCGCAGAAGAGATTCTGACAGTCAATCAGCTGTAGAGGACGACCCCACAAATCACGGAAACACAGGTCGCGTTTCGCAAACTCGCGATTCTGAGCCACACAAACAGCCTTGATCGCATCAGGCGCAAGACGCATCGGGAGGTCTGGGGAAACATTTCCGAATACCATCTCGTGCGCCTGGGCCTGGAATCACAAATTCGTCCTCGTTGAAATTGCAGAGCTCGCTGTAATTGAGGTCGGTCACGAACTGGTAAGCGAGAAAGTCCCCCAACATTGGCTGTGACCGTAATAGGGCGAAAGCTTCTTCCATCGTCCCAGATTCGTGAATCTGGTCACAAAGGCGCTCGTGCATCATCTTTCGAAGCAGCGAAAGGTGGGCGTCGTGCTTTCGAGGATACTTGCCTCCGCCTGACGGCATAATGTAGGCAGCTGAGTAAATCCGAAGGCCTCGTTGCAGGGAGTTGTTTAGGACGTCGGCAATCCGAGGAATAATTCCTTCCGACCACGAGAGATCTCCGGAGCGTCGACGAGCAGCTCCCAAGTATCAATCTTGTTGAAGATTTTGAATAACAGGGTGCGAAAGAAGAGATTCTCTGGCGACTGGTCCCCGTGATAAATGACCTCGCGAATGAGATATTGGCTCACCCGGTCCGCCGCACGATACGCATTTGTGAACTTATAAGTGGAGAGGATCTCATCGGCTGTTGACGTGAGGTCCCAGCCGGCCACACGACGATGATAGATTTCCTGTCTTGCTTGAGCAAATCGCCAATAGGTATCAAAGACTGGCGTGGTCCGCCAAGCTGTACCGGCTATCTGAAAGAGCTCTCAGCGAAGCCTCCACGTTCTTCAGACCGCGTCGTCGGTTCAGTGTCCTTCGTTTCATGCGTCATCGGCCATGGCGCTAGCCAATCACCCATATCGTTCGTCGCCCTCTCAAGTCTCTCCTGCAAGCTTACGGGTCTTCTCTGCCTTGCACAAGTTCCAGTTCGTGTACCCTTTCGCATGAGAGGTAGCTCCTCAGCTCTTCAGCCCGAATACATTGGTCCGACAGTACTAGGCGGACGCGACGGTCAAAGGGCCAATTCCAGATTTGTCGTGGCTTTGCTCTTCGATACCGAACCATCGCCCTCCAATCCGACGTTCAACGAGGAAGGAGGAGCCTCCCGCAAGGCAATCGCGGATGCCTTGGACACATCCCGGCTCAAACTTTCGGCAAGCGTCCCTGCATCATTGGTGAAGATCTGTGCGTCGTGCGAGGCACGCGACACCGAGACGTAGGCGAAGCGCGTATTTATCAGCTCTGGGTGGACGTCGGTGTCGATATTGACCAAGACGCGCTCTGCGGTGAGTCCCTGGGAGCTATGACTGGTGACGGCGTAGCCGTGGTCGAAGTGCCGCATTTGGTTGGCATCGAAGCTGACCGATTTCCCGTTGTCCATCTTCACGGAGAGTTGGCCGTCTTTGTCGATCTGCTGCACCGTGCCGAGGTCGCGGTTGGCAACGCCTAGCTCTTTGGACGGCGCGGTAAATCCCAAACGGTCGCCTACCGCAAACTCCCGCTCCAACTCGCGGTAGACGTTTACACCATAGAGCCGTGCAGGGTTGTAGGTGACGGTGGCTCCATCTTCTTTCAGGACGGTCAGCAGGTTGTCTTTGGGTTGGGTAGCGATCACCTTCGTATAGCTTTGTCGCTCGATTCCGATGTCTTGGCTGCCACGCGGATAGTAGAGAACGTCATCTACGGCGTAGCGAGCAGCCCAGGTCCTGTCGGCACCGGTCATGTCCGAACGGGGGGCGAGTACGCGCACCGCGTGGTCCTCCGAGGCGACTTTGCCAAGAACTTGCAATTCGGAACGCACCGCCTGATTGATCTGACGGCGCGAGGCATTATCGGGGGAAACAACGATGGTGTTTTCCGGGCTGGCGGCGTAGCTCCGAGCAATGGCCGCGATGCGCTGTTGCGGGTCGGCAATCTCGGTAACGCGGCCCTGCTGTTCCAAGAGCGCCACACCTTCGGCGATTTCGCCACGCGACAAATGCTCGACGGCCTTCAATAGCTCGGGGGCCTCTCGTTGGCGGACGATCTGGTCAAGCTGTGCCGTCCTCATCCCGGCATTCACCAACTGCTCGAACGGCTTGCCGGCTTCGACTCCCTGATGCTGTCGGGTATCTCCAATAAGCAACACACGGTCGCCGGAATCCAGCTTGGTGAGGAAGTCGCGCACTTGTTTGGTGCTGGCGAGGCTGGACTCATCGACCATGTACAGATGGCGGTCGGCGGTCGGCTGGCGGGCGCGAACCAGGAAGCCCTGTAAGGTATCGGCGGATATCCCGGCATCGCGGAGCTGGTTCGCGGCGCGGGAGGTCGGGGCGAAGCCTTCGACGACATAGCCGCGCTGTTTCTGCCGCTTCGCGGACCGATTTCAAAAGGGTCGTTTTGCCGACACCTGCCCGTCCCTCCAGCCCTTGCACCACATCGCGCGAAGTCAGAATCTCTTCAGCGGCGGCCCGCTGTCCGGCGTTCAAATGCTGCTGCTTTTCCGTGTGGGCGACGGCGGCCTGGATAGACATGATCTGTTCGGCACGCCCGTGGCCTTGCTGCATCTGGCGCAGAATTTCTTTCTCGGTGCGTATCGTCTCTGCCGTCGTGAACTGCCGCCCGGTCTCGTGTTTCTGTCCGGGAACAAGCTGGAACTCACCGGAGGCGACGCGCGACTCGAAGTTGGCCCGAACTTCGGCATAGGTGACTTCACTCATTCCGCGGCGCAGGGCGTCGCGGAAGAGGTCGCGTTCATCGGTGACAGCTTCGCGCTCGAAGCTGCGCTCGCGGGCAAAGGTGACCGCTTCGCGGGCGACTTTCTGCGCGGTTTCGGGAGTGCGTTCGGCGGTGTGCATGCGCGCGCGCTCCTGGGCCTCAGCCACGACTTGATCGGGCTGGTTACCGTACTCGGCGGCAAGCTGCCGATGGGCGGCAAGCACCTCGGCGGGCGTCTGCATGAGTTTTTCGCTGCGGCTGGCGTGTGCGGCGATGTCCGCCGCTTCATATCCGTGGAGGCCGTGCTTTTCCATGCGCTCGCGTATCTGATCGCGGCGTGCGCTAGAGGCGTCGAGATACTCCAACGTGTATCCCTTGATCTCAGGCGCTCCGCTTCTACCGGCTTCGATTTCATAGCCAAGATTCCGAAGTCGATACGTCAGTTCTGATTGATATACGGCAGTGGCGAACTGCTGGGAATCGAAGTAGCCGTGCTCTTGGAGCGCGCGGGTTTGCCCGTTCTCGCGCTGGGTGACATTGAAGATGACAGCGTGGGTGTGGAGCTGCGGCGCGGCATAGCCGTCAACCGGACGGGCGGTGTCGTGCTCGAACTTGGCAACGACGAACTGCCCGGTGGTTTCGGCTGGGTGGTTTCCGCCAAGCCGTGCTTGCGTGTAGCGTTCCAACTCCGTTAACGCGATCGTCACGGCCTCGGAGTGCGCTGTTCGTATTCGTTCATCGCCGCCTACTAGAGCGGTCAGCGACACCGACTTTGGCGGCGAAAAGGTAGCATCCCAACCCGCGCGATGTTGTACGGAGTTGACGGTCTTTCCATCGGCGTTCGCGTACTCAAAGGACTGCCGGTGCATGACAAGCTGCTCGGCAGTGTACGGATGTTGCCCTTCAGAGAGACGTTGAAACTCTTCCGCGCCTACCGCGCCGGACAGGCCAAACTTCTCCGCAAGCTGCCCCTGCCACTGGCCCTGCACTTGCTGTCCCTGACTCCAGTAGTTCTGGTCGGGCGAGGTGAATTCGCGCTTGTGGTAGTCCTGTAATTTAGAGGCTGAAAGCGCCTTGGAGATTTGCAGCATGGCCTAATCTCCAAGGGAGAATCCGGCCTGTACGGATTCTGCGGATTCTTCGATCGCATCGGGTTGGGAAGGCTTCTTCGCGAGCGTCTTTGGGTCGAACGTAAGGTCGTCGTCGTCCAGCGGACGCGGCACGAACGCGGGCTGGGTGGCGGGGATGTCGTGATAGGCAAATGAGAATCTGGCTACCGTGTTTCCCAGCTTTAGGAATGCGTGTCTGTCGGGGAGCCCGGAGATTTCCGAGTCCAGTACCAACGGCTCGACCTGGCGCTCCACACTGAAGTTGTTGCCAGCCCGTAGGCCGGTGGAGTGCGTCTCCCGCAGCCGCTCGATCTCGACCTTGCCGATGGCGTTCGACACCCATTCGGCAGCCTTGGGCTCCGTGATTTTCAGGAATATCTTGGTCGCCGGCTGCGACAGCATCACCTCGGCCAGATGCCCGTAAATCATCTCAAGCTGAGCCTTACCTTGGAAGCCAAGGATGAGGGGGTTCTTTGCCTTTCTGTTCTCGGTGATCGCAGTGTGAAGCTGCGGGAGACGCTGCAAACTCGCCAACTCGTCCAGCACGAACCAGACCGGATGCTGGCTCTCTTTCGGCTCATTCAGGAGACGGAGCACAAGCAGGTCGATCCATAGACTGTGCAGCGGACGCAGTGCCTCTCGCTCGCTCGGTTTCGACGTAATGAAGATCCATCCCTTGCGATGCTCCGACCATTCGGTCGCGGTCCAATGGCTCGTCGCTTTCTCTTTCCGTGGGAGCATTCGCAAGCTGTCCGCGATTAAGCCAAGGGAGGCCAGGACGCCATTGCGCTGCTGCTGCGCACCCTTCGCAATCATCATCGCCATCTCGGTATTTTGCACCCGCCGGTCGATCTCGTCGGGGTTCGCCATCCACTCCACCAACTCCTGCGGCGTTGGGCCGAAGGTCAGCAGGTGGGCGAAGATTTTCTGCGGTGTCTCGGTGAAAAATTCGCCCTTCTTGTCTGTGGTCGGTTGGTACAGGGACGCGGCAATGGCTCTGGCTTCGGCACGGCGGCGCAGCTCTTCGGATGGTCCCCAATAGGGGCAGCGCGCATCGAGCGGATTCAAAATGATGTCGCCACGGTCGGCGTCATAGAACCGCTGCACGAACTCGCAGGCGGGGTCATACACGATGGCGGAATGGCCGCGCTCCTTGATCTGTGCGAGGAGCTGCATGACCAGCCGGGACTTGCCCGCGCCGGTATCGCCCATGATCTCGATGTGCTGCCCTTCGGCGCGTAGGGGGATGCGCATGAGCTCTTTGGACTCGGTGGTTTTGAACCCGATGCCATCGCCCTTGACGACCTTATTGAAGCCGTTTGGAGAGACCAGGACGGGGCCTTTTAGCAGCCGTCCATACTTCAGTTCTTTGAGCCGTCGAACGTCTTTGCGGACGGCGAATGGGAGCTGGAGAAGAAACACGGCAAGCCCTGACCACAGCGGTATGCCGAAGATGCCTAAGAGAGAAGCACCGTCATAAACGAAGCGGCGAAGGTAGTCATGAAGAGGGCGGTTCATGTAGGCAACCTTCGGTCCCCGATAGAGAAAAACGACGCCGGAGGCATGGGCCGCTGGGGAGAGCGCCAAGGGTATCGGCTTGCCGATTAGCTGCGGCGTAGAACCTGGTTGCACATCGGCTTCCGTGACAGGCCGGGTGTGGCGCTGGCGGTCTGCCACCGTAACAAGCTGGTACTCGCTGCTCTGGCGCATGGTGCCAAGGAAACCCGTTTCGGCATAGCAGGAGAGGTAATAGCGTTGCAGCGGAGTCATGACAAAAGCGAGGTGGAGGTAAACGCAGACGACGGTCACCATGAGCGCAACAAACACGGCTCCGAAGCTGTAGACGGGATAGTGCGGCGGACGAACGATGGTTTCTTTGCGGCCCCATTGTGTGTCGGTCATGGCTGTTCTGTTGTCCCTTCCGCATAGCTGGCGAGCATGTCTGCAGCCGCTTTGCGCTTATTGGTTTTCACGTACCGGAGCATTTCTTTGAACTGCTCCGGCGTCATCTTTTCGCCGCGCAGCAACGGCTCAAGGGTGTTGATGAGCAGGAGACGTAAGGCTTGCACTTCGGCAAACAACGCCGCCCCATCGCCGTGTTGCTGTCCGTTCGCGGCATCCAACAGAATTTCCCGCGCCCATTCGCGGAGGTTCTTTCCGCTGCTTGCGGCAACCCGCAATAATGCTCTTTCTTCAGTGCGGGTAAACCGCGTGGCGATGCTCTGGGTGCGGGTCTCCCGTCCCTTAAGCCGCTGGAGGCGGCCTTCGATTTCAGAGGTCTGTGAAAGCATCGCTGATCCTTCTGAGGCCAGCTTCGGGCGCGGTTCCCAATGGAACCGCCCGAATTTGGCCTCGGCGGCAAGCCGCTTGTTTTCTGCATGTTTCCCGTTGGAACCAAATTGGTTCCCAACGCAACCCTTTCAGGGATGGATTGTCTACGTTCTTCCGGCGCGCAGCGCCGTAGTGGCCCTGCCCCGGAATTGGATGGAGGATCATGCTTTCGATCCTGCCGCTACAGTCGGGGTTTGTACTGCGGGCTGCGTCGCCACAGCAGGCTTCTTGCTGGCCTGCTCAACGGCATCGGGAACGGGTGCCTTACGAACTCGCAGGGTCTGCGTGACATTGGCCGCCTGTGGCGTTTTCAAATACTCCTGAAACTCGCGATCCTTGTTGAAGGTGTAGCCGACACCCTGCTCGATAACGTCATCGGCAGTTGCGCGAGGCTGTCCATGGGAGCGGAGGAAGGTGACATACTGATCGACCAAGCGAGCGGTTGCGTCAGTAAACCGAACTGAGGCGTTGACGTGGCGGGTTTGAGTGATTTCTAGCAGTGGCATTGCATTCTCCTTTGGTTGATGAATCAGGCAATCTTCGAGCGGGCAATCATGCGGTTAGCCGTCGTCGCGATCTCTCTCGCACGAGCGGAACAAAGCGTGGCGGGAATCTCGGAGCGACGGCGTACTTCGAGCATCGTGATTACGTCGTCAATGGGTGCGCCTTCGAGCAGCCAGAGACGGGCTGAAGCCATGTCCACGGTGCGCTGGGCGTAATAGAGAGGATTGGGTTTGTCGGCGCGGCGGGAAGCCAGCGTATGCGTGAGCTTCACCGCATCCTTGCCGTGGGCCAGTTCGTCGAGAACCCAAACCCAATCCTGCTCGGAATGTGTGTGCTTTCCGGGCTGCATTGGCCGTGCGATTCCGCGCAGCGGGAGCGCGGCATTGTCGAGATGAAAGTCGCCAGGATTCCAGACGGAATCGGATAGATATTCAACGGTGACGAGGTGTGCCGGCGAATACTTCTGATTCAAGAATCCGGGAATGCGGAGTACACGGTTGCAGTCCGTGCAAGCGCGGTCGCCGCCAAAGACGATGGAGAGCTGCTTCAGCGTGGTTTCCTGACGCTCGAAGTCAAAGCCGTCAACACGCCAAAGCGCCTGATACTTGCCTGGGGATGTGGCGAGGACCACGGTCGGAGAAGGGACAACATCTGACGCCCGAAGCGCAGCGACACGGGCATCCCCATCGAAGTCGATATCTATATACAGGTGACGGACGGATGCAATGCACTCTTTGGTGCGACGGCGGCTGCCGGAGCGGAGCGGATTGGCAGCTACATAGACGTTGGCACCAGCGTGGTTTTCGTGAGCGAGCCACCGAAGGTAGGCGGGTGCAAGCGCCTGTTCTAGTCGAACGATCCGCTGCGCGGGGCGGTCGGCGCTCTCACTGCGCAGCAGGAGAGCAATGGTCTCCCCCGGAGCGAAGCAACGGGTAAGAAAGTCTGTGGCAGTTTGGCTCATGGCGAATACCTCGGATGCGATGGAATGTTGCAGGCCTTTAGCGTGAGGAAAGCCCGGCTCCCACCGGGCCTTCCCGCGCGTGATGCCAGGCCCTAGAACGGGATGTCATCGGACGGCTCCGGCTCGTTGTCCAGATCCTCTTGGGCCGCCTTCTCGGCCCGGTCAAGTTTGAGGATGGTGAGAACCTGGATGCTGTCGGTGCGGACCGGCTTCTTGGCCTTCTTGGGCGTGTACTCGTAGTGGCGAATCTTGCCTTCGAGGTAGATGTGCTCGCCCTTCTTGAGCGTGGCGGCAAACTCGCCGAACTTGCCGAAGACGATGCAGCGGTGCCACTCGGTGATCTGCTTGTACTCGCCGCTCTCTTTGTCCTTGTAGCGTTCCGATGTGGCTAGGGAGAAGGTAGTGAAGTTGCTGTCGTTCTTGCCGGTGCGAACTTCGGCATCGGCTCCGAGGAATCCCATCAGTTCTGCTCTGTTCTTGTTCATGGTCGTGTCTCCGTTTTGAATTCCCGTTCTTGCTCGGGTCACCCTTGGCAAAGCCAGCGAGTGGGCCCGGCTCCCAAGTGCCAAGGAGTGCTTTCTTGGCGGGGCCCGGAAGAAGTTTGTGCGGCGTTCTTGGCCGCGTTTACAAACTTGTTTTGGGAGGAACCGAGACCCCGCAGGGGCGCTGCAAGCGAAGCAGAACGACGCCGAGCCGCAGGGCGCCGGTTTGGCCCCGAAGCAGTGACCGAGCATGACGAGGAATTGATGTGGAGAGATACGCCTCAAAGACAGAGCGCCTTCAGGGGTTCCTGACGATGCCATGTCCCGGCAATGCAACTTCCTTCTTCTCGCCACGAACGCTGGAAAGACGAGCGGCAAAGCATCACCGCTGGCACTGCGATTCAGGCTGCGGTCTTCACGCCCAAGAGCACATCTTTCCGTCGAAGGTCTCGACACCCGATGCCCAGTAAGAAGACTGTCTGCAACGAATCCGGTTGTCATCGCTTCACCTCATGGCCGGGCGTTAGTCGGCCTCGGCCGGAGCGCGGTAGATTTCTTCCGTCTGGAATGCTTGCTCGGCATGGGCGTATCCAGTGACCGAGATCAGCTCGCGCACGCGGCGGCGGCCTGCGGCATTTCGCTCGCAGTAGAGAACGAAGTCGATGGCTTCTGCGGTCTCTGACCGCACGAAACCATGATTCAGATTCGGTCTGGCACTGAGAGCCAAGTCGGATAGCCGATTGAGAGCGTCCCACGCTGACTTTGCGTGGATGGTCGAAAGCGTTCCGCCGTGGCCGGTGTTCATGGCTTGCAAGAGGTCATAGCCGCACTCATCGCGGATTTCGCCCATGACGATGCGGTCGGGCCGATGCCGAAGAGCGGCGGCCAATAGCTGGCTAGGAGTGACGGCGACTTGGCCAGGAATGGCCTCCACTGCCTCCCAACGAACCGCATTGGGATGGGCAATCTTCAACTCCGCCGGTTGTTCAATAACAATGAGGCGCTCATGGTGGGGTACATGATCGAGCAGCGACTTCATCAAAGTTGTCTTCCCCGAACCGGTTCCGCCGCTGATGATGCCGTTCTTTTTCGCGTTGACAAGCTCGACAACCGTATCCCGGACATGCGCCGGTAAGCTGCCTGAAGCGATCAATTCATCGCTGGTGTACCAGCGGTTGAATTTGCGGATGGTCAGCGTAGGCCCATGAATGGAGGATGGAGCGCCGACGACGGCGACACGGGAGCCATCGGGAAGGCGCGTATTCAGGATCGGATTCTGGCTCGTGAGGTCTTGTCCCAGGAGCCGTGCGACGCGCTCAATCGCCGCCTGCAGCCGGTCGTTCGTGTACGGGGTCGTCAGCGGGATATGCTGAACGACCCCTCCACGATCTGCGTAGACACCCGTGGTTCCATTAATCATCAGGTCAGAGATGGACGGGTCTAGCAGAAGCTCACGCAGCTCTTCCGGGAAGAACGGCAATATCAGTTGGTAGCTCACCGCGATGCTCCTGCGGGTGGCGTCGCCGGTACAGCCGGCGACGCGGTAGTTGCTCCGGGTGCAATCGGATCTACGGAGAGCCGGTTCTCGTGGAACTCTGTGATGGTCAATCCAAGCGGATTGATCGTCTCGAACTGCGGGAAGATGCGGGCCTGATCGCTGACCTGTTTGGGGTTCAGGTAGTACGTCACGCTGATACCCCAATGCTCGACGCGCGGCTCGTGCGAGTTGCGCGGAGAGTAGAGCTTGTCGATCGCTACAAGCGCCGTCCCACGCGCCATCGTGACGCCCTGAACGATCTCCTGCGACATGGACGTGATGGTGACGTTCTTGACCTCGACATCGCTCTGTTCGATCTGCCCACCAATAACCTGCGAGACGAGGTGATTGGCGTTGTCGTCCGTCATGAGTTGCGAGGACAGATTGCCTGACAAGAAGTAGTAGTTCAGCGGATACTTCTTGGCGATGGTGTCGCGACTGATGGTGTAGCGATAGTTGGCCCAATCAGTGAGGTATGTTCGCACCTCACCCTCGCGCGGACTGTAGTTCAAGATCGCTGTACTGGATCGCCTGGGCACGACCCATCTCGTCGATCCGGATGTAGCGGTTGGCAATGGGGCGGCGCGCGAGCGAAAGATTCAGTCCCATCGAACCTAGTAAGCAGAACTGTTCCGCATCCGATGATGAGGCGATACGCCTTCCGTTCGGAGTAATGGGAGGCATAGACCTCATTGCCGATCTCGTCGGCAAGTGCAGCCTGTTTCGGTGTGAGAGACGTATCAATTGGAAGAGTGTGGGTGGACATGGCTCGGATGACTCCTTTCCGTTACCGCATGGAACACGACAGCCGTATAGATCAGCGCGGCAATCAGTGCTCCGAATAAAAAGAGTGCCAGCAGACGCCGAAGGACACGTGACCTGCCTACGGCTCGTGCGGAGAAAAACGCGAGTAGAGAAATTCCACATATCAAGCACCTGCTTTCGCCACTAACGCGGCTACACCTGCGGCTGTTTGCGTCGCTGCGGACGTGAGTCCAGCCGCGCCGCCGAAGATCGCCTGCGTCATGCTGGGGATGAAGAGCATGTTGATGATGAACGCGACAAAGACCATCAGGCACGGAATGAGGTTCGCCATCCACATCTCCATCGAATAGTTGCCGTTGAACGTCTGCTGAATAAAGCCGTTCATGAACCCGGCCCAGACGAAGATGAATGCGGCGGCGACGGCGCGAATCATGGCGAAGCTGATGAGCACATCAAGGAAATGAAAGAACTTGGCGCGGAAGTTCTTGGTCATCAGCAGCGGGATGAACACCGGACCGAAGAGTGCGGTCACTCCGTACAGAATGAAGGAGCTGCAATTAATGACAAACAGAATCGCGGATGCTAAGCCAAGCATGATCTGCACGACGACGTAGCAAAGGATCTGGAGCGGTGCGGTGAAAGATGGCATCGCCGTACTGTCGCCGGCGGTCTTGAGGAGCTGTAGCAGATTGTTGAGCGAGCTTTGATCGAAGGCCGCGACCATCGCCTGGGCGATATAGGAAAAGAAGTGATTGATGCCGAAGCTCGCACCGGGGAATGGGTTCACCCAATAGTTTTCGAGCAGGCAGCAGATGATGAGCTTCAACAGAAAATTGGTGAGGTCGCCCACATGGACATGATCCTGATGGAGCCGGAAGGTCATGCCGGTGGTGCTCCAGTTGATGGACATGCTGACCAGGGTGAAGAGAGCGATACAGCTTAGCTCGGTAAGACCGAGCTGCGTCAGCGCACCGCCGTTCTGGGTGGTGAGGTTCGTCAGATTGTTGGTGAACTGATACAGCCAATCGACGCCGGAACTGGCGGAAGGAAGGGCCTGCGCTAACACAAGAATGGATGCCATATCGCTCTCTCAATCGTGGGTTGTGGTTGGATTAGGGAAGGTAGGTCGTCCAGGTACTACCTTCATTCGCGGCGCTCACATCGTTCGTGGAACGCTGCTGCTGAACGAACGCTGCCGTGTTCATGTCCTCCGCAGCCGCGTTGCGGCGTTCCATGTTGGCGACGGTCATCTGTCCAGCAAGGCAGACCTGCAAGCTGCCCTGGGATTGCATCTCCGACATCCGCTGGCCTTCTGCGGCGTTCAGGAGATTGAGCTGCTGGACCTCCGCGTTGGTCGAATCGCTGTTGTCGAACTGGCTGGACATCAGCGAGCTATTGGCCGTGAGGTTCGTTGTCCTGCCCGAACGGTACTGACCCATAGCCGTGAGGCAGTCGGGCGACACGCCGTCCGAAGTTTCGATCATGGCGAGCTGTGACATCCGGGAACTGCCGAGTTGCTGTCCAGCAAGGTAGGTGCTGGCATTGCTGTTCATCGGGACCGTGGCCGTCTGCCAACCGGTCAGCGATGCACTCGGGTTGTTAGAGTTCAGCGCAATCTTGATGCCGGCAGTTTCGCCGAACATGCTGGCTACGTTCACGTTCTCAAGAGCATGGAGTTCGGTTTGCCACAGTTGCTTCGCAGAAAAATGCGTGATGTTGTTCTTCAGCATGTTGTACTGCGACTCCAGCGTGGTGAGTTGCGAGACAAGGCTGGCGTAACTGGTCGGGTCGAAGACGATATCTCCGATGCCGAACAGGGCAAAGCTCGGGGTCGCGGTGAGAAGCAGAGCCGCGCCTGCCCCTAAGAGCCACTTGCGGCGGTTGGTCAGTGTGACTTTCATAAAGCCTCCTGTGCTTGGGTTGAACTACATGCATTGCGGGCAGGTCGGGTCGAGCCTGTCCAGGGGAAAACCGTGGACGTGGGTTGCATTTGCAATCGCGTCCGTGGCTGTGAGGTAAATCCATGCAAGCGTTTCGCGCCCGGTAGTTGTCCCGATGAGCAGGAGAGCGAGCACAAGAGCGGCCGTGATTGCGGAGACCTGATAAAAGCGATCGAGACTAATCCTCTGCATAGCGTTCACTCCTCCTCTGCAAGCTGGCGGGCAATCTGCGGAATCATCGCTATCCACTCCGCGCCGCTGCGCTCGATAGCCTCGGGAAGCGTGTATCCAATCTCGGCGAGCCAATCGGCGCGATTGAGAACCAGGGCGACGGCAACTTTCTCACCGGTAGACTGCACGGCCCAGGCTTCGTGACCGCCCTGCTTGGCATCACGGGACTTGCGAAGCAAATGTGCGAAGCGATCATTCATCACGGTGCTCCTCTCTACAAAGTGGGGCTGACGCGATGCTCCGCGTAGGACGGGACAAGCAAATCCGTGCCAATGTACACACGCGCGCGCGAACCTTCCTTGAGCGTGATAACGGGCAGGCGATTCAGGAAGTGATTGAGAACCTGCTCGCCCTCTTGGGCGGACTGCTCGGAGATGCCGTTGCGAATCTCGGTTGAAGGCGTGAAGACGCTTCCGTTGTTGCCGATCTGGGCAAGGCCGCCCAAGCCACCAATCGCTGCCGCGGCTGCGAATGCTTCGAGATAGCCGTGATTCACCTTCGTGGCCATACCGGTTGTACCGATCTGGTCAAGGCCGATGAACTTCGCAAACTCCAAAGAGAATCCGTCCGGGCAGATTGCGCGATGGAAGGTGACGAACATCTTGCGCTGCTGTTCGCTGCCAACGCTCTGCACAGTTCCAAGCAACCGCGTTCCTTGGGGCAAGAGAAGCTGCTGGTGGTCATGGGAGTAGAGGTCAGTGGTCAGGTCCAGCATGATCGGGCCGCTGAATCCGCCGTCGATGTGGTTGGTGACGACCGCCTCCAACACTGTGCCCTCAAAGATCCGATACAGGCGCCCATCGTAGGTGTCGAAGTCATACGGCCCCATCGGGTCGGCCTTTGCGCTCGGTTTCGTTTGTTGTTCCGCGCTCGCTTCGGCAATGGCGGTCTTTTTGGCAGAGG
>CAVUWQ010000009.1:0-10152 GCA_963745105.1 uncultured Acidobacteriaceae bacterium
TTGTGGAACGCCAAAGCGGAAGCCTGTCGCATCCCAGGTGAGATGCTTCGCAGATTTCAATTCGCGAGAATACGGATCGGCAGCATCGAAGCCCTGCGCGATCTTGAATACCGTCTCGGCATCGGCGCATGTCTCCGCAAAGATCGAGACGCAATCGAGCGTCCTGCACGCGGGAACGACGCCGTTCGCGCTTATCAACCCTCGTGTCGGCTTAAGTCCGACAATCTGATTGAAGGCCGCAGGGATGCGTCCTGAGCCGGCGGTATCGGTGCCCAGCGAGAACGAGACCAACCCCTTCGCGACCGCAACAGCCGAACCTGCGCTCGACCCTCCCGAGATGAATTCCGAACCGAAGACGCTGCTGCAAATGCCGTAGGGCGAGCGCGTGCCGACCAGTCCCGTCGCGAACTGATCCATATTCGTTTTGCCTATAAGGACCGCACCCGCATCGAGCAGCCTCTGCACAACCGTCGCTGTCGACGCAGGCTGATACGCATACGCAGGACACCCCGCAGTCGTAGGCAATCCAACAACATCGATATTGTCTTTGACAGCGAAGGGAACACCATAGAGAGGCAATGTGTCACTGAGCCTCTCCAGGCGCGCCAGGTTCTCGACCTTCGGCACCAATGTTATCCAGACCGGATGTAACCCTTCGGCATCGATACGGCTGTATATTTCCTCAATCAACGCCGCCGCTTGCAGCTTCGATTGTCGATAGAGCGACTGCAGTGTGGAGATATCCATGATTGGCGAAACCTTCCCCTACTCGGTGCGAATCAGCAGCAACGGCTGCCCAGCGTTGATGAGCGCTCCGGGCTTGCAGAAAATCTGTTCGATGGTGCCGCCAGCCGTCGCTGTCACCACCAGCTCCGTCTTCATGGCATCTAGCACTACCACCTTATCGCCGGCCTGAACCTGCTGGCCCACTTCCGCTGCAATTTGAAAGACAGAGGCCGTCGTGGGCGCATAGAAGGCAGTGCATCCCTCGGGAACCTGCGTCTGCACGCTCTCCGGTGCTTCTTCCATTACCTCTTCCGCAATGGGCTTGAGCAGCTTCCATCGTTCGCGTTCTTCGTTGAAGGCCTGTTTCTGAATCTTGCGGAAGGCTTCGGTCTCCGGCTTGATGGAGTCGAGAAACGATTGATAGCGAATCAAATTGAAGTCTGTCTCTTCAATCTTGATATCGAACCGCCCATAAGGGAAAGCATCACGCGCGTCGAGCAGTTCTTTGCCGGAGACCGGATAGAAACGAATCTGGTCGAAGAAGCGCAGTGACCAGGGCGATCCGGGCACAAACACCGGAGTGGTCTGATAAGTATTCCAGACCTGGATAGTTCGGCCGACTAACTGGTATCCTCCCGGACCTTCCATCCCGTAGATACAAAGATAAGCGCCACCAATGCCGACCGCGTTCTCAGGCGTCCAGGTTCGCGCAGGATTGTACTTGGTCGTAACCAGCCGATGGCGCGGATCAACCGGTGTGGCTAGTGGCGCGCCCAGATACACATCACCAAGGCCAAGCACCAGATAGCTCGCGTCAAAGACCGTGCGGTACACATCGTCGATGGAGTGAAGCCCGTTGATGCGGCGGATGAACTCGATATTGCTCGGGCACCATGGCGCGTCTGGGCGCACAGCTTGCATATACTTCGCCTGCGCCAGTTTTGCGGCAGGATCGTCCCATGATAGAGGCAGGTGTACGATACGCGACGGCACTGTGATGTCGGCAAGCTCGGGAATGCCGCGATCGAAGCTGTCGAGCGCGTCCAGCAGATATTCGCGCGCCAGCTTGCGATTGTCATAGTGGATGTGTAGCGAGCGTACGCCAGGTGTTACATCGAGAATGCCGGGGAGCTTCGCCGCTCGCAGTGACTGTTCGAGAAGATGCACGCGGAAGCGAAGGGTAAGATCAAGGTGGTTCTCGCCCAACTCGACGAGAAGATACTTATCGCCGTCGGCCCGGCAGGTAAAAGATGGTTTGCGCTCGGCGCGGCGCAGGATCGCTGATTCATGCTTCGACTTCTCCGGAAGCTGCGGCAATGGCCCGCTGAGATTCGCGAGAAACTGCTCCTGCTCAGCCTCCATGAGCTTGGCATCTTCGAAAGAAACTCGCTGGAAGCGAACTAAGTCGCCCGCTTTGAGCTGACCTAACTTCCATAACTCAGCCTGCACGACTGTCGCCGGACAAACGAAGCCGCCCAGGCTTGGCCCGTCTGGACCAAGCAGGATGGGCATGTCACCAGTAAAGTCGATGGTGCCGATCGCGTATGCATTGTCGTGAATGTTGGAAGGATGCAGCCCGGCTTCGCCTCCATCGGGACGCGCCCAAACCGGCTTCGGTCCGATGAGACGGACTCCAGTGCGGTCGCTCTGATAATGGACCTTCCAATCCGTCGAAAAAAGCATATCGATGTCGCCATCGGTAAAGAAATCCGGCGAGGTATGTGGACCGAAGAGCACGCCGATTTTCCAGCTCTTCTCGTATTTCGGAATCGATTCCTCTTCGAGCGCACGTCCTGCTGCAGCGGCTCGATCTTTGCGGATGTAAATCACATCTCCGGGCCCCAGAGCCCGCCCGGCGTGGCCGCCGAAGCGGCCCAGCATGAAGGTGCCGCGGCTGCCCATGTATTCCGGTATATCGAGGCCACCGCCGACAGACAGGTAAGCGCGGGAGCCAGATCCACGCACAGCTCCGAGATAAAGCACACTGTTCGCGCGGACCTCAACTGGCTGCCACATGGGAATGGAGACGCCATCCAGCGTGGGATTCATGCCCGCGCCGGTTATCGAAATGACAGCGTCGGTATTGAAGCGGATGCGCCCTCCGATGGTGGTCATCTCGATTCCGGGATCGCTATCTGTATTGCCCACCAGCCGATTGCCGATGCGGAAGGCCAGCGCATCCATCGGACCCGACGGCGGCACGCCCACGTGCCAATAGCCGATGCGGCCAGGATAATCCTGAACCGTCATCTGTGGGCCGCTCTCCACAATCTCGAGCGCGTTGCGATGGAAATGATAGTTGCCGAGATATCCAGTAGTTATACTTCCACTTACAAAGTCATCAGTTTTCGTTATTTCTCGTAGATAGGAAAGATTGGTTTCAGTTCCGTAGATCTCAGTGGCATTGAGGGTGGTTTGCAGCTTTTTGACCGCATCGGCGCGATCCGCTCCCGTAACGATGATCTTTGCAATCATGGGATCGTAGTAGGGAGTGACCAGCGATCCCGAGGAAACCCACGTTTCAACGCGAGCCATCTCCGACGGGAAGGCGACATGCGAGAGCAAGCCCGGCGTGGGCTGAAAGTTCTTGAACGGATCTTCCGCATAGATCCGGGCTTCAATGGATGCGCCTGTCGTCGTGATGCTTGAAGCAGAAATGTCCGGAAGCTCATCTGCCGCCTGCCTGATCATCCACTCGACAAGATCGATTCCCGTCACTTGCTCGGTGACTCCGTGTTCGACCTGTAGTCGCGTGTTTACTTCGAGAAAATAGAAGTTCCTGGCGTCCTCGTCGTAGATGAACTCGACCGTTCCCGCGTTTGCGTAGGAGACCGATTGTCCCAGCAGTATGGCGGCGTCGAACATGGCCTGACGCGTTGCTTGAGCAAGGCCTGGAGCAGGCGTTTCTTCGAGTACTTTCTGATGACGGCGCTGCGCTGAGCAGTCGCGTTCGCCGAGAGCGATGACGCTCCCCTTGCCGTCGCCAAAGATCTGCACCTCGAGATGGCGCGCCCGCGAAACAAATTTCTCGATATAAAGACCGCTGTCACCGAAGTTGTTCTGGCTCAGGCGCAGTGCAGGCTCCCACGCTTCGCGCAATGCGTCGGAAGTGGGACAGACGCGCATACCGATGCCGCCCCCGCCGCCGGAGCTCTTGAGCATCACCGGGAAGCCTAGCGTCTCCGCCTTGCTGAGCGCGTCGTCCAGACCATAGAGAACTCCGCTGCCTGGAAGGATTGGTACCCTGGCCTTTTCGGCGAGAGCGCGAGCCGTATGCTTCAGGGCAAAGGCCTCAATGTGCTCCGGTCGCGGTCCGATAAACACAATACCGCTCTGCTCGCATGCCCGCGCGAAATCGACGTTCTCACTGAGGAATCCGTAGCCCGGGTGAATCGCCTGCGATCCGGTTTGCTTCGCTGCCGCCAACACCTTATCGACGGCGAGATAGCTCTGCGCAGCCGGCGCCTCGCCCAGCAGCACGGCCTCATCGGCTTCGAGCACGTGCAGGGAGTGCGCGTCGGCTTCTGAATAGACGGCGACCGAAGCGATGCCCAGTTTTTTCAGGGTTCGAATAATGCGGCAGGCAATCGCCCCGCGATTTGCGATCAGTACTTTTGAAAACATCTCAATCCTTGGCGGTTGTTCAGACTCGATAGATCGCTGGACGCTAATCCCAGATGAGCACTTGTACCGGCGTCGGGTTATAGCCATTGCACGGGTTATTGAGTTGCGGGCAATTGCTGATCACCATCAAGGTATCCATCTCGCTGCGCAGCTCAACATATTTTCGGGCGTCGGAGATACCATCCTCAAAAGTCAACCTACCTTCCGAAGTAACTGGAACATTCATGAAGAAGTTGATGTTACTGGTCAGATCGCGCTTGTCCATACCGTGTCCCCAGGCCATAGCTCCTTTCAGAAAAGAATTTCTGCAGGCATGCATATAGCGCTTGCCAATGTCGTAGCGCACCATGTTGCTTTCGGTCGCGCAGGCTCCGCCCAGCGTATCGTGACGTCCGCAGGTGTCGGCCACAATCGTAAGGAGGGGATGGCCGTAGTTGGAGATGAGCTGTGTTCCCGTGGTCAGGTAGATATTGCCTTGATTGCGGATCGTATCCTGCGCGCTGTAGCGGTCGGAGTATTCGCGCGCGTTGTAGAACAGCGTATCGACCGCCTGATTGCCCATCAGGTCGACAATGCGTACATGCTGTCCCTTCCTGATCTCATGCACGAAAGGCTCGCCCGCCTTCACGGTGAAGTCATGCATGGCGTCCTTCGGATCGAAGAGGCTGACTACCAAATTCGCATTCGTCATAGGAAGTAGCGCTCCGTCAGCGTGTAGGCTCGCATATTTTCTGGACAGGAAACGAAGCAGGCGTCATCCTGCACCGGCTTGGGCACACGCTTGATGGCAATCTCTACCGGCTTTGGTGCATATGCCGGGTTGGGATCGAGCGGATGCTGGCAGGTGTTCAGGATCACCAGCGTGTTCATCTCAGCGCGCAGCTCGACAAAGCTGCCCGGCGCGGAGTGCAACGCCTGGTACCGCATCGATCCATCCTCGGTGACTGCGACTTTGCTGAAGAAGTTGACAATGGCCTGAAGGTCGCGCGGCCCCAGTCCATACTTAGCCAGCTCGATCAAAAAACTGTCGAAGGCGTTCTGGTGCCAGTCGTTCCGGCACTCCTGGTAATCGGCCTTTCCATATTTCTTTTCGACCAATGCCGCATTTGAGCAGCCGGAGAGCGGATCGTGCCAGCCCAGCGAATCCTCGGTAATGGAGCAAAGGATGCGGCCCATGTCCGACATGAGCACATGGCCCGCGGTGAGCTTGGCCGTGTGCTGAGCCTTCAGTGTGTCAGGCAGATTGAGGCGCTCCGCGAAGAGATCGGCATTCAGAAAATACGCGCCAACATTCGCTCCGCCTTCGAGATCGGTGAGACGCAGCGCGGTTCCGCGCTTCAGCACATGCGACCACGTGCCCGCGCCTGGAATGACTTCACTCCAGAGGATGGAGCTCTCCATATGTACTCCTGCTCTTCGGCGTCGGATGACGACACCACGAGTTAGCGAAACAAATTTTCCGGGAGGAAAGAAAAAGATGAGCGCGGAGTTCAGCGCGGCGGGCCGCAGCACACGTCCATGTGAGTCATACGGAGTATGACTCGCCTCGCTACCTGCTGCTGGACGGCTTTCCTGCTCATTGTCGATTAGCTTACCACGCGGTTTTTCTCTACTTACTTTTGGTCAGGTGCAAATCTCCACACCGCTCCGGTCTTGTAGTTGGTGAGCCAGATCGAGCCATGGGCAGCGCGGATACTGTCGCCTCCATCTCCGATCCACTGTTCCGTCACTGCGTTGCTCGATGCAGAGATACGTGTGATGGGAAAACCGAAGAGCGTTGCCCACGCTGACCCGAATCCGAAGCTGATCTCGCCGCCCTCGCCGGGAATGCCAGCCGGGATGTTCGCGATATTCTTCGCTGTCTTGGTGTCAATGCGCGAGATAGTGCCGTCTCCCTGGTTCAGAGTCCACACCGAGCCATCGCCGTACGTCAGGAAGCGCGGATTCTTTCCTGTCGGAATAGTGGCCACAACTTTGTTCGTCGCCGGGTCTACCTTTACCAGCTCGCTGTGCTCGTTCGATGAGACCCAGACGTAGCCGTCAGCGAAGAGGGGATTGTAAGAGCCGGATGGGATCGAGACTGTAGCTTGAATCTTGGAAGTCGTGGGATCGATGCGCGAGAGTACGCCTTCTTTATCCGTGACCATCCATACGCTGCCTGCGCCAACCGTGATTCCACCCTCTGATTGAGCGGGAGATGCTGCAATCTCGGCCAGAATCTTGCCGGTCTTAGGATCGGCGCGGACAAGACTGTGCGTGCCGCAGCTGGGGATCCATAAGCTGTCAAAGCCGAAGGCTAGGCCGGAGCAGGGGCGCTGAACCGGTATGCTCAGCCCGATCCGGTTCGTCTTCTCCAGAATCTGCGTGACCACGTTCGACCGCGAGCTGGTAACCCATACCGCATCGCCGGTGACGGTAAACCAGTCTGGATTCAGCGGCAGTTGCAGCGTCGCTGCAGGATGAATATTTGCCATCTCGCGGCGAACGGAAGGATCGTTAACGCCGGTAGCCTTCAGCTCGGGCTTCTGTGCGATTGCGGAAGGAACCGCTGCCGTACAGAGCAACAATGCAAGTGACTGAATCGAAGAGATCGTGCGGTGCAGACCGGAAATGGTAGGAAGCGGCTTCATCGGAGTAGCACAGTTGTAACACGAGGCCTGGAGATTGCAGCTGTGGCTCGTCTTTATAGTCCGCATAAACAAAAGTAGAGAACTCTTCTAGCATTCGTGCTCCGGAACTATGCTTAGTGCATCCATGACCCGCCGGAAAACACCCCAAAGGAGTGCGGCCGCTTTTCGTCTGCGCATTGCCGTAATCTGTTGCATCCTCTTCTGTTCGTTTACTCCCGCCTCCTTTGCGGCCGGCCCGCCGCGGTTCGTCGTAGGCTGGTCGGTCTATGCCGGATGGAATCCCTACTTCTACATGGCTAAGTCCGGCATTCTCAAGCGCTGGGCAGATAAGTATGGCGTCCAGATCGACGTGCAGCGATTCGACTATGCTGCGTCTCTCGACGCCTTTGTTGCCAAGAACATTGACGCCTGCGTCATGACCAACATGGAGGCGTTGGATATGCCGGCGGCTTCCGGCGTCGACTCCACGGCCATCATTATGGGTGACTATTCCGATGGCAACGACGCCGTGCTTACCCGCAATGGTTTGAAGCTGAATCAGCTCGGCGGCAAGCACGTGATGCTGGTGCAGAAAACTGTCTCAGAGTACTTGCTGGAACGGGCGCTGGTGCTGAACGGATTGCAGGACGAAGCATCGCGGCTTAAGCTGGTAAACACCTCGGACTCCGATATTGCCGGCGCGTTTCTCGGCAATCATTCCAATCAGGTCGTGGTTACCTGGAAGCCGCTGGTTTCGCAAATTCTGGATCAGGACAAAGGTGTGGCAGACATCTTCGATTCCTCCAAAATCCCGGGCGAGATCATGGACCTTTTAGTGGTGCGCACCGATGTGCTGCATCGGCCGGATGGCTCGGGCGTGAAGTTTGCCAAGGCCATCACTGGCGCCTGGTACGAAGTAATGGCACAGATGGCGGGCACAGGAGCTGCGCATGAGCGCTCGCTTACCGAAAGCGCGGCAGCTTCCGGAGATTCGCTAACCTCCTATCGCGAGCAGCTGAAGACAACGCACCTCTTCTACACGCCGAAGGCTGCTGCCGACTACTCTGACAGCGGCGAGATGAAACAGAAGATGGACCTGGTGCGCCAGTTCTGCTTCCACCACAATCTTCTCGGCGAGGGCATTCAGTCGGCGGACGATGTCGCCGTTCTTTACCCGGATAGCACGATCCAGGGCAAGAAAGATCGCGTCCGTCTCCGCTTCGACTCAACCTATATGCACCAGGCGCAGCAGGGGCATTTGTAGTATGGCGTCGTCGGTTCTCGATCCACGGAACCTGATCGACATTCAGGCGCGGCCGCGGCGCAGCGTCACACAGGTACTTTCGTGGGTCCTGTTCCTTGCCAGCATCGCGCTGTATGCGCATTTCTCCGCCGTCCGTCATCGCGAGAACAGCGAAGACCGCATCGTACCTTCGGCAAGACAGCTTGCGCAGGGAATACAGACATCTATCTTTCATCCCGCTGAAGAGGACGACGACCTCGATCCGGGCGCATCGCGCTGGCAGCAGATTCGCCACAGCATGATCTGGAAAGACACGGCAGCCAGCGGATACAGATTCTTTGTAGCTCTGGCATTGCTGGTGCCGGCCATCCTGCTGGGGCTGCACATGGGCATCTTTCCTTTGTTCGGCGCGTTCTTCCTGCGTTACGTGCTGTTCTTCGACAAGATCGTCGCCCTGTCGCTGCTTCCTATTCTGTTCATCGTTTTTGGCATCGATGAATGGTCGAAGATCATGCTGATGGTCATCGGCGTCGCGCCTACGCTGATCCTGGACACCTACCAGATCACGCGCGCCGTGCCCCGCGAGCAGATCGTCAAAGCCTTTACGCTGAAGTCGACCAATCTCGATGTGGCCTATCGCGTGGTCTTTCCGCAGATTCTGCCCAGCGTGATCAACAGTGTGCGCTTGAGCCTGAAGCCGCTGGCCCTGTTCCTCTTTGCCGGAGAGATGATCGCTTCAACGGATGGACTGGCCTATCGCATTGCAATCATGCGCCGGCACATGGGCATGGACATCATCATCCCGTATCTGCTGTGGGTTGCGCTTCTCTTATTCGGACTGGACGCGCTGCTGCGCTTTGCCAACAGGAGGCTGCATCCATGGCTCTAGCTGCTGCCGCTCCTGTCCGCGAGGAATTTCCCGCCGCACGCCGGCGGCCGGTTGAGATTGGTCTCAAGAACGTCTCGAAAACATATTCGAATGAAAAGGGCGAGGTGCGCACCGTTCTCTCCGCCGTCGATCTGGACATCGAAGCTGGCGAGTTCGTCGTCGTTCTGGGAGAGACGGGCTGCGGCAAGAGCACGCTGCTGCGGCTGATCCTCGGCGAAGAGCCGCCGACCACTGGCGACATTCACGTCTCCGGCAAGCGCGTGACACAGATCGATGCCCGCTGCGGCTATGTTCCGCAGCGCTATTCGCTCTTTCCCAATCGCACCGCGCAGCAGAATGTGATGTATGGGCCGCGCACGGCGAAGTATCCGTTGCTGCCGTGGCTGAAGCCCAGCTACTTTAGATTTCGCCGGCGGCTCAAGACCGAAGCCGCGCAGCAACTATTGCGCATGGGCCTGCGTCCCGGCGATGGCGACAAGTATCCGCATAAGATGTCCGGAGGCATGCAGCAACGTGTGGCGATTGCCCAGGCTCTGATCATGAGGCCCCCCGTGCTGCTTATGGACGAGGCTTTCAGCGCGCTTGATCCTTCTACGCGCATCAGCTTGCAGGAGTTGGTGCTCGATCTGTGGAGGGAGCAGCAGCCGACGGTGGTGTTCGTCACCCACAACGTCGCAGAAGCGCTCTTCCTGGGTACACGTCTGATCGTGCTCGGTCCTTATGCCGAAAAGATGGAAGGGAAGACCAACGTGATTGCCGACATGAAGCTGGAGCGATCCGATCTGCCGTTCCTGGAGCGGCGGCATACGAAAGACTTCATCGAACTGCAGAGCTACGTCGAAGAGTTGTCCTACGGAATAAACTGTCAGCGTTAAGTGAAAGCTATCTCAAAGATCATGAAAGCACTGGCCGCACTCATACCTTCGATGATCCTGACAGCCCTGGTCGCCGCGCCGGTCGGCGTGAGCGTCTTTGCCGCGCAGGACGCGGCACCTGCCTCATCTTCTCCGGAGTTTTTCAAGACCAAAGTGCAGCCGGTGCTCACCGCGCGCTGCGGCAAG
>CAVUWQ010000010.1:0-134849 GCA_963745105.1 uncultured Acidobacteriaceae bacterium
CGGTACTGATAGTTGGCCATGATCCCTGCGGATTGGTTCAAGCCTTTTTCGGATGGGTCGGCCAGCCAGTTGAGGCGTTCGAGCCGCGCGCCGTTGGTGAGATGGAAATGCGCGACGGGATCGAGGGCACGGCCCGACCGTTCGCCGCGCATCTGCAGATAAGTCGCGCACAAGCGCATCAAGATCGGCCGCAAGGCATCGGCCAGCGGCTTGTCGGTCGACCAAGCGCGCTTCAGCGCCGCCTCCAGCCCATCGCTTTCGCCTTCGGCCGCCAGCGCGTGGCGCTCGGAAGCGCTCAACGGATCGCCGGCCGCGAGAGTTTCGTCGAGCCAGGTGCGGAAGCCGGGGATCGGCGACAGCGTGGCGAAGGTCTTCAGGTTGCGGAATTCGTGTCCAAGATCGTCGACCACGCGCTTGATCAGGAAGTTGCCGAAGCTGATGCCCGCCAGACCCCGCTGCGCATTGGTGATCGAGTAGAAGATCGCGGTATCGGCGCGGCCAGGATCGCCGACCGGCGCATTCTGATCGAGCAGTTCGCCGACATTGCCGCTCATGCCGGTCACCAGCGCGACCTCGACGAAGATCAGCGGCTCATCGGGCATGCGGGGATGGAAGAAGGCGAAGAAGCGCCGGTCGGAATCGAGGCGATTCTTGAGGTCCTGCCAGCTCTCGATGGCATGCACCGCCTCATAGGCAGCGAACTTCTCCAAGACCAGCGCCGGCGACCGCCAGGTGATGCGATGGAGCTCGAGGAAACCGACATCGAACCAGCTTGCCAAAAGGTCACGCAATTCCGTGCCCAGAACCGCGAGGCTCGGCTCGCTTCTGACCCGGCTCAAAACCTCGGCGCGAAGATCCACTAAGAACTTCACACCTTCCGGCAATCCATTAAATTGCCTTAGTAATCTGACGCGCGGACTTTCCAGCGCTTCACGCAGCGCCTGCTCGGCGTCGTGGCGCCACGCCGGCTCGGCGGCGCGCAAGATTCCGACCGCGGCATCGATCTTGGCCGAGTCGGTGCCGAACTCATTGGCAAGGATGCGCAGAAACCGGCCTCTGCCCTCGGCGTTAAGCGCCAAATAGGAACGCCCGAGAACCGCCGCGCGGGCGCGGGCCGACACTTCACCGCCCTTGGCGTTCAGGCAATCGCGCATCTGCGCCCGCAGGATATCGGCATCGCCGGCGGGCAGCTCCGGCGCCAGTCCGCGCGCGATACCGAACTGTCCGGCAACGTCACGCCACACGCCACGCAACCGGTCGAGCAACCGCGCGGAGGGCGGAGCCGCCTCGGTCGGTCTCAATTCGTCCACGACGCGCCCTCCTCATCCTTGGCGACCGCGACCCAGACCGCGGACAAGGAATCGACCAGATCTTCGGCGATCAGCCCGGGACCGTAGCTCCGCGCCGCCGCGCCGTGCATCCAGGCTCCCGCGCAAGCGGCTTCGAAGGGTTCCATGCCTTGCGCCAGCAACCCACCGATCAGACCGGCCAGCACATCGCCGCTGCCGCCGGTCGCCAAACTCGGCGGGGCATCGACGGTGATCGCGGCGCGTCCGTCCGGGGATGCGATCACGGTGTCCGGGCCTTTGAGCAGCATCACGGCACTCGATTCTCTGCGCGGCGCAATCGGGCGCGCGTCAACCGATCGCCGGTATGGCGGAACAGGCGCGCATATTCGCCATCGTGCGGCGTGAGGATTTTGGTGCCGGGCGTTTGCCACAAGCCGGTCGGATCGGCCGCAAAGGTGGTCAGTGCATCAGCGTCGATCACGCAAGTCTTTGCCGGCGCTCAGCGCCGTGAACACCAGTCGCGCTGTGTCGACGCCGACGCCCAGGCCGGGACCAATCACCGCGACGTTGCGGCGTTTGTCAGCCATCAGCCCGGTCCATTCGGTCATCGATTGGACGATAACGCCCGGATCACCGGCCCGATAGGTCGCGAGGGATGATTCGGGTGCGACGATGGTGACAAGTCCCGCCCCTGCCCGCCGTCCCGCCGCGGCAACGAGACGCGCCGCGCCGGTCATCGCGCCGCCGCCCGCGACCAGCAGATGGCCGCGTGTGTATTTGTGGCCTTCAGGTTGCGGCCAGGGCAGCGCCGTGCTCCAGAGAGCGGGCGCGTTGATGAAAGTTTGCGGCGCGATGACATCGAGCACACTCGGCGGAATGCCGATATCGGCCACCACGATCTCGCCGCACAGAAGCCGTCCGGGAACCAGCGCGTGACCCGGCTTGGGGCGGAAGAAAGTCACAGTGAGCCGCGCTTGCGCCGCCACGCCCAGTACCTGACCGGTGTTGCCGTCGACGCCACTGGGCACGTCGATCGCCACCACCTCGTGATCGTCGGCGTTCAGCGTTTCGATGATCGAGCGGCCCGCGCCTTCCACCGGCCGCGCGAGCCCGGCGCCGAACAACGCATCCACCACCAGCGGGCGGCGGACAAGAATATCGGCGGTCAGAGGCTCGACCGGACCGGTCCAGCGCGCCGCCATCGCGGCGACATCGCCCTTAAGTCGCGCGACCGCGCCGAACGCCGCCACGCGCACCGGCCAGCCCCACTCTTTTAATATGCGCGCGACTACGAATCCGTCGCCGCCATTGTTGCCGGGACCGCACAACACCGCGACCGGTCGCGGCGCGAAACGCTGGCGGATCGCCCGGGCCACCTGCCAGCCGGCGTTTTGCATCAGGACGAGCGAGGGAACGCCGGCCGCCACGGCAGCGTGGTCGGCCGCATACATTTGGTCGGTGGTGAGCAGGTTGGTCGCCATGCGGGACTCCGGCTGGGCATTCCCAAGGTAGATGTTTTTTGTGATCGGGCAAGAGGTTGGCGCGCATTGCTAAGGCGCAAGAATGAAAATTCAAAGACGCCGCCAGTCTCTTCCAGGCCTTGACCCCGACTCAAATAACAACTAGAACAAATAATGAACATTAGGGCGGCACAATGCCACTATGATCGCTACCGACCCGACCACCATCGCCCGGCTGCGGGCGCGCATCTGGGCCCTCGAACAGGGCAACAGCGCGCCGCCGCCGATCCTCTCGCTGGGCGTGCCCGATGAGGCGCTGCCCTGGGGTGGACTGCCGCTGGCCCGGTTGCACCAGATCGCCGCCACCGATGCCGCGGCGCTCGGCTTCGCCGCCGCCCTGCTCGGTCTGATCGCGCGCGGTCGCACGGTGCTGTGGTGCCGGCGCAAGGATTCCGCCCAGCCTTTCCTACCCGGACTGGCGCATTTCGGACTCGCGCCTGACCGCGTGGTGATGGCCGAGACCGATCGCGCCATCGAAGTTCTGTGGGCAATGGAAGAAGGGCTGCGCTGCCCCGCTCTCGGCGCCGTGCTGGGCGAAGTGCCGGACCTTGCCCCAGCGGCGGCGCGGCGGCTGCAGCTTGCCGCCGAAAGCGGCGGTGTCGCCGGACTGGCGGTGACGGCGGCGCGAACGGCCACCAGCGGCGCCACCACCCGCTGGCGCGTCGGCGCCGCGCCGAGCATCCCGACACCTTGGGGCGGATTGGGTCCGCCCACCTGGACCGTCGCGCTGGAACGGTGCCGCGGCGGCCTGCCGCGTGCCTGGACCCTGGTCTGGCGCGACGGACGATTTGTAGCCCCTCGCCCTCTCGCTGCCGTTGCAGCGGGCCCTCCCTCGCGCGCGCGCCGGCTTCGCCGGCAGAATCAGCGCTAGCGCGCGAAGCGCGCGGGCGGGAAAGAGTTGCGGTGAGGGCTGCGTGACCACTATGGAGATATCGAAACGAATCGTTTCGCTTTGGCTGCCCGATCTGGTCACCGACCGGCTGACGCGGCGTGGCACGGCGCATGCCGACTGGCGCGACCGACCGCTGGCCACGGTGACGCAACTTCACGGTGCGCTGGCGCTGACCGCCGCCAATGAAGCCGCGCGCAGCCAGGGTCTTCATATCGGGCAATCGCTGGCCGATGCTCGCGCCTTCTGCCCCACGGTGAAAACCGTCGCCGCCGATCCAGCGGCTGAATTGGATACCTTGACGCGCCTGGCGCGCTGGTGCACGCGTTGGTCGCCCTGGACCGCGGCGGACGCGCTCTCCGGCGATGGCGGCGCGGGATTATGGATCGATGCCACCGGCTGCGCCCATCTGTTCGGCGGCGAACAGGCCCTGCTCGACGACATGATCGCGCGACTGGCCGGCGCGGGCTTCGCCGCGCGGGCCGCCATCGCCGATTCGCCCGGCGCGGCCTGGGCCGCCGCCCGCTATGGCATGACGCACGGCGCCACCGCCATCGTTCCCGAAGGCGGCGCGCGGCAATGGCTGTCGGGACTGCCCTGCCGCCGCGCTGCGCCTGCCGCAAGCGACGGTGGAAACCCTGCACCGGCTCGGCCTGCGCCGCATCGGCGATCTCATGCCATTGCCGCGCGCGCCCCTGGCGTCGCGCTTCGGTCCGCATCTGCCATTGCGCCTCGATCAACTCGTCGGCGACGCGGCCGAGCCGATCGGACCGACGCGGCCCGTGCTGCCTTATCACGCGCGGCTGGCTTTTCCCGAACCGATCGGCCGCACCGAGGATGTCGCCGGCGGCATCGACCGGCTGATCCAGGCTTTGTGCAAAATGCTGGAACGCGACCGCAAGGGCGCGCGCCGGCTCGACCTCGCGCTCTATCGCGTCGATGGCACCCTGATCGAGATCGCCGTCGGCACAGCGGCGCCGGTGCGCGATCCCACCCATCTGGCGCGGCTGTTCGCGGAAAAACTCGACGGGCTCGATGCCGGTTTCGGGATCGAGGCGATCGTGCTCGGCGTGCCGGTGGTGGAAGCCGCTGGCCGCGCAGCAGATCGACCTGCCCTCGGGCGACGCCGGCGCGCGCAACGGCCAACCAGGATGGGCTGGCGCTGCTGGTCGACCGGTTGACGCAAAGGCTGGGGCCCGGCGCCGTCGCCCGTCAAGCGACCGCGCGGCAGCCACATCCCGGAACGCTCGGTTGTATCGGCGCGCGCCGGTGGGACGTCTGGCCGCGCTGCCGGCCGATTGCCGCCGATGCCCGCGCCCGTCCGGTGACGCTGATGCGCCGCCCCGAGCCGGTGCAGACTTTCGCGCCCCCCGATACGGCGCCGGAATCGCCGCCCGCCGCGTTCCGCTGGCGCGGCGCCACCCATCGCGTCGCCCGCGCCGAGGGGCCCGAACGCATCGCCGCGGAATGGTGGCATGCGCCCACGCCCCCGCCGCCCTCGGCGTTCCGCGACTATTGGCGGATCGAGGATGCGGACGGTATGCGCTGGTGGCTGTTCCGCGACGGCGTCGGCCGGACGGTGGTTCTTGCACGGAGTGATGGCCTGACCCCAAATGGGGACGATGGCCACGCGACCCGCCCCCCATTATCGGCCTGTTGCTCGCCGCCGGCCGCGCCAGCCGATTCCGCGCCGCCACCGGACGCGACAAGCTGGCCGAGCCGATCCCCATCGGTCTTCCCTACGCCGGCATTCCGGTCATCGCCGCCTCGGTCAGCGCGTTGCGCGCCGCGGTCGACGAAGTGGTCGCCATCGTCGATCAGGATAACGGCCGCGCCATCGGTTTGATCGAGGCGCTGGGCGGTACGGCGTTGCGCTGCTCCAGCGGCGGCAGCGGCGAATTGATCGCGATGGGCGTTGCGGCGCGGCCCGACGCGGCGGGCTGGCTGGTGGCCCTGGCCGACATGCCTTTCATCAGATCGGCCACCATTCGCGCTGTGGTCGAAGCGCTGGCGCACAACAATCTGGTCGCCCCGACCTATCATGGACAACGCGGCCACCCGGTCGGATTCGGCCGCAGCCATGGCAAGGCGCTGATGGCGCTGACCGGCGACGAAGGCGCGCGGACGATTTTGGCCAACGCCAAGCCGTCGCTGATCGAAACCGACGATCCCGGTATTCTTATGGATATCGACAGCCCGGACGATTGGGCCGCCGCGAAGGCCTGAACAGCCGCCAGGAACGCAACGAAACCATTCGAACAAGCGGAATAGAGATGTCGGCCGATTTCACCACATTTGGCCATGCCCTGCTGACCAGCACACCGCCGGGGCGGAGCGAGAAAGCGATCGCGTTCGCGCTGGTGCTGGCCTCGGTCGCCGCAACGGTTGTGGCGACACCGTCGCCCGAACCGCTGTCGCCGCTCAATTCCTTCGTTCCGACCTATGAAGCGGCATTGGCGATCATCGGTCTAGTCACCGCCGCCCTGCTGTTCGGGCAATTCCTGCGCGTCCGTTCGCTCGCCTTGCTGATGCTGGCCTGCGGCTATCTGTTCGACACACTGATCATGGTTCCGTACCGTTGACGTTTCCCGGCGGCTTCGCGCCCAGGGGCTGCTCGGCGCCGGACCGCAAACCACCTCGTGGCTCTACTGCTTCTGGCATGCCGGTTTCGCTCTTTTCGTGGTCGCCTACGCGGTCCTGGTCCGACGCGACAACGGGCGCCGCTCCGGCACTTCGCCATGCCGGCAATGCCCTGGCGATCGGCATCGCTCTCACCGCCGGACTAGTGTTTTTGCTGACGCTGCTTGCCATCGACGGCCAGGATTTTCTGGTCCCGATCGTCAGCGGCCGAGGCAGCTACCCGGCGCTGCTGACGACCGGCGTGCAGTCCGGTCATGTGCGTTTTCTGCATTGTCGGACTGGTTGTGCTGCTGGCCGCGCCGCCTGCACTCGACGCTCGATCTCTGGCTATTCGTCGTGATGTGCACATGGCTTTGCGACCTCGTCTTGAGCTCCGTGGTGGGCTCAGCGCGCTACGACCTCGGCTGGTATGCGGGGCGGTTCTTCGATGTGGTCGCCGGCAGTTATCTGTTGATCGCGGTGATGACGGAGCTCAACAAACTCTATGCTCGGTTGGCCGAACGCACCGCTCAGCTCCAATCGAGCGAACTGCCGCCTTCGGTCCATCCTCGAAACCAGTCATCTCCATCAAAGTCTCCTTTTGCTCGATGGCGCGGTCCTGCATGCCAACACAACCGCCTTGAAGGGAATCGAAGTCACGCTTGAAAGCGTGCTGGGCGTTCCCTTCTGGGACACGCTTTGGTTCACCGGCACGCCGGGAATGACGGACATCGTTCGCCGGGCTGTCGCGGCAGCCGCGGCAGGCGAGAGCGTAGAGACGGAAATGCAGCTGACCCTGCCGACCGGAGTCCGTTGGTTCGATTTCACCCTGCGACCGATCCGCGACGAACAGGGCGCGATCATCGCCATGGTACCCGAGGCCGTCGATATGACCGATCGGCGCCAGGCCGAGGAGGCGCTGCGCCAGGCGCAGAAGATGGAGGCGGTCGGCCAGCTCACCGGCGGCATCGCGCATGATTTCAACAATCTGCTGACCGGCATCACCGGCAGCCTGGAATTGCTGCAGACGCGCGCTCGCGCAGGGCCGGCTGACGCGAGCTCGACCGCTACATCGACGCGGCGCAGGGCGCGGCGCAGCGCGCCGCGGCGCTGACCCACCGGCTGCTGGCCTTCTCGCGCCGGCAGACGCTCGATCCGAAGCCGACCGACGTCAACCGGCTGGTCGCCGGCATGGAGGAACTGATCCGCCGCACGGTCGGGCCCGGCGATCGCGGTGGAGGTGCGTCGGCGCGGCCGGGCTGTGGACCGACGCTGGTGCGATCCGAACCAGCTGGAGAACGCGCTGCTCAATCTGTGCATCAACGCGCGCGACGCCATGCCCGACGGCGGCCGGCTGACCATCGAGACCGCCAACCGATGGCTGGACGACGCGCGGCGCGCGCGAGCGCGACCTGCCGCCCGGCCAGTATGTCTCGCTCTGCGTCACCGACACCGGCACCGGCATGACGCCGGAGGTGATCGCGCGCGCCTTCGATCCGTTCTTCACCACCAAGCCGCTCGGCCAGGGCACCGGGCTCGGCCTGTCGATGATCTACGGCTTCGTCCGGCAATCCGGCGGCCAGGTGCGCATCTATTCCGAGCTCGGCCAGGGCACGACGATGTGCCTCTATCTGCCGCGCCATCACGGCGAGGCCGACGGACGCGCGGAACCGCCGAGCCGAGCCGCCGGCGATCGCGCGCCGGCGCAGGGCGAGACCGTGCTGGTGGTCGACGACGAGCCGACCGTGCGCATGCTGGTCGCCGAAGTGCTGGAGGAGCTCGGCTACACCGCGCATCGAGGCGGCGGACGGCGCCGGCCGGCCTGCAGATCCTGCAATCCGACGCGCGGATCGACCTGCTGGTCACCGATGTCGGCCTGCCCGGCGGCATGAACGGCCGGCAGGTCGCCGACGCGGCGCGCGCGCTGCGGCCCGGACCTGAAGGTGCTGTTCATCACCGGCTACGCCGAAAACGCGGTGATCGGCAACGGCCACCTCGAGCCCGGCATGCAGGTGATGACCAAGCCCTTCGCGATGGACGATTTCGCGAGACGCGTCGGCGACATCCTGGCAGAGACCTGAGGCGGCCTTCGCTATTTCTGGGCGCCGCGTTCGAGCACGTCGCGCAGCTTGGCGGCCAATGCCGTGAAGGTGAACGGCTTGGCGATCAGTTCCACGCCTGGGTCCAGGCGGCCATGATGGACAATTGCGTTCCTGGCGTACCCCGTCGTGAATAACACCAGCAAAGTCGGGCGGCGCCGGCGCGCCTCGTCGGCCAGTTGACGCCCATTCATGCCGCCCGGCAAACCGACATCGGTGAACAAAAGGCGCACGCGGGGTTCCGCATCCAAGATGCGCAGCGCCGCGGCGCCATCGGCCGCCTCGACCACGCTGTATCCGAGTTCCCGCAGCATCTCGATCGTATGGGCGCGAACGTCGTCGGTGTCCTCGACGACCAAGATGAGCTCCTCGCGGCCGCCACGGGGAATGACTTTCACCTCGCTCTCGCCGCCGAGTGCCATCTCTCCGGTCGGCCGCGGCAGGTATAGTTTGACGGTCGTCCCCTCGCCGACTTCGCTGTAAATCTTCACGTAGCCGCCAGACTGTTTCACGAATCCGTAGACCTGCGAGAGACCTAGCCCGGTGCCGTGGCCGACATCCTTGGTCGTGAAGAACGGATCGAACGCCTGGGCCAGCACCTCGGGTGTCATGCCGGCGCCGCCGTCGGTGACGGCGATCAGCACGTATTGGCCGACATCGAATCCTGTCGTGCGCCGCGGCGTAGGCCTCATCGATATACGCGTTGCTGGTTTCGATCGTCAGTTTGCCGCCGCCCGGCATCGCGTCGCGCGCGTTCACCGCCAGGTTGAGCAGCGCGCTCTCGAGCTGATTGGCGTCGGCCAGGATGCGCCACGTTCCGCCGGCGAGAACGGTTTCGATCTTGATGTTTTCGCCCAGCGCCCGGTGCAGCAGGTCGGACATGCCCGATACCAGCTTGTTCACGTCGATCGGTTTCGGTTCGAGAGGCTGGCGGCGCGAAAACGCCAGCAATTGGCGGGTCAGGGTGGCGGCGCGCGTCGCGCCGGCCGCGGCGGCGTCGGTCAGGCGGCGGAACCGCTCGTCGTTGCGCGGGATTTCCGCGCTGGCGAGGCGACGCTGCAGGGCCTCGACTGGATAACTATGCAGCCGGAGGCCAGGCTGGGACCAGCTCGAGGATCGAGAACTACCTGGGATTTTCAAACGGCATCTCTGGAGCCGAGCTTGCCAAGCAGGCTCAGGTGCAGGCTGAGAAATTCGGGGCCACCGTTGCCATCTGCAGAAACGTTATCAGTATCGACTGCATAGAAGAACCCTTTCTTATAGGCCTCGATGACGATAAGACAATTGCAGCCAGAGCTGTGGTGATCGCCACTGGCGCGAACTATCGAAAGCTGAATGTCCCCGATCTTGAACGCTTCGAAGGTATGGGCGTTCATTATTCGGCGACACCGATTGATGTCCATCCGTGCGTTGGTCGGCCCATCGTGATTGTAGGAGGAGGAAACTCTGCGGGACAAGCCGCGATGTATCTCTCTATGCGAGCGAGCCATGTGCATATGTTGATCCGCGGACCACAACTGTCCACTACCATGTCGGATTATCTTGTGCAGCGCATCCATGCTTCGAAGTCGATTACGCTGCATCCCTGTTCAGAAGTCGTGGGTCTAGAAGGAACGAGCCGCCTGAGCTGCGTCACCTGGCAATCCAGGATTACCGGTGAGATGACGCGCTTTGAAACCGAACACTTGTTTGTAATGATCGGCGCTCAGCCTTGTACAACATGGCTGCGGGACTGCGTGGATCTCGATGCAAACGGCTTCGTACGAACATCGTCCGGATCTGAAGATCGAGGTCCCTTCGAGACCTCAGTGCGCGGCATCTTCGCGGTTGGCGATGTCCGATCGGGCTCCGTTAAGCGCGTCGCCTCCGCGGTTGGGGAAGGTTCGGTGGTCGTGCCGGCAATCCACCGATATCTGGGGACTCTCTGATCTCGGCCCCGCGCGGCGCCAACGGAGTTCTCGTGCGAGAGACTGAACAGCGATAGCGTGCTGCCGCAGACAAAAGTCTTGGGGCCGCTCGTTTAGCGGCCCCAAGTAGAGCAGCCGAGTGGCTGGCCTCTGGTTGTGAGGCTCCCGGCTTGCTCGAGGAGATGAGGTGCGCAATCAATTACTTCGACACGGGAGTTTCAGGCTTCATTTCAAATGACCTCTGCAGGCTTGCAGGGCGCGTTCCGAGACCATCCCTGATTTTCTTGCTCCAGGGGGCCTCGATGAGATGTTTGGTCTCCTCAAGCATCGACTTTGGCTCCAGGTTGCGGTACGTGTCGATTTCACCTGCGGCGACTGCGGTCAGCGTGACATAAACAGGTTCAGGATCGAATTGAGCTCGGGGGAAGGCAAGCTTGGAGTAGTCGAAGAGCCGCTGAGCAGGGTCGTCTTCCCAACTCTTCCACGTCTCGAAACCGCGATCGTTGAAGCCTGTAAGGAATGGTCCAGGGTTTACCGTCGCGACTTCGATTCCGAATTCCTGCAATTCGAGACTCATTGTTTCTGCGATCGCCTCGACTGCATGTTTCGATGCAGCATAAATACCGGTGAACGGATTCGTATTCAGGCCCTCTCGCGACGATACCCACACAATGCGTCCCTTGCCGCGCTTCACCATCTGCTTGGCGATTCCCTGGGTCAGCAGCAGAGGCCCAGTCACGTTGACTTCGAACTGGTGGCGCATGTGTTCGCCGGGGATGTCGAGAACCGATCCGCCCTCCAGCACTCCGGCGTTGTTCACCAGAATCTCGATGCCCCAGCCAAGTGCTTTCCGGCGGTCCCCATCGTTCGTCACGTCAAGCTTTTCCACCGTGAGAGTGACACCTCGTTCGGCTGCCTGCCGCTTCAGAGTCTGGACCTGAGCCCAGATTTCCACTGTGGCAATCACGTCAAAGCCTTTTTCTGCGAGGCGCATGGCAGCTTCATGCCCAAAGCCCGTACCTGCTCCTGTAATCAAAACCTTCTTCATGGATTCCTCCTTCGATTGCGGATGGCACAACAATGTGACCCGTTGTGAATTGTTGTTTGGGTTAGTCAAGATAGATCAATGCGGAAGCAGGTCTTTACCAGCGGCCTGAACGACCTTCATGCTCGTCTTGCTTATATCGCGAGGTGTCGGAGTGGGCGAGCGGATAAGGTATTCGCGAAACTCCCATACCGTCGGCATAGCGAAAACCACCACTTTGACTGGATATGGAAGGTACGGTTTGCCTCATGTGTGACGGACGGATCTCCAACCTCACGTTGTAATCGCGTGAACTGTCCTTGACCTTCCCTATAACATCGTTATTCGAGTGTTGTGCCGCGATTTCTTGTGGTCCCAGGTTGTGAAGTAAGAGCTCCAGTCGCATCGACATTCGCACTAGCTCCGCCAGCGAATCCGCCTTCATTTTTCTCATGACGCGACCGCGATGAACCTGGAAAGTATTCTCGGTAATGCCAAGTTCTCCGGCCGCCTGCTTGTTGAGAAAACCAGCCACGGTGTATCGAAATGACTCCTGCTCTCGCGGCGTGAGCGAGTTCCATCTTCGTAGTAGAGATAGCCGCTCCACGCGCTCGCGGCGGGTTTTTCGCTCTTGAACAAAGGCTGCTTCAACAGCTGCCAGCAATCGCTCATAGTCGAACGGCTCAATCATGAAGTCGATTGCGCCGTTCTTCATGGCGCGCACTCCCGAATTCAGATCGCCATGCGAGGCGACAAAGATGACCGGAGGGCCCCCGCTCTCCAGCAATCTGCGTTGCACCTCCAATCCATTGGCATCGGGAAGGTCCAGGTCGACGATGACGCAGGCTATCCGGTCGGGAGCCGCATTGTCCAAATACTCCCTGGCCGTATCGAAAACATGAAATCTGATGACATGTGACAAGAAAAAATCTTTTAGGCATGTTATCCGGCCTACATCTTTACAGACGACATAGACAATCGTTTCTGAGGTTAAAGGCGAGTCGATTGGGAGCGCTTGAGTAGAGCCTTCATGGCGCGGAGTAGCCTGAAGTGCGGGCTGCAATCGAGGAAACAGCACAGAGCTTGTAGTCAGAGGCATCGTCTTCTCCTGCATGGTCGATCTCTGATTGACTACATTACGTAGACTTCTCGATTCTGCGCAGACTCAATGCGGCCAGTCTGCGCTAGCCCTTTACAGAGATCTCTGAGACTGTTGATTTCAACAGGTGGAGAACTGTACTTCTGTTGTGTGGGTTATCCAGGCGTCGCTGCACAGAGCGTCCCGCCTTACTCCGGCGGCAAGATAATGCGCCTGCCGAACATCTTTGAATCGATTGAATATGCACCTGGACCAAGGAGGGAAAGAGCTATTATCACAAGAGCCGATATCGAGAATTCTAGTGATCTCTGTTCGTCCCATGCGGGCCAGCAGATAGCCTCGAAGATGACCGAGAATGCGCAAGTGATCGGAGTGAAAACTCCGAACAAGAGCAGAAGACTGATCAGGGAAAAGACACCAATTTTCCATACGCTGACGTTTTCGATCGTCGAGTTCTGGAATATGGAGTCCATGAGCATTCCAATGACACAGACTCGTAACAGAAATAGCGCTACACCGGGGAGCCCATCGGGAAACATCGAAAAGAGTCGTTGCACCGGCTCATGATATTGCCCGCGTGCGCTGTCCGAATGGCTCTGGGGGATTGTCTTCTTCTAGCCCTTTTGGGCCACCATGACAGGAGTCTTTTAGAGATATCATAGCTTCGACCGAATTCCGGATGGATTCGACAATCTAAGGAGTTCACATGGATGTGTCCCATAAGATTCGGGTACTCGTGGCCGACGATCACCCTCTGCTGGTGGCAGGGATCGTTGGAGAAATCAACGCACAAACGGACATGACGGTTGCGGCCCAAGCATCGGACGGAGAAGAGGCTTTATTCCTCTATCGAGTCCATCGCCCCGACGTAACGATCATGGACGTTCGTATGCCAAAGATGAACGGGATCGACGCTATTGCGGCAATTCGAAAGGAATTCCCGAAGGCTCGAATCATAGTGCTGACAACGGCGATCGGCGACGTTCAGGCTTTGCGGGCCTTTAAGGAAGGCGCCTCCGGCTACCTCTTAAAGAATCTGGTTCGAAAGGAACTGACCGAAACGATTCGAGCGGTTCACGCAGGATTGAAACGGATCCCTTCTGACATTGCACAGCAGCTTGCTGAGCACTTGGCTGACGACGCACTTACTGTCAGGGAGCTCGACGTGCTGCGTATGGTCGCGCAGGGAAAGGCAAATAAAATCATTGCCTCCGATCTTGAGATCGCCGAGCACACGGTCAAGAATCACATGAAAAGCATATTGATGAAGTTGAGAGTCGATGACCGGACTGGGGCCGTTATGACGGCTGTTCGTCGAGGCTATATCGATATCTGATTTTTTGGGGCAAGGGTTGATTTCGTTACAAACTGCCCGAAGCCTGCGACCGGTTGCGGACATTCTTCAGCTGCCTTGAGAATCAAGGAACACCTGCCGTTTCTGATCAGAAAGATATGCGCGATCCGATCTAACGGTGATCTCAAGTTCTGTCCCGGTCCCTGAGCGGCTCCACAGGCTAAAGCCGCCATTGAGCTTTTCTGTCCGTATTCTCATGTTTTGCAGGCCCAAATGTGGATGACCGGCATTCGATTGAAGACGAGCCGGATCGAACCCCTGGCCGTTGTCCCGAACGCGCAGGCGCATGTCCCTGTTTCCATACGTGAGCTGGACTTCGATGGACTTTGCTTTCGAATGGCGGAAAGCGTTGTAGATCGCTTCACGGGCGATCTTTCCCAGCTCCGATTTCACCAGTGGATCAAGGCCACGAGGCTGACCATCGACCTCAATCCGGTATTCGATAGGATGAGCTGATGCGAACCTCTTGCAATGGTCCGCGATTATTTCTGCGAAGTCACCCTCTTCAGATTCTTTCCTCGGGATATCGAGAAACATTTCCCTGCCTTCTGTCATCACCCGATCGGAGTCGTCAAGCACTCGTTCAAGGGTTTGACGAGCAGGGTTCTCATACGGAAGTTGACGTGTCACTGTATGAAGACGCAAGAAGAGACTTTGTACCGCCTGAAAAAAAGTGTCGTGCAGGTCCCGGGCAATGTCTTCCCGTTCCGATAGTCTCTCCTGGTGCCGAAGTTGAAGCATCGTTGTCACATGCCGAATTCGTAAGGCGTAGGTCGCCCAAAGCGATGCCAATAACAAGAAAAGGCACAATGCGCCGAACCACGAAGTTTGCCAGAATACCGGTTCGATGATGATATCTAACGAGGCACCTGGCTCGTCCCAAGCGCCTCTGCTCGTGGCGCCCTCCACTCGAAATCTATATTTGCCTTTGGGCAAAGTGGTATAGCTCGCGATTCGTTGGTCGCTGCCAACCTCATGCCATTCACTATCCAAGCCCTCCAGTCTGTATCGATAGCGATTTGTGGGGGCATTGAAATAACTGAGCGCGGAGAATTCAATGGCAAGGATGTTCTGGCGGTGAGAGAGAGTAATCGAGTTCGTGTATGTGATGGATCGAGTCAGCGGTGAGCCCGACCGGATAGGGACCGATATGCCCGACAATTTGAAGTCGGTCAGCACGGTTCTCGGAACAAAAGAATTATCCGTAATCCTGCTGGGGTAGAACGCCGTAGCGCCGCTGAAGCCGCCGAAGAACATCTCTCCGTCGCGGCTTCTGAAGCATGTAGACCAGCCTGTAAGATCGGGCCCAGGAAGCCCATCGGCGACTGAAAAGTTCTTGAACCTCTCCGTCCGCGGATCGAAGCTTGACAACCCATTGTTGGTCCCTAGCCAGAGTAATCCACGCTCGTCTTCAAGAATGCAGCTCACCACGTTGCCAGGAAGACCATCCTTTTCGTAGTAAACCTTGGCCGTGCCTGATCTCGGATCAAATTTGTCGAAGCCGTCTTGGGTACCCAGCCATATTCCGCCTGACCGGTCAAGAAACACGTAGTTTACCTGGTGATCGCTTACGGAACGGGAGTCATCAGGGTCATGCTTGTAAACCGTAAACCGTTCTGTCTTGGGGTCGAAGCGCTGCAATCCATCCTGGCTACCAAGCCATAAGATGCTTTTTCCATCCTCTTTAATATCTGAATAGTTGACCTCATCTACCGGATCCGGCCTAAAGTCAATGAAATTTCCGCTCGCTGGATCGAAACGTCTCAGACCTCCCCACGTTGCGGCCCACAGCGTTCCAGTGTGGTCAAACAGAAGCCGCGTGATGGCGTTGTTGCCCTGGTTGGAAGGAATGCCGCGGGGAGGATGATATGGCTTGGCTTGGCCGGTGGCCGGATTCAGTTGCTGCAGTCCCTCACGGAACGTACCAGCCACGAGGGTGCCCGAGGGGTCCTCAACAATCGAGAGAATCTCTCCTTTGACACCGACGCCTGGAGGCACAGTATTCGTGCCATAGGTTCGATCAATTCGGTTTAAACCTCCGGTAGATCCAACCCAAAGTACCTTATTTCTATCTTCATAGAGGGCGCTTACCAGAGACCCTTTCAAGCTTCCGCGCTGGTGGGTAAAATTCTCAAAAAGCGGCGGCTTTTCAGAAAAATAGTAGGGCACCGACTCGTGCAAGTCGACCCAGATCTGGCCTTCACGATCCTCAAACAGAGAAATGATGCTGTTGGCGCCCAGGCTCTCAATGTTCTCAGGATGGTTCTTGTAACAAACAAGTCTGTTGTGCGCGCGATCGTACCGCAACAATCCGCCGCCCTCAGTTCCCATCCACATCGTGCCGTCACGCGATTCGAGCAGCGTGTAAGTCGCTGCGATGGACGTTACCGGACGGCCTCCTTCATAGATGGAATAACAAGTGAGCCGATTGCTATTGCGGTCCAGCACCGCTAAGGGACATTGGGAGGCATTGCCGGCGATCCAGAATGTCCCGAACTTGTCTTCGTGGAACGTGAACCAGCCGTCCATGGCGATATGCCGGGTGACCTTTCCTGTATCTCGATCGAATGCGTCAAGTCCAGAAAAACTTGAGACCCAGAACGTTCCTTGCCGGTCTTCATCAATGAAATTCAACCCATCGTTGCTGATGCTCGAAGGATCCTTGGAATCATGAGTAAACCGAGTCGTTTGCCCGGTTGCCGGATCAAGCATGAACAGACCTTTGAGGGTGGCCAACCATAATCTGCCATGCCGGTCTTCTTTAATATCGACGGCGGGGCCAAAGCTTTCATTTGTGCCTTTTCTGCCGATGCGAAAGTGTGTGAAGGTTTCCGTAACCGGGTCGAACTTGTCGAGAGCCCGATCGCAGGCAACCCAGAGGGCACCGGTGTGGTCAATGAAAAGTTTATGGACATATACACCGCTCAAACTGCCTGCCTGCCCTGGCACATGCCGGAATACTTTGAACGTGTAGCCGTCGAATCGATCCAACCCGTATTGCGTGCCGAACCAAAGAAAACCTAAACCATCTTGCACAGTAGGCGTTGCCCTTGTCTGAGACAAACCGTTTACGCCGTGGATCTGATGAAATCTGATGTCATTGCCCTCGAGCAATTGCAGTGGAACTCTTTGGATCACCGGCTTTTGGGTCATCACACCTTGGTAGACAGGGATAAGATGAGAGTGGTTTTCGCTCGGAACTCGACCTTGGGCAACTCCCGTTGCCAAGAAAAGTGCGAAGAAAATCTCAAAGACTTGCCCGTATGGGGAGCCTCGCGGGGCAACGATTCGTCTGTTGACTCCAAATCCACGACAATTTTCTGCGGATTTCACGGAATACGGACCTCCCTCAATCAGGATGATAAGGCTCCCTGCGAAAAGGCGAAAAACGAATATTAAACGGGGTCCGGGAGTGGATTGATACGACAACTCAGGTATTTGATTAAGACATTCCTGGCACGTCAGTTTTCCGCGACAAAAAAAACCAAGGCAACGTCCAGAGTTTTTCGCACTTTTGTTTTCGTTCTTACAACATATTGCCGGCAAGCACGACCGTGAAGATACTCCTGCTTTTATCAGTAGATACGGCGATTTAGCGCGAGGTCTTTCACTTATCCGGACAGGTTAATCATGGGTTTTGAATATAAAGGTAGATCGTCCTTTCCCCTTCGGCTTCCAAAGTCGACGTTCGACAGAATAAGAGTCCTGGCGGATGCTGAGGGCATATCGGTCAATCAATTCATCAGCCTGGCAGTCACGGAGAAAACTGTACGCGTCGAAGACCAACCCACGAATCGGCCGGCAAGCGAGGCGGATGCGAGCCAGATACCTGAAGCAGAGGCGAGAAATTTTGACATCGAATAATTGCCTGCTGATCCATGCGGAACGATCCGGGATTCAGTCATTTCCTGAAGCATCGACAACTAATGGGGAGACTGTACCGCACATGACGACACCTGCTCGAGGCGGATTCGCAAGTCGTCTGAGCCTGGGTTATAGTGCAAAGCCGACTGCAATGCTTTACGAGCGGCGGCGGCGGCGCCTTGTTTGCAGGCGACCGCCGCAAGATCCGTGGCAATGGCCGGCAGATCCTGATTGCGATCAAATACCGGCTCGAGCAGTTTACGTGCCTCGTCCAGATTGCCTGCACGAGCCTTCAGGACAGCAAGGTTTACAGCCGCGATGCGGTTCGACGGCTCAAGGGCAAGCACGGAGTCGAAGAGCGAGGCTGCCTGTCCGGTGTCGCCTTTCAGATTAGCAAGCGTTCCGAGCGCACTCAGGATCTGCACGTCGCTCTTGTCGTTTGCGAACACGGCAGAAAGCTGCGCGTAAGCCTGGGCTCCGTTTTCGGTGTGTCCATCGTTGACAGACGCATAGAGCGCCAGCGCGTGATCACGCGGCGTAGATGCGGAGGAGAAGATCGGGAGCATCGTGGTAAATTGCGGAGCGCCTGGCTGCGCAACCGATGGATGCGCGAGGATGCGATGGTCGGTCCAAGCAACATGAGGGATATTTTCCGCGGTGTTCCGCGGCATGTGGCAACTGGTGCAGTCGGGAGTCTCCGAGTGGTGAGTTGCAGCGAAGTTTCCCGAACCATGACAGGCAAGGCATTTCCCGCGATAGAACGCAACTCGATCGTCCGCGGCAGGCGTGAAGTGGGGGTCGTGGCAGCTGGTGCAGGACATTGTCTCGTCGCTCGCACGCTTGCAATGTGATGTGGCGAACTGCTCCACTTCGCTCACTCCGCGCGCGTCGGGACTTGCGTTTTTGTAGATAAAGAAAGAGAGATAGGTTGAGATATCTTCACCGGGTTTGTAGTCGAGCGCGGAATGACCGTTCTTCTCGACTGCGACATCTCCTTCGAGGTGGCAACTGATGCAGACGGAGTCTCGGAGGCGAGGAGCGAGCTTCGACGGATCGACGACCGAAGCTTTTCCTTTGCTGGCTACGTGGACCGATGTGTCACCATGGCAGCTTTCACAAGTGATGCCGCCGTGCTGGAACGGCAAGCTGGAGTAGCGATTCAGCGTTCCAGTATCGGCTGGCCGCACACCGCTCATGTGACATCGAATACAGGCGGCGTCTACGGGGATTGCCGGCGCTACTTCCTTCAGGTTCTCAAGACCCGGCTTCATGTCGTAGCGCTTGGTCACACTGTAGTAGGCCGCAGGCGACTCCAGCAGATAGCCATTCATCGAATACAGATAGGTAATTCCCAGGTGACCCGAACCCAAAAAGTAGTCAAGCGAGTGCTCCCCCTGCAGCGATGCATTCGTAGAACTGCTATAACGCAGCCATGCTTTCCCGTGCGAGATCTCAACCTGGTATATCGCACCGGAGGATAGTTGGGTGTAAGAACCTGGAATCAGATTTGCCATCGCAAGTCCACTGGCGTTTGCTTTTGGGGTGCGCAAGTACGAATTGTAGATGGCCCGATGACACGCGGCACACGCTGCGTCGGCTTGCCGCACTGGCGTAGGAAGAGCAGCACTCCCCTGAGACAATTGACTCTGCGCATGTAACGGCGAAGCATTGCTGAAAGCAATTGAGATGAGCACGAGTAGCGCCGCGCGAAGAAAAATGGCAGAGCGTCTCGCGGCCCCTCTCACTGCAATGGCGGGAAAATAGCTCAGCAGCCGGAATGGAACCACGGGAGTTGTTCTTTCAGCGAAACGGCCTCTGCTCACGGCTCAAGATCCATTTTCCGGAAGTATAGACCAGGTCACCGCTCTCAAAGTTAGACCGGGATATGGGCGGTGGTCGATATATGAAGCGGAAGAATACAGGCTCCGAGAAGTCCAGCGTCCGCTCCGAGCTTGGCTGCCAGAACACGGGTTCCTCCGCCGGGCATACCGCTCGATGCAGGCCGCCCTGGTGCTGTGAGGGCATAGACGTAACTGCGCCGCTCCAATTCTTCAAAAAGAGACGGCGATAGCAAGTCCCAGGAGTTCACCACTCCTCCGCCAATGACATAGAGTGGCAAATTGAAGATATTGATGAGACCCGCCAGACAAATTCCCAGCGCTCGTCCTGTCTGCGTATAAATACCTTGTGCGTCTGGGTCGCCGCGCCGTGCAGCTTCAGCGAGATCGAACGCAGTCAGTGGCGAACCGCCGTTTTTCAGCGCGGTGAGTCCTGGCGCGTTCCCTGCTGCGATCAACCGTTCCGCGGTATTCATCAGAGCGGTCGCGGAAGCACAGGCTTCAAGGCATCCCGTATTGCCGCATCCGCACAAGTCGCCTTCGGGATAAATGGTCACGTGCCCAGCCTCTCCACCCATACCCGTCGCGCCGTGCCATAGTTTTCCATCGAGAATGATGCCGCTGCCAACACCGGTGCCCAAAGTCAACATGCAAAGCGAGCTGACACCAAGATCTTTTCCCTGGCCAAGAGCATATTCCGCGATTGCGGCGACGTTAGCGTCGCTTTCCAGGGTGACCGGCATCAAGAGGCGCTTCTTCATTTCGTCAAGCAGAGGAAATCCATCCCATCCGGGAAGATTGGGCGGATGATGGAGACGGCCTGCGGGAAGTTCGAGCGGGCCAGGTGATCCCACTCCGATGCCCGCGAGTTCCCTGTTATTGGAGTGTTCTTTGAGCAGCTGAAATATGACGCCACACATGTCATCGACGATAGCGTGCGGCCCCGCTTCGAGACGTGTAGGCAATGCAACAGACTGCAGGACGCCAAGAGCGGGCGTATAGGCGGCAATTCTAAGGCTCGTTCCGCCAAGATCCACACCAATTGTCAGGACCTGCTCATTCTTCAAGGCCATCGCCATTCACCGTTGATGCTCGATTACGAGCATGGTCTCTGCTTGAAGTGCCTTCAGGACAGAAATGGCGCGACGCGCCTTCACCAAGATGCAGCAAATTCTCACTTTTTTTGCGACGGCAGTTGTTATACGTGGAAACGATACCATAAGCTACAAAAGACTAACAATAACTCTGTAGCGGTTTTGAGATTTTGGCGCGGTTGATCCGTTCGTTGATGGCAAATCCCGGCCTTCAATTCGCCGATCATGAAGTGGATCAGCCTTCGCCAACCTGTCGCGGTCTGTAATGGGCAAATGTTTTCATTCTCACTATGGAGGTGGAACTGGCGGCCGTTCGCTGTCCATTGTTGGACGATACCGGTCCGAGGGATGCGCATTGAACTTTGAAGTCGTTCTTTGCGTCTATAACTTCGTTGGTCAATCAGCATAGACTGTCCTATGGCAACGATTCCGCTCGGTCTTCGCGCTCAAATGACGAAAAAAAGCTTGCATCCCACCCTCAGCCAAGTCGCCCGCAAAGCGGGCGTAGGCACCACGACAGTTTCGCGGGTTATCAACGGTGGCGATCGCGTGAGTCCCGAGACTCTAGAACGGGTTCGCCGCGTGATCGAAACGTTAGGCTATATGCCGAACCAGGCGGCGCGAACCCTGAAAGGTCAGCGTACCAAGACCATTGGTCTCGTCGTTCCCAGCATCGCCGATCCCTTCTTTTCGAGTTGCGCAGAAGCCGCGCAAGCAATTTCGCGCGCGAATGACTCACTCCTTATCGTGACCACGACGCAGAACGATCCCCGCACCGAAATCGAAAGCGTGAATTTCCTCATTCGCCATCGAACCGACGGGCTGCTGATCGTTCCTGCGAACTCGCAAAGCCAGGGCTTCCGGGACCTGCTGGAGCGGGTTCCCATGCCGATTGTGTCGATCGATCGTCCAATCGATGATTCGTCCATTGTTTCGGTCGTCGCCGACAACTATAAAGGTGCGATTACCGCAACGAAACACCTGGTCGATCACGGATACAAGCGGATCGTCTGTCTCACTGGTGAAAGCACTCTGTATACGATTCGCGAGCGAATACGCGGCTATCGCAAGGCCATTGAGGCAGCACACCTGCCGAGCATCGTGGATACCTCGGTCAAGGATTACAAATCCGCGGAATATGCCATTCTGAGTCTGCTTGATGGAACCAATCCACCAGATGCGATCTTTGCATTGAAGAACAGCACCACCATCTTTGCGTTTGAGGCGCTTCAGAGACTCAACATTGCCATACCCAAGACCGTCGCGCTGCTGGGCTTCGACGACTTTGAACTCGCCTCCACGGTTCGTCCTTCAATCAGCGTCATTCAGCAGCCGGTCGATGAAATTGGACGCAGAGCAGCTGAACTCCTCTTTGACCAGATGCTCGACGAGCGCAAGCATGGAGCAACTGCCTCAAAGCCAGCTCGCCGTGTCACCCTTGAGACCCGGCTTATACTGCGCAGTTCCTGCGGATGTTCCCCGCCAGCTATTTGATTCGCAAACCGGCCGGCGCCTGTTTGTCTATAGGCGCCGGCCCGATGGTCAAAGCGAGCTACTTCTGCTGCTGCGCGGGATAATCTACGCGCAGAGTCAGAATCTCGTATGGATGGATCGGCGCCGTGACCGTATCGTCCACGACCTTCAGCGCATCACCTTCCGGCTTCTCCATCAGGTTTGTCACGGTCGCACCCACTGCACCCTTGGGTACATGGATCGTTACATCTCCTGATTTGCCTGCCCACTCATACGTCCTGAAGATCAATCCGTTTGTATCCTCGGATTTTTTCATGGCGGTCAGCACCACGTTCTCAGGCTTGACGGTAATGTACGCATATTCTGCGGGCAGACTGCCTGTGTGCTCTTCGACCTGGGTCGCCTTCAAGCCATAGTTATATTCGTAGCCATGCCGCACGGTGAGCGCCTGCTTCCAGTCGCCTCCGTGGGGGTAGAGAGCATACGCGAAGTGGTGATGGCCCCGGTCTGCAACAGGATCGGGCCAGGTGGGTGAACGTAGCAGCGAAAGACGCAGCACATTGTCTTTGCAGTCGTAGCCGTACTTCGAGTTGTTGATCAGGCTGAAGCCGTGCTGCGCATCGCTCAGGTCGGCCCAGCGCAGAGCCGGCACTTCAAACTGCGCCTGCTCCCAGGTATTGTTGCGCGTGGTTGCACGCTGGATGCTGCCGTAAGGCATCTCATAGGTCGCGCTTGGCGCTGGTGGCCGCCAGCGGGAATGCCGCCTTGAGCAGGACATGCGTCCTCATGCCAGTCGATATCGTTCACCACATCCACCTGGTCCGCGCCTGCGTCCAGGGTGATGTCCTGAACAAACTTGGAGCTCTGCCAGCTGCGCGTTACCCGAATCGCACTGCGCAGCGGTCCCTTCTCGACTAGCTCAACCGAATCGACCGTAGAAATCGGCGTGAAGTGATCGAGAGTGCCCGGATCGATGTTCCAGGCGTCATAGTCCTTCGGCAGATCCTTGAAGGTTTGCAACTGGTTGCCACAGGCACCGGCAGCAAGCGTTTCAAAGCTGGTCCGCTTGTCGTAGAGACTGGTAATGCAACCGGTCTGCTTGTCTACCGAAACCTTCAGCGTTGCGTTTTCGATGGTCAGGCCTTCGGCTTTCAGATCGCTCGAGAATGGCTTTGCACCTGGAACAACATGGAGAAGCTTGTAACCCAGCGACGGAACCTTGTCGACAAGGATCATCAGCTTGTAGCTGCCGGTCTTCGCATCTTTCTCGACCACTTGCGAAGGCACCACATGGTTCGACGCATCGAGCACCGAGACGCCGCCTGCGGCTGGAGCGGACATCTGCACATCCACCACTACATTGCCGGAGCGCTCCCAGGCCAGAGGATTGAGAACCAGCACGGGCTCGCCACTGGAGACCTTGGTGTTGATGCTCGCGGAAAGCGTTTTGATCGCGTCCTGTGATATCTCCCCGGTTTCAAGGCGAACCTTGTCGTAGTCCTCCTGTGCTTCCTTGTAGATGATGCCGATGCCTGATCCGGCGGCGAGATCATGGAAATTGTTGAAGGTGATTTTCTTCCACGCGTCAGTCATTACATCGCCGGGATAGGGCTTGCCCTCCAGCCAGGCGAGTGATGCGTACTTCTCCGCATTGAGCGCCCATTCTTCGCTGTCGCGCATGTTGCGTTTGTGGTTGGCCTGCGTGGTCATTACGCCGCGGTGATACTCGAAGTACATTTCGCTGTTCCACGTTGGAATCGCAACCTGACCATCCGCCGGAGCAGCGGGTGGCGTATATCCCTTCGCGATGGAGCGGTAATCCCAGGTCTTCGAATCGGGCGTCAGCTTTCCTTCGATACCGGTGAAAAAGTTCTGAGCGGTGCCGAACTTCATCTTAGGTACAACCTTGTCAGGCTGCGACCAGTGCACACCCTCGTCGAGGATGGCGCGCGTCGGTCCGCCGCCGTGGTCGCCAATACCGTAGAGGTCCATCATCTCGGTCATGCCCGGCGCGCGTTCCCGTGCCTGTGCCAGATCGTAACTGAGGCGGACAGGATTCAGATTGTCGTTGGCATAGTCGTGGGGGAAATATGTAAGAACCTTGCTGCCGTCCGGCGACTCCCACCAGAAGAGTTTGAACGGCAGCTGGTTGGTGTCGTTCCAGGTCATCTTCTGCGTGACGAAATAGTCGATGCCGCTCTTCTTGTAAATCTGGGGCAGCTGCCAGGTGTATCCAAACGAATCGGGATTCCAACCGATGCGCACATCTACGCCATACTCCTTCTGAAACCAGCGCTTGCCGACCAGAATAGAGCGGACCTGGGTCTCACCATCGGGCATGTTCAGATCCGGCTCTACCCACATACCGCCGACGATCTCCCAACGCCCTTCCTTGATGCGCTGCTTGATCTGCTCGTTCATCTCCGGATACTTGTCTGCGATCCACGAGTTGTACTGTGCCGCTGACTGAGTGTAGGTGTAGTCGGGATATTCATTCATCAACTGCAGCGCGGTACCAAAGGTACGCTTCACCACATCAACGGTTTCCGTCCACGGCCACAGCCAGGCTGCGTCGATGTGAGAGTTGCCGGTGAGGTGCGCGGTGACTTGCTGCAGCTCCGGCTTGAGAGTTTCCATTGTCGACTGGGCCTGTTTCAATGAAGCGTCGAACTTTGACTGATCTCCGGCATCGAGAGCTGTGAGGTCGACTGAGCCGATCGCTTTCTCAAGCGTCTTGTTGTCCATGGCGGCGTCCTTCGAGACGCTGGGGATAAGCAAGGCCGCCGATAGAATTTCCAGACGCAGATCGCCTGGATTGGGCCGGTCTTCGGCAAAGTCGATCTTAAGTTCCGTTCCGCGGAAGGTCTTTTTATCGACAGTATGAAGCAGCTTCACAGCGACCAGGACCTTCTCGCCGGGCTTCGCCTTGTCGAAAAGAACGATCGGCTCGAGGTCGTCGCCGAGCGCCACCCGCCGACCATTGAAATAGATGATCTCGGGCATCGGGCCATTTGCGGAGGCTGAAAAAGAAAACCAGATTCGCGCGCCGGTAAGGTCGTATCCTTTGAGGTTTTGCGGAACCTCGATCAGCCGGCGAAACCACACCGCGTCTTCCGAAGTTTCAGTACGCTCTTTTACGGTTGGCCACGATGAGTCATTCAGATCGGTCGATTCCCCATGAGCGATGTCGCCGGCATGGTATCGCCATTCATCCGCCGGCAGCCGGTTCAACTCACTCAGCCGCCCAACGACTGCCTGGGAGTTGCTGCCCAGCCCCTTGACTATTTGCATCGCCTGATCCGCTGTCTGTGCATTTGCCAGCGTTATGCACAAGGCTCCGCCAATGAATACTCCGAGTGTCACAGCCGCCCATTTGAGGCTCGAACCGCAGTGGCTACCGCGGATGCGTGTTCCATCTTTCATTCGAAATCTCCTGTCTTACTTCGCGAACAGCAGCATTTTCGGTTCGCGCATCCCGGTCGTTGCCGAAATGTCCTACGCGGATTATCTCCGCATAAAATCTACACTGGAATCGATACCACTGGGAAGCGATACTTGAAGATTTTGGCTGTTTTATCCGGGCAAAATGCAATGAGCTGATGTTTACTCAACCAGGATCGTGAAAATCTGCTACTTCACCAAATCGGAGTGCTCGTTCGGCGGCAGATCTCATAGCGGGGCGATCGATCCAGCATCAGTTGGCTGGAAGTCTTCTTTGACGATCGCGTCAGTTCGTCGTGTTTTTGATCGCACTTGCTTCGCTGGCTTGTGCGGCCACAGCGGCGCTGGCCTCACGTTGCAACTCAGCATAGGTCTTCATTTCCTGCTGCGCTTCCCCGGCCTTACCCTGCGCCCTATAAACGGCTGCAAGAAGAAAATGAATGGAGGGTTCCTTGGGACTGTCTTTTAGCGCCATCAGGAGATCAGGTAACGCTTCGGGCTGCCTGCCTAAACGAACCAGTGCCCGGGCACGATCCACGCGCGCCTGCATCAATGTCGAGCACCTTTCAATTGAGGTGTTCAGCTCAGCCAAGGCTGCCTCGCTGGACCCATTGTCCTCAAGTATGGAGTTAGCCAGTTTCCAGTGGGCGATGCAGTTATTGGGATCGTTGGCCAGTTCAGCTTTGAACTCAGTCTGCGCCGATTGCCATTTCCCCATATTCCAATAGGCTTCCGCCATGTGCATGTGGGTGCCAGGAAGCTGCGGAGCCATGTCGATCGCCTTCTTGTACTCCACCAGCGCGAGCTCGTAATTGTGCATGCTGGCGTCGATCTCTCCGGAAATCTCATGCGCGACCACCGAGTTGGGGTCGATCTGATTGATCTTTCCGAGTGCGTCTTCAGACATGTGCAGGTAGGTTTTACCCAGCAAATACCAGGCATCCTGATCTTTTGGATTTCGCTTCAGGAAGCTATTCAAGTGAGATACAGCTTCGTCGAAATTTCCCGTGTTGAGGAGAACATGGACCAGAATCATTTCAATGCGGTCATCGGCTGGATTCGCACGCAGGGCCTTTTTTAAGAGCGGCTCGGCAATCTCGTTCGAACCTATCTGGTAGTAGCTCATGCCCAGCATCGCGGACGCGGTGGGCATATTCGGATTGATTTCCAATCCGCGCTTCAGGACCGCCGCTGCGTTGGTGAAGTCCTGTGCGTTGAAGTAGAGCATTCCGAGGTTGTTATACGCCGCCGCCAGATGTGGCGCGAGCTTGAGGATGGCCTGATATTTTTCGATGGCTACCGCATCGTTCCCACCCTGCTGTGCCGCCTTGGCCTCTGCATACAGTTGCTGAACCTGGGGTGTGACTTCGTTGCTCCCCTGCGCGAGAACACTTACGGATGGGATCAGTAACAATAACAACAGGACCATATGCCACAGGTCATGGCGATACGACGTTCTGGCGCGTTGCAAGCTCATAGCAGAATCTTATAGCGAATTCCCGATGGATCGGTGTCTCTTGTTGATCGTCTGTCGCGCCGAAGTCATCGCATCCTCGTGCGCGAAAACAGGATAGCCGGACTGCTGTTGGGCAGCCCGGCTATGAAGAAAGCAAATCTCACAATTAGATCGAATGGAGGCTAAAACTCTAATCGGAACATGGCCTGCCCTTGTCGATTTGATGGACTTGCGTTGTTGCCCTGTCCGGTGACCTGACCAAATGCGCTGTCATCCACATTTGTATCCGGGCCGTTGAAGATGGTTCGATTCAGTACGTTGAAGTAGTCGACCTGCAGGATACCTGTGAAGCGCTCCCCGAAGAAGAACTTCTTCCTGAGGTTTACGTCTTCGTTGTAGAACGCCGGATTCTTGAGGGCTCCGTAGTTCCTCGGTATGTCTGAAAGGGTGTAGGGTGCGCTGTCGGTGAATGCCGCGGGGTTAAAGATCGGCGAAACCACGCCCGTGATGAATTGCTTACGCGCGTTGTTGTAGTTGGCAGTGCCGAGGTGAACTCCCGCTACGCGGTCAGGACGATAGAACCCGTTGGGGAAAGGCGAACCGTTCTGACTGACCCCGAACGGCATTCCGGACTCGTAGTCGGTAATCCAGCCAACCTGCCAGCCGCCAAGGATCTGGCCGGTGACGCCGCGGTTGTTGAAGAACTTCTTGTTCGGGCCGATGGGCAATTCATACGTTCCGCTGATCTTAAGCGTTTGCGTTGAATTGTTTCCCGAGATCACCCATTCCGGCTTCTGGTTAAATTTGTTGATACCACCGTTCGCAAAGCTAGTGAAGCCGCTATTGGTGTTATCCATCTGATGCGAGAGCGTATATCCAGTAAGGAATGACAGACCGTTGGAGAAGCGTTTGTCGACTTCTATCTGAGCGCTTTGGTAGTAGGTTGTACCCGAACCTTCAAAGTTGTTCATGATATTCGAGTACTGTGGATAGGGCTCGAGAGCCTGCGCCACCGTAGCCGATCCGCCGAAGTCGTTGATGAAGTTTCCATAGGGCAGCGTGAAACCAGCAGCCTGTGCGGAACCATCGGCGAAGGTCAATCCAAGCTGACTGCCAAGCGCCAGATACTTGGGATCGAGCTGGTCGATATGATTCAGGTTACTGGGAAGGTGGATGATCCTGTTGCCCAGCCATGCCGCGGTGATGAACATGTTGTACGGCAGCTGACGCTGATAATTTGCGTTCCACTGCTGGGCATAGGGCGCGTAGCCATCGTTCTTGCTGAAGGCATTGATCTGAGCGCCGGCGCCGAGCGCGGGATTGAATGCCGTGGCCGGTGGATCAGGCAGGAGTTGGGTATCCCAGCTGCCGTAGGCTGGCGTGTTGGTACCGGTGGTGTTGCGCTTGAATGAACCGGTCAAGAGGTTGCCGTAGTTAACGGCGACCTTGTTGGTTCCGTACTCGTACGCGCCGCCGTTCAGGAAGGCCACTGCAAAACCAGCCTGGACAACCGACTTGTCGTTCACCTTGTAGGCGAAACCGAAGCGGGGTCCAAAGTGGGTGTAGTGGATATCTGCACGGTCATACCCGGCACAGCCGGCGCAGCTGCCAAACTTGGTAGCCGCACCCGGGATGTTGTTGTAGTAAGGAGATGAACCAGGCTTGTTCGGATCGAAGAATACGATGTTGTTGCTGTTCTCAGTAAACGGCGCCTGGATGTCCCAACGAACACCGACATTCAGAGTGAGCTTCGGAGTGAGCTTGATGTCGTCCTGGACATACGGCGACAAGTCCCAGTTCCGGAGACGCTCTTCCTGCGAGTTGGTACGGTTTGCGTTGTCCACGATGCCCAACAGGAAGCTGGCAAACGAGCTGCCCTCACTGTTGAAGGCTGTGGAATTGGAACCGTCGGGTAGCAGGGGCACCGAAGTCGTACGCTGACTGAAGTTGAACTGGCCGCCAGCGGTCTGCTCTTCATTGTCATCCTGATAGGAACGACGGAACTCACCACCGATGTTGAAGGTGTGACGGCCCTTCGTCCAGAGCCAGTTGTTCACGAAGGCAATGCCGAGTTTACGGTTGACTGAACCGGAGTTCGAACCACTGGTACCCCAGCTGGTGGGAGCATCCTGACCATCGAAGGTGATGTTCGGAGGAATGACTCCGCCCTGGACAGCGGCAAAGCTGTACCGGCTGTTGTTGAACTGGTCATTGATTTCACCAATCCATCCAAAGCCAGCGGTGGTAGCCAGGTGCGCGGACAGCGCATTGTTGTAGGTCAACAGATATCCGCTACCCTGGGCAGGAAAATCGCGCAAGCTGTTCAACGGATTCGGTGGAATAACGAAGGGCGAATTGTCGAAGCCGGTGTTGTGGAAGCTGTTATGCCACTGGCTGTAGTGGACGCTCTGGCTGGTGTTGATGATCTGGTCGACCGTAAATCCCCATACATGCTGAATGGTCGGGTCGGGGAAAGGGACATAGCTCTTGTTGTTCTGCAAGCCGCCGGGTCCGCTTCCCGTTCGGTCTGGGTTGGGAAGGTAAGGAATCAGGATGGCCGAAGTCGGGCTGATGCGGTTCGGGCAGATGACATTCAATACACCATTGCACTCGAACTGCTGGCCGGTGGTCGGATCATAGATGGGAATGACATTTCCGCTGCTGTCGACGTAACCAGTAAAATCACCGGTCTTCATAGCGGCGGTCGGGACCGTCGAGGGGCTGGTGTTTTCACTGTTCAGCTTGAACCATTCCTGACTGTAGTGGCCGAATGTCTTATCGCGGCCGTCATAGACGTGAGGAATGCGGATGGGACCGCCGATAGTGAAGCCGTAGTTATTCTCGTGATCGGTCGGCGGCTTGTTGTCGACATTGCTTGAGTCCCACGCCGGGCCGTTGAAGAAACCGACGGAGTCGAACAAGCTATTGCGGTTGATCTCGAAAAGATCGCCGTGATAGCGATTGGTACCCGATGCCATCTGGTAGGTCAGAGCACCCAGACCAAGTCCGAATTGCGCGGCAAAGGTAGAGCGCTCAACGCGGAACTCCTGGACCATCTCGAATGGCGGATCAAAGTTCGTGGTGTAACCCTCAGTTTCAGGCTGAGGTACGGGAAGACCGTTGTAAACAATTTCCTCCTCGAAGTCGACGCCGCCGCCGATGCGGTGAGAGAAGGTGCTGCCCTGGGTGCCAGGCACCAGGAACTGAAGTGCGTCAATCTGGCGTCCGCGTCCCGAAACTTCATTGGGCAGAGCCGCGACTACTTCCGGCTCAACGGTACTTCCAATCTGAGGCTGAGTGGTGTTCAGTGCAATCTGCGCAGCTGTGACCTCAACAGTGTCACCGACAGCGCCGGGACTGAGCACGATATCGATCGTCGCGGTCACGCTGACTTCAACGTTCACATCCCGCTGTATTTCTTTCTTAAATCCGGAGGCTTCCACGGTGACGGTGTACTGGCCGGGGTTCAGACCGTTGATGGCATAGGTGCCGGCGCTGCTGGTTACCAGATGCGCTGAGATGGACGTGCTCTGGTTGGTGATGGTCACTTTGGCGCCTGACACGACCGCACCAGTGGTATCAGTCACGGTGCCGGTAAGTCCGGCATTGGCTTGCGCGGAAGCGTTCGTCGTCGCCAACGACATTAAAAATCCGATGGCTATGGTTAGCGCGCATGTGAGCCATGTCGATCGATTTGATCGACGTAGCTGTTGCTGCTCCTCGAGCGTGGGTAGGTGTCTCACTGTATCTCCTTAAACGACCTTCAACTGTGACGCGAGCCTTGTGTGGAAAATTGGTGTGGCCAGTGCTTTCTAAGCCACAATCTCCGTCTGGTGGGATCGATACCATTCAAAATGGTAGCGATTCCATTGCGCGCCACTATACTTCTCGCAATTTTGAGGTGTCAAGGATTTTCTCAAGGAGTGCATTTGGGGCCTGAGCCCATGGTTTCAATCAGCTACTCGCGCCAGAACCTTGAGAGTAGAATGAGGCTTACGGCGTCGACAAGAGAGTTGCTGCTCCGCGAAAGCTCCCCAGAATCGAACTGGTGTACCCAGGAGAAATCTGCTTCAGTGTCTGCTCTCCAGATTGCCTGAGCCAGCCACGGCTGAAGTCTCGACCGGACAGGTTCGCCCTCCGCACTGAGCTCCCGTCACTCCCTTACCTTCCACCACGGTAAAGATGCGATCAACGGCAGAAAGCCGGATCGTTTCCGTCACACCCGAGGGCCAGTGAATCTCCGCGCTCCCACCATCCGTCGCGTCACCCAGTCCGAAATGCAGCCGCGGATCGTTGGTCGATACGTAGCTTCCGCTGCTCAGCACATCCTGACGCTGGCGGATTCCGTTGGCGGTGAGGTAGACCGTGGCTCCGACGGCATCGCGCGGACTTTTCGGGCCACCGATCAGCTTCAATTCAACCCAGTGATGATGGTCAGGATTGACGTTCTTCAGCAGCACCGGCGGACCGTCGATGGGGTTGATGACCACATCGACCTTGCCGTTGTTGAAAAGATCGCCGAAGGCGGCTCCGCGGGCCGACATGATCATGGCCAACCCCGAACCTTTGACCGGAGGAATCTCCTCGAACTTGCCATCGCGCAGGTTGTGAAACAGCTGGGGCCGCTGCGCGTATGAGGTTCCCCAATCCAGCCGGTCGGCGGCGGGATAGATATGTCCATTGAGGAACAAGAGATCCAGCCAGCCATCGTTGTCGTAGTCCAGAAAACCATCTCCCCAGCCCAGGAAGCGGATGGACTTCATTCCAATGCCAGCTGACATCGAAACCTGCGTGAAGCTGGCGTTACCGTCATTGTGCAGCAGCAGTTTCGCCTCATCGGAGAAGTCGCTTACCGCAAAATCCAGGCGCCCGTTGTTGAGATAGTCACCCGGTGCAACTCCCATCGCAGCTACCTCGGCTCCATCCGCACTGAGTCCAAACCCGGTGGCAAGGCTGACATCCTCGAACGTTCCATCACCGCGATTGATGTAGAGGTAACTAAGGGTGGAGTCGTTGGCCACCACCAGGTCGACTTTGCCGTCGTTATTCACATCGGCGAAGACCGGGGTGATGCCGTAGTAGCGATTCTCATTGTCGGCGACGCCCGCCTTCACGCTCACGTCGGTGAACGTGCCATCGCCATTGTTATGGAAAAGGTGGTCAGGTTCGCCCTGGAGGCCGCGCGGACCGCACATGACGTGCTCGCCGTGGTATTCGCAGTCGTTAAAACCGGCTGCTGCGGTCTTCTGGTATGGGAGATGGTCGCGATCGAAGTGCACGTAGCCGGCAATGAAGAGGTCCAGGCGTCCGTCGCCGTCATAGTCACCCCAGGAGGCTCCGGCGGACCAGTTGCCCAGCGTCACACCAGCTTTCTCAGCGACATCGGTGAATGTGCCGTCATGATTGTTGTGATAAAGCCGGTTCTTGCCCCAGTTGCTCACAAAAATATCCGGCCAGCCATCGTTGTCGTAGTCTCCGATGGTCACTCCAAAACCCCAGCGATCGTTCGTCACTCCAGCTTTCGCCGCCACGTCCGTAAACGTGCCGTCGTGATTGTTGTGGAACAAGGCGGCGTGAGGGGGTGGCTCCTTGCCGTCCAGTGCGGCAAAAGTTGAACCGTTGACCAGATAGATGTCGAGCCAGCCATCGTTGTCGTAGTCGATCAGCCCTACGCCCGAGCCGTTGGTATCAATGATCAGCCCTTTGTCGGCCGCGCCCATGACGTGATTCCAGCCTGAAAGTCCTGCTGCTTTAGTCACGTCCTCAAAAATTATCGGACCGCTATCGACGATGCCGCTTACAGTAGCGGGCCGCTTACCTGTCTGGGGATCAGCAGAGGGCACGCCCTTAGCAGCAGCTCCAGCCATGCCTGATTGTTGCTGCGTCTGGTCTGCTGCTGGTGTCTGTGCTTTGAGCCATATCCCGTTTGTCCCCAGCGAAATGCCGAGGAGACAAAGAACAAGACGAGACACGTACGACAAGGGACTTCCTCCAACTCACCTGACTGGGCGGAGAACGTGCCCCTACATCGCGGCATACTACATTGGATCAGCTACGGAATTCATCCAAATTGTTCCGTCGTGAATGTCCTCGATCACTGAGCGTATACTTGCCAACGATCTGTTCCTTGCTGGTTTCTCCCAAAAGTTTATGCTTAACATTCAGCGGTCATTGCGCTCGATTCCAGTCCTGCAACGCATGCTCCGGATTTCCGCGGCCATCGCCTTCATTGGGCCGCTGTTTGTTATTCCCGCACTGGCTCAGGACAAGCCCTGTCCGGTAGTCGCTCCGGGCGAACCCACCGCAGCAGAGGCGGCTTACGCGGCCGCCCGCTATTCCCAGGCAGAAGATCAGTATGGGCAGGCATTGGCCAGGCAGCCGCATGACCTGCAGCTTTCAGCCGGACTGGTGAAGACCTGGCTGCGCGAGGGAGAAGTTGGTCCGGCCGCAGCACAGGTAGACAAGATTCTTCCTGAAAATCCGAATTCGGCGATCACGCTCACTTCGCTGGCGGAAGTGCAACTCCACCAGGGACAGCCGTGGCTGGCATTGGACACTCTGAAGAAGGCTGAAGCGGCAGACCCCTGTTACGCACGTGTCTATCTCATCCAGAGCCAGGTGCTGCGCCTTGATTCGATGTACGCCTCGCAGCGTGCACAAATTCAGAAGGCACACGACATTGATCCGACTGATCCGGACATTCGTCATGCGTGGCTGAGTACTGTTTCACCGGCGCGTGAGATTGAGAGCATCAGCCAGTCGCTTGCAACCATGAAGGAACTCGACGGGGATACACGGAGATTGGCGGAACACTCGATCCGCTCGATGATGCCTCTGCTCTCGGAGAACAACCAGACTTGTCAGGTTCTGCCTACGGTTCCGTCTGCTTCCTTTACCCTGAAGCCCTCGCTCCAGGACGCTAAGCATATCGATGGTTACCGCCTTGAAGTAGATCTGCCGAAGAGCAAAGCATCTCTGGTCGTAGATACCGCGGCTTCCGGGCTCTTCATCTCCCGCGCCATCGCCGATGCCAATGGATTTGAGCCCGCCACAGGCGACCCTCCGGGCACCGTTCGCGTTGCCAGCTTGAATATCGGCCCACTTGAGTTTCGCGATTGCATCGTGGGCGTCAGTGACGCGCCCTTTCCAGGCAAGTCTGACGGCTATATCAGCACGGACATGTTTGCCAGCTATCTGGTGACTCTCGATTATCCTGCCGGCAAATTGACACTCGCGCCTTTGCCGAAGCAGGCAAGCGTCATTCCCGAAGACCGAACGATCGTGCCGGAGCTGCAGGACTTCATGCCGGTCTACCACCGGCAGCAGTATCTGCTGGTGCCTGCGGTGCTCAACAGTAAAACGCGCAGGCTTTTCATCCTCGACTCCGGCATGCGCTACAGCACAATGACTTCAGATGTCGCTCACTCTGTATCGAGCACCAAGGTGAATTTCACCAATTCGGTGCAGACGGTCTCGGGATCGACGCTCAAGATTTATCGCGACAGCTTCGATTTTCAACTAGCGAATCTTTCTCTCAATCACCAGGGTCATATTCTCGAACTCGATGCTTCGAACATCGATCAGAACACAGGGATGCAGATTGCCGGCATGATCGGATTCGACATGCTGCAATCGTTCATCCTGCATCTTGATTACCGCGACGGGCTGGTGAAGATGGAATCGCTCGAAGGAGATGCGGTGCCCGGCCATGCCAAGGGAGGGTTGAAAGGGTATGGCGCAGCGGAGCAATCGGATTGCCAGCCCTTTGATAAAAAGGACGTCCCAATCGGCTCTGTCATGGAGACGAAAGTGACGGGTTTGCTCGATTCTGCGCACCTCAAGCCTGGCAAAGAGGTTACGGTCCAACTGGTCAACGATTGGGAATTTCCTGATTGCAATCTCGATCGCGGATCAATTCTCTACGGACATGTCACCGCTGCGAGCTCAGCCGCCGCTCCGAATGCGTCGGAGCTATCACTGCAGTTTGATCGTGCAGAATGTGGTGGAAAGGCAAAAAAACCGGTGTCACTCGCCGTGGTCGGCGTTCTGGCCGCGCCCGACCAGTTCGTAGGTCTTCATAGCGCTCTGCCCACAGAAGTAGCGGGCGCGGGACGCGGCATTACTGCCACCGCAACGGGTCTGAGCTATTTCTCCGAGGACGACAACCTCAACCCGGGCGGCCCACCGAAAACGATCCAACCGGGTATTGTCCTAGGCATTCCGAATATGAAGCTCGAACCATCAGGCGGTCCGGGCTGCAGCGCCAAAATGACAAATACGGATCATAGCGTCCGGCTGACAACGGGGGCCGAAGTGATTCTGTCGATGCAGTCAGTCAATTGAGACGCAAAGACCAGGCAGTCGATTTATTCGCTCTTGCCTGCTCCTAAGCGTCTTAAGATGCGCTCCTCTCGATGGTCAACAGGAAGAGGTTTGGTCTCTCTGAGATTGAGCGAGCGAGCTTTACCAAATTACTATCTGGTATCGACGAGGAGCATATCCCATGCAGGCACTTCTCCAGGATCTTCGTTACGCGTTTCGCCAGCTGCGCAAGCAACCTGGTTTTGCGATCACCGCTGTTCTCACGTTGGCTCTGGGTATCGGCGCCGCCACTGCCGTCTTCAGCGTGGCCTACGGTGTGCTGATCGACCCTTTTCCGTATAAGGACGTGCACACGCTGGCTACTCCCAAGCTCTGCTCGTCGCGCTGGGAGGAATGTCACTGGAACGTGTATTCCGCTGATTCGTTTAATGAGATCGCACGGAACACGACCATCTTCAGCGGCGTGACTGCTTCTACCATCAGCAACGTTGTACTTACCGGAGGAAGCGAGCCGCAGAGGCTGCGCGGCAATTACATCACTCCCAATACCTTCGATGTGCTGGGCGTTCAGCCCATCCTGGGACGCGCTTCCGTGGAAGACGATGTCCTGCCTGGGCACGGGGAAGTTGCATTGTTGAGTTATCGCTACTGGCAGGCTCACTATGGCGGCAGCCCATCCATCCTCGGCCAGGTCCTTACGTTGAATGGCCACCCGCGCACCGTCATCGGCGTGATGCCGCCCCGATTTCTCTGGCGTGGCGGCGATGTTTATCTACCCATTCAGATGACCAACGATGACAACGTGCAGGGACAGCATAGTTTTGCCCTGGTTGGGCGCCTGAAGCCGGGAGTGACCGAAGCTCAGGCTGCTGCCGAATTGCAGCCCATCTTCAAAGACATTGCGCACAAGGCGCCTCGCGCCTACCCCGACGATCTTCGCGTCGGCATTATGCCGTTCGACCAGATGTTCCAATCCGGGCTTGCCAGCACGCTCTATCTGCTGTTGGGAGCGGTCGCGGTCTTGTTGCTGATCGCGTGCGTCAATGTTTGCGGACTGCTGCTGGCCCGCGCTGTAAACCGGGAGCATGAATTTGTAGTGCGCGCCTCCATTGGCGCTTCGCAGATACGCCTCTTGCGCTATGCTCTCACCGAGTCGCTATTGCTGGCAGCCATAGCCATGCCGGTTGCCATCGGCTTTGCATATGCGGGGCTGCACGCGACACTGCGCATCGTGCCGACGGAGACGATTCCGGATGAGGCCGTCGTCACCCTCAACGTTCCCGTTCTCCTGGTTTCAATCGGCATTGCACTGGCAACCGTTCTTCTCTTTGGACTGGCGCCTGCATGGCACAGTGCGAATCCCCGGCTGGCTTCGGTTCTGAACAGCAAGCGCTCATCGGGTGGGCGGGCACAACGCCGGTTGCTAAGCAGCTTTGTGGTCACGGAGATTGCCCTGTCGCTGGCTTTGCTCATGATGGCCGGCCTGATGGTTCGATCTCTGCTGGCGGTGGAGAGCGCGCCAGTTCCCTTCTCTCCTGACCACACGCTCGCGATGCGCATTCCGCTTGCCGATGAACGCTATTCGACTCCGGAAAGCCACGTCCGCTTCTTCCGCGAATTGATGGAGAAAGTTCATGCTCTACCCGGCGTCACTGATGTGACCGTGGACGATGCATTCCCCTTCATCGATATGTATGGCGACTATGTGCAGATTGCCGGCGAGCCGGTTGATAAGCGTACGACCATTGTTCACTTCACCAGCCCTTCGTATCTCTCCATCGCCACGCGAAAGATGCTCTCCGGGCACTTTCTGGATGATCGCGAGATTGCTGAAGGCTCGCATGACGTTGTGGTGACAGCGAATTTTGCGCGCCGCTATTTCAGCGGCGAGAACGCGCTGAATCGCGTTATTCATTTGCCGGGTTTGAAGTTGGACAAAAAACATCCACTGCGGGACGATGCTTTTCTTGTTGTGGGTATCATGAACGATCTGCCCAATTTCATCGGATTCCGCGAAGATTACCCGCAGATATTTCTTCCCTACACCGTCACTCCGTTCGCCAACAGTCTGATCGTGTCGACTGCTCTGCCTGCCGATGAACTCATCAATCCAGTACGCCAGGCCATCTATTCCATCGATAAAGACCAGCCCATCGTCGACACCGCGACGCTGCGGCAGATGCTCGACATGTACGGTTATGCCGGTCCGCGTTTCTCGCTTGCGTTCTTCGGCACTTTCGCCGCTGCTGCACTGCTGCTCTCTGTGGTAGGCATCTATGGAGTGCTCTCGTTTGTAACTTCGCAACGCACACAGGAGATCGGCATCCGCATGGCTCTGGGCGCGAATCGCTCGAATGTGATGTGGATGGTGCTGCGCTATGCCTGCGTGCTGGCTCTGATCGGCGTTGCGTTTGGGCTTCCGCTGGCTCTTGCGGCGGGACGATTCGCCCGCGGCGAACTGATTCATACCTCGCAATACGATCCGCTGGCGCTGCTGGTTGCAGTCATCCTGCTGCCGCTGCTGGCCATCGCCGGGACATGGCTGCCCGCACGCAGAGCTGCCGCCATCGAACCAGTCCGTGCGCTGCGGGCGGACTAGAAGCTGTCTCATAGTTCCTCAGCGATCGGTGAGGCTACGGATGATACCCGCCATCGAAGCGGGTATCATGCTGCAGCTCGAGGCAATAAATGTATATGTGAGACAGCTTCTAGCGGTGAATCGTTCTGCGGAAAATGTCCGGTAGAACAATCGACGGCCGAGATCAGGTCGCGCGCAGCAGCACGCAGGTCACGTCGTCATGCTGAGGGGCGTCTCCGACGAAGCGATCTAAATCGACGAGGATGCTGTTAAGCAACATCGTGGGACTCAGCATCACTCCGGAATTCAACATGGTCAGGAATCGTATCTCGCCGTACTCCTGCTGCAGGGTGTTCTCGGCCTCGATTACGCCATCGGTAAAGGCGACGAGCCAATCACCGGACTCCATCGTCAATTCACCCGATTGATAGGGCGCACCATCCAGGATCCCGAGCGGCATCCCGCCAACCTCAAGGCGCTCGACGATCCCCGAGCGACGGCGCAGGATGGGATTGTTGTGTCCCGCGTTGACATAGATCAGGCGGCGCGATGCCGGATCGAATTCGGCGATGAAGGCGGTGGTGAAGCGGCGCCCACCCTGGCTGTTGCTGCAGGCATAGCGGTTCATTCGTTCGACCAATTCCGTGAGCGATCCTGGCGTGCTGCTGAGTGTCTTCAAGCTGGCCTGAAAGGTAGCCATCAACATGGCAGCGGGCACACTCTTACCGGCAACGTCGGCGATTGCGATAAGAATTTTGGGGTCCTCTAAGGCCGGGCATGGGCGAGCAAAGACGTCGTAGTAGTCTCCGGCAACGGTATTGGCGGGGCGTGTGGCAAACGCGATCTCCAGGCCCGGTATTTGCGGAGGCGCCGCGGGAAGCAGCCATTCCTGAATCTCCTTCGCGATCTGGAGATCGCGCTTCATCACTACTCGGTCAGAGACCTCCAGAATGAGGAGCGCGAACATCAGGAGTCCACCGTAAAAGTGGAAGTCCAGGGCGAACATCTTCACCTCGCCCGAACGGGTGGTCCAGGTCCACTCGCCACCGGGAACGATGATCAAGACCAGTGCGGCGAGCACCAGGACGCGGCGCGCCGGCGTAAGTTTCTCGACGATTGCCCAGAAGAACTGGCGCGCTACGCTCAAGGCGTGTTTGCTTTGCGACATTCCGTCGAGACGTGTTGAATCGACATCCTTGGAATAGAGACGATAGCTGGAGTGAGCGTCTCTGCGAAACTGGGACCAAAGCTCGCTGAGCTCCATGCCCTCGGTGACGCGCTCCCAGAAGCTGTGGGCGCGTTCTCTAAAAGCCTGCTTCGCCATTGATTGCTGCCCTTCCGCGCTTCGGGTTTAACAATTCCAATAAGACTGTGGACATTCTAATATCGGCGATTGGGGATCATGCCCCAGAGATTGGTGGAGGCGTTGCCAGGGCACGATCCGCCGGACAATCGGCATTTGGCGAAGCTCAGAATCCGGTCATTTGCGTGTTTGTCGAAAGCGACGAATGAATCGATGGTACAAATCCTGCATGATGAGACGAATCTGTGCGGTGAGCCTGCTTGGATATGCACTGCTCGCTGCGTTTCCGCTGCTTGCGCAGGAAGGACAGCTGCAGGTCGCGAAGCTGGGACGCTGTCAGCTTGAAAGCGGGCAGGCGATCGAAGGCTGCGTGATTGGCTACAGAACGTACGGCTCCCTGAATGCTGCCCACGATAATGCGGTTCTCATGCCCACATGGCTCAACGGTCGAAGTGAAGACCTGAGTAGTCTGTTTGGGACGCTTCCTTCGACTTATCACTTGGTGGATACGTCGAAAGTCTTCGGGATCGCAGTCGACTCGCTTGGAGATGGCATTTCTTCTTCGCCTTCGAATAGCAAATCTCAGCATGGACCGGCATTTCCCATTTTTACAACGCGGGATATGGTTGAGGCGGAGTATCGTCTCGCGACCGAGGTCCTGCACCTGAAACATTTGCACGCGGTAATGGGACTTTCCATGGGTGGCCTGCAGACCTTTATGTGGGCTGTCCGTCATCCGGATTTCTTCGATCTTGCCGTGCCAATTCTGGGAAGCCCGCGCATCACTCCATATGACCTGGAGACAAAACAGATCATTCTTGAAGCGATCGAGTCCGACCCTGATTACAAAGGTGGCAGCTACACCCATCAACCGGCTTTGAAGCTGGCGAACCTCTATGGCGCGCAGGCGGTGACCACGCCGGATCAGATGAATGCCGATACAAACCGGGCTGATTTCGGGGCGTTCGTGACAAAAACGGAATCCCTGCAGCGCCAAGACGCCAACGATCGCGTGTGGCAACTGCGAGCAATCATGCGGCATGATGCGATCGGAGACAAAACTATCGCAGAAGTTGCGAAGGCCTCGCCGGTCCATTTTCTGATTGTGGTGAACGCAAACGATCACATGGTGATTCCGAAGCCGGCACTGGAATGGGCAGCCGCGGCGAAGTCAGAGGTCTATATCTCTCACGGAGCATGCGGACACCTCATCATGAATTGCGATGCGGCTACCGTCGCACCGAAAGTACAGGACTTTCTTGCGCGCTCTCGATCGCATTGAACGCGACAGAGAGCAGCCGGCTACGGCTGCAGCGTGAACCCGGATTGCAGGGTGGCTTCAGACGATCCGCCTACCCAGATGGTGACGTGTCCCGGCTCGATCACCCACTTGTGCTCTGTGTTCCACACCTGCAACTCACTCTGCGGAATCTCAAATGTCACTGTCCTGCGTTCGCCGGCCGTCAAATGTATCCGCGAAAAACCCTTCAGTGCCCGCTCCGGCGTTTCGACACTGGTGTAGTCCTCACGCAGGTAGAGCTGAACCACATCGTCGCCGTCGCGCGTTCCGGTATTCGTCACTTGCACGTGTGCATGAATGGGTTTTCCTTGTGAGGGCGAGTCGACAACCAGACCGTCGTAGCGGAAGGTTGTATAGCTGAGCCCCCATCCAAAGGGAAAAAGCGGTTTGGCGTCGTCGTCCACATACTTATGCGTGCGTGAAGGATCGTAGCTGTAATAAACAGGCAGCTGCCCGGTGCTCTTCGGAAACGTGATGGTCAAACGGCCGGCAGGATTGTTGCCGCCGAAGAGTGTTTCGGCGATTGCCTGCCCTCCGAATTCACCCGGATACCACGCCTCGAGAATCGCAGGCACATGCTGCTTCGCCCATCCAATGGTCAGAGGCCGGCCATTCTCCAGGACGAGAACGACTGGCTTACCTGTGGCCACAACCGCTTCGAGCAGGGGTTCCTGATTTCCCGGCAGATCAAGGTTGGTGCGATCGAATCCCTCGCCCTCAACTCCCTGCCATTCGCCCATGCCGAGGATCACCACATCGGCTTCCTTAGCCTTGGCAACTGCCGCGCCAATGTCCTTCCCTTCGTCGAAAGTAATAACTGCATTCGGAACCTCGGCACGCAAGCCATCGAGCAGGCTGATGCGCTTGCCATTTGTTTCCCGCTCGTAGTCTCCGTAGCGTGCAATGTTCGCGTTGGGCCCAACTACCGCAATGTGCTGCGTTGACTTTGCGAGGGGCAGCAGGTTGCCATCGTTTTTCAGCAGCGTCATTGATTCACGCGCCGACGCCAGCGATACCGCAAGATGCGCGGGGGAGCGCTCGACGCGCGTCATGAGCGTCGGATCGACAAGTGGATGATCGAAGAGCCCCAGCATGAACTTCACTCGCAATACTCCACTCACCGCGCGATCCAGGTCAGCCTGCGGCAGCGATCCGTCGTGAACACAATCGATCAGGGCCTTCTGAAATACCGCATGGTCGAAGTCGTAGAACTGCATATCGACACCGGAGCGAATCGCAAGGCAGGCCGCAGCCTGGGGCGTCGGCGCTACGCGGTGGTCTTCGTAAAGGCGCTTGATCGCGCCCAGATCCGAGAGGGCAAATCCCTGAAAGCCCCACTCGTCGCGAAGAATCTGTTTCAGCAGCAGAGGATCGGCTGTCATCGGGATGCCATCGATCTCGTGATACGCCACCATGGTCGCCATCGCATGCCCATCCTGAAATGCGGGCTCGAAGGCCTTGAGCATCTCGGTGCGCAGCTCGCGCTCGCCCATGTGTACAGGAGAGGTATTCTGGCCGCCTTCCGGCGAACCGTGGCCGGCGAAGTGTTTTGGTTCTGCGACGGCAGAGTGATCGCTGGCCAGGCTGTCTCCCTGCATACCCTGCACGTAGGCCAGCCCAAACCTGCCCGTGAGATAGGTATCTTCGCCGAAGTCTTCTTCGACTCGCCCCCAGCGCGGATCGCGGGCAAGGTCGAGAACCGGAGCGAGGATCATGCCGACGTTATGGGCTCGTGCTTCGGCAGCGATAGCCGCGCCGGTCTGCCGCGCAATCTCCGGATTCCATGTTCCCGCCAGGCCAATGGGCGCGGGGAACACCGTTCCGGTGTCGAAACCGTGCAGTCCCTCTTCGATGAACAGTGCCGGGATACCGAGGCGGTTATGCGCTATGACCCAGGTTTGAATTGCGTTGGCCTGTTGCGGTGTGGGATTCAGGTCGTGAACCGCTCCCACGCCAAGCTCACCCCAGATCGCCTGCGCCTTCTCCGGTACGAACACAGCATCCAGCGCCGCGTGGGTGTCATCGGTATGCGCGCTCATGATCTCCCGCGCGCTGGAGTACATATCGAGCTGGCGGACCTTCTCTTCAAGGGTCATGCGCCCGAGCAGATCTTCCACACGCTGCTCAATGGAAGCACCGGCCTGCTTGTAGGGAGGTTGCGAGGGATTTGCATTCTGCGCGTTTGCGCTGATCGCGAGCAACAGCACAGACGTCACTACATCGGACAAAAACCGCCACCCTGATCTTTTACCGGGTTGGCGTGGCACTTCGATCATTACACCCTCTCATTTCGGCACGCACCAGAACATCGGCATGAAAATTTCTGCCTGCGTCCAGCACACTGCGACACACAACTCGAAATGATTGCATGGGTTTCGCCTTAGCGACTAGGTCTTTTGTCCCACTTCAAAGGCTCGAGAGATGACAGTCGTCAAGGAAGTCGCGATAGTAGTTGAAGATCAGGCCGGGTCATTGTTGCGAAGAAGGCGTGGCCGTCTATTTCGCCTTCTCCAGCGCCAGCACTGCGTAGCCGGTTGCGGCATCGCTCATGAAGAGATAGGCATCGCTCTCGGGATCGCGCTGCATGTTCATCGAGAGCGCGCTCCAGCTGCCATTCTTCTGCTGATGCCCGGCAAGCCAGGCGAGGCCTCGATTTAACGTCTGATTGTCGCGAGTTACTCCCGACTCTTCCATGGCCAGCACGGCGATGCCCGTGGCATAGCCGTCGCTCTCCGCCGGTTCGGGAGACTGATCGCGGCGTTCGTGATGATCGATGCTCGCCAGCCTCCAGCCGCCATCCGCCTGTTGCTGGTCTTGGATCGACGCGAAAAGAGACTTTCGCTGATCGGCATCCAAGAGGTCCGGCTCTTTTGCCGATGCCCAGAGAACATAAAGCTGGTTGATCAGAGGCTGCGCTGCGTATTGCCGGCGCAGATAATCGCGCTCAAGGTCGAGATGGCGGCGCATCTCGGGTTCGCGCGCGTATTCGCCGGGAGCGTTCAACGCCTCCACCATCAGCAGTGCCGCTCCTTGATATGCCGAGTCGCTCGACTCCCATGGGTCGAGATGAAAGTCCTGCCACTTCCACCCACCGGCGTTATCTCCTGTTGTCTCCTGCAACGCCCACGCTTCGTCGAATGCCGTTCGCGTGATTGCGCGCAGATGACCCAGACGGGCATCGTACGCGGAGAGAATGATCGCGTTCAGCACCGCTTCCGTTGCATGAGATTCCGCAGTCTTGCCCGGACCATGCTTCGCATCGGAGTAAAAGGGCACCATTTCGGACCAGTGGCTCACGCGCTTCTCGACGCTGGCCATCATGACCTTTTCTGGCGCGGCCGACTCCCGCTCACCGAGATCGCGCCGCAACTCTGGACGAGCCAGCGCATACGGTACGACCGTGTGGCAGGAGATGCAAAGGGTTCCGTGATCCTTCTGCGCCCGCGGCCAGTTCTGCCACCAGATTTCGCGATCGTCGAGGGAGTGCGCAGCAGAGCGGGGGCTCCAGCTCTGCGTAACGAGTGCAGAGTTCGCAGAGAAGCCGCTCGCCGGGAGCGCCTTCCATAGAACAACGGCTGCCAGTGATCCGCTCAGCAATAGCCAGGACGCGACAACTCCGCTCTTCATGCAGAAGCTCCTTCTCAAGCTGCCCGGATCGTGAAGATGGGATCGATGGTATCGCAATTCAGACCGGTTACCGCATGCAAACCTTATCGAAGACGCACTCTCAGATGATGGTGTGCTCCTCATCAGCGGCGACTTGATCTCCTCGAACAAATTGACACAGCGATTACATCCCCGTCATGTTTCGGCGCTGCTTTCTGTTAATATCGGACCATTGTTGTCGGATTCCGACTAAAGCAGTCTGAGATTGGTGCCGACCTCGATATTCAGCAGTGCAATACGTCGAAAGCGAGATAGGTCAGTGTTTTTTAGAGGCTTTGTGGCAAAACGGCTGGGGACGTTGTGCGCCGTACTATTTCTGGCGGTGAGTGCGACCTGGGCTTCGGTGGGTGGGAGCATCTCCGGCATTGTGACGGATTCGTCAGGAAGAGTTGTCGCCGGCGCGGGCGTGGAGGCGCGCGAGTTGGCAACCGGCCGCTCCTACCCAACACACACTGACAGCAAGGGTTCGTTCACTCTCCCCGTACTGCCGGTCGGCCACTATCAGCTTAAGGTTGAGGCGCAGGGCTTCCGCACTTATCAACGTGAAGATATCGTCCTTGATACAAACGCCGAGCTTCGGCTGGACGTGATGCTTGAGGTGGGCAGCACCAGCCAGTCGGTGGTGGTGAACGACAACACGCTGCACGTGGAGACGACGAGCACGCAAATGGGCCAGGTGATTACCGGCCGGCAGATGACCGCCGTTCCGCTCAATGGCCGCAGCTTTACCGATCTGCTCTCGCTTCAACCCGGCGTTGCCCCGCAAACTTCGATCACTGACACCACGGTGCAGGATATTGGAGCCACGGTGCTCAATCCCTCGGGCACTCTGAATCCGGGCACGCTCGCAGTCAATGGCCAACGCGAGTTTGCGAACTTCTTCAGCGTGAACGGCAGCGACGTGGAAGAGGATGTGAACGCGGGAACCGCTATCATTCCCAATCTCGACGCCATCGATGAGTTCCGCATTCTTACCAGCAACTTCGATGCCGAATATGGGGAGTTCAGCGGCGGGCAGATCAGCGTGATCACCAAGTCCGGCGGCAACAACTTCCATGGCGACGCATTCGAGTTCCTGCGCAACACCGATCTGGATGCGCGCAATTACTTTTCGCCGACCCGCGGAGCCTTCCGGCAGAACCAGTTCGGTGGAACCTTCGGCGGACCGATCCGCCGCAACAAGCTTTTCTTCTTCGCGGATTATCAGGGCACGCGGCAGACGCAGGGCGTGGACACCGGCACCATCGGCGTGCCGTCCGCAGCCGATCGCACCGGCGATCTCTCGGACCTCGCCAGCAGCCTGACCGGCACGGTGGGCGGTTCGTATTTCGCCAACCTGCTGACGCAGAAGCTCGGCTATAACGTGACGGCGGGCGAGCCGTATTACTTCTCGGGCTGCCCGCAGACGCAATGCGTCTTTCCGAATGCGGTCATCCCGCAGACCGCATGGTCTGTTCCTGCTCAGCGTCTGTTGCAATACATTCCGGCTCCGAATACTGCCAGCGGCTTTGCAACATCTTCGTTTAACCAGACGGTGCGCGACGACAAGGGCGCGATCCGCGTCGATGACAATAGCCGCCTGGGTCTCCTCTCAGCGTATTACTTCATCGACGATTTCACTCTCGACAATCCGTACCCGGTCGCGCAGAGCGGCGCCAGCGTTCCCGGATTCAACGCGCTCACCACCGGCCGCGCGCAGCTGATTGCTCTTGGCGATACCAAGACCTTCAATGCCAGCGCGTTCAATGAACTTCACTTCAGCTACATGCGCGATCTGACGAACCTGGGGCAGCCGGTCGGAGGACTCGGCGTGAGCCTGGCAGCGCAGGGCTTCACCAATGCCGACGGCACGCCGAGCATCGTTGCCCTGAATCCCAAAGCGGTGGGCGTAGAGAACCTGAACTTCAATGCCTATTCCACCGGCGCCGCGGCCAATGAGCTGATTCAGACCAACAACGTCTTTCAGGTCACCGACACCTTCTCGAAGGTGCTGGGCAATCACACCATGAAGTTCGGCGGCGAGTTTCACGCCGACCAGGTGAATGCTCACCCCATCGCACAGTTCAATGGCAGCTTCGTTTTCTCGGGACAGGAGACCGGCGTCGATTTCGCCGACTTTCTGGTTGGCGTGCCCAACCAGTACAACCAGAGCCAGCTCAATCCGTTTTATGCGCGCAATAAATATGTAGGCCTCTTCGCGCAGGACAGCTGGCATGTGCTCTCCAATCTCACACTGAACTACGGCCTGCGCTGGGATCGCATCGCGCCATGGTCAGAAAAGTACAACCAGATTTCGACGTTCGTGGCGGGCGCGCAGTCCGTGGTATTCCCCGGCGCACCTCCCGGGATTCTGTATCCGGGCGATCCCGGTATCCCCGACACGCTCGCGCATATCGACAACCACACCTTCGCACCACGCGTGGGACTGGCGTGGTCTCCTCAGGCTGAGCCCGGATCTGTTCTTGGGAAGATGCTTGGCGCTCCGGGAGCGACCAGCGTGCGCGCCAGCTTCGGCAATTTCTATACAGCAATCGACGCACTCTCGATCGGCGTGCTGGCCGCCAACGCACCGTACGGAACCACTTATACGAGCCCCCTGCCGCCGCTCTTCGCAACTCCATTCATCGATGCGTCGACAGGCAACAACAACGGCCAGCCGTTCCCCTACAGCTTTGCACCGCTGAATTCCTCGCGAAGCAATCCTGACCCGAACGTGAACTGGAGCACCTACGAGCCGATCGAAGGCATTCCGGGGTACGACATTCACGGCACCACTCCTTATACGGAAGAGTGGGCACTTTCCGTCGAGCGGCAGGCGGGCCCGAACACAGTCCTAAGCGCGAGCTATGTGGGCACATCAAGCCATCATCTACGCGTGCTGATTGAGCCGAACCCTGGAAATCCCGCTCTGTGCCTGAGCCTTAGCCAGTCGAGCGAAGTGGTGGCAGGCACGCCGACATGCGGACCGGACGGCGAAAACGGCGTCTATTATCCGATTGCGGGCGGCGTGGTGAACGGAACGCGCGGGCCGCTGGGCCCGAACTTCGGCAGCAACGCGCTGCAATCGACGATCGGTACGGCGAATTACAACGCCGTGGAATTGAGCGCCCGACACACCAGCGGACGCCTCGAGTTTGCCGCCTCCTACACCTACGGCAAGTCGCTCGATCAGTCATCGAATGTGGGCGAAGAGGTCAATCCCTTCAATCCCGCACTCAGCTATGCCATCTCGTCCTTCGATGTGAAGCAGAACTTTGTCGTGAGCTACGAATATCAGCTGCCGTTCGACCGGCTTGGCGGTCCCAAGCGACTGAACACAGGTTGGACACTTTCCGGCATTACCCGCTTCTCCACGGGCTTTCCTATCACCATCATCAACAATGGCGACAATTCACTGATTGGAACCAATCCGAACGGCATCAACAATGCGAGCATCGACCAGCCCGACTACAACGGGGGAGCGCTGCACCTCAATCACAATCCCCGCAACAGCGGGAACAACTACTTCGACACCACGGTTTTCTCCATGAATGCCCTGGGTACGGCGGGAACGGCGAAACGGCGATTCTTCTATGGTCCGGGCGCGGACAACTACGACATGGCCGTGGCCAAGAAGCTGCCTCTCACTGAAACGAAGTCGATGCTTTTCCGCGTAGAGGCATTCAATATCTTCAACCACACCCAGTTCAATGGGCCGAGCTCGGTCGACGGCAATATCGGCGATTCGACCTTCGGCCAGGCGATCAGCGCAGCTCCGCCGCGCATTTTGCAGGGCGCGGTGAAGCTCAACTTCTAGCCTGAGCAAGCGATGTAACCTTGGATCGAGTCATGTGATCTAAGATGGTGTTGTGAGTCTTCGCTCCCTCGCCGCCGGGTTTATTCTCGCGATACTGCTCGTGGTATCGCTCGGCGGCGCGGTGTGCGATGCAAGCTGCGCATCTGCGACGGAGCAGGGTCATGATTGCTGCCCGCCTTCGCATGGGGTCAAGCTGGGCGTCGACCATTCTGCGATCGGCAGCCCAGCCGGCTGTGCGCACCGGCCTCAGGAACCGGCTGGCGTTCTTACCGCTCCCGTTTTCATCACGCATACGCCGATGGTTGAGGCCCCTGCCGCTCCAGCGCTCTTTCTCGCTGCTTCGGGTCCACAGACTGTGATGGCCGCGGCTTCGCCTCCCATATTTCCTCTTCGAATCTGATTTCTTCTTTGCGATTTCCAAGTGGGCAGACGTCTGTCTGCCGTGCGCTGTGCTGACAACGACAGGGAGATTCTCGTGAAGAAGATTTGGATGGTGGAGCTCGCGCTGCTTGCGGCTTCCTGCGCCGCGGCGTCTGCTCAGCAGTCCGCGACGGATATGGGCCAGATGAAGATGGATGGTCCGATGCATATGAATATCAGCGGCGAGGCGCACAGCTTTGTGGAATCGATCGAGCGGCACGCTTCGTCGGGAACCAGTTCCGAGCCGAACGCGACACCCGCGCCCATGCTGATGACCATGCGCGGCAACTGGATGCTGATGCTGCACGGCAACGCGTTTCTGGCCGATACACAGCAGACCAGCTCGCGCGGCGGCGACAAGCTCTTCTCGACCAACTGGATCATGCCCATGGCGCAGCGTGATTGGGGCCCGGGGCAGCTGACGCTGCGCACCATGCTGAGTCTCGAACCCGCGACGGTCACGGATCGCCAGTACCCTCTGCTCTTTCAACAGGGCGAGACGGCGTACGGCAAGCCGATCGTCGATGGCCAGCATCCGCACGATTTTGTAATGGAGCTGGCCGCGCTCTACGACTGGCAGCTTGCAGAGAAGACGCTGCTGTCATTTTATGCAGCGCCGGTGGGCGATCCAGCAATCGGACCGACAGCATATCCGCATCGCGCGTCGGCGTTTGAAAATCCGGTGGGCACATTGGGACATCATCAGGAGGACTCGACGCATATCTCCGACGACGTGATCACGGTGGGCCTCACGCATCGTGCGGTGCGGTTGGAAGCCAGCGGCTTTCATGGCCGCGAGCCGAACGAGCACCGCTGGCAGGTGCAGCAGGGCGCCATCGATTCATGGTCGACGCGGCTGACGGTGCAGCCTGGGCAGAATTGGAGCGGGCAGTATTCCTATGGCCGGATTCACAGCCCCGAGCAGTTGTATCCCGCAGAAAACCAAGAGCGGATGACAGCTTCGATCATGTACGACCGGCCGATGGGAACGACGGGCAACTGGACTTCGACGGCGGCGTGGGGGCGAACCCGCTCACTCACCGACAATGTGATCGAGAACAGCTATCTCTTCGAGTCGACGCTGCGTTTCGCCACACGCAACTATGTGTGGACACGCATGGAAGATGTGGACCGCACGACCGAGTTATTGCTCGGGGAGAATCCTTTGCCTCCGGGTTTTGAAGAAGAGCCTGCGGGACGCGTGCAGGCCTATACCTTCGGATATGACCGCGATATCGATCTGATTCCGCATCTGGAGAGTGCGATCGGTGCGCAGGTGACGGCATACACGGTGGGCTCGCGGCTGGAGCCTGTGTACGGTTCCGATCCCATGGGGGTGGTGGTGTTTCTGCGCATCCGGCCATTTGGGAAGACGCGATGAGCTTCCCACGTCTCAGAAGCGAGACGTGGGGCACCCTGCATCATTGAAGCCTCGATGTTGGTGCGGCATCCAAAGATGGATGAAAATAATATCCGTGGCTCCTTTGCTGATGCTGAGCGTGCGTTGCCGATGAGTGGAGAAACGGAGCAGGCTGCGACAAATTCGGGCCGTCGCGACTTTTCTCATACCTGGCGGGCTCTGCGCCATCCGAACTTCCGCCTGTTTTTCGGCGGCCAGAGCATTTCGCTGATCGGCACATGGATGACGCGCATCGCGACGTCGTGGTTGGTGTATCAGCTCACGCACTCGGCGCTGTTGCTGGGCACGGTCAGCTTTGCCGGGCAGATTCCTACCTTTCTGCTGGCCCCATTTGCGGGGGTCATGGTCGACCGGCTCGATCGCCGGCGCGTCCTTATCTGGACACAGACGCTGGCCATGCTGCAATCGCTGGCTCTGGCCTGGCTGACTCTTACCCATCGCATCAATATTCATGAGGTGCTGGCCCTAAGCGTCATGCAGGGTGCGATCAATGCCTTCGATATGCCCGGGCGACAGGCCTTCATGGTGCAGATGGTCGAGGATCGAGCGGATCTTTCGAATGCCATCGCCATCAACTCTTCGATGGTCAACCTGGCGCGGCTGATCGGTCCCTCGCTGGCCGGATTGGTCATTGCCGCGACCAATGAGGGCTGGTGCTTCTTCATCGACGGCGTCAGCTACATTGCAGTGATCGTCTCGCTGCTGATGATGCGGGTGAACGTGGGAAACGTGAAGCGCGCTGCCACCTCCATGGTGGTGCAGCTGCGCGAGGGGTGGGATTACGTCTCGACATTCGTGCCTATCCGGACCATCCTGCTGCTCTTTGCGCTGGTCAGCCTGATGGGCATTCCCTACGTGGTGCTGATGCCGGTCTTTGCCGCTCAGGTTCTGCATGGGGGACCGCATACGCTGGGATTTCTGATGGCGGGAGCCGGCGTGGGTGCGCTGGTCTCAGCGCTTACGCTGGTGCTGCGCAAATCGGTGCGCGGCCTGCTGAAGATGCTGCCTATTTCGGCGGGCATGTTCGGGATTGGGCTGGTGGCCTTCGGTACATCGCACGTGCTGTGGCTCTCGCTTCTGCTGATGGTGGTGGTCGGCTTTGGCATGATGCAGGGTCTGACCGCGAGCAACACCATCATCCAGACGCTGGTGCCGGAGAAGATGCGCGGCCGGGCCATGAGCTACTACACGGCGGCGTTTGTGGGCATGGCTCCATTCGGAAGCCTGCTGGCCGGAGGACTGGCTCACTGGATCGGCGTACAGCGGACGGTGATGCTGACCGGCTCGTGTTGCGTGGCCGGAGCGGCCTGGTTCTGGAGCCGGATGAAGCTGTTGAAATCTGCGATGCGGCCGATATATCAGGAGCTCGGCATCATTCCAGCCCCGACCGGGGTGGTGGCAGAGAACGCCGGAGCTGCCCAATAAGTTTCCCTCTTTAGGTTACCCAAGTAACCTTCCGGCTTTTTTATGGGAAGCAAACGCTCTGATTCCAAAGCCAGATATGCCGATGATTATGTCGAAAGTTGTATGTACTACACGCATACTCCGCCGATAAACAAGTAGCAAAGTACTGCGTCGTATTCCTCCCCTGTCGATGAACACGGAATTGCTTCTCACCGTTGAGTGGAGGCTGGGACGGATGATTTCCGCGGGCTGAAAGAGAGGTTGGGTGTTTGTTGGCAGCTACAATGGCTGGCTAGTTTTCGCCTCTTTGATGGTGGCGATGCTGGCTTCTTATACGGCCCTGGATATGGCCGGACGCATTGCCGCGGCCAATACTCGATTTTCTGCGGCAGCGTGGCTGGTTGGCGGGTCGATCGCCATGGGCTTCGGCATCTGGTCGATGCATTTTGTGGGCATGCTGGCCTTCAGCCTGCCGATGCCGATGGGCTACGACATTCGCATCACCCTGATCTCTCTCCTTATCGGGATAGCCTCTTCGGGCTTCGCTCTCTGGCTTGTTTCCAACCGAGAGCTTTCCTTGAAACACATCGGCGGCGGCGCTCTTTTGATGGGCAGCGGTGTTGCCGCAATGCACTACACGGGCATGGCAGCGATGCGCATGAATCCCACGATCCACTACACGCCGTCTTTATTTTTGCTTTCCATTGGTATCGCTATCACAGCTTCAGGCGCGGCGCTCTGGATCGCATTCCATCTGCGTAAGAACTCCTCGCGCATAAGGCTGCTCAGGGGCGGCGCAGCCGTCGTGATGGGCTTTGCCATTGCCGGGATGCACTATACCGGCATGGCCGCGGCGCAGTTCCCCATAGGCAGCACCTGCAATGCGGCGCACACCAACACCAACAACGGATGGCTGGCGGTGGTGGTCATTACCTTTACGCTGGCCGGTCTTTCGGTTGCGCTGATTATCTCTGTGCTCGATGCCCGCCTGGAGTCGCGTACCGCGGTTCTGGCCACATCGCTGGCCAACGCCAACCAGGAACTGACTTATCTGGCGCTGCACGACAACCTGACCAAGCTGCCGAATCGTGTGCTTTTGCAGGACCGGCTACATCAGGCGATTCAAAATGCGCGGCGCGACCACGGCCGCTTTGCCCTGCTGTTCATCGATCTGGATGGCTTCAAGGCGGTGAATGACGCCTTCGGCCACCACATTGGCGACGCGCTGCTCTCCGAGGTTGCGGTGCGGATCTCCGTGAATATCCGCGCCAGCGACACTCTGGCGCGCATCGGCGGCGACGAATTTGTGCTGCTGGCAGACGCCGGCGATCCAGCGGCTGTGGCGGGCATCGCCGAAAAGCTGCTTGAAGTCATCCGCCGGCCCTATCGCATCGAGAGCCACGATCTGCTGGTCTCAGCCAGCATTGGCATTTCCATATATATGGATGATGAGCGTCAGCAGCATGAACTGCTGATGAATGCCGACGCCGCGATGTATCACGCCAAATCCGCGGGACGCGACCGCTATTGCTTCTTCGAGTCGTCGATGAGCGCGAACGCCGAGCAGCAGCTGCAGATGCTGCGCGATCTTCGCCTGGGGCTGGAGCGGCAGGAGTTCGTGCTCTTTTATCAGCCCAAGTTCGATGCTCTTACTCTGAATCTTTCCGGGGTCGAGGCGCTGCTGCGCTGGCAGCACCCGGAGCGGGGACTTGTTCCTCCGGATCAATTCATTCCAGTAGCCGAGAAGACGGGCATGATTGTGCCCATTGGAGAATGGGTGCTTGACGAGGCGTGCCGCCAGATGGCTGTCTGGCGAGACACGTTCAAGGCTGACTGGACCATGGCGGTTAATCTCTCCGCTGTTCAGTTCAGCCATTCCGGCCTCATCGAAATGGTCTCCGACACCCTGGCCCGGCATGCGCTGGAGCCTCACTACCTGGTGCTGGAAGTGACCGAGTCGACGGCCATGCACGATGTGGACAGCAGCATGGAGATTTTGAACAAGCTGACCGAGATGGGGGTTCACATTTCCATCGACGATTTCGGCACCGGATACTCAAGCCTGATGTACCTCAAGCGGCTGCCTGCTACGGAACTCAAGATCGACCGCGGATTCGTGCGCGACCTGGCTCACGATTCAGAAGATGCAGCGATCATCTCGGCTATCGTGGCGCTGGGACGCACGCTCAATCTCAAGATTGTTGCTGAGGGCGTCGAAACGGTTGTGCAGCAGGAGTTCCTTACCAGTCTCGGCTGCACTTCGCTGCAGGGCTATCTGCTCAGCCGTCCCGTCCGCGCGGACAAGGTTGCGGAGGCGGCACCGCAGCTGGCACTGGCTGCCAAGTCGGCAGCGCAGGCAGCGAGTGCCTTGCTGGCGCTGGAAAGCTCGACTCCTTCCAGCAAGTAATCTGAGCTCGCCGACTCATAGCGGCCGGCCTAATCATTCACGAACCATCCAAAATGCCTCCCATCTCCAGAGAGATGGGAGGCATTTTGCGTTCGACGCCTGTATTTTGTAACCGGAAAATGACCTGATGCAGGTATGTATGGTCTGATATTGTGTCTCGCAGCTCTGTGTAAACACATCTGTACTTATCCTTCGCCCACGAGGTGATCCATGCCCTGCGATCCTGAAGAGTTGAAGCATGTCCCGCTCTTTGCCCTGCTCGATGATGAAGAGACCGCCGTGCTGGCGGCACAGGTCGATCTCAAAACCTTCGCTGCGCGGCAGCGTATCTACAAAATCGGCGACGCGGGGAAGCACGCCTACATCATGCTCTCGGGCAATGTTCAGGTAACGACAGTGGATGAGGACCAGCAGGAGGTGCTGGTCGATCAGCCAGGCCACGGAGAGCCATTCGGCTTTGCCTCCATGCTGCAGGAAACGCCGCACCAGACCAGCGCTCTGGCTGTTGAAGCGACCACATGTGTAGAAGTGAGCCGCGACGATATTGCCGCGCTGCTGCAGCGGAAGCCGATGGCGGGCATGGACATGATGAGTGTGCTCAGCCACCAGTTCCATGCTGCTCAGCAGCTGGTGCGCATCCGCGCCAGCCGCGATCCGAACGAGGTGATCGAGGAGGGGTACACCTTTGGAGAACGCATCGCCGATGCCGTAGCCAGCTTCGGCGGTTCGTGGGCATTCATCATCTCCTTCGGGATCGTGCTGACCGTCTACACCTGCATCAATATTTTCCTCAGGGGCAAAGCCTGGGACCCCTACCCATTCATCCTGCTCAATCTCTTTCTTTCCATGCTTGCCGCGATCCAGGCGCCGGTGATCATGATGAGCCAGAACCGGCAGGACAAGAAAGACCGCCTGCGCAGCGAGCTGGACTTCGCAGTGAATCGCAGGGCGGAGATGGAGATCCAGAATCTGTCGCGCAAGCTGAACATGCTGTCTGACAAGCTGGGCGATGTGGACGATCTGCTGCGGGAAAAGCTCGACGTTCAGTAACCAACCTTCCGGGCGGTCTAAGAATAGGAGTGAACCTCTTGCCGCGTCTCGAGAAGCTGCATGGTGTGGCGTGCCAGCGACTCGAGCGCGGCAATCTGGATGGGCGTCAGCGTGCGAGGCTTGGTGTCAATCACGCACACCGTTCCCAGCACATGGCCTTCCGGGGTGATGATCGGCGCACCAGCATAAAAGCGGATGCCCGGCTCGCCGGTGACCAGCGGGTTGCTGGCAAAGCGGGGATCTTCCAGCGCATCGCGCACAATCAGCGTTACCGAGGTGTTGACGGTGTGCGCGCAGAAGCTGTGCTCCCGCGCCCCCTGCCGCGATTGCAAACCAACGGCAGACTTGAACCACTGGCGGTCGGCGTCAATAAAGGTGACGGTTGAGATGGGCGTGCCGCAGATCATCGAGGCTAACGCGGTCACGTCGTCATATATCTGCTCGGGCAGAGTATCGAGAATCGAGTGGCGCTGCAGCGCCGCGAGGCGGGCGGTCTCATCGGTCCTGCGCTCAGGATTTGATTGCGAATTCGACATCTACTCCAAAATTTTATGACCGCTGTGAGCTCCTTACACACGGTTCGATGGCAATCCTGCGGCCTGTTTTGAGGCAGCTGAGACTGATTTTGCTGGAGTTGACGGGTTGCGGTAACCAGGGTGCCGAGAAACAGGACATCATGACAGCTGAAATCTGTCAGATCATTGATTCGATTGGGTTTTCCCGAAATCTATCGACCGTAAGTCATTGCCTGCATGAGACTTTCCAGGAGTTCGTTTAGATTCTTGGCTTTGGGTGGCGATGATTGATTCTGTTGGGGTTGCGGCGTGGTCATTGACTTAACTGAGCTTACGCCGCCTGAGCATTCGTTAAGACGCTTGATGGCTACGATGAGTGCGAGTTTGGCTTCCGGGTAGCAGCGCAGGACACAGTGGATGTTTTCGAGTTTGGCTTCGAGGGTTTCGAGGAGCTGGGACAGGTCCATGCTTATGAGCTGGTCGTAGAGCCGGTCCATGCGGGCTTCGTGCTCGGCGACGGCGTGGTTGCGGATGTGGAAGCGGCAGTGGGAGCGGCCGCGGAGACGGGGCTGGCGACAGATGTGTCCGCCGGGAAGGGCGTAGTTGCAGAGGGCCAGGTTGGGCATCGGCTTCCTTCCTTGGCTGCTTGGTTTCTGAAATTGGGTGCGCTTCGCGCATGAAAAAGGACCGCCCTTGGGGCAGTCCTTTTTGTTCTTCTAATTCTATTTTATTGGATTGGTGGGTAATTCTGTGACACGGGATTTGTTTGTTTCTGAGCGGGGTGGAATTCCACGTCTCAAAGGCGGGGTGTGGGGCGCCCGGACAGGCCCGGATGAAGATGTTACTAACCTATAAGACGGCATTCCTATCTCGCTGTAGAGTTAAAGGGAAGGCCGGGTTATACTGATCCGGCTTCCCGGAGCATTTATGAAGGTTACTCTTCGGCCGTTCGCAGCCAGCCTTTTGCTTCTGTCACTCCCTCTCATCGCGCAGGACGCAGAGCGCGGTCCCGATTCTTCAACCACCTATCACGTTCCGGGAGTCTACGTCCTAACGATTCCGAACAAACCCTTCAGCGCGAAGTCCAGGACGGAATGGACGCGCAAGCTTGAGGACGGGTCGACTCTCCAACAGCATTTGACCGCCAACCTCGCTCGCGACAGCGAGGGCCGCGTTTACCGGGAACGCCGCAGTTTCATGCCGGGGCTCTCCAGCATCGAAACCCGCCTGAAGGAAATCCTGATTTACGATCCGGCGGCTAAGGCAGTTACCGTCTGCGTAGTGGCCGCGAAGACATGCACTGTATCTGAGTACCATCCTCGAACCAACTTTCAACAGATTCCGGCCGGTCCTTTCCCCGGAGGTAAAGGCAACCTTAGCCGCGAAGATTTAGGCTCTCAGGTCATGGATGGACTGAATGTTACGGGCACGCTTGAAACAACGACCATTAACCCGGGCGTGAACGGGAACGAGGCGCCGCTGGTTTCAACACGGGAGTTCTGGTATTCCGCGGAGCTGGAGACAAACCTTGCCGTCACCCGTAAGCTTCCCGCCGAAGGAGTGCAGGTGATCAAGCTCTCCAATGTCGACACCAACGAGCCGCCCGCAACTCTCTTTCAGGCTCCCGCTGGGTTCGCGATTCAAGACATGCGCGTAGAGAGATAGACGGGCGTGCCGGGTGTTCCAGGTCTCAAAATCGAGATGTGGGGCGCCTGGGATCTGTTTTTACTGGAAGAGGGTCACGGTTCGTGCCAGCACTTCTTCCAGAATCTCTTTAGGTAAGGCATCGATTCGTCTGCCGTGGCGTGCGGCGAGGTCAAGCACTCGGGGCTGATCGCAGCGGACCACTCCAGTTGTCTTGATTCCGGATATCGGAACCGCGAAGCCGATGCGGCGGGCAAAATCTCCTCCGCTGGTAATTGGCAGCACGACAGGCAGCTTTGTGGCTTTGTTGAATTCGGTTGGCGAGATGACAAGGACTGGGCGCTGGCCGCGCTGTTCATGTCCGAGGGTGGGATCGAGCGACACCATGTAAATGTCGCCGCGATTCATAGCAGTTCGCCGCCGATGGCGGGAGCATCGATCCATTCACGGTCTTCGGGTGATGGAGACGTGGAATAATCGGAGGCTTCGAGCAGCTCGGCCATCGTGTAGCGCGGTTTGGGGTGGGGATCGACGATGAGGCGTCCGTCTTCTACCTGCAAAGCTACGGTTGCTCCTGCGTCGAGGTGCAGAAGCTTAAGCAGGACGGGTGGAACCGCCAGCATGAGCGAGCCGCCTACTTTGCGGAGGTTGGTGGTGTGCATGGAAATATTATACAAACATATAATTACTCGGCTATTCTGTGAGCTTTGAAAGCAATTTTCATTTGCGCTCGACGCGCAAATTTCTAGGTCTGGAATGAAACTTGTAGATAGATTAATCGAGCAGCGACCAAATCAGATTGTCTACCATTACACAAGCCCCGCTGGGCTTCTCGGCATTCTTAAAACCAAGACATTATGGGCGACAAGTCATTTCCATTTGAACGATACGCTTGAGTTCTCTAGGGCTACGGATCTTTTTCGCGTCGAGTTGGCGAATGCTTCATTCAATGAACCCGAACTAAAACTATTCGATAGCCTGACTGAAAGGATGAAGCAGCAGTTTTTTGTAGCATCCTTCTCGGAACATGATGACTTGTTAAGCCAATGGAGAGCCTATTGCCAGAATGGAACGGGCTACGCTTTAGGGTTCGCGCAAGACAATCCAATCTTTTCCTCCGCTACCGACAACGCGTTCAATCTCATTCGGTGTGAGTATGACAGCGACGAACAGCAGAAATTGTGCCGTGTCTTAATTGCAGAATTTAGGGACTTTTTGAAATCCAAAGCTGATCTAAATGTCTCAAATCTTGCTCAACAGGCTAAGAGCCTTAGGCAGATCTATAATTGGACCTTTGCTTTTGCGCTGCTTACCTCTTCCTTTAAAAACAAAGGATTTTTCGAGGAGAGTGAATGGCGACTGGTCAGTCAATATCCCGACGATCCGAAATTGGTGGCGAAACTTGAATACCGAACGGGCCGTCTAGGATTGACCCCGTATTTTTCACTGCCGTTATCAGCAGCTCCTACAGCGGCACGTTTCGATCGGATCGTGATTGGACCAGCTGCTAACAAAAAGGTGGCAGAGCTTTCACTTCGAACCTGTTTAAAGACCTATGGCTTTGGTGAAGTAGAGATTGAGTGTTCTGACACTTCTTTTCGTCAATGAATACCCCTACATCAACGTGCATTCATCAAGCTTCTTTTGGACCTTATTTTGAAGACAATAAATTGCCGTGAAAATCGAACCCATGTTATTCTTGGAACAGACACTTAGGAAGTGTAGAGAACAGAGAACACAGGAGTAGCGCACACACCGTGCTGGCACCTACGAAAAAAACCGAAATCATTACGCAGTTTCGCACACATGACTCCGATACCGGCAGCCCTGAAGTGCAGATTGCGATCCTCAGCACGCGCATTGGCGAGCTTACCGAGCACTTCAAGACCCACGCGAAGGATCATGCCTCGCGCCGCGGCCTGTTGATGCTGGTCAGCAAGCGCCGGCGCCTGCTTGACTACCTCAAAACGAACGACTCCGATCGCTACCGCGACGTTATCGGCAAGCTGGGCATACGCAAGTAGCCTGAAGACCTCCCTTGTCCCCTACGCATACGCGACGGAAATCATATAGAGGACGGAAGGCATTGTCTCCCACATCTCGGCATCGAGATGCGGGGCACCCGTTTTTGGGGAATGCTTTCCTGTTACCGTTTTTGCGCGACCCGCGGTCGTATTCCGCGGGCCACGGGAGAGCCTCGCTGTGATGCGAGCGTTCTTTGCAGCGAGTGGCGCGGCCCTGCTGCCATCCTCTTCTCCGTCTCCTGTGCTCCCCCCACCTCCGATCACCCGCCCGGCTCCCTTCCATGAGACGGCCCGCAGAATTTCTCTGCGCGGAGAAGCGCGCAGCCACGGCGCGCTCTCCCTCGGCAGCGTGATCGCCAGCCCTTATCTGAATTGAGGAGACTATGAAGCAAGACATCACAGTTGAACTTGCCGGCGGCAAGAAACTGCATTTTGAGACTGGCCGCATGGCCAAGCAGGCGTCCGGTGCGGCGCTTGTCACGCAGGGTGATTCGGTGGTCCTGTCGACTGCCGTGGCCTCGCCCGATCCGAAGGAAGGCATCGACTTCTTCCCTCTCACTGTGGACTACCGCGAGTACACCTATGCCGGCGGACGCATTCCCGGCGGGTTCATCAAGCGCGAAGGCCGTCCGAGCGAGAAGGAAATTCTCACCAGCCGCCAGATCGACCGTCCTATCCGTCCGCTGTTCCCTGAGGGCTTCCGCAATGAGACGCAGGTGGTCGCATTCGTGTTCTCGGCAGACAAGGAAAACGATCCGGATATCGTCGGCATCAATGCGGCGAGCGCTGCCCTTTCGCTTTCCGACATTCCCTTCGGCGGCCCGGTAGGCGCGGTGCGCGTGGGCCAGGTGAACGGCGAGTTCGTCGTGAACCCAACGTATGCGGAAAGAAAAGAGAGCCCGATCAGCATCACTGTCGTCGGCACAATGGACGGCATTGTGATGATCGAGAGCGGCGCCCACGAAGTGGAAGAGAGCGTGGTGCTGGCGGCCATCGAGTTCGGACACGGCGAGATCAAGAAGATTGTTGCTGCGATCAACGACCTGGTTGGGCGCGCGGGCAAGACCAAGCGCGTGGTGGCTGCTCCGGAGTTCGATCAGGCTTATTACGACGCACTGTATGCGAAGGTCGGCGAGCGGTTGAAGGATGCGCTCGATACGTCGGCTCATCCCAAGTTTGAGAGCGCGGCTCTGGTCAAAGCGATCAAGGACGAGCTGGCCAAGGAAGTGGCCGAGGACGCCGATCCGGCTGCGGCCAAGAAGAAGCTGGCCAAGTATTACGAGGCTCTGCGCGAAAACATCTTCCGCCAGCAGGTGACGAAGGATCGTATTCGTCCCGACCGGCGTGCGTTTGACCAGATTCGCCCCATCACCATCGAGACCGGCGTTCTGCCCCGCACTCACGGGTCGGCGCTGTTTACCCGCGGTGAGACACAGGCACTGGTGACGGCGACGCTGGGCACCAACGACGATTCGCAGCGCCTGGAAAGCTACGAGGGCGAGCAGAAGAAGCGCTTCATGCTGCACTACAACTTCCCGCCGTTCTCGGTGGGCGAAGTGGGCCGCATGACGGGCACAGGCCGCCGCGAAGTGGGTCACGGTGCACTGGCGGAGCGTGCGATCAGCGCAGTGCTGCCCAGCGAAGCCGAGTCGCCCTATGCTCTGCGGGTGGTTTCGGACATCCTGGAGTCGAACGGTTCGTCGTCCATGGCTTCGGTGTGCGGCGCGAGTCTGGCGCTGATGGATGCGGGCATTCCGCTGAAGGCTGCTGTCGCCGGTGTGGCGATGGGTCTGGTGAAGGAAGGCGATGCTTACGCCATCCTGACGGACATTGCCGGCGCAGAAGATCACTACGGCGACATGGACTTCAAGGTTGCCGGAACACGCAAGGGCATCACTGCTCTGCAGATGGACATCAAGATCAGTGGACTGACTCCGCAGATCATGCGCGAGGCGATGGAACAGGCTCTGCGCGGACGTCTTTTCCTGCTGGACAAGATGGAAGAGGCGCTGAGCGGACCTCGCGAGATCAAGTCGAAGTATGCGCCGCAGATCAGAACGCTGCAGATTCCGACCGACAAGATTCGCGATCTGATCGGACCGGGCGGCAAGACGATTCGCGGCATCATCGAGGCCACACAGGTCAAGATCGATGTCGACGACACGGGCCGCGTGAATGTGGCCTCGAGCGACGAGGAAGGGCTGAAGAAGGCGCTGGCCATGATCAGCGACCTGACCGCAGTGCCTGAGGTTGGCAAGACGTATCTGGGCAAGGTGGTTCGTCTGGCCGAGTTCGGCGCGTTCGTCGAGCTCTTCCCGGGAACCGACGGCCTGCTGCACATCAGCGAGATTGCCGAGCATCGCGTGAAGGATGTGAAGGACGAGCTGCGCGACGGCGATCAGGTACTGGTCAAGGTCCTGGGCATCGAAGGCAATCGCATCAAGCTCTCGCGCAAGGCTCTGCTCAAGGAGCAGCGCCAGAAGCTGGGTCTGCCTGAGCCAGGTGCGGCGGGTGACATTGCCGCCTCCGGTGAAGGCGAGAGCGGCGGCGGCGAAGGCCGTCCGCGTCGCGAGCGCAGGCCTGAGTCCAGCCGTCCTTCGGCCCCCCCTGAGGACCGGCAGCCGACTTCGAACGCCAGCACCATCACCATCGAGGGCGGCGACGACTTCGAAGATGGCGATGAGGGCGTGGACGAGGAAGGCGAGGAGATCAACTTCAACCGTGCCGATGGCACACCGGCTCCGGCTGGCGGCGAACGCCGTCCGGCTGCTCCTGGCGGACGTGGACCGGCTGGAGGCCCTGGCGGCCGCAGGCGTCGTCGCGGACGGGGTCGCGGGCCTGGCGGCTCTGGTAGTGGCGGCGGCGGAAGTCGCGGACCACAGTAGTTGCTTCTTAAAGAAAAAAGGGCTGCGCTTCGGCGCAGCCCTTTTTTGCTTTCATCGAGGTTCGTGGAATCCCACGTCTCAAAAGCGAGACGTGGGGCACCCTGCTCTTCCCACTCGAGCCAACTGCGGGCTTGAGTGGGCCATCTGTCGAGATGTGGGGCACCCGTATTCCATTCTGGATTTGGCTGTGACCTGCGGTTCCGCGATGTCACCATAGAGTTATGGAATTTCCTCGCCGGCTGCCGATGAAGGTTCGTGTTACCGCTGTGTTTGTCGCGGTGGGTGCGATCTGGGGCAGCGCGTGGATTCCTACCGCGTCGTTGTCTCAGACGCTTCCCGGTTTGATCGCAGGCGCGCTTCGTTTTGGACTGGCGGCGCTGGTTTTATCGATCGCAGCAGTTTTGATTCGATCTTGGCCCCTCGGGAAAAAGCGAACTCCGGTTTTAAAGCTGCTCGGTCCATCCGTGGTATTGGGCATCACCATGCTGGGACTGCCGTATGCGCTGACATGGTGGGCCGCCGATCGCGTTTCACCCGGGATGGTCGCGCTTTGTTTCGGGCTCATGCCGCTGCTGGTTTTGTTCAGCGAAGATGAAAAGAGCATAGGCGCGATTCCTGCAATGGCATTGGGAATTGGGGGTGTGGCCATGATGGTTGATCCCGGATTGTCCTTCCGTGTGCAGCAGGCTGCGGGCGTGGCCGCGCTGCTCGGAGCTGTGGGCCTGGGCGGCTTTTCACTTGCCTACGTACGCAAGCTCTACGGGCAACGCCGTTTGCTGGACTCCGACCTGCTGAGCTTTTCTGCCATCCAGTTGGGTGTGGCATCTGTATTTCTGGCAGCGATGCTTGCCGGCACCGGGCAGCTATCGGGCTTTCATTGGGAAGGGAGGGCGGCTCTGCCACTGGCGCTCCTCGTGGTTGTGGTCAGCGGCGGGACGCTTCCCATGCTTTACTGGCTGCTGGGAAGGATCACCGCGTCGCAGGCGGCAACGCTGCAGTGGGCAGCCACACTGGTCGCGGTGGTCGAAGCCGCCTGGCAGGTCGGGGTAAGGCTGGGGCTGGAGGGATGGGCCGGAGCGGCCCTCATTCTTGCCTGTACTTCTCAGCTCTTTTTTACCGCGCACGGCAAAACCATGGCACCCGTAACTCTTGAGATAACAAAACATACTTTGCCATATTCAAAAGCATCCGACATTAAGAGGAAGTCAGAGTAGACTGCCACCTATGAGCGCGTCCATGTACATCGTTGTGGAAGGCGAAGATCCGGGATACGACATCTTCGTAAACGGGCACGCTCTGGCGCGGAACGAAGACGCGCTGGAGAAGCTGGCAGTACGGTTGGGAGTGAAACCCCTGTTAGAGTTTTTCTCGGCCGATCAGAATTCCATGGCATTGCTGCTGGAAGAGGGCGCGGGCGATCCGGAGTGGGCAAAGACGCTGCCTCCGCCGCAGTGGTTCTCGCCGGGCGATGGCCTGACCACTATCTGTACGCTACTCGATCACCTCAAGGCGTCGCCGACGGCGCTAGGGTCGGAGACGGCTCCGATTGTGGCGGAGCTCGAGGAGTACGAGCGGGTGCTGCGCAAGACGGCACTGCGGAACTTCCGCTGGCAGCTTGCGGTGAGCTGGAAATAACCGACGGCAGGTTGATTGACTTCCCGTTGTGTGAGCCAGTTTGCAGCCGAGTAGAATTCTTATCAATTCTTATTCTGGACGCAGATAGAACTCGACGCGTATCTCATCGGGATCGTCCAGCCAGATAAATTCCTTGAGACCATAGTGATCGAGCTTGATTCCGCTGTGCGCGAGGCGGGAGCCGGCGAGCTGCGCCTGACTCGGCTGAGCCGCCGGCGGACCCGCCTCAACCTTCCAAAAGCTCCCGCATCGCCGGGCCTCAACTGCGCGTCTAATAGGAGGATTATGGCTGATCAACTTTATCTGAGTCTTTGGTATCCCAATTTTCGGCTGGTTGCCCTTCCTGCGGCCCTGGAAAAAGTCATGGAGCAGTTTGCCGTGGTTTCCGGCTCTTCGCGGGTGAAGGCGGTGACCGCGTATCCAATCTCGTGGAATGAGACTCCGGTTTACCAGCGCATTTATGACGACGAACATGAGCCGGACATCGCGGCATCGGAATCGCGCCAGGCGATTGCCGCAGCGATGGAAACCCTGCATGACGACTTCGCCTATGAATTCGAACTGATCTGGGAGCTGTGGGCCCCAGAGGTCGGCGGCGGCCTGGAGCCGCTGTGGAGCAAAGAGCCGCGGGTGGTGCGCATCGTGGGCTATGGGCCGGAGTTCGACGAGGGCGCTTACGAGCAGAATGGGCATATCCGCATCGATTTCGGACCGGACACGCCTTTTCTGCAGGAAGAAGTCGACCTCGACGAAGAGGCTGCAGCTCACGTCAAACAGAATGTGCAGATGCTGGTGGACTTCACCAATGCCGTACAGCAGCATGGCGGAATATCCAGCCGCCTGCTGTGGTCGGAGTCGGGCGAGAGCCTGGCGCAGAAGCTGATTGCGCGGCTGCAGAGTGTGAATTAGCTGGTGGTGCGGTCAGCTGGTAAAGCGGTCAGCAAAAGTCCAGCCCGCTAAGAAGCGGCTCGCCAAAGCTGGGCGGGCTGAAAGCAGTGAAGTTAAGACAACTCGTTTGAAGAGCGCGACGTTTCATAGTTCCAAAACTGAATGTCGACTATTTGTGAGGCAGTATTCGCTGTAGGAGATTGCACTGTCTATTGCATTCCGCTGTTTCGCTGACCGACTCTTTGCTAGCCGGTTCTTCGCTAACCGTTTTTTGGCTGGCAGCCTTTCAGCTGCGGCTTTTGAGAAAATAGCGTTATGCGCTTAACCGTGGCGAGGCTTCGCCAGAGCATTGTGGTGCTGGCCTGCCTGTTGTTTGTGATCCTGGCTGGGTTCTTTCTTTATGCGCGCTATCGCTTCCGCCATTTTGAGAAAGATCTCCCGGGAAGGCTGGGCATCAATGTCCAGCAGACGGCGGATGGTTTTACTTATTCGCAGTCGAGCCAGGGGCACACACTCTACACGGTGCATGCTTCGAAGCTGGTTCAGTACAGCGGCAACGGCCATGCCACACTGCATGATGTGCAGATCACGCTGTATGGCGCACCGGGGGCCAATCGCGCCGACAAGATTTACGGCTCGGAGTTCGACTACGACAAGGCAGCGCAGATTATCACCGCCAAAGGCGATGTACAGATCGATCTCTCCGGATTGCAGAGCAGCAACGGAAATACGAAGCCGGCGACGGGTGCAGCTCAGGACGATGGCGGATCGCCGCAGAGCACGATCCATGTGAAGACCAGTGGACTGATCTTCAACCAGAAGACGGGCGATGCCACTACCGTGGAGCACACCGAGTTCTCGCTGCCCAAGGCAGGAGGCAGTTCGACCGGGGCCAGCTACAACTCCAAGACCGGCCTGCTGGTGCTGGACAAGGATGTGGTGCTGACCACCAGCAACAACGGCAATCTAGCAGTGGTTCACGCTTCGCATGCCACGCTACTGCGCGACTCGAAGCAGGCGTTCCTGCTCAATCCTTCCACGGAATATCAGACGGAGAAGAGCTCGTCGGATCAGGCGGTCGTTTACTTCCGCAAAGACGGATCGGCGGAGCGGATCGAGTCGCAGGGGCACGTGAAGCTGACCACCGACAGCGGCGCAATTGTGACCGCGGAGACCTCGCAAACGCAGCTCGATGCGAAGAGCCAGCCTACCCAGACCGATCTGGGCGGCGGCGTTTACTTCACTTCCAATACTGATACTTCCAGCACGCACGGAACCGCTGTGAGCTGCACGTTGAACTTCGGCGCGAATTCGACGCTGAACCACGCACAGTGCCGTGATGCGGTCAGTTTCGTGGAACAGATCCTTAAACTGGCCAACGATCCTAAGGGCACGGCATCGCGGCAGGTGCAGGCGTCGAAGGTGGATGTCGACTTCATTCTGGGACCGGATGGAAAGAAGAGTGTGCCGCAGAAGGCGCTGGCCGCCGGCGGGGCGCAGGTGAACCTGCACACGATTCCATCGAAGGGCGGGCAGGAACTGACGAACATCAGCGGCGATCAGCTGCTGGCGACACTGGATGTGACCGGCACCACGATCCGGCAGCTAGACGGATCGGGATCGACGAAGATTACCGACCTCGCGCAGGACGGCTCAACCAGCACCAGCACCGGCGATCGCCTGCACATGGTCTTCACCCCGCAGGCGAAAGCGGCGAAGGCGAATGGGACGGAAGCTGTTGCCGCGGCCAAGACGGAGACAAAAACTTCGGACAAGAAGGCGGGCAGCGATACTTCGCAAATCGATACGGCGATCCAGGACGGGCACGTGGTCATCACCCAGACACCGGCGAAGAAGCCGGATGCAAAGACCGATCCGGTCACGCTGACATCGTGGGCGGATCATGCCGAATATCATTCCTCCGATCAGGTACTTCACCTCTCCGGCAGCCCGCGGCTGAAGGATGGCGAGGCGCTGCAGATGTCGGCACAGTTGATCGACTACCATCGCGACTCGGGCGACGCAACAGCGCAGGGAACGGTCAAGGCCACTTATAAACAGGGAGCGGATGAGAAAACATCGCAGGCTGCTGCTTCTGCGCCTTCCGCGCCGAGCCTCGGAGGCTCGGGACCGGTATACATCACGGCGGACCGCGGCCAGCTGCATCACGCGACAAACGTGAGTTTCTTCTACGGATCGACCTCAACGCCGGCCCGCATGTGGCAGAACGATCACTCGATTGCTGCGCCGGTGCTGGAGATCACGCAGAATCCGCAGACGCTGAAGGCTTATGGGCCGGAGGGAAATACCGCGGCGGTGGTGAGCGCGAATCTCACTTCAAACCTGGGCGCGAAGCACCAGCCCAGCGTGGTGAGGATTCACAGCCGGACGCTGGATTATTCGGATGCGGATCGCCGCGGCGATTTCCGCGGGTCGGTGGTGGCGGAAGATCCGGACGGCGTGATCCATGCCGACTATGCGCAGGTCTTTCTTACGCCGAAGACTGCGAAGAAGGCGCCAGCACAACCTGCGTCCAAACCACCGCAGGATGAATCGAGCCAGGTGGATCATATCCTCGCAACCGGCAACGTGGTGATGACGCAGCCGGGGCGGAAGGCTGTAGGCGACAAGCTGCTGTACACCACGGACGACGGCAAATATGTGCTCACGGGCACTCCGGGAGCGCTTCCCCATGTTTACGATCAAGCCAAGGGAACCACTACCGGAGCTCGATTGATTTTCAATAGTCAGGATGATAGCGTCTTGGTGAGCGGAGGGCAGTCAAGCGCTGTCACCGAGACGCGGACGCCCAAGTAAATGCAAAAGCTTTCGACCGATGAGATCGGCAAATCCTACAAGGGACGCCAGGTAGTTCGCGGCGTCAGCGTTCACGTCAGCCAGGGAGAGGTGGTCGGGCTTCTGGGCCCGAACGGCGCCGGCAAGACCACCAGCTTTTACATGATCGTGGGGCTGATTGCGCCGGACACGGGGCGCATTCTTGCCGACGGGGAAGAAATTACGCGCGTGCCCATGTACCTGCGCGCCCGCCAGTACGGCATCAGCTACCTGCCGCAGGAGCCTTCGGTCTTCCGCAAGCTGACGGTAGAGGAGAATATTCTCGCCGTGCTTGAAGTGCAGAACATTCCGCAGGAGATGCGGCGCGCGCGCACGGAAAAGCTGATCGAGCAGCTGAACCTGGGGACGATCCGGAAGACGCGCGGGTATGCGCTCTCCGGGGGCGAGCGGCGACGGGTAGAGATCGCCCGCTGCCTGTGCATTCAGCCTTCCTTTATTTTGCTCGACGAGCCCTTTTCGGGAATCGATCCCATTGCGGTACTGGATCTTCAGGAGATCATTTTCGACCTGAAGGCCAGCGGCATCGGGGTGCTGATTACGGACCATAATGTCCGTGAGACGCTGTCGGTCACGGACCGGGCCTATGTGATCAATGAGGGCAAAATCTTTGCCGATGGAACTCCGGATCAGCTGGGCAGCGACGCGGAGGTGCGCAGGTTATATCTAGGCGAGGGCTTTTCGCTGAGCTGAGCATGGCGATGGCGGTAAATTGCCGTTTCGCGCGGCGCACATGCCGAGTGTGAAAATCCTCAGCAACCTATTGATTTTGTGCATTTGCTCGGGCATCCTTGCACGTGGATAGCCAAATGTTTCTATCTGGGCGCATAATCTTCTTCGGTAACGGTTCCAGCATGTAAACTGAGTTCAACTTCACTACAAATTCTTGTCCCAGGATTCGATGGCACTCCTCCAACCCAAGCTGAGCTTGAAGGTAGCCCAACGGCAGATACTGACGCCGGGCCTCATGCAGATGGTCAGCGTGCTGGCGCTGAACAAGCTCGAGCTGAAGGAGATGATTAACGCCGAGATCACCGAGAATCCCATTCTCGAAGAGATCGACGAGAACGTTCCGATCCTCGATGACGTTGCGCGCGAAGAGATTCAGCATGACCGGGCAGTGGAATTGCGAGCTGCCGAGGCGGAGCCAGAGAAGAAGGCAGACCCGTTCGAGGAAATCGATTTCGGCTCCTACTTCCAGGATTACCTGGACCCCGGGTTCCGTACGCCGAACAGCTTTGAAATTACCGAAGCGCCGTCACTGGAAAACTATCTTTCGTCTCCGGGAACTCTCAGCGATCACATTTTCTGGCAGCTGGGATCGCTCAGCCTGGTGCCAGCGATTCGCGACGCAGCCGAGTACATCATCGGTAACCTCAATGAAGACGGCTATTTAACGGCAACCGATGAGGAGCTGCTTGAGGGGTATCTGCGTGAGCAACTGCAGACGGGAAACAAGAACGGCCACCATCTGACCGCCGATCTTCCTCCGGAGATGCTGGAGCGGGCTCAGGCGCATCTGGCGGCAGGTTTGGCCGTGGTCCGGCAGCTGGACCCGGTGGGCATTGGCACGCGGGATCTCCGCGAATGCCTGCTGGTCCAGGTCGAGGCTCATCGCAAAGAATTCGATCTGATGTGCCAGAGGCAGCAGGCTTACCAGCGGCAGCGGAAAGCGAGCGAGGAAAGCGAGTCGGAGGTGGTTCCTGCCCGCCAGCCCGAGAGCAGCGGACATATTGGAACGGGAGACGCGGGCCACAGCTCCAACGGCCTAAAACCTGACGCGATTGCAGGGCTGGATCTGGCGGCCGCGGCTGAAATCGCCCAGCAAAATGGCCATACTCCGATCCCCGATGCAAGTGCCGGCAATGGAGTCGATCCTGCGGCAGAAGCCTACGCCAGCCAGACGACATCTCAGTCCCCGGCCGCGGCCGCGCCAATCGATCCGCGCATCGAGCTGTTTGAGACGGCGACCAAAATTATCGATAAGCATCTATCGCTGCTGCAGAAGCGCGATCCTCGCGAGCTGGCCAAGGCGGTCGGGCGTTCCATGGAGGCTGCGCAGCAGGCCATCGACTTTATCCGCACCCTCGATCCCCGGCCCGGGCAGCGCTTCAATCGCTCCGATGCCCGGCTCATCGAGCCGGATGTGGCGTTCGTGAAGCGCGGCGATGAGTATGTGGTCGTCATGAATGAAGAAGACCTGCCCAACCTCCGCCTGAATCAGGGCTACCGGCGCATGCTGACCCAGGAGGGCGCGGAAAAAGAGGTCAAGGATTATGTGAAGGAGCGCTATCGCTCGGCGCTGCAACTGATGCGCAATATCGAGCAGCGCAAAAACACGATTCTGCGCACCTGCGAGTCCATCGTCCGGCGGCAGTACGACTTCCTTGAAAAGGGTGTGGAAGCGCTGCGGCCGATGATGATCAAGGAAGTTGCCGAAGAGATCGGTGTGCATCCTTCGACGGTAAGCCGGGCGGTTTCGAACAAATACGTGCATACTTCGCAGGGCGTCTATGAGCTGCGATTCTTCTTCTCCGAGGGTGTGAACGGGCCGGAAGGCGGTGGCACGCCGCTGATGCTGCTCAAGCGCAAGGTGAAGAAGCTGATCGAAGATGAGGATCCCAGCAAGCCGCTGACCGACGACGCCATTGCCGCCATGTTGCAGGGCCAGGGCATCGACGTGACGCGACGCACGGTGGCCAAGTATCGTGAAGATCTGCGTATTCCCAGCACGCATCAGCGCCGCGTGCGAGGATAATGAAGTAAGGGAGGGGTCGCACTGGCCTCTGCCCGGCACGGGAGATTCCCCATCGTTCGCTGCCACCCCAGGTCGGGTTTTCCGCTACAGCTTCCATTCACCTTCTACCTGTGTCTCGACGCGGGTTCTTTTACATGCCAGAGCGTCAGGTCCCAAAAGGGTATAAAATCGCCATCCTTAAGCGGTTCCCGTTTCCGGATGCTTTTACCTGATGCCCTGGCTTCTTGCATCACATCTTTTCGTTACCTCTTGCTTCACACTGTTTCTTATTTCCTCATTCACATTTTTTCTTCAGGAAGGGAGCAATCACCATGCAGGTTGAATACACCGGCAGACAGGTGACCGTAAGCCGCACTCTGCGCACTCTGGCAGAAGAGAGCGTGGAAAGAATTGCCAAGCTTTTTCCCAGAATCACCAGCGTGCACGTGGTGTTAAGCGCGGAAAAGTACCGGCATACCGCGGAAGTGACTATCAAGACGCGGCTGCAGGATATCGTGGGCATCTCAGAATCTCCCAATGTGGAGACGGCGCTTCGCGACGCACTGGATAAGGCAGAAACTCAGGCCATTAAATGCAAGAAGAAGCTGGAAGCCAAGAAGCGCAAACCGAAGGAAGAGAAAATTACCGCCGAGGTTCAGCTGCTGCGTCCGCGCCGCCGGGACCAGAAGCAGAAGGAAAGTGCTCTCGCCACAAATGACGGCGCTGCGGCGCAGGCGACAACAAGCAATGGCCACAAGGCCAACGGAAAATCCCGCCCCTCGCCAGTCATCCCGGTCACGGTGCACAGCTTCCCGTCGAAGACGCCCATTACCGAGCCGCACGTGGTTCGCTCGACCGATTCGGTCGCGCTGCGTCCGATGACGCTGGAAGAGGCGGTGAAGGAAGCGGAGTTCCGCGACCGCGAGGTCTTTCTTTTCCGTGATAATCGCGGCAACGTGAAGGTGCTGCACCGCAAGCGCGACGGCAAGATGGAGTTGATTGAAGAGCCTTAAACCGCGGCGTGCAGGGGATATGGTACAGGGCGTAGTTTTCCGACCGGCGTCTCGCTTCCTCGTACTCACGAAGAAGCCGTTTCATCAGCCGCCGAGATAGTTTCTACGCCCTGTTTCCCGCCATTTCGCAGCCGGCTTGATTCTCATTCCCTGGTTGCCGAACGCTACACCCTGTTCCCGCCCTTTGCTACCATGGCCCCATGGCTCGACCGCCTAAGAAGAAGAAAGCCGTTGCGCGGCGCGCATCGCGGACAGCGAAAGCGGTTGATCCGGCAAAGGCTGCAGCCGTTCATGGCGATAGCAAGCGCGAGCTGGTGATCCTTACTGGCCTTTCCGGTTCCGGAAAGGCGTCCGCACTCAAAGCTTTCGAGGACCTTGGCTATTACGCAGTCGACAATCTTCCTGTCGAGTTGCTCCCGCGATTTGCCGAGCTGGTGGCGCAGTCGACGGAGATCACTCGCGCCGCATTAGTCGTAGACGTGCGCGAGGGTCAGCGGCTGGAGCGCTTCCCTGCTCTGCTGAAGGAACTGCGCAAGCGCCTGGCGACCACCGTGGTCTATTTCGAGGCTTCAAAGGAAGTGCTGCTGCGGAGGTTTTCGGAGACGCGCCGGCCGCATCCGCTGGGACGCGAAGAGATGGTTGGGCCGGCGATTCAGGCGGAGCGCAAGCTGCTCGATCCAGTGCGCAACGTCGCTGACATTCTCATCGATACATCCCGCTTCAATGTTCATGAGTTGCGGGCTTATATCCAGAATCAGTTTCAACGGGAGTCGGACGGTAAGAGCCTGCTGGTTTCAGCCATAAGCTTTGGCTATAAGAACGGCGTGCCGCTGGAGGCCGATTTGGTCTTCGATGTACGATTTCTTCCAAATCCGCATTTCATCCCGGAATTTCGGAACCTTACCGGCCGTCACCCGAAAGTAATCGGTTACGTGGGCCGCTTTCCGCAAACCAAAGAGTTCCTGAATCGGACAGTAGACCTGCTACTCTTCTTACTGCCCCACTACATTCATGAGGGCAAAAGCTATTTAACTGTGGCTTTCGGCTGTACTGGCGGCCAGCATCGATCAGTGATGATCGCTGAAGAAGTAAAAAAGCGTCTAACAAAACACGGCTATCGTGTTAAGACGGCGCATCGGGACATGCCGCGCTAACCAACTCTGGTGAAACCAAAAGCGTCCTGGCGCATCAAAAGTGCGCCTTCATTAAGTTTCTGAGATGTATTCGCCCCCCGCGACACTCAATTTGTTGTACAGCAGGCGGCAATTTGCGCCAATGAAGAGAAATCCTCGAATGGCCTCAACTGTCGAAAGCGTGATGGAGCCGAAAACAGGTTCCCAGAACTATCACCTTCCCCTGGTATTCACGATGATCGCTGTCATTGCGGCGGTTATGCTGGCACTGGCTCTTCGCGTCGATCATCCCAAGCAGACCCGGGATGTTGTCGCACGCGTTGCCTCACCGGATGTGAGTGTTGTGGCTGTGGTCTATGAGCTGAGCGGAGACGCAAAATCGTCCTTCAACTATCAGATCGAAGTTGTGGCTGACGGTCAGGTTCAGAGAGTTGCGGAGCTTTCCGGCGCCATGCGCAATGATCGGGCTTTTGGCGTGAATCCGGTGTGGGTGAACAAAGACGAACTCAATATCCAGTACCTCACGGCGCAAGGTCAGAACCTGGTTGCCAATGAGGTCACCGTCGGCGGACACCATGTACGCATTGCGCTGCAGGGCGGCGTTCGCGACGACACTGCTCCAGCCGGGGGAATGCTGTTTAACCTGCAGCAATCGCGCGAACCCAGCGGGCTATAGTCATACCTCTCAGGTCAGAGCTCGCGCGGCAGCAACGAAACCATTCCAACAGCGGCCGCACGGCTATGCGATGACGCCCAGTTTGCGCATGTAATCTGCGTCGACCTTGAGCGATTCCATGGGCGGCATATCGAAGGCCTCCTGCTCAACGAATATGTGATGGATGTGCCCGGCAAGCGCTGCCTGTTTGAAGATTGGCGCATAGTCGATGGAGCCCTGACCCAACTCCGCGACCTGGCGGTCCGTTCCTGGGGGCGCCGATGGATTCTTAAAGTCCTTCACGTGCAGCATGGTGATACGCGTGGGATATTTCTTCAGATAGGAGACGGGATCGCCGCCTCCGACGACGACCCAGCCGCAATCCATCTCAAAGGTGACCTTGGCGGGATCGGTGAGGCGGATGATCTCGTCGAGGGGCGTGACGCCTTCAGCCTTCGTGAATTCGAGGAAGTGGTTGTGATAGCCAAATTGAATACCGGCGGCCCTGGTTTTCTCGCCGAAGATGTTGAACTGCTCGGCGTTCCAGCGCCAGTCTTCGAGGGTGAAGGCGTGCAGCCTGGCTTCTCCCTTGAGGCCGCTGACCCGCGCGGGATCCTTGAAGCCGGGGAATGAGCAGATGATGTGGCTGTTGCCGACGGCTTTGCTGAAGGCGATGATCTCATCGAGGCTCTTATGCAGATCGTCGGAGGAGTAGTGCGCACTGACCAGCTTCAGTCCTGCCGCGTTCATGGCGGCCTTCACGTCAGCGGGGCTGTGGCCATAGTAGCCGGCGGATTCCACCTCGCGATAGCCGATCGCGGCGATCTGCTTCAGCGTGCCGTCGTAATCCTTGGGCAGCTGCTCGCGCACGGAATAAAGCTGAAGTCCCAGCGGAACCTTCAGCGTCTTAGCGAAGGCCGTTGCTCCTTGCAGAAGCGCGGAGCCGTAGATGAGCGAGGCCGAGCCGGTCTTGAGGAAATCTCTTCGCGATTGCTTCAACATGAGTCCTCTTTCTTTTGATCTTTTTGAATATGCGCTGTCAGCGGGCATCTATTTTGGTTACAGGCTGAGTGATGAGGCATCGTATCCTAATCTCAGAATCGAGATGTGGGGCACCCAGCCATGCTCTGATACACAACTCGTCCATACATATCTCGTGCGGCGAAAGCCTCTTATACATTTCCCTGCCGCATCTCTTCCGCAAGATGTTCCGCGGCGCGCATGGCGAGCGCGGTGAGTGTGATGGTGGGGTTCTGCCAGCCACTACTCACGAAACTGCTGCCGTCGACAACGACAAGATTCCTAATGTCATGGCTCTGGCTCCACTTGTTCAGGACGCTGGTCTTCGGATCATCACCCATGCGGGCGGTGCCCAGCTCGTGAATGCTGTAGCCGGGCGGATTGGGATCGTAATTCTTGGTGAGAACTTCGAAGCCCGCAGCTTCAGCCAGCGCGACGCTGGTATCCACTGCGTCGCGGGCCATGTTGAACTCGTTGTCAGTGTATTTTGTGTCGATGCGCAACACGGGGATGCCCCATGCATCGACAACGTTTTTGTCGATGCTCACGTGATTCTCATAGCGCGCGAGCACCTCACCCATGATGCCGGTGGAAAAGCGGCTGCCTTCGTAGCTATCTAGCTTCTTCTGCAACGTCTCACCATAATCCGCGAACCAGCGCGGGTCCATTGGCCCCATTCCGCAGTAGCAGTTGAGCGCGTAGCCGCGGATGAAGTTCGGAGCCTTGGTGTCGAGGTTGCGGAAGCGCGGAATCAATGCGCTGCCGCCGATGAGCTGCGGTGTGGCTTTGCCGTCCCGCGCCTCGGGCACAGAGCAGATGATGCCGGGGCCATAGACCTGGTCGACCAGATAGTGCCCCAGCACTCCACTCGAATTCGCGATCTTCGAGTTGAGCAGCAGGCGCGTGCTCTCCAGCGTACCTGCGGCGAGCACCACCACACGCGCTTTCACCGACATCTCGCGGCGAGAGAGGCGGTCTACGAAATGAACTTCGTTGATCAGACCGGTGTTCTTGTCGGTACGGAGCTCGCGGACGACGACATTCGGAATGGCGCGTAATTTTCCAGTAGCGAAGGCATCGGGCAGGAGCAGGTTGACAGAGCTGGCGAGGCCGTCGACACCGACCGCGCTGCGCGCCTTGCAGACGGGGATACTCATCTGCTTGCCGGCGCTGACAAAACGCTGCATGGAAACGGTCCATGGCGAATCATCGGGGACGAAATTGCCGTCGGGATATTGGGGCAGGCCTTCGGCGCGTCCACGCACGCGAAAGATCTCCTCCACGCGCGAGTAGTACGGTGCTACATCGGCGAGGCTGATGGGCCAGTCGTCGCCGTAGCCGTCGTGCGATTTGGCCTTGAACTCGTAATCGCTCAGACGGAAGGACTGGCGGGACCAGAAGAGCGAGCGCCCACCGAAGAGACGCACGCGCACCCAGTTGTAGGGATGCTGCGGGTCGTAGGTGTACGGCACTTCCTGCTCGTCGACCCAGGTGTTGGCGTTGAACTCGTCGGCCTGAAAGACGTGCTCGAGCGTGCCCGGCTGTTTGAATCCGCGAAAGGGCAGCGCGGATACCGGCCTCACCTCAGTGTCTTTGTGCACGTCGGCGATGGGACCGGCGTTGAGGATCAGGCAGGAGATGCCCTTCTCTGTGAGTATCTTTGCGGCCATTCCGCCGGAGTGACCTGACCCTATGATCAACGCGTCAACGATTTCTTCAGCCAAAATTCCCTCTCTGCGTTGGTAGCTTTCAGGAGTGCTTCTGATTAGGAGACTGCCGTCGTGCGGGCGCAGGTGTTGTGCTCTGGCGGCGCAGATCGGGATCGACCGGGAACCAGTACAGGCCTACTTCAGCAGATTCGCGGCCGGCTTTCGCTGCGTCGCTCCAGGCCTGCGAATTGATGGTTGCGGTGCGGATGTCGCTGTGCGCGATGTTGATGAAGTGGGCGTAAGGCTCTTTGGGTGGATTGTCGGTCATCCATGTGCGCAGCCAGGGTTTAATCAACTGATCGGCCTGGGCTGCGTTTACCTGCGCGAACGAGACAGCGAAGTTGTGCTTGGCCTCGGACTCGAGACGATCAAGTCCGGAGCGATACATCTGCTGACGATCCGCGGGCGAGACCCCTATAAGGAAATCAAGAAACTCGGGAGTGCCAGCTTCGAGCGCTCCGGGATGGCCTTTGTGCGGCGGCATAAAAATTTCGCTGAGCCGACGCAGCGTCGCGGCCTGCTGGTCGCTGAAGAAGTGCGCTTCCGTCTGCGCAACGGAGTCAGGAACGAGCGGAGCGATGGGCAGAGGCTTCACCTCCATCAACCCGCGCATCCAAGGAACCGGTCCAGGCGCTGCAGGAGCTGATGGTGGCGTGGAAGGCGCTATCGGATGCGCCTGCTGGCCGAGCATGGATTTGGCGGCGACCGATGCAGCCGCCATCGCTTTGATAAAGTCACGCCGTTGCATGGTGGCTGCCGATCTCCTAAAAGGTGATGAGTGAATCGTTTGATTACGCAGGAATGCTCAAAATTAGAGCACACTGTCAAAGCGATTCGCTTTCGCTGAAGAAGATTAAGAGCCGAGACGGGGAATTGCAAGTCGACGCCCATTTCACAGTGCCGTCCTGTATTCGCGTTACAGATTTGCGGCCTGCTGCTGTGAGCATCCGGAAAATGAACTTACCGAAAAACTCGCCTGGGCTTGATGCCAAACACGTTCCCAGCAATTGAGATGCGGCGACTGTCCGAGGTGTTCGGCGCAACGAAGTGCGATAAAAAGCTTGGGAAAATACACAACACACCATCGCTCGGCAAAAGCCGCACAGCGGCTGACGCGACTGTATCTATTCCCTCGCATGACATGTAAGGGCTTGAACCTCTCGGATCCTGAAACTGAAGGACACCGCCGGATACTTCACCCCTCTCAAGATCGGCCAAGATGGAAGCGGGAGTAACGATTGACGGAACTTCCAGGTAGTAAATAAAACTAAGCGTCGACTTTTCGTGAATATGCGGCTGGTGCCATCCGCCGTGGGGAAGAACATTCACCCAAGCATTCCAGCCCCATTCGAACGTATCTACTGCACGCGGCTTAACGTCGAATTCAATTCTCCTGTCGATGTGCTGGCGAAGAAAGACCATGAATTCTTCGACCTTTGGAGTCCGCCATTTGAAGAAATCCGACTTCTTCCAGTTTGCCCGAAAACCTTTTTCATCCTCTATTCGCTGCACGATCTCCTGCACAAGATCGAAATGCCATGAACAGCGCTGCGGGTCGTTGCGAAAGATGTAGATCGGGGTTGGCCAAAGGAGCAGGAGTTCGCCGGCCGGATCGCAGTTGACTGGATCGAGAATACCGGCCCTCGCTTTTTTGAGGCCGCCCTGGTAGACGCTCCGCATCTTCATAGGCTTGTGCTCCGGAGTGAGGGTACTCCACAATCCCACAAATTCTAGAGCACTTTCGATCATCCGTACTTGCGGGTAGCATCATCCATCGTCCGCCGCCTGCCCTGCAGAAACGACGATCGAAGAATATTTCTCACGTTTCACGCGTTTTCAGGACTCATCCCCCTGCAATGACCTTAGCGCTCTCGCTGAGTGATTCGACCTGTCCGCATTGTGCTGACTCACAGGGCTAGTGAACCGCAGCTTGGGTTCCCTTAGGCGGCTTGTTCATGAGAAACACCAGCGGAATCATGCAGGCACAGAAGATGCTGAGCATCGCGAGGACATCAAGATAGCTCAGGATACTTGCCTGGGCCTGAAGGGATTGATACATCTGGAGCAGGACATGGCTTTGTGTGTCGGCGGCCGATCCAGAATGGAGCGATAACGGACGACTGAGAGCGCTTACCTGCTCCTGGTATGCGGCGCCGCTGGCGAATACGTGCTGTGCGAGGTACGTCTGATGTACCTGCTGATGCCGTGCCAGTACGGTCGTGAAGAATGAAGTTCCGGCAGAGCCGCCGATGTTGCGAGCAAGATTGGAAAGCCCGGAGACATCGTTGTTTTTCCCTGGTGGAATTCCCAAGTAAATCAGCGTATTGATCGGTACGAAGAGAAAAGCCAGCCCCAGTGACTGAAAGAAGCGCAGCCTGGCAGCGTAGGCAAAACTCATCTGCAAGTCGAGATGAGTCATGTAATGCAGAGAAACCGCCATACATCCGAAGCCAAATACGATGAGATAGCGACCATCGACCCGTGATATCAGAATCCCCACAATGGGCATGCACAGGATTGTCGCAAGGCCTCCGGTAGACATGGCGAAGCCGGCCAACTCTGCCGTATAGCCCAGCAGCGACTGGAGCAGCTGAGGCAAAAGAACATTCGCGGCATAGAGCGTAAAGCCCAGCACGAACATCATCAAGAATGAAAGACTGAAATGTCTGGAAGTGAATAGCTTGAGATCCAGAATCGGCCTGTTCTTCCTCCGCGCTTCCCGTAATTCCCACACGATCAGAGTGATCAGACCGATCGCAGCGAGGGTGGTGAAGACGACGATGAAGTGCGAGGAGAACCAGTCGTCCTCCTGCCCCTTATCGAGCACAACTTCCAGCGAGCCGAAGGTCAACGCTACGAGTCCGAAGCCTATCAGGTCGAGCCGGAATCCCGATCGTTTCGCCTCTTCCACTTCCCTCTTGATGCGGGGCGTATCTTCGACAAGTCTGTGCGTAAGAAAGAGCGACAGGATGGCAACCGGAATATTGATAAAGAATATCCAGCGCCAATCATAGTTGTCGGTGATCCAGCCACCCAGAGTCGGCCCGACAATCGGCGCCGTGATGACGGCCAGGCCATACACCGCAAAAGCCTGCCCGCGCTTCTCGGGTGGGAAGGTATCCGCCAGGATGGACTGCTCGGAGGGCTGAAGGCCGCCCCCGCCCAACCCTTGAAGCACACGGAAGAACAGCAAAAGCGGGAGAGACGGAGCAAGCCCGCACAACAATGAGCAGAGGCCGAAGATGGCCACGCAGCTCATATAGAACTTCTTCCGCCCGATGATGCTGCCCAGGTACGCGCCAATGGGCAACACCACCGCATTTGCCACCAGGTACGAGGTGATCACCCAAGTCGACTCATCCTGCGAAGCGCCGAGGGAGCCGGCGATGTGCGGCAGGGCAACATTGGCGATCGAGGTATCGAGCACCTCCATGATGGTTGCGAGGGTGACGGTCATCGCAATGATCCATGGATTGTGTTTCGGCCGGTAGTGCTCTTCTGACGTTTCCATGCTGGGTTCTGATTAATTCGATTGATACCATGCAGTACGGTATTTTAAGATGACGTACAAATGTGGTCGATTCAAAAAAATCCCGATACGCTAAATCTCAGTGAGAGGGATAAAGAGCAACAAATCAGCTCCTAAAGCGCCAAAGCCGCCGTCAATCACGACGCAGACGCGGCTCGACGAAAACCGCGTGGCAGAACTCCTGGACATTGCGACCGAGGTATTTATTCAGCATGGTTTTGAGGGTGCGAGCACCAACGAGATTGCCCGAAAGGCCAACTGCTCCAAAACGACTTTTTATTCCCGTTTTCCGACCAAGGAGAAGCTCTTCCTCGCAGTCCTGGAACGACGCATGGAATACGTATTCAGCCGATACGCTGTCGCGTTTCCGATGGATGCGCCCCTTGAGAGAACGCTGAAAGAGTATTGCGGCCGCCTGCTGGAGCTGGTCATGTCGGAGGATCAGCTGGCGTTGATGAGAGTGGTCAGCATGGAATCTCCGCGGTTCCCTGCACTGGGGGAACGCTTCTACGAATTAGGGCCGGGGCGAGGCGTCTCTTATCTGGCTGCCTACATGGCGGAACAGGTGGAACGAGGCCGCTTGTTGAAAGAAGATCCGGAGACGATGGCCCAACATCTGATCAGCTTGATCACCGGGGGGCAGGTACGGTGGGCAGTGCTCGGATTATTCCGTCGCAATATGAGTTCAAAAGAAACGCAACTCCACATTGATGCCGCGGTGAGAGTTTTTCTGAGGGCCTACTCCGCATCTCCGCGACGAAAGGCAGATGCACCTTAGCCCTACCCAGTAGAGACGTATTTGCTCTCTGCGTTTCGACCTTCTGGTTTGGAACCCCAGGTCTCACATGCGAGACCTGGGGCACCCGTGTTTGTTGGCTGTCGCGATTTAGTAGCGGTAGTGCTCGGATTTGTAGGGACCGTCGGGCGAGACGCCGAGGTAGTCGGCCTGTTCCTTGGTCAGAGTGGTCAGCTTTACGCCGATCTTCTCCAAGTGCAGGCGAGCTACTTCCTCATCCAGCTTCTTGGGCAGGGTGTAGACGTCGATCTTGTAGGTGTCCTTGTTGGCCCACAGATCGATCTGCGCCAGGGTCTGGTTGGCGAAGCTGTTGCTCATGACGAAGCTGGGGTGTCCGGTGGCGCAGCCCAGGTTTACGAGGCGGCCTTCGGCCAAGATAAAAATCGCGTGGCCGTCAGCAAAATTGTACTGATCCACCTGCGGCTTGATGTTGAGCTTCTTCACATCCTTGGCCTGGTTGAGCTTGTCCATCTGGATCTCATTGTCGAAGTGGCCGATGTTGCAGACGATGGCCTGGTCCTTCATCTTCTTCATGTGCTCGAAGGTGATGATGTCTACGTTGCCGGTGCAGGTGACGTAGATGTCGCCGCGTCCGAGGGTGTCTTCGATGGTGGTGACTTCGAAGCCTTCCATGGCGGCCTGCAGGGCGTTGATGGGATCGATCTCCGTCACGATCACACGCGCGCCCATGCCACGCAGCGAGTGCGCCGAGCCCTTGCCTACGTCGCCGTATCCGCAGATGACCGCGACTTTGCCAGCCACCATGACGTCGGTGGCGCGCTTGATGCCGTCAGCCAGCGACTCGCGGCAACCGTAGAGGTTATCGAACTTGGACTTGGTGACCGAGTCGTTGACGTTGATGGCGGGGATGAGCAGCTTGCCCTGCTCCTTCATCTTGTAGAGGCGGTGAACGCCGGTCGTGGTCTCTTCCGAAACGCCGCGCCATTCCTTGGCAACCTTGTGCCAGTGCTGCGGGTCTTCGGCGTGCACCTTCTTGAGGAGATCCTTGATGACCTGCTCTTCATGATTGCTGGAAGGCGTGTTGACCCAGTTGTCGCCGTCTTCAAGCTCGTAGCCTTTGTGGATGAGAAGGGTGACGTCGCCACCGTCGTCGACGACGAGCTGCGGCCCTGTGCCCTTCTTGTGGGAGAGCGCCTTGTAGGTGCAGTCCCAATATTCTTCGAGGGTCTCGCCCTTCCAGGCGAAGACGGGAACGCCGGCGGCGGCGATGGCGGCGGCGGCGTGGTCCTGCGTGGAGAAGATGTTGCAGCTGGCCCAGCGCACGTCGGCGCCGAGATCGACCAGGGTCTCGATGAGGACGGCGGTCTGAATGGTCATGTGGAGCGAGCCGGTGACGCGCACGCCCTTGAGCGGCTTCTGCGCGGCATACTTGCGACGGATGGACATGAGGCCGGGCATCTCGTGCTCGGCGATGGAGATTTCTTTGCGGCCCCAGTCGGCCAGGGAGAGGTCGGCGACTTTGTAGTCGGCGGCGGTGGTTTCGAGTGTTGCAGTTGCCATTCAGATCACCTCTTGCTCAGATTCGTATCGTCGAATCGAGATATGTTGATATATTACTCCACAGAGCCATGGCGTCAATTGTGAAAATCCTCCGCGCCACCGCCGACGCCAACCGGCTGCGCATCCTCCTGCTCCTTGAAAGAGAAGAGCTGTCGGTCGCCGAACTGCAGGAAATCCTGGTTATGGGGCAAAGCACCATCTCCACGCACCTCGGGCAACTGAAGCAGGTGGGGCTGGTGGAGGACCGCCGCACCGGCAAATACAGTCTGTATCGGCTGGCTTCCCCAAATGGATCACAGACGGGATCAGGTGTCCTGAAGGGCTTGCTGGACGAGGCGCGCGCGGAGATTGCCGAAGCCAAGGCGGACGCGGCGGCGATTCGAGGAGTGGTGAAGAAGCGGCAGGACAAGATGCGCAGCTTCTTTGACGAGGTGGCGGGGCGGTTTGGGCGGAATTATGTTCCGGGCAAGAGCTGGAAGGCGGTAGCCGAGGCGCTGCTGAAGCTGATGCCTCCAATGGTGATTGCCGATCTGGGCGCGGGCGAGGGAGCCTTTTCGCTGCTGCTGGCGCAGCGGGCGACGAAGGTAATTGCTGTCGATAATTCGGCGCGCATGATCGAGGTGGGGCGCGAGCAGGCGCGGAAGCAGGATGTGAAGAATCTGGAATACCGGCTGGGCGATATGGAGGAGGTCCCCATCGAGGATGCCTCCGTCGATCTGGTCTTCTTTTCGCAGTCACTGCATCATGCGCTGCATCCGGAGCGTGCGATTGAAGAGGCCTGGCGGATTCTGAAACCCGGCGGCCGGGTAGCGATTCTGGATCTGGCGAAACATCGCTTTGAGGAAGCTCGCGAGATATATGCCGATGAGTGGCTGGGCTTCAGCGAGGCGGAACTGGATGCGGCGATGGAGAAAGCTGGGTTCCGCGATGTGCAGACTTCGGTGGTGCATCGCGAGGCGGAGGCTCCACATTTTCAGACTTTGCTGGCGATAGGGGATCGACCTTAAAGTTGAAAACCCGAGGAGTTAGGGCCTTGTGGAATCCCAGGTCTCAGAGTCGAGACCTGGGGCACCCGGGGTTTGTTGCTTCCTTCGCAGCTGGCGGTTGGGGATCGACCTTAAAGTTGAAACCCTAGGAGTTGGGGCTTTGTGGAATCCCAGGTCTCAAAGTCGAGACCTGGGGCACCCGGGGTTTGTTACTTCCCTCGCAGCTGGTGGTTGAAGATCGACTTAGAGTTGAAGACCCGAGGAGTTGGGGCGTTGTGGAATCCCAGGTCTCAAAGTCGAGACCTGGGGCACCCGGAGTTTGTTGCTTCCCTCGCAGTCCAAAATGCCGGGTGCGCGCTGAGACTAAAATTTTTGGATGCGCCTGAGATATCTTTCGCGCGATCCTTTGTCTTTCAATATCGAGTGTCGACACAAGCTCAGATTGGCTGCGTTGGCTGCCTTTTTTCTGGCTTGCTCTTTTTCTTTTGCGCAAACGCGTGAGCGGCTTTACACCATTACGCATCCGGCGATGGGGACGGTTTATACCCTTTACATCTATGCGGGCAGTCAGCAGGAAGCGGATGCTGACGCTGGAGCGGTTTTCGATGAGGTTGATCGCATTGAGGATCTGCTGAGCAATTACAAGGAGACCAGCGAGCTTTCGCGCATCAACCGGCTGGCGTTTTCAGAGACGGTGACGACCGATCCGGAGACATTTTCGTTTCTCAGCCAATCGATGGAGTGGAGCGCGCGCAGCGATGGCGCTTTCGATATTACTGTTGGCGCGTTGATGAAAGAGTGGGGATTCTTTCGCAAGAGTGGGCGCATTCCTACCGATGCTGAGTTTGCGGAACTGCGCAGCGAGACTGGCTGGCAGAAGGTGAAGCTGGATGCGGCGAATCGTACAGTGCGGTTCACTTCGGCTGGAGTGGAGCTTGATCCGGGCGGCATTGGCAAGGGATTTGCGGTCGATGCGGCGATTGCGATTCTACACGCGCAGCATGTGAGCGCCGCCATGTTGTCAGCGGGCGGCAGCACCATCTATGCGCTGGGCGCGCCTCCGGGTGAGCCGGGATGGAAGGTGGTGGTGCCTGATCCGGTGCATGCGGGCGAAACTCTCTCCACCGTTTTTCTCAAGGACACTTCGCTTTCGAGTGCGAGCTGCGCGGAGAAGAACTTCATCCTCAACGGCCATCTCTACTGCCACATCATGGACCCGCCTACGCTGCGGCCGGTGGAGGGAATGCTGCAGGTTTCGATCATCGATCCTTCGGCGACGGCGAGCGACGCGCTCTCGAACGTGCTGTTTGTCAAGAAACCGGAGGATAGCGCACGATGGATGAAGACGCTGCCCGCGGATTCGGCGCTGGTGATTTCGGGGACGAAGAGCTCCTTCGTGTGTCATCCGCTGGGATGGAAGACGAAGCTCGAAGGCAGCTGTCAGGAGCAACAGGAGAAGTAGAGCCATTCATGACCGATGAGAAGCGCAGCGGCGCCGCGATCAATCGCAGGGAGTTTCTTCAGGGTATTTCGACGACGGCTATTTCAGGTGCAATGCTGAGCGCGGCTGGAGCTCACGCGCAGCGCGCGATTGCGGCGAACGACAAGGTGCGCATCGGCGTGATTGGTCCGGGGAGCCGCGGGCAGGAGCTGATCCGCCAACTGCTGCACCTGCCCGATGTCGAGATTGCGGCGGTGTGCGATATCTATGAGCCGCGTTTTGCGCAGGTGAATCATCTGGTAGGCAAGAACGTTCGCGGCTTTCACGACTATCGCGAGCTGCTGGCGGAGAAAGATCTGGATGCAATTGTGATCGCGACGCCGGTATCGCTTCACGCAGAGCATGTGATCGCGGCGGTGCATAGCGGGCGTCCGGTGTTTGGCGAAAAGGCGCTGGGCTTTACCGCAGACGATTGCCGGAACATTGTTGCTGAAGTCGAGAAGAGCGGACAGGTCTTTCAGATCGGACATGAGTATCGCTATGCAGCCTGGGTACAGGAGGCGATGAAGCGCGTACATGCGGGGCGTATTGGCGAGCCCACGCATGTGTATGCGTACTGGCACCGCAACAACGACTGGCGGCGGCCAGTGCCTTCACCCGATCCGGGCGGCAAGCTGGAACACCTGATCAACTGGCGGCTTTACCGCAATACCTCTGGCGGCCAGTTGACAGAGTTGGGCTCGCACCACATCGACCTGGCCAATTGGGTCTTCGGAGGGCAGCCGGACAAGGTGATGGGCACGACCAGCCTGGTGCGCTATCACGATGGACGCACGGTCGGCGACAACGTGCAGGCGATTTACAACTATGCGGGCGGCAAGCGGCTGGTGTTCAGCTCGCTGACCGACAATGCCGAGGCCGGCAATCAGCTGTGGATTTATGGGACTGAAGGCAGCGTGCAGCTCACGATTGAAGATGCAACCTTCTACTATGAGCCCAAGACGGCGAAGGCTGTGGCTACGCAGGCCGAGGTGGTGCAGCGCGGCGTCACCACCGGCGCTTCCTATCAGACTACCAATGAAATGCCCTATCGCGGACCGGGCGAAAAGCTGCAGATGCCGGGTGCAGAAGATCCGACGCTGGCTTCGCTGCGGGCGTTTGTGAGGTCGGTGAGGACAAAGGAGAAGCCGCTCGCTGACGTGCGCGTGGGGTATGCTTCCGCGATCTGTACTTCGATCGGCAATGAGGCGATCTACGCGGAGGAGCCGTTAAAGATTCCGGGGCTGCAAGGTTAAGAGGCTCCGATGGCAGCGTCATCCACGACAAATTGCCCTTCCCCGCAACCAACCGATACACTGAGGGTTAGGTTTTAGCAGGACGGAAAGGCAAGGCACACGATGTTAGTTGTCATGAAGGCGCAGGCGACACCGGAAGAAGTGCAGGCGGTCTGCGATCAGATTGCGCGTCTGGGATTCCGGGCGCATCCTCTGCCTGGCGCACAGCGCACGGCGATCGGCATTACCGGCAATCAAGGACAGGTGGAGGCGGGCAGCCTCGAAGAGCTTTCGGGCGTGGCCGAGGTCATTGCCGTTTCGAAGCCCTACAAGCTGGTGAGCCGCGACGTGAAGGAAGAAGACACGGTCATCACCTTCCCCGGCACCAATGCCACTGTCGGCGGACGCGACCTTGCGGTCATCGCCGGACCATGTTCGGTGGAGACGCGAGAGCAGACCTTTGCGGCAGCCGAGCAGGTTGCGAAGGCAGGGGCACAGTTCTTTCGCGGCGGCGCATTCAAGCCGCGCACCTCGCCTTATGCGTTCCAGGGGCTGGGCGAAGCTGCACTGAAGATTCTTGCCGAGGTGCGGGAGCGCTACGGACTGCGTATTGTGACCGAGGCTATCGACAGCGAGGCGCTGGAGCTGGTGGATCACTACGCCGACGTGATCCAGATTGGCGCGCGCAATATGCAGAACTATTCGCTGCTGAAGGCAGCGGGACGCAAGCGCAAGCCGGTGCTGCTGAAGCGCGGGCTGGCGGCTACGCTCGAAGAGTTTCTGATGGCCGCCGAGTACGTGATGAGCGAGGGCAACTACCAGGTGATTCTGTGCGAGCGCGGCGTGCGTACCTTTGCCGACCACACGCGCAACACGCTGGACCTAAGCATCGTGCCGGCTGTGCAGCGACTGAGCCATCTGCCCATCATCGTCGATCCCAGCCACGGAACCGGCAAGCGGAACAAGGTGATTCCATTGGCGCGCGCTGCGGTTGCAGTGGGCGCGGACGGCCTGATCGTCGAAGTGCACCACTCGCCCGACAAGGCTCTGTCGGATGGCGCGCAGTCGATCTATCCCGAACAGTTTGTGCAGCTCATGGACGAGTGCAGCCAGATTGCGACGGTATTACGGCGCAATATTCCGCATGGCATCGAGCTGACCGAAGCAGCGGGCGCGAAGAGCTAGCGTGGCGTTTCTCCCTCGGCGAACACCGACTGGGGATAGGGCGACCACAGGTTCGGAGCTTTGTGAATCCCACGTCTCAGAAGCGAGACGTGGGGCACCCGATCCGTTCCGACACGCGCACCCTCTGCGTCATTCCTCGCCCAGCCGCATTTTTGCGGGCGCCTTGTTGCTGCCGCTGTTGCTCAGCGGATGCCGACGCAATCACTTTCCGCAATATCCCGTTAACTACCGTGAGTACGCCTACGTTACGAATGGGGGCAGCAATACCGTCTCTGTTCTCGACCTGGTAAATCTGCGCCAGGATCGGGTAATTGCCGTGGGTCAGGAGCCAACCGGGGTTGCGGTGAGCCCGGTGCGCAATGAGGTTTACGTCGTCAATTCGGGCGGTGCAAACGTCAATGGATCGGTGAGCGTGATTGACGCCGAGAAGAATCGGGTGGTCGCGACCATTCCTGTGCACCGCAAACCGTACTTCATCAGCCTGGATGCGCTGGGGCAGCGTGGATATGTCGCGAACTCCGGATCGAACTCCGTCTCGGTCATCGATCTTGAGAAGCGGCGGGAGATTGGCGTCATCGGTGTGGGCGAGGCTCCGGGGCTAGCGAGGATATCGCCCGACGGCAAGAGCCTGGTGGTGACGAATCGCGCCAGCGGCAGCGTTTCGGTTGTGGACCCCGTTGTCATGCGTGTCCGCTCGGTATTCTCCGGATGCCCGCAGGCCACGGACGCAGTGATTCTGCCCGATTCATCCAAAGCCTTTGTCGCCTGCTCGGGTGGCCACCAGGTGATGGCGATTGGCCTTTCGCGTCCTGAGAGTGCGGATGAGTCCGAACATGCCGATCGTCTGCTCACATTTCTTGATGTGGGCAAGACTCCGGTGCAGCTGGCGATGAAGCCGGATGGCGGCGAGATCTTCGTCTCCAATTTCGACAGCGATTCCATCTCGGAAATTGCGACGGGCACGAATGAGGTAGGCGGCGCATACATGGTCGGGGCGCATCCTTCGTGCGGCATCGTGAGCGCGGACAATTCCCTGCTCTGGATCAGCAACTTCAATGCGGATTCCATTGGTGTCTATTCCATCGATGACGGCAGACTGATTAAGCCTTCGGTTCGTGTGGGCAGCGGTCCCGATGCGCTGGCCTTTTCCTCGAATGGATTTCTGCTGCTGGCCGCCGATGCCACCTCCGGCGATGTTTCTGTGGTGCGGACGCAAAGCTATGCATCGAACGGAGCGGTACGCATCGGCTCTCTGTTCACCATGCTGCCGGCCGGCAAGCGGCCCAATGCCATAGCGGTTAAGTCCTTTACTGTCCGCTAAGCGTTCCTTATTCACGGAAGTTTTACAGAAGAGTGCTGTGATGGAGCGCACAGAAGCGCCTGCTGCCCACAACGTAACATCTAAGCCAGTAGCCGGACCCCATTCCAGGAGAATCTTTCATGGCTTCGAAAAAAAGCTCCGCCGCCACAGTGCAGGTCGACCTTCCCCTCTCTCCGGAATTGCTGCACAAGATGAACGCCTATTGGCGAGCAGCCAACTATCTTTCCGTAGGCCAGATCTATCTGAAGGACAATCCGATGCTGGACCGTCCTCTGACCATCGAGGACACGAAGCCGCGACTGCTGGGGCACTGGGGAACGACGCCGGGGCTGAACTTCATCTATGTGCATCTGAACCGGCTGATCTGCGAGCGGCAGGCGAAGATCATGTGGGTGATCGGGCCGGGACATGGCGGTCCTGGACTGGTGGCGAACACTTATCTTGAAGGGACGTACACGGAGATTTATCCGGCCATTGAGCGCGACCGCGACGGCATCAAGCGGCTTTTCCGGCAGTTTTCGTGGCCTTACGGCGTGCCGAGCCATGTGTCGCCGGAGGTTCCGGGATCGATCCATGAGGGCGGCGAGCTTGGCTACTCGCTGCTGCACGCGTATGGCGCGGCGTTCGACAACCCTGACCTGATCGTGACCTGCATCGTAGGCGACGGCGAAGCCGAGACAGGGCCTTGCGCGACCAGCTGGCACTCCAACAAATTTATCAATCCCATCACGGATGGCGCGGTGCTGCCGATACTGCACCTGAACGGATTCAAGATCGCGAATCCGACGGTGCTGGCACGCATTCCGCAGGTCGAGCTGGAGAGCCTCTTCAAGGGCTATGGCTACAAGCCTTTCTTCATCACCGGCAGCGATCCGGAGACGATGCACCAGGAGATGGCCGCGCTGATCGATCTGGTTTACGACGAGATTCGCGCCATCCAGAAGAAGGCGCGCGACCACAACGACAGTACGCGGCCTATCTGGCCGATGATCGTGATGCGCACACCGAAGGGGTGGACGGGGCCGAAGTTCGTCGATGGCAAGCCGGTGGAGGGAACGTGGCGCGCGCACCAGGTGCCGATTGAAAGCGTGCGCGACAAGCCGGAGCATCTCCAGCAGCTTGAAGACTGGATGAAGAGCTACAAGCCGGAAGAGCTGTTCGACGAGCAGGGACAGTTCCGCGAAGAATATGCTTCGATCGCGCCGAAGGGCGACCTGCGCATGAGCATGAGCAAGCATGCGAATGGCGGCCTGCTGCTAGAGCCGCTGACTCTTCCGGACTTTGAGTCGTATGAGGTGAAGTTCCCTTCCCCAGGCGCGATCGACGCGGAGGGCACCAGAGTTCTCGGCGAATTTCTGCGCGATGTGATGAAGAAGAATATGGCCACGCGCAACTTCCGCGTCTTTGGGCCGGATGAGACGGCATCGAATCGCCTGCAGGCGATCTATGAGGTTTCAAAAAAACGCTGGGACGCCGAGACCATCGAGAACGATACCGACCTCGATCCCGATGGACGGGTGATGGAAGTGCTGAGCGAGCACATGTGCCAGGGCTGGCTGGAAGGCTATCTGCTGACGGGGCGGCACGGATTTTTCTCCTGCTATGAGGCCTTCATTCACATCATCGATTCGATGTTCAACCAGCACGCCAAGTGGCTGAAGGTGACGCGCGACCTGCCGTGGCGGAAGCCAATCGCATCGCTCAACTATCTGCTGTCGTCGCATGTGTGGAGGCAGGATCATAACGGCTTCAGCCACCAGGACCCGGGATTTATCGATCACGTGGCGAACAAGAAGGCGGATGTGGTGCGCATCTATCTGCCGCCGGATGTGAACACGCTGCTGTCAGTCGGCAGCCACTGCCTGCACAGCCGCAACTATGTCAACCTGATTGTTGCCGGCAAGCAGCCTTCGCCGGTGTGGATGACGATGGACGAAGCGATTCGCCACTGCACGGCGGGCATCGGCGTGTGGGACTGGGCTTCGCATGATGGCGAGCCGGATGTGGTGATGGCGTGTGCCGGCGATGTGCCGACGCTGGAGGCGATGGCGGCGGTTTCGATCCTGCGCGAAGAGCAGCCGGAGCTGAAGATTCGCGTGGTGAATGTGGTGGATCTGATGGCGCTGCAGCCAACATCGGAGCATCCGCATGGATTGCCGGATGAGGACTTCGATCGCATGTTCACCAAGGACAAGCCGGTGATCTTTGCGTATCACGGTTACCCGCCGCTGATCCATACCTTCACCTATCGGCGGACGAATCACGACAACATTCACGTGCGCGGATTTAAAGAAGAGGGTACGACTACAACCCCGTTCGATATGTGCGTGCGCAACGACCTCGACCGCTTCCGGCTGGTGCTGGATGTCTATAACCGCGTGCCGAAGCTTGCCGCGATGCGCGAAGCGGCCGAGCATAAATTCACGGAGAGGCGGCAGGCGCACATGCTCTACGTTACGCAGCACGGAGAGGACATGCCGGAAGTGCGCAACTGGCGCTGGAGCGGCCAGGGCGCGAAGAGCGCGGCTCTGGATACGGGCGGCGACAACGCGTGAGCGCCATCCTGGCAGTCAACAGCGGCTCATCGACACTGAAGTTCGGGCTCTTCGTGGAAGAAGGCAGCGAAGAACGCGCACAGCTTCGCGGCAGTGCCGAAGGCATCGGCAAGGATGGCGGCAAACTCGAGATTCTTGACGGCGACGGCAAGCAGTTGCTTCACGAGGAGCGGAAGTATTCGTCGCAGAAAGAGGCGCTGAAGCACATCGCCGATGCCATCGTGAAGTTTCATGCGGAACATCCGGCTGCGGTAGGCCATCGCATGGTGCATGGCGGACCGAAGCTCCGGGACCATGTGCGCATCGATGACGGCGTTTTGAAGACGCTGCAGAGCGCGATACACTTTGCGCCGCTGCATATTCCCACGTCGATCGATCTGATTCGCAGCGCAGAGTCGATCTATCCCGACGTGCCGCAGTTTGCCTGCTTCGATACTGCCTTTCATCAGACCATGCCGGAGGAAGCTTACCGCTACCCGCTACCCGCGGAGTTTGCGGATGAAGGGGTGCGGCGCTATGGATTCCATGGCCTCTCCTATGCGTCGGTGGTGCATCAGCTGGGGTCGTCGCTAAAGCCGCGCACGGTCATTGCGCATCTGGGCAATGGGGCGAGCCTGTGCGCGGTGCTCGACGGCAAATCCATCGATACCAGCATGGGGCTTACGCCGACCGGCGGCATTCCGATGGGAACGCGAACGGGCGATCTCGATCCCGGGGTGCTGCTGTATCTCATGCGAGCACACAAGATGAACGACGATGCGCTGGAGACGATGCTCAATCACAAGTCGGGGCTGTTGGCGCTGGGTGGCGCGAGCGATATGCGCGAGCTGCAGAAGCAGGCCGATGCGGGCGAGCACGATGCGAAGCTGGCGATCGACATTTTCTGCCGCGCCATTGCCCGGACCGTTGCTACGTTCGCAGTTTCGCTGGGTAGCCTCGATGCGCTGGTTTTTGCCGGCGGCATTGGCGAGCATAGCGCTCCGACACGGGCGAATGTGTGCTCGCGCCTCAAGCTGCTCGGAGTGGAGCTGGATGCGGCGCGAAACGATGCACATGCGACGGTACTGTCAGGCGATGCCAGCGCGGTGGAAGTGAAGATCGTTCCCAGTCAGGAAGAGGAGCAGATCGCCCGTGAGGTCCGGCAGTTGCTGAAGTAAGGAGCGGAAGCAGGCTTGAACCGGGCTCGGGTGATCTCTTCGCCTTGTATCAGAACCTTAAAAAAGCAGTATGTGGTTGGCGTCAGGGTTTTCTATCGGGACGAAGCCCAGGCTCTCGTAGAGATGGGCTGCGTGAGCGTTTTCCGCGCGCAGGCGTACGCTGCGAAATGTGCTTCGTGCGTAATTGACGAGGAATGACACCAGCTCCCGGCCGATGCCTTTATTTCTGCAATCATGCCGCACGTAGACACGCCGGATACGGCCCATGTCCGGCTGACCGGCGAAGGGATCGCAATTGAGTCCGCCAACCGCCACGACCTGGCCCCGATCGAAGTGACCGCAAAGAATTTCTCCGAGCGCGTCGAAGCGATTCTCAGCGCTCTCCCAATCTTCCACCAGCGTATCGAGGAAATCGTACCCTTCGCTCCGGGCTTCAGCGCGCAGCTGCTCAATGCCGGCGACGGGCAGCTCTATTTTTTCGATTGTGATCATGGATTGGTTTGAGGATGGTTCTTTGCAGAAGGACTGAAGACCTGGGGCGAGGAGAAATCAGTCGGCACTGTGCTGAGGCTCGAGCTCCGAGTGAAGCCCCATGTTGCGGCGGTACCGGTCACGCGCCTCAAACAGCTCCGAAAGCATGTCGTGGCGCAGGGGCTTGCCGCCTCCCAGCTGACGCGTGATCAGGCAGACCTTGGCGAAGTGCTCGACCGTCTCCATCTGCATGAAGGCATCGAGAAGCGTAGCTCCGTAGGTGACGGCTCCGTGATTGGCCATGAGGATGGCATCGTGCTCGGCGATGAAGGGCCTGAGGCTCTGGCCCAGGCTCTGGGAGCCGGTGGTTGCATAGGGAGCCAGGGGGACAGCGCCCAGGGTCATCACGATTTCCGAGCATAGCGGCTCGTCGAGCGCGATACCGGCCGAGGCATACGCCGTAGCCGTGGGGGGATGGGCATGCACCACACCGCCGACGTCGCTGCGCATACGGTAGATGGTGAGGTGCATGTCGATTTCGCTGGTAACGCGGCGCGCGCCGGAAAGCTGATTGCCGTCGAGATCGACGATGACCATATCAGACGGATGAAGCAGAAATTTGCTGCAGCCGGTGGGGGTGGCGAGGATGAGATCGGCGGTCAGGCGCACGGAAAGATTGCCGGAGGTTCCGGGCGCAAAGCCGAGCCGGTTGATCCACCTGCCGAAGCGAACCAGCTTTTTGCGGAGTTCGTATTCGGAGGAACTGGCTTCGATCATTGGATCTCCCACTTCACCGGCAAGTTAACACCCCGCCAGATTTGCTCGCAACCAAGTTTTATCGTACCCCAGCATTTTCGTACCTTCGACGATAAAGTCCGGGGCTCAGAAGACCCCGCTTACGGATTCATCCACATTTCACATTGCCGTTTGCCGGGTCCCCGGCCGTGGTATCACTGGACTAAAAATTATGACACCGATGAGGGAGAATTATGACACCGATGAGGCCGATGAGATGAGCGCTGCGCGCAAAGCTGAAATCCACAGATGCTCCTGGGCGGAGGGCGATGCGCAGATGCGCGCATACCACGATGAAGAGTGGGGCGTTCCGGAACATGACAGCCGGGCCCTATGGGAGCTTTTGATGCTGGAAGGCTTTCAGGCAGGCCTGGCTTGGATTGTGGTGCTGCGGAAGCGGGAGGCATTCCAGGCTGCCTTCAAGCAGTTCGACCCGGCGAAGGTGGCCCGATTCGGGAAGACCGATATCGCACGGCTGCTGGACGACCCGCGCATTATCCGCTCGCGGGCAAAAATTCAGGCGACGATCGACGGCGCCCGCATCTTTCTCGCCATGCGCGGGGCGGGCGAAGAATTCGGTTCCGTGTTCTGGAAGATGGTGGGTGGAAAACCGATCCAGAACCAAGGCCCGGTGCCAGCGCAGACGGAACTGTCTGTAGAGATTTCGAAAGAGCTAAAGCGGAGGGGCTTCAAGTTCGTGGGGCCGGTGATTGTCTATGCGTGGATGCAAGCCGCGGGGATGGTCAACGATCATGCGGAGAATTGCTTTCGGCGTAAAACGGTTACGAAACTGGCCAAGTAAAGGGTACGAGTACATCCTTGCCTCAATCTGCGGGCATCTCACAGGGATTGCATTCACCGTGGAATAAGAGGTAAGGCCCATGAAAGCAGCAACTGTTGTTGGAATTCTTCTGATTCTCCTTGGAATCATCGGTTTCGCCGCCGGCGGTGTTTCCTTTACCCATGAAAAGAAAGATGTGGACCTGGGACCGGTGCAGGTTTCACACAAAGAACACGAACGGATGCCGATCTCACCGGTTCTCAGCACGCTTTCGCTGGTCGCGGGTGTGGGGCTGGTCGTGGTGGGTGTACGCAGCAAATAGCTCTGCCGAGTCGTCCAAACTTCTCCCATCTGACTTGATTGGGCGCAGCTGTCCCCCAACTCCGCTCTTGCTCCAGGATTGCCGGCGGATTTCCCGCCCATCCATTCCATTTTCTGTCCCCAGCTTTTCTTCACCCACCAAGCGAATACTTAAGTATTCGCTTGACAATTAACGCGCCTGGGATAATAGTTAAGTCATCGCTTAACTAATTTGCTTCACCTGGGGGGATTTATGGAAAAGGAAACGCAGTCCGTCATTCACAACACGTTTGTCATTGAACGCAGCTTCACAAAGCCTATCGAGCGGGTATTTGCAGCGTTTGCCGATCCGGCGATCAAGCTCCGCTGGTTTACCGAGGGCCACGCGCACGATGTGGAACAGTTCGATATGGATTTCCGGGTTGGCGGAACAGAATATTCCCGCTATCGCTTCAACAAAAACTCGCCGTTTCCGGGCGTTGCTCTGGTGAATGAAGGCCGCTATCAGGAGATTGTTCCCAATCGCTGCATTGTGACGGCTTCGGCGATGGCACTCGGTGACAAATGCATCTCGGCTTCTCTGGTAACGCTGGAGTTTTTGCCCACAGCGACGGGAACCGATCTGCTGTGCACGCACCAGGGGGCATTCTTCGAGGGCTCCGGCGGCCCGGAGATGCGCGAGGCGGGATGGAAGACGCTCTTCGACAATCTGGCAAAGGAACTGGCGAGCTAGGATGGGCGGCAAGCAAGCCAGTATCGACAGAATTTTCCATGCGCTCGGAGATCCCACGCGGCGAATGATTCTAGAGCAGCTGAGCGCGGGGCCGATGTCGGTCTCGCGCCTGGCTGAGCCTTTGAAGATCACGCTGGCTGCGGTGGTTCAGCATCTGCAGATTCTGGAAGAGAGCGGGCTGGTACGCACAGAGAAATCAGGCCGCGTGCGGGTGTGCTCTGTCGATTCCCGCGGGCTTCTAGCAGCGCGGCAATGGATTGACGACCGGCGTTCCACATTGGAGAAACAGCTCGACCGATTGGGTGATCTGCTCGACCAGGAAGGCGACTAGAGCAGAATCCGCATAGGTATAGCCGATCCGGCGTCAGTGAAGTTGGATTTTTCATGATGAAAAATCCAGTCTGACATCTCTGGCGCACGGTGCAGTTGTGCAAATTCTGCTCTAGCGTCCCGGACAGGTCATCAACGTGATGCAGTTCGACGAAAGGGAGGTCCAGCATGAATCGCTGGCAAAGATACGCCCCGATCATCATCTTTGGGTTGCTGCTTATGATTGAGCCGTTGACCTTCGAGGAAAACTCATCTATCCCATCTATTCGTTGCGAGGATTGCCATGGCGTTGGTGTACAACCATTCACCTTCAGTGTGGCTTTCCGGCCGATCACCGGATCGATCATTGGACCGATCGTTGGAGCGGATGCGGTGCGGTCCTACGCATACGAAACGCTCATTCGCGTGTTCAAGCGAGTGTCTGCGGGCAGCATTCTGAGCCGGGCGCCTCACGAGAGGCGTTACACGTTCGACCAAGGTTGCAGAGTGCGCACGCTCACACTGACCATGCAGCTGGGGTTGGCCGATAGCGAAGCGCAGCTTTCCATCGACTTCATGCCCTGTCCCATATAACCCCGCCGTTTGCATGCGCCTGATTATGCCGGCGGCGCTCCGATGAGACAATGTCCTCGAGATGCCTCTTGGTCGAAATGTTGAAGTGAAGGAGCGCCGCGGACATCCAATTCTGCGCGCGGTAGTTATCTTCATCCTGCTCCTGATCGTGGGCGCCGCGGCTGCGGTGGTGGGCGGCGGATTCTGGCTGAAGCATGCCATGGTTGCGGCGCTGCCGCAGCTGGATGGGCAGATTCATCTACCGGGGCTGACCGGGCCGGTGACCGTCCGGCGGGATCAGCATGGCATCCCGCACATCGAAGCCACGTCGCTCGACGACCTTTTCGAAGCGCAGGGTTATGTTACGGCGCAGGACCGGCTGTGGGAGATGGACATGGCGCGGCGCATGTCGGCCGGCGAGGCCGCGGAGCTTCTGGGGCCGAACCTGGTAGAGCATGACCGCACGCAGCGCATTTTGGAGATTCGTCCGACGGCAGAGCGGCTGGTGACTTCGCTCAACGCACGCGACCGGCGCTACTTCGATGACTATGCGCGCGGCGTGAACGCATTCATCGAGGCCAATCAGGATCATCTCTCGCCAGAGTTCCGGCTGCTGATGTACAAGCCGAAGCCATGGCAGCCGGTGGATTCCGTGCTGGTGATGGTGAGCATGATGCAGATGCTCGACGAGCGCTGGGACACGAAGATGGAGCGCGAGCAGGTGACGGCGCGGCTGGGACCGACACTGGCGGCGGCGCTGTATCCGAACGGCTCGTGGCGCGATCATCCCCCGACGCAGGCGGAGCCTGACCTGACGGCGCCGCAACAGAATATTCCCGATGTGCCGCTGGATGAGACGCAGTCGAAGCTGAGCAATTCAGCCGGTGACCTGTTGCATCTGCGCGCGCTGCTGGAGGGCGAGCGAGCGACTTGCGACACGTGCACGCCAGGATCGAACCAGTGGGTGATCTCAGGTGCGCATACCGCTTCCGGAAAGCCGATGCTGTCGAACGATATGCATCTCGGACACAATATTCCAAATATCTGGTACGAGAACGATCTGCACTCCGGCGACTTTCATGCGACGGGAGTGAGCGTGCCGGGAATTCCATATGTCGTGGCCGGGCATAACGAGCACATCGCATGGGGATTCACGGCGCTCTACGCCGACATGGAGGACATCTATGTCGAACAGGTGAACGGGCAGGATCAATATCACACTGCGGCGGGCTGGCAGCCGATCGAACGCAGCCGCGAGGTGATTCATGTGCGGGGCGGCAAGGATGTCGATCTCGATGTAGCGCGCACGGCGCATGGCCCAGTGATTACGCCGCTGCTGCCGCATGAGCAACGCACGCTGACGCTGCGCTGGAATATCTACGATCCCAAGCTGGGCGGCGATCCGCTCTTCGATTTGAACACGGCAGCGAACTGGCAAGATTTTCGCAAGGCGGTGAGCACGTGGTATGCGCCGTCGCAGAATATGGTCTACGCCGATGACCAGGGGCATATCGGCTACCAGGCGGTGGGGTCGATCCCCATGCGCACGGGGGGCATCGCCGGGATGCCGATAGCAGACGGCAATCATGAGTGGCAGGGTTATATTCCCTTCGAGCAACTGCCCTCGGCGTTCGATCCAGCGAACGGCATGCTGGCAACGGCGAATGCGCGCATCACGCCCGATGGCTATCCGTTTCCGATCACGGGCGAGTGGGGCGATCCTTATCGCAATGAGCGCATCTGGAAGTGGCTTGCGGGCAAGGAGCAGCTGAAACCGGAAGACATGCTGAAGCTGCAGACCGATGTGTATTCCGAAGTAGACCAGGAGATGGCGCAGCGCTTCGCTTACGCGATCGATCATGCCAGCAAGACGGATGGGCGTCTGCGCGAGGCGGCCGACCTGATGCGCACGTGGGATGGCGTGGTAAGTGTGGATTCAGCCGCGGCGGCGATTGTGGCAGCGGCGAAATCGGCCTTCTGGCCGATGCTGCTGAAACCGAAGATCGGCGATGACTGGATGTTATATCGATGGTCTTCAAGCGGCTTCGCGCGCGAAGAGCTGATCATGCATGCTCCCGCGGCGTGGCTGCCTTCAGGCTACGCGAACTGGGATGACTTCCTGACCGCGGTAGTGCGCCAGGGCATCAGCGATGAGCATGAGCTGGGCGATGTGAAGAGCTGGAAGTATGGGGCGCAGCATCCGGTCGATCTCGAGCATCCGCTGTACAGCCTGCTGCCGTGGTTCAAGCGGTGGACGGGAACAGGGCCGCAGCCGCAGTCCGGCGACACGACGACAGTGAAGCAGGTGGGCCGCACCTTCGGGCCTTCGCAGCGATTCACGATCGACTGGAGCAATCCGGACGGGGCCACGGAAAATATCGTGATGGGTGAGTCGGGTGATCCGCTCAGTGCGTACTATCGCGACCAGTGGCCGTTCTGGTATGGGGGACGCACCTTCGCGCTGCCCTTCAGCGCACAGGCGGTCAGCACGCAGACTACGCACACGCTGCAGCTGGTGCCGTGAGGATTTCCTTTCGCTTTCAGAACACGGCGGCCAGCGAGGAGACACGACGCAGACGGCGGCGTTCGCTCATCCTGGCCTCGGTGGGGATCGCGGTGCTGCCGCTGGCGTGGCACGGCACATCCTGCGGACACGATTTCGATTTCCACCTTGAATCGTGGATGGAAGCGGTGCGGCAATGGCATCAGGGCGTGTTCTATCCGCACTGGGCGGCATCGGCAAATTACGGTGCGGGCGAGCCCCGCTTCGTTTTCTACCCGCCTATGTCGTGGATGCTGGGCGGGCTGCTGGGCCTGGTCCTGCCGTGGACGTGGACGCCGCTGGCCTTCACGCTGATCCTGATGCTGGCCATGGCAGCGAGCTTCTTCAAGATGGCCAGCGAGTGGATTCCTGAAGACAACGCAGCGCTGGCGGCGTGTTTGTATGTGCTGAATCCGTACATGCTGTTTGTGGCGTATGAGCGTACGGCCTTCGGAGAATTGATCGCGGCGGTGTGGCTGCCGCTGCTGGTGCTGTATACCTTGCGCCGGACTTCGTCGATGCCGCAGCTGGCGCTGATGATTGCCATGCTGTGGCTGTGCAACGCGCCCGCGGCGGTGATGGGGTGCTACGCGCTGGCGCTGCTGGTGCTATGGACTGCAATTGCCGGGCGAAGCTGGGCTTTGATTGGGCGGGCGGCAGGAGCATCGGCTCTGGGGCTGGGGCTGGCGGCGTTCTATCTGGCGCCAGCCATCTATGAGCAGCGCTGGGTGGAGATTGCGCGGGCTATCGATCCCGGCATCCGCGTGGAAGACAGCTTTCTCTTCGAGCACACCGGTCAGGCTTTTCACGACCAGGTGCTACACACGGCTTCGTGGATCGCGGTGGCACTGCTGGCGGTTACGGCGATTGCCGCGTTGTTTTCGGGGATTGGCGCTGCGCGAAAACGTGACGCTGGAGAGGCTCCATCCGGAGTGCGCGGGCCATTGATCTTTCTGGCTGTGATCATTGCTGCATTACTCTTTCCGTTCAGCGATGCAATCTGGCAGCACATACCGGAGCTGAAGTTTCTGCAATTTCCGTGGCGCTGGCTTCTGGTGCTGGGGCTGGTGTGTTCGCTGCTGTGCGGCATGTGCCTGCGCGGCGAAGCCGGCACGCGGCGCAACATCTCTCTGCGCGCGGGCGCCATTCTGCTGCTGGCGTGCGTCATGTCAGGGTTGGCCAGTTTTTACTTCTGGACGGCCTGCGACGAGGAGGACAATGTGCGCGCGCAGCTGGCGACGTTCCATGATGGGGGGTTTGAGGGCACGGATGAATACACTGCGACACCGGCCGACAACGACGAGATTCAACAGAGTCTGCCTTCGATTCGTGTGCTGCGCCGGGCGAACGAAGATGAGGGCGACGGTTCGGTGACGGCGAATCCGCAGTGGCAGGCACGTGCGGCGGATTCGCTGCCCGCACAGATACATATCGGGCGGTGGGATGTGGAGCACATGCGGGCGCAGGTGGACGCCACAGAGCGGGGATTTGCAGTTTTGCGGCTCATGGACTACCCAGCGTGGCGGGTCCGCGTGAATGGCGTCCTGGTGAAGACGCGGCCGCGGCGTGAGGACGGGCTGATGGTGGTTCCAATACCGGCAGGCAGCTCTCAGATCGAGATTGCATATGGGATAACGGGAGACATGTGGGCAGGCCGCGTGCTTTCCCTGCTGGCCTTCTTTGTGCTGCTGGCATTGCGCGCGGAGCAGCTTGGGTTACGTCTGCCTGAGCAGGTATCATGAAGCGAATGCAAGCCGAAGTCCAAGTGAAAGAAATTCTACAGGCGGGCGCCGATATTGCCGACCGGGCGCTGGAGCGTCTGCTTCCCCCGGTAGATGCTATTCCGTCCTCGATCCACCGCGCCATGCGCCACAGCACCTTTGCGGGCGGTAAGCGTCTGCGTCCCATCCTGGCGATGGAAGCCGCGCGGATGATTCACCATGGCGACCTGCCGGCGGGCGTAGAAGAGCTGGGTGCGGCAATCGAGATGCTGCATACGTATTCGCTGATCCACGACGATCTACCTGCTCTCGATAACGACGATCTGCGGCGGGGCAAGCCCACGTGCCATGTGGTCTTTGGCGAAGCGATCGCCATTCTCGCCGGCGATGCCCTGCAGACTTTGGCTTATCAGACGCTGGCGAAACTGCGCTGTCCAGCGGCGGCAACAGTCGAGATCGTCCGGCTGATTGCCGAGGCGACGGGAACAGTCGAAGGCATGATCGGCGGACAGGTGCTCGACCTCGAAGGCGAGCACTCGAAGCCCACTGCGGAGAGCGTGGACGCCATTCATCGTGCCAAGACCGGTGCGCTGATTCGCGTGAGCCTGGTGGCGGGCGGTGTTTATGCCGGGGGCGATAAGGACGATGTTCGCAGGCTCACGGAATTTGGGCGCAAAGCGGGATTGGCTTTCCAGATTGTCGATGACGTTCTCGATGTGACGCAGGATTCCGAGCAGCTGGGCAAGACGGCGGGCAAGGACCTGACCAGCGACAAAGCGACCTGGCCCTCAATCTTCGGGATCGAAGCTTCGCGCGCCCACGCGACGAAGCTGATCGACGAAGCCTTCAGCGAGCTTGCGCCATACGGATCCGCATCCGAGGGGCTGAAGGCCGTGGCCCGCTATCTGGTCGAGCGGACGCACTAATTTCCATGTCTTTTTCCGAAGAACAGGTGCTGACGGCGCTGCGCGATGTTTATGATCCGGAGCTGCCGGTGAACATCGTCGACCTAGGTCTGGTTTATCGCGTCGATGTCGACGTGGATGCAAACGCACCGGGCGCGGGCATTGCCGGTGTGCCGCCACGGTATCGCGTGGACATCGACGTAACCATGACCTCGCAGGGCTGCCCGGCTCATGAGCTGATCATCGAGAAGGTAAAGAACCGGCTAGCCGGGGTGCGGGAGATCAGCGCCACACAGGTGAACCTGGTGTGGGAACCGGCGTGGGGTCCGCAGCGGATCAGCGACGAGGGGCGGAAGCTGCTGGGGATCTGACGCGACTGCGTTGCCTCAGGGGCTGAAGGCCCTTCAAATTGCCGCAAATTTTTCAGGGGCCTGAAGGCCCCTGCTACCTCTGCCGCTATTTTGCCAAGGCCTGACGGAACTTCTCTCCCTTTTTGGCCAGGTCTTCGACGAAGTCCTCGGCACGAACCAGAAAATCCTGTCCGGCGCGGAGATAGCCGGGGACTTTATCCCAGATTTCGCGGGCGGTGTCGGGATTCTCGAGGACGGCTACGGCTGCTCCAGCCGCGGCAACCGCCAAGGCTGCTTTGCGCCGTCCGGAAAAGAGCAGGTAGGCTCCGGCGATGAGCGATCCGGCGGCGACCGCGCGGGTCCAGGGGAACTCGGCTACGGCATCGGGGACTCGGGCGTCGATCTGATAGGGCAATTTCATTCGTTTCATTCCTAACTGAGATGCTGTTTTAAGTGTTATTCGTCTTCTTAAAAACTGTTCTAGTCAAGGTCGAAGTCGCGGAGCGGCTTGCCCTGATCGGGAGTTTCTTTCGCCTTGCGCAGGGCTTCAGCAAATTTCTTTTCGAGCACGTCGGCGCTGTTCTTCTGGGCTTCGATCGACTGGCGGAAGATGCTCTCCTTGCGATCGTCCTGCTCGCGCATGGCCTTGGCCGCGGTCTCGAAGTCCTCAAAGGTGCGTTTGCGCGGTGCGGGCGTATGCGCGATGACGGTTCTGGTGGCGATATCGATCTTCAACGTCGAGCCGCATTCGGGACACGGCACTTCCAATGTTTCGGCCTGCTGGGTCGTATTGCGTTTTGAACTCATAGAATTACCACTTCCACCGTCACTAAAGCTGCCGCATTCAGTCTACTTCGATGATGCGCGGATGTCTTGCTGTCCCGGATTCGACTGCACGCGAACGCAAACAAATTTGATTGTGCTTCTTCGGTTACAGGCGCTAGGATGAGTGGCCTATGTCCAGCTCATGCAAGTATTCCAGCTTTCCTGCGATGGGAGGCGGCAAGGATTCATTCGCGCCGAAGAGACGACTTCCACAATTCATGGCTGCTGTGCTCGGCGTGCTGCTGGTTTGCTTCTGCACGTCGTGCGCTGACCTTTCGGCGGTAGCCAAGTTTGCCGACTCGGCGAAGAGCGCGGCGAATGGCTTCTCGGATATCGCGAATGACTTTGCCGGATCGGCTTCGCGCCGCTCGCTCTATGTAAGTGACGAGGAGAAGCCTGCGGTTCTAAAGCAGGCTGCGGATTACAAGGCAGAAGCCGCGGATATGTTGGCGGCACAGAAGGTGCTGACGGATTACATCGCGGCGCTTGCGGCCATTTCCACCGACAGCACGACCAGCCGCGACTCTTCCGTTTCCGCAACCCAAGAGGGCCTCCAAAAGATCGGCATGTCGAGCAAGCAGGCCAGCGCCGGTGTCGGCCTGGCTTCAAAGGTAGTCGATGCGCTGACCGCGGGGTACCGCAGCAACAAGGCGGGTAAGGTCATTCACGATTGCAATCCGCTGCTGCAGGATTATCTGACGGGGCTCGAGCAGATCGTGGGTACCGATTATCCTCTGGTTCTTAATTCTGAAAAGATTTCAGCCGAGGGCTATTACCAAGGACTGCTGCATCGATACGGCGAGAAGGAGCCGCTGGCAGCTGTGACCATCCGTCTGCAGATGCAGCAGGACCTGGAGAGCATCGCGAAGAAGCAGGCGGCAGCTCAAGCCTACAAGAAGATCCTGACGGATATCGGCGAAGGGCACCAGAAGCTTTACGATGCCGGCGAACATATGAGCGCAAAACAGCTGGGTACGCTGGTTGAGCCCTACGTGAAGGACATAGCGACGCAGAGCGTTCAGGTTGCCAAGGCGTATTAAACAGAGATTTGGGAGAGGTTTGAATCATGTCCTTTTATTCCGATCAGGCAGCGCAGTTTGAGCAGACGGCTCAGACGATTCAGGACCGGCTCACTAATGAGGGCTCGACGCTGGACGACGCCACTTATGGCAGTCTCGAAGCGCAGAGGGACGCACTGCTGGACAAGGCCAATACGATGATCCTGGATGATGTCCAGGCGCAACTGGCGCAGCTGAAGATCGATCAGACCCGGCTGGCTAAGTGCACCAAGGATCTGAACGATGCGGTGAAGAACGTCAAGAGGCTCGATCAGATCCTGGCCATCGTTTCTGCCGCGGTGACTCTGGCGACAGCTCTGGCTTCGGCCGATCCGGGGAAAATTCTCGACGCGATCGGGAGTGTGGAAAAAGCGGTGGCTGGGGCAGTTGCAAAGCCAGCTGCAAATGGAGTTGCCGGAGGGCTTTCCATTGCCGCTTCCGGAGACTCCTCAAAATCCAAAAGCTGATATTTCTCAGAGATAAATGGCGCGGTGTCCGGGACATTCGAGCGCAGCCTGTTCGAGGAGCTGCGGGATCAGCGAATCTCCATAGCGGGCCAGCCAGATCGCCGCTGCGAGGGCGCGCTCCTGCGGGTGCTGATCGGGAAACAGAGCGAGATACAGCGCATCCACGTGGCGGCGCAGACTGCCTTCCACCTGCAGCTGATGATTCGCGGCCAGACGGCGCAGGCGGTTCATCTGGTAGCGCATCTTGTTGGCGGCAATTCCAGCGGAGCGGCCCAGGTCGGGGCTGAGAGCTGTCATCCATTGGGTTACGTCGCTGAGCTCAGCATCGAGAGCGTTTCCGGCGGCGGCGAGCTTGCGCTTGCCTTCAATGGGCATGGTGCGCGCACCCAGACGCTGGGCGAGATCGTCAGGCTTGGTGCTCAGGATGTCTTCGAGCGAGAGCTCATGCTGGGCGAGAACCGTGGCGATGGCCGGCTCGATGAGCGTGGCGCTCAGCCTAGGCAGCACCGGCGTGGTGCGGCCTAGAATGGCTTCATACAAAACCTGCGACTGCGCAAAGTAGGCGATCTCGGCGGGCCCACCGATGTAGGCCGCGGTGGGCAGAATGAAATCCTGGAAGACGGGACGGAGCAGGGCGTTGGGGCTGAGGCGCTCGGGAGCGCTGTCGAGGATAGCCAGCAGCTCGTCCGTCGAATAGCTTTTCTTGCCTGCGGCCCAGTTCCCCTCCTCGCGGCGCTTCAAGGCCAGCCGCTGACCGTTCTCGTCGATCAAAAAGAGCAGGCTGCTGGAGGGCGTGACCAGCACCTGTGCTGCATATCCACGGGACTCGAGAAGCTTGCTGCGATCGAGCAGGGCGGCTTCTAACTCCGCAGCACGCTCGATGGCCTGGCGCAGTACAGGCGCGCCTAAAGCATGAAAATTCCGATCGGCGGCATCGATGAGGATCAGACCCTGGCCAGCAAAGATGGCTGCCAGCAGGCGGCCGAAGGCCCCGGCGAAGGTCGCTTCCGGCGTGTAGCTGGCTTGAATCGCGTCGAGAATCGGAGATGGGCCGAGAAGCTCCGCGGCTTCATCGATGACGGCCTGAATGCCGGGGCCGAGCTTCACCTGACCCACCGGCTTGCCTGCATCCGCCGTGTGGTGAGGAACGCGCAGCGTGCGGAGCTCGTGGCGCGAGGGCAGCGAGACATGATCGGCCTCAGCCAGATCATGATCCTCGGTGGCCATCCAGAAGATGGGAACGGCGCCGGCGTCTTTTGCCTGACGGATCGCGGTAGCGGCTTTGAGCAGCGTGAAAAGCGGTCCGCCGAAGAGCGTTACCTGCTGGCCTGTAAGTACTGCAGGAGCGCCGGCGCGCAGCTTTTCAATATTAGCCAGGGTTGCCGGGCTGGCACCGAAGCCGCGATTCTGCGCTTCGAGCAGATCGGCGATGCGGGCGCGGATGGATGGATCCTGTGCCGGGATTTGCTGCGTCCATTGTTTCGACCAGGGGCTGGCGGGATAGAACGGTGCCAGTGGCTCGCGATTCCCGGTGTAATCAAGGAAGAGCCGGCTGAGCCGGGGCAAAATCGAGATCGGATAACACTCGCTGTGCACAGCTCAGCTCTCCCTTAAGTTTCAGCCAGCGACGGCTGCTTCAGTTTCTCACGAAGCCTATCTGCCGAATCTCCGGCGCTTTCATCGCGTCGCAGTGCGTTCCCGCCTGGGCTTCGTTCGTTTCGATCCTGTTTCAGCCTGCAAAACAGCAGCCAGCGCTTCGGAGTTCCTAACGGGCAGCGATTTAATCGCGTGCTCCGCCAGTGCCCGATAAACTTCCGCGAGAATCGGATGCGGCTGCAGGGTCTTAAGATGCAGATGAATTGTCCCGGCGTCGCCGCGGGCGAAAGGGCCGCTGAAGCTGTTCGCGGCTCCACGCGAGAAAACATTGCGGAAAGTGGGCTCGGCCAGCGACTGGACCCAGCGTTGGGCGGTCCTTTCATCGAGGCCGGCAAGTCGCGCGGCTTCCATCGCGGCGGTCAGCGCGGAGACCAGCAGCGGCGAGGCCAGGGTTCCGGCGGCGTGATACATGGCCTTGTTTCTGGATTGAAGATTGAAGGGTTTGCCGCCAAGCTTTCGGACAACCGTATGCAGTAACCGTCGCGTGGGCGCGTGACCGGTCTCGACACCGAAGAAGACTCCTTCGAGCTGTACGATGTCGCGGGTGGGAAAGGTCATTGCCGGATGAACGGATGCCACGGATGCTCCGGCGCGGCGGACGGTCTCAAGAGCAGCGATGGTGAGGGCACCGCTCGAATGAACGACGATCTGTCCGGTGAGGTTGGCTCGTTGGCGAGCAATCTGACTTGAAACGGATGCGATGGCGGAGTCCGGCACGCAGAGCCAGATGACGCGTGCATTCAGGGATGCGGTCTTCCAACTGGTGACGGGGCAGCCGGCGACGGGGAGCGCCGAGCGTCGCGGCTTGCGCATCACCACTTCGCGAAGCGGGATGGCCGCAGCCTCGAGGGCCGCGGATAACGAGGTCCCCCAGTTCCCAAGTCCAACGATTGCCACGTCCAACGGCCGGCGCGCCATCTCCCTCACCTTCTGACGAATGGTACCGTAAGAAAAATGGCAGATGCGTAACGGGATGGGGAGGAATCAGAAAGCTATGGCGAAGAAAAAAGAGAAGAAGGCGACGGAGGCGATCATCACCGTCAAGGGAAAGCTGAAAATCAAGCCGGGCAAGGTGGCTCCGGTGAGTTCGTCGGAACTGGCCTACAAAGGACCCCTCTTCAGCGTCTTCAAGGAGCGGGTGCATGAACCCGGCGTGGAGCCGGTAGACCGCGATGTGATCCGGCACAACGGGTCGGTGGTCATCCTGGCTGTCGATGACTCGAAGAGCAAAAAAGATCCGATGATTGTTGTGGAGCGCCAATACCGCCACGCTGCGCAGCAGTATCTTTACGAGATTCCGGCCGGCAAGGTAGATGGCGGCGAAGAGCGGTTGGCGGCGGCGAAGCGTGAGCTGATCGAAGAGACCGGTTTTCGCGCCAAGAAATGGACAAAATTGACCCGCTATTTTGCCAGCCCCGGATTTCTGGGCGAGTGGATGCAGGTTTATATAGCGGAGGGCTTGACGCCGGGTGAGGCGCAGCCGGAGCCTGACGAGCGGCTGCAGATCCACCTGGTTCCTCTTTCGGAACTGCTGCGGCTGATCGACGCGGGAGAGATTCGCGACGGAAAAACCCTTGTATCCGTAATGCTTTACGCGCGACTCCGGGAGAAAAGGAAGAAACAATAACCGGTCCCGCGTGCCGGTTAAAGACCGATTCATTTGCTGAATTTCCTGTAATTTAGTCGTCCACCCGGGGAAAACCAAAGCTGGAAATGTTGCGTCTCTACTGTAGGCAGGTTGGTTATACCCAACCGCAATCTGCTGTAAGGAAAGGCAACGGCTCGTGGCTCAACACAAGGGTAAGGTGAAGTGGTTCAATAACGCGAAGGGCTATGGTTTTATCGGGCGCGATGACGGCCCGGATGTTTTCGTCCATTACAGCGCTATCCAGATTGAGGGGTACAAGAGCCTCAAAGAAGGCGACGATGTGGAGTTCGATATCGTTCAAGGACAGAAGGGTCCGCAGGCCGACCAAGTGACACGTTCCGAGCAGATTGCTTAATCCCGATCGCAATCAATTTGCAGAAGTCGGATTTTCTCCAACATACGCTTGAGATCAATCTGCTCACGCGCCGTCACAGCTACTTGTGAATAGGCATAGATCTTGGGCGGCAATTCTTAGAGTTCCGCATCAAACGCATCTAGAAAACAGCTCCAACAAAAAATGAGGTCGAATCTCTGCGACAAGCCCAGCCCTTCACCGGCTGGGTTTTCTTTTTGCACCTCCAGCTGTGAGCTGCTGTCGCGCGATAATTGCCTGTCATGGATAATCGCTCAATCGCCCAGCTGCTTTCCGAAACCGCCGACCTGCTTGAAATCAGCAGCGGAGATCCTTTTCGCATCCGCTCCTATCGCCGCGCCGCCGAGGCGGTTGAATCCACCACGATCCAGCTGAGCAGTATCGCGGGCGACGCCAAAAAGCTGCAGGACATTCCCGGTATCGGCAAGGGCATGGCCGCGAACATCCAGGAGATCGAAAAGGCCGGGACGCTGCCTCTGCGCGAAGAATTGCTGTTGAAGTACAAACCGACGATGCTGGAGCTGTTGAAGCTGCCGGGGATGGGACCGAAGAGCGTGGCGCTGTTCTGGGAGGCGCTGCAGGTGTCGTCGGTCGCGGAGCTGGAAGCGGCGATTGCGGAGGGACGGCTGAAAGATCTGCCACGCTTTGGTGAGAAGCAGATTGAGAAGCTGCGCAAAGGAATTGAAGAGTACAAGAAGAACAGCGGACGGTTCCTCATCGACGAGGCGGAGCTGGCGGCGGAGAAGCTTACGGCTTATCTGCGCGGGTTTCCGGGCATCGATACTATCGAACCGGCGGGATCGCTTCGCCGCGGGCGTGAGACGGTGGGCGATCTGGACATTCTGGTGACCGGGCCGGCATGCGCGGAGGATCAGGTGCAGGCGGCGGTGGACTACACGGCGGCCTATCCGCCGATCACAAATCTCATTGCGAAAGGCCAGAACAAGGTCAGCTTTAACCTGCGCAGCGGACTCCAGGTGGACGTGCGCCTTTTGCCCAAGGGATCTTACGGAGCGGCGCTGCAGTATTTTTCCGGATCGAAGATGCACAACGTCGCGGTGCGGCAGCGCGCGTTGAAACGCGGCTATACGCTGAGCGAATATGCGCTGGCGCGCGTGGAGGATGGCTCTTTCGTTGCGGGGGCGACGGAGGAGGAGATTTATGGGGCACTGGGACTGGATTGGATTCCACCCGAGCTGCGCGAGAACAACGGCGAGCTAGAGGCCGCGGAGAAGCACACGCTGCCGTTTCTGATCGAGCAGCGCGATATTCGCGGCGATGTGCATATGCACACCAACGCGACGGACGGAAAGAATACGATCCGCGAGATGGCGGAGGCCGCGATAGAGCGCGGCTATGAATACATTGCCATCACGGATCACTCGAAGAATCTGGCCATGACGAATGGGCTGGACGATGCGCGGGCGATCGAACACATCCGCAAAATTCGCGAAGTGGATGCGGAGATGGAAGGACGCATCCGCGTGTTCCCGGGAATTGAGGTTGATATTCTCGGCGAGGGCGAATTGGATCTCGCCGACGAAACGCTGGCGCAGATGGATGTCGTCATCGCCAGCGTGCACTCGCTTTTCAATCAGCCGCTGGAACAGATGACGGAGCGTGTGCTGCGCGCCATTGAGAACCCTTATGTGCGCATCCTGGGGCATCCCACCGGACGTTTGCTGCTGCGCCGTGAAGCCTTCCAGATCGATATGGGCGCTGTTATCCGGCGGGCTGCGGAGCTGGGCGTGGCCATGGAGCACAACGCCTATCCCGACCGGCTCGATCTTTGCGACCGCGACCTGCGGCTGGCGAAAGAAGTGGGCTGCAAGATCGCCATCAACACCGATTCGCACCACACCAGCCACATGGAGAAGATGCGCTACGGAGTGAAGCAACTGCGGCGCGCGTGGCTGACGCGGGCCGATGTCCTGAATACGCTGCCGGCCCACGACTTTCTCGCGGCGCTGCGACCGCGGCCATAAAGCGTTGGCTGATGCGGATTATTGCGATGCTTCGACGGCATGGTGTATTCCCATGACCCTGCGCAAAGCAGGTAAGGCGCATCACGGTAGAATGCGTCTGTAGCAGCGAGGCATCTCACCGGACATGGCCGAAGAATCTCAATCCTCATCCCGCATGTGGCTCATTATTCTGGCCGCGTTCTTGATCGTCAGCATCGCGATCGGAGCTTATTTTTATTTCAACGACAAGCCACCGGTGAGCGCGGGACAAGTGCTGAGCCTGAATGTCTATCCCATCCATCGTGACCTTTCCAGCGGTCCGTCTCTGGGAGGTCTATCCGGGCAGAGCGAAACGTATGACGAGGTTCTGGTGTTCGCCAACGTGCGCATTACCAACCAGACCGACATTCCCATTTTCCTGCAGGACATGTGGGCGATTCTCAACCTGCCGGACGGGCCGCAGCGCAATGGCGCGGCTTCGCAATCGGATTTCAACAAGGTATTTATCGCGTATCCGGCGGTACGGCAGTTCCGCAAGCCCGCCATGCAGCGCGATCTGACCATACCGCCGGGCCAGAAGTTCGACGGCCTGATGATCTTTCACTTCGACATTCCGAAGGCGGAGTGGGACGCGCGGAATGACCTGGAGATACATGTGAGCTTCCAGCACCAGAACTCGCTGGTGATCACGGTGCCGAAGAACGCGGGGAGCTGAGGATCACGGCTGAAGCCGAAGCATGCGGCGGAACCGCGGTCGAGACAGCGTCGAGGGCAGGGTCGGCTCTTTACCGCATTTCGATCTTTGTCCTGTGATCCGAGGCCGATACAATCCCCACATGCCCATTCTTAAAGTGATTCTCCTTGCCATCGTTCAGGGACTGGCCGAACTGTTGCCGGTTTCCAGCTCCGCGCACGTGGTTGTGGCTGAAAAGTTGATGGGGCTCGATCCTTCGGCCCCGGACATGACCCTGCTGCTGGTGATGCTGCATACGGGCACCATGTTTGCTGTGATCGTTTATTTCTGGCGGCAGTGGATGAAGGCCTACTTCGACAGCATGGCGAATTTCACACGCTTTGCCGGACGGGTGATCGTGGCTACATTGCTGACCGGCATCGTGGGCGAAGCGATCATCAAGGTGCTGGAAAAGACCCTTTTCAAGGCTACGCCGCATGCGCAGATCGAAGACCTCTTCAGCCATCTGGAGATCGTGGCTCCGGCACTGGCGGCGGCGGGAATTCTGATCCTGATCGCCGGCATTGCGAAGAGAAATGTTTCGCAGGTGGAGATCACCGAAGCGCCAGAGATCACCATGGGGCAGGCCAGCGCGATCGGATTCGTGCAAGGCTTGTGCCTGCCGTTTCGCGGCTTCTCCCGCTCGGGCGCAACCATCTCGACCGGCATGCTGGCGGGGGCGGCGCGGTCACGGGCCGAAGCCTTCAGCTTCGCACTGGCGGTGGTGCTGACGCCGGCGGTTGTGGGGCGCGAGGCTTTGCGGCTGAAGCATGCGGGCATTCCAGCCGGCGGATCGCCGGTGATGCTGAGCGTGCTGGGCATGGTGTTCGCTTTCCTGGCCGGTCTGGTCGCTCTTAAGTGGCTTAGCCAGTGGCTGGAGAGCGGCAAGTGGTATCTGTTCGGAATCTACTGCCTGGTGGCTTCGGTGGTGGTGTTTGTGCTGCACCAGCATGGGTATTGAGAGGCAGTTACCAGGGATTAGTCACTATGGATTAGTCCTTAGGGATTAGCCGCTTGTTCTTCCCGGATGTCCATGGGTTCGATCAGGCCATCGCGCATTGTGCAGAGGTGCTGCAGAGTGCGGTGCAGGTGGTCTCCCACCCTTCACGATGAAACCGTGAAGGATGGGCACCCGGCTTTAACTGGCTTCGCTCCCGCTAGTTTCCGGAGGTGCTGACCGGCACCGGCGCGGCCTTGGGCGTGGAGATGTATCCCTTGATCTGGTTTTTGTCGATGCTGTTTACCACCAGCTCGTACAGGTAGTTGTCCTTGCCGGTGTAGAACTGCACGGGCTCGTTGAGGCCGCGGTCCTTCTTTTCGATCTTCTTGTCGTCGGCGTAGACATCAAGGGTGTAGCGGCTGTGCTTGAGGTCGGCTTTCTTCAGCTCCAGGCTTACCGTCGACACCGGCTTGCGCTGCCCCTTGCTCAGGGTGAACTCGTAGTAGTTGCGATCGCCTTTGTGCTTGAGTATTTCGAGCTCGCTGTGGTTGGTTGCGATAAGGCCGCTCTGCAGGCCCAGGTCGCCCTTCATGCTCTGCAGCTGGGATTCGGCGGTCTTGAGCTCGTTCTGGGTGTTGCCGAGGTCGGTCTTTACTCCACCGACATCTGTCTTCACGCTGGAGACATCGCTGGATACCGTGCTCACGGCCTTGGCGGTCGCCTGCTGCTGGGATTCGACGGACTGCAGACGTGTGGCGTCGGCCTGTTGGCGGCGCAGGAGATCCTGGGCTTTGAGCTCGAGCTGCTTCTGGGTCAGGCCGAGGGAGCGGCCCAGCGTGTCGCTGGTGACCTTCAATCGCGCGTTGGTCTCATCCAGAGCCCCAGCGAGCTTGTCATTCTGCTGCTGCGCCTGGGAGAGCTTGGCTTCCGCATTGGTGAGCCTGCCGGACAGATAGTAGCTCCATCCCAGGCCGGCTACGGCGGCGAGCACCGCGATGGCCAGCAATGCAAGAAATAGTCCGGAATAACTGCGCTGCTCGGCAACAACTGGCGTTTCATCACTCATCGTTCTTTACCTTTCCAACATCAGCTCACGCGCTCTGGCGTGGCGCTCAACTTGTGTGCCCGAGATTACAACATTTGCCAGCGTCCCGGTCAGGGCAGGTGTTCCGGGGCGGTAGTTCGAACGGGGCGCTTGCTTTTATCGCTGGTGAAGTTGTTGTATTGCATTCTTTGACGGCTGTCAGCAGCAAAGTGTCGAACCGCGGAACAGCCGGCTTCGATCACACCATAAAATAGACGTGTGAATCGGACCGAAGTGGCAGTTGCCGGAGGGGGAATTATCGGGCTCAGCCTGGCGCTGGAACTGGCGCTGGCGGGGCGCGAAGTCACGGTCTTCGAGCGAGGCCGGGCGATGGGGGAGTCGTCCTGGGCGGCGGCAGGCATGCTGGCGGCGGCCGATCCGGAGAATCCCCCACAGCTGCGCGCGCTGGCCGACTTCAGCCGGGCGCTGTATCCACGGTTTCTTGATCGCGTTACGCAACTCTCCGGCGTGGATGTTCCCATCCGCACCACACAGACGATCCAGGGAGCAGCCGAAGTCCCGCGTGGTCTTATCGAGCTGGACGCAGCGAGTCTGTACAGCCTGGCTCCCGGAATTAGCAGGCACGGCCTGAAGTTTTTTCTTCTGGAAGAGCAGAGCCTCAGTCCACGCGACCTGGCTTTGGCGCTGCCCAGGGCTGCCACGGCGGCTGGGGTGACGATTCATGAGGAATGCCCGGTTCTGGGCTCAACCGAGGATGGGAACCTGATCGACGTAACAACTTCGCAGGGCGAGTGGACGGCGGAGACTCTGGTCTATGCGACCGGGGCGTGGACGGAAGGGCTGGCCGGTATTCCGGTTACGCCACGCAAAGGACAGATGGTTGCGGTCAGTCTGGCGGATGGTCCGCAGCCTGGCGTGGTGCTGCGCACGCCGGAAATTTACCTGGTGCCGCGCGGCAATGGGCGAATGGTGATCGGAGCGACGGTCGAGAAAGCCGGTTTCGACAAGCTGGTTCATGATTCAGCGATCGCGAAATTGATGGCGGAGGCGGCTGCGCTGTGGCCTCCGGTTCGCGATGCAAAAATTATTGAGACCTGGGCTGGGCTGCGTCCGGGCACTCCGGATGATTTGCCGGTGATTGGCTCGCTGACTGATTGCGGCGGGGAGCTTGCTCCGGGCAGGAAAACACTTACCTGGGTGGCAGCCGGGCATTTCCGCAATGGCATTCAGCTTGCGCCGGGTACTGCACGGCTGCTGAAACAGATGATCCTGGGCGAATCGCTCAGCATCGACGCCTCGCCCTTCCGATGCGGCCGCTTTGCCCTGTCATCCGTCCAATGAACACAGATGTTTGGAAGTTTCACAACGCGAATGGTTACCAACGAGAAATGACAACCGTTACCGCGCTAGGCTATAAACAATCTTTAGAACGTTTTTCATGTATGCAGGAGTGGTTCCGGTTGACATCATGAGCCCGGCTTCGATGGCGGGTCTCATCGGTAGCAAGTTGAGTCTCTGCTGATTTATGAAAGACGTTCGAGCTCTTTTTCGCATTGAAGATGGTCACCCGCCCCTGTAACGAAGCCGGGAAATATGGCATCTCTTTCATGAGAACGCGGCGCAAAGGCCGATAAAAACATCAGTAACATCAGCCTGGAGGATCGAGAGAAACATATGGCGACTGCGGTAGCGGCTAAGGGCCTAGAGGGCATTGTTGCGGCAAACTCCGGCATCTGCTGGATCGACGGCGATGCGGGCGTGCTGGCCTATCGCGGCATCGATATCCACGAACTGGCCGAGAAGTCGAATTTCGAAGAGACGACTTACCTGCTGTGGCACGGCAAACTGCCGACCAAACCGGAGCTGGACGGATTCTCAAAAAAACTAGCCGCCGCCAGAAAACTCCCACCCTCCATCCTCGATCTCCTCAAATCCTTTCCAAAAACAGCCACTCCGATGGAGGTGCTGCGCACCGCCGTCTCCGCGCTAAGCTTTTATGACGTCGATGAAAAGGCGGTCGATCACGACTCGAACATCCGCAAGTCGTTCGATCTGACGGCACAGATTCCCATGCTGGTGGCGGCGTTCGACCGTATCCGCAAGGGCAAGGATGTGGTGACGCCGGACGAATCGCTTTCGCATGCGGCAAGCTTTCTCCACCTGCTGAACGGCGAGAAGCCTTCGGAGACGGCGACGCGCGCCTTTGATGTGGCGTTGATCCTGCATGCCGATCATGAGCTGAACGCGTCCACCTTTGCCGCGCGCGTGATTGCCGCGACGCTCTCGGATGTGCATTCGGCGATTACAGGAGCGATCGGAGCGCTGAAGGGACCGCTGCACGGTGGGGCCAACGAGGCGGTGATGCGCATGCTCTTCGCCATCGACAAGGAAGGCGCCGATCCAACCGAATATGTGAAGAACATGCTGGCGCAGAAGAAGAAGGTTTCGGGCTTCGGGCACCGCGTGTATCACACCGAAGATCCGCGTGCGACGCACCTGCGAAAGATGTCGGAAGACCTGGGACGGTCGGCGAACAAGGCCAAGTGGTTCGAGATGTCGCGGGCGATTGAGCTTTTTGTAACGAACGAGAAGAAGCTGAATGCCAATGTCGACTTCTATTCTGCGTCCACGTATACGACGCTGGGAATCGATATCGACCTGTTTACGCCGATTTTCGCGGTGAGCCGCATTGCCGGCTGGGCCGCGCATGTGATCGAGCAACTCGACGATAACCGGCTGATCCGCCCGCGCGCGGAGTACATCGGGCCGGAATATCCGGCCGAATATGTGGCTATCGACAAGCGCGCATAAATTTTCTTTTCGATAAAACAGCAGAGGCGTCCTTCAGGACGCCTTTTTTGCTGGCGATGAAAGCAAGCTATTACATATTCGCGCCGGGGCGGCTCGCCGGCGGAACGATGCCGTTCATGCGCAGGTATACGACCAACTGGCCGTAGTGGTCCATAGAGTGCGCCATGGCGAAGGTGGCCATCGAGGTGCGCGTCGCCTTGAAGTTTTCCGGAGCTTTGACGGAGAGGAATGCGTTCTGCGGCGTGATGGAATTGACGGCGGCGTGGGCAAATTTATAGCTGTCGCGCAGAGCTTTCATCAGCTCGTCTTTTGTCTTGAGCGATTCCAGGGTCTTGGGATCGACTTCGCCTGCAATTCCCCATCCCTGGAAGAACTCATAGTTGGCCTGGGCGAGATGCTTTATCTGTGAGCCGAAGCTGCGAACATCTTTAAATTCGCCGGCGGACACAGGAGGGACAAAATCGTACTTGTCGGCGGGCATAGCGTCGGCTGCCGAGACAACCTCGCGCTCGAGAAGGGACATGATTGCATTCAGGCTGTCACTGGGAGCGATGGCTACGCCTTCGACGGCCATCTTAGGTTTTTGGTCCTGCGCAAAACCACTCGACGGCAGCGCGAGCATGGCACAACAGGCTGCTGCGGCGAAACATCGTTTCATCATCATGGTAGTCCTCCTAATGAATTGCGCTGCCAGCGTATCAGGAAACGCGAGGGTGCGCGTCAAATCGTTGTCAAATCGCGGTAAGCCGCTCGATGCCATGCGCGCACGTTATTCTGGACTTCGCCATGAATTCCTATCCCAGCTTTGACCTTACAGGGCAGATTGCCCTGGTTACCGCCGCGGGCCGCGGGCTTGGCCGCGCTACAGCTCTTGCGCTGGCTCATGCCGGGGCGGATGTCGCGCTTGGGCTGCGCGATGTAGAAAAACACGGCAATCTGCCCGATGAGATCGCTGCGCTGGGACGACGCTGCCTTCCCCTGCAGATGGACATGACCGACCTGGTGCAGGTGCGATCGGCGATCGATGCGACCGTGCATCATTGGAGACGCATCGACATTCTGGTCAACAACGCCGGCATCGCGCCGACCAATCTCGCCGAAAATGTCACTGAAGAAGACTTCGATCGCACGCTGGCGGTGAATCTGAAAGGGACGTTTTTCGCGACACAGGCTGCTGCGCGGCACATGATCGCGCAGCGATATGGCCGAATCATCAACATGGGTTCGCAGGCGGGATTCGCCGCGCTGCCGACGGAATCCGTTTACTGCATGACCAAGGCCGGTATCGCGCACCTGACCAAGTGCCTGGCCGTCGAATGGGGGCAGCACGGCATCAACGTGAATGCAGTTGCGCCCACTTTCATTCGCACTGACGGGACTGCGCCGGTTCTTTCCGATCCTGCTTTCCACGCTGAAGTGGTTGAGCGTATTGCTGCATTGCATCGCATCGGAGAGCCGGTCGAGGTGACTGGGGCGGTGGTGTTTCTTGCTTCACCCGCGGCTTCGTTGATTACCGGGCACACGATTTTGATTGATGGCGGATGGACCGCGCGTTGATTCTGTCCGCACGCATCCCCGCGGGTAAAGAACACCGCGAGATGAGCCTCTTTTTCTGCCGCAACAAACATTCAGGGAACGCGTTAGGAGAAGCATGAAAACCACGACCTTAGTCCTCGGACTCTCGCTTATTGCTTCCACTGCCTTCGCACAACACACCGTAAAGGGTACGCGCGGGAGCACAGCCACCGGCACGGCCTCCCGGCAGGGCAACACCGTCTCCGGCAGCGGAAGCGCAACCGGCGCACGCGGAAAAAGCGCAAGCGCGCAGGGCAGCGCAACCAAAACACGCACCGGCGTAACCGCGTCGGGCAGTGTCACGGGGCCGAAAAATGGCACCACAACCGTGAACGGATCTTCGACGAAGAACTCCAATGGCACGTCGACGGTGAGCGGAACGGTGACCGGGCCGAGAGGCGGATCGAAGAGCGGAAGCGCTACCAAGACCACTCCAAATTCCTAACGCAGCCGACGCCTGCATAGGCGCGCGCCATTCGCTGCTCGCGTAAAATAGCTCTATGCGCCGCATATACATGGATGCCAACGCCACTACGCCTCTGCTTCCCGAGGTGCTGGACGCGATGCGTCCGTGGCTGATGGAAAACTTCGGAAATGCATCATCGATTCACCAGTATGGACAGCAGGCCCGTTCTGCCGTAGAGCATGCGCGGGCGAATGTTTCCGCGCTGCTGAACTGCCGCGAGTCAGAAATTGTTTTTACTTCGGGCGGCACGGAGAGCGACAACATGGCGTTGTTCGGGCTGGTGCAGCCGGGCGACCATGTGATTACTTCGTCCATTGAGCACCATGCGGTGCTGCATGCGGCGGAGCGGTTGCGCGATCGCGGCGTCGAGGTGACATTTTTGCCGGTCGACGGCAGCGGAGTTGTCGATCCCGAGGAGGTCCGCCGATCGCTGCGTGCGAATACCAAGCTGATCAGCGTGATGATGGCCAACAACGAGACCGGCGTGATTCAACCCATCGAAGAGATCGGACTCATGGCACAGGAGGCCGATGTCTGGTTCCATACCGATGCGGTGCAGGCGGCGGGCAAGCTGCCCATCGATGTGAAGGCTATCGGCTGCGACCTGCTCAGCATTTCCGGACACAAGATGCATGCGCCGCAGGGGACGGGGATTCTCTACGTGCGGCGCGGCACGCGTATTGAGCCGCTGTTCTTCGGCGGCGCGCACGAGCGACAGCGACGGGCGGGCACGGAGAATGTTGCCGGTATCGCCGGGCTGGGACGCGCCGCGGAGCTTGCAGTTGAATCGCTGAGGAACGGAACGCTGGACCGCGTGGCATTGCTGCGCGACCGGTTAGAGCGCGGCCTTCTGGAGCGGGTTGAAAACTGCGGCGTAAACGGCGGGGTGACAGCGAAGCGCGTTCCGAATACTACAAATCTTTATTTCGACGATCTTGAAGGTGAGGCGCTGGTGATTGCGCTTGACCTGAAGGGACTCGCGGTATCGGGTGGATCGGCCTGCATGTCGGGCGCGACCGAGCCTTCGCATGTGCTTCTGGCCATGGGTTTGGTGCCGGAGCGGTCGCGTGCGAGCTTGCGCTTCTCGCTGACCAAGCTCAACACTGAGGCCGATGTCGATGCTGCACTCGAGCTGGTTCCGGCGGCGGTGAGCCGGCTGCGCGAGCTGGCTCCGGTGAATGCCGGAACGCTTGGATAGGGCGGATCGTCAATCCTTCCTGCACCGGCCCTTTCACAAACGTGAACTACGAACCTTGCGGTGCACCCTGCGTGCCTACAAAGATTGAGTTCAGACTGAAGTCTGATTAGATACCTTTAACAATGCTTCACGCTGGGATGCACGTTTTCGGCTACGATCTTGCGGGCGATCTTGCGAAGATGCCCGAGCTCGATCTATTGCCCGCAGAGACATTGGCCCCAATGCTCCAGGAGGGCCTGACGCATCATGCCGCCGGACGCCTGCTGGAAGCGGGAAAGATTTACCAGCGTGTCTACGATGAGAATCCGCAGAACATCGATGTTCTGGTGCTGTTGGGGACTCTGGCCCGCCAGGCTGGACAATATCCGGCGGCGATCAGGCTGATCTCGCTGGCCGCACTGCATAGGCCTGAGGACTCCTCTATCCATCTGAATCTTGCGCTGGCGCAGTTGGGTGCGGGCGAACTCGAGAGTGCCGATGAAGCATGCCGACGTGCGCTGCAGCTCGATGAGGCAAATGGCAGAGCGTGGTCGCTGCTGGGCGATATCGCGCTTCGGCGCAAGAAAGCGGAAGAGGCGGTCACGGCATATGTGCGCGCGCTGAAGCTGCCTTCCGGAACGGCCAGGGCAGCGCAGTCACTTGGCAATCAACTGTGCCGCGAGACGCGGTATGAAGAGGCGCTGCGCATGTATGCGCGCGGCATCGCGGCTGAGCCGGAGAATGCGAACCTTCATTTCTCATTTGGTGCTGCAGCGGTAGCCGCAGGCAAGGTGAAGGAAGCCAAGGTTTCGTACCTGAAGGCGCTCCGGCTTCGCCCGAACTTTCCCGAGGTGTATCTCAATCTGGGCAACCTGCTTTACGACATGAAGATTTTCAAGGCCGCGGCGGCGTCATATGAGCGCGCGATTGCCCTGCGTCCAACTTATGCGAAGGCTTTCTGCAACCTGGGCAACGCGCTGTCAGAGCTGGGGCGAATCGGGAGATCTATCGCCAGCTATGAGCGGGCGCTGCAGCTGGACCCTGAAACGACAGCGGCGCGGCACAATCTGGGCAATGCGCTGTTGAACAACCGCGAATATGTGCGCGCCGAGGAGTGCTTCCGCGCCGTTCTAAAAAGTGATCCGCAGCGCGCGGAGCACCACAACAGCCTAGGCAACGCACTGCTGCAGCAGCGACGCCAGGAAGAGGCCAGGGCATGTTATCTAAAGGCTCTGGAACTGAAGCCGAACTATGCCGTGGCGCACATCAATCTGGCGAACACCCTGCAGGAGATGGGACGCTTCGAGGAGATGAAGCAGCTCTATCGCCGCGGACTCGAACTCAATCCTGAGAGCGCTGGTGCGCAATACAACCTGGCCCTATCTCTGCTGACCGAGGGCAAGTATCCGGAGGGCTGGCTGAGGCATGAATGGCGCTGGGATTTTCGCGAGCTGCATCAGCGCCGGCGAAATTTTGCGCAGCCGCAGTGGCGCGGCGAGAAATTAAATGGAGAAACCATTCTGCTGCACGCCGAGCAGGGACTGGGCGATACGATGCAATTCGTTCGCTATGCGCCGCTGGTAGCGGAACGCGGCGGGCGAGTGATTCTTGAAGTGCAGCCGCGACTGCAACGGCTGCTCGAAGGCATCGATGGCGTCGAGCGCGTCCTGGCTCGCGGCGACGCGCTGCCGGAGTTTGCCTGGCATTGTCCGATGATGAGCCTGCCGCTGGCTTTTCGTACTGCGGTCGACACGATTCCCGCAACGACACCATATCTGCGCGTCGACCCGGCTGCGGTTGCCGCGGCGTGGCGGGACTATCCGCGCGAGGACGAGCGGCTGCGCGTGGGATTGGCGTGGTCGGGCAATCCTCACTACAAGGGCAATCAGCAGCGCTCCATCCCTCTCGAGGAGCTTACTGCTCTCGCGGATGTGCCCAATGCGGTCTTCTATTCGCTGCAGTTTGGGGAGGCGGCGAAGCAGATTGCGGCGGTGCAGGACCGTTTTCCGGTGATCGATGCCTGCTCGCGCCATGAGGACTTCGCCGAGACCGCTGCCTTTGCGGCGACGCTCGATCTGGTTATCAGCGTGGACACGTCCACCGCTCACCTGGCCGGGGCGATGGGGCTGCCGCTATGGGTGATGCTCTCTCATCTGCCCGACTGGCGATGGATGAGCGACCGCGAGGACAGCCCCTGGTATCCTACGGCGCGGCTCTTCCGGCAGCCGGCAGCCGAAGACTGGCCTGCGGTAGTCAACGCAATGCGTGACGCACTCCGCAATGAATTCAAACCCAGGAAAATAAGCTCTCCCGATTGAACATCTGCGCCTGACGTTATCTAATCTTGGCTACGTGTTTGGGCTACGTGCTCGCCGGCCCTTAGAAGTTGAGGGAGATGTATGCACAGAATCGCTCAGGACCTGCATTTTGCCTTTCGCCGGCTGCGGAAGACTCCCGGCTTTACATTGACCGTCGTTCTCACCCTGGCGCTCGGCATCGGCGCAACAACCGCGATCTTTTCGCTGGTCGAAGGCATTCTGCTGCGACCGCTTCCCTTCAGCGATCCAGGCCGGCTGGTGCTATTCGGAGATCACATCGGCAACGGCGCGCACACGCCGGTGACGGCCCGGGAGATCGGTACATACTCAAAAGCGGCAACTGCCTTTTCCTCGATGGGCGGTTACATTCAAGTTCAATATGAGCTTTCCGGCAGCGGCACTCCCGAAGAGGTGAATGCTGCGCGCTTCACCGCGAGCGTGTTCCCTACGCTGGGCGTCGCACCCATGCTGGGACGCGTCTTCACGCAACAGGAAGAGGATGGCCGTCAGCCGCTGGCGGTCATCAGTTATGCAATGTGGCTGAACCGCTACCACCGCGATCCGCGGGTGCTGGGCAGCTCGATCGTTCTCGACCGCAAGGCGTATTCGATCATTGGCGTGATGCCGCGCAGCTTTGCGTATCCACTGCAGGACGGGCAGCTGGACCAGGTGAAGCTGTGGGTACCGATGGGTCTCACCGCGGATGAGCTTTCCGATCAGCATGCGGGATTCTGGGGCTACCAGATGATCGGGCGGCTCAAGGATGGTGTGACGCTGCGGCAGGCCGCCGACGATGTGAATCGCGTTGCGCAACAGATCATGCGCGACTTCCCTGCCAGCATGTCCGCGATCCACATCCGCGGAGACGCGTCGTTGCTGGATGAGGTTGCGGTCAAAGATGTGCGGCCGCTGCTGCGCACCTTGTTCGTGGCGGTTTCCATCGTGCTGCTGATTGCCTGCGTCAATGTCGCCGGACTGTTGCTGGTGCGAGCCATTCGCCGGCAGCGCGAATATGCGGTTCGACTGGCTCTGGGTGCGCAATCCGGCGTGATCCTGCGCGAATCGGTATGCGAAGGGCTGGTGTTGAGCCTCGCGGGCGGCGCGCTGGGGCTTGTCTTTGCGGCCACGGCCATTCGTGCAGCGCTGCATCTGCTGCCCGAATCGATGCCGCGCATCGATTCCATTTCCATGAACGCGACGGTGGTCACCTTCGCTCTCCTGCTGGCGCTGGCAACCGGCGCGCTGTGCAGCCTTGCTCCGGCATTCGCGGCCCTGCGCACCAATCTGCTTGAGAGTCTCAAGGACGGCGGACGGAATGGCACAGGCGCGTCCAGCCATGCGTGGCTGCGTTCGGCGCTGGTGGTCGCGGAGATTGCCATCGCGCTGGTGCTGGTGACGATTGCGGGAGCATTTCTGCGCAGCTTCGAGAAGATGCGCGATGTCGATCCCGGCTTCCGCCCCGACCACGTGCTGGTCGCGGAGTATCAACTGCCACTCCGGCAATATTCGACCGATGCGGCGGTTGGCGCTTTCAACCATGCCCTTGTCGACAGGCTTGCCAGCGCGCCTGGAATCGTCGCAGCCGGCATGGCCAATGTTCTTCCGGCAACCGACTCTTCGGCGGCTGCAGCCTACACCCTGGAAGGCGAGCCGACCCAGAGCTGGAAGCTGAAATTTGCGGAATTCTCGGTCACCTACGGCGACTACTTTCGCGCCATGGGTATTTCATTACTCGATGGCCGAACCTTCACGATGGAGGACCGCGCGGACGCTCCGCTGGTGATTATCGTGAACCAGTCGATGGCGCGACATTGCTGGCCGGGCCAGCGGGCTATCGGCAAACGGATGCACGTGGGCAATCCTAAGAAGGATATGCCGTGGGCGACGGTGGTTGGTGTTGTAGCCGATACCAAGCTGGGATCCCGCGATCAACCGAGCGGCGACCAGTGGTACACGCCAGCGGAACAACCGGCAACGCTCTACGGCACTGCATCGACGGGGAATCTTACAGAAGCTGCCGGCGGATACATCACCCTTCGTTCGGCACTGCCGCCTGAGCGGATGGTTCAAACTCTGCGCGCGAGCGTTGCTGCCGTCGATCCTCTGCTGGCGCTGCAGCAGGTGCAGCCGATGAGTGAAGTGCTATCGAATATTGAAGCGCCGCGGCGCTTCAACACCGATCTCATTTCCGCTTTTGCGCTGGGCGCGCTGCTGCTGGTTATCACCGGAATCTATGCGGTGATTGCGTTCTCGGTGTCGCTGCGCGTGCAGGAGATTGCGGTTCGCATGGCGCTGGGTGCTCAACGGGCGGGCATCGCGCGGCTGGTACTTTTGTCGGGCGCTAAACTGGCCCTGCTGGGCTGTGGACTCGGTTTGCTTGGGTCGCTTGCCCTCTCACGCATGGTGAGCTCTTTCCTTTTCGATGTGAGCGCCACCGATCCCCTGATCTATCTGGCGAGCGTGCTGCTCATGATGCTGTTATCGCTTCTCGCTTCGGCGCTTCCTGCGACTCGCGCCGCTTCCGCGAATCCTATTGAGGCTTTGCGTTCGATGTGAGGAGCCATGCTCAACGACAAAACAGGGATTCGCGTACGTGCAGCCGTTCCCGCTGATGCTCTAGCCTGGGAGCGTCTGCGCTGCGAGCTATGGCCGGATGGCGCAGACGAGCATGGCGCAGAGATCGCTTCTTTTTTCGCAGGCACTCTCGATGAGCCAGTTGGCGTTCTGATGGCTGAGAGCGATGCGGGCGTTCCCGCCGGCATCGCGGAGCTTTCGATTCGCACCGATATCAGCGAGTTTGAGGGGCAGCGAGCCGGCTATGTGGAAGGACTTTATGTCGTTCCAGATGCGGTGGCGTGGTGTGGCGAGACTGCTGATGCGGGCTTCGCGCGATTGGGCGCGCGAGCAAAGGTGTACGGGCTTCGCCAGTGATCGCGCTGGACGGATCGTCATCGATCGCAGCTTCAGCGCTGGATATTAGCGAAGAAGACGGGCGACTGGCGATATTCTGGCGCTACCTGTCATACTTAGTATGGTGGATTACGGCTTTAACAACACGGTGGCTGTGGCTATGTCCGGAGGGGTGGATTCTTCGGCGGTTGCGGCTATGCTCAAGGACGAGGGCTATGACCTGGTCGGCCTGACGCTGCAGCTTTGGAATCAGCGGCGGCTGGCCGGACATGAGGGCATGCCAGAGTCGGTGCAGGGACGATGCTGCTCGATTGACGATGTGTATGACGCGCGACGCGTGGCCGAGACACTGGGCATTCCTTACTACCTCATCAATGAGCAGGAGCGCTTCGAGCGCGACGTGGTGAAGCCGTTTGTTTCCGAGTACCTGGCGGGGCGGACACCGATTCCCTGCTCGCTGTGCAACAACCATCTGAAGTTCGATCAGCTGCTGCTGCGTGCGCGACAGATCGGCGCGGACCGCATTGCCACCGGGCACTATGCGCGCAACGAGTATGATCCCGAGCGCAATCGCTGGATTCTCAAGCGACCGGCAGACAGATCGAAGGACCAGACGTATTTTCTTTTTGGGCTAACGCAGGAGCAGCTTTCGCGCACGCTGTTTCCGCTGGGCGGATACCAGAAGCCGCAGGTGCGGGAGATGGCGGCGGAGCATGGACTGGCGCTAGCGAAGAAGCCCGACTCGCAGGAGATCTGCTTCATCCCGGGCGGCGATTACAAGCGCTTCATCGACGCGTATCTGGACGAGCAGGGCGAGACGATTCCGGATACGGCGGGCGAGCTGGTCAGCACGTCCGGCGAAGTGATGGGGCGGCATGGCGGGATTCACAACTTCACCATCGGTCAGCGCAAGGGCCTGGGAGTGGCTTCACCAAATCCGCTCTATGTGATCCAGATCGATCATGCCAGCCATCGCGTGACGGTCGGCTCGGACACCGAGGCAATTTCGAAGACGGTGCGTGCGCGGGATCTCAATTGGATCTCGATTGCGGGACTGGACGGCGAAATGCGCGTTCAGGTGAAGATACGGCATCGGCACGAGCCTGCGGCGGCCACGCTGCGTCTGGTGGGTCCAGGTGAGGTAGAGGCGGAGTTCGATGAGCCGCAGCGCGCAGTGACGCCCGGACAGTCTGCTGTTTTCTACGATGGCGATGAGGTTGTGGGCGGCGGATGGATCGCCTAAAGAAGGCCTAAGGAATTACTTCTTCGGGAACCTGGGCCTCGGGAACAGGGGGCTCGCTGGGCTTCTTTTCTTTTCCGCGTAGAACATCGAATCCCGCCTTAAGACCGGCCATAATTCCACTCACCTCACGGATGGGCACGGCTGCTGCGTGCTGCACAACGCCGGCAGCGTGTTCGACAGAATCAACGACCGATTTCAAAACCTCGTCGACGCGTGCGGCCTGCACGTTGGTTTTGTCGACCACGTTGTCCATAGTCGACGACACGCGTGTCGCCTGATGGCGAAGGGTGTGGCTTACTTCCACCAGATTTGAGGACGCTATCTTCAGCTTGGGTGAGATGTCCTCAATGAGACGCCTTGCGGCTGTGATGGCGGGAATGAGATGGGTTTTGAACTCGTCAGTAGTCTGACGAAATTCTTTTGTTGTTTTGCGGATGGCAAAATACATCCCCAGCAGCACCAGCGCTTGAAGCAGCACACCGAGTGCAGTCACCACAGTAAAAACGACGGAGACAATTTGTGGCAGCTGAGTTTGCATCCAGGCTCCAAAGAATTCATACAGGTCCTGCGCCTTCGCGCAGGACCTTAAAAGTAAGCCGCCAAGTTGACTATGTGATCGGGCGCTCGCTGGGCTCGTCAGCGACTGCGGTCTGGCGATAGGCTTCGCGGCCGGCATCGACGGCGGCAACCACCTTCTCTTTCTGCTCGGTTACGATCTGCCGCCCCTGGCTCACGAAGTCTTCCCACTGTGCCTTGCTGCGATCGACGTAATCGCGTCCGCGATCAACGTATTCGCTCACCTGAACCTTGCTGCGATCGACGAACTGGTTCACCTGTTCGGCCGCTTCCTGGGAACGTTGACGCAGATATTCCTTGCCCTCGCGAGTTCCCGTCACAAGACCTTCGCGCGTTTCCTTACCGGCTTTGGGCGCGTAGAGCACGCCTACCAGCGCGCCGATCCCGAGCCCTGCCAGAAACCAGCTAAATCCGCTTGTGCTTTTTTCTTCTTTTTCGTCTGCCATGTATTTCTCCTGTGGATTCTGGAGTTTCCCCGGAATCTCGGATGGTACCAAATGCCATCATCCCCGGCAACTTACCCCTATTTTATGAACGAATCCAGCCTTTATAGATGCCTGCCCATGATGGGGCGCTGCCCTGGCGACGACGATTGCACGGCCGACGCGATGACTTCCTGAGTCTCTGACCCGTCTGATTGAATCAAGGGACTAGAACCTGCTTGCAAGTACCGGCATTGCCAATCAGAATGTGCAAGCGACACCGTTCTTCCATGGAGAGCCCATATGCAAGACTTTAAGGCGCCAACTTCCCCAGCATCACCTATCGATCACGGCAACACGAGACATCTGCCCGCCCGCGCGGCCGCGGTTCTGCTCGCGGGGATGATGCTTGCCGCAGCCGGATGCAGCAACAAGCAGGCGGCGGAGCAGCCGGCTCCGCGCGCCGACCAGCAGATCTCGAACGATATCCAGGCGAAGCTCAATGCGGAGAGCGCGCTGAATGGCCAGAACATTCAGGTTGCCGTGAGCGGGGGCATTGCGACGCTCAGCGGGACGACCAGCGACGAGGCCTCCCGCGCGTTGGCGGGAAATGACGCCGGCGCTATCGATGGCGTGAAAACGGTGGTCAATAATCTGAGCGTTGCCCCACCGCGAGTGGCCGCGATGCGGCCCGCGCCGCCAAGACCGAAGCCTGAGCCTGCTCCACGGAAGCCGCGGCAGGAAGCTAAAGCCGCGCCCGCGCCTCTTCCGCCTCCGGTTGCGGAGCAGCCTGCGCCAACTGCTGCGCCTGCGCCTGAAGTTGCGGCGGCTGCTCCTGTCCCACCTCCCCCAGCCGCACCTGCTCTTCCGGAAGCTCCTCCGGCACCACCCAAGCCGGTGGCGAAGACGGTCATCCTGCCTGAGGACACGGTGATTCCGATACGCATGATCGATGCGCTGGACAGCGAAAACGCGCAGCCCGGACAGAGCTTCCGCGGCACGCTGGCCGGAGACCTGATCGCTGACGGTATGGTGGCCCTGCCGCAAGGAACGCTGGTGACCGGCCGAGTGGTGGATGCCAAGGACGCGGCACATTTCAAAGGCAGCGCGCTGCTTTCGCTGGAGCTGACCGCGATCGACGCGCGGGGGCGATCGATTCCGCTGGTGACGGACACCTATACCAAGGAAGGCCCGGGGCGGGGCAAGAACACCATCGCCAAGACTGCCGGGGGAGCGGCGCTGGGAGGGATCATTGGCGCTCTGGCCGGCGGCGGCACGGGTGCGGCGATCGGCGCCGTGGCCGGCGGCGGAGCGGGCACGGCCGTGAATGGTGTCACCCGCGGGCAGCAGGTGCAGATTCCTTCCGAGACGCTGGTGAACTTCCATCTGCAGTCGCCGGTGACAGTCACGACATCGCGGGCAATTGGTGCTCCGCGCGAGAGCGAGGACAATCAGCCGCAGTTGCAGCCGCGGCCTGCTCCGCAGAATTAGTTCATTTCAGGGGCCTGAAGGCCCCTGTTCCCTCTCATGGGGGAAAATTACTTCCTCTATTTTTCCTCGAAGGGCTTCATCCGATTTCCGTTGCGGAGAAGCTCTGTGGCGCTAAGTAGGGGCTGAAGCTCATTTCTATTTGCTGGCTTCTGGCACGGCTGAAGCCGTGCCCTGATACGAAGCTTAGCTTCACGGCGATGCAAATCTGAATTCATGCCTCGATAAGAAGCCGGGCTTACGCCTTTGGCTGACGGGTGCGATGCATTCGTGATTGCCACCTTCTATCGCGCGGCTGCGGCTCGGACTCTTCGGTTTGCTGAGAATGACGAGCTTTTTGGGGGCGGCTTCTTTTCGATTGCATCCCCTCAAATTGTGCACTGGTTCGTTGCAACACAAGAGGCCGCACTTTTCAGTGCGGCCTCGCTGCTTTTGGATTGAAGGTAAGCGGTTAGTTGACGGTCACGTTCACTGCGATGCTGCCGGTGATCTTGCCGGTAGCTGCGTCGGTTCCGGTGACGGTTACGACGTAGGCTCCGGCGGTTGTGCCAGTGCTGCCGCCACCACCGCCTCCACCACCGCTGCTGCCACCGCCGCCGCAGCCGATACCTGCGCCGACCAGGGCTGCGAAGACCAGGACACCGAGGATGGTGCGCCAGCTACGGCGGCGAGCGGGGATGCCAAAGAGCAGAAGTCCCGCGATGGCGATGCCTCCGCCTACCGCGAAGAACTTATCCAGCGGACGGCGGAGAGCTCCGCTGGTCGCCGCGGTGGTGTTCACTGTGAGAGTTGCAGTTGCTGGTGTTGACGCCGAGGTGATGCTGACGGTGCCGGGGATGGTGCAGGTCGGCACATCTGTTGCTCCACTGGGGCTGGTAGTCAGCGAGCAGGTGAGATTGACTGTTCCCGTAAAGTTGGTTGGCGTTACGGTGATGGTTGAAGTGTTGCTGGTGGTTGCTCCGGGCGCGACGGTGATGGCACCGCTGCTGGTGAGGGCAATCGCCGCGTTGGGGTTGAGGGTGATCGGGATGCTCAGAGTGTTGCTGGTGACGCTTCCCTGACTTGCAATGATCTGAGCGGTGTAATTTCCAGCCGTAGCCGCGCTCGTAGTCGTGATGGTCAGCGTCGAAATGATGCCAGTCGCTGCGGATGCTGAAGCCGAACAGCTAATACCTGCTGGACTATTCTCGATCGTGCAACTTGGGGTAATACCACCGGAGAGTCCGCCTTGAGGAGCCACGACGAGAGTACCGGTTGCGGTATCTCCGGGATTTTGAATGGTAATGCTGCTGGGGCCAACGAGGGTCAATCCCGCGGAAAGCACAGCTGCAGTCACAGGAATACCAATGGTGTGCACAAACTCACCTGTAGCCGCGTCAGAAGCAGTAACGAGCACGTTATAGCTGCTGGCTGTTGTCACGTTGTCATTTATGGTCAACGTCACTGATGCGCTGCCACCAGAAGCGAGCGAGACTGTTGAAGAGCTGAGGGCGCACCCTACCGCCCCCGTCCCAGAACAGGAGAGATTGACATTGCCACTAAAGCCGTTCACAGAGCTCAGGTTGATTACGTCACTGAGTACGCCCGCCCCTGATGACGTCGAAAAACCGAGACTGGGCGACTCCGGAATCAGGGAGAAGTCGGAGAGTGGATTTGAGATGGGGCTGGTCAGCTGGAAGGCTGACGGCGCGTAGGTATTGTCACCCGTGTATTGAAGCGTGATGACATTGTTGCCCTGGAAGAGCGTCTGGCTGTTCAGCGTGATGGTGAAGGTTGATGAGTCGGAGCTGCCAGCGACGAGGGGATACTCCTGGTTGAAAGCGTATCCCGACGAATAGATGAATATGTCTCCAGTAGGGGCTGCATGGCCGCTCTGTCCGGTGACAGTACCCATGATGGTGATGGAGGAATTTGGCGAAATGCTGCCGGAGGTTGTGGCTGTGGTGGTGGTAGCCAAACCGCTGGTGGAAACAATTGAAATCGATGTTTGTCCCGACGTGGAGTTGTAGTTGCCGTCTCCGGAGTAGTTGATGGTGAGGTTGTAGGTGCCTGTTGCGGTTCCGGCGGGCGCCGTCACGGTTGCTATTGACGCTACTGCTTCGTAACCGGGGTCCACCACGGGAACAAGCGAGCTTACCGCCGAAGTTCCTGATGGGAAACCAGAGACGGTTACGGTCCCGGTTGGAGCCGCAATCTGACTCGGATAAAAAATATTGTTACTCGGATTGGCGTAACTGACAGCAGCGTTGTTGGCGACTTCGATGTTGAAGACCGTCGCCTGACCACTGAGGTATTGAGTAGAACTGACCTGATTCGATGCGCCTAGCCCGAGGACTGGGGTATCCTTGCCTACGGTAAATGCGATTGTCGATGAGCTAGAAGCGTTGTAGCTATTGTCGCCCACATATTTTGCGGAGACAGTATGTGAACCTACCGCGAGGGGCGCGTTAAATTCCGCGTCTCCTTCGGCATTCAGGACCGCGGTGTTCAAGGTCGTGGATGAATCGGAGAAGGTGACCGTTCCCGTTGGAGTGGTGAAGGAGGGGCAAGTAGTGCTGTTCGTTTCGCAAGTGGCCAGCGCCGTCAAGTCAGAGCTGGGTGCCACCTGCGCACTCAGTTCCAACTGAGTACCGTAATCGATTGTGGGGTTGCTGGATGCAGTGAGGGTTCCTGCTGGCGTAAACACGTTAAAGTAAATGCCGCTGTTCTCGGGACTGACTGTGATCGAAGTTTTCTGCGAGGTGCTCGCGCCGTTGGTTCCATCACCACTGTACTGACCCCAGATATCGTAGGTGCCACCGGGCAGGGTGCTGATGCTGCCGCTAAAAGTGCTATCAGAAGCAGCGGGCGTGAGAGGAAAGATCGTCTGTCCCTGCTGAATAGGCTCGGTGCTATCCGTCATCAAGGCCACATTTCCAGAGGGGGTGCCATTTGGCAATGTCACTGATCCGCTGACAGTAATCGGGGTGCCGTGTGTGAAGGATGTCGAGGATGGCGTGAGTGTCGTCGTAGTTGACGCGAAAGTGACGTTGCCCCAGTTCGTGATGAGCTGGTTGACGTCGAGCGAGCCGAGGCCGGAGGCGAGGTCATATCCTGCGCCCGCGTTGTAGCCGGGCGTGGACCCCGTGCCAAGCTCACCTTCTTCGACGGAGACTGTGGAGCCCGATGAGTTGAGGAGAGAGTACGGTTTCAACGCCGTCCCTGCGATGCAGTCCAGTGAGTTCGAGGATGTGGTCGTAGAGTAGGGGCAGGGCTGGGCGTTGGTACCTACCGTCACATCGTGAAACACCAGCTGCGAGTAATTCGGGTTCGCCGCCAGTGGATACAGAACAAAGTCCGCCTGGCCCTGCATTCCATATTTCTGGTTGACAAGCGCCATGATTCCGGCGAAGGCCGGCGCGGAGGCTGAGGTGCCACCGATACCTGTGAACTGAACGAGGTCAGATCCGGAAGGCGCCTGGCAATCACCGTCGACCGCGCAGACGGGATAGTAGCTGAAATTCTGGCCGTTTGCGGCAAAGAGTGAAACGTCGGGAATATCGCGGCTGGTGTCTCCGAAGCCCGTCTGCCATGAGGGCTTGGTGTAGGTGATGCTGGATCCCCCGCTGCCGCCGGTAACAGTCGTGGCAGTCGAGCCGCTGATGTCCGTGTAGTAGTTGATGACATTAAAGCCATACTGGCTGTTGTTCCAGGGCTGCTCTGGTATGACCCCTTTTATCGAAGCAGTTGGAGTCTGAGAGGGGGTGGTATTCCAATAATTTGCGGCGCTTGCAGCACCCGTTGCATAGTCGGTGTAATAAAAGTCGGTCCCGCCCACGGCGACGTTATAGGGCGTCGAGGCCAGTCCACTAACGCCGAGGCCGCCTGTAGCGTATTCCGAAGTGTCGCTATCGCATCCGGCTGAACCATTGTCTCCGGCGGAGACAATGGCGGTAATGCCCTGCGCGGCGGCCTGCTCCCAGAGTGCATTGAAGAAGGTATTGCCGCTGCTGCCCAACGCAGATTCGCAGCCGAAGCCGAAGCTGATGCTGAGCACCGGCGCGACATTGCCGTAAATGGCGTGCTCCAGAGCGAGAGCGAGGCCGGATTCTAGCGCGGTGTCGGCTCCGATCACCAGGTCGATGGTTGCATTGGGAGCCACTGCGCCTGACTCTTCGACGTCGAGGTAGGCCTCGCTGGAGTCGTAGTTGGGACCGTCGGGATTGTTGATACCGTCGACGCCGGGATCGTTGCCATCGATGATGACCTGCGGGGGATTAGCGGGCAGGCTGAACAGAGTGCGGTACTGGTTGACCAGATCGATATTGATATTGGAGTCGTTGATGATGGCGATGGTCTGGCCGGCTCCGGTGTAGCTGGTGGAGCCGGTGTAGGTGGAGTTCAGGGCGGAGTTGGGCAGATCGTACTGAACACCGAAGTCCGCGGGCGAGAGCACGAAGCTGACGCCTGAGCTGTTGCCGTAGGTCCACTGGGGAGTTGCCTTGTCGGTCTTGGGGTCATAGGTGGCGCGGCCGAGTACATGGCTTTGGCGCTTGGGACGGAAATTATTCAACGAGGCGAAGCCTCCGAAGACAGGTGCGAGAGCGGCCGGAATCTGCGGGTCAGAGGCGTTGGAGTAGTGGGTCTCGCCGTTCACCGAATATTTGTGAATCTGGGCTCCGAAGGCGGCGCGGAATTGTCCGGCGTTGCCCGACATCTCGATGGTCTGCTTGCCGGGATTCACTTTGGTTACGTTGAATCCCTTGGATTGCAGCCAGGCTTCGACGGTGGCGATGTCCTGATCCGACGGTCCGAACTGGGCGCCGAACTGGTCCGGCGTGAGCCACTTGTGGTAGCTGGCGGACTTGGGCGTGTGCAGGTCGGTGATGAGCTGCTTGAGCGCCGCCTCCTGTGCGTTGCTCCGCTTCAGAACCACCTGGATACGGTCGAGGGGCATGCTATCGGGGGCCGCGCCGCGATCATTGGCCTTGTTCGCTAAAGGATGGACGGTGCCCTTCAGTGTGATACGCGCGCTGTCGTCGACGGGCTGGGTGAGGCGATTGGTCACCAGCTGCGACGCGGCCTGCTGCGCGGTGAGCACAGACGGCGTGAACCCGGCGAGAGAAACGGCAGCTAAGGCGAAAGCGGCTATCCGGCGGACATCCTGGGTTAGACGGAGCTGGGAGAGACGAAGAATTTTGGGAAGCATGGCCATCCTATTCGGTGGAGAAAACGATCGGAACACCCGCAAGGGTGAGGTGTACGGCGGCGACGCGCACTCTGACGATGCGCTGCAAAACAAAGCGGCGATGAACTAGCGGTAGACCGGCAACTCGCAGCACAAAGAGGAAGCACCCTGGAGAGGCGGTGGAGGCGCTTCCGCATTTTAAAAAGATATTTCAAGTCGAAACCGGCGATCGTCCGAACACCGGACTTGCGAGATTGTTTGTACGACAAGGGATCGACAGTGTCAAGAAACGGGACAGGAGTTAAAACGCTCATTTTCAGACGGATGAACAGCGCGTGGCGGTTCCGCGAAAGCAAATTCAAAATCGATCTGAGCCCAGAACGTGGCATGGATGTGCGGAAAGCGAATGCGGAGGTATAGACGAGCTTCTCCGCATATTGTTGCGGAGATTCGCACCAAAACAAGAATATTGCGGAGAAATATTTTGGCCAGGCCGCAAGTGGCCGGAACCGCGAGGCGATTCCGGCCTCCGCCGACGAGGGCGGCGGAGGCCTGGATCTTGGATTGGTTCTAGTTCACTGTGAGGGTGAAGGTGGTGCTCTCGGAGACGCTTGGCGAGCCGTTGGTGCCGGTCACGGTGATGGTGTAAGGTGTCGAGGTCGTGGACGAGCTTCCATTTCCGCTGCCGCATCCTGAGATGGCAAGCGTCAGGGAGGCCAACGAAAGAATGGCGACGAGCATGGGCCAGCGGCGACGGCGCAGTCCGGGCATTCCGAAGAAGAGCAGCGAAACCAGCGTCGCTCCGCCGAAGGCGCGGGTCAGCGGGAAATGGGTGGAACCACCGACCGGAGGACTCGCGAGGCCAGCAACGATGAAATGCTTCACAGCCGTCGAAGCGCAGGTGCTGGCCGACGTGTAGATGGTGATCGAGCCGGTAGCGGTTGCGGTGGGGTTGGTGTAGGTGAAGCAAGAAGTGGTCAGCGTGCTGGGTGCGGTTGCAGATAACGTGATACTGCCCGAGACATCAACTGCATTGCTCACGGTGACGGTGGAGGTGCCGCTGCTGCCTGCGGTGACGGAAACGTTAGTGGCGGAGAGGGTAAAGGATTCCGTCGAGCTGGTTGCCGTGTTTACGGTGATGGACAGGGTTCCCGAGGAGGCCGAGTTCGTAGTTGTGCTCGATGGAGTGTAGGCGGCGGTGATGGTGTAGGTTCCTGCGGTGGTGGGTGTGTAGCTGTAGCTGGCGGTGCCGCTGGAGAGCGTCTGCGTGCTGGTGCTTACAGTTGTGCCTCCGCTGGCGATGGTGAACAGGACGGTGCCTGCAGGTGTGGAGCTGCCGGTATCAGGCGCGACGGTTGCCGTGAAGGTGACGGCAGTACCGACGGTCTCGGGCGAGGTCGGCGAGGCGGCTACGGTAGTCGTAGTTGCGACCGGGGAGGAGCTGGTTGCCGTGTTTACGATGATGGACAGCGTTCCTGAAGAGGTCGAATTTATGGCTGTATCCGATGGCGTGTAGGCGGTGGTGATGGTGTAGGTTCCTGCGGTGGTGGGTGTGTCGCTGTAGCTGGCCGTGCCGCTGGAGAGCGTCTGCGTGCTGGTGCTTACGGTTGTGCCTCCGCTGGCGATGGTGAACAGAACGGTGCCTGCAGGTGTAGAGCTGCCGGTATCAGGCGCGACCGTTGCCGTGAAGGTAATGGCGGTATCGACGGTCTCGGGCGAGCTCGGCGAGGCGGTTACGGTCGTCGTAGTTGCGACCGGCGACGAGGTTGAAGCGGTGGAATAGACGCCGACGAAGTTTGCTGCGTCGATCGAGCCCCAGCCGGTGGCCAGGTCATAGCCGGTGGTTGCGGCGTATCCGATCGGCGAGGTGGTGCAATCGGTTGAGCCGATTTCGCAGGGGATCTCGTTGTTGCCGACAGTGACATCGTGAAATGCGCTGGAGTAGTCGGTTGAGGCGAGGCTGTAGATCTCAGGATTGACGTTGCCTAATCCGGTGACGCCGAGCTTCTGAATGGTGATGGCGAGGATGCCGGAGAAGGTCGGCGCTCCAAATGACGTTCCGCCGGCAACGGTCGGATCACCGCTGCTGTCAAGATAGCCATTCGAGCAGCTGGTGGGGTCCGCGTCCGTGCCTCCGGTTCCGGATGCGCAGAAGAGGTAGCCATCATGATTGGGCGAGGCTGCCAACGAGACGTCGGGGACATCGCGCGCGCCATCACTGGGCACCCCGGTGCCCGTTTGCCAGGAGGGTTTGCCAAAGAGATTGCTCTTGCCGCCTCCGCTTCCTTCCGGTCCGTTTGTGGTGGAGGTATCGTTCCAGACTTCTTCGGGAATGTACTGAATGGCCGAGCTGTTCGAGGTGCTGTTGGAGGAGTTCCAGTAGGTGCTTGGCGAACTCTCATCGCCATACAATGTCGTGCCACCGATGGAGGTGACGTAGGGTGATGATCCGGGGAAATCCACGGCCAGGCCCTGGGTGGCCTCATCGCCTTGGACGACCGTGCCACCGCTCCCTGTGGTTTCGCAGTCAGTAGCGCCATTGTCGCCGGAAGACGCAACGATGGTCTGCCCCTGGGCATTGGCCTGGGTGAACCAGCCCTCGAAGGTGGTTACATCGGAAGTGGTGAGGTTCGCCTCGCAGGTTCCGTAGCTGATGCTGATCACCGGCGCGAGATCGTTGTCGATGGCATACTGCAGGGAATCGAAGACGCTGTAATTCTGGTTGTTGCCGACGTAGACAAAATCAATGGTCGCTCCTTTGGCAACCGCGCCCGACCATTCCACGTCAAGATCGGATTCGTCTTCATCGCCGCTCGTATCGTCTGCGACGCTGGTGCCGCTGTCGGGCACCAACGTCATGGTAGGAGCTTTCTCGGTGAGGCCCGAAGCACTCTGGAAATGCGTTACGTCGGTTGACGCGATTGCACTCTGTCCCATAATCGCGATGGTGATGCCGCTGCCCGTATATCCGGCGTTGTAGAGGGCATTCACGTCGTAGATGGTGGCGAAGTCACCGGGTGCGAGAAAGTGATAGGTGGTGCCTCCGCTGGAGAAGTTGTAGTTGCTCTTAAGCTGAAGGGCGGTATTCGCCCTGTGCAACGGATGAGGCCGGAAATCGCTGACGTTGCTGACCGAGAGCACGACTCCGGAGAGAGCTGCGGGGATGGAGATCGCGGTGGAGTTTGCGGTGTGCGTAACGCCGTTGATGCTGTAGTGATGTATCTCAGTTTGAAAAGCAGATTCCAGCTGGGCAACCGTTCCTGAGAAGGAGATGGCGTTGCGGCTGTTGGAGACGCGGTCGATCGAGAATCCCTGCTGCTCGAGCCACGCTTCGACCTTAGCGAGATCGTTCGCGGAGAGTCCGAACTGGGCTGCGTATTGCGCCGGAGTGATCCATTT
>CAVUWQ010000011.1:0-5746 GCA_963745105.1 uncultured Acidobacteriaceae bacterium
CTCATCCTCCTGGAAGACACGGATCGAACCAAACAGCTGGTTGGGACGCTGCGAGTTGAGCGACTTGATCGTGGTCTTTACCGGATCGATCGGCTCGTTGTCGTAGAAGCTGCGATCGAGATGCAGCGCATGCGAGCCGAGATACTGGAGCTCGAATGCCGCACCGTTCCACAGCTCCTGGCCGATGTCACCGTTCCACTGGTAGAGGCGTTGCGTCGCAAGATTGTACTCCGGCGTATATGCCGCGACGTAGGTACCGGCGACTCCGGCGGCTGCGGACGCACTGCCCGATGCCGTGGTGGGATTGGTAAACGTAAGCGGATCGGCGGTAGTGGTGCTGTAGCTCACCGCCGCGGCAAACGGATAGTTCGACGTGAGCAGCGTATAGGTGTTCAGCTGGTTCGGGTTGTAGTAAAAGCCTACGCCGCCGCGAAAGACCGTCTTTTCGGTGAGGCGGTAGTCAAGGCCTAGACGCGGGCCGAAGTTATCCAGTTGCGCCTTGCCCAGCTTGTAACCGGGTGTCGGCTTGTAGTTCGCACCCAGCGTCGCATCTGAGGTCGGAATCAAGGCGGTCTGCGACTGGTTGAGCAGGCGGGCGTAGCCGTTCAGGCTGTAAGGCGCAAGCGGCAGATCGTAGCGGAATCCATAATTCAGAGTGAGCTTCTGGGTCAACTGCCAGTTATCGAGCGCAAAGAAGCCGTCACGCCATTCACCCACAGAGCCCTTGATGGTGTCGATAGGAGTCGTATCGCTGTTGATGTACCCCAAAACGAAGTCCGCAGCTGAGTAGCCAGTGCTGACCAGCGGAGCCGCGCAGGAGCCTCCTGCCACCGCAGGCTTGCAGGTTGTAGCTGAGAATCCAATCGTACCCAAAGGATTATTCGTAGCCTCGCGGCCCAGGGTGATGCGGCGCAGCTCCGCGCCCACCATGAGGTTGTGCTTGCCGCGGGTGTAGCTCAGCTGTTCGTAAAGATCGTAAGTCCGATCGTCCTGGAACCAGTTGCTTCCCGCGTTGCCTACGCCCTGGAAGTTCGCGATGGTGAGCACTGGCACACCCGGATTGCCGTACAGCGTATCGCCGTTAAAGCCTGGGATACCGAGAGAAGTTCCGGCGTTATTGAGGCCTGCGGAGTACCAGTAGTTAAGGTTCTCAGCGATGAGCTTGTTAACACCAAGATAGATATCGTTCACCAGGCGGGGCGAAAGGATGTGAGTATATCCGAAAGCATAGTTGCGGCTGTTCGTGGGGCCGTTCGAGGCATTGGCAGCAAACGGCGTACCGGAAACGAAGGTCAGGTTTTGCCAGTAGTAGCGGCCGAAGAGCTTGATCTTCTCGCCGATGTTTTCATCGAGGCGATCGATCGATTGTTTGATGATGAGGTTGCTGGGGTACGAATTGTTGAGGTTATTGGCGATGCCGCCCAGATTGGGCGCAACCATGTAGGCCTCATACTTCTTTGCGATCGCGGCCGCGGCCGTCGACAGCTCCGAGGAAGGGATCTGATTGTTGGCGTATGGAGCGCCCGTAGTGGGATCGTAAATCTGGCCAGTGTAAGCGCTGAAGTCGCCGGCTTCCATGGCTGGAGTGAGCACCGACGAAATGCTGCTTCCCTGCCCGATCTGATTTAGTTTTTCGTATGAGCCGAAGAAGAATGTCTTATCGCGGCCGTTGTAGAGCTTGGGAATGTAGACCGGTCCGCCGAGATTGAAGCCGTACTGGTTGTAGTGCAGAACCGGCTTCTTTGCCGTGGATGAGGCCGTAAACGGAAAGGCATTCAGCGCGGTGTTCTCGACATAATCGTATGCCGATCCGTGCAGATCGTTAGTGCCGTTCTTGCTGACCATGTTCACGTGCAGGCCGAGATAGGAGCCGTACTGCGCCGAATAATTGCCGCTCTGCACCTGCACCGCTGAAACCATGTCCGCCGCGGGATGGTCCGGCGTCGTAGAGATCAGATTGTTCATGATCGAGACGCCGTCCAGCGAAATGCTGTTCTGAATTTCACGCTGGCCCGCGCCCTCGATATCTTCACCGGGAGGATTGCCCTGATAAGAGGTCTTCGCCCCGATGTACACATTGGAGGAGACCGCCGCAACGTCCAGCGCGTTATGCGTGGCCACTGGCAGTTCCTCGACGGTCTGTTGCGGAAAGGTTTCACTCAGCGTGGAATCGTCCGTAGAGAGCGGAGGCGTTCTCGCGGATACGGTCACTGTCGTGCCTTCCGATCCGACCGAAAGCGAGAAGTCAGTTCGGACAGCTATGTCGATGGCGACGGTTACGCCGGTCTTGACGATCTTTTTAAAACCAGCCTGCTCCACCGTGATGTCATACGTGCCGGGCAGGATAAACGTGATCGCGTAGTAGCCCTCCCCATTGCTCGTGGCCTCTGACGTCACCTTGGTCTGCTCTTCCGTGGCAACCACGTGAGCACCGGCGACAGGCCGGGACGAGGGATCAAGGATAGTGCCGACAAGGGAGGTGTTATTGGCGATCTGCGCCCGAACCAGCAAGGGGCTCAGCAAGGAGATAAGGCAACACAACAACGCTTTCTTCATGGTGGGCTCCTATCAAATGCGTACTCGATGCCTGGAGAAGCCAGGCTTGTTCTGTCTTGGTAGCCTTGCCCTTTGCATAAAGGAGGGCCTACGTGCGCGACATAAGGCTCCGCTGATTGTTTCTTGAGTGCCACGATTTGATTACAGTCCGGAAAATATGTCATGAGGCTGTTGCCGGTGTAGTGTCTAGGCCAAAAGCCCTAAACACTCCCGCGCGCGCGAACACCGCGAAAACATTGATCGAGAGAACATCAGGACATGACGCCAGCACGCCCGGCTCCCGTTAGGGACCAGGAAGGTCTTCGCATTTCTCGCTCTAAACCAAGTGCCGAGAGTGGCTTGCGGAAATGCCTCTCTGCTAATCTCGAACTCAAAAGGGAATCGGGAATTCAATGCGCGCCGCAGAAATCAATCGCAATACTTCGGAGACCCAGATACATCTGCGCCTGAATCTGGATGGAACGGGCATAGCCGAGATCGAGACTGGCGTCGGCTTCCTCGACCACATGCTCACCCTCTTCGCCAAGCATGGAGCCTTCGATCTCACCGTGAAGGCCAAGGGCGATCTCCATATCGATGCGCACCACACCGTCGAAGACGTCGGCATCTGTCTCGGACAGGCACTGACCAAAGCCGTCGGCGACAAGGCGGGAATCCGCCGCTACGGACACTTCACGCTTCCCATGGATGAGACGCTGGTCACCGTTGCGCTCGATTTAAGCGGCCGCCCCTACATGGCATGGCAAGCCGAGATGCCCAACGAGCAGCTCGGCGCATTCAACACGCCGCTGGCTGAGGAATTCTGGCGCGGCGTAACCTCGAACGCACTGATGAACTATCACCTGCTGTGCCACTACGGCCACAACGCGCACCACATCATTGAAGCCATATTCAAGGCTTCCGCCCGCGCGCTTCGCATGGCGGTGGAAACGGACCCGAGGCTCACCGGCATTCCCTCCACCAAGGGCACGCTAACTACGTAGCTCTCTGAAAAAGTTCCGTATATTCTTTTACTTCACTGCATCTCTGCTACGAAAAAACCGATCAAAGCGTTACCAAAAGTTTTGAAGGGCCGCGGCACAGCCGCCATCAACGGGAACTGCATGGGAAAGATCTCTGGAGCTACAACAATCGTTCTTATGGCAGGCCTCAGCTGCGCGGCTGTTTTCGCGCAAAGCGTTCCTGCCTCTCCAGACAAGGTGTGGCACTCGAAGGCCGAGCAGGGGCTGGATCGCGAGCTGGCTGCGCGCCCGGAATCGAAATTCGACATCGACCCAGCCAAACCCTACACGCTGGCCGAGCTCATCGATCTTGCCCAGCGCCACAATCCCGAAACACGCGTTGCCTGGGAAGAAGCCAAGGCCCGGGCCGCATCCGTGGGGATCGCACGCAGCGCGTTTTATCCCACCATCGCAGCCGTGGCGTTGGCAGCCACGGAACGCGACGCTGCGCTGATCGGCGAGTTTTATCACCGCCAGACGATCGGCGTGTTTGAGCCCACGCTGCATGTGGAATATCTGGTCTTCGACTTCGGCGGCCGCATCGGCGCCGTCGATGTAGCCAAGGCCAATCTGCTCATCGCCAATCTCGCCTTCAATGACACTCACCGCAAGATCATCTTCCAGGTATCGTCGGCGTACTATCGCCTGTTGAACGCGAAGGGTCAGCGTGAAGCCGCGGAGATCAGCTTGAAGAATGCGCAAACCGTCGAAGAGGATGCGCAAAGCCGATTGACCAACGGGCTGGCGACGAAGCCGGATCTGTTGGAGGCCACCGCTGCCCGCGCCCAGGCGGAGTACGACCTGCAATCCACGATCGGGGCCGAGGACATCGCCCACGGCGACCTGGCATCAGTAATGGGCCTGCCCGCGCAGACGCAGTTTCAGGTAGAAGACATCACCAAGCTGACTACACCCACAGTAATGGTGGACTCTGTCGACCAGGAAATCGATCGCGCCTTCGCGCAGCGGCCCGAGCTGATGCAGCAGGTCGCTCGCGTGCGCTCCGCGAATGCGTCCATCAAGCAGGCGCGGTCCGCATATTTCCCGACCATCGGCTTCACCGGCGATGGAGGACTGGCACGCGCCTACGGACAGCAGGATCTCTATCCTGGCCACTATGCGCAGGGTGAGACATGGACCGTCGGGCTGCAGATGAAGTGGACCCTCTTCGATGGAGCACGCCGCGAGCATGAGATCGCCGAGGCTAAGGCCGAGAAGAAATCGGCTGAGGCAAACATCGACGCGCTGCGCGACCAGATTTCCGATGAAGTATGGACCGCATACTCCAATATGAAGACCGCTCTACGCCAGCAGCAGGCCGCGGCCGCCCTGCTCACCGCCTCCGACCAGTCCTATGAAGCTGCGCGCGAGTCCTACGGCTATGGAGTGCGAAACCTTCTCGATGTAGTCTCGGCACAGAAGACGCTAGCCCAGGCGCGGTCCGAGGATATTCTCGCGCGTACGCAGTTGTTACTGCAGGTTGCAGACCTGGCATTCAGAACCGGCGACTTGATTCAGGCGCAGCCGCCACAACCTGCTCCGGTAAAGACAGGCCCATGATGCAGACGCTCTCAACGCGGCAAAACGAATCAGGAAAGGAAGAAGCGCCCGTGCGGCTATTCAGAAAGTTCGCGGCATTGTTTGCCGGTCTCGGTATTTGCAGTGTCATGGCAGGCTGCGGACGCGCTCCATCCTTCAACATCCTGGGTTCGTTTTTCCCGGCCTGGCTCATTTGTATGGTCGTGGGGATTGTGCTCGCCACGGTGGTCTACTGGCTGCTGGAACGATTCAAGGCCGCAAAGATGATTCTGTGGCCGATCATCGTCTATCCCTGCCTGGCCGCATTTTTCGCTTTCACACTGTGGCTGGTGTTTTTCAGTTAGCCGGGGGTAACTATGGAACTCGACAAATCACCGGAAAATCGCGGCGTCGCCCCCCGCATCGTCAGTATTGCAATTGTCGTCTGCTCGGAGATCACTGGACTGCTCGTCGTCCGGCAGGTCACGGCCGACCCGCGCACCGATGATGCGGAGATCTTCGCCAACTACATCGGCATTGCGCCGCTGGTCAGCGGTCCCATCACCAAGCTTCCCGTCGTGGACAATCAGCTGGTGAAGCAGGGCGACCCGCTCTTTGAGATCGACGATCGGCCCTACGCATACGCTCTGGCCGCGCCAAGTCCGATCAAC
>CAVUWQ010000012.1:0-374128 GCA_963745105.1 uncultured Acidobacteriaceae bacterium
AACGCATCGTTTTCCCTCTCCGTTCGCGAAAAAAGTCTGCGCGCAAAAGCCGTTCGCGATCGGCCTGCGCTTGAGCAACCAGGCGGCAGTTGAATTGTCCGGACGCAAAACACTTTTTTGGAATTCTAACACTGGCTCGACAAAAATAATTGCTACGTTTTCACCATCAACGGATTTCCGTTCGGGAAATTTCACGGCGCGCGCGTCAAGGAACATATGAGTCGCGACGTTGAAGTTGGTGAGGAGGCCCATGTATGAACCTGCTTGAGCTGCAACGTCGCATGGCAGAGGACGTGCGCCGCCCACTCACTGCGGATTACGAGATGCAAAGGACCACGGACGAGGGCATACCAACTGCAGACATTGCAGCTAGCTATATCAGCCCCAATAACCGGCTCACGTCATTCGAACGTCTGGAGATCTACAACAGGCAGTACTGGTTCCGCCTGATCACCGCAGTCTCAGAGGATTATCCGACGCTCAACGCCGTACTTGGGCCGAAGCGATTTGATGCTTTGATCCTCGCCTATCTTGGTGAGCACCCATCTACCTCGTGGACCTTGCGCGATCTGGGTGCGAAGCTCCCGGCGTTCCTGGACGCCCATCCGGAGTTCGGCGGTCGCCGCCATCGCCTGGCGGTCGACGTTGCAAACCTGGAGTTGGCGTATGTCGATGCGTTTGATGGGAAGCAACTCGATCCTTTGACGACGGAAGAGGCGCAGGCGATCGGTGCGGAATCCCGGCTTTTCCTCCAACCGCACCTGCGCCTTCTCGAACTGGCCTACCCGGTGGACAATCTGGTGCTGGCCGTGAAGAAGGAAACGCCCGAGGTTGATATCGTGAGCAGCGCCGCCACGCAACGCGAGGCTGCAGATCGCGCGAAGATACCGCCGATAAAAAGAGAGGCGGTGTTTCTCGCCGTGCATCGCTACGATGACTCTGTCTATTACCGCCGACTGGAAAAGGAAACGTTCCTCTTGTTAAGAGGATTCGGTCAGGCGCATCCGTTGCCGTGGCCGCTTCTCAGGCCTTTGCAAAATCGAAGCTGACACCGGACGCGCAGGCCAGCTCTGTTGCAGGAGAGTTTCGCACATGCTTCGCAACTCGGATGGCTATGTCCGCTCAATGAGGCCAGGCATGGAGCTGGCAGACCTGGTGATGTAGGCGGGCGGAGGAAGCGATTGTGTCTAAAGAGCTAAGACCGTGGAGGGAGGATATATCTTGCGCATATGTGCTCTTGCGAGTCACCTTGGACTGAACATCTGCCTGCATGGAGTCGTGCGCTGGACAAAGGGCCTTCACAGCTTCGTCGAATCGTTTGTTCCTATGTTCGCGAAGACCCCTCTGCCCGTCTGAAGGGATCTTCTCTCTAAGCAATTCCGTAACTTTTCCGGCACTCCTTTGTCTCATGAACATCTTTGCAAGGAGCGCCCCATATGCAGGTCTATAGCTTCAATCGATTTCAGAAGTTGTTTCGCGTTTTCGTGGCTCTTTCGGCAGTGCTCTTCGGAACAGCTTTGTTCGCCGAAACCCCCACTGTCGGGGCCAAGGCCCCCGACTTTACCCTTTCGACCCCTACCGGCAAAACCGTACAGATGTCGAAGGAACTGCATGGGCACAACTTGGTGCTGGTTGTGCTGCGAGGCTTCCCAGGCTATCAATGCCCGTACTGCGTCAAACAGGTTCACGATTTCGTTGACCATGCGGCTGATTTTGCGGCGAAGAACGTAAAGGTTCTCCTTGTCTATCCCGGACCTCCCGCGGACCTGGATCAGCACGCCAAAGACTTTCTTGCGAAGCAGTCGGAGTTGCCCGCCAACATCGTTCTGGTTATCGATCCGGATTACACGATGACCAATGCGTACGGCCTGCGTTGGGATGCCCCGCATGAGACGGCCTATCCGTCGACATTCATTCTCGACAAGAATCAGACAGTTCTTTTCGAGAAGATCAGTCATAGTCACGGGGATCGCTTGTCCGCACAGGATGCCCTCGACCAGTTCGCGACGAAGTAGTCGCTCCTGGCTGCGTCTGGGACTTCGGCGCAGCCTCTTTTAATTCTTCTTTTCCCAGGTCATGTCATGCGAACCCTCCGCTGTTATCTTCTGTCGTTTCTCCTCGACCGTGTCGCCCATTTGCGGCAGCTCGATCGTGTCCTCGAGCAGCGCCGTGGTCAGCGACTCAGCGACTACCTCAAGCGCGTACATGCCAAGTTTGCCACTCCCAACGCACCTCGGCGCCGGCGTAACCGCTACTGCGTCTCTTCCGCCACGAGCGTCGGATTGATCTTCATCTTCCCCGCTATTTTGACCGCTTCCGCACAACTTTCCGTTTCCCTAGCATGAGCTGCGCAAGCAGTTGATCGACGTAAGCTTCGGTCAGCGGAGCCGTTTTCATCAGGAGCCGGTAATAAATGGGACCGATCAGGGAGTCAACGAGCAAGTCAGAATCGACCTCCGCATAGAACTCGCCAGCTTGTTTGCCACGTTCAATCTCAGCCACAAGCGCTGCCCGCCTTTGCCCGAGATGTCTCTCGTATAGCTCGTCGAGGAGACCCGGGTCATTCTGTCCCTCTGCGATGAGATCGGCGAAAACCTTACCAAACATGCCATTGAAGGCGCGGACCAGGCGGTGCATGCGCGCCCGAATAGCCTCCTCCGCTGTCTTGGCGGAGATGGGTTCAGGCTTGGGGACCAGACGCGTCTGGAGGACTGCCATTACGAGAGCTGCCTTCGACGGCCACCACTTGTAGAGGGTAGGTTTGCCCACATTGGCCCTCTCAGCGATGCCTTCCATGGTTAACTCTCGCACTGACCGCTCCTGCAGAAAGGCATAGACCGCGTCCATCACTGCCTGCTCGGCAGCTTCGGAACGTGGACGACCGCGAGGGCGAGTTTTAGGGGCAGAAGTCATTTTCTTAAATTCTCTTGATTCCTTTGAAACCAACTGGGTTGCGGTGCATCAGATGAACATGATTTACACTCCGTAAAGTAAATAAACAGCCAGTAATCAGGAGAGCAAACCGTTGGGACGACGTTGAGGCAGCCCAACCCCAACCTTATCGGATTCCGCGATCAACATGAACACCGGGCAGCAGTACATGGTGCCTGCCAAAGCGGTTCAGCAGCGCGGCTCTACCGCAGATGTCAGCACCGCAGCTTCGTTTGAAGGAGGCCTGAGTGAATACGTTCTGGAAGTACTCACCTTGGATAAGCAAGTTCATCTTGTTACCGCCGACAGCAATCTTCATCATGATCTCTGTCCGGCACCTTGCTCATCCGGTAGCAGAAGCAGCACAACAGGGCATTGCCTTCACGAATCCACTTGGCGCGACTATTTTTCGTGTGGGCTTCGCAGGTTTCCCGCTTGGCTGTGCCGCTTTCTTCGCCTATTGCCTCCTCACCAATCGACGGACTCTCACCGGTCTCATCTTTTCGGTCCTGCTGATCGGTGTAGTTCTCGCGGTTCGTATCTACGGCATGGAAGTCGATTCCACTGTTCAGCAGAGTTTGCGCCTTGTAAAAAGCGAGATCGTCCTGGTCGTCATCACTCTTGTCGGTATCGCCATCGAGATTGGACGGCGATCCTATGCCCGTGGCACGATCCCTTTCCCGGAAGAGGCAACTGCCGCCTAACCTTTGTGACGCTCGTCTCGCGCATCTCGAAGCTCAACTCTCAGAGTCCCACGCGGTCACGACTGCTTGAATCTGGAAGACAAACTTAACCTCAAAGGAGAAACACAATGGAAACACTACAACCCATCGAACTAAACGAAGCGACCGGCGAGGCCAAAGCATTGTTCGACGGCATACAGCAGCGACTGCCGCGGGTGCCGAACATGCTGCGACTACTAGGACATTCGCCAACAGCCCTTCGTTCCTATCTCGACTTCACTGACGCATTCAACAGCCAGTTGTCTGAGCGGTTGCGGACCCTGATTACCATTACGGTGGCGCAGATCACGGGCGGCGATTATCTTCTGTCATTTGCCCATGTTCTCGGCAAACGGGAAGGCCTGACCGATGAACAAATGAACGCGGCCCGTCGTGGCGAGTCTTCCGACATAAAGACGGCCTCCGTCCTGCGATTCGCTGCCAAAGCTGCCCGCGAGCATGGGCACGTTTCTGAAGACGATCTTGCGGCAGTCCGCGAAGCTGGTTACACCGAAGCCGAGCTCGTTGCCATCGTGGCCTATATTTCGCTTTCCGTGTTCCGCGTTTATTTCAACCTCATGGCCCAGACATCCATCGACTTCCCTGTCGTGAAGTCGGCAGATCTAGCTTAGTCACAAAACAGCGGGGCTTGAGCGCGATTACATTCCGTGGCCTCAGGAACTCACTGCGGGGGAATGCCTGGGATCTTTGCGTTCGCCGGGCATGCCCGTCCAGCTCCTTGAACCGTCCAATTTTTTCTTAAGACCGCCCAAACCTTTTGACAGGAGTCAAGCATGACAGCCTCCGATCCACATCCAAGAAAGCGTGTAGCAGTCCTCGACACCGAGATGAGCTATGTCGACGTGGGCGAAGGCGAGCCCATCGTTTTCCTGCACGGCAATCCGACCTCCTCGTACCTTTGGCGGAACATTATTCCGCACGTCAGCGACATTGGACGGTGTCTTGCTCCAGACATGGTCGGCATGGGGCAATCGGGCAAGTCGCCGACCTACTCTTACCGCTTCGTCGATCATGCGCGCTACCTCGACGCCTGGTTCGACGCCATGAACTTGAGCAAGGCCATCCTGGTCATCCATGACTGGGGCTCCGCGCTCGGCTTTCACCGCGCTTACCGCTATCCGGATCAAATCGCGGCGATTGCTTACATGGAAGCAGTTGTCAGGCCGTTTACCTGGGAGGATTTCGGCGAAGCAGGCAGGCATTTTTCGCGCGCTTCGATCGAGCGAAGGCGAACACCTCGTTCTGGACCAGAACTTCTTCGTCGAAAGAGTACTGCCAGGGGCGATCATTCGGTCCCTGAGCGAGGAGGAGATGGCCAGCCTATCGTGCTCCTTTCGCCGAGCGCGAAGCACGGCTGCCGACGTTGATTTGGCCGCGACAGGCCTCCGTCGACGGCGAACCCGAGGACGTGACTTCGATCGTCCGGGCATATTCGGAATGGCTCAGCCAAAGTGAGATGCCGAAACTGTTCATCGCCGGCGAACCCGGAGCGGTTATCACGGCGGGCAGCGCAAACCAGCGGTTCTGCCGAGACCTGGAAAAACCAGCAGGAAGTCACCGTAAAAGGCCGGCACTTCCTGCAGGAGGACTCGCCCGACGAAATTGGCGCGGCGCTGAGGCGGTTCGTAATAGCCACACGCCAGTCGGGAGCTAAATCTCAGGGTTAGCGTCCACGCTTGTGGTGGAAATTCTGTGCTCGCCTGGGTTGGGGCACGCCCAACCCAGGCGGCACGATTTGAAGATGGTCAACCTCTCAAAAAAGGAAAGACGATGACACCAGCTACGAGAGATTCGAAACTTCGCAATATTGTGAGTAACATTCTGATCTTCCTACCGAGCATTGCACTCGTGGGAAGCTCACTCACGAAGTTCGCGCATGTTCCTGCGATAGTGGCGCAAATGACAGCGCTGGGCTTTGACGGTCCAAGACTCATGATACTGGCGGTTCTTGAGTTGGCGAGCGCCGCGCTTTTCCTGGTGCCCAAAACCCGCTCTTTAGGATTGCTTCTAGAGCCTGTTATGAACTTCATGGGATAGTGTTAGCGAGGTTTCGTAGCATGAGGACGGCGAAGGCGAGTAGATGCAGCCCCTTGAGGGTAGTGTCGAGTCGTTCATAGTCTCTGGCAAGCCTTCGGAATCGAGCGGCCCAGGCGAAGGATCGTTCGACGACCCAACGACGCGGGAGCAGTACGAAGCCCCGCTTGGCCATGGGGTGCTTAACCACCTCCAGGCGCAGGCCATGTTGTTGAGCGGCCTCGGCAGCGTTTGGCCCGGTGTAGCCCTGGTCGACGTAAGCCAACTCCACGCTGTTGCCGGTCACCTGCTGCACCTCTTCGGCCAGCGCCGCGACCTGTTCGCGGTCGCCCTGATCCGCCGGAGTCACGGTCAACGCCAGCAGGTGGCCGAGCGTGTCGACCGCGATATGGACCTTCGATCCCTTGCGCCGCTTAGCCCCGTCGTAGCCCGCACGAGCGCCCGACTCCGGCGTTGATTGCAGCGTCCGACTGTCGATGACCACCGCCCTTGGCTGGCCTTTGCGGCCGCCCCACTCGCGCAGCAGCGAGCGTACATCCTCGACCAGCATCTCGAAACATCCAGCACGCAGCCAGCGCTGCATCTGCTGATAGACCACGAACCAGGGCGGAAGATCGTGGGGCAAATAGCGCCACTGCCCGCCGGTCCTGGCCACATACCGCACGGCGTTGAACACCGCCCTCAGATCATGTTTGCGCTGCGGGCTGTCCTCGCGGCACAGCAGCAGATACGGCAACACAAACGCCCACTCTTCATCCGTTACATCGCTCGGATACTCTGCAATTCCATGCTTCGACATCCTTACAATGCTCGGCAGATTGACTGCCCCTGCAAAGTCCCTACCATGGTGCAAAGTTAATAACAGGCTCTAGTCTCCGCATATCTCGGCGGAGCCATCGCGGCGCAGCTTGGACATGGTCAGCCCCCGGAGCCCCCTGCGGTTCTTCTCGCATTAATCTGGATAGGCACGCGGCTGAAAAAAGAATACATAGCTGCGTAGCGTACGGTCCTTGGCCGACGATGCTGCAATTCGCCGGGCAGGGAAATCCGAATCGCGCAGGGCTCTTCCTCGCAACGATTCATCAACCAGAGAGGGAAATGACTCATGATCGGGTCCAGAGTCATGCACGGAAGTCTCTTCGAGCGATATTAGCGTGGAGTTTCGGCCGCACGCTGGAAGGTAGCGACGCTCCGCATCACGTTCAGGAAAATAAGAGTGACGGCTATCAACAGGATTCCCGAGCTGCCAAGGGCCGCTGTTATACCGAAGATCGGGATAAACTTGCCGAGCGCCAGGCTTCCCAATGGAATGCCTGCTCGAAAGGCGAGACTGTAGACACTCATTACCCGGCCGCGCATCTGTTCGGAGACGATCAACTGGACTAGGGACAACATGAGCGATGCCGACGCCATGATCGCCGCACCGCTGATGAAGATCAGGACGCAAGAGAGTGGAAGCCATCTGCTCATGGCGAAGCCGGTAATCGCAGTCCCCAGCGCCAGCAGCGTCAATAAGGCGACATGCCCGTGCCCCTTCAACCGCTCTGAAGCGGCAACAATCAGCGCGCCGACGATCGATCCCACACCCGAACAGACGAGTAGAAGCTGATATGTCCGCGGCCCTCCATGGAAGACTGTACGAACGATCACCGGCAGAAATCCCGTCAGAGAGAATCCGAGAAGCGTCGTGCTGAAAGCAAGAAAGACGAGCGCAGCCAATCCCTCGCGCTGGCGAATGAAAGCAATTCCTTCGCTCATGCTTTTCAGGATGGTCTCCTTTGATTTCGCCGGCACGAATCTCACCTGAATCATCATGAGCGAAAGGATGACCGCCAGAAAGGAAACTCCATTCAAGGCAAAGCACCAGGCAGGCCCGAGGGTCGCATATGCGAGACCTCCCAGAGTGGGGCCAAGCACGCGCGCCAAATTGAATTGAATCGAGTTCATAGCGATGGCGTTGGACAGGTCCTCAGCGGGGACCAGCGTCGGCAGAAGCGCGGAGTACGCTGGCCCTCCGAACGACTGGCCCAGGCCGACGACAAAAGACAGAGACAGGATGTGCCAGACCTTTACCGTGTGAGTGAGGAACAGCGCAGTCAGAATAAAGGCGCAAGTCATCTGGATGTATTGGGAGGAAAGCAGCATCTTCCTCCGGTCCATCCGGTCGGCGAAGACACCTCCAACCAGTGAGAACAGGATGATAGGGAGTTGACCGAGGAACAGATCCAATCCCAGATAGAAGGGGTCTTTCGTCAGGTCGTATACGAGCCAGCTCTGGGCGAACTGCTGAACAAATGTCCCGATGGTGGAGGCGCATGCTCCGAGCCACATCAGGCGAAAATCGCGATACCGGAACGCCCGGAAGGTCCGACCGAAGGACAATTTTGTGGCCACTAGAGATCGGCCTCTGCTTCCTGACGTGCGGGGGTTCTGTCTGCCCGTCGAAAGATGGGGCGACATCGAACATCCCGTTTGAAGGCTGGATCAAGGTTTGGCATGCAATGGCGTGCATGAGTTCAGATGAAATTGCTTACGTTCGGTCGCAAAATAGCGCCACGAATTGTTTAAAGAAGAGATTGAGGTTGAGGCGTCCAAACGGGGGAGCCGTAATGTCCGGATTGCCCGTGGACGTTTCTCATAAAGATTGTGAACAAACAGCAGGGAAGCCGACCAGCGGCCCTGGAAACGTGCATTGGTCTGATATCACCAAGTGAGCAACTGCGTCCATTTGACGGCTCCGTCAGTCTCTCGATATCTCAGGGATTGGCCCGAAACTCCTGGGGACAAATGGAGATAACGACCTTGCCCTGTGCATGTCCTTCTCCGCGATAACGGATGGCCCCGGCCACCTCGTCTAGCGGGTATTGCCTGTCGATGACAGGCACGACCTTTCCAGCTTCGAGCAGATTTTTGAGAACCATCAGATCCGTTGGGTTGACCTTTGCAATAAAAAAGCGCATTTTCTTGCTTCCGATCATCGACAGCAGTGGCTTCAGTGATATCGCTTGGAGCATTCGAGCCAACTCCCCTCCAACCAACACAAAGGTCCCGTTCTGACTAAGCGCACGTCTGTAGTCGAAGATGGAATGGTGGGCATTTACACCGACGATGAGGTCGTACCGAAGCCCGTTTCGCGTGAAATTCACTCGGGTGTAATCAATCACATGGTTGGCACCCAGAGATCGCGCAAGTTCCAAATTCCTCGTGCTGCACACGGCAGTTACGTTAGCGCCGAATGATTTGGCAATCTGGATAGCAAACGTACCCACGCCACCAGACGCGCCGTCGATCAGAACATTTTGCCCGGGTTGGACCCCGCCATGATCGCGGAGAACCTGAAGCGCTGTAATCGCCGCGACGGGCACTGCTGCCGCTTGCTCGAAGGAGAGATTGGTTGGCTTTGGCGCCAGGGCGTCTTCACGAGCACACACATACTCGGCAAAGCCTCCCTGTCCTTTTCCGGTGAATGATGCCCCAAAAACAGCATCTCCAGGGCGAAATTGGTTTACGCCCGGGCCGGTTGATTCAATGATTCCGGCATAATCAGCGCCTGCGATCCTGTGTGTCGGCTTGAGGAGTCTTCCCAGCTTCGGCACGAAAAATAACGGCCCTCTTATGGAGAAATCGTCGAGTGGGTTGACCGATGATGCAAACAGCCTGACTAGAACCTCTGCCTCGGAGGGCTCGGGGGTAGCGACCTGTCTCAGTTGAAGGACGTCCAGGGGGCGCCCATATTCCGTCGTAAGAATGGCTTTCAATAAGCCACGCCCTTTCGATTTGCGAAAGCCGTCTGTAGCTGGCCCACCTAACGGTCAGCTTATCAGTTGGTGCCAAATCGCCAAGGCACAATTCCAACAGGTTCGGTCTCTAAACGTGCTGCTTCGGCAGCCCACGCCACTTGCGTTCATGTTCGGCCAGATACAGCACGGCATTCAAAAATTAAAGGTTCGACAGACTTACATTACCCCGTCGCAGGCGTATGCTGTCCTCGATTCCCGCGTACTGCTCTTCGCCGATCTCCATCTACTTCGCACGCTATCCGGGTTAGATAGCAATAGCGCTAACACGCCCTAGGAGACCAGCCTTCTGGCCAGCAGCATGAAGACTTCTCCGACGTCGATAGTCTGGACTTCGTTGGAGTATCTTCCGGTGAAAAGCTTGGTGATCAACTGCTTCTTCAATTCCGCGTCGTGATTGAAGGCGATGGACCAATTTTCCTCGCGAGCGCGTGTGACCCGGAAGGGCGCGACGATGGAGGCACCATCCATGCAAAGCTCGGCATATCCGGCCGGGAGCTCGATCCCTTTCTCCATAATCATCGATGCACCACCCAGCGAGATGTCAGTCAGGCGGCACGGGAAGCGGGTTCCATCCGCCATGCGTACTTCAGCCAATTCTTCAGTGATAAAGCGTTCGTCGCGTCGGCGCTTGGGCAACTCGACGCATGCCATGGCAGCCAGAGCAAAGATGGAGACACTGAGCACGCTCCATATGACGTTGAGTTCATAGCCCGAGGCTCCATGGGCTGGAGCAAAGCTGCTGGAATTGAAGATCAATCCAAGGAGAGTGAGGGCAGCCATGCCAGCAAAACGCAAAAAGAGCGACCAGTGAACCGTGAAGTCGGTTGTCGAGAGCCCCTTCGCTGTGACCTTGAACGCGTGACCGAAAGGACGCAAGAGCCCATGGACTACGGTTCGCATGACCGTGAAAGCCGAGAGCAACTGAGTTACGTCAGTGACGAACGGCAGGATGCGATTTCCGGAGAGGAAGTACATGAACAGGAAGTTCGCAGCCACGGTCGGACCCATCCAGTAAACAAGGTCGCTTAAGCTGGCGTGGATAATGCTGGTGCCTGTCCACCAATAGACCGCCGGCCCAATCAATGCCAAAACTTTGAAGAGCGCTCCGCTGAACCAATAGAGCACCGTGTCAAAAAAAGCCACGCGATTGATCCAGCTGTGACCGCCCGATCCGGCGAACGACCAAGGGGTAAAAATCTGCTGGATGGCGCCAAGGCACCAACGCGAACGTTGGGAGAGATATTCCTTCAGGCCTTCTGGCGAAAGGCCAAGGCTGAGCGGCTCGTTCAGAAAAATTGTGCGGTAACCCTGCGCCTCGTAGCAGAAGGTCGTCAACATGTCTTCTGTAACAGTGGATGTTGCAATGCCGCCGCCTTTTTCAAAGGCCGCTACGCGAAAAACGGCAGAAGTGCCGCAGCAGAAAGCCGCTCCCCATGCATCCTTGCTGGGCATGAGGACGTTGAAGAAAAAGCGCTGCTCATCCGGCCATACTGACGAGCAGGAGAGATTGGACTGCACCGGATCGGGGTTGAAAAAGTGTTGCGGAGTCTGAACGATGCCGACGTTCGCGTCTTCAAAGAGCGGCAGAGTGCGCTTCAAAATCTTTCCGTTGGGAACGAAATCCGCGTCCAGCAGCAGAATGAATTCAGGCTTGCGCCCCTCGCGCAGTATCTGCTGCATGCCTTCATTTATATTGCCAGCCTTGGCGTGCTTCCCCTTCACCCGGCACCGGTAATACGCGCCGAGACTAACAGCAAGATCTCTGATTTCGGAGCGGGCGCCATCGTCGAGCACCCACACGCGCAGGTCAGGATGCGGGATGGCCAGCGCGCCAACGATGGTCCGCTCAAGGATGTCAGTACCTTCGTTGTAGGTAGCGATCAGTACATCCACAGGAGCGTTGCACAGGCTTGAGGAGGAACGAGCATCGACGGTGGTGGTTCGCTCCACGTGGCGGGACATAAAGAAATGCACCATCATGGAGCTGACCACGGCCAGGTTTTCGACTACCAGAAAGAAGACCGCCCAGGCCTGTTGGAGGAATTCCTGATGAGCTGGCAGCGTAGCGAAGTCTCTCCACAAAATGTAGCGCAACGAGCAACAAATGCACGTGACGGCCCCAAGCGCCCGCGCGTGGGGATTGCCGCTGGGCACGAAGCGAAACAGCACGATCATGAGGCCAACTACGAGGAACGTCGGGGCCAGATACGAGAGATCATTCATGATTGGCGATTTCCTCTACGTGCTGCATGTTGCGGCACTCCGGAGCAGGACACCTTTTTTACTGTGGCTTCAGCTCTGCGGAAAACGAAGTTGCCAACGATCAGAAGTAGTTTTTAACCCACCGGCCGAAAACATTGCTGCCGCTGGCTTTTATGACCACCTGGGCAGAACGCCCAACCAGGCAGCCCTGCTCCGGATTGACGGGAAAATTTATACGCACGGTGGCCACGCGCTCGTCGGGATTCTTGTACGGTTGTGCAGCCAGCTTCGGCTCATCCGCGTCTTTTGTATCTCCGGCAATTGCCGCCACGACGCCTGTGCGCTCCATGGCTTCACCGGTGAGACGAATGCGCGCGGGAGCACCCAGCCAGATATCGTTCATACGGTCCTGGGGGAAGGTGACGAGCAGAAAGCTCTGGCTGCAATCCACCAGCTGAGCAACGGAGTCTCCAGGCGCTACGCGTTCCCCTTCAACAGAGTTGAGCTTCCAGACGATGCCGTCGATTGGCGAATTGAGGTTCGATGCGGTAACGCGATGAAGATATTCCTCCTGGCCGCGGGCATTGGCGGCCGCGCTCTCAGCGCCGGAGCGCATGGCAGTAAGCAGCCGCGCATTCTCTGCAAGCCGGAGGTCGACCTCGTCGGCTCGCTGACGCGAGTAGGCGACATCGTTGTTGGTGCCGGGCTCGGTAAGGATGCCCTGATGCGCAGACTTCAACTCGTCGTCGATCGCCGCCAGCTCGCCTTTCTCCTGATTCACTTTCTTTTCTGCCACGACGAGAGCGGAGGCCAGCTTGTCGTACTCGGCGCGGGCGACTACGCCCAATTCGAGCAGCTGCTTCTCGCGTCCCTCCTCTACCCTGGCCTCGTCGTATTCGGCCTCGCGTTCGGCAAGCAGCTCGCTAGCCTCATTTCGCTGCTGGGCCAAGCGATCGCTAATGGCTGCGCTGTGGGCCTCCGCGCGCTGCTTGAGATCGATACTTTCCTGAAGGAGCATACGTCTTTCCACTCCGGCAGCAGCAGCCGAAGCCTGCATCTCGCCCATCTGGCTTTGCTCGTCGAGCAGGCGGCGGGTATCGACGAGAGAATTTTCGATGTACGCCAGCGTTTCGCCATGAGACACGGCGGAGCCGGGCCTAAGTTTCATGTGATCAATATTGCCTTCAATCGGAGAGCGCAGCGAGACGACATACGCAGTAACCATTGCATTGCGGCTGCTGACATTGCGCTGGTCCGAGAAGATGCCATATGCGGCGGCAAAGAGCAGAGTAAAGCCAACACCAAGTTTAATAGGCTGCCATGACATCAACGATTTGGCAGATGCCTTCGTCCGCTCGCCCGGAGCTGCAACGTCCGCTACCCCTGCGGGGCGCGATATGACATCCTCTGCGGTGGTCATGCCAAGATTTATCGGCACCCCATTCGGGAATCTTCAAGGAAGAATATGCCCAGTTTTGACAATCTCAAATATGGGCATCTTTTAGCCACTCCGTGAAGAGTTATTTCTTCGTCTCATGCGCACAAAGATCTCGTTCCGTTTCGCCTAAGGGATGTGTCGAACGTGGCGACATCGAAGATTCTCATGCCCGTGTAAAGGATGACGGAGACGAAATCCTTCACGTCTTCACCGGTCCATTCGCGCTAGCCCGGGACTCTCTGATATCTCCTCACCCGATTGCAGCGGGAGCCTTGTACGTTTCTGAACTCATGGATGCGATAAACAACAAGCCGCCAATCATCGACAGATTCTTGAGGAAATTGACCAGCTGCACCTGAAAGAGCTGACTCGGCGCGGTCCAGAAAGAATGTGCAATCAGTGTCGCCGGAATCAGAAACAGGATCAGCGCAACCGCAGAGACTATTCGATATCGCCCAAGGGCAAGCGCCAGACCAGCAACGATTTGTACAGCTCGGCCTGCCAGGACGAACAGCGATGCTAAGTGAGCGGGAATCCCTCTTGCGACCATCTCGTGAGCGGCAAAGGACGGGTCAACAATGCCCAGGCCGTTAACCAGGAAAATGGCTACGAGGAAAATGCGTGCGAGAACGGCGAGAAATGGACGAATACGGTTCATTGATATAGCTCCTTAAAAGCGATAGGTAATTCCAAGGTTGGTAAATATGGGCGGTCTGTGATCAGGAAACTGAGTGAGAAATCCCCGCGGCTGAAAGCCTGCAACATTCAATGCGGTGACGATATGACTCACCGGCGACCAGCGAATTTCCATATCTCCCTGATCGCCGAGAAAACGGGTGCCACTGCCATTGGCTGGATTCATCAGGGCGCCACTGCCAAAGGCATAAACTCCATCGTGCGGCGACTCCCTCCAGTACCAGTTCCATCCGATCTCACCCGTGACATTTGCCCTGGCGAAGAACTGGATCTGGGGATGAACATCCATGAGATTTTGATTGCCCACGAAGGGAACCGCCTTGGGGGCGAAATACGCGCCGCGCGGGAAGTAAGGATTGTAGGTGCCAAGCGCATGTCCTGATGGATCCTGATCTCCGCTGTAGGCATCGACGCGTAGCAAGGGCCGCGGACGAAAGATAATGTGGGTGAGCGTATATCCGGTTTCGGTGGAAATGCTCCACGCCCGGATGCGATCTGCTGCAAAGGATCCAAACTGGTAGTTCAATTCCCAGTTGTAGTCGAGACCTTTGCCAGGATCTCGAAACAAACGCGCACCCAGAGTGTGGCGAACCTCGCGTGCTGAACCACGGTTGTAGTTAGCCGACGCCGTGGCCAGTCCAAGATAGTAAAGGTCCATCTTGCCCAGGCTGATGATCGGCAAAGGAGAGGTCAGATAGCTTCCCCACGTGGTCTGCGCATGATTCGGCGTGTCGTCGAAGAATCCCGGATTGTCCTGTACCGGTTTCGCGACGAAGTTATCCCAGCGGAAGCGTGCTGATTGCGTGATGAGTCTCGCGCCGTCGAAGCTAAGCTTGACGTTCGGTCCTTCATTGTTATCGAAGAGGCGTCCGGTGCCGAGAACGAGTTCCTGGCGTCCAACGCGCAGGCTGGTACCGCGCTCCCGGCTCACGTGCGGGCCAACTTCCAGGAAGCCCTGGTGAAAATCACCTCGATCCTCATCGAGGCCCGGGCGCGGGCCTCCGTTTCGATCGACGCTGTAATCGAACTGCATCTCCGTGAAGAAGCGCAGATCCGGTCCGCTATGCAGGTCGAGGTGGGGCATCACGCGGATCATGCCGTAGCCGTTATGATCCTGGGGGCCTGAGCCGAACATCCAGTTATCGAAGTACTCATACTCGGTGCGTTCTTCGAAGCCGAGCGAGACATACCGCTGCGTATTGCTTCCCCAGGGTAGGTACTTGAGTCGATCGTAGGGATCAGTTCTGCGCGCCAGATCGGCCAGAAAGCTCCAATTCTGCTCGGCGGGGAATGGATCGAGGTGCGGACGATCCGCCGCCGGCGGTGGGCCCGGTGGTGCCGGTTCGGGCGTCTGGGCAATCGCTGCGCAGCAGCTAAGCACACAGAAGAGACCCATGAAGATGCACGCTCTCCATCCGACGAATTGTGTTTTCATCATTTGCATAAATTTCGCAACCAATGATTCGTAGTCGAATCAAGCAGCTGCCAACTTCAGGACCACACGGCCCCGGCTTCCCTCGAGCACGCGCTCATAAGCCCGGCGTGCCTCCCGGAGCGGGTATATGTCACCAATGGCGTGGGGACGGTATGTACCTGCGGCAAATCCATCGGAGAGCTTCTCCAGGATGCGGGCCGAGGTATCGAGGTCGCGTTTGAGAGTGTCGAGTCCTATCAGGCGCGACTCATTATGGTAGAAGTCCACCAGATCGAAGCTCGCTGTGCGCTCTGTGGGCGAAGTGATCTCGATCTGCCGGCCGCGATGCGCCAGAAGCTTGAGGCCAATCTCGAACATCCCGCCGCCCGCAGCGTTCAGCACGACATCCGCTCCCTTGCCGTCGTTCATCGAGCGTAGTATCTCGGGGAGGCTGGGATCGAGCGAACCTAGGATCAAGTCCTCAACCGGAGTTTCAGGATCCGATGCAACGTCCTGGATTCGGTTCAGTCCAATTACCCGGGCGCCCAAATGTTTGGCAATCTGCGCGGCTGCGCGTCCCACTCCGCCTCGGCTGCCGATGATGGCGATGGTCTCTCCGGCCTGGAGGTTCGCACACTCGCTGACTGCGCACCATGCGGTCACAAAGATGACACCCGCGCTGCCTGCCTGTTCATGTGAGGCGCTCAGGTTTGAGCACCAGGCTGGTGCGCGGCACCGCGATGAATTCGGCATGACTGCCGTCGCGTGTGAATCCCGCATTGCCGCCCGTGCCCCATACTTCTTTGCCGATCCATTCCGCGGGCCCGTCAACCACCACTCCTGAATAGTCGCGACCGGGCACACGCGGCAGCGTGGTCTGATGCATTCTCCCAGCAAGGTTCTTGGCATCACTTGGATTCACAGACGCGGCGATCACCTGCACGATGGCGGTCGACTCGGTGGCCCTCAGATCGGGGCGCTTTACGAGATGAAGCTGCGACGGATTGCCAAACTGGCTGAACTCGATTACTTGCATATGAATACTCCTGAATAATGGAAGACGCCTAGCGCAGTGTTATGTGAAAGTGCAGAAGATCGATGATCTGGCCGGTCACGAGATAACCGATGCTCATCATCAAGACCAACAACGAGCCAAGGATCGCCTGCGGGGCAGGGGACGGAATTTTGCACGACCGGCAAAAAGCGCCGATTCCAAATGCGACCAAAAATCCGAGTAATACCTTCATAAGATCCTCCAACTTTCTGAACTTCCTCTCAATTGATTCGAGAGTACGTTCTCGGGACTGGAGTGAGTAGCCGGAAAGACTGCAAGCCAGCTTTGCATTCTGCGCAAAGATCGGGTGCTGCTCGATTCCCATCCACGCTTAGGCGATTTCAGCCCGTGCCGCGTCACTGTCATTCGTTCATGCAATATCGGAACTGGCTACAATGTTCAGGCGCAGCTGATCGGATGGAATGAAGCGAGAGTCCTATGGCAAATGACGTGGCTGAAGTCCAGCTTTTCGTAGAGATCATCAGGGCCGGCAATCTCTCTGCAGCGGCCCGGGCATTAAACTCCTCCCCCGCGGCCATGAGCCGGGCGCTCAGCTCACTGGAATCGCGCCTCGGCGTGCGCCTGGCGACGCGGACCTCTAGATCCTTCGAATTAACTGAGGAAGGTTCGCTGTTCTATGAGCGCTGCCAGAAAATCGTTGCTGATATTGCGGAGGCCGAGGCTGAAGCAGTCTCGAAGCTCGGCTCCATAAAAGGCAAGCTCCGCATCGGAGCGCCGAACGACCTTGGGCGGCGGCTCGTTGCCCCGTTGATCACGAAGTTCGTCCGGAAGTATCCCGAAGTCGAGATGCATCTCACGCTGTCCGACTCAGGCCTTGATGTGATCGATGACGGACTGGATATTGCGCTCCGCGTCGGACTCCCGGAAGACTCAAGCGTGATTGCCAGGAAGGTGCTCTCCACCAGGCGCATCGTTTGTGCCTCCCCGATCTATTTCAAACGCCATGGAACACCCGATCATCCTGAAGACCTGAGGCAGCACGACTGTATCCGCCTGGTCCGTGGCCGGCGTTTGATGGATTCGTGGCTTTTCCAGGAAAACGGGCGCAGATTTGAGGTGACTGTCGATGGCACCCTGACAACAACCAGCGGAGAAGTCGTGCATGACTGGGTTCGTGCGGGCATGGGAATCGCGCTCAAAGCGAGCTGGGATCTGCTTCCGGAGCTTGCCGAGGGCATCATTGTCCAATGTCTCGAACCCTTCTGGTGCGACCAGATCGATCTCTTCGCTATCTGTGCCAACCGGATACACCAGCCGCCTCGCATTCGCGCATTCCTCGATTTCATCGCGAAGACTCTGCCGGCAATGATTGGTCAGGAGTACGAAACATCATCGAAGCGGCCAAAATCGTAGAGCTTTTATCCTAGTGCTGTGCTTTCGGATGTCCGGTTCTCGGCTTAAGGCGCCTTACTGAGAACGCTACCGAGAATGATATCGATGGCAGAAGAGGCCAACCGCTTAAGCTCCGCATCGCTTTCCTGCCTGCCAACCCCCGCTAACAGACGATTTAGTACGTCGCCTGTCAAAGAGTCGTGAAGCATCACCGCTATCCGTTCAATCGGAACTGTGGTCTTTCGCAACTCGTCCCGATGATCCTCCAACACAGATCGTATGATCGAAGCCGTTCTGGCAGGGCCGTACTTGTACCATGCTTCGCCTACTTCGGGACAGTTCACGGCCTCGCCAATGGCGAGGCGATGAAGCTCGACAGAACGTTTTGCGGTGATGAACTTCAGGATGTGAAAAGAGAGCTTCTTGAGGCTCTCTTCAAGGTTCAAGCCTGTGTAGTCGATCTTCGTGAGGGGCTCATTCGCTTCACGGCAAAGGTTCTCGATGCTGCTGATGAACAGCCCGCACTTGCCCCCGAATTCGCTATACACGGTGCTCTTCGAACCGCCCGCCACCTCGACGATCTTGTCGATGGTGACCCCTTCATAGCCGCGTTTTAGAAACAGGTCGGCTGCGACTTTCTGAAGCTTGCCGTTTCGGACTTCTCCTCGCGACCGTTTGTCAGGCATTCCTCTTCCCATCCTGAACAGATAAAAAATATTCGATTCGATTCACTGCTCGAATCCTCCTGTATTAACAGCATTTTATGCGACCTTATTCCTCAGACGCCCGCGAAGAGCGGTGCGTCGAATTTGTCCTAGAGCGCATCATACTGTACTGTAACGTACAGTACTATGACTCGCTGAACAATTGCGGGCCATCTGGAGCTCACATGGGAAGCAAACTCTATGATTCGCTCATCCACCCCCTAGCTGACCCATCTGCTATCCGGACGGAAGCTCAACCGGCATCGAATTCGATGATCAGCGTGGTACATCCCGCAGAGCTGAGCAGCGAGACTCAGCAGACATCAGGATCGCTGCGGATGTCCGCCATCGCGGCGACACATGGCATTGTCTCCTCACTATGGGCAGGCATATTTGTGGTTGAGCCTGCAGCGAAGACCGGCATTCACCACCATGGCGAACAGGACACCGTCGTTTATGTCCTCGATGGCGAAGCTACTGTGCGGTGGGGTGCATCCGGAGAGCACTCGGCTACTGTGGGAGCGGGGGATTTTCTGCATGTCCCGAGTTGGCTGCCACATCAGGAGCTCAACCCTTCGAACGAACATCCCTTTCGATGGGTCGTTGTGCGAAGTACGCCGGAGCCGATCGTGGTCAACCTTCCCGATGATTTCTGGACGCTGACCGAACTGAGATCCATCGAGAGGAAATGCCAATGAACTCAAGAAGGGATTTTTTGAGCCGCACGGTCAAAGGATCGGCGATGGCGGCGGCAACAGCCCTTTTGGCTTCGGCCTCAAGCGCATCGCAAATGTTAGGAATCACCGGTCTGGAGCAGGCCTTCAGCAGCGGCAACAGTGGGCACTACAAGCCACCCTTCAGGTTCGGCATCGGAGGAGTTCCGCTGGGGAATGAGTTTGCAGTTGTTACCGACGAAGATGCGTACGCCACGATCGAGGCCGCATGGAATGCCGGAGTTCGCTACTTCGACATGGCTCCGTGGTACGGACTTGGTTTGGCAGAGCGTAGATTCGGCAACTTTCTTCACAACAAGAATCGAAATGAATTCGTCCTCTCGTCGAAAGTTGGAAAACTCCTGAAGGCATCGAAGACCGCGAAGAGTAAAGAATATTTTCCCTTTTCTCCTTCGCCGAACGATGTGATCTACGACTACACGGCGTCAGGCGTGCGACGTTCGATCGAAGACAGTCTGCAAAGGCTCGGTATCGACAGTTTGGATATCGCTTTCGTGCATGACATCTCGCCGGACAACAAATATCTCCCTACTTCATGGCAGGAGCAGTTCGAAATCGCGCGAACGGGCGCATTTCCTGAACTGACCCGCATGCGGGACGAGGGATTGATCAAAGGCTGGGGAATCGGCGTCAACACGCCAGAGCCGATTATGCGGCTGCTTGAAGTGGCAGATCCGGATGTGTGTCTTCTGGCCTCGCAGTATTCTCTGATCGACCACAAGAACGCGCTGGATCAGGTGTTTCCAGCGGCCAGGGCGAAGGGCGTGTCTTTCGTGATGGGATCATCGCTCAACGCGGGGTTTATCTCGGGAAGTCCTCGCTACAACTATGGGAAAGAGTCATACAAGATTCCGCCCGCGTTTCTTGAAAAACGCAACAAGCTTCGCGAGGTCGCAGGCAACCACGGAGTCGATCTCCGGACGGCGGCGCTTCAATTCTCTGCAGCCCCGGATGTTGCTGCAGCCCTGGTTGTAGGCGCCAGCAGCGAGCAGCAGATTCTTGCCGATTACACCTCCATGCAAATCAGAATTCCTGCCGAATTCTGGGCAGATCTCAAGGCTCAAAATCTGATTGAGCAAAATGCGCCTCTCCCTGCATGACCGCGGGTGTTACGGCTTGCCATTCATTGTGAAATCTCAAAGCGAAAAGGAGCAGTTATGAATAAGGAACAGATTCTTTCAGCCGCAGCAGCCGGCATGTTCACCATTGGCGGCGATCTTACCGTCAACCGGATGGGCTATGGTGCGATGCGCATCACGGGGACAGGCGTGTGGGGACCTCCCGCAGACAAAGCTGCTTCCCTTGCGACCCTTCGGCGCGCGATTGCGCTCGGCGTGAACCTGATCGATACGGCCGACTCTTACGGCCCTGGCACATCTGAGGAGTTGATCGCAGAAGCGCTCTACCCATATCCCGATGGATTGGTGATCGCAACCAAGGGCGGATGGGAGCGCCCGGGCCCCGGCCAGTGGACACACAACGCCAGCCCGAAACATCTCACCGAAGCTCTGGAGGGAAGTTTGAAGCGTTTGCGACTGGACTGCATTGACGTCTATCAACTTCACGCTCCCGATAATGCCGTATCCTTCGAGGCATCGGTAGAGACACTGGCCAGACTGCGCGAGCAGGGAAAGATTCGCCATGTTGCGCTCTCGAACGTGACTCGGGAACATGTGGAGAGAGCTCGCATGATCGTGGCGATTGTTTCTGTGCAGAATCGTTATAGCTTCGCCGACCGGGAATCGGACTTCATTGTGGATTACTGCGAACGGAACAATATTGCATTCCTTCCCTGGGCTCCGCTCGGTCAAGCGAAGGAAGCACATGACGCCATCAAGAAAGTCGCAAACGATCTTGACGCAACTCCTTTGCAGGTGGCGCTGGCGTGGCTACTCAAACGTTCTAAAGTGATCCTGCCTATTCCGGGAACGTCCTCGGTTAATCATCTGGAGGAGAACATCGCAGCCGCCGGTCTCGAACTTCCTCAAGCCGCGTACGACAAGTTGTCCGCGGTCAGCCACCCTCCCGCAAGCCTGCGTGGTTAAGGCGCCTCCGAAGCTTTGTATCGCGCCTTACCGGGCCCTGCACGATCGATCACCAAAAAATGGATCTGGAGATGAGAATGATGAGACGTTCACGCTTTGCAAAGTTCAACGCACTCGCCGCTCTGGGCCTGACCGCGTTTCTTCCAGCTGAGCTCCATGCGCAGCAGACGATCACCGGCCAGGCCGCTTTCGCTGACTGGAATCAGGAGCAGCCTGGCGTGCGCCGCAAGATCACTCTCGCCGACCTTCCCCAGCCCAAGCCCGATGAGGCTGTCAACAATACGCCGCATGTGATTCCACGCCCCCAGGACGCGTGGCCAATTGCTCCTGCCGGCTTTAAGGTGACGCTTTACGCCGGAGGCGATGCTGCTCCCATGCAGCGTGCTGACAACAAGGAGCACATGCAGTTGAGTGGGGGCACATTCACCATGCCGCGCCTCATCCGCACGGCGCCCAACGGCGATCTCTTCCTCGCCGACTCCGGCGCCGGGACCATCTTCATCCTTCGCGGAGTGCGCCCCGACGGCAAAGCCGCGCAGATTGAGAAGTTCGCCACCGGCTTAGATCACCCCTTCGGGATCGCCTTTTATCCGGCTGATAACCCAAAGTATGTCTATGTCGGCAACGCCACCACTATTCAGCGAATCCCTTATCGCACAGGGGATCTGCACGCGACAGGCGCGCCTGAAACGGTTGTTCCGGATATCCCCGGATATGCCCAACTTATCGGCGGCGGCCACTGGACCCGCGATGTTGTCTTCACCCGTGACGGCCAGCACATGCTGGTCTCCGTGGGCTCCGGCTCCAACGTCGACGACCCCGATACTCACCCCAAGGAGTTCCACCGCGCCGACGTCCTCGAGTACACGCCCGAAGGAAAGTTCATCGAGGTGTACGCCTCCGGCATCCGCAACTGCGTCGGCGAAGCGATCAACCCAACCACCGGACAGCTCTGGTGCTCTACCAATGAACGCGACAATCTCGGCAATCACCTGGTCCCCGACTACGTCACCTCCATCAAGGAAGGCGGCTTCTACGGCTGGCCCTGGTATTACATGGGCGGCCATCAGGACCCGCGCCTGCCACAGCCCTGCGCCAACGGCACCGGCCCCAATCCGCAGGCGCCTGCGCTCACTGCGGATGAGGCCAAGACCTGCAGTCGCGTCGATCTCGCTTCGAAGGTGATTACCCCCGATGTCCTCGTTCAGCCGCATATGGCGTCGCTCGAGATGGTCTTCTATCCTGGCCAGAAGAAACAGTTTCCGGAGCAATATGACGGCGACGCGTTTGCCGCGGAACACGGCTCATGGAACCGCGCCGGCCGCGCCGGCTACGAAGTGATTCACATCCCCATGCACGATGGCCACGCTGACGGCAGCTACGAAGACTTCCTCACCGGCTTCGTCACCAAAGACGGCCAGGTCTGGGGTCGTCCCGTGGGTGTTGCGGTCGCCAAAGACGGCAGCTTGTTCGTTAGCGACGATGGCTCCCGCTCTGTCTGGCACGTCACCTATACGGGAAAATAATAGGACTATGCTGAATTTCAAGTAGCAGCAACGGCCTAACGGCTACAGATATGTATGGAGACGACCGAAATGATTTCTAAATACCGCACCATTGGAATTACCGCTATCGTCACCGCAGTATCTCTGACCGCGCTACTCGCGCAAACCGGCGCGAGTAGTGTTGCAAGCGGGCACCGCGAGATCCTGCTGCAGACAACCGAATCGTGGAATGGCAAGCCGTACACACACTATCCCACCGGCCAGCCGCAACTCACTACGATCAAGCTCACCATCGCACCACATACCGCGCTGCCATGGCACACACATCCATTCCCAAATGTTGTCTACGTGCTGTCAGGTACGCTCACGCTGCATGACAAGGCGAGCGGCAAGACTCAGGTCGTTCATCAAGGACAGGCGGTAGGGGAATCCGTGGACGATGTGCATCGCGGCGAGTCGGGTGACGAGCCCACTGTGCTGCTCATCACCTATGCCGGCACCCCGGGTGTTCCGACCTCGATCCCGGCGAAGGGCGAAAAGGCCGAATACTGAAACAGAGTGAGTGTAAAAGGAGCACTTCAGGAAGCGGTTGCGGGAGAACGGATGCAGGCTCCTTGGAACGGGCCGAAACCTCCTGTAGCTTTTTGACGGTACTCCTCGGCCTGTTCCCAAGGATGGGTTCTGGCGCAGGAATACCATTTCCAGAGCCCCAGATCCACTTGGGGCAGTTGCAGCGGCGCCACAGATTGTCGCCGGAATATTTACAGTCTGGATGGTGACGGGTGTAGACAGACAGCACGGGCACTCCCGACTTCAGCAAGATTGTGCTCGATATGCGGAAGTGGGGCAAAAAGCACATGCGACTGTACAGTCACTGTACAGTTTTGCGGGAAATTTTCGGTCCGAAGTTATAAGTCTCTAAAAAAATGAAGACTTATATATGGTGGAGGCGGCGGGAGTCGAACTATGCTGGACAGTTGAGCGGATGCAACTTATTGAAAGTAAATTGCCAGGCCAGCTATAAATGCCGGTGATGCCAGGGCGCATTGCACGATATTGCACGACGGCACAAGCGTTCACGTAGATCGCTCTCCGGAGGATTTGCGGCAACAGTCGAACTGCTGACCTCTATCGTGTGAATCTGCCCATATTAGGTTTTTCAACGACTTAGAGTAACCGCGGGGACTGCCTAAATACGCGGAAGTCGGGCAAGACAGCAAGATTTGTGGGTTGGGCTGTGGGTTCAAATGAACGCCAGACCTCTACTTTTTTCGGTTGCGGGTCTGCGATTGCAAGTTGCTGTGGCTAATCGTCCGCGTGAGTTGCCAGCCGGAGAGCCCGAATGTCCACCGTTCCGGCCTTTCCGGAGTCATCCCATTTCAGCCCCGGACGCGATAGTACACGAACGCTCGACAAAGGATATACGAGAGCTACCAGATAGCTACCAGAAAGCAATCCGATAGCACCTTTATCAAGAATTGAACGGATATCCGAAAGCTATCCAGTAGCAGCCATATAGCTTTCCTATAGCTTTCCGATTCCTCTTGAGTATCCGGTAGCTTTCGGATATTGTCCTGCAACCCTAACCACTTTGAACAAGCGATGCCCACCGTTGTATTTGCGAGCCCCAAGGGGGGCGCTGGTAAATCCACCTCCGCCGTGTTGCTTGCGACGGAACTCGCAAGCCGTGGCGCTACCGTGACCGTTATCGATGCGGACCCCAATAAACCGCTGTCGCAGTGGGCAAAAAGGCCAGGCAAGCCGGAAAAGCTCACCGTCCTTGCAGATGTCACGGAGGATTCCATCATCGACTCGATAGAAAATGCTTCGACGAAGAGCACTTTCGTCATTGTGGACCTGGAGGGAACCGCGTCCATGATGGTGGGCTACGCCATGAGCCGTGCGGATTTGGTTATCGTGCCGACCCAAGGATCTCACCTCGATGCTGCTGAGGCAGTCAAAGCCGTGAAGCTCGTGCGCGCTCAGGAGAAAGCTTTTGGCAAAACAATTCCCTTTTCGATACTTTTCACGCGAACGTCCGCCGCTATCCGGCCGCGCACGCTGCAAAGCATCGAGGCGGAATTCGGGGCGAACAAGATACCAATGTTCGACACGCAGATACACGAGCGGGAAGCCTACCGTTCGATCTTCGCTTTTGGAGGAACACTCACCGGTTTAGATCCTAGCCAGGTCGCCAATGTACCGGCAGCGGTCACGAATGCACGGTTATTCGCAGCGGAGGTGTTATCCACGCTTATGGAGAAAAAGCCCAAAACATCCGCGCAGGTTGCGTGATGGTGAAGGAGCGCGCCAGCATCTTCGACGACGTGGCCGAGCTAGACGTAAGCGGCTTCGAGCCAAAGAGCATCCCGGATAAATTCGCTCCCGCCAAGGAAGAGGTGAGGGCGGTCGCTGAAGCTGCAAATTTCCGCAGCCGTGAAGCCAAACCTCTCAAGGCAACCAAACCCGCGGAAGGACCTCCGCGCCTGCAAAGACGTTATCGTACCGGCCGCAATATACAGCTCAATCTGAAGGCGTCACGGGAAACGCTCGATGTCTTCTATGCAATCTCGGACGCGAATGGTTGGGTTCTCGGTGAAACGCTTGAACGTGCGGTTGAAGCACTTCAGAAGGAACTGGACAAAGATAAACGCGCGCATTCTATAACGGGCAAACAGAACTCCTAGCAGCGCAATAGTGAATCACACCAGCTAAACCGGCGAGGCGTTCATGAATTCCTCAATATCTGCATCCGGAGCACCAGCTGCACGCATTGCGTCCACCGTGGCAGAAATCTTTGACTTGAGTGAAGGGGAGGGGAGACCTTTCTCGGGAGCAATGGTCGTTTCCATCTTTCCCTTCAACCGTGCCAGCCTTCCCGTCTTCACACGCTTCAATTCTTGATAGGCGGCTTGCAGGTCGGGTGTATCTTTCCGCCACCATGCCACGCGGAATCCGGTCACCAGGCCTCGCAGCTGACCACCTTTGCGAACAGGCTCGATCGACACACCGAAATCCGCCAAGCCATTCACTTCGAGAGCGGCGGGCTGAATTACTCTTTGCAGCAGATTAGGTATGCGCTCCAATTTGCCATCAGGCACTCCAAGAAGCGCTCTGAAATCTTCGACTGCAAACTCCTCCTGCCATACATGGGTCAGGTTGATACGCGCGGTAATGAGTTCATAGAGCGCCAATGCGTACTTTGAGGTGAAGGCAAATACTACGGCCCTGCGGACGCGGCCCCACAGAGTCGAGTCTTTGATGATTTCACGCATGCCTCTGGAGAAGCTGTAAACCACTTGGCCTGCCGGATTATTGTCATCGTCGCTTACGGTCGTGTCCGAAAGAGTTTGTACGAGCTTAGTGGCTGGAGCACCTTTGCTATCCTTCGTCGGCACTTCGACCACGGTCTTCATAAGCCGCAGGATGGAATCCTTAACCCTTTCGCCGCCTTTGTGTGCGCCACGTAGATCGGAAATGCCTATGACGTGTGTCGTCTCGTCGCATAGCTTTGATCCGGCGTTAGCATAGGGGCGGCGGCGTTTCTGACGTTGGAGACCACGCCCGGCAATCACCAGGCATGGGTTGCCATTTCAGGACTAAGGACGCCGGAAGAGGCCAAAGACTTTTCCCGCAGGCTCAGGAAAGGGGCAGGGGCCGATCATTCTGCCTCTGGCGCTACCCGTGTTGCAGGCACCAGCAACTACAAGCGCAAATACGAACCAGAGTTTCCGACGGTGCGCATCAGCGCATCCATTCCAGGCCGAATTGTAAGCAAGGAACAGTTGCAGGAAATGGGGCTTGTTGCCGCACCGGAGCCTGAAGTCATCGCTTCTGCTACACGGCCAGAACCAGCTCAGTCAGGAATGGCGTTCACTATGCAAAGAGCACGAAGGTCTGGCCAGACTACGCCCGGTCACTTGCCGGAGCGCCGCCAAGCTTGCAGGGCAACGGCCCCGACCGTGGCATGGCAGACTTTTCCTGGTGCATGACGGCAATCGATTGGGGATGGAGCATTGAGGACACCGCCGCTAAGCTGGTAGACGTCAGCGAAAAAGCCCGCGACCGCATCCGATTGAAGGATGAGGGATACCCGCTCATTACCGCTCAGAACGCCGCCGCCGCTGTGGAGCGAAACGACCGCAAGCGGAGTAGGGGATAGTTCGTTGCCTTCCTCGTGAAGTTGGGGGTGTGGACTTTCACGCAAAGACGCTTAAGGTATGAACCCTTAGGCCCGTAGTACTTGGCTTTTACGCTGTTCCCGATTCCGCCACGGAAGACATCTCAAGAATAGCGGTGCTCGCCGCCCTAGTCGAGCCTTTCGATGTCATTCCCGAAAAAGTTCGCAGTGGCTCAGAGGATTACCGACCCACGCATAGCCATTTATACCCATTTATAGCCATTTCGTATCCATTCTCACCCCGATAACGAACATTGACAATGTCTGTTATCGGGTCTAGGATGCAAAATGAGGAGTATTCCGCATGAATGTTTCGCTTACCACCGAGCTTGAGAAGTTCGTGAGCGCCAAGGTCGAATCCGGCCGCTACAATTCGGCAAGCGAAGTAGTCAGAGAAGCGCTGCGATTGCTCGAAGAGCATGACCACGCCCGCACTCTCCAGCTTGCCGGATTTAATCAGGAATTGGGTCGACGCCTAGAATCCCTAGATAGTGGCCAGCATGTTTCCCCTGAAGATGCCCGAGCCCGGCTCAAACGTAAATCCGAGCAGCGCCGGAAAGCCGGAGCGTGACGCAATATATTCTCAGCGAGGATGCGGAACTCGACCTCGACGGTATCTGGGAATATATCGCCGAAGACAATATCGATGCCGCCGATAAGTGGATAGGTAAACTCTTCGATGCGTTTGAGGCTATCGGCAATTCTCCCGGCATCGGTCATAAACGCGAGGATCTTACTGCCTATCCGGTCCTCTTCTGGCCGGTTGGGGCCTATCTTATTATCTACCGTGTAAAATCGCTGCCCGTGGAGATCGTCGCCGTAACTCAGGGAGCGCGTGATATTCCCGCTTTTCTTCAACGGCGCATTCCGCAGTGATTGAATGAACGGCCGAGGACATCTTCGAAGTGCTGGGCGCCCCTTTGTCGAAGTTAATGCCTAGAGGATCGAATGATAGAGCCCGATGACGCAACCGATAGCAAGAACGAGGGCGATGATGGTGCAGGCCAAGCGCAATGCTGGCCGCCGAATTGCCGCCCCTGTGCCGCCCCAGAAGAACAGAGTTGCGCCCGGTGCAAGCCAGAGCCCCGGATGCGGACGGTGATGGAAAGCGAACACCATACCAACCAGAAGCCAGAGGCCCCCAATAACCATTCCAGCGGAGTGGCCTTGGGAGCCGTGGGAAGCTTTCCGGGCAGCATTTTCAAAGAATGCAGTGAACGCCATACTATGTTCCTCTCCTGACTACGATACTACGGGCGCCGAATCCCGCCAGACGGGCCATAAGAGAGCACCGCTCTGGGAGCCATCGCCTGTGTCCCCATTGTCTCCTGAGTCGTCGATCTCCGAGGGAGTGGCAATGCAGACCATGTAGCCATGGGTAGCAGCCAAAATACAGGCAGCCGCCGCGTAGGCCCCTACAATAGGAGCTGCCACATAGGCGGAGCAGATACCAGCTGCAACTCCGTACATGTCGATGCAGGAGATATCCACCTTGCAGATGGTGGGTTTCTGATGCAGCTGGTTAAGTAAAGACGTGTCTTTCGGGCCAGCTTTACGCTGGACAATGTCATCCATCGCCTGCTCGAGGTTGAGCAAATCGACGGTGAACTGCCGGTGCCAGATTGCCCGAGTATTGCCTTTGAGAGTATTCGTTGCAAGTCGGTTCCGACCCACTTCTATATCGTTTTTGGTCGCCGCAACCAGCTGATGACAGCCAGGGGTATCGCACAGCGTATCCACATAAGGCAGAAATGTGTCCATCTTGGTGAATGTGGACTTGACTCCTTCGGTGTAGAGGCGAGACTGAGCTCGTGCGGTAGCTGCAAACATCAAACACAAGGCGAGGGGAAAGGAGATGTTCGTGAGGTTACGTGTGAAGGGGTGAACGAGGGTTTTTCTTTGATGCAACATCCTGGGCGACCTCCGTGGTGATTTAAACTACGGGTCGCTGTTCTCCAGATTACAAAGCAGGGCGAGTAATGGCACACGAGCGCTATGGCAAATGCCACCTTCTCTGAATGCCCTCTTTGTATTTCGATTCTGGGGAAGAGCTACCCTTAATAAACGGGGATTCTTGTTAATTCCCTTTGAGAAAATTTCTTAAGACGGCAATCCACAATCTCGGCTCCCGACAAAGTCCATTCAATCCCCATACATCCACCGCGCTAGCGGCTCAGCGCAAATCGTCGTATCCACACCGCTCCGCCTCACTCGATCGAGCAACCGCGGAATCCTTCACGCGGAGCGCTGTCGATACGGCACTAGAGATTTAGCGCCAATCCAAAAGCATTTCTGACGAGAAGCGCGCATTTACGAGGAGTAATCCTGACAATTGCGCGTAACCAACGCTCACCGAACCCCATGCAAGGTCATTCGGCATCCGTGCAAGCTGTCTTCCGCTACGCTCGAGCCAGCTTCCGGAATCTTTCGGAATTGTGATACTTTCTCTCACTCTCAACACGACGGCGCTGAATATAGGACTACTATTCATCGGAGTTGCGGCGGGTGGTTTATTCCCCAGCATCCGCAAACTCGAAAAATCTGTGTTTAAGCGTTCCTTCCTGTACGTAGACGAAGGTCACGAGCTGCTTCGTATCCATCGGGGCGCGGTAGTAAAGGGTCATACCGAGTGCCCCAAGAGCATCGTTAGCCGCCGATACTTTCCTCGTCTCGTTACACTGGAAGTCGTGCATGTCAAAGGAAATGATTTGGTGGTTCGGGGGAGACACTTTTATTCGGACCCCACTTGCCTGTGCCATTCCTACATTTCTAATCGCCTGGTGTTTGCCAACGGTATCGAGTACCAGAACGGGAAACTCCCGTTCCTTCATTTCTTCCAAAGAAAGCTCGGTAGCGGTTTCTGCAAATTCATCTCGGCTCATATCGCCTCCAATACGCTCAGAACAAGCTGGATTATCACCAAAACGATTTGTAACCGCTAGATAACCTTCGTGCGATGTTGCCGCGTGCCTGGGTACGCATTGGTTCCAGAACCTGGCCGATGCAAAGCAAATTATCGAAGCCTGGCGATAAGACCTTCAAACCAGCCAAGGACGTAAGCGTCATTTTTAGCTTTTAATTACCCACAGGTTGTGCTCCGATCATGATGCCCAGATCGATGTCCGTTAGTCGGGGTAGTGTCCACACTTTTTCGAACTTTCGATCTTCGTTGTGACGCAGGAAGGTTGTTGGGTTGAGGTTGATTTGCTGAGGCCCCATGGGGACCTCAGCAAGCGGTCAGGCGATGGCCACGACCTCGGCCAGCCGGTTCATGCGCAGATATCGTTTCGTGCCCCACCTGGTGGCAGCGACATATCGCAGGCGAGCGGCCACCAGCATCAGTGCCGACTTGCCATCCGGGAAGGCGCCCACCACACGTGTTCGTCGCCGGATCTCGTGCATCAGCCGCTCCAGTGGGTTGTTGGTCTTGGTCGAGCGCCAGTGTTCCGACGGCATCGTGTAGTAACTCAGCGTTTCTTCCACGCCTGCTGCGACGATCTCCGCGGCCCTGGCCAATTTCATCGCCTTCAGCTTCTCCACCACTTGTGCGGCCTTCTCTCGCGCCGCCTGGGCATCTTCCTGGGCATGCACAGCTTTCAGCATGGCCGCCACTTCCTTCACCTTGCCGGCGGGTACTGCCGTCCAGACGTTGCGGTAGAAATGGACCACGCAGCGCTGCCAGCTCGCTTCCGGGTAGAATTCAAGCCAGGTTCTCCACCAACCCCAGGCACTTATCGGAGACGAACAGCTTTACACCCTTAAGTCCGCGCTCCTTCAACTCACGGAGAAACGCAGTCCAGCTGGCCTTGTCTTCCTTGGCCCCTTCGCTCACTGCCAGGATCTGCCGGTAGCCGGTCTGGGCCACACCAATCGCCACCAGCACCGAGACGTTCTTTACCTCGCCACCCCAGCTCCGCTTCAGCCAAAGGCCATCCAGGAACACATAGGGGAACTCGCCCACCAGCGGCTGCTGACACCACTCCTCGATCTGCTTGTAAATCTTCTGATTCAGATCGCTTACCGTCGAGGCCGATACCCGCGTACCCCACAGCGCCTGCGTGATATCTTCGACCCGTCGCACGCTCACCCCGGCCAGGTACATCTCCACCAGCGCCTCTTCCACCGAAGACTCTCGCCGCCGGTAGCGCTGGATGATGGCGGTCTCGAACGGCAGACTCCGCAGCTTCGGCACCTTCAGGCTGACTTCGCCGGCCCGGGTCTGCAACTGCCGCTCATAGCTGCCCGCCCGTGTGTCCTTGCGCCCTTCGACCCGCTCGTATTTCCGAGCACCGCATAACTGATCGGCTTCCGCATCCAGCAGCGCGTTCAGCGTCTCTTCTACCGTCGATCGCACCACCTCGTCCAAGTGCGCCTGAATCTTGCCTTCGTCGATCTGGACCACCGACCCCAGACCCCTCGTCTCGCTTCCTGCTTCGGTTGGTTCCATCACCCGTCCTCAGAGGACTCGCTCCTCATGTGCTTGTACCAACCTCCCGGGCCTAACCTCAAATCAAATGTGCGAAAAATAGCCTACGTTATCTTAGTCGGGAGGGCCTCCCCAGATGACGGTGTTTCGCGGGGCGGGTCATGAGTGCGGCGAGTGGTGCAGAGACGGGGTTGCCGGGAGTCGACCCTTTGTTCGGAACCAACTCGCCGAGCAATGAATCGAGGCAGGTAAGTGTGAGGCTGGAATGCTTAGTAAGCCCCTTCACTATGCATCATGACGAAGACGGTCTTCAAGATGATCTTGAATTCCATCCACAAGCTCCACTGTTTGACATAGCGAACGTCGAGCAGAACCCGCTCATCATAGGTTACGTCGCATCGTCCCGATACCTGCCAGAGCCCGGTGATGCCGGGCATCGCGTAGGAGAAAGTCTGGAAGTAGATTCCATATTTTGGCTTCTCGCCATCAACGATGGGCCGGGGGCCAACAATGCTCATCTCGCCAGCAAGAACGTTGATGAGCTGGGGGATTTCATCCAGACTGGTCTTTCTCAGAAATCTGCCCATGGGCGTTACCCTGGGGTCTTTTCTGAGCTTGTGCGTTTCAGACCATTCACGCCGTGCTTCGGGACTAGTGCTGAGATGCTGCTCGAGCAGCTGATCGCTGTCCTCATACATGGTCCGAAACTTCCAGACATACAGAGATTGCTGGAATTGCCCGATGCGGCGATGACGGTATAACGCCGAGCCCCTGGATGTAATCCGGATAGCCGTAGAAATGAGCAGGCCCAGCGGCAGCAGGATGGGCAGTGCGGCAAAGACAATCACCAAATCTGTAAGCGGCTTGATCGCGCGATAGGCGAAGGACGCTATCGGCAAATTTGCAGGGATGCTGTGCTGTTGCGACTCGCGCACACCTGCGAAGTCACTGGAGTGGACGTGATCTTCCCGGGAGGCAATTTCAGTGTTGAAGAGTTCTGGTGTAGCCATGCAATCTTCTGAAAAGGTCCGATTCTTAAAGTTTGAATTCGTCTGTAAGACTCAGCCGGAAAAGTTTCATACGGGGCGGCCGAGCTGCTATCGGGATTGCTTTAGTTACCGTGATGTAATGCGATTCGCTTGCCCGAGGCATGGTGGAAGTAATATAAACACGAGTTGGAATCAACTCCGCTGGTACACAAGAAGCAAGGCAATGCAAATTGGCAGATAACTGCGCTACATTAACAAACGTTTGGCGCAAAACAGCGGTCGGGCCATAGATATATGGGTCTACAAACGCACGATGCCGCGTTGCAAGGCGGCCATTGCAGCTTGAGTACGGTCTGTCACTCGCATCCTCAAGAAAATTGCGCTAACGTGACACTTTACAGTCCTTTCAGATATCCCTAGTTCTGAGGCGATTTCCTTGTTGCTCTTCCCGGCAACGATGAGAGTCAGAACCTGCTTCTCCCGTGGACGCAATTCCATGTCCGGATTGCGTTGTGCAAGGTTCTTCGCAATAGAGGGTGGCAGGAATCTCTCTCCTCGGTGCACCGTACGGATAGCGCTGAGCATGACTTCGTGTGCCATGCCTTTGAGTACGTACCCATCAGCTCCCGAGCGCAGCGCTTGAAAAATGTTTTCATCGCCTTCATACATGGTGAGTGCGAGAATCTTCGGGAACGATTCCTGACTTCGAATACGCTGGATTGCTTCCATGCCACTCATGTCGGGAAGGCCGAGGTCCATGATGACTATGTTGGGAACATGCTGCAGGCATGCATCGATTGCCTCTTCCCCGGATTTGGCTTCTGCAATTATCCGCATGTCATCTTGAGCGTTGACGGTAGCTCGTACCCCTATGCGCATTAAAGGGTGGTCGTCGACAATGAGGACCGTAATCTTCTTAGACTCCTCCGCGCCAGTTACCAAAAGCACCTCATTTTATGGGTCAACAATATCGTCCGATGATTAAAACAGTGTGCCACTTGGTGGAAAGCCTCTTGGCGTGAAAGCATCGCGCCCATGTCCCACTGCCTCGTGAACCAACGATCTTCCGTGGCCCACAGTTGGAACAGTGGGTTACATGGCACGTGACAGCCCAACCCGCTGCTAACTTTACCAACATCAATCGGAATCTTTTCAAATGTGATTGTCAATCGTACCCAAGTACTAGCGGTGCATTTTGGGGCGACACAGTGAGAGAGGCAAGTGCGAAGCCATTTACGGGAAACGGCATGGCTGCAGATCAGGTCTTACTGCTGCCATCGCTGTTCATTTTGCAGGTGTTGCCTGGGTCTCCGAACCGCAGATTGCAATCACAAAGCTTAGGGCGCGGCTGAAAGTCATAACCTCTATCGTGCGATTTTTACATCTTTGCTGATTTTGTTTAGTGGGGAAAATGCAGGAACCTTGCAGAGCAGTTGGTCAAGTCTTCATCTGCCGCTATATAAATCGCGTCTCGCGTTGATTGTGAGATTCACCCAAAGGTGATGAGTAGCGACCTGATTGCCATGAATCAGCTCATTCACTGCCTTTCATAAGAAACAATCGCTTGACACCTTTATCGTCTTCTGCATGAACTGCCAGGTATTGGCCGTCATGCACGCAGGTGATATCGCTTGTAGATAATCGGCGGGTTTGAATGAGGCGCAGGGGATCCCCGGTTGCCGGATTGACGGCTTCTAAAATCGTGGGCCCGTCACCCGAGCCGTCCGAAATCCGTACAAACCAATTTGTATCGGACGCGATTAAAGACTGAACCTCTAATCCTTTCGGAACCTTTAGTGCAATGCTCTCTAAGTTGCCCCCTGGATGAAGAATCAAGACTTTCGATGAGGAGCCCGGTATCAGTAGTAGAAGTTCATCATTGTAGTGAACCATCTGAAACGAGCTGACGATGAACGATATCCGAGCTGATCCCGGATAACTCTGTGATTGATTCTGCACTTGTTGAGGAGCACCACTCATCAGGCTCTTGCTATTGTTCAATACAGTGTCGTACGTATCGATTTGACGAATCAATTGGCCTTTTTGATCGATGATAGCCAAGACAGGAACTTGATTGTTCGGATCATCTCCGAGAACCACAAGCCTATCTCTGTCTATCACCGCAATTTTTTCTGGTGTAAAGGGGAGATTCAACAGAATCTCATCTGGAGTGGAAAGATTGCCTTCGATGCGAACAAGAAAGTATTGATAATACTTAGCGCGAAACGCAGAATCGGAAGCTGACGGGTCGTGCCCGAAGTCTCTCAAGGCGTCCGCCTTTTGAGCAGACACTAGAGCAACCGCATTGGACTCGTTAGCATCTACGCTCATCACGGTCGCGTGCACCAGTCCGGGCAAGTTATCAATTTCGTATTTGCTCAGATCGCCCTTCGGCGAAATTCCGAACAGAACCTCTTGTGTGTAGTCCGGTTGAAGTCGTGTGCTTAGGTAGGTGGTGCCGCCCATGGAACAGAACGGGTAGCCGACGAACATGTCTTCCAACGAAATGGCGAGTGCTTCACCGATTGGCTTGAACTGTATGGTTGTACGTGGCAGGGCTTCTTGATTTGTTTCGGGGGGAGTCGCAGAATGATTCTGGGCTCCTCCAATCTGTATCATCAGAAGGCATGAAAAAATGAGCAGTGAAGATTTCATTGAGAGCTTCACCTGCCTATATTCTCTGTATTGATGGCCTTCCATTTTGCGTGATCTAAATCACCAATCTCGTGCGTGGCAGACCACTGAGATTCTGGCAAATTCTTTGCGGAATATGCCTCCAAATCTCCGCTGCAGGTCACGAAAAATGCGGGACCATACTTCTTCGCCTCAGCTAAGTTTTGCACCACGGTTGGGTTCGAGAGATTGAGATGTACAACCATACAACCCAAGCTCGAAGGTTTCACGAGTCCGGCGAAAACTTTGTTGCAGCAGGTTACGGTGCTACCACCGATCTCCACCCCGCTATCGGAGATTATCACTCCAGCCGGCACAGTTTGCTTACATGATCCAGATGTTGTCTGGCAAGTTAAAGAAAGCGGTTTTACGCACTGGGCGTAACAGCTGGCTGAAACGAGCATGACAAGGACCAGCGATAGTCGCGGGAGTTTCATGGCTTCTCCTTAGGGATGCAATCTAGACTTACGACATACGATTTGGTAGATAGAACGGTTTCTCAAACGCTATCCCTTCGTTCGAAATTCGAAGGGCCGCTTTCCGAAAGCGTCGATATTTTATTCATGATGCCTACAGGTAGTGTTCCCTCCTGTTACCTGCGTATAGGAGCACTTATTCTGAGTTGCGTACCATTTCCGGGGGAACTCCGCATGTTGAGAGTTCCCCCCAAAATCTCTAGTCTTTCGCGCATCACCAACAATCCATAGTGAAAGTTGCTAAAGTGAAGTTGCTTTTCGTTGACATGAAAGCCTTTTCCGTCGTCCTCAATATTGACGCGAACCCTATTCTTTTCAAAAGTGATTGTCAATCGTACTTCGGTTGGATCTCCGTGGCGGCCGGCATTGAAAAGAGCCTCTCGTACTATCATCAAAAGCTGGCGGGATATTCCTTGATCGATAGAAGATCGTTTGCCAACAATCTCGTAGCGGATCGAGAAGCTAAATCGCTGTCCTATTTCGTCAACGGCTTCGCGCAACAAATCTGCAAGGTCGGAAACAGGTGAATCGTCATGACGTAGATTCCAAATAGCTCGACGGGCCTCTTCGATAGTCGAAGTTGTCTGGGCGCGGGCAGAATCAAGGAGAACCCGTTCAAATTCAGTCGCATTTCCGGTGGTCGTGGAAAGACCCTCCAAAAGGCTCGAAATGACCGTGCAACCCTGGAGCAGAGTGTCGTGCATTTCCCTGGCGACACGTTTACGTTCTTCAATGGCAGCTTCAAGTCTCTCCTGCGGACACCGTGCCATTGCCATATAAAACGACCACGCGATCAGAATCGTCATGAGCGCGCAACAGATGTAGAAGCAAAGTGTCTGGTAGGAGGAAGGAACTCTATCGATGGCGAAGGAAGCATCCAAAGCTCCGTTCAGCCTGGCAGCATCTTGCCCGGCAAAATGGAAGCGATCTCCAACAGGTGGAGGAGTCATGTGGTACGCGGTTCGTAGCTTGCCTGTCCTGACCGCAGACTCGTCGAATGGCTCAGGGGTATAACGAAAATAGTGCTCATTCCTCGACCAGAGTTGCCCTGTCCTGTATTGGACATTCCATCCCAAATCGCTTGTCTGGCGTGTGAGATCGCCAACCACCGAATAGTTCTGTCCCCGGTCCAAGTTGTGAGCATTCGTAGAGGCTTCAGCGGAAAGTAGCGGATGCGTGGCAGAGATGCGAAAGGGGTCTTTGACACCGGAAAGCCAGAAGTTGTCGAGGCCGGGTATCGTTTCGGGCAGCTCTATCCCTCCAAAGACATTTGCACTCAATGCGTTTTTGGTACTTCCATGAGGCGATAGGATCCACTCTTGAGAAGAACCTCGTTCCCGGCCCTCGCTATCCAGGTCCACGCGACTCGGGCTCACGACGGTCTGGAGCGCACCGGTTTTCCAAGGAAGCAGGTCATCGATATGCGTTCTGAGCAAAGCGGCGCCGTAAATGCCCACTACAATTGCGGGGCAAATCGTCAACCGGAACATGACCGCGAGACGTGGAATACAAATCTTTTTCCAGACTTTATACGTCATCAGACGATATTTTTGTATGTTCATCTGTTGCCGATCTGGTGAGGCATTCAACGACTAAATCAGCAAATAACAGCGTGGAAGAAATGGATAGAAATGCGCTGGAGTGGATCAGTGGCCAACCAGAGAAAGAACCGGGTGTGAGCGGGAAGCGAGCTTGGGGTATACACGTTTTCATTGCAACGCACATTGGTGAACGGGCGCAGGCATCTCACCGATAATCTGTTCAATTTATATACAAACGCAATTGTTTTACCAGACCGATGCCAAAATGTTACGCAATGGACGGTTTTAGACGGTAATAAACAAAAAGCTGTTGGGCGCGAGTTCTCCTAAAGCCCCTTGCATATCAGCCCCTTGCGTTTCTCTTGTCTACCATGGGAAGGGCTGAAGATGGTTTAATAAAATGAACAAAAGATAATGATGTCTCGGATTCAACGTTCGTGCACCCCTGATAATCCGTTGTCGACAGAAGAATGTGAGTTGATACGGACTGAATTAAAGGCTGTTGTCGCCAGTTCACACTTTCGACACAGTAAGCGTTATCCAGCTTTTCTGAGCTATGTCGTGGAAAAGACGCTCCAGGGAGAGGCTCAAACAATCAAAGAACGTACGATCGGGATCGACGTTTTCGGACGACCCGCTGACTACGACACGAACACTGACCCGACTGTCCGCAACACGGCTAGTGAAGTAAGAAAGCGCCTCTCGGCCTTCCGCGCTGAACAGGTGAATCAGCAACCAGTGGTAGAGATAGTTCTCCCGCAAGGATCTTACATTCCAGAATTTTATTTTACGAAGGACATCGATTCGGTCACTCGTGGTCTTGATTTTGGAGATTTCCCTGTAGACGTGGTCCACGCATCAAGCGATAAGGCTGACGGGAATGAAATAACGGTCGAAGCCTTCCACGCATCGGCCCCCGTCCGAAAGGGAGCGTCAGCAAAGGGAATGACTACTCTATCGATTCTCTGTTTCGCACTGCTGGTCTTCGCGATGGTTGGGTGGGGGCTTTGGTGGAAGTCGTTTGTTTCGAGACGAAATGTTTTCAATCATCTGTGGGCGGGCTTTTCTCGCGGTTCTGGAGAAGTTCAAATTGTCATTCCAGAGTCTTCCTCCATCGATCCGGCAGCGCCCGAAGCTTGGAATAAAGAACATCGCGATATCGTGTTGGAAGATGTATCGGCGGTGACTCATATCTCTGGAGTCCTCATCAATCAGGGTGCTCGATATCGGCTCCGAACAACTTCAAATTCGACTCTTGCTGACTTCACCGGAAACCCGATTGTCCTGATTGGAGGTGTCTCAAACCCTTGGACGATGAAGATGCTTGCTCCACTCCGATACCACATCGAGGGCAGCGGGAAGGGCAGACAAGTCATCGAGGATGACCGAAATCCCGCTTCGCCACCCTGCGTGTTCGAAGTGAGCGACGTGGATCATTCGCTACTCACGGATTGTGCCATCGTTGCCCGTTTCAGCACCCCACTGACAGGCCACATGGTTATGGTAGCTGCCGGTACTGGCCGCAATGGAACGGAGGCAGCCGGCGACTTCGTTTCTTCTCCAGATCTTGATCGGCGCCTGGCAAAGTACTTGCCCCCGGGGTGGGAAAACAAGAATATCGAAATCATTCTGAAAGTTAGCGTGATCGAAAGTAAGACTGGTGCACCTACAATTGTGAATGCCTATTGCTGGTGACCTGCACCGGAGATCTATCATTGACGCGTATAGTGCCAACCAGGTCTGGGAGTCATCGGGTTTCTCTATAAGAATGCACCAGGAGGTCTTCAGGATTTTTCCTGTTAATACAAGAGCAGCTGCTCGGAGACTGATCTTCAAGCCATAGGGCGGAGTATCCCTTGGGGGATTGAGATAGCGCTGTTCGGCTTGGCTTCATCAGTGAAAACTCTCCGCGGGCGGGTTCGTCGCCGAAGATGGCAAAAATTCCACGCGATTTCTGCCGGAACTCTTAGCTTTATAAAGTGCGCGGTCCGCAACCTCAATAAGACCCAAATTCGACGTGATATAGTCCAATGGTCCATGGACCGCAACTCCGATGCTCACCGTTATTGGGCTATCGGCAGTGTCCCGAATTGGGAGTGCAATCACATCTTTACGAATCCTCTCTGCGACTAGCAAAGCACCCTCTAGTTTAGTTAACGGCAATACCACGGCAAATTCCTCGCCTCCGTAGCGAAACACACTATCAGTATTGCGCGGCAGTGCGTTGCGGATACACTGTGCGACTGCTAGCAGGCACGTATCACCGTGCTGATGGCCGTATTCGTCATTCACTTGCTTGAAATGATCGAGGTCAAGTAAGAGCAATGCGATGAAATCGTCGCTACGTTGAATCAGACTCCATTCCTTATCCAAGCACAGCTCAAAGGAGCGCCGGTTTCCAACCTCAGTGAGCGGATCAAGCAATGTCTGCTCCTTAAAGTAATCTCGCACTTTCATGTACTGGCTTTGTGTGATGGCGATCCGCAGGCCGGAGATCATCATGGTTGTTCCTATGCAAACAAAGCCAGCTAAGGGATAAATCAATGTAAAGCGGGTTGCAAGAACAAACACGCCGAGGGCGAGAAGGAGCGGCATTGCGCTGCGGACCAGATATTTTTTGCTGACAGCGCTGGTTGTGGAGTGGCTATCGGTATTGGGCAATGAAGCAAGAATTGCAAATGCCAGATATGGAATGGAGATGATGCTGTCGAATGGCGAGTGATGGTACCAATGTAGCCGTGCGTAGATGATGTAGTTGTTGATGAAGAAGCAGACTGCATCAGTCCATACAAAGCAGCACACCGTTTTCCCAAAATGATGTTCCTGGGGTGTACTGAAGCTGTACATTGCGATCGATGCCGCCATTGCTACAAAAAACTTCGCGGCGACAGTAAGCTCGACGAAATTAGGATGTCCAAAGAGATTGACGCCATTTAAAGGCACATACAAGTCGACGAAAGCCAGAATGCAAATGAGTGTTGTCAAGGATACATCGATACTGCGAACGGCAATGGATCGTTGTTCTTCAGGGGGGCTGGAAAAAGCCATTAGGCGCAGCGCCTGCGCAACAGCTCCGTAGACAAAAGGATTTACATGCGGCCAGCGAGGTAAATGAAATTGCTGAATGAATGCATTCAGCATACCGATATCCCAGATGACGATGCTTGCCAGCACCAGAAACCATCGCAAACGCAACGGGCCGTGACTACTGCGTGCAAACCGCCATGCGGCATGAATAGCAAGCAGAGGCGGCGCGACAACGAATATATAGGAGAGAGCATCGGATGCATCCGTAAAAACAAGCATTGCAAGAGCATGTAGGAGCAGGAATGCGGTTGCTAGCGCGAGGAGATAGGGAAGGCGCCGATACGCCAAGATCGGTTTAGGAGACATGAACATGACCAACCTCATGACGTGAAATCGTTAAAGATAGCTCCGTTCAATGGAAGAGCGGATGCGGTATCCGGTGGTATTTGGGCCGGGTGAGACTGCTGATAATATCTCCTTCGCCGGTTGTTTCATAGCGCTCAGTCTGTTCGGCTCAGGAGATTGTTTCGTATCGCCGTTTAATGACGGCGAATCCACAAAGAGATTTATGCAACCAGGTCGTGTCCTGATTAGCGCCCGGAATTCCGAGCTCGCTGAAGGCACCTGTTTTGTGTGACGAAGCACCCAATTTCTCTTATGCAAATGGCGATCACATGACCAGGCTAAGCCACAATGAGATTCATAATGCTGTGCTTGGCGCACAAGGGCGATCGTTGTAGGGTCCTGTCGAGGTAGGCGCGTCGAGTCTCAGGGGTGGTGATATGCGGAACTGAAGAGATCCGCAGCGTTTTCCGTGCTGCGGAGCGTGCTAAGAAGGACGAAGGCAGCGAAGACGCTGGTGCGACGAACAGACCCGAAGTCATGCTGGCTTCCTCGCGATCACAATGGGTTGATAAAACGAGGTCGATTCCGGCTCCAACCACTGAATATCGATGAAACTGGCTTTCTGAAACGATGGAGCGAGATCCTCTCGGAGAAGAGCCCGATATCTTGAAACGTAGTGTTTTGCATTCCAGCCTGCAGGCGATTCGAAGGCGATGTGGAGATGCAAATCATATTCCGCTCCGTCCCAATCCCAAACCTGATGAACAATGCGGCGACAACCTCGGTCGCCGAAAAATGATGGCGGTTGCATGGCTGGACGCGTGTTGATCAGGAAATCGTAGTCCCGGATGCTCGCTACCATGATGCCACCGGGTCTCAGCTTGTTTGCCATCTCCTGCAGCGCCCGATCGCGTTCTGAGTCAAGAAGCAGGTGAGGCAAGGCGTTGTCTGCGGCTAAAACAGCATCGAAGTTTCCTTCTGAGATCCCGCTTAAATTCCGCATATCCGCCACATGGAAGCGGACGTCTGCCTCCCGAAGGCGCGCCTCGCGTAGAGCGCGCGCCACAGAAGCCCGGCTCAGGTCCGATGCGACCAGGGTGTGGCCTCTCTGAGCTAGTCCAAGAGTCTGTATCCCGATTCCGCAGGCACAGTCGAGTATCCGGAGCGATCGAAGACCGGTATAGCTTTCGAGGAGAGGCCCAAGGATGGCACTTTGTTCTGCGATGCTCTTATCCCAATCCTCGAAGATGAGGTGGTAGTGAGCCGCGAGGTCGTCATAGAAAGCCTCCACCGTCTCCAATCGATGCCCTCAACTATGCACGGTACAAGGACATTGTCATGCATGAAGCATTTGTCGCCCTCAAATATTGAGGGTGACTTTGAAGCATGACATAAATTCGGGTATCAGAACCTGGCACATCTCCTAACCGCACTCAAGAGCAATCCGATGAGAGCTGACCTCTCGGCAGTGATAGTTCTCATCCCAAAGAATTGTCCACCATGTTCGTCAAAACGATAACCGCTGATGACCTCAGGCGTACAGATACATTCATGAATTGATAAACATACTCCGATTGTGTCGTTGAAAGATCAATCGTTCAAAAGTACTAACGATATGCAGTGTCATGATTTTTAGAGAGCGTCTCTTTCTCGGAACAAGGCATATCGTCCATGTGAACAACCGGCAGACGCATCTCTTATGGGTATAAATGGTTGGCGATCAAACCCAAAAATAGGGACGCCAGCAAACCATTCGCAATGTCGCGAAGTATCAAGGCCCTCAACTGAGATGTCTGTCTACCCGAAACCCAAATGTTCCGAGGTGAGCCTTGCCCGGGAGGTCAGAATGCTATCATTAAGCCCGCGGTCTAGTGTTTCCCCATAAATCCCCCATAAAATTGTCTGAAATTTGGCTGTGGTGCACTGTCGAAACAGTCGCACTCGCGGCTTTGAAGCGCGGTGCTGGAGATTGCGATGAGCGTCATCCCACAAGGATCGGAACTCGCCAGAAAAGAGGTGATCCTCATAGTTGACGACACGCCCGCAAACGTTACGTTGCTGACCGGATTACTGAAAGATAAATACCGCACAATAGTGGCAACCAACGGTCTGCGAGCTCTGGAAATCATTCGGACTGGACCGCGGCCAGACCTAATTCTGCTTGATGTTGTGATGCCGGGACTGGACGGCTACCAAACTTGCGAACGTCTGAAATCCGATCCGGAAACGACAGATATTCCGGTGATCTTTCTCACCTCGAGGGACGAGGTCGACGACGAGGAAGTGGGATTCAACCTCGGTGCTGTCGACTATATTGCCAAGCCTATTGCCCCACTGATCGTGCTGGCACGGATTAGCACGCATTTGGCCCTCAGCCGTGTTCGGGGACTGCTCAAAGACCAGAATCAGTATCTGGAGCATCTGGTCGAGGAGCGCACGCGGGAACTTATGCAAACCCAGGATGCAATCCTCATTGCGATGGCCAGCCTGGCGGAAACGCGTGATAACGAGACCGGCAACCACATTCGCCGCACCCAGCATTATGTCGCCCAGCTCGCTATGGCTCTACAGAGCCACGAAAGGTTTAGCGATTTTCTGACTAACGACGTTGTCACGCTGCTGTATAAAACTGCTGCGCTGCACGATATTGGCAAGGTAGGCGTTCCTGATTCGATCCTGTTAAAACCCGGCAAACTGACGCCAGAAGAGTTCGAGGTGATGAAGCAGCATACGATCTATGGCCGCGATGCGATTTTGGCCGTTGAAGCCAACCTCGGAAGCAGCACGCGATTTCTCAGTATGGCACGCGAGATCGCCTATTCTCATCAGGAGAAATGGGATGGTTCCGGGTACCCGCAAGGCTTATCTGGAGACAATATTCCTATCGCTGGCCGTTTAATGGCGGTTGCAGATGTATATGACGCCTTGATCTCGGTGCGGCACTACAAGCGGGCATACAGCCACACAGAGACGATCGAAGTCATGAAGAAAGGTCGCGGTTCGCATTTCGATCCCGACATCCTCGACGCGTTTCTGGGGATCGAGGACGAATTCCGAGTGATCGCTGAGCGGTTTTGTGACGAGTCCGACACAATGCTCAATTTGTAGCCCGAGTTATCTTGTCGGAATCGCTAGTTTTCGGTGGCATGGGTATTGCGGGCTCTTATTCGATTTCCAGATCAATTTCCAGATCGAGCGCAACCTTTCTAAGCCGAGCCAGCGCGTCGGGTAACTCAAAAATCTCAGTCGCGGTCTTGATTTCAGGAAAGTGCTCACCCAACGCCCTACTTAACGCCGTTTCGTGCTCCGCCAGCACAGACGGAGCCGTCGCGTCATTTTCGGCGAGGGCGCGAGCGAACGCGCGAACCGCGCGGACGATACTCTGCCAGTCGACTTCATGTTTTGCCAGCACCGATGGATTTGTCGGGTCATCTTCGGCGAGTGAGCGAGCGAACGCAGGAACCGTGCCAGCGATACGCTGCAAGTCAACCGCGATGGGTTCCACTGCCGAGTACGGTTGCAGCACCGTCGTCAGTGCCGACATCATCTCATTAAGCGCTTGCCCGAGTTCGCTCAGAAGTGCATCGATGGTCGCCGAACTAGCACCGGAGCGGATCGCCTCTTCCACCAACCCGGCTTGCCGAGCAAGTCCCTCGGCGCCGAGCGTCGCGGCGACGGAGCGTAGAGAGTGTGCTCCTCTGGAAGCAGCAGTTGGCTCACCAACATTGAGGGCCCTACGTATCGTCAGGACATCACCACGGTGCTGTGTAACGAACAGGCCGAGAAGGGTGAGATAGAGAGTTTTACGCCCACCCGCCCGCTTCAGTCCGAGTTCTTGATTGAGGCCGGGGACCGCATCTGATAAGACAGGCTGATGCATATCCAAAGGGGCATCCCGTTCTGCAATCGGCCGGAACGAAGGAACCCAGCGACGAAGCGTCGCCAGCAGTAGGTCGGGTGAGACCGGTTTTGCGATATGCGCATTCGCGCCAACGGCGATGCAGCGATCTCTGTCAGCCGGCAGTGCGTTGGCTGTCATTGCCACGATGGGCAGATTAGCGAAACGCGGATCGCTTCGTATTGTCGTCATGGCATCGACTCCATCCATCACTGGCATCTGCATGTCGATCAGAACGGCAGCATAGTGCCTTGAATCGTTTTTGAACAGAATCTCGACGGCGACCGCGCCATTCTCTGCCACATCGACCTCGAACCCCAGATATTCGAGCATACCCCGCCCAACCATCTGGTTCAGCAGATTGTCTTCGACCAGGAGGACTCGAGTTCCCTTGGCGGCTCGGTGCGTTGGCGTGCTAATGTGCGGGACGGGTTCTTCGGAACCGAAGCTGTCGGGCTTCCGAAGCGCGCGGAGGGCAGCATTGAATAGCTGCGACGGTGTACAAGGTTTCAGCAGCACTTCGGCGGCGCCGGCCCTGCGGGAATTGGCGAGTACCTCCTCTCTCCCGTGTGCCGTCACCATAATGATGCTCGGGCTGTTATCCAAGTGGAGAGCCGCAATTCGTCTTGCGGTTTCTCCACCGTCTATACCAGGCATCAGCCAATCCAGAAAAACGATCTCGAACGGGCGGTTTTCGGCCGCCGCGATTGCGACCGCGTGGATCGCTTCCTGACCGCTTGCAGCCGCCATGACGTTAAAAGTAATTCCGCTGAGCATAGAGACAATTGCAGCGCGCGCAGCGTCATTGTCGTCGACTACCAGGACGCGTCGTCCGTAGAGAACAATTGCCTGCGATGCGTTCTTCCGGTCGGCTTGCCCTTTGCCTAACCGAGCTGTAAACCAAAAGGTGCTGCCGATGCCAAAGCGGCTCTCGACCCCGACAGAACCACCCATCTCCTCCGCCAGACGTTTAGCGATTACGAGGCCGAGGCCGGTGCCACCATATTTCCGGGTGGTCGAGCCATCTACTTGGTAAAACGATTGGAATAAATTACTAAGCTGCGTTTCGGTTAACCCGATGCCAGTATCGCGTACGGCGCAATAAAGCATCAGTGATTCGGACGTCTGCTCTCGTACCTCGACGGAAACCTCGACTTCTCCTCGCTCGGTAAACTTCACAGCGTTGCTAGCGAAATTGATGAGAATCTGACCCACACGCAGCGGGTCACCAACCAGCTGAAAGCGCAGCTTCTGGTCGATCCGGAACAGCAGTTCGAGTCCTTTGGCGGCCGCCTTTTCTCCAATTAAGTTTGCGACGTTGTCCAGCACCGTGTCGAAGTCGAACTCGACCTCTTCGAGGGCGAGCTTTCCTGCCTCCATTTTGGAGAAGTCGAGAATATCGTTGATGATGCCGAGGAGGAGTTGGCCGGCCTGCTGGATCTTGTCTACATACTCACGCTCCCGCGGTGGAAGATTCCCATGGAGTGCCAAATGAGCGAGGCCGATAACTGCGTTCATGGGAGTGCGAATTTCGTGGCTCATGCTGGCTAAAAACTCGCTCTTGGCGCGGGTCGCCTCTTCCGCCACCACCCGCGCCTGCTGCAATTCTGCGGTACGGGTTTCGACAGTAGTCTCTAGGACACGCTTATGCTCCGCAAGCTCGGCGTAGAGCTGGGCGCTCTCAAGTGATATAGCCGCCTGTGCTGCCAGCTGCTCGAGTACTGCAACTCGACGCAGTGTGAAAACGTGGCTCATTGTTTGATGCTCGAGATAAACAACGCCCAGCAACTCGTTCTGGCGAAGGATGGGCACTGCCAAAACTGATCGCGGTTGTCTGGCTACAAGCGCTGGATCCCGGCTGAAGGGATGAGGATTCAGCGCATCCTCGAGGAGAACGGGTTCACGCCGGCGTTGGATAGACGCCAGAACGCTCGATGGTAGGCTCATCGAGCTGGCCTCTCCGGGAGGGATCAGCTCTATCCGAATACGCTGTTGTTCTACCTCGGCGACGGCGACGATTTGCAGCTTAGCACCGTTGGCCAACAGAAGCGCGCCGAACTGGGCCCCCGTCTGCTCCAGCACGATCTCCACGAGCGTATTCAGTAGCTCTTCGCGGACGACTTTGCCAGAGATTGCTTGTGAAGCACGCGCGACGGCCAGCACGTCGAGGCCGGAGGCCGCGTCTGGATGGGAGTTTGGAACGTATCCGTATGAAGCGTTACCGTCCGACGCGGACTCCAGATCGCGGAGTGCCGGAAATTTTCGTTCAAGCTCCTCCACCTTGCCGTCAGCGCCCCATCGCGAGTAAGCGCTGTGGGCGGCGCGCAGATGGAACTCTGCAGTCGATACGATGCCAAGATCGAGATAGAAATGCGCGGCTGTTTCGTTCGCAACTGCCTCGTGCTGTACGAATCCTCCAGAGGCTGCACCGGTGATGGCACATTCGTACAACCTCAACGCGCCCGCGGAGTCGCCTTCGATCCGAAGCATTTCGGCGGCAACCAACTGTTCGCAGTGCGCGAAGGATGGCGGATAATTGTCCGCCCATGCTCGCAGCTGCTGCTGGTTCTCGTGCAACCAGGCGAGATCGTGCGCCCGGGTCTCTGATGGCTGGGAGTTGTAGAGCGCAGCGAGACTGAGCGAACCATGGAAGAAGTAATCGTGGATCGGCAGCAGTCCCATGGTCGCCCACATCATCGGTCGAGCGATCAACGCCTCTTCCCGGGCGTGCTCGTGCTCGCCCATGATGCTGTGTTCGGCAAGCCTGGAGAGATGTTCGCCAACGATTACGAACGGCGTTCGGTCGGTGACGCCGGTCGCTAAGACGCCTGTCATGGACTCTGGCGGGGAAGGCGACAGCGTCCGTTGTTTCTCAATCTGGATCTCAGAGTCTTGTTTGCCGCGTAGTCGCAGAACGAGACGATGAGTCGCACGATTGAGCGCCACTACGACAGGATAGCCGACCTGGGTTGCAAATGTGTGGCAGCGTTCAATCTCTTGTTCCACCGCCTCCAGCCGGTCGCCGCGTAGCAGGCAGTAGGCCGCGATGAAACGGTAAGATATGCAGGCGATAATGAGGTTTCCAGCTTCGAGAAGTGGACCGATAGATTCTCGCATTCTCTCGATACCTTCGCTGATGGGACGTACCCACAGGCCTACAAGAGCCTGGTGATAGATCAAGCTGCCCTGATGCTGCCGGAGGCCGCGGCGCTCCATCAATTCCCGTGCGACCTGACAGTAGTGATATCCCTCCTGATACTGAAATAGGTAGTTGCTCAGCATGAAGCCGTAAAACACATAGCCGATAACTGACGATGGAGCTGTGCCGTAGCGCAGGCTGAGTGTCACCATCTGCGTGTCGTGGTAAGCAAGCAGTTGCTGATCCGTGAAGATGGCCGCCGTCGAGGTGGAGGTGAGGATACGAATCGCCATCTCCATTTTCGGATCTTCGATGTCCGGTAGATCGAGTAGAGCTTCGGCGGAGCGGCCATCGAGAAGCCGCATGATTTCGTCGTACCCCGCTCTTACATCTGCGTGGGTGGGAAATTCTGGCAGGTTAAGGCCGAGTTCTATCAGGCTGAGTTGAGCGAGAGCGCAGGCGCCAGGATTGTCACCACGTGTGACCAGGATGTTGATCCTGATCAGATAGGCGCGGGCCCGGTCCAGAGGATCGCGGGCTGCGCCGATAACAGCATCCAGCAGCACATCGGCGGCCTGCATATTGCCGGATAAATACTCGCACTCTGCGCAACCCAGAGAGAGCTGCAGCATCAGCGCATAGTTGCTGATCCAGCCTGGTTCGGGAATCCATTTCAGGCCAGCTGCGAAGAAGCCGGCTGCAGCGGCATACATGGTGGCGGTACGAGCTTTATCTCCGGCGCGCAAATTCAGAGCAGCGATCAGACGCTGTTCGCCTGCATCGGTAATTTCCGATGTGGCGGCATTCAGATGGTCGACGATTTCAAAGATCCGTTCGTCGAGCTCGGAGTCCGGAGTGCTGTTGCGTAGCAGCCGACCGATCGAGGCGTGCATCGCCGCGCGCTCGGCCGGCGGGGTCAGCAGATATGCTGCCTCCTGAACCCGGTCATGCAGAAATCGGGCCTGGCCATCGTAGCGCACCAATAACCCGACCTTAACCGCTGGCCAAAGATGCGGGCTGATCTCTTCACGGCTCAGACCTGCGACAGCCGCCAAGGTGTCCAACGCGAACTCATTCCCGATGAATCCGGCCACGTTAAGCAAATCCAGCGTCGGCTTCGGCAAGCGCTGCAATTCGCCCAGCATCAGCTCGACGACGTTATCGGTAAAGTTGCGCATCGTGATTCGCGCCAAGTCCCAATTCCAACGCGCACTATGTGCATCAAAGGTGATCAACCCATCCTGATACAGCATGGAGAGGAACTGGAAGCAGAAGAACGGATTACCTTGCGTTTTTGCGCGGATCAAACTTGCCAGTGTCTCCGCACGCGATACATCACAGTGCAGTGTATCGGCGACAAGGCACCGGAGGTCCGGCTCATTTAGCGGTGTCAAGCTCACCGTCTGCGTGGGCACTCCCCGCCGTCGCAGATCGTTGAGCATCCGCATCAAAACATGATCGGCTCCCACCTCATTGTCGCGGTATGCACCGATAACCAGCATGTAGCGCGTCTCTGTCTGTCCAAGAAGCTGAGCAAATAGATTCAGACTTGCGCTGTCGATCCATTGCAGGTCGTCAAAAAACAAGACCAGCGGATGTTCCATTTCAGCAAAGGTTGCGACGAAGCGCTGGAAGACGCGGTGCAGCCGGTTCTGGGCTTGATCGAGCGGCAATTCGGGAAGAGCGGGCTGCGGCCCGATGATGAGCAGCATCTGCGGCACCAAATCAAGAATGATCTGTCCGTGCTCTCCGACCGCATCAAGGATACGCACGCGCCAGTGTTCTATCCGTTCCGCGCTTTCGGCCAACAGTTGCTGGGTCAGTGATTGAAATGCCTGTGCCAGTGGAGCGTAAGGAATGCCGCGGCGATACTGGTCAAACTTGCCTTCCAGGAAATAACTGCGCAGTCCGATAATGTCCCGGTGCAGTTCTGCTACCAGCGCGGACTTGCCAGTTCCTGAAGACCCCGTCACTAATATCAACTCAAGTGTGCCGCCCTGTGCCACCCGCGCGAACGTGTCCAGGAGCGTCGCGATTTCGTTTTGTCTGCCATAAAGCTTCTGCGGCAGCTGAAAGCGATCCGAAACGTCCGCGCTGCCAAGTGGGAAAGGGGCGATATCTCCAATTTCCAACCATTGCCGCCGGCATTCCAGAAGGTCCGCATGTAAACCGCCAGCGCTTTGGTAACGGTCCTCTGCGAGTTTGGCCATAAGCTTGAGGACGATGTCAGACAGAGGACTGGGCACATCTGTCACCTCCGCAGGCGGACGCGGTTGTCGTGCAAGATGGCAATGCACTAGTTCCAGAGCATCGCGGGCAAAGAAGGCGGGATGGCCAGTCAATAATTCGTAGAACAGAACGCCCAGCGCGTAAAAGTCGGCGCGGTAGTCCACAACGCGATTCATCCGGCCGGTCTGCTCTGGCGCCAGATAAGCGAGTGTGCCCTCAACGTGATCGGGTGGAGCCAGATGAGGGCGTTCGATCGACAGGCGCGAGGCACGCGAGAAGTCGACGAGTTGGGTCCTACCCGCCGCGACGTTGACGACAATGTTCTGCGGTGTGATGTCCCGATGTATGATTCTGCGGCGATGAACATGGTCGAGCGTGTCAATCACTGAAAGTACCACAGGAAAAAAAGCTGACAGAGGCCATGGTGTGCCGTCGATCAGTGAGGCGAGCAAAGCACCGCCAATATCCTCGATCACGATGGCCGGCTGCTCTGGATCGTCGAACAGAGCGTAAGGGCGCGGTGCGCCTAGGCAGTCGAGGTCAGTCAGTATTTCGTATTCATGGCTTATCCGCGCCAGACGCCATGTGGGTGGAATGGCATGCCCCGAGAGTTTCAGCAGCACCGGGATCTGCAGCTCCTCGTCGAAGGCGCGGCAGATGCGGGCCTCCCCATCTTCACGAAGGGTCTCGGTGACAGTGTAGCGTTGCTGCGACGACATTGGTGTCCTTGGCAAAAAATCAGACTTAGTCCTTTGATCGTTTCTGATGCCGATCCTAGGACACGATGGACTGCTGAAGACACCAAAATAATACGTCAAATTAAGGGTAGGTAGTCGATGAATAAGAGCGAGTCGTCGATATCGGCCGGAAAGTCTGCTGCGAACCCTCATTTTCGGATTTAACTAAGAACAGACAGCAACGACACGATCAGTATTCCCAGGTCCTCTGATCCCAAAAGACCTCACAGGAAATGTTGCGAACCTTTAGGTCATTGTCTGCTGAGTCATTGATTTCTGGTCGAAGTCTGTGCTGAGTGGGGGTAGAGAGTAACGGTGAGCAAGCGAGGGATGGACGCAAATATCTGGTCTGTGGCATTGGTTAAGCGGAAGGGCGTTGTTGCTGATTGGTGCAGCAAAGAACTTCCTGAATACGGTTTCCAGTTCCTGAACGCTTTTATGTGAGTCGCGGTTAACCTGGCGTCGGGTCAAGAGTGCGAACCCGTGCTCAACCCGGTTAAGACAAGAGGCATGGATTTGGAATGAAATCTAGATAATAGCGCGGCCTCTTGCGCAGCCACTTTCGAACCGGTGCTGTTTTTGTGGGTGCCGTAGCTATCCAGTACCAGATGGATGTTAGGGTCAGCTGGAACAGCACCGTCTATCTTCTTCAAGAAGTCGATGAATTCGACAGATCTGCAGAAAGTTCTTCACATATACAAAATCTATTTATGACTCAGAATGCTGGGAATGTTGCTTCTTCCGGAAGTAGAATCCCTGATAATAGGGTACAAACTGGGCGGGATGAAATGGAATCCTCAGCGACCTCGGCAAATACCACCCGTCTACCTTCTCATAGCCTATGCTCTCCATGTTACGGATGAAGGCGTGGAGATTGCTTACTTTATAAGGCGCATAGGAATGGTGTGCGTGCTGGATGGTGTAGTAACTCCCACCGTCGTACATAGGGACGCGATTGATAAGAACATGCTCGGGCGGATCGGAGAGCCCGGCAAGAAGCTCGGACATATCCGCCTTCACATACTGCAAGACTCCTGTAGTCAGCATGATGGCTGATCCGTTACAGGCGGTGAAGTCAGTGGTGAAGTTCAAACCTTTGGCCTGCTTTTCCTCCGCCAGCGCTTTCCCGCGCACGGCTAAAGCCTCGACTTCGCAGACAATCCAGCGCACGTGGTCATGCAAATTCAGGAATGATTGATAGACGTAAAAGGACTGTCCCACGCCGCCTCCGAAGTCGAACAGCGGCTGTGCCGAAGGCAGCAGTCCGGATAGCCAGAACAGCACCGCGTAGTCACTTGGATTGAACACAATATGAGTATCGGCGAAGTAGTCGGCTACGAGTCCGTGATTGAACCCGTGGAGGCTATCCCAGGGCATTGCCGCCTCAGCCTCTTCGTAAGTCGAATAGACACCCTTAAAGCGATACGATCCGCCATTTCTCCGGAAGGCCCAGGAGTCATGCAGATCGTGGACGGTTGAAACCAGGGCACGAGCAGGTGTACTGATCATTGCTTCAATCCCATCAGGCACGTCGATCCCCTCGGGAACTGTCTATCATCAGTGGGGGATTGTCTGTAATATTAGCTGGAATACTCGGAGTGTAAAAGTTCCAGCGGTGAACTCTCTTTTCATCACTGACTTCGCTTCTAATCAAGTCCTAGATTTCATTCACGCCTGCCATTCCGTATTGACGTAGTGTCGCAGAAGAAAATACTTTGATCCTTTAGGCAAGACAGAGGTATGAATTCTCGTCGTGGCCGCACGAAGATGCATAACTTGGCTTTGAACAGAGTTAAAGCGCACAGCAGGGCAGTCGCGCAGCGCCTGCCCTGTAGCCTATCAAGCGGTTATCGATCTGGAATGTGGGGGTGGAGCAAGCAACGCAGCGGTGGCGGCGAAGTTGCGTACTACCTTGATCTATTGCCAGTGATCAAGCGAAGTAGAAATGTCAAGAGCACGGCTCCGATCACGGCCACAAAGATCGTGTAAATAAAGCCCCCCTGTTCGGCGAAACCCAGAGCATGCATAATAAAGCCACCGACAATCGCGCCTACGATACCGACGACAATATCCATAATCACACCAAAACCACTGCCTTTCATAAGCTTTCCCGTGAGAAAGCCAGCAATGAGGCCAACAACGATCCACCAAATGATAGGCATTTCCATTTCCCTTTCAGTTGTACGAGTTACTCGAGTGTTTTAAAAGGATCAAAAGGGCAATACCAAAAGCAGGCAACAGAGGAAAGAGCACTTTGAGGTAAGAGCAGATGCTTGTGATACACCAGCATCTGCCAACGCTAATCAGGCTAGAACTCCCCAAAGAATCAATATTTGCTGCTTGCCAAGCAACAAAAACCGAAATCATCTCCTATTGTTCGTCGTTCTGGGAATTTCCGCCTTTCCTCATGGCAAAGTGCTTGAACCTTCCGGCCTCTTTCGTTGGTGTTCGGTGTAGTACCGAACATGTCGTTGAGACATATGTTACGAGGTGCCCTGAGCAAGCAAGTCATTCTCTGGCCAGCGCAGGGTGACTCTAAAGCTCTCTACAGGCGTCATAAATAAGAACGTCAGGATAAGAACCCGACCTTCGTATTAAGTCCACTTTCTAAGGACCTGCCAGCTATCCCTTCAGCGTCGATCTTGAATTGTGGCCTGAGGCTGTACCAAAATCGTGAGTTAACACCGCGGCAAAACAAGTGTCGTCATTCACCAGCTTGACGCTCTAGCAGCCAATACTGTTTCGCATTAGCTGGACGGTAAATGCAGGTGCGCTCAAGCCAATCCGGGTGTGGTACTTGACTTCGCTCCGTACATAGGAGACAACCACAAGAGAAAATCTCATTGTCGTTCGCAATCGATCCGAGGCAAGTCGCCTGACGTGCAACGCGTTCTGGAGTTTCTTTATCCTGCGTCGTCATGATCTGCTGACGTGTGACATTTCTCGCTCCATTAAGTCGTTCAGTCCGGTTTGCGGCGTTCCCTTCTAGCAGGCCTGGAGATGAGGAGGCAAAGATTGTGACCAAGGCTGAGTATTTTAATGTCATTAGGCCTCCCGTTGATCTGCAAATTATTGTTTGCCTCAAGGTGATCGATCTCTTCACGGTCAATTTGGCAAATGAGATAAACCCGAAAGAGAGATCTTGTTTATGAGATCTTCTGGATGGATGGGCTTATTCAGAATTTCGAAATCATATCCCAGCGCCCGTGCGTCATCCAGCAATGTCCTGGTATTTGCTTGCCCAGAAAATAGCAAAACTTTGCATCGGGGGTAGCGTACGCGAAAGTGAACCGCCAATTCGAGGCCCGTCATGGTTGGCATCGCTACATCACTAATGAGCAAATGCGGAGGAGATAGCGCCGCAGCCTCTAGTGCGTCTTGGGGATCGTCGAATGCTCTTGCGTCGAACTGATTGTGCTTTAAAATTATAGCCAGCGTATCCGCAATTATCCGCTGATCATCGACGACAAAGATACTTAGCATTTCTGTTGTTATCCTTAACATACAATCACTTCCGAGCGAAATAGTACTTTTGGACAGTAAGTATCAAGATGGTGAGGTTCGAGCGACTCGATCCGGAAGCCACAGTGCCGTATGTTCCGTTCCTGTTGCATATAGTGTCCGGCCTCACACAAAAGTGCATATCAATTTAGCGCACTTGGAGTCCGGCATGATCGGATTCCAGTTCTCGGCCTTTCCAGTGGAGGCAAAAACCTCACCATCCGATGACTAAGACAGAGAAGCGCACGCGATTAGTCACATTTCAAATAAAAATTTGCGATGTGACTTTTCGTGCTTCTCTCATTGTCCTAGTCATTTAGGTGGATCCAGGTTTCTCCGCCGTGGAGAGACAGAGTGCCTTGTTGTAAAGGGATCGAGAGAATCACGACTTTGCACAACCCTCACGGCAAGGAACTGTAGCGATGAGAAATCCGGGGGAGGATCTCGCATTAGTTGCGCGTTGCAAGCGCGAACTCCCTCATCAACACAAGGCATTCGAACAGTTGGTCGATGCATACAAAGACATGGTGTATACGCTGTGCTATCGGATGACGGGGAGCGCGACTGACGCGGAGGACCTCCTCCAGGAGGTGCTGACGAAACTCTTTCTAAATCTCGACAAGTTTGACGGGCGTTCTGCATTTTCAAGTTGGCTGTATCGAGTCACATGCAATCATTGCTTGAACTTTCTTTCCAGCCGTCTGCTCGAGCACTCGAGGACTGATGCTTTGCCAGAGGCAGACATCTTCGTGGATAGTTCGACCTATGTAACCCGCCAGGATGAACGCACACAGGCAGTACTGGCCAGTATCGACCCCAACGACCGGTCCCTTCTCATCATGAAGTATGTGATGGATTTGGATGTGAAGGAAATTAGCGAGATATTGCAGATCGGCCTGAGCGCGACGAAGATGCGACTAGTGCGGACACGGGAAAAATTCAGGCAGATGTTCAAGGAGATGGGATGACAAATCGAATCGAAAATGCAAGAGAACTGAATGACGACAATGCACCAGAGTTGTATGAGCTCAGACGTCTCGTCGCGGCAGCTCCATCTTCAACTTTTAGCCGCTTTCGTAGACGAGCACAAGTTGTGCAGGGAACTCGCGTTCTATTCGAGTCGCAAATATATGGTTTTTGGACGGTGCTGGATATTGTATTGAAGCGTCTCTTTCGTATCACGAAAGCTGAGCCTACTAACGCGTCTGAAAGTTCGATGAACATCAACCTGGGAGGCAGGGCATGAATAGTCTATATCAGAATATTCGCCAGACCCTCCAGGCGTCTGTACTTCATGCGGTGGACCGCATCGCCGAATTTCTTCCAAATCTACTGAGCGCGTGTCTTATCCTTATCTTGGGCGTGTTTGCGGCTTTCGTCCTATCGCGGCTTGTAGAGAAAGCATCACGATCCCTACAAGTGGATCGTTTTGCCGAGCAGCATGGTGTGACGCGGACATTGAGTGACATCGGCTTTGCAGGGAGTCTTTCCGCTCTCCTCCGTACAGTCGTTTACTGGATTGTTTTGCTGCTAGCTATCATGCCGGCAGTCGAAGCGCTGCGCCTCGTCTACTTCACAATGATGATGGCGAAGATTCTCGGTTACCTTCCGACTTTTATTGCGGCATTGCTGATTTTTCTCGTAGGGCTTTCAGTTGCGCGATTCCTCTCAGGCGCAGTGACGCGATCTGCGCGTAGCGCCAGCCTGGAGTATGCAGGGGCGCTAGGAATGATCAGTCGCTATTTCTTGTCTTTGATTACGATCATCATTGCCCTGGCACAATTGGGTGTTCAGACGGCGATTCTGACAATCATCCTCGCCGTCATCCTGGTATCGGCCGGTTTAGCAACGGCGCTTGCGCTTGGATTCGGCAGCCGTGCTGTGGTCGCGAATATCCTTGCTGGCACTTTTGTTCGAGACCATTTTGAAGTTGGACGTGTCGTAGAAGTACAAGGGGTACGTGGAACAATCATTGCGGTGAGCTCAGTCGGCACGATGCTTGAAAGCGGAGGCGGAATCATTACGATTCCAAACGTTGTTCTGATGGAGAACATCGTGGAGTGATATAACTCAAATGTATTCGCATCCATTAAATGTTATTGGTGTCAGGAGCTGCCTCCCCTCATCATGGCGCTTGCCATCGACGGTGCGACCCAACACTTGAACGAAGTGCTGGCAGTATTATGTTCACGTGAAACCTCCAAAGAGTGATGACGATTTCAGTCAAATAGGCCACTCGCTGTTCAAAGGCTCGCGCTCATAGTGTTGCTGCGCTTCTTTATGGAGTCGCTCAACGCCAAAGGTACCCTTTAACCGTCAGTGCCTCGCTTGAGAAGTTACAGAAAAGTACTAATACGTGTCGTAGTACTAGCATCCCTGTTGATTACATACAAATGCCTCTACCGTCGAGTGATGACTCCATAAGAATGCTAGATACTTTCGGCATACATACGCATATCATTTCTGCGTAGTGAGTGCCCGGAGCCATAACCAGCTGCGTTATCCATAAGTACACATTTGGATCGGGGTCTTCGGCTCAAGCATTGCGAATGTCGTCTACATGAATCTACGCATAGCGATTGCGTCATAGATGGCAGGCGCATTTACTGATGCACTTGGAATGAATCTATCCACCGTTCTCCATTGGCCGCCTTTAGAACAAATCAGGTGTCGCCTGGAGTCGGCTGTTTCACACATATTCAGGAGCTGGAAAACGGAAGCCCGGAGACTTGATCGTGAACGGTAAACTGGCCGTGCACATGACGCTGCTTTTCTGCGGAGCCTGCTTGGGAGTGTTGGCTGGCCTGACGATTGCGCGAAAGATTCAGCTCCAGACGGGGCGTGACGAACTTGAGAGCTATGCATCCCGAGTGCTAGCAGATGGTCCACATTTTGTGGCAGAGTCTGACAGGGCGCTGAAAGTTGTGACAGAGGCCAATCTGCCATTTTGTTCCGACCAGGAGTTGGCACTCACACGGGATTATGTATATAACTCACAACACGTAAAACATATTGGACGAATTAAAGAAGGAGTACTGTACTGTACGACGGGAGTGGGGAGGCTCGATCCGCCCACATCTATGCCTGCTAAGCCGAGCATTTCCGTGAACGGGATTAATATCTACGGTCTCGTGCGGCTGGTATTTTCAAACAAGTCGAAAGGATTGGTTGTGGAGCATAACGGGGTCTCGGTTGTACTTAACCCCGATTCGTATAAAAGTCTAGATGAGCCGCCAATGTTTTCAAGTGGCTTTCTCTATGATTCGCGGATAGCACTGGTCGTGAATGTCTTTGGGCAAGGAGTGCCGCTGACAGGCCCCGAAGTCATCGCCGGACGCTTCATTGAGCGTGACGGTTTCTTTTTGCGGCCGCTATGCGCGCCGAGTGAGCTGATCTGCGTTGTGGCGGGGGAAAGGCGAGATGACATTCTAACTCGAAGCCAGGGATTTTTCAGAGGCTTTCTGATCGGCGGCGGTGTGCTGGGCACGGCACTGACGCTGATTCTGATCTTACTCAACAGGAGGCAGCATTCGCTAGAACGGCAGTTACGGCGCGCAGTTCGGAGAGGCGGTTTGACATTCGTCTATCAACCAATTGTGGATCTGGACACGGGGATAATTGTAGGGGCTGAGGCGCTCGCGCGCTGGACGAACGAGGACCGCGAACAAGTTGGGCCGGATGTCTTTATCAACCTGGCCGAGAAGGCGGGGTTTGTCGGTGAGATTACGCGACTGGGTATGCGCAAGGCAGTGGAAGAGCTAGGTGATCTGCTAAATCAAGGAAGCTTTCGAGTAACGCTGAATATTTCCTCAGAAGATCTGACCGACCCGCTATTTTTCGAATCGTTGGAAGGGTGCCTGCGAACAGCTATGGTAAGGCCGTCAGCGATGGGGCTAGAGCTGACGGAGCGATCGACGGCCGACCACTCGGTGGCGATCGAAGGGGTATCTCGCCTGAAGCGAGCCGGACATACGGTGTATATCGACGATTTCGGGACGGGATATTCGAGTCTGTCGTATTTGCACCGGCTGACGGTGGACGCAATCAAGATTGATCGGTCGTTCACTCAGACGGTTGGCACGGAGGCGGTGACCGCGTCTGTAGTACCTCAAATTCTCGATATGGCAAGGCAACTGGCGCTGCTGGTAGTAGTTGAAGGCATCGAGACACAGGGGCAGGTAGAATATTTTCGTACGGCGGGCGATCGAATTTTGGGGCAGGGTTATCTATTCAGCCGCCCCGTGTCCGCGGCGCATTTGAAGAGCCTTGTGGTCGGGAGAACACAGACGCAGAGCTAATCCGATAACCCATGATTCATGAGACGAATTTCAAAGCTGTATCTTGCACTGATGAACCGACCAGTTGCACCCGAAAAGACCCGGCGTGAGCAGCTGACATTTAACGCTGCCCTACAAAACCTTCCATGTGAATCAGGCCGTGTATATTGGCGGAACGTGGAAATGCAATAGCTAAAAAACGATTGTTTGTAGGAGCCGGAGCGCGTAGTCATCTCCAGGAGATAGTCCGAAGGCTTGAAATCTCAACTGGAACTGTAGCCACGATGTCGAATTTTAAATCCAGCGTGCGGAGGGCACACGAATTAAGCAAAACTCTGTTGATTTGTACAAAGCCGAGCTATTGTGAATTCGAGCGGCAGAGATCAATTCTCATTGCGGAGACTATGGAGCGATTTTCAATTAGCTCCGGGGAACTGTGAGATCAACCGCCTCAACTCGGTTTCGCCCTGCCCGTTTTGCTCGATAGAGGGCTTCATCGGCGGTCTTCAACAGAAGACTAAAGTGGGGAACGTTAGCGGCACTGCCGACCGCCGCACCGACGCTGACCGTAATAAACTCATATTCGCTCTTAGAGTTCTCGAGCGCAAGTTGAACAATTCCGGAGCGCAATCGCTCAGCAACCGCTATGGCGCCATCAAATGAGGTTCCAGGTAATACTACCGCGAACTCCTCTCCTCCATAGCGGCCGACAAAATCACCAGCCCGTGGCAGCATATCCTGAATAGCCTTGGCGACGATGACCAGGCAGTCATCGCCGGTCTGATGTCCATATGCGTCGTTAAGGAGCTTGAAGAAGTCAATATCGATCATGAGAATTGCCAAGGTTCCGCTTTTTCGGTCTGCGCTCCGCCATTCGCGTCCCAGGGTCTCATCGAAAGATCGTCGATTGGGAATGCCAGTTAGACCGTCTTTCGAAGCTTGCACCTCGAGTTCCGCTTTTGCTGCGAGAAGGCTGTCTTCCGTTTCGAGCAATTTGCCGTGAATGATGGCATTGCGCAAACCATATCCAATGACTCCCAGAAGAATACCTGTGGCGCCGAGGTAGAAATGAAGGCGAGAGACAGCAAGCCCCAAAAGTATCAGGGCGAGACTTATAAACATCGGATTACCGCCGCGTGCAAGCCTAACAATGCGTGGCGAAGGAGTGAGATTGCGCACGGGTGCGGGCAGAGGGTTAAGGGCGAAAAGTATAAACACCAGCGGTGGGATATCGACTGCCAGGTCCCAGATATCCACAGGGTAGCGTGCGGCCCATCGATTGCGTATCGCTAGTAATGGAGTCGATATCGCCATGTAGGAGAAATACACGTATAGAAAGCGACGATCTTCGACATTGTCTGAGACAAGAAACTGCATTGCTGCACAAACCAGAAGGAAGACGCTCTCAAAATCGATGAGTCGATTGATGGAAAGTATGTTCGCCGTCTCTCTTCCCACTGGGACTGAGGCTGGGAACAATATCTGCGCCAAAAACAGATACCCAAGTGTGAGGCACAGGGCCATATCAATCTCTCTTACCGCTCGCGGCGCTCTCTCATTGAAGTTCGATGTGATGGAAAGAAGGATCGGTATACAGGCTAGAGAAGTGAGGAGAGAGGCGGGGCTTGAAAGATAGTTATGGCTGCTCGAAAGCAAGCTGCGCCATGCGTAGAGTTGGATCGAAGTGTTGCCAAAGAGCGCTCCGACAGCGTACAGCAGCCACCGAAAACGCACTGGTGAAGAGGCGAGCTTCCGGAACCACCAGAGACAACAAATGATTCTCAGCAATCCAAGTGCCGCCACGACAAAGGCACTTGCATACCCCGGCGCTGGCAGCACAATAACGAGAAAATGAAACGTCAGATAAAAAAACGCGCCGACCCACACGTAACGCACGATCTTTACATTCAACGCCGCGATCAGCTCCACCTGGGCCATGGTTGCGCCCACAACTTAAGGACACTCATATCAGGCAACGTCTAGGACCAAAAATTTGGGGGATACTGGACAGCGATCATATCAGTTCGTGTGCATCGAAACATTGCGCAGAGGTGCAATGGCAGCGACTTGTGAGGGCATAACCTATCACTCGAAATGGTGATCTACCCGGCTGCAGGTAAATATTACATTCCGTTGTGACTCAATGTTCATTTCTCGCTGGGTAGCTGAGTTCATCATGGAAGTCATAGACGGAGGCGCAACTCCTGACTGGCGGCAGCTAACCGCAGCTATGGTCTGCCAAAGAGCCATCCCAGTGCCAGATGGCAGCCTAATTCATACGTAAGATTGCAATGCTCTTTGGTTTTTCTCCCTTCACTGGTCAGTGTTCTCTGCGAAGGGCGACGGCCTGCCGGAGCGATCCCGCCACACGGCGGTGTCAAGAACTGAATGGAGCCATGATTCTTGTCCAAAGCACGAGCAGTCTTATGCAACAACTCTCCCGCCTTCCAACAGCGCCAGATGCGAGCCTCTGCGCCCCAGGTAAGCGAGATCGCACAGAGCAGAGTGAGCTACGGTTATCGCAAGATCCGCGTACTTCTCAACCGCGAAGGCTGGAAGTTTGGAGTATACCTGCTGTACCGGTTGCACAAGCAAGAAGACCTGGCCTTGAAGAAAAAGCCGCAGCGCAAGAGGAAAGCAGTTCGGCACCTGAATACTGTACGAAAGTACTATTCGCATGCGTGGCCTGCCCGAACAAGTTATCGGCTGGATTCAGTCATTCGAGTGCTTCGTCAAATCGCCCTCGTCTTCGCGTACACTAACAAAACTTCTGGTGCAAAATATTGTTTATGTCGCACCCGCAGGAGGTAGAGTGTTCAAAGAAGTGCCGCGTAGATTGCTCGTTGTTAGCTTTCGTTATTTGATAGTCACTTGTTGGGTGGTATCGGTAATGACACCTACATTCGCGCAAACGACCCTGACCGCTAGCAGGAGCCTGGTCGAAGACTGGTCAAGTCATCATGCGATCTTCTCCAGTCCTGGCTCTGAGATGGAAGCAATCATGAGTGGGCACCGCCAACAATGGCAGGAAATTGTCAATAGCCCTCGCTATCAAATGCAGCAGATCCTGCGAGACGGTTTGTGGCCTGGACTAAAGAGAAGCTCCATCTCTGTCCTGCAAGACGCGACGCAAGCCGTCTCATCCCTCGCGGAGCTTAGCAGTGAAAGCACGGCAGCCACGGCTCTTCCTCGTTCCGTGGACTGGGCGGTAACACTCGCAGATTCGACAGAGAGCTCTTCCAGCTTTGCCGCCGTCTATCCAGCAAAATATATTTCGGATCCCCTCGGCCTGCCGAACTGCAGCAATGACTTTGTCGTTTTCGTCGTGAACTCCGCGGGTAATTCCAGCAACCAGTCCAACATAGTCGGCGTCAACAATCTCTATAATGGTTTCTGCACGGGAGCAGTGCCGAGCGTGATGTTTTCCTATTATGTTGGCACCGGGCCAGTCCTGACCTCTCCGATTATCTCCGCGGACGGCACTAAGATAGCCTTTATCGAAAGCATCGGCGGTGGCAATCTCGGACCGTATTTTCATGTCCTCACCCTGAGCAACGGGACCAGCGAGGGAAATGAAGGATGTCCGAATAGGCTCCCCTGCAATGGAACTGCTTATGATGCGCCTTTGTATCTGCAGCCAGGCGATTCTCCGTTGACGAATGCAACCCAGGGCGCTCTCCAGATGAATGGCGGCAATGGCGCCAACATTACACGTTCATCGCCCTTCATCGACTACAAAAACGATATTGCCTATGTTGGGGACGACGGTGGTAGACTGCACAAGTTTACGGGGGTTTTCCTCGGCAAGCCAGCCGAGGTAAAAACCGGTGGTTGGCCGGTCACCATAGACAGTAGTACGGCCCTGACCAGTCCGGTCTTTGATAGCGGAGCCAGCCAGCACATCTTCTTAGCTGGCGTCAATAGTGGCAAGATTTATTGTGTTACCGTAAGCGGCACACTCTGCACTACACCCAGCGTCAAGGTCGGCGGAGGCATTCAGCAGGGGCCCATTGTGGACAGCACGAATCAAATGGTTTTTGTATCGACCACGAATACCGCTGTCAGCAATGCAATGGTGTTCCAGACAAACACATCCTTAGGCGATTCCGTTTCCGTCACATTGGGATCGGCGGGAAATGATCTGTACAACGGAACGTTTGACAATGCGTACTACGAAGATCCGTCTAGCGGGCACATGTACTACTGCGGAGGCATGCCGGAAAGCATCAGCCCCGGTACACCAGCACTGTACCGGATAGGTTTTGACAGCAGCGGCAAGATGAACGCAACCAACGATGGCAATATATTTCAGTTGGTGAATACCGGCGATTCTGACGGAAACTATGACTGCACTCCGCTTACCGAGGCCTACAACGGTGTGACAGATATGCTCTTTCTGGGTGTGAAGGGCGGAGCAAGGCCCTCTGGTTGCCATGATCAGGGGTGCGTTATGAGTTTTGATATCACCTCATCCTTTCCCACTACCGTGCAGTCAACGCTAGTAACGGGGTCACAGCGCAAAGGGACGAGCGCAATTATTACCGGCAACTTCTCGACAGTGCCCGCAGCTTCACAGGTGTATTTCATGAACCTTAATACAGGTGCAGGTGTACAGGCTTCGCAGGCGAATCTGAAATGACGGATCTCTGTTCCAGTTGGACTGTTTGCTGTCAGTCAAATCGATTCCAGAGGCTTGGCCACTATAGAGTTTTGTGAAATTGCTGTAGTGCGAAGCAAAGTATTCAAGGTGGTCTTTCACGTCGGACAAGCCACCCTGTGCACCGGTGTAAAGCAAATATTCAAAGAGAAAATGCTTTAAGGTACCAGATCAGTTTCCCCAAAGGGCTGGCTGGGCAAAGCGCGTTTTGCAGGAGCATCTTTTGCACCCCCGGAACCGATCTTCGTTGTAGTGCTCCTCTGCTGTTTGATCTGATACATTCGCAAATCCGCCTCGATACACAACGAGTCGAAATCTCCGGCATCGTCTGGAAAAACAGCTATCCCGATGCTGGCCCCGATAAGCAGGGTTGTGCCTGCCAGCACAATGGGTTTATCCAGAACAAGAAGAAGCGATTTGGCAACCAGTTCGGCGTCCTCCCTCTTTGAAGGTTCTTCAAGAATGATCGAAAACTCATCTCCTCCCGTTCGAGCCACGGTATCCGAGCGGCGCACGCGTCCACTAAGCACCTCCGCGGCATGACGCAGCAGCATATCGCCCATATGATGGCCAAAGGTGTCGTTTACTTCCTTGAACCGGTCCAGATCGACCTGCATCAGAACGGCCGATGTCCCAGAACGCCGTGCCCGCTCCAATGCGCTCAGAAGACGATCCTGGAAGAGCCGCCGGTTTGCCAGACCGGTCAGATCGTCATGAAGCGCCATATGGCGCGTTCGTTCGATCTGTTTTTCGAGCATCATCAGCAGCATTCCCGTTGCCACCACATATTTGGGTAAGTTCCAGACTTCGTTCTCGATCTGGAACTTAGGCAAGTAATGCTGCAGCAATGGAACAACACCAAATACCATCGCCCAGGCCATCAGTCCGATGGTCGTAATGACAGAACCCGTTGCTCTAGTGCGATGGGTGTACCAGAAATAGAGGCAAGAATCCAGATAGATGGAGAAGAATATGGCAGAAACCCCAGGGGCGGGACTGCCGTCCGAAAGCCGTCGAAGCCATAAAAGCGCAGCGCCTAAAGCAAGCTGAAGCCCGACGGTGAGCCAGCGCAGCGTATGCCGCGATCGGCGCGGGAAGTACAAGGCCACTGCCAACGGACTTGTGCCGATCACGATCGCACTTGCATCGAAGACCCACGCCGGACCGTCATACACACCGACGAGGACCATGTATAGAAAGATTGATAAAAAGACAACTATAGCCATACGGCGGCACTCTGCGCTTTCATCAGAGGGAACCGTTGCGCACGTAAAACATATTCCGGCGGCAATGAGAGTGATTTCTTCTACAAGCCAGCCAACAACTCCGAGGACCCCCGGTAGATACGAGAAAATGCCGGCTGTAAAGTGCAGCGCGATCAGAACCCAGCATGCCAACCATAGATTATTCTGCGCGTTCCGATCCCGCCTCGATATCGAATAGAAAGCGCAGGTCAAGCATGAGACCGCCAGAACATCGGGAATCTTCGACCACTCCATATAAACTTCCCTCCGCAATTTATGGCGGCAGCAAGGCTACTGTAAGGCTGTTCGTGGACTCTGGTCTGATCGATGATTTGCGCCAGAAGTTTTGTTAGTTTAGCGCAGCCATCTTTGGATCTGTCACGTAGTTTTACAGCCATTGCTCGATTGAGCATCTTCGTTGTGTCATTGCGCCGTATCGCCTCTTCATGGTGAATGAGTTTACCGGCCGAAGTAAGGATCTCGTCTATGACTGCGTCAATAAGGACTAGTACTATGGTCCAGATGAGACGCCATTGAATCACTCTGAGGCGTCAAATGGTAACGGGCGGGTGCGTCTTGGGCGAGGGGTGGCGTTGGATCGGTCTTTAGACTTAGTACTTATGATATGATCCGGATTCTGAGGGAGCGGACGCTCGATGCAAATCGAGCTCGCCTAGCATGAAATGATGGGGACACCGAATCGTTCGTTTGGAAGCCAGGGAGTCCCCGTGACCCAATCGAAAACAAGGCCACCTGAAAGCGGGAAGCCGGCGTTCCAGCGCATGCAGTTTCAAAACGCGCCTCGACACATCGGCCGGTCAATTTTACGCGCACGCACCCGTCAAGATCTATTTCATGAGGTTTGCCGCACAGCTGTAGAAAAGGGCGGCCTTCTAAGCTCTTGGATTGAGTGGCAAGATCCCGAAAGCGGCTCGATCACCACAGTCGCGGAGTCAAACGCGTACGACAATAACCGTGAAATCATCGGACTTCCATCGGAAGTCCGCCGGAGGATTGGACTCGACGCCAGCGTCGTATTCCGAACAGGACAAACCTATATGCCCGATGAATCTGCGGGAGGCAGATCATCAGAGAGGTTGCACAACTCACCTGACCTGTCCCCATCTTGTGCGATCGCTGCTCTTCCGATTCGTTTTGGTGGCTCGGTATGTGGGGTGTGGATTCTGCTTGGAGGGGAGCCAGAATATTTCCAAACCGGCGAATTTGCGCTCTTTGAGGAATTGTCTGCAGATATTTCATTTGCTCTTGAAAACTTTACGCCGGAAGGCCTAGGTGCTTATGAGACGGCATTGAAGCAGCATGCAGTGGCAGCCGAGTGTACAAACTACGCTTTGCTCAGCGAATCGATGAATGGCACTATCACCGGATGGAATTCCGATGCTGAGAAGATGTTTGGCTACTGTGAGGCGGAAATCATAGGACGAAACATTGAAGTGATTATCTCTAAGGAGCGAATGCAAGAGCAGTCAGCGACTTTGGCTGCAGTCGCACGGGGTGATCGAATCGTGGACTATGAAACGATTTGTGTTCGTAAAAACGGTGAGCACTTTCCTGTGTCCGTGACACTCACTCCTCTAAACCTGGATGACGGGACGATTATTGGGGCTTCGATGATCGCGCGGGACACCGCGGATGGCGACCGGGCAGCGGTCCAACTACAGGAGGCGCTGGCGCAGTTCAAGGTAGTAGTGGATAGCCTGGATGAGGGCTTAGTCATTTTTGACACCAAGAGCAGACTCCTTATTTGGAATGCTGTTTCCCTCAGGATGCACGGTTTTTCGAATCCAGAGGAGCCCCCAGACAAGCTTCAAGAACTTTCCACCCTCTTCGAAGTCTCGACACTTGATCGCGAAGTGCTATCAATCGAGCAGTGGCCGCTATCACGCGCTATACGTGGAGAGTATTTGCATGAGCTTGAAGTTAGAGTGCGGCGACTTAACGTAGATTGCGAGAGCGTTTTCGCTTACTCTGGTTCGGCGGTCAGATACGGAAATGACAGGACGCTGGCCTTCGTCAGGATCAAAGATGTCACAGAGCGTAAGCGTGCCGAAGAGGCGCTTTTTGATGCCAACCTCAAGCTGGAGCAAAGAGTCATTGAGCGGACCCAGGAACTGGCAGTCGCGAAAGAGCGAGCTGAATCAGCAGACAGGCTAAAGTCAGCGTTTCTGGCGACAATGTCGCATGAACTGCGAACGCCGCTTAATTCCATCATCGGCTTTACCGGAATTCTTGTTCAACGGCTGGCGGGACCCTTGAATCAAGAGCAAGGTAGGCAATTGGAAATGGTGCAGGGAAGCGCGCGTCATTTGCTGGCGCTTATCAATGATGTGCTCGACATCTCCAAGATTGAAGCCGATCAATTCGAACTTCATGCAGAACCATTCGACCTGCGTGCGACCGTGGAAAAAGTAATGGGTACCGTGAAACCCATGGCCGAAAAGAAAAGTCTGACTTGTCGGCTGGAACACCAGCTGTCGATTGATAACGTCGTAAGTGACCGGCGTCGCGTAGAGCAGGTTCTGCTCAATCTATTGAGCAATGCAGTGAAATTCACACAGCATGGCGGTATAACTCTTTCTGTCGAGAGCCTTCCCGATGTTGAGCTATTGAACTCGCCACCTCAAGAGTGCGTGGGCTTCCGCGTGATCGATACAGGAATTGGAATAGTGCCCAAAGACATTGAGACATTATTTCAACCTTTTAGGCAGATTGAGAATGGTTTGATTCAACAAAATAAAGGTACAGGGTTAGGCCTGGCTATAAGCCGTAAACTCGCCCATCGATTGGGCGGCGAAGTCTACGTGCAAAGTGAGTTCGGCATCGGGAGTGTTTTCACGTTCATTTTGCCCATCAACAGGGAAGCATGATCCAATGAAAAAATTAATTTTACTTATTGAAGATAACGAACAAAATTGCTACCTCTTGACATTTCTTCTGGAACAGCACGGCTATGTTGTTGTGGCAGCCTTTGACGGAGCCAGTGGTATCGAGGTTGCAAATGCGATTATGCCGCTTGCAATATTGTTGGATATTCAACTGCCAGAGATCGATGGTTATACAGTAGCCCGGACACTTCGCAACACGCCGGCGCATAAGTCCACTCCAATTATTGCCGTAACAGCCTACGCGATGTCGGGCGACAGGGAGAGAGCACTAGCCGCAGGCTGTAATGGATATATCGAAAAGCCCATCGACCCGGCGACATTTGTTTCTCAGATTGAAGAATTCCTGCCATTGAGCGAGCAGAGCGAATTGTTATGAGAAAGGTCCTGTTAGTTGACGACAAAGAGGAAAATCTGGGTTATTTGAGTGCCTTGTTGAGCAGTCACGGATTCGAGTGTGATACTGCCATCCACGGGGCGGAGGCGCTCGCGAAAGCTCGCCGAAGTCCTCCTGTTGTTGTTATTTCGGATCTACTTATGCCTGTCATGGACGGTTACACGCTACTTCGCCAATGGCGCGATGACGCCCGCCTAACCCAGATACCCTTCATCATCTATACCGCTACCTATACAGAACCATCGGATGAAAGGCTGGCCTTAAATCTTGGGGCTGATTCCTTCATTTTAAAACCCGCCGAGCCGCAAACCTTTATTGCCAGGGTTCGGGAGGTTCTTGCTGAGGCTACGAGGCGCTCGTCTGCGCGGCCGGTTAGACCGGTCAGTTCCGAGGTCACTCTTCTTAAAGAATATAGTCAAACGCTAATACACAAGCTCGAGGAAAAGTGTCTTCAACTTGAAAGAGCAAATCAAGCGCTTCGAACCCGCATGAAAGAGGAGCGCGAACTTTCGGAACAGGTTGTTAGGGCACTCGGTGAGGAAGTGGATCGAGCACTGATGTCTGAGGAAATTGTTGGCTCATCGTCGCCAATTATGAAGGTGTTGTCCGATTTAGCCAAAGTGGCACCCACGGATACCACGGTTTTGATAACCGGGGAAAGTGGGACGGGAAAGGAACTGATCGCGCGCGCAATTCATAAGCGTTCTCGACGATCAAATCGTCCATTGGTATGTGTCAACTGTGCGGCCCTGACTCCATCCTTGATTGGTTCAGAATTGTTCGGCCATGAAAAGGGGGCTTTTACTGGCGCCGATCAGCGCAGACTCGGACGATTCGATCTTGCCGCCGGTGGAACTATTTTTCTCGACGAGATCGGAGATCTTCCCGCTGAGACTCAGATTGCGCTGTTGCGTGTGCTGCAAGAGCACCAATTCGAACGTGTCGGTGGCAATGCTCCGATCTCAACTGATGTTCGAGTGGTTGCTGCGACGAGTCGAGACTTGAAAGCTGCAGTAACCGCGGGTACATTTCGGATTGATCTGTTCTATCGACTCAATGTATTTCCGGTGGTGGTTCCTCCATTGCGTGCACGAAGAGAGGACATTCCGATTCTTTTGGAATACTTCATACAGCGCTACGGTACTAAGTTGCGGAAGAAAGTTGTGAAGATAGAACCAAAATCACTGGATTTGGCCTGCTCATACTCGTGGCCTGGAAATATCCGGGAACTGCAAAACGTAGTTGAGAGGTCAATGGTTTTATGCGAAAACGATACTTTTGTTGTGGATGAGCGCTGGCTAATTCCAGAGTTGCTGCACGATGCGAGGAGCCCTTTCGGTCGAGAGGTTGATCAGGTCGAAAAAAGAGCAATAGAGGAGGCATTGAAGAATTCGAATGGTCGAGTGGCTGGGCCTCGGGGTGCTGCAGTGCGGCTTGGGATCCCGCCATCGACCCTCGAGTCAAAGTTGAAGAGCATGAAAATCAATAAGAACGAGTTCAAGACTTTCTAGAATTAGCAAATCCGTAAAGAGTTCATGCAGTGAGCATATAATCTCTCGTTAAAACCGCCATTCTGAATCTCGCCCGATCGTCAATTCGAAGCTGACGTATTCGAAGGCTTCAGGATCGGGTTCTGGAGAAGCTATGAACGTCATCTCACTGGAACAGGAACCATCCAGGAAAGACGTTGTCCTTATTGTTGACGACACTCCCAATAATATCGCGCTGCTGACTGGGCTGCTGCAGGAAAAATATCGGGTCATCGTGGCAACCAACGGGTTGCGGGCGCTGAAGATTGTTCGTTCCGGCATGCTTCCCGACTTGGTCTTGCTCGACATTTTGATGCCTAACCTCGACGGCTATGAGACGTGCAAGATGCTCAAAGCTGATCCGGCTACGGCCGATATTCCGATCATCTTTCTTACCGCGAGGAACGAAGCCACCGATGAGGAAGTGGGATTGAACCTCGGTGCAGTCGACTACATTGCTAAACCGATCTCCCCGCCAATTGTTTTGGCTCGGATCGGCACTCATCTCGCGTTGAACCGCACCCGCAAGTTGCTTAAAGACCAGAACAAGTATCTGGAGCATCTAGTCGAGGAGCGTACCTTAGAACTTGAGCGGACTCAGGATGCGATTCTCGTCGCTATGGCCAGCCTTGCGGAGACACGTGACAACGAGACAGGCGATCACATCCGTCGTACTCAGCACTATATGGCCTTGCTGGCATTGGCTCTGCAGAAACATGACCGATTCAAAGATTTTCTTTCTGAGGAGGTTGTGGGCTTGCTGTTCAAGACGACACCGTTGCACGACATAGGCAAAGTCGGTATTCCAGACTCGATCCTGCTTAAGTCCGGAAAGCTCACTCCTGAAGAGTTCGAGGTGATGAAACAGCATACTGTCTACGGCCGCGACGTAATTCTGGCGGTTGAAGCGAATCTGGGCCGTAGCACAAAATTCCTGCGCCTCGCATACGAGATTGCCTATTCGCACCAAGAAAAGTGGGATGGCTCTGGTTACCCAGAAGGCTTAGCCGGCGATGATATTCCCCTTGCGGGCCGATTGATGGCGGTCGCTGATGTTTATGACAGCTTGATATCCGCGCGACCCTATAAGCGGGCATTTAGCCATGAAGAGGCGATTGATTTCATGAAGATGCGCCGCGGCAAGGACTTCGATCCAGATATCCTTGATGCATTTCTGCGGATCGAAGGGGAATTCAGGGTAGTTGCGGAACGTTTTCGAGACCACGATCCCGATGAAGATCGATTTCCGGAAACTCTCCGCAGCTCAGAAGCTGATCGTGAGTTCCTGCATAAACATCAGAATTCAAGTTCAATTCCTACATAAAGAGCGGCCTCCCTCGACGAGATCAGCGCAATAGTGCCTTCCGCACGACCACCTAAGCCATGTCGTCCAAGCCGAAGAAAGCATTTCAAGCAAAGCCGTTCAATTAGGTCTCCCGATATTCTCGCGAAAACACGAGAACTCGTGGTTTCTTGTCATTATTATCATTATTTTTCAATCACTTGCGAGTGGCGTTCGGATTGCAATTCTAGAAAACGTGCGATGGCTGTCCGACGCGTAATGTTGTGCATTTGATCCGTAGTCGCCGCCGAAACAGCCTTCGCACCTAGATCCCCCGAGGTGAGAAATGACAACGACAATGCCAAATTCAACATACGTCCGCAGTTCAATACTGAAGTGTGAAGGGGCTTCCGCCGCTCCGAGCCCTAGGAGATTCGACCCGAACATTTCCGACTCAGAACGGATTAGGCTTGCTAGCCAGTACTTCGAAGAATGGCTTGAGCGCGAACGCGCGCGTGAAAGGTGCTTCCTCCGTGGACAAAGGAAATGAACGCGCAATGAACAAGCTCATTCTTGCGGATAATCAGACCGTTTTCCGCGTCGGAACAGCGAAGATGCTCGGTTCGGAAGATGACATGCGCATCATTGCTCAATGTTCGGATAGCAAACGCATGTACGAATTGGTTGGGAAGTTCCGGGAATCGATATTACTTTTCTCCGCGACACTGAAATCTGATCTGTCCGAGGTGGCGGAACGGTTGAAGGGCATGGAGAGTCGCGCCATCGCTATCCTCGAAAATAGCCAGTCGGCTCAACCGTTTCGATCGCCAGCGATAGCCGGGCTGTTATATCGCAATGTTACCGGCGCAGATCTTATTACCTGTGTCCGCCGCGTGGCGAACGGTGAACGATTTGAGCAAGTCCCTCTGAAATCTGCCGAAGTGTACGAAGAAGATCAAGTGGGTGCGCGCGTACGCGACCGGTTGACGCCGGTTGAGATGCAGGTCGTGGGACTGCTCGTGCGTGGCAATAGGAATAAGGAAATAGCTACGTACATAGGCACAACCGAACAGGTGATCAAGAATTACCTGCGCGGCATATTTGACAAGACCGGAGTATCTGATCGTCTTGAGTTGGCGCTATTCACCATTCATCATAAGACCCTGGCCAAAGCAGTCGAGGCGGCCGGGAATGTAGCTGTCTGCCGTACCTAGGAGATCCTCGTGGAGCTCCGTATGGACCAACGAATGGAACAACAACAAATAGTTCCTAGTTTTCTAGCGCTGGATGATGAACCAGCCATCAGCCATCTCCTAGTGCAGGTATTAGCGCTGCACGGATTCCGCGGAGAAGCCTGTACCGACGGCGACCAGGCGCTGCGCGCACTTGGCAAAGGGAATTTCGAAGTGGTGCTGGCCGACATGAATATGCAAGGGATGGACGGCATGCAGTTCCTAAAAAGAGTGCGGTCTGACTTCCCTCATACAGCATTAGTGATCATGACCGGAACATACGATGTTCATCGCGCCGTACAGGTGATGAAAAATGGTGCTTGCGACTATTTGCTCAAGCCACTTCAGCCAGACACCGTGGTTGCCAGCTTCCATCGGGCGCTCGAGCTGAGGCGACTCGACCTTGAAGCTGAGAAGCGTCGGAGGGCTCTCGAAGATACTGTGCAATTCCAGGCGGAACAACTTCATCGAGCGTCGATGCTCGTCGCACAAACACATGACGACGTTCTTCAAACGCTGGGTCGTGCCCTCGATTTGCGGGACTACGAGACGGCCGATCATTGCAGGCGAGTGACAAAGTATTCGATTGAACTCGCCGAGGTCATGAAGTGCTCGCCAGAACTGGTGAAACAAATCGCGCAAGGAGCGTATCTTCACGATCTCGGAAAGATAGGAATACCGGACGCAATTCTACGGAAGCCCGGTCCTTTGACCAAGGAAGAAAGAGACGTCATGGAGACCCACGTCCAGCTTGGTCACGACCTTCTGAGCCATTTTCCGTTCTTTGAAGCTCCAGCGGAAATTATTCTCACCCATCAGGAGCACTTCGATGGCAAAGGTTATCCTCAAGGTCTTACGGGGTGCGAGATTCCCATCGGTGCGAGAATCTTCGCCGTTGCGGACGCGCTAGATGCGATGACATCAGATCGACCTTATCGCCAGGCACTTCCATATTCGATAGCAAGAGAAGAGATTGTTCGGCAATCTGGTCGTCAGTTTGATCCTAAGGTTGTAGAGGCTTTTCTCAGCCTCCCTGAGAAAGTATGGGAAAATATCCGCCTTGAAATCGACGGTCCTTTACTTTTCCCGGCCCCGGAGACATTGGGATGAAGGCGATCAAGAATCTTAGCGATTTGGTCTCGGTCTCTACAGAAGACCCCTTGACGGCAAGACAATTTATAAAACGCACCGTGAATGGAATGCAAATCGCGCACACGTTATCGTCGGAGGGCCTCGCAGATCGAATTTCAAGAAACCCTCACGAGCGTCGTAGCAAAGAGCAAGGCAACAAATGATGCGTCCGAGGTGGTATTAATGTCCAATTCCACGCTTGTATTTCTCCGCGAGCAACTTTTCTGGATCGAAGACATGCTTGAAGACCTAGAACAACACATCGCATTGACTGAAGAGGCCGACGAGTCGGGGTATGCAGTCCGCAGCGTTGTTGTATTTCGTCAACTTCAGATGCATACTCGGTCACTGCTGGATGCATTTACTGTGGCAGCCAACGCCGCTGCATTCCTTAACTGATCAACTTCGAGATTGTGACTCTTGTGGCGGAGGAGAGTGGGGCGGTGTCGGTTTCTTAGTGAGAACGGCTTATCTTCGGAACTCCTTGGCGCGATCTTCTCAGCGAGTCCCGATTTCTGATTTCTGAATGCCGCTGAGGCTTTTATGAGGCCACTCCTAGATTCTGCATCCTCTGGTTCCCCATCAAAAAATAACAGCGACTCTTTGCTCAGTATTACGTCATCGTGCACGAAAGTAATGGAATTCTTAAAATCGCATTTGTGCTATGCCGATGTCCCGTCATAGCAGCAGGCCGGATCGAGATTGCCATATGCTTGCAGGAAGCTAAAAGACTATGTGGGCAAAAAAAATCGATGCAACCGCTGACGGCTTCTCGTCAAAGCAAGATAACTTGCTTGGGAAAACACCGGATCTCATTTTCTTATTTGAAGTATCAGACGCTCACGATCAGGGAGCCTCCGTCGGCCAACTGAGTGACATCTTTCCCGATGTCCCGATAGTCGGTTGTAGTACTGGCACCATTATTGAAGGAGATACACTTTCCGATCGGGGTGCAACCGCGATGGCAATTGGGTTTGAGCGGACACACTTCCGGGTCGCCACGCAAGCCATTAGGGGTAGCTGGGACAGTCAAGCGATTGGTCTAGCTCTAGGTCTACAACTGCAAGCTTCAGATTTGACCGCTGTTCTTGTTTTGGCCGACGGTCTACACATGAACGGTAGCGCCCTCGTATCCGGCTTGGCTGAGGCTGTCGGCTCAAAGGTTGCGATAAGCGGTGGATTAGCGGGGGATGGCGCCCGTTTTGAGTACACCTTTGTGCATGGCAACCATCTGTCTCAGTCGAAGCTTGTCGCAGCAATCGGCTTTTATGGGCCCGCCATTCGGATTGCACACGGCTATGCGAGTGGCTGGGAGGTATTTGGACCCAATCGAGTGATAACCCGGTCGGAAGACAATGTGCTTTATGAGCTCGATGGTAAGCCAGCACTCGATCTATACGAACGCTATCTTGGCGAAGAGGCCGCGGGATTGCCGGCATCGGCTCTTTTCTATCCTCTGCAAATCTGGCAACCCGACCAGCCCGATCATAAAGTCGTGCGAACGATTCTGTCCGTTGACCACGATGCACGCTCGATGACCTTCGCAGGGGATGTGCCCCAGGCCTGGAAGGCGCGCCTCATGCGCGGCAGATTGGACAATTTAATTGAAAGCGCGACAGATGCTGCTCAACTCGCGATGAGTGCCTTGAAGAAGGTAGGTGCCTCGCTGAATCCTTCGCTGTGCGTCACCGTAAGTTGCGTGGGCCGTCGCCTGCTGCTAGGTCAACGTGCGGAAGAGGAAGTCAAAGGCGTGGCGGACGTACTGGGGGAAGGCGTTGCACATATAGGGTTCTATTCATATGGTGAAATCGCACCTCGATCTGACTCTGTCCTCTGTAACTTGCACAACCAGACACTCACGCTCACATTAATGGCCGAGGCAGACTGAAAACCGTGCATAAACGTCTAGTACAGCAACTGGCCAAGGTAGATCTAGGTAGCCCAGGCGGCCTGGACGCGCTGCTCGGAATTGTAGACCAGGCGTACTTGGAGCACGATCTCGAGCGAAAAAGATCCGAGCGCTCGAGTGCGCTCATGGCAGAGGAGCTGGAAGAACTTTGTGAGAAGCTTCATGCGTCCACAGCAACCATTAGGCTGCAAAATCTACGCTTTCAGGCTGCACAGGACAACATGCCTCAAGCATTGAGCCTGTTCGACAAGGACGGCAACCTCGTGGTCTGCAACCGCCGCTTTCGGGAGATGTATCAGCTCTCTGAGGGGTATGACCCAAATGGCAAGAAGCTGTTGGATATCCTGACGCATTGTGTTGCGCATGGGCCTGTTTTGGACCTTGAGAATCGATCCTTAACCCTCCAACATGTAGCTATGAATGTAAGTACCGGCTCGGTACTCGAGCAGGTCTGGCCTGATGGCCGAATCATCTCGATCGCCCGCAGCATGATTCCAGATGGCGGCTATCTCGACACCACGTCCGATGTTACGGAAAACCGCAAGGCTATCGCGCAGATAGCTCACATGGCACATCACGATTCGTTGACCGATCTACCTAATCGTTGCCTGTATCGTGAGCGGCTTACAGATGCGGTACAACACGCTCGCCGGGGGGAGCAGTGTGCGGTTCTCTACCTTGATCTCGACCGGTTTAAGGCCGTAAATGACACGCTTGGTCATCCTATTGGAGATGCGTTACTGATCGAAGTGAGTGCTAGGCTCAAGGCCAATGTACGCGACATAGATACACTATCCCGTTTGGGAGGCGATGAATTCGCGATCATCTTGCGCCAGCTGAAATCACGCGACGAGACCCATGGATTTGCAAAAAGAGTGATTAAAAATCTCTGCATGCCTTACGTGATTGATGGACACGACGTCTCGATTGGGGCGAGCGTCGGTATAGCCATCATAGATGCCTGGCTCAATGACCCTGACGAGGTGATGCGTAATGCCGATAGGGCTTTGTATAAGGCCAAGGCCGATGGGCGTGGTGTCTTCAGAATTGCAGACTGAGGTTGCTGTAACGATCGCAGAAAAATAATCCAAAGGGCAGGGCTCATGGCGCAGCCGTTGTACCTGTAGAAGACAAAGTATCTGGCCGGGACGTGGATTAAATGCGAAAGGTCGAGCAGCATAAAGAATTGTGACGGCTCAAGATATAAGTGGCCTGGATCTGAGTACTACTCGTTCATCGTCTCGGCGGGCGTGGTATGCATGATCCTCATATCGAGGAGTGCCCAAACCAATATCGTGTGATGACGCAGCATTCCGCCAAAGTAGTCTTGCCAATGCCGCTGCGTCCTCAAGTCTATTGATTCGATGAAAAGCACCATGTTATCAGCAAGCGATTAGTGGAACGGTATATCTCCTTCAGCCGTGAGCCGATTGAATTCATTAGGCGCGTGTGCAGTCGGACGTAATCCTAGTCTCGTCGCTAGTAGTCATCATTTGATTGTGAAGCGCTCTTTCGTGGAAATGCAGTATCTCGCACTAAAGTAATGCAATTTCTAGAATCATGTCTGCGCCATGCCGATGTCCCGGCATAACAAGAGCGGATCAGGAGTTGTACGGCTTGTTGCCACAATAAGATATAGATATATAAAGTACCGCTCAATACATATTAGCTACTCTTCCGTATTAGGGAGGAGTATGTCGCGGGCAAAAGAAAAGACGCATTAAGTAGCGGCAAAGATCGATTTAAGGGAGGCGCTTGATGAATTTTGACGAAGAGATCCGCGAATTTCTTATTGAGAGCGCCGAGAATTTGGTGAATCTAGATCGCGAGCTTGTGCAACTCGAACAAAACCCCGAAGATCCGGAGTTGATTTCAAGTGCTTTTCGCACTATCCATACGATCAAGGGTACATGCGGATTTTTTGGTTTCGACATTCTCAGTGCAGTTACACATCTTGCGGAGAATATTCTCAGCCAGGTGCGTGAGCGTCAAAGAGTGCTCACGCCCGATCTGATCTCTTTGATCCTCGAGGCCGTAGATGCCATAAAGCTGCTTTTGGCTCAAATTGAAAGCACAGGCTCTGAGGGCGAGGATCAAACTAAGCCTTTGCTTGCACGTCTCGAGAAGGCGCAGCAGATGTGCACCGTCTTTGGTGCGCATATCGAAAGTAGCCAGAACTCCGCGTCGCTCGAAGGTACGCCAGTAGCGCGACTGATGACCGAGCAATTGCGGTGTGAAAATCCTAGGACAGTGCACCCATCAACGGTGGCTGAATCTTCTCTCCACCGTACAGCCGATCAGATCGTGGCCAAGGAAGTGGAAGGGCCTTCAGCAGGAAGTGAGGCGGCGAGGCCTCTGGGCGAAGTGAAGTCGATGAGTGAAAGTTCCTTCGACAACGGAATATTAGGCGCGGATCTCGTCTACCGTACACCTTTCACCGATGCAGTGGCGACCTTGAAGGACGATAGTCTCAGGGAGAGGATCGAAGCAGCAGAGAGCACAAAAGACGCCACGTCAGAGGTCCCAATTGAAGGAGCACGAGAAGCACAATTGACGGAATCAACGATTCGCGTCGATGTTGGGCTGCTCAATCGGCTGATGAATCTCGTTGGCGAGCTCGTTCTAGCGCGCAATCAATTGCTGCAAGACACGTCGGCCCAGAATTCGTCCCTCCAGCAAACATCACAGCGATTGAATCTGATCACCAGCGAGTTGCAAGAGGGAGTCATGAAGACCCGCATGCAACCTATTGGAGTTGTCTGGAACAAATTGCCCCGTGTCGTTAGAGACCTTGCTGCGAAGTGTGGGAAGAAAGTTCATATCGAGATGGAAGGTGCCGGCACCGAGCTCGATAAGACAATCATCGAAGCAATCAAGGACCCATTGACCCATATCGTGCGCAACTCTTGTGATCACGGGATCGAAGCTCCTGAGATCCGGGTGAGCAATGGTAAGAGTCCCCAAGGCCTGTTGCTTCTTCGTGCTTATCACGAAGGTGGTGTGGTCAATATAGAGATCTCTGATGACGGAGCCGGGATAGATGCGGAGAAAGTGAAGGCAAAAGCGATTGAAAAGGGCTTGATTCGATCGGAGCAGGCCGCTCAGATGAGCACTCGAGATGCGCTTCACTTAATCTTCATGGCTGGTTTCTCCACTGCAGCGCAGGTAACGAGTATCTCTGGACGCGGCGTTGGAATGGATGTTGTGAAGACAAACATAGAGAAGATTGGCGGCAACGTCGAAGTGCTCAACCGTGCCGAAGGCGGCACTACCATCCGCATCAAGATCCCACTAACGCTTGCCATTATCCCAGGCCTTGTCGTGACGCTAACCAACAAGCCAGAAGAGGAGCAGTCATTGAGAGGCCCCAAGTGGAACAAGGAGGAACGCTTCATCATCCCACAAGCGAATCTTCTTGAACTAGTGCGTCTTGAGGGGGGCGAAGAGACGAAGCGAATTGAGAGCGTGCACGGGACGCCTGTTTTCCATCATCGAGGCAGGCTGCTTCCTCTGGTCTACCTGGGTAAAGTTCTTGGCAGGCCGGAGTCTTCGGAGCCAGTCGAGGCCGTGAATATTATCGTGTTGCAAGCAGAGAACCGGCAGTTGGGGCTGGTAGTTGATCAGATATGCGACACTCAGGAGATTGTTGTTAAGCCTCTCGGCCGGCAACTTAAAGGCCTTATCTGTTATGTGGGTGCCACTATCATGGGCGATGGACGCCCGGCCCTCATCATCGACGTGGCAGGTCTTTCACGTCTGGCAGGGCTGGGTGCACAGTCCCGTCAAGGCACGCAAACTAATTCGACAAATGCAACTACGGCCCAACCTCAGATGATGCTGCTATTTCGAGCAGGTCGCTATGAACGGCTTGCGGTGCCACTAGCATTGGTGGATCGCCTAGAAGAGGTCAATCTGTCCAAGATCGAACGGGCAGCGGGTCAGACTGTACTTTACTATCGCGATAACATACTTCCACTCGTGTCCTTAGCGAGGATACTCGATTCGACCGCGGATGAGACGAGTTCCATCGGCGATACAGCGCAGATAATCGTCTTTGCCAACGGTCATCGTAGGGTAGGCCTTATCGTTGACCAGATCGTTGACATAGTCAATGAGACGATCACAGTCCGTCGTGCGAACCCAGCGCCTGGACTATTGGGGTCGGCCGTGATCGCCGGAAAAATCACAGACTTGATCGACCTTCACGGTATCGCGCTATTGTCTGGCGAAAACTGGCTCGATGGCACTCCCAATTCACCGGTGGTGAGACCGAAAGTAATACTTGTCGATCCATCCCCCGTGGCCAGGGAGATGATAAACGACTTCCTGGACTTCTCGGGATACGAAGTAACCCAAGCAAGTACTGTCGCAGAGGCGTTGCCAAAGATTCGTCAAAGCCCGGCGGCTGTGCTGATTTCTGCGCAGCCCATGTCATCCGCAGACCAGAACCAACTGCGTAGCGCTAAAAGCAAGGGCAAGTCATTGGCTGGAGTTCCAGTTATAGGACTCATCGAGAGCGGCGACAAGCTCCATGCCATATCCGATTCAGACGACATGTTCGATGGCCGGATCGTTCGATCTGAACGTGATGCGCTACTGAAATCGCTGGCAGCTCTCTTGCATCAGACGACCTTACAAATAGAGGCGACGCGATGAACTCACTCTCAACTCCCACTCGCCAGTACTCAACATTCCGCATCAACGACCTCCTGTTGGGCATCGAGGTAGTCAAAGTCCAAGAGGTCATCCGCTATCAATGGATGACGGTTGTTCCTCTGGCGCCTGGAGCGATTGAAGGGCTCATCAATTTGAGAGGACAGATCGTTATCGCGATCGACACACGTCGCAGCCTTGGTTTACCAGGCAAGACAGATGAGTCCCTGCCCATGAACGTCGTCATTAAGTCGGAAGATGGTGTTGTGAGCCTGCTGGTGGACGATATCGGTGACGTGATTGATGTTCCGTTGGATACATATGCACCCGTACCAGATAACATGCCACAGGCTCAACGAGAGCTGATTGAATGTGTGTATGACCTTAAAGAGGGGTTGATGCTGGTGTTAGATACGGCACGCGTTTTGCAAAACGCGTGTAATTAAAAATATTTCTATAAGTTGTGAGGAGTGAACCATGCCTAATACGAATGTCGTCTCGTCTATATCAGTACGTCGTGCGGAGCCATCATCGGCACCATCACGGAACACACCGAAACTAAAACAAAGTGACACTTCCGCTGCCGCACTGCTTGAATCATTGGCTGTAATTGCGGCCATTGGGAGAGCTCAGGCAGTCATTGAATTCGCGTTGGACGGGACAATTTTAACGGCGAATGAAAACTTCCTTTCCACCGTGGGCTATACGCTGGAGGAGATTATAGGAAAACATCACAGTATCTTTGTCGAAGATGCCTATCGCACTTCATCCGAGTATAAAGACTTTTGGGCTAAGTTGAATCGTGGTGAATTCCTCTCCGACGAGTACAGGCGAGTAGGTAAAGGCGGTCGCGAAATTTGGATTCACGCTACCTATAACCCGATATTCGACGCCGAAGGTAGACCATTCAAGGTGATCAAGTTCGCCACCGACGTGACCCGTCAAAAGATTCAGACGGCGGATTACCAGGGCCAGATGATGGCCATTAGTAGGGCGCAAGCTGTCATTGAATTTACGCTGGACGGGACGATTGTGACGGCGAATGAAAACTTCCTTTCTACCGTGGGCTATACGCTGGAAGAAATCAAAGGGAAGCATCACAGCATGTTTGTTGAAGAGGCTTATCGTACCTCTTCCGAGTACAAAGAGTTCTGGGCTAAATTGAACCGTGGCGAATTTCTCTCCGACGAGTACAAGAGATTTGGTAAAGGCAAGCGTGAGATATGGATTCAGGCCAGCTACAACCCGATATTCGATGCTAATGGCAGACCGTTCAAGGTGGTGAAGTTTGCGACGGACGTGACCGAACGGAAGATGATTAGCGCCGATCTACAAGGACAGATTGCGGCGATCGGAAGATCGCAAGCCGTCATCGAATTTGCGCTGGATGGAACGATTCTCAGGGCAAACGACAATTTTCTGCGGGCAATGGGATATACGCTCGATGAGATCAAAGGGAAGCACCACGGCATGTTTGTCGAGGAAGTGTACCGGAACAGCGCCGAATACAAGGAATTTTGGGTGAAGTTGAACCGCGGGGAGTTTTTCTCTGACGAATACAAGCGGATCGGCAAGGGTGGCCGTGCCATCTGGATCCAGGCGAGCTACAATCCCGTTCTTGATCTCAACGGTAAGCCGATGAAGGTGGTTAAGTTTGCGACGGATATCACGAGTCAAGTGGAGCTTCGCAGACAGACGGAGATTCTCCAAGAGCGGGAGAAAGCCGCAGCCGCGGAGCTCCAAATGAAGGTTAATAGCCTCCTGACGGTAGTTGCTGCAGCTGCACAGGGAGATTTGACGCAAAAGATCGCAGTAAGTGGCGACGACGCAGCAGGCCAGATGGCTGCAGGCCTGGATCGTCTACTCGCTGACCTGCGAAACAATGTCTCGAGTATCTCGAAAACAGCAATGGGCGTAGCGTCATCATCGGAGGAGTTGTCCGCCATCAGCCAGCAGTTGACAAACAGTGCCCAGGATGCGGCTCAGCAGGCCAACGGGGTTTCTGACAATAGCGAACGGGTTTCAACGAATGTCAGTATTGTTGCTGCCAGCTCAGAAGAGATGCTTGCATCTATTCGCGAGATTTCGAAGAGCGCCACCGAGGCAGCCAGGGTGGCCAAGACCGCGGTCGCAAAGGCAGACGCAACAAATAGCACGATCGGCAAACTAGGAGCGTCGAGCCAGGAAATCGGCAAGGTCATTAAGGTCATCACGTCGATTGCCCAGCAGACCAACCTTCTTGCTCTAAATGCGACGATCGAGGCCGCCCGGGCTGGAGAAGCTGGCAAGGGATTCGCCGTGGTTGCGAACGAAGTCAAGGAACTTGCGAAGGAAACAGCACGAGCAACTGAGGAAATAGGCCAAAAAATAGATGCCATTCAAGCCGATACTAAAGCAGCAGTAAAGGCGATTGGCGAAGTGAGTGAAATCATCAATCAAGTAAACGACATCTCCGGAACCATCGCGTCAGCTGTGGAAGAACAGACAGCTACAACTAACGAAATTGGACGGAATGTCACTGATGCTGCAAAGGGCACTAGCGAGATTGCACAAAACATTGGCCATGTTGCAAAGGCGGCGGAACAGGCGACCTCTGGTGCGAGAGACACGCAAATAGCAGCGAGAGCGCTCACAGAGATGGCATCGCAACTGCAGCTACTCGTCAACCGATTCAAGATCTAGCCTCGAGAGATATGAGGCTCAAACTCGGTCTCCTGTGTGATCTGGTAATAGCAGGAGCTGAATTGGAGATGTCGAGGACCTATGCATAAAGCACTCGTAGTCGATGATTCTCGCGCTATTCGAAGCATCTTGTCCAGGATATTGTCTAGCTGCGGTTTTTCGGTATTGCAGGCGGGTAATGGACTGGATGCGCTGCAAACGCTTGGTGGAGAAGCGATAGGGGTATCACTGATTTGCGTAGACCACAATATGCCAGAGATAAATGGCTTGGAGCTGGTAAGGCGCGTGCGGGCGATTCCCCGCTTTCAATCTGTCCCAGTAATCATGATAACCACGGAACCGCATGTGGAGTTCATGGAGAGGGCACTTGGTGCAGGAGCAAGTGAATATATTATGAAGCCATTTACTTCGGAGATGATCGTTGAAAAGTTGCGCATGCTCGGAATCATTGCCAACTAGGACAAGTTATGGGCATTCAGGACATAGTGACATCGGCAACCTCACAGACTTCTTTGGCGCAACAGGCAGCCGTTCGGGTGCTCGTCGTCGACGACTCCATCGTTATACGGCAGTTGGTAGTAAAGATGCTTGAATCTCACCCGTCAATTCGGGTCGTAGGTACGGCGCGTAATGGTTTGGATGCACTGGAAAAAATTGAGCAGCTGCACCCGAACCTAGTGACACTCGATGTCGAAATGCCCGAGCTCGACGGCCTGGGGACACTCAAAATCCTGCAGCAACGCTTTCCGCGCGTCCGCGTGATCATGTGTAGTAGCTATACACAACGCGGCGCCTCTGTCACTATCGACGCCTTGTTGGCAGGGGCGGATGACTATGTGACGAAACAACACGGTGGAAAGATATCAGAAGGTGGATTCGATCGAATGAAGGAGGACTTGATCGCTAAGATCAAACAAATATTCGATCTCGATCGTCAATATCAGGTCCTCAAATCTAAGCCTGTCCCCCCTATGACAGCTCGAGAGTTGCCGGTGAAACGACCAGTACCCAAACGATGGAACGGCGCTGCGAGGGTCGCTCCTAAAATACTGGCGATCGGCGTATCGACAGGAGGCCCTACTGCCCTCGCGGAGATTCTACCGTCCATACCGGCAGAGTTCCCGTTGCCGATCGTAATAGTACAGCACATGCCGCCACTGTTTACTCAGTTGCTTGCTGAGCGGCTCACGGCACTTAGCAAGCTCAATGTGGTCGAGGGCAAGGACGGCATGGTGCTTAAGCCAGGAAGAGTCATTTTGGCTCCGGGAAATTTCCATATGGAGGTAGTTCGCAGTGTGGGCGGGATTCAGATTGCGCTCAACCAGAACGAACAGGAGAATTCTTGCAGGCCTGCTGTTGACGTTCTCTTCCGATCTGTTGCAGAAGTATACGGCGGTGCTGTGATCGCGACCGTACTCACGGGGATGGGGCAGGATGGTCTCCTTGGCACGCGAATTCTGAAAGATCTAGGAGCATCGATACTTGTTCAAGATAAAGCTACTAGCGTGGTTTGGGGAATGCCCGGGGTTATCGCCGATGCGCAACTTGCAGACGCTGTGCTGCCGTTAGGCCAGATCGTTCCCAACATATTGAAACGTTTGTATGTGTAAGGACTCCGATGCAAGCATCTGATACCAAAAGCACTGTCAAGCCAGAGACGTTGTCTGACAAGAACTACGCGTTCCTGCAGCAATATATCTATTCGAAATCGGGCATCGTCGTTGAAGCCGATAAGCGTTATTTGCTGGAATCACGATTGCTGCCGATTCTGAGGGAACAACGAGTTGAGTCGCTCGATGTATTGAGCACGCTGTTGTCAACCCGGGCGCCCGGTGAGTTATCTAGATTGGTCATTGATGCGATCACGACGAACGAGACGCTGTTCTTTCGGGACTCGGTAATGTTTGAATCGTTGAAGGCTCACATCTTGCCGTTATTGTTTAATCGGGTGCGCTCAAAACGTAGGGTCAGAATCTGGTCGGCTGCCTCTTCCTCGGGCCAGGAGGCATACAGTATCGCGATGATGTTGCTGGAGATGGGTGAGAGTGGTGCGAGCGTTGAATTAATTGGCACCGATATTTCATACCAGGTTCTGGAGCGGGCTCGAGAGGCTAAATATCTCCAGTTTGAGGTTGGTAGAGGGCTGCCTACTTCCTACTTATTGAAGTATTTTAACCGCAGTGGAATCGACTGGCAGCTCAAGGAGGATGTTCGCCATATGGTCCATTTTGAGCACGCAGATCTTCGGCAGGACCTAAAGTATTTGGGATGCTTCGACTTAATCTTTTGCCGAAACGTATTGATCTATTTCGACGCGGCAACGAAGCAACGAGTACTGGAGCAGATCCGGGCGATGCTGAATCCTGAAGCCGGGGCTCTCGTGCTAGGTTGCGCGGAGACAACGATTAACATACATGATGGTTTCAAACGCAAAGTCTTTGGCAATACCACTGTTTACACATTGTAGGCATAAATCTATGCACGAAGGGTTATATACGGTAGATGGTTGCGTCGCACAGCGGAGGATCGCACAAGACGCGTTTAGTGCGATGGCGGGAATCGATCTCGGTTCTTGCGACAGCCATAGCATGCATGACGAGATGCTGATTTCAGCTTTGCTTCACTATAATGATGGAGCTGACGGTTCAGTTCTGATCGAATGCGGTCAAAAATTAGCTTTCGAGCTCACATCTCGCGTAATGTCGGTTCCCGGTCCAGACTTTCTGGATAATGACGTGAGGGATGTTATTGGAGAGCTGGCGAACATAATCGGCGGAAATCTCAAAGCACTCATGCCCCCTGACACTCGCATCTCGATGCCGGAAGTCCTTAGTGGTCCTGAGGGTCGTCTATTCCTATCCTCTGAGAAACGCCTGAGTCGAATCTGCCTTGCCTGCGACATCGGTTGCTGCAGCGTGAGCCTGCTCGACAAATAGCCGGCCCGCTAGAAGAAAAACCGATACATGATATCTGCTTCGGCGAGTTTGCATCGCAGATGATCACCCAAAATAGTTAGTTATTGATGATTGGGTTGGTAGTAATCTTTTCCAAGTTAGATTCCCCAATTTCCGTTTCTCTTTGAGCTGCGGCTCTATCTCTGCATATTTGTAACAGATGCGTGCAATGATTCGGTTTTTTGGAGATGGATGGCCAAGTTTACTTTGTCGAGATGCGAATTTTCCGTGAACACAGCGAGCGGCAGGACCAGCGCTTGTTGCTCTGTCCCTGACCTGGGCATCGCTTCCGTTCGCCCCAACTGTTTTCTGCTGTTTATTTTCTTTCTGCTTGCGGGAATAACGTGCGTCGTGCCCGGGGTGCAAGCCCAGATGGCCACGTTCAATACGGTGAGCGTGCTGAATACTGGCAGCCCCGGCGGTTCTCCCCTGACCTATCCCTACGGCGTCGCGGTGGATGGAAGCGGGAACGTCTATATTACGGACACCTACGCCAACCGCGTGGTGAAATTCACGCCAAGCGGCACGGCGAGCGTGCTGAACGTTAGCAGCCCTGGCGGTTCTCCTCTGAACTATCCCACTGGTGTGGCGGTGGATGGAGGGGGGAACGTCTACATTGTGGATACCAACAACAACCGCGTGGTGAAATTCACGCTGAGCAGCCCTGGCGGTTCTCCTCTGAATGGCCCCTTCGGGGTGACGGTGGACGGAGGCGGGAACGTCTACATCGCGGACAGCTACAACAATCGCGTGGTGGAATTGACTGCGGGAGGTGTAGCCAGCGTAGTGAATGTTGGCAGTCCCGGGGGTACACCGCTGAATTTTCCATTCGGCGTGGCGGTTGACCTCGCGGGAGATCTCTACATCTCGGACATGCATAACAACCGTTTGGTGGAGGTTGCGGCGGGAGGTGCGGTAAATGTGTTGAACACCGGCAGCCCGGGCGGTTCTCCCCTGACAGACCCAGGGTACGTGACGATGGATGGCGCCGGGAATCTATACGTTGTCGACTACTACAACCGCGTGGTGGAATTGACTCCGGCAGGCGTGTCCACCGTACTAAATGTGGGCAATCCGGACGGGCTGGCCTTGAATAATCCGGTTGGTGAGGCGGTGGATTCCGCCGGAGATGTTTACATTACGGACAACGGGAATAGCCGCGTCGTCGAAGTGATGTCGCCTTCGCAGGATCTGGGGCAAGCTGCTGTGGGGCAGCTTGGCAGCTCCGTCACCATGAGCTACACGGTGAGTGGTTACAGCGGCAGCAGCTACACGCCCAATTTTGAGATGACTTACGGCACCGACGTGCAGGTGGGTGCTGCTACATGCAGCGGCGGCGCTAGCCCGGAGACCTGTAGTGTGCCGGTGACTCTAGATCCGAAGTTTCCTGGCCTCCGCACGGATGGGTTAGAGGTACTCGATCCAGTCAGCGGGGCCGTCCTGGCGCGAACGCTGGTGCACGGCATCGGAAACGGCCCCCTCGGTGTATTTGAACCGGGCATGCAGAGCGTGTTGAATGTCGGCAGCCCCGGCGGCGTACCCTTGAATGTGCCTTATGCTGCGGCGGTAGATGGTGCCGGGAACATCTATATCGCGGATGCCCGAAACAACCGGGTGGTCAAGGTTTCAGCGAGCGGTGTGGTCAGTGTGCTACCGGTCGGCACTCCGGGTGGCCTTGCCCTGAACGAACCCGATGGCGTGGCAGTGGACGGCTCCGGGAACATCTATATCGCTGACTACGACAATAGCCGCATCGTGGAAGTGACTGCGGGAGGCGTATCCAGCGTATTGAATGTGGGCAGCCCAAATGGCGTGGCGCTGGCTTTTCCGGTAGGTCTTGCGGTGGATGGCGCCGGGGACCTTTACATGGTGGACTTCTTGAATTACCGCGTGGTGGAATTCACGCCGAGCGGCACGGCGGGCGTATTGAACGTGGGGGCTCCCGGCGGTATGGCCCTGAAAGCGCCGGCAGGTTTGACTGTAGACGATGCGGGAAATGTCTATATCTCAGACACACTAAACAACCGCATCGTGGAGGTGGCTGCTGGCGGCGTAGTAAGCGTGTTGAATGTCGGCACTCCGGGCGGCCTTGCGCTGAACACGCCGGTCGGCTTGGCGACAGATGGCGCCAGAAATCTCTACATCGCGGACTACGGCAATCTTCGCGTGGTAGAAGTTGCGTCGGATGGCACGGCCAGCGTGCTGCGGGTCGACAGTCCAGGCGGCTCACCACTGAAAGGCCCGGAAGACGTAACTGTGGATGGCGCTGGGAACATCGACATTGTGGACCAAGACGGCATCTCCATCAACCGCGTGATTAGTGTGAACCGGACGCAGCAGTCGTTGAATTTTCCCACGACTGATGTTGGCCAGAGCAGCACCCAGCAGACTGCGATGCTGCGCAACATCGGCAATCAGCCGCTCGTCCTCACTGCGCTCGCTGCGACAACTAACTTTAACCTCAACGGCGCAGCTACAGACTGCGGCGGTACCATATCTCTCGACGGGGGAGATACATGCAGTCTCGGCGCAGAGTTCGAGCCGGTTGCGAATGGAGCGTTGACCGGAACGGTCAACATCACGGACAACAACCTAAACGTCACCGGAGCTGTGCAGCAGGTAGATCTAAGCGGCACCGGCGTTGGTTTCGCGGCGGCCATCGCATTGACAGAAGCGCCTGGGACCTCAGTTATCTATGGAACTCCGGTTACGGTGACAGCGAGTCTGAGCGGAGCCAACGGCATCCCCACAGGTGACATTACTTATAGCGTGGACGGTGTATTGCAACCGAGCGTGGGTCTGTCTTCAAGCGGCGTCGCGCAGTTTACGCTGCCGGGCACGCTTGTCATAGGCTCGCACAGTGTGCAGGTGAACTACGCGGGCGATGCAGACTATCAGATAGCCACCGCCTCGCAGGGCTTCACGCTGGCTGTGACCGCTGCCTCACAGACCATATCCTTTCCGGCTATTGCCTCGCGGGTCTATGGGAGTGCGCCTTTCGCGGTGACGGCAACAGCCACCAGCGGACTTCCGGTAACGATCGCTGTGCAGTCTGGACCGGCAACGATCACTGGTGGTGCGGTAACAGTCACCGGTGCGGGCGGCGTTGTGTTAGTGGCCACGCAGCCTGGTAACGCCGACTACAGTGCAGCTGCTCCGATAACAGAAAGCTTCCAGGTAACTCCAGCAACATCGGCAACAACGCTCACGGCCGCAACCACGGTGATAGTGGCAGGTGCCAGTATCACATTGACAGCGACCGTGACATCCACGGCTGGCACACCAACGGGAACGGTGACATTCGGCTATGGAGGAGTCTCGCTGGGCACCGCGGTGTTGGTTTCAGGCGTCGCTACGTTGACGCCCAATGCATTGCCCGTAGGAGTAGATACGATCTCCGCCAGCTATGGCGGTACAACAGATTATTTAGCCTCTACTTCATCCGCAGTCACAGTGACAGTTCACGCAGCGCCTGCAGCTGGCTACACCATCACCGCAGATCCGAATTCCGTCAGCATCAAACAAGGCCAGACAGGCAACACCACTTTGGCATTGACGCCAACCGGCGGCTATACCGCCTCAGTTGCGCTCAGCTGCCAGAACCTGCCCGCCAACGCCACCTGCGTATTCGCGCAGAATCCAGTTCAGTTAACGGGTAACAACCAGCCGGTGAATGTGGCGCTCTCGCTTCAGACTGATGTGCAGCAGGCGAGGAACGAAGTCACACCCAGCCCAATCTTTCCCGCAGTAGCGTTGTGGTGGCCAGGAAGTCTGGCGGTATTCTCAGCTGCACGACGGCAACGGAAACTCGCGAAGACACGACAACGCTGGCAGCAGCTCCAGTTGTTATTGCTGCTCGCCGGAGCTCTGGCAATTGGACTATTGGGATGCGGCGGAGGCTTTGGGCCATACGTCACTCCAGCAAGCACAACCACGGTGACCGTTGCAGCGACTGCAACTTCAGGAACCACCGTCACGACGCAGACTGTTAACCTCAGCCTGACGATCGAGCAATAGGAGAATTTGCGTGCGCAATCTATGGATTCTTTTTCTTAGCTGCTCGTGTTTACTGCTTGCGGCTTCGGCTCAAAATACTTCCAGTCCGTGGCGATACCCCTACACCTATCAGGGAGACAAAGCCACAGCTGTTGCCGCGCCGGTCGAAATCTCTCTTGGCTATAGTTATCTGCGCGCCAATCAAGGCCCGGGCCAGTGTGGCTGCTTCAATATGAATGGCGGCACCGCTGAAGTCGCCTTCTATATCGATCACGGATTGAGCGCCGTTGCCGATCTCACCGGAGAACACTCGGCCAGCGTCAACGGTGGTCCCCAGGGACTGTCGCTGGTTTCCGCTACCGCCGGACCGCGCTTTACCTATCCCATTCGTCGCCGCTATGCGCCGTTCGCGCAGTCACTCTTCGGCGGAGTGCATGGCTTCGATTCCTATTTCCCAGTCACATCCGGCACGACCGGAGCGGCGAACAGCTTTGCCATGCTCGCCGGCGGAGGGCTGGACATTCGCATGAAATCTTATCTGACAGTACGTCCCATCCAGGCCGACTATTTCCTTACCCATTTACCGAACGGGCTCAACGACCGGCAAAACAACCTCCGTCTAAGTTTAGGACTCGTGCTGCGGCTTTGGTAAGAAGGAGTAAGGCTGTTAAGTAGGGAGGTAAGGTTGTTGTTTTCCCGTTCGGCTGCTTCGCTTCGATGTCTGCCCAACGGATACTGTATCCATATGGGTGTAGATTTCGTTATTATCTACGTTCAATTTCCGTAGAAACACTGACGAAACGGCCGCCTGAACTTGCAGGAACGGCGTATGGTATAGTTGGCCCGAAGTTGCTGTCCACGTCGGTTCTTTGTCTGTAGGACGGCGATTTAGCCGGGCATCGATGAGTTCTATCGGCGAGGTGCACGTGAATATTGCACCAGAACGAGCAATCAAGACTCTGGTCCGCGCGAAGCGACCCAGCCCCCAGTTCTTATTGGAGGCCTTAAGTGCTGCCATATTGCAGTTAGCGATCATCTCCTTCTGGATCACAAGGATTCAGCATCCATTCGACTTCTTCTCCACGTTGGCGACAATGTCAGCGCGCGCTCTTGCCCTCGCGTGTATCGTGCGCGGCGTGCTGCGCTACCGTCCACAGAACCGTTTTGTGTGGTGGCTCCTGGGAGCGCGCTTTCTCTGGTCCTTAGTCTTCGCCCCCATACGTAATTTTCTGGTCAGCGATCAGTTTTGGTGGCAGGTAGACTCTGCCGTCGGCACATTGAGCTATATCGTGGTGGCGGGTTACCTGGTTCGCCGCCGAGCAGCAGCCCGCGATCGCACCCTGTGGATCGATGTAGCCGTTATCTGCGTAGGCCTCCTGTTTGTTTTCCTCAGCTATCTGGGCATACCGGCCGCGGAAAACGGGGGGCTTTCCACGGGCACGATTTTCTCGGGTATTGTATTTCCGCTGATCGATACTGTTCTGGCCGCGCTCATATTGCTCCTCGCATTTACCAGCGTAAAAGAGCGCAACGGGGCGCTGACGCTTCTGCTTGCCGCATTCGCCATCGTGGCTGCGGCCGATCTGTCAATTCTCATGGCGGAACTGGGAATGTTCACCATGACCCGGACGCGGACCTTTATTCCGATCAGCCTGAGCTTCATCGGACTGATCGGCATCGCCGCGCTGCTGCCTTCCATGCGAGTCATCGACCAGGCAGAAGGAAACCCGCTCCGATCCTGGGGCAAATCTCGCGTAGCCCTGATTGTCTCGGCTTTCCTCTTGACACTGTACCGGATGATGACATGGACGGCGCGCGGACCACGTCCGTCGCCCACATTTGTCGGAACCATGCTCTCAATCATGTTTCTGTTGATTGTGCTGCGCGCCTTCCTGGCGGTGCGAGCGCTGGAAGCGTCGAATGACCGTGTCCTTCATCTGGCAACGCACGACATCTCCACGGGCCTGCTGAATGCCGTCGGCCTCGAAGAAGAGTACAAGCGTCTTGCGGCGACGGCGGACGCAGGTCTGGCTCTGATTCTTGTGCGCCTGCGGGAGTTACGGGAAATCGGACAGTTGTGGGGCCATCCGGTGAGAGATGAGCTGGTGGCCAGCAGTGCGACCACCCTCGAGGCTGCGACGCAGAATGATGGAACGCTTGCGCGCATCGAGGTTGACCAGTTTGCGCTTCTGACGCGAATGCCGGATCACAACACCGATTCGACCGATCGGATTGCGCGCCGAGTCGCGCACTCCATGCGGCAAATACCATCCTTCCGTGCCAAGGGAATCGCTCCGGCCTTCGATATCGGCATTGCAGATGGAGGGAAGTACCTGCTATTAGAGTCGTTGTTGAAGGAGGCCGAGTCGGCTGCATCAGTAGCCCAGACGCACGGGAAGGGCGGTATCGCTCGCTACGACGCAAAGATTGCGGTGAGCAACGAGCGCCGATTCAAGCTGCTGAATCTGCTCCGTGGTGCAATCGAGCGAAACGAATTCACCCTTCTCTACCAGCCCATTGTCGACCTGGCGACTCATAACCTCGCATGCTACGAAGCCCTGCTGCGCTGGAACAATCCTGAACTAGGCTCGATCTCTCCCAGCGAGTTCATTCCTTTAGCTGAGTCTAGCGAAGCGATTGAAGATATCGGCGATTGGGTTCTGAACACTGCTTGCCAGGTACTCAGCACCGCACCGAACTTGGGAAGCAATGGATATAGGATGTCACTGAATGTTAGCGCGCGATCACTGGAAAAGCCGGGACTGGCACAGCGGATTTTGCACACGCTTTCGCATTACGGCGTTCCACCCGCGGCTATCTGTCTGGAGTTGACAGAGCGCTCGATGATGGAAGACCCGCACGGCGAACTGGATCTTCTACAGGCCGTCGGGATCTCTTTGGCCATCGACGATTTCGGCACCGGCTACTCGAATCTGGCCGTGCTCACTCAATTTAATGCCAATACGATCAAGCTGGATATCAGTCTGATGCGCGCTGTCGAATCAGATCTCGCTCTCCGCAGCGTGCTCCAAAGTATGCTGTGGCCTCTAAGAGATCGCGGCATGAAACTGGTTGCTGAAGGACTGGAAACCAGGGAACAATGCACCATGGCACTGGAGATCGGCTGCCATCTTGGTCAAGGATGGTTTTTCGGAAAACCTCAACCCCATCTGATCGCAGACGTTCAGATTCAGGATACCCGCTTCCGCACGGCATAAAATATGACAACCCACTTCTGGCTCATCGATGAAGTCGACGCGAACCGAATTGGTGTTTTTCTGTACAAGCAAAACCAGCCTATCGAAAGGTACGCCCTCAAGACTAGACGTCTGCGCTTTCACTACCCTAGTTCGGATTATAGAAACGCAAACACAGTGAGTGCGTTCCGCACTTCGGAGCGGCGGCTTCGACTGCCGCGCAATCACCCATGGGAAATTGAATCCGGTTATCTTCCCGCTCAACCCTTTGTGAACAAGATTAATAATGATGGCGATCCAAAATAGTGAAATATTCAGATACATTAGGGTTTTCCTATGCCGATGCACGAATCAGATGCGGCGTTAAATCCGAAGATTCTGCCCTACCTGTGGATTGTTGTCTTTCTTTATCTGCTGGCTCACTTCCTGGTCACTGAATTAGTCGAGCGTAATTATGTGGGCGCCTTTATGGTTGTCGTGCTTGGGCTCCTGCGAATTGCATGCTGCCTCTGGTGGTTTGCGAGACTTTCAGCTTTTCCGGCTCGCTTCCGGTGGTTGTCTTTTGCCTGCGGAGCAATCCTGGGAAACGCGACGACGCAGATTTATACATGGAGGGCCGTATTTGTCAGCAAGCCCGACTATCTTTCGGGTCCGGCATCTCTCTTTGCTGCCCTCGCATGTATCCCAATCCTTCTTGCCATCACATACAACTTCAACAGAAAAGATCCTCAGTTCATCCGTTGGATCGATCTCGCAATTGGTCTGACGATGGGAAGTTTGTTCACGCTCCAGCTTCTTTTTCCCGCCCATACGCAAAGAACCTCACCCCAGGCAAACATACTTTCTGTTAACAGGCTGATCGATTTTGAGGATCTCTTCCTGATGGCCTGTGCAGCAATCCAATTCTTGTCGTCGGACAGTTTGGAAGACAGGCGCTACGCTTATGTTTTTAGCTTCTATATAACGGTGACTGGTCCGCTGTTGGCGATGCGCAACCGGCTGGCTGCACGTTACCCGTCGACGATATGGGATTTCGCCCTTGACATCCCTCCACTGGTTTTTATTTTGCTTGCTTTGAATCCACTGCCTCTCTGGGTCATTAACTTTCGTCCGTCAGGCAAAGTTGTGCATCTCGTACGTGGCGGCAGCCCCCTGTTTATGAGTCTTGCGCTGACTCTACTTGGGATTGGCGTTTCGGGTTCGCACTTCTATATAGGAAACGCCGGCGTTCTCATCGGTATCATCGGTTACGGCCTGCGCAATGCCGTCGTTCATGGCAAGCTTCTTGAGACCGAAGAACGCCTCATGACCGCTAAGCAGGAGCTCGAAGTACAGGCTTCGAGGGATGGTCTCACAGGTATTCCCAATCGTCGCATGTTTGATCAGACTCTGAGTCGGGAATGGCGTGCCAGCGCACGGACCGGCAGTTCATTAGCTGTCCTTATGATTGATCTCGATTTTTTCAAAGGCCTCAATGACGCGTATGGGCATCAGAAGGGTGACGAGTGTCTCGTCGTTATAGCTAATGCCATTCACGGCATGCTGCCCCGCGCTGGCGATTTTGTGGGCCGCTATGGCGGCGAAGAATTTGCCGTGATCTTGCCCGGAACGGCAACCACAGGAGCCCTGGCGGTAGCCGAACGGTTACGATCCGTAGTTGTGCAGCTGGCAATTCCCAACTCGAGCAGCCATTATGACTACGTCACCGTCAGTATTGGTGTGGCGGCCGGCGATGCGGCGAGCACTCCCGATTTGAGCGATCTCTTGAGAGCTTCCGACGAGGCGCTCTATCGAGCGAAAAGGGCTGGACGCAACCGCGTCGAGGTGGCCGGTCTGACAGCATCGATGTCTCCTCGCGGCGGTTGACCAGCACAGAGCCGTCGTATAGAAATTCGGGCAAATATGTGCGCGTTTAGCCGGGCGGGCTAATATCCTTTCTGAGGAGCACTCATCTTATCACCAAAATCCTCCCACATCCCGCACTTCAGTTTCATACTCGCTGATCTTGCGGTATCAAAGTCAACGGAACCGGGTTATTCTATTGCCATTTACGGTAAGGTCTCGCGGAAGAGAACAGGCTTCGTGAGGACACCCGACTGTAGCGGCAGCTGGGTCAGAGTTCAGTCAGGTCTATCGACGAGGCGCGGATGAACGTCATACCAGAACGTTCCGTAAAAACTATTACTTACTTAAAATCATCAGGCTCCTCGCTTGCGTGGGAAATGGCATGTGCCGTCGTCCTGCAGGTTGGCATCATAGCCTTTTGGGTAGCAACCCGCCCGCACACCTTCGACCTTGTTACGTTGTTTGTGGGCATGTCAGCGCGCGTTCTTGCCCTCTCGTGTATTGTGCGCGGCGTGCTGCGTTACCGTCCACAGAATCGTTTTGTGTGGTGGCTTCTCGGGGCGCGTTTTCTCTGGTCGTTCCTCTTTTCCCCGATACGCAATTTCTTTATTACCAACTGGACATGGTGGCAGGTAGACTCCGCCGTCGGCACATTGAGCTATATCGTGGTAGCGGGTTACCTGGTTCGCCGCCGAGCAGCAGCCCGCGATCGCACCCTGTGGATCGATGTAGCCGTTATCTGTTTGGGCACAACCTTCGTGTTCTTTAGCTATCTGGGCATACCTGTCGCGGAAAGAGGAGGGCTTTCCACGGACGCTATTTTCGCAGGCTTGGTATTTCCGTTGATCGATACTGTTCTGGTCGCGCTCATATTGCTCCTCGCATTTACTGGCGTGAAAGAGCGAAACGGATCGCTGACGCTTCTCCTTGCCGCGTTTTCGATTGTTGCGGTGGCCGATCTGTCGGCACTGATGGCACGACTGGGAATGTTCACCATGACCCGGACGCGGACCTTTATTCCTATCAGCCTGAGCTTTATCGGACTGATCGGCATCGCTGCGCTGCTGCCATCTATGCGTAACGTTGATTTGACAGAAGGAAGGCCACCCAGATCGTGGGGCGCGCCGCGTCTGGCCCTGATGATCTCGGCCTTCCTTCTGACGCTCTACCGGCTGATGGCATGGACCGCGCGTGGACCCCGCCCCACGCCGCTGGCCGCCGCCGTGGTTCTGGGGGCGATGTTTCTATTGATTGTGCTGCGCGCCTTCCTGGCGGTGCGAGCGCTGGAAGCGTCGAATGACCGTATCCTTCATCTGGCAACGCACGACATCTCCACGGGCCTGCTGAATGCCGTCGGCCTCGAAGAAGAGTACAAGCGTCTTGCGGCGACGGCGGACGCAGGTCTGGCTCTGATTCTTGTGCGCCTGCGGGAGTTACGGGAAATCGGACAGTTGTGGGGCCATCCGGTGAGAGATGAGCTGGTGGCCAGCAGTGCGACCACCCTCGAGGCTGCGACGCAGAATGATGGAACGCTTGCGCGCATCGAGGTTGACCAGTTTGCGCTTCTGACGCGAATGCCGGATCACAACACCGATTCGACCGATCGGATTGCGCGCCGAGTCGCGCACTCCATGCGGCAAATACCATCCTTCCGTGCCAAGGGAATCGCTCCGGCCTTCGATATCGGCATTGCAGATGGAGGGAAGTACCTGCTATTAGAGTCGTTGTTGAAGGAGGCCGAGTCGGCTGCATCAGTAGCCCAGACGCACGGGAAGGGCGGTATCGCTCGCTACGACGCAAAGATTGCGGTGAGCAACGAGCGCCGATTCAAGCTGCTGAATCTGCTCCGTGGTGCAATCGAGCGAAACGAATTCACCCTTCTCTACCAGCCCATTGTCGACCTGGCGACTCATAACCTCGCATGCTACGAAGCCCTGCTGCGCTGGAACAATCCTGAACTAGGCTCGATCTCTCCCAGCGAGTTCATTCCTTTAGCTGAGTCTAGCGAAGCGATTGAAGATATCGGCGATTGGGTTCTGAACACTGCTTGCCAGGTACTCAGCACCGCACCGAACTTGGGAAGCAATGGATATAGGATGTCACTGAATGTTAGCGCGCGATCACTGGAAAAGCCGGGACTGGCACAGCGGATTTTGCACACGCTTTCGCATTACGGCGTTCCACCCGCGGCTATCTGTCTGGAGTTGACAGAGCGCTCGATGATGGAAGACCCGCACGGCGAACTGGATCTTCTACAGGCCGTCGGGATCTCTTTGGCCATCGATGATTTCGGCACTGGCTACTCCAATTTAGCGGTGCTCACGCGGTTCAACGCCAATACGATCAAGCTCGATATCAGTCTGATGCGCGCTGTCGAATCAGATCTCGCTCTCCGCAGCGTGCTCCAAAGTGTACTGAGGCCATTAAGAGATCGTGGTATGAAGCTGGTTGCTGAAGGGCTGGAAACGAGGGAACAGTGTGCGTTGGCGCTGGACATCGGCTGTCATCTTGGTCAGGGATGGTTCTTCGGAAAGCCCGAACCCCATCTGATCCCCCACGCTCAGATCAAGGAAAACTACTTCCGTATGGTGAAGTACTGAAGTCATTTTTATGCGTGGTCGGACTTGACCTTTCCTCTCGCCACGCAGTTTCGGCCGTTCTTCTTCGCTTCGTAGAGGCAAAGATCAGCTTCCTTGAGCATCTCATTGATCGATGCTATTGACGGTAGACGCTCGGCAACTCCCAGGCTTATCGTCACAGGTAAGAGAACCTCGCCACAATAAATGCACATTTCCGCGACTTCGCAACGAATCCTCTCCGCGAGATTATGTGCCGCGGGGCCATCGGTTAATGGCAGTAAAACGATGAACTCCTCCCCCCATAGCGCGCGAATACATCAGACGCTCGTAAGTTCTTCCTGCATGCGGCGCTCAGTTTCTGCAGCACCTCATCGCCGACATTATGCCCATAGGTGTCATTCAGAGATTTAAAACGGTCGGCATCAAGCATGATTATGGATAGAGGCAAATTGTGGCGTTGAGCCTTGTCAAATTCTGACTGTGCCTGCAACATGAAATATCTGCGATTGTAGCTGCCCGTTAACGTGTCAGTCATCGCGAGTTCTGCAATCAGCTCCCGTGACCGTTCGAGGCGATATACCGTTCGCAGTAAGAATATGATTACTGGCGGCGCGACGGTGAGGGGGCACACCGTCGAGATTGCAAGACCGATCATAACCCAGCTCTTCGGCGCAGAAAAAGAGAGCATCAGCGTCGCAGTCATTGCCTCAGATCCTAGAATCGTGATCGCCGTGAGCAGAAGGACGGTCCTTACCTTATTCATGCGAACGAGCCGCTTGAATAGCCGGGACTCGCGATCATCGATCATCAACGCCGCTGCCGCATTATCGCATTTGCCAGAAACTTGCATTGTGCCTAGTACATCCCTCTACCATGTGACCTTCAACCCGAGCCGATTATCCGATGACAATGAACAGCTTCAGCATCAACGCGATCGTTATAGAGGCCGCCAATATTGGGCTAGGAAGAGATAAAGACATGCGGGGCGCTGCCTCGAGGAGGGACACTCTACAAGGCATATGGCATTTTAGGGGCAATCTTCTTCCGATGACCAAGACAGGTACCACATCAGGAATTCGTAACAGTCAATGCGTCTTTCTGCTTGGACGGCCTTAACGGGTTTAAGCTCCTCTTCCATTGTGAAATTCGGGGGACGGAACTGTCTCAAGTTAGCACGTGAGCTCTTTCTTTTATCTCAGAATGACTGTTGGCGAAGCAATGCAAAGTTACTCTCGTGCAAGAACTACCGCGTCCGCGCAGTACACAAACTCGATGTGTACTGCTATGCATTTTTAGTCCAGCTCCATGGAGGAGACGCCGCAGCGGAGTCAGAATATGGCTCCGATGACGGCAACGACGATGGCATGTAGTGATCGGCCTTCGTTTGTCACAGCCAGTGCACGCGTAACGCAGCCTCCGATGATGGCTCCGTGTATGCGAACCGATAATGCCGCTAGGACATCGAATCCTTTGCCCCGCATGTGCCCTCCCGTAATGAATCCGACGATGACCTGGTCTGCCGGGCTTGATTTGTGCGGGTTGAAATCATAGACGTTGACGAAATGAAAATGAGCTTGGAATGGCGAAAAGCGACACACGCCAGAGGAGGTGTCGGAACTGTCGCGATAGGTTGAAGTAGGGCCAGCGAGCCAGAAGACAACGGCATAGCCTCGTACGGAAGCGGCGATCACCGAGCCCGTTTCAACCTCGGTGACACTTGCACCTGCATCCCGCGTCGGTTATACAATCTCGAGCTTCTCGTAAACAGAACGTTGTCTCCGAGAATGACGTCCCACAGTTCCGTCTGCGCATAGATACTCAACTGCTAGAACGTGTTGGTGGCTGTGAGCACCGAAAAGCCAAGGAATAGAGCGTGAAGCAGACAGCCTGCGGTGCAAGCGAGCTCTCGTCTCCCCGCGGAACATTCCATGGACTTAACCCAGTCGTTCGCGGAAGGCTACGGATCACGTTCAGAATAGGGTTCGCTTTTGCGTCTTGATAGTTGTTGCTTTCCAAGCTAACGAACAAGTTGCAGACGGAATGGTATAACATTCGAAAATGAGTTAATACAAGGCTTGGTGTCGAAAGCTTTTTATCGTTCGCTGAGAACAATCCGGAGCGTCTCGATGGAACAAATGCGTGGGTAATCGATCCACGACCGTCACTGATAAGGGACTCGATCGATTGGCCTAGAAGTATCTCACAGGTCCGTGCCGAGACCTGCTTCACGGAAAGAACCGTGGAAGTATCTCTGTCGAAGCGCGCGGCAATGAAGCTTCCACACTTCTGTATGGGAAACTCGGGTATTGCTGACCAGTGGCACATCTGTTCGTTCTCCGTCGCCCACTCTCCGCCCCCGATAAAGGTAAACCTGTGTAGCTTTTCGTCGACAAAGGTGAGACGGATTTCCCAAGAATCGTTGTATTCACAAGCTTGTGTACCCAGTCTTGACATTGGCCATGGTTCTTTCATTGCCCGCGATATTTACCCGCTGCTCCTGCCCAGTCGAGCTCTGATGTCTTTACTTCGTAGTTCAACCGCGACATTTCAGCTGTTGTGACTTGATGCAATTCACGCACCAATCACACTCCATTGGTTTTAAAGGGGATGAGGTTTTGCAAAGTTACGGCTCTTCGTGAATTCCCGAAGCCCTTCGTAAATCTGTGGCTGAGGTGATCACGGCAAGATCTGCGCTGAAGCTCGGAACTCGGCGTCTCGCGATATCGAAGTCTCGCGATATCGAAGCTGACAGCTCTATTGCGTGACACCGATCACCGAGTAGTTTGTTGCGGAAATTCCAGTGTCTCCCAAGGTGTGGTGATCTGCTGCGAAGGCCATGGTATTGATGTGCTGATTTGGATTGAACTTTAGACGTGAGACACCCAAGATTAATCCCAAATGTTGATGGGCCTGGCGAAAACTGGCCATATCGGAGATTGCTGCCGAGCAGTATGAACGAATTCAAGATTGCTTGCCGGTGCAACGGGCAACCCATCGGATCGGTGCAAACAACCGATGGCGGATTTGCTCTTACCCGATCTTCTGAACACGGACAGTTGAATGACAAATGCACTGCGCCTATCGGGTGACCTGCCTCGATTTTCTCAACCATTCTTAGCTGAGGATTTTAGAGTTGCGGCGAACTCGTTAGGCGTTCGGTAACCCAAGCTGCTGTGGGGCCGTTCGCAGTTATATTCCTTGTGCCAGCAGCCGATTTTCTGTCTGGCATCCGATAGATTACGAAACCAGTTTGCGTTCAGGCACTCATCTCTGAGCCGGCCGTTGAAGCTCTCCACATGACCGTTCTGCATTGGACGCCCAGGCTGGATGTGTATCAGTTGAATCTTTCTCTCCTCGCACCAGCCGAGGAAGTGCCGACTGGTCAGTTCGGGTCCATTGTCGCAGCGAATCGATTCCGGCATGCCGCGTTGTTCCACGACTGTCTCCAGCGACCGTGTCACGCGGCGGCTCGACAGGCTCGTGTCTACTTCTAAGGAGAGGCACTCGCGGGTGTAGGCATCGACTACTGCCAGCACGCGGATCGCTCGCCCTGTGGCCAGTGCGTGGCAGGCAAAGTCCAGCGCCCACTCCTGGTTGGAACGCACCAGGTGAGAAGCCACCGCCACTCGAGAGAGTCGCTTCCGTCTCAGCCGCCGCACCGTTAGACCTTCGGCTCGATACAGCCGATACACGCGCTGTGCACTGGCCGCGAAGCCGCGCCTGTCGAGAAGAGCATGCAGGCGCCGGTATCCATAGCGGGGCTTTTGCCGTGCCAGGCTCACCAACTCCTGGCGCAGTTCCGCGTTATGGTCCGGCGCCGGTTCGTAGCGATAGCTGCTGCGGTCCAATCCCACCAGCTTGCAGGCCCGGCGCTCGCTTAGATCGAAATGCTCCATCGCGAACACCACTTCCTTCCTCATGCCGGCAAGCTCCAGCCGTTTTTTCTCACGATCGCCTTCAGTGCTTCCTTGTCCAGACTCAGATCGGCGACCAGCTGCTTCAGCCGCCGGTTCTCCTCCTCCAAGCTCTTCAGTCGCTGCGCCTCGTTGACCTCCATGCCACCGTACTTCGACTTCCAGGTGTAGATCGTTGCCTCGCTCACGCCGATCTCTCTGGATAACTCTGCAACCTTGCGGCCTGCCTCATGCTGCTTCAGCACGCCGATGATCTGTTCCTCCGTAAACCGCCCCGTCTTCATCGATGGATCTCCTTTGCATCGTCTTCCGCGATACTCAAGATCCTCAATTATCTCTGGTCGAGTTTTTCAAGGGCAGGTCACGGGCAAGTGAATCATTTCTCTGCCCTTGATGTTTGCTGAGTTGGATCAGAAGTTTCCAATCGCAAGATTCAACTGCTCCGCGGGACCAGATCGGTCGCCCCAGAAGCAGCCGCTAACAGGTTTCTATGCTGAAGGGCGAACAAGGCGAGCTCAAGACGATCAGAAACTCCAGTTTTATCGAATATACGGCCCAGATAATTCTTAACGGCTTGCTCCTTTGTGCCGAGACGGACGCTGATCTCCTTGTTTTTGCAACCCTGCATAAGCAGGGCAATGATTTTCATTTCTTTTGGAGTGAGTCTGTTGTGTATATGCACGGCCACGGAATTCCTCTCTTGAGTCTCGAAACGGATTTCAGGAGTTTGCTGGAAGTGTTCCCCATTCGCCACGCGTCGAAGACAGTCGATCAATGTGGCTCCCGCCGCGCTGCGATAAATGATCCCATGTATGGCAGATGACTGGAACGAGTGAGGTTGCTCGTCATTTTCGAGGATGACGCTCGCACGGCTTCCCGCCAAGTCCAACTTGCGCGTTAGCACCTGTAAATCTACTTTCAACTCAGATGCGAACAGCAGCAGGGTTCCTGGAAACCTATCGACTAGATCGTATAGCCGCTCCCGTCGTGAGCATTGAGCGATAATGCGTATGTCATCGTGATGCGCGAACACCTCTATCATTCCGGTGCGAAAAACTGCCTGATTGTCGGCGAGAATTATCTTGTTCAGTGTCGTATTTCTCTGCTTTCGTGGTTTATGTGTTGCAGAAGGATTTACTAATCTTGGAAGCTTACCGATCGCATCGGTGAGATCTAGTATTTGTGGGCCAATCCGACGTAGTATTTTGCCCGCACGACTTAGTGATCGACTATGAAGCGTATGGCCCATACTCTTTAAGGGCTTAAGAAAATGTCATCTTGCACCGTGCAAAAAACCACGGAAATTGCGCAAATGCACTATTGCACTCGCGGGGAGCGCGCCGTTCGATTCGATTTAGAAAGTTCAGTGATCTCTCCGCGTGAAACGCCCAGACGCTCAATTTCCTCAATCATCGCGGACAGTTCCCGGAAAGGAACAGGCTTGGCATAAAAGTATCCCTGCGCTGCCTGGCATCCTTTTGCGAAAAGGAGATCGCGGTGCCGCTCCGTCTCAACGCCCTCCGCGATGACAGGAATCTTTAGACTCTTTGCCATCGCAATCACGGCAAACGTTACTGCACGATTCTCAGGCACACTCGTCATCTCCCTCACAAACGACTGATCGATCTTAATCTGGTCCACGCGGAAACGAAGAATATACGACATGCTCGAGAAACCGGTCCCAAAGTCGTCAATCGAGATCTTCACGCCAAACGAACGGATTTGCTCAAGAGTAGCCAGCTGTGGTTGCGAGTCGCCGATCAGGATATTTTCTGTGACCTCAAGCTCCAGCGACGATGGCGGTAAATTCGACTCGTCCAGCGCGAGCTTAATTACTTGCGGCAGTACGCTTGATTGAAACTGGCGCGGTGAGACGTTCACCGCGATCGTCAGCTGCCGTTCCAGCTGCCGTTGTAACTCAAAGCCTTCGCGGCACGCCGTCCGCAGAACCCACTCCCCAATGGGTACGATCAAACCGCTCTCTTCGGCAAGAGGAATAAAGTCACTCGGCATCACTTCTCCCAGTTTTTTAGACCGCCATCGTAGCAGCGCCTCAATTCCACATACCAATCCGGTCTTGAGCGCGACCTGCGGCTGGTACACGAGTTCAAATTCATTGAATGCGAGCGCGTTTCTGAGATTCGCCTCGAGCTCTCGTGAACGGCGGGTGGCGGCCTCCAGCGCCTGATCGAAGACCTTGTGCCCGTTGCGGCCCGCAGCCTTTGCATCGTACATCGCAATGTCCGCATTGCGTAGTAACAATTCCGCCGTTTGACCATGATCCGGATATGTGCAGATCCCCACGCTGACCGTCGGAGAGCATAGATTGCCACGCACCGAAAAAGGCGTGGAGACATCATCCACAATCTTGTTCGCAATCTTCACCACATCTTCGGCTGACTGGCTGTTATCCAGCAGCACCACAAATTCATCCCCGCCCATTCTGGCAACCGTATCCGATGCCCGGACCGACTTCTTCAGCCGCTGAGCCACCATGCTCAGCAACTCATCCCCCACGTGATGGCCCATCAGATCGTTGACGCGCTTGAAATTGTCCAGATCCACCATCAGCAATGTCACCTTCCCGCCGTAACGATCAGCGTGCGCGAGTGCCACCTTTAACCGGTCATGCAGCAGAATCCGCGTCGGCAAACCCGTCAGCGAATCATGATGAGCCAGATGAGAGATATACTCCTCGCGCCGTTTTCGCTCGGAGATGTCGTGCGCGATTAAAACAAATCCAACCGATTCCCCGTTCTGCCCCGTAAGAGCGCTCACCGTGATCTGCGCATCGAATTTTGAACCGTCCCTCCGCACCATTTGCCACTCGGATTCCTCTATCAATCCGCGCTTTGGCTTGGCCGTCAGCACCTCCGGCCCCGGCTTGATCTTGACATGCAGTTCATCTGTGAGCGCATGTGCCCGCTCCATCAATCCCCGCTGATCCAGTAAGATCAGCGGGCTCTCCAGGCCTATTAGTTCCTCTTTCCGATACCACAACATCCGCTCTGCTGCAGGATTCACCGAAGTAATCGTTCCCTCGAGATCCGTCACAATCGTCGCAAATGGCGAGCTGGCCAGGATCGATTGCAGAAACTCCGCTGATCGCGCCAGTCGCAGATCCTTCTCCTTGCGTTCGGTAATATCCGATACCGTGACGGCCACCCCGTCGCCGACCTTCACTGCCTGCACATGAATCCACGAGCTATGGACGTCTTTGTCGTGGATCGGTACTTCACAGACCATTGGATGGCCGGTTTCTACGACTTCGCAGTAGCGATCAAAGAATCCCATGCTGCGATTCAGCGGCAGCATGGTATTCATCGTTCCCTGCATCAAGGTGGCGCGCGGTATCGCAACGATCTTCTCCACGTTGCTGTTCATAAAGGCATAACCGAAGTCTTCGATTTTGCCTGACGCGTCCCGAATCGCTTCGCAGATCCAAAGTGCGTCCAGACTAGTTTCCGCAGCTGCCGTCAGACGATCGCGTTCGAGCCGTAGATTGCGCTCCATCTCGCGCATCTCGTCTTCAAAGCGCTTCCGTTCGCTCAAATCCCGGGTGACCTTAGCAAACCCAACCAGCTCCCCTCGATGATCACGCATCGCCGTGATCACGAAGCTAGCCCAGAACCTTTCCCCATTCTTGCGGACGCGCCATCCCTCTCCTACCGACCGGCCATTCTGCTCGGCCTCCGCGAGCCGCGCCTCCGGCACTCCGTCTGCTTTCTCCTCCGGCGTGAAAAACATCCTGAAATGCTGGCCCAGAATCTGCGCAGCTGTATAGCCTTTGTTCTTCTGGGCGCCTCGATTCCAGGTTGCGACATGTCCCTGCCGGTCCAGCATGTAGATCGCATAGTCCTCGATCGAATCCACAAGATGGCGAAATCGGGCCTCGCGCGGAGGGCGGCTTGGTATCTTCTTGGAAGCGCGGGCCATGTGATAGTACCTCGTCCTCCGCGGGCTATCAGCTTCATGAACTCCAAAGGAAGCTTAGCGAGTTGCTACTGCATCTTTTCTATCTCTAAGACAGGAGAGCGATATTGATCGGTCACACTAACAAAAAATTATTAGCGAAATACATCGATCTTTCGGCTCAAGAGCTCACTGCTTTCACGGCAGAAATGGAGAATCTCGAAGCGCTGATACGTGAACGCACTCGAAACTTTTCTTCGAAGAGATTGCAATCCTACGAAATCTATTTACCGCGTATTCGATTGTTGGACGTGCGTTGGCGGGAAACCGTTCATCGCTATCTCGCCGTCCATATCCTGCCGTCCGTCCTGCGAGCACTTCGGCCATGCCGGATCTAAAGGCGTACCATCAATTCGAGCTTGCGCACCATGGTAGTAGTACTCGGCATAGTCTTGATCAAAAACTCACCCTTCGGATGAGCGGACAGCACCTCTACAGGAGTAGAATTCTTTCCATCATAAGATCCCCACCATTCCCCTTAGCGATGTCATGACCGATCAGCGTCGACAAACTTTTGAGGATGAAAAGATGACCAAGCTAATTGCTATCGTGTTAGTTAGTTGTTTTGCATGGAATGCAAAGGTTATAGATGCCCAAACAAGAGGAGCTGAATATCAACGAACTCTTGAAAAAGTGTTAGATGAAAACACCACAGATCAAGCGGCCGCCGCCATGATGAGTGCTGCGGAGACTAACAAAGAGGTCAGGAGGTATCTAGGAGAAGACCTACCGGCCGTGATTTTGAAGCGTCGTGGGGAAGTATGGATCAACGCCATGCAATTGGCCGGTAATCTTAAAATTTCCGGGACGGTCTACGCTTTAACAGAATTGCTCAAGAGAGGAGATACGAAGATCGGTCCGATCAGCATGGGAATCGTTTATCGCCTAGATGACGATCCTGCGGGAAAAGCGCTGGCGAAAATCGGCGAACCGGCTGTGGACGCGGTCGCAGCAATCCTAAACACATCTCCCGTGAATACAAGATGGCGAGCCGCAATCATCCTCGGCAATATGAACTCAGCAAAAGGTGATCAGGTTTTGCAAGCCCATCTCCGAAATGAAAGTGATCCGGGAATAGCCAAATATATCGAGGGAGAACTTCAAAATCGCAGATCTTCCACCACGCCGTGAACGCGATGAGCTATTCACATGAACTGCGAGGCACTCTTAACCAAGCTGGGTTTGTGATGTTGCCGTTTCAACATCGATCCGAACAGCCATCGACGTATTTCCTGGTGCTCGTCTTGCGGCCTTTGCTTGCCGCTTTCTTTTTTGTGCGGCCGGGCTAAGCTTATCTATCTCGCACATTGGCGCTCCGTGACCCCAATTGCTCTCAAGCACGAGTGTTGGCGCTACTATCATTTTGGCAAAACTCAACGCCGACGACGGGTTTATAGGGAAGGACAGCCCAGCTGCCGATCCCACTCTGGCCACGGTGCTCAAGGCGGGGCTTCACGCGCGGCTACAGAAGGAGTGTCGTGATAAACGAAGCGGCCACCAATGGAGTCTGGGCTTATTGATGCCTTGGTTTGGATCCAGCCGTTCCGCAAGGCGCTGATGAGCGTTAAAGTGCATTTCCGTAGCCGAGTGCAGGCAAGCCCTGTCACTCGGCGGAGCCTGGGTCGAACTCGATCAGCCGGACCACCAAGGCGAGTAATGCGATCTCGGCAGTCGCATATCGTTATGCTGTTTCTGAGCGCATACCCGCTGCCGGGTCACTGATCCTGTGCCTGCCGGTTTCCAGACGTACGGCGAAGCGGCGTTCAAAGGACGGGGCATCTTCGATGGTCGCGGTGAAGTCGTACCAGTTGCCGCTATCGCGTATGGGCCAGAGATACTTTACCTGCTTGCCGGGCGCCATCTTTATCCGCACCGCATTGTCTTTGCGATAAGCATTGGCTTTGAGAAACATTGTGCGGGGGCCCTGCCCTTTGTTGACAGCGACCAACGACACAGCCCGTCCATCTGCGCTATTTTGCAAAACAGCGGAGAAATCTGCGCTGCCGGCGGGATCGGTTAGGTCTCCCTTGAAAACACGCAGGAAACCGTTCGGCCCATAGACCCAAAGATCGTAGCGGCTGGAACTATTCCTCCCGCAGGCCACTGATCCGCCAGCATCCTTCCCGACTCGACCGTATAAATGCGCGGTCCTTCTTCCAGGCGCAGTTTGTCGTAGACGTAGAAGACGGCAGCCACACCACCTTTTACGTGAAACTCAAGAGCCATCTGATCCGCTGACGATAATGAGCTTCCCTGGGCAACGTTCAGATCGTAGGGATGCGCCCGTGACGACCGAACCCCGAGTTCTTGGAAGAGATGCTCATCCGCCGCAGGAGGAGTGGGCACCGGTAGCTTGCTCTGAACCGCGACGATACTGCGCGCTTTGCTGGCATCGGGTATGGTAGGCAGCTGCGAGGTGTTTGGGTTCCTGAAGTCGAACGCTGTAGTGAGATCACCGCTTACCGCCCGGCGCCAGGGAGTGATATTCGGCTCCATGACGCCGAACCGCTTCTCCATAAACGTATGACCGAAGTGTGATCGAAGACCTGCGAGTTAACCCAGCCGCCTCGGCTCCAGGGGGAAACGATATACATCGACGTACGCACGCTCATACCATAGGGATTTTTTTCCGGACTGTTCTCCAGCACAAGCCTGTCGGGAATTTTTGCGCCATATAGTTTCGCGGCGCTGACCATAAGTTGTGTCTCGACCGTGGATTTCCCAGTGAAGTTGTGAAATTCGTCTTCTGTTTCGACCGTAGAGAGGCCCGCCCGGGAGCTATCCACGCGATATGCGCGCGAAGAGAGGAAGAATGACGCTGAGATTGTTGCGACAGAGATAAAAAGCTACATAGGCCGCCCAGGAGATGCCCCAAAATAAAATCCTGTCTGCATGGGCATTCTTCATACTCAGTCTGAGATTGTCCCATTCCGGGGGAACTCTTCCGTTCCAGTGTAGCTATTGTTATTGCGATGGCGAAGGGTCGCTGTGCGTAGTACTCGCAGTTTTTTGCTTTGTAGAAAAGTTTGGCCTGGTGCTCAAAATCAGAGTATTTGCAAATCAGCCCGCCGGGAGAGTCTTCAATGCCGAAAGTCACATTGCGAATATTTATTTTTTAGTGTGACCGATCAATATCGTTCTCCTGTCTTAGAGATAGATAAAGATGCAGTATCAGCTTTGGCTTTGATTGAGCACGACAAACGGAGACTCCTACTATGCCCGCACCTGAACCTCAATCCTCAAAATCAGAATTGCAGCCAACCCTTCAGGAGCCAACCAACAGGAAAGACGGAACAACTACCATCTCCGACCAGGTTGTGGCCAAGATAGCGGGCATAGCCGCGCGCGAAATCGACGGTGTTCATGAGCTCACGGGAACGGGATTAGTTGGCACTATCAGTGGGGTGGCTAACAAGATGTCAGGGAGCGACACTTCTCATCACGGAGTGCGGGTGCAGGTAGGCCAGCAGGAGACCATCGTCAATTTGGCCATGATCATTAAGTTTGGCGCGAGTATCCCGCGAGTTGCTCAAGCCGTTCGAGCCAACATCTCAAATCAAATAAAAGAAATGACGGGCCTACAGACACGGGAGGTGAATATCGCGGTAACAGATATTGCTTTTCCGGATAAAGCGCCATCCGCCTACCAACTCCAATGACGAGAGCGTGACATCTTGAAAGCACTTCATGCGGTGCACCGAACCATCTTCATTCTTCTCCTCTCTGCAATGCTTGTCATCGCCGTCTTCGTTCTCGCAGCGATGGTACACGATATGTTGCATGGAAACGGCGTAGTGTCTGGAGCTGGTATTCTGCAATCTTCCATTGATACCGCTACCCGCAAACTGCACGCATCCCTGATTCTGCACTCGGCGGAAGCATTCTGTGTCACGTTGGTCGTTGCACTCATGGCAGCATTGTTCCTTTGGCTGGAGCTTCGTCATCTTCTCAGGAGAAAACCCCGGCTCGTTTTGAGCCGAGGCAACCTCGGCGAAGTGGCAATCTCACTCGATCAGGTGGGGATGCTTGCCCAATATGAAGCTGAAACGGTCGATGGCGTGCGGGAAGTACATACCATCGCGGAGCCTGGAAAGCACGGTGTCCAGGTGAGACAGACCGTCGCTGTGGAGGCCAACCGGCAACTACCGAGTCTTGCCGAGGAGATTCAAGAACGCGTTAAGCGATCACTCGAATACCATCTTGGATTTCCCGTTGCCAGTGTTCAGGTAGCCCTCCGGCAATCGTCAATCACCAAAACATTAACTTAGAATCGCGGCCATTGGCCTTACAAGGTCTAGTACAGGGACCGGGAGCAGTCTCATTGGAATGGAAAGGCAGACTTGATCAAGCATATCTTGATACAAGAAAGGAATCGGAAGTGTTTAGCGATAGCAAACACTGCGGCGAGGGGCTTCGCTTGAAATCAATGACACATATGTTGACTACCCAAACCAACAGTGCGAACGACTCTTGGTCAAATCATGCCTTAGGCAGCTATGCTGACAATGCGGAAGGCGCCTGGTGTCCCGTCCCTTGCACCCAATCCTTCTGCGCAATTCGCGGTTTATCGAGGAACAGTTTCCGATTGTTGTACGTTCGAGGCAGCCAAATGAGAAGGTGCAATGGCAGCAAGAGATACGCTCTTGGCGCTGTGTCTTGCGTCGTCGCATCGGAGCTCGCGAGGAGCAGTCAACTCCGCTCTCGACAGACGGATAAACGATGCATGGATGTTATAAGGCAAATCATGATGACGCCGGACAAAGCGATTCCTAACAGCATCGCCCGCCGGGCAACTTACGTTGGCCACAGATCGGTGTGTTTCCGGCACGGCCAGCTTATCAATGACGGCGTCGGACATTACGGCAATTTCAATTCTGCTGCAAGGTTCAGAATAAACCTTGACAACCCCAGAGCCGCTCACTATTCAGGTTGTCGCAGCTTTCCTTCGGTAGTCTGTTCAGGCTCGGATACCAACATTCCTAAGTTTGAATCTCCTCGTGAACGGTCCAACGATCGATAACGTTCTCTTTGTCCGCAGTCACACGTGTCTCAACCCAAGGAAAGAGAACATATCATGAAGAGAATCCTGCTTCCTCTGGCACGCATTGTCATGTCTTCCTGCCTCATCTCCGCAATGAGCTGGATGGCCTGTCAAGTACCTGCCTCCGCCCAGTCGACCCCGAATGGCTCGCGATCTGCACGTCCTCAAATCACCGATGCGATTGATCAAGGAAAACTGGTCTCTTTGCCTGGCCACGTTCGAAAGGACCTCACTCCAGAACGCGACCTTGGTGAAGTTGAAGACTCTCAGCCTATACGCCTCTTGCTGGTTCTGCAGCGAACCCCCGAGCAGCAGGCCGCACTTACGAACTTGATCGCCCGGCAACAACAGCGTGGGACGCCCGAGTATCACAAATGGTTAACGCCGCAAGAGTTTGGCGAACAATTTGGTATCGCACAATCGGATGTACAGCAGGTCACTACGTGGCTTCAATCTCAGGGCTTTAAGGTGAACCGCGTTTTCAATAACGCCAGCATGATCGATTTCACGACGACTGCCGGTGGAGTTAGGAACGCCTTTCATACCCAGTATCATTACTGGAACATTCAGGGCAGCAAATACCTCGCCGTCTCTCAAGATCCGCAGATACCTGCTGCTCTTGCCAAGGTCGTTGTGGGTGTTAAAGGCCTTAGCCGTATCCCGCCGCAATCAAAACGAACCAATGGCCATCAAGTCGGATACGACACTGAAACCCATCGCTGGCGCGATGTCATCTCCATCTCTGAAGCGGGGGGTAAGCCTAACTACACCGATGGTGCCGGTAACTTCGACGTGACGCCTCAGGACTTCTACACCATCTATGATGTCAATCCTCTGATTGGCGGGGGAAATCTGGGCGCGGGAGCAACCATCTCCATTCCTGAACCAACCGACATGCAGTTCGGCACAGTTAATGCCTCAACTGGCGCTGCCAGTGGCGGAGATGTGGTCACGTTTCGGACCCTCTTCGGGGTTGGCGGAACCCTGAACATGACCGTGATGCACGGAGCTGGATCAGTCACATGCGGCGATCCAGGCGTGAATGGCGCTGTCGGCGAGGCCGCCCTTGACGCAGAGTGGGCGAACGCTGTGGCTCCCTCCGCGCATCTTATTTTCATGTCCTGCGACACCTCTGGCCCTACCGGAGACGGTTTTGGAGATGCCCTGGCCGCGCTCATCGACAACAACATTTCGGACGTCATCAGCAGCAGTTACGGCACCAGTGAGCTCAACCTCACCTCCTCCGATTACGCCACCCAGGACACTTTGACGATGCAGGCCGCAACCCAGGGCCAGACATTCATCGATGCGGCAGGGGACGCCGGTTCCGACGATGCGGACCAGAACACAACCGGATCTGCAACCCACGGGCTCAATGTGGACAGTTATGCAGGCACCCCACTCACACTCGTTACTGGCGGTACCGACTTCCAGGACAAATTCGATGCCGATCAGGGCGGCCTTCCCCAGAGCACTTACTGGAGTTCTACCAACTCGTCCACGTACGGAGACGCGCTCGGCTATATTCCCGAAACTCCCTGGAATTCAAGCTGCGCCGACTCGATCATCGCACTCGACAGCATCCAGAACGGCTCCGGGAGCTACACCGGTGCGGGCTATTGCGCACTTGGGCCAAGCATCGCTCCCATTAATGGCGCGATCGTTGGAGGCGGAGGAGGCTTCAGTTCGCATTACTCACTCCCTCTATACCAGAGCGGAACGCCCGGCATCAGCAGCAATGCATCCAAGCGGGCCGTTCCAGATATTTCTTTCTTCGCCGCAAACGGGTACTGGGGTCACGACATTATTCAATGCGACTCCACTGAAGCCGCTACCGCTTGCACTTCGCCTTCCACCTTCGAGGGCGCGGGTGGCACGTCCTTCACCGCGCCGCAGACTGCCGGTATTATCGCCCTTCTGGTAACCGCAACCGGAGAACGCCAGGGGTTCGTCAACCCCGGCATCTATGCCCTTGCCAAATCCCAGTACGCAGCTAGTGCCACCGCCAGCGCCTGCTACTCCAACGGCCAGACCTCCAACACTGGCGTAACTACCAGCCTGCCCGCAGCCGCCTGCATCTTCCACGATGTCACGACCGGCAACAACGACGAGCCTTGTGCAGCCGGTACCCTGGATTGCTACGTCAACCCCGGAGCCGGTTACGGTATGCTTTCGACGACAGGGGCCAGTTCGCTCACGGTTGGCTTTCCATCCGGGCCCACTTACGACAATGCTACCGGCCTCGGTTCGCTCGATGTAAATAACTTCATTAAGAGCTGGAATCAAGCAAACTCCTCCAGCACTTCGCTCGCCGCCAATCCAACCTCCATCACATCGACGCAGTCCACGACACTCACTGCGACCGTAACGCCGGGCACGCCGCCGGGAGCTACTGGCGCAACTCCTTCGCTCAGTGGCAGTGTTAGCTTCTTCGCGGGCAGCACACTGCTGGGAAGCTGCACCTTGAGCGGCGGAACCTGCTCTCTACCGGTAAGCGGATCGTTGCTGCAGAGCGGCCCTAATTCGGTCACCGCGTCCTATAAAGGCAGCGCAACTTATCCGTCATCTACATCCAGTATTGTGACCGTGACGGTTACTGGGGGAACCATCTCCACAACCACAACCGTGGGTGCGACCGCCAATCCTCAGGAACTTGGAGAGGTTGTTCACTTCGTAGTGAAAGTGGTCGCATCGGGCGTGAACCCCGTAACTAACGAAGAGGTCACCTTGACCATTGATGGTGGAACACCGTATGAGGCCAGCCTCGACAGTACAGGTCACGCCCAATTCGGATTCAACACCCTCACCCTTGGTGTTCACACCATCGCGGCGGCTTTCCCCGCCCAAGGAAGCTATGGGCCGAGTAGCGCCACGCTGCAGGAGACGATCTCCGACTCACCGGCCAGCATCGCTACAGTTTCCGGCTCTGGACTGTCCACACCCTACGGCCTGGAATTCACAGAGCCGCTGGTTGCGGTGGTAAAAGACTCCAATGGCCACCCGGTGCCGGGCGCAGTGGTCAGCTTCAGTGGCGCGGGACTGAGGTTCTCGAGCACGGCCGCAACCACAGACAACAACGGCCAGGCCACGGTGCGGGTCTTCCCCGCCGCTGCGGGTAATTTTACCGCATCGGCAACGGTAGGCGGAGTGGCCACAGCGGCTAGTTTCACTCTGATCGGCACCAAGGCATCGCTCCTGGTGAAGGCCAATAACATCAGTGTTGCTTTTGACCAGCCAGTTCCAGCGCCAACGTATTCGCTCTCTGGCTTTGTGAACGGAGACACGGCGGCAACAGCGGTCACCGGATCAGCGCTTATCTCCACCCCGGCCAGGCAAGGCTCGTCGCCCGGGACATATGGGATAGGTCTTGTTCAAGGAACTCTGTCTGCCTCTAACTACAATTTTGAACTTGAGCAGGGCACAGTAACGATCAATCCCTGATCGGGGAGGACCGTCGAAAATCCTATAAACCCTTGCGTGGAGGATTTTGAGGACCAATGCTTGTGGTTCACGGGGAAGTGCTGTTGATAGGCCCGTCGGGAAATCGTTCCGTTTCCGAACCAGGCTGAGTAGCGTTGGATTGTCCCACCGGTGGAGGTGGTAGTTAGCCTTGATTTGCGAACGGTGTCACGAGCGTAGCTGGTGCCGTTTGCTGGGCAAGCCCGGCAACACTCAGGGTGGCAGCCACGATTGCTAAGCACAGGAATCGTGGCTTCATAGCAAATCCTCCTTAAATGCGACGACGATAGAAGAATTTTTTTTGTGTGACGGTGATCTCATCACCCCTACTATGAATGTAAGCGTTTGGCGAGTCTTTCAATTACCCACAACTCGGCGCGTGTATCAGGGTAGGTTCAGCCTCAAGAGTGTCACTATTAATCTGCATGCGGTTCTGCTGGACTGCTTGCATGGAGTCTCGGGATGAAGGGATCATCAGTTGGCTAGAGCGCGAAATTGCGGGCTGCCAATTTCAGGATCTTCGGCACGGCAAGAGATTCCGCACTTTGCTCGGGCAGCTTTCTGAGCAGATTGGTGGAAGCATTCCGTTTGCCTGTCAGGATTGGGCTGCGACGAAGGCGGCGTATCGGTTCCTATCGAACGATCGTATCAATGAAGAGAAGATTCTGGCAGGGCATTTCTTCTGCACGCGAGAGCGAATTACAGGCACTGCGGCTGGTCAGTTGCTGGTCCTGCATGACACAACGGAGTTCATCTACCGCCGCGAGGAGAACCAAGCCATCGGTATGGTCGAGTAAGCAGCAGACCCGATATGACAGCCGGCCTCGCTATCACACGATCGCGGAGTTCTCATGCACTCCAGCCTGGTCGTCACGCAGCAAGGTCTTCCTCTCGGGCTGGCCGCCATCAAGTTCTGGACCCGCGAAAAGTTTCATGGAGCCAATGCCCTGAAACGCAGGATCAATCCAACCCGCGTTCCCATCGAGCAGAAAGAGAGCTATCGCTGGCTTGAAAACGTGAAGCAGTCTACGGCGCTGCTTGCCCGCCGGAGCGGCTCGTCCATATCGGTGATCGTGAGAGCGACATCTATGAACTGTTCGCCATCGCCCAGGATGCCGGTACTCATTTTCTCTTGAGAACATGTGTCGACCGGCTGGCGGGCGAGGGCGACCACACCGTCGCCGACGAGATGCGCGAGGTAAAAGTCCGCGGACTGCATCGCATCGAAGTGCGCGACAAGAAAGGCGATATCAGCGAAGCCGTTCTTGAACTCCGCTATCGGCGCATCCGCGTCCTTCCTCCCATCGCCAAACAAAGGCAGTATCCTCGCGCTGATGCTGACAGTGCTTCATGCCACCGAACGCGACGCCCCGAAAGGAAGGGACAGGATCGACTGGAAGCTGGTGACAGACCTTCCGATCCGGTCTCGCAAGGAAGCAATCGAAAAGCTGAACTGGTACGCCATGCGCTGGAAGATCGAGACCTTCCACAAGATCCTGAAATCGGGCTTCAGAGCCGAAGAGGTTCGGCTGAGAACGGCCGAACGAATCGTCAGTCTGATCGCGATCTTCTGCATCCTCAGTTGGCGAGTCTTTTGGATGACGATGGTCAACCGCTCCATGCCGGAAGCCTCCCCTGAGATTGCGCTGACCCCAACGGAACTCTATCTGTTGGACCAACTGGTACCCGATCGACCACGTTCGGCGTCACCCAACAGCACACTCGCCCTTTATCTCACCAAGCTCGCCCGGCTCGGAGGCTACTCTGGCTCGAGCCAAAGACCCTCCACCAGGAAACACCGTCATGTGGAGGGGACTTAAACGCCTCACAGACATCCAGCTCGGCTTCGTCCTGGGCACTCAAATTGTGGGTAATTGAAAGACTCGCGGGACGCTTACCCATTTTCCGCATACAAATAATACTCAGCCAGCCGCAGCCTGATCGGTCCCCAAATTCTGTTACAGCTCGGTAGTTAGTTTCCAGCCGTTGTTAGGCCAGACAGATCGCGGCTAGCCGCGATCTGTCCGGCGAACTCGTATGGTGTACGTTCTCCTAGAGATCGGTGAGGACGGCTCTCATTGTATTCGCGCCTCCAGCATTCGATAAGCTGCTTGGCCTCAGTTAGGGTTTGAAACCAGTGGACATCCAAACACTCGCAGCGAAATGTGCCATTGAAGGACTCGACAAAAGCGTTGTCAGTCGGTTTGCCCGGACGGGAAAAATCGATCTTCACGTGGTTGTGGTATGCCCAGAGATCCATGATCTGACTGGTAAACTCCGACCAATAGCACCACACGAAGCACTTGGAAGGAAGAGTTTGAGGAAGGCAGGAAGTCGGGTCGAGGAAGCGTAGCGACCGAGATCCGACTTCCTGGGCCATGGCTGGCCGCAGGTCTCCTAAGCTGAACGTATGCCTACTTTCACTTCAGGAGAGAACCAGCCATGTCCCTTGTTCAGCCTACTCAACCGTCAGCCGTTCTGGTAGCCATTGATATCGCCAAGCTCCGCCATGATGTCCTGATCGAAGCGCCGGGCTGGAAGAGCCGTAAGCGCTTGATCCTGCCTAACACCGCCGCCGAGTTCCGGCTGTTTGCGGACTTCCTTCATGGACTGAAGCATCCAGTGCGCATCGTCTTCGAGGCCACCGGGAACTACCACCGACCGCTCGCCCATTTCCTCAGGAGCGAAGGCTTTCATTTGGAGTTGATTGCTTCCTTGGCTGTGGCGCGAACCCGCGAAGCCATGCATAACTCCTGGGACAAGAACGACCCGAAGGATGCCCAGGTCCTGCTTCATCTGCTCAAGACCGGCGTGACCCAGCACTATCATGACCCGCTTGCGAACCAGATCCATGACTCTCAAGAGCTGTCGCTGACCTATGCCCAGATCTCGCTGGAGAAGACACGGACGCAGCATCGTCTCTTGACCCACTACTTGCCGCTCTACTTTCCGGAGATCGAGCGTTACTATCATGCCTCCCGTTCGGAGTGGCTGCTCGCCTTTCTGCAACTCTTCCCCATGCCCGCCCTGATTGCGCGCCTCTCGATGGAAGACTTCGTCCAACAGGCGTGGGCGGTTGTCGGACGCAAGGTAAATAAACAGCGGCTGCTCGAAGACATCTACCGCACAGCTCAGTCCTCGATCGGGATCCCGGTCGAGACCGGCTCAGAAGCAGTCGCCATGTTCCGCGTTGTGCTCGGCGAGATGATCCGCCTCTGCCAACTGCGTGATGAACTGGAGCAACGAGCTGCATTTCACCTCAAGGACAACGCTGACTTCCGGCGTTTCCAGCAGATGCCGGGCATCGGTCCCATACTGGCGCTCACGATCCTTGGCTGAAGCCGGGGACCTGCGCCGCTTCAATCACCATCGTCAGTTCCTCAAGTTCTGCGGCCTCGATCTCTCGACCCAACAGTCCGGGCAGTTTCGGGGAATAACCAAGCTGTCCAAGTACGGCAACGCACGCCTTCGCTGTGCCTTTTGGATGGCCGCCACCGTGGCTGTAAGCGTCTGCGTGAGAATAGCTTCCGAGACAAGTTCGAACGATATCTCCGGCGTGATCCTACCAGTGCCGATCGCAAGCGCATGGCGTATGTCGCCGTGGCTGCCAAGATGGCGCGCGTGGCCCATGGGATCATCAAGACCGGTACCGACTTCCGCTGCTTCTATGAAGCGGCGGCACCAAGTGGAAGAGCCGCTTCACCTGCGCCGTTGAGGCCGTAAGGACCTCGTAGATAATGATCCGGCCTTCCACTTGGTTGAGATTTCATTTTAAGTACAGTGGAGACTGCGCACCTCAGCAGATCTCGTGTCGCTATGGTCGAACGCTCAGCCCTTGCTCGTGGAAGCTACTTGGAGGTACAGTCGTCGTCAAGCACATCCCATGCGGGATGCTAGGGGATCGTCTCTCCTCTTCAGCTTTTCCTTCCCGTGTTAGTACGTTGTCACAGAACAATACCTTGGGCACGCCCCGCTTCGCTCGGATCTGGTTTAGAGTACCGACCACATCTTCGCCCTTCAGCTTTTGCCCAACTTCGATGGCCAGGCTCTCTCGCGTAAACACATCCAGAATCGTCAACGCCCGGAATCGCCGGCCGTCGGCCAATTGGTCGGCGACGAAATCAAGGCTCCACGCCTGGTTGGGCCCTGTTCGACGTAGACGTTCTCGCCGGTGCTGCACTGCCCGATGCCGCTTTCGCGGAGTATGTCGCAGCGTCAAACCTTCTTCTCGATAGAGCCGGTAGACCAGCTTTTTTCCCACTTCCCATCCCTCTCGATTCAGCAGCACCCGGATCTTCCGGTATCCGTAACGAACCCTTGTCTGAGCAATCTCCCGGATGCGCAGGCGCAGAGCAGTCCTCGGTTCCTGCATGCTCTCATAGCGGAAGGTCGACACCGGTATACGCGCCACATGGCAAGCACGCCGCTCGCTCACCCGGTAGGTTTCCTGTAAGTACTCCACCACCGGGCGGCGCCGCGAGGGCGTCACACTTTTTTTGGCAGCACGTCCTGCAGCATCGTCTTGTCTAACGTCAGCTCTGCGACCAGGCGCTTCAGCCGTACATTCTCTTCTTGCAATTGCATGCACTGGCGCACTTGATCCGTTTCCAGCCCCTTGTACTGCTTCTTCCAACGATAGAGGGTTTGCTCAGTGATCCCCACCTGGCGGATCAGCTCCGCCACCGGTACCCCCACCTCCGCCTGTTTCAGCACCGCCACGATCTGTTCCACGGAAAACCGTTTCCTCTTCACGGCAAATCTCCCTTCTTCAGGTAGTAGATTTTGCCGGAAACTAACTCTCAACTTGCAGCAGAATTTGGGGGGCCGCTCATGTATCAACATATTTCACTTTTCGTGCTGCACCGAAACTGACCAGTGTTCGCCACACATACGCGAGCCGCTGGAGTCTAAGATTGGGATTACAGCCTATGATTATCGCGACAGGCCCTTTCGCCCGAGCGCGTAATCGTTTCGCGGCGACTATCTACTAGTCTGCGGGAGCCAACATCTAATCAGAAAGATGAAGCATACGAGGCCTCCTGAAAAACGTCGACTGATCTAAAGAACTAACGCCGGTACTAGCACTATTGCGCTGAGCGTTCGTTGAGCATCGTCGATGTTTATACGCGCGAGGCGGTGGCGATCGCCGACGGCCAGAGCTTGAAAGGAGACGATGTGGTGCGGACGCTCAACAAGCTTTGAGATATATATGTGAAATGTTCAATCAATACGTAATCACTATGGAGATCTTCCAAGATAATGCAAGAAAGATGTTACAGCCTGAAGGTATTCATGAATACAAGCCGCCGAGGTTCCGATAGGCCTCTAGATTCTCAGTGCTTCGTTTGACATTCTCAGCGTGAATTTTCTCGCCCCTCTGAACCAAATCAAACGACACAGGCTCACCTTCGCTCAAGGGGGCGTGAAGATCAGTCCGAATCAAGCTAAACGGAACGGAATCTTGATTGCCTCCACTGCGGCGAAGCAACCCATAACCCTTCGACTGATTAAACCACTTCACTACTCCCGTGTACTGTGACATGAGCCGCCTCCTTTTCATAGCGGGCGATCTATTTTTCAATAACTCTGCCCGGCTAAATAGCATGGAACGATAGAGAGTACGAAACTGTATCGTTTTGCTCACAATATGTGATCAAGACTCTGGAGTGAGACATATCGCTAATTCGCCACTTCAAACTATGAATGGGGTTGAGTGGCTTGTTTTCACCTCCAGCAACCAAATGATGCTGTTCGGCTTCCAAGCGGATACCGATTGAGCGTTGAGAAATGCCTTATCTGCTTGCCTCAGATCGGTCAAAGCTAACTGTCTGCCTGCGCTTCCATCAGACAACGAGGCCGCCTTGGAAAGGATTTGCTCCGATGAATGAGTTGCCAGAGACGACTTTTGACACGGCCATCTTTCTTGCAAGGGCTGGTTTGGGACGAAAGATCGTCCAAATAAAAGCAAAGCAGGCCTTCTTCTCGCAAGGCGATCCCGCTGACTCCATCTTCTATCTCCAGAAGGGCCGCGCAAAGCTCACGGTCGTGTCACAGAGCGGTAAAGAAGCCACAATCACGCTCATTGCGGTAGGCAATTTCATAGGAGAAGAATCGCTCGCAGGCGTGAGTGGACTGCATATGGCGACAGCTGCTGCGATTACTGCCTGCACGGCCATGAAAATTGAGAGGGGGGAGATGATTCGCGTCATGCATGCGGAGCATTCTTTCTTTGACCTGTTTATGAAGTGTTTGCTGGCGCGGAGTATGCGAACCCAGGCCGATCTTGTCGATCAGCTTTTCAACTCCAGCGAGAAGCGTTTGGCACGAATTCTCTTGTTAATGGCTGAGTTTGGAAAGCCGGGTGAACCGGAGACCCTAATTCCTAAAGTCACGCAGGAGACCCTTGCCGAGATGACTGGAACCACGCGGTCCCGCATCAGCTTCTTTATGAACCGCTTCCGCAAGCTCGGCCTTATCGAGTACAACGGTAGAATTCACGTTCATAAGTCGCTGCTTAACATCGTCCTGAATGACCAGATCACATACCGGAACGCAGTTAGCCTACCTCTTCTCAGCAAGTCTAAGAAGTAGCAGCCCAGGCTGCACGTGCTCACTCATAAAGAGCAAAATGAGGTCCGTGGAAGAACCACCAATCTAATAGTCAATACTCCCTCGAAAATGCCCACCTATCGAGCCTGTGTTTGCAACGTGACACTGACGCCGAGACTCTCTAGCCGTTTCACCAGATGTCGCTTGAGCTTTTCCGCGTGAAGTGGATCGAAGTAGTTGCCGCCGAGTTCCTGATACACGCAGCCTTTGCTCTGAAGGTGATAGCCGATGACCAATAGGCTATGAGCCACAGCGAGGAGGGCTCGTTTGCTACCTCGTCGAGCGGCCAGTCGCTTGAACTGAGCGGAGAGGTAACAGTTCTTCGTTCTCACCGCTGCCCACGCGGACTGACAGGCCATGCGGCGCAACCATGGACTGCCCTTGTGGCTCTTGCCACTGAGCCGTTTGCCTGCGCTCTCATGGTTGCCGGGACATAGCCCTGCCCAGCTTGCCAGGTGTGCCGCACTGGGGAAGGCTGTCATGTCTGACCCTATCTCGGCAACCAGAGTCCAGGCTGTCACCCGCTCGACACCTGGAACCGTGATCCAGCGGGCCACCGCGTCAGCAATTTCCTGGTGTTGCTCGCCGAGCTGCTCCAGCCGGGTGTCGAGCGCCTGGATCTCAGCTTCGAGGAAGCGATATTGGCGCAGCAGGCTATCCAGAAGGAATCGGTGATGATCGCGAATGCGACCGTCCAGCGCCAATTGGAGTTGTGGAATTTTGCTGCGAAGCTTGCCCAGCGCCAGGTCAGCCAATCGCTCCGGGCTGTCCTCGCCGTTGACGATAGCGTCCAGTATCGCTTGTCCGCTCTTGCCCATGGTGTGGGTCACAGTGCTGGCAAGCTTGATGTTGGCGCTCTCCAGCAGCTTCTGGATGCGGCTGCTGATACCCGACTGCTCCTGCGAGAGCGTGGCCCGGGTTCGCGTCAGATCGCGCAGGTCGCGGATCACAGCAGACGGAACATAGCTGCCACGCAGCAGACCATGGCGCAGCAACTCGGCGATCCACTGACAGTCCATCATGTCGGTCTTACGGCCTGGGACCGCCTTGATGTGATGGGCGTTGGCAAGCACCATATGGAAGTGTTCTTCCAACACGTTCCAGACGGGCTTCCAATAAACGCCTGTCGACTCCATCGCAACATGTCGAACGTCAAAGCTCCTCAGCCACTCAGCTAGCTCACGCAATTCGTGCGTTGTGCAACCGAAGCGACGAAGATGCCTCCGGGGCTTCTGCCCTCGATCGAGCACAATGCACGCCGCAACCGACGACTTGTGAACGTCGATACCGCAACACCTCTCCTAGAGCACTTCCATCCTCGCCTCCTCTGCCGTGCTCGCAAGGATGCAGAATGCGAGAGTCTCCCTCGCGTGCTCTTCCGTGAGGAAGGCTACAGTCCGTTGTTCCTGAACGCATCCAGAGTCAAACTCATCAGCGGGTTCCAAACGCCACTGCAGGTCACGACCTCATGCAGGCACGACCACAACAGACTAACCCCATTTTCATCCGTCGTTGTGACCGAAGGTCATGAACAACTCATCCCATTTCTCGGTAGCCAACCATTCCAGACGGCTAGAGAAAAGCAATACAAACGTTTGGTGTGAACAATTGTCAGGATGTCAGTTGGGATCGGGCCGATTGATCGCATCGACCACGAGCACTCTTACTGGCGCCTTATCAGGAATTAAACGCAGCCCCAAAATTTGATGGGCCCGGAGAAACAGTGCCATTCAGAGGGTTAGTCTTTGGCCTGTTTTTGTTTCAGTCAGATCGCGCTTAAGCGCGATCTGACTGGCGAACTCGGCCGGCGTACGGTCGGCCAGAGCTCTGTGAGGACGACTCACATTGTATTCTTCTCGCCAGGCCTCGATCACCTGCTTAGCTTCGGCCAGGGACTGGAACCAGTTCGTATCCAGGCATTCTGCCCGGAAGGTTCCGTTGAACGATTCGCAGAAGGCGTTGTCGGTCGGTTTGCCGGGCCGGGAGAAGTCAATCTTCACGCCATTGCGATAAGCCCATAGATCCATCATCTGCCCTGTGAACTCGCTCCCGTTATCACAGAACAACAGTTGCGGAAGTCCACGCTGTTCTTTTACTCGATTGAGTACGCGCACCACGTCTTCTCCCCGCAGGCTCTGCCCGCATTCGATCGCCAGGCTTTCCCGCGTGTAAATGTCCACTACCGTCAGCGAACGGAAACGCCTTCCATCGCTGAGTTGATCGGCGACGAAATCCATGGCCCACACCTGATTCGGCCCCGTCGGACGGAACCGCTCCTGACGATGCACCACAGCGCGCCTCCTCCCTGTGGGCCGTTTGCGCAGCCCCAGTCCTTCTTCCTTGTACAGCCGGTACACCAAGTCTTTACCAACCTGCCAGCCCTCGCGGTTCAACAGCACGCGGATCTTCCGGTATCCGTAGCGCACTCGAGTCTGCGCGATCTCCCGCATTCGCATGCGAAGCTCTACCCACTGCTCCTGGCGACCTTCGTAGCGGTACGTTGTTCGTCCGATCTCCAGAACCTTGCACACATGCCGTTCGCTCACTCGATAGCATGTTTTCAAATGCTCGACCAGCGGGCGGCGCCGCGAGGGCTTTACAACTTTTTTCGCAGAACATCCTGCAACATCGTCTTGTCCAGCGTCAGTTCGGCGACCAGTTGCTTCAGCTTCGTGTTCTCTTCCTTGAGCTGCTTGATCTGACGGACCTGATCCACTTCCAGACCTGCGTACTTCGACTTCCAGCGATAAAAGGTCTGCTCGGTGATTCCGGTCTTACGGATTAACTCTGCTACCGGTACCCCAACCTCGGCCTGCTTCAACACCCCAACAATCTGCTCCACAGAAAACTTCTTCTTCGGCATCTTCCCTCCAAGCCATCTCCATGGCCTCGCTATGCCGAAAGACTAACCTTTCCTTTGGTACCGTTTTCGCCAGGCCCATCACATTCGGCTCAACGGTGATGATCGCGAATGTGTCGCGTTTTATCTTGTGATCCGGAGAACGCCAATGACACCAAACGCCACCCAGCGCGAACGGCTCGTCAGTGGCCATTGCGTAGAGCCAGGGCAGGCGTTGCTTGCCCTCAACCTGCCATTCGATGAACGAATCGACCGGGATCAGGCAGCGTCGCTTGAGAAACGATTCTTTCCACATCTTGCTCTTCATCAGGTTTGAGGCTGCCGCATTAGTCGTGCTCAGCTTGAATGTCTTCGGATCGTCGCAGAATGGCGGCAAGAAGCGCCAATACATCATCGCGAGCGTTCGCATACCTTCACGCTCGTCCCAGAGAATTACCGGCTGCATGGTCTGCGGTGCGACGTTGTAATTGGGAGCGAGTTCGAGGTACAGGCCGTCTACCTCACCGAGGCCGAAGGCTTCGACGATGCGTTGCTTATCAGATCGGCGCTGGTAACGTCCGCACATGTTCTGATTCTATGCGGCTGGAGATGAAGGAAAGGAATGGGGGAGAGTGCGGTATAAGGGGTTGTTTCTGAAATAGACCTTACCACTGGTCGGCCCATGTTTCACCTTACGTCGGGAACACACGAGAGTGCGGGCAATGGTTACCAGAGTGGGATGCGCCGGTTGGTGAGCAGGAGCGCGTTTGTCGGGAACAATCGAGACCACCGTGTCTAACCCGTCCAAAACGAATAGAATGGGATACAAGTTAACAGTAGATATGGCGGTCTCGCTCGCGGAAACCATTCACGAACTCGGGCGGTCTCTTCTCGAACAAAATCGAGAGGACGGAGACGATCTTGCTCTGCGACTTTGCTTAGCCCTTGAGCCGCTACTGAGACCGGATTTCGGAATTGGGTTCGTAGGAGTTAGAGGCGAAGAAGGCAGTGTCCTGATTGAACGAGCGCTCCTCATTTACACCACCTTATCGCCAAAACCCGAGGATTCGACCCTGTATGTGGCCCCTGAGACTGTGGCCGGGATTCTCTACGTCACTCAAAGTTTGAGTGACGAATCTTTAGCGGAAGCATACGCGCTGATCGGCAAAGTGAAGGCGCTTCCGGGACATGACACCGACTCGATGGAAGGATGGCATCACGTGCCAGTCGGGATGATCATCGCATCTGACTGCGACCGACCCCTCGAACAACTCGTCGATGCTATTGCGACTCTGAATGCCAACGTCTTCTCCACGACATGGGCGGATGCAGTCTCCGTGCTCTCCCGTGGGATGATTAACTACGCTGTTCAGTTGGAGGGCGGCAAGATTGGTGGGGATTTCATCCTGCCCAACAAAACGGGGGCAATGCAGTTCGCCATGTACATCCACGTCATGGTGAGTGCTCCAGGACTGTACACTTTCAATCGTACTTGCAGCTTTCTGTTCATGCATCTTGGATGTTTTTCTAGGAAGACGTCACTTCCAATCAGCCAAGTGGTGATGGAAGGCGTCTCCCGCATCGCAGTCAACGTTCGAGCATATATGTTCGACGCGACGGATCATCTCGTCCCCGTACCGGATGAGATGCGACAGGACCGTGGATATGGACTGCAACTGATGCCTTATCGTGTCGAGAGCCAAAAAGGGGAGTTGCTCTCGCGAATTCAGTTCGTTCCTTGGCTCGGCGGAGCGGCGATTCGTTTGTACGGCGATCTTCCCCTGGCACCGTTCATCTTGTTTCTCGGCAAAATGAACCGACCGCCCCAGCAAATGAAAACGCCCGACGGGACGATCACAAACATTCTTCCGATTGGCAGGCCTCAATTTGAACTGATGCTGGAGAAAATCACTCGACAATCCAACGTGATCATCAAGCGCGAACAGCCAAGCTGGACGGTGAAGAAGATGGCTGACGAAGGAACATCAAGCCCGTTCATGGCGCGGTTGTTTCACAACATCCTTGACCTTCGCAAGTCGGCTTTGGAAACTGACGCAGATATCGAGTCCTTTGAGAGGCCCTACGAACTCGTGCTCATGTCGAGCGTTACCATGAGGGACCTTGCACGCGAAATTATAGAGCTTCTTGCCGATCACCGATCCAAGATCGGACAAGGAGTGGGAGTTCGAATCGACGGGCCTACCATCCATGTGGATGAACCAATTGATAGAGAGCTTCGGCGGCTAGTGGAGTCATTTCTCAACTCTTCCAACCGCGTCATGATTACCGGAATGAAGGAGGCCGCAAAAGCACTTAGTATTGACATCGGGTTTTTCTTCAAGAAGGACTCGACCTTTCTCAACGGTGTGGCTTCGTTGGATGGAACTGATCCCAATCTTGCCGCCTATTGCCGGAAAGCAAGACTATGGTCTGACATGCTCAATACAGTGCGTAACGAGATGGAGCACAACTTCTGGTCTGTGCCGCAGGTTCAGTACCGGATTGAACAAGGACGCGTTGCTGCGCTTGAGCCAGAGATCGCGGGACGGACTGTCTCCGATTTCTCAAGGTTCATTACGGACAGAATTCTTTGCTTTGCCGAAGATATCTGCGCGCATGGCCTGCAGCGTCTTATGCCCGACAGCATATCGGTCACCGAAATTCCGTTGGTACAAAGGCCGATGGAACGTCCCGAGCGATTCAGGCTCTGTACAGCGGGAGGAGGTATGCCCCTGTGGGAGATCCTTTACCACGACACGGCGTTCGATGAAACGTAGAACAAGATTGGATAGGCTATTGCCCTGCAGCCCGCACATATCCACGACAATTGGGATCACTTAGTATCGCGACGTGACTCGAGCACAATTTCGGTAGGGATAAGTTGTCTTCTGTTTACTAATCACTCCTCGAAACTCCGCATCTTCATCCCCGCTCAGCTCATGGTCGGCCTCTCGCCACCCCATCTTCCAAGTCCCCAGTGTATCTTCTGAAAATGGCTCGTTCCGCCACCTGTCGTCATTTTGATGCATGCGATCTAGGATCGCTGTCTCACACTCACGAATGTCCGGTTGGTCAATATCGTCCGTCTCGACCACATCAATGAAAGTCATGCGAGCGCATATCTGTGCGCAACGCCAGACTTCGGACTGCTGATGTCTTTAGCGACTGTGGGCGGCGGCAGGAGTACCGGGGAGGGCCTCCTGCGTATCTGGTTCGCTATGAAGGGGGAAGTGTTTACTTCGCGGCTTTCTTCTGTGCGGCCCACCGCTTGCGCTGTGCGTCGGCGATCCGCTTCCGAGCTTCAGGGCTGAGCACCCGCTTCGTCGCCGTGACGACCTTAGCAGCTCCTGCAAGGGCTACGTTTTTAACCGAGCTGCCACCGAGCAATTGCTTCACTTGTTGCAGCCGCTCGATCTCTTCGTCGATAGCGGCAAGTATTGCAGTCGTTCCCATGGAATCCTCCTGCCGCAAGAATACACTGTGTTCAGAGCAAGGTTCTCGTCGCGCGAAAGGCACACGCTTCACACGAAGGAGATCATCGTTCTCGGGTGAAGGAGCCTCCATACCTCGGGTAGACGTTGGGAATCTTCAGTCGAGCGCCATCCCATCAGAAGATATTGTGTACAGATAGAACTTATGCGTAGCTTTGACGTTACAGCATTCTGGGGGATTTCCATTGAATCGAGCTTTCTGTGTCCTAGCGCTCTGTCTGATGTTCATAACGACCTCGGGAGCGCAGCAGTCAGCGGTCATTCGTCTCGGCGGGCGCGACATTACATCTGCCCAGATCGATTCGACCGTCAACCGGCTGATTCAGGCCGCACATGTCACAGGTGCGGGGGTCGCGCTCTTCCATGATGGCAACGTTGTCTACCTCAAAGCTTACGGCCTGCGCGACGTGGAGAAGAACCTACCACTCACACCGGACTCTGTGATGACCGCTGCCTCGCTTACCAAGTCGGCCTTCGCGACCGTCGTCATGCGGTTGGTCCAGCGGGGTGTACTCGATCTCGACGAACCGGTCGAACAATACCTCGGCAAGCCTCTGGGAGACTTCGCCCAATACGCCGACCTCAAAGGCGATCAGCGCACTGCCAGACTTACACTGCGTATCCTGCTCGATCACACCACCGGCTTCGCCAACTTCCGCGTCTTCGAAGACGATCATAAGCTGCAAATTCACTATGATCCGGGCACCCACTACGGCTACTCCGGAGAGGGTATCAACCTTGCGCAATTGGTCGTCGAAAAAGCGACCGGAAAATCAGCTACGCAACTGATGCAAGAAGAACTCTATGCTCCGCTCAGAATGTCGCGGTCCAGCATGATCTGGCAGCCGCGCTTTGAATCTGATTTCGCCAACGGCTACGACGAGTATGGCCGCTCCCTGGGTCCCGAGCGCCGCAACAGTCCCAACGCTGCTGGTTCTATGCAGACCACGCCGCGTGACTACGCAACATTTCTAAGCGCATTGATGCGCGGCGACGTTCTAGGTCCGGCTACGCGAGAGCAGATGCTGAGCCCGCAAATTCGGATTCACTCCGCGCACCAGTTTCCTTCTCTCAATACCGAGACAACAACTGTTTACGATTCCATCGAACTCAGCTACGGTGTCGGCTGGGCCCTCTACAAGTCACCTTACGGCCCAGCGTTTTTCAAAGAGGGGCACGACGAGGGCTGGCGTAACCTTGCGCTCTGCTTCACAAACGGCGACGGGATACTAGTGATGACGAACAGCTCGAACGGCGAAGGCATCTTCAGGCCATTGGTCGAAGCACTTCTGGGCGAAACCGGTTTCCCCTTCGACTGGGACGGTTATACCGCCTACGACAAGCTCTCTCCCTTGCCCAAGCTGAAGGAACATAAGCGCGTCACGCTCACAGCCGATCAGCTCAATCGGCTCGCTGGTAAATATGCGCTCGCCCCAGAAGCGATCCTCACCGTCACCGTCGAGCATGGCCATCTTTTTATCCGCGAGAACGACGAGGAGAAGCAGGAGTATTTTGCCGAAAGCCCGAACAATTTCTATTCCGCCATCTCTACTGACGAGTGCAGCTTCAGGCCAGAGACCGGCCCAGTGCAGGTGCTTGTCCTTCATCTCGACAATGGTCAAAATCCCGAGCTCAAGCGCGTTCCGTGAGGCTCTGTGCAGAGGCGTGATTGTGGCGTACCTAAACGTATTAGGTCGCCGCAAGATTTGGCAGGAACCGCCAGGACGTCATGTGCAGCATTCGCATTTCGGCCATTTCGTCCCAGACGATGACAGGCTGAAACGTGCCGGGCGATACGTTGTAATTGGGGGCAGATCGAGCCCTGCTACCTTATAGTCCTCAACAAGGATTTCGAAACGGCTACGGTGCAGGTGGGCCTCGGGCCGCGCGTCATCCTATCAGCGGGAACCGCCCACGAGTTGGGACATGGCCGTATCGTAACCGAGGCTGAAGCCTGCGCGATAGTCATTCCGTGCGCTTCGAGACACGGAGGGGTGACGAAACTCATTGCGGTTCTTCACGTTCGGCTTCCGGCGATTGTGGTAGTCCTTACGAGCGCCTTCTATGCCATCCTGATATCCCTGGCGTTGAATGTCCTGGAATGCTTGCGGTGCTGTGTCCCTCCCGCCCGACGGCAGTCCATTCAGTGCGGTTTGTGATTCTTGCGACGGGCCGTATGCCTGTGCCATGACAAGGCAAGAGGTTGCAAGTGTGAACGCGAGCACAGTGAGCGCCAGTCGATTGATCTTCATGGTCGAATTCCTTCCGCGATCGCGAGTAGGATCGCCCGGAGCCAAGAGCACATCCGCCAGATGGCCGACTTAGTTCAGAACCATGTGGAGCCCACAATCGTAATTCTTCTCCATATTTATTATTTCGAGGATAGAGATAAGTGTCTGGTCACCATAGCTCACGTCGCTGACTTCTCCTGCAGCGAGACAGGACGTAGCAGCTTCCTGGTGGCCAGCGCCGGACTGGGCCGAAAGATTGTTCAATTGGCCCCCAAAGAGACCTTCTTTTCGCAGGGGCATCTCGCCAATTCTATTTTCTATCTGCAGAAAGGCCGCGCGAAACTCACCGTCGTTTCGAAGAATGGGAAAGAAGCCACCATCACACTTCTTGCTACGGGAGAGTTCGTTGGAGAGGAGTCTCTCGCAACCGTGGGTGGGCAACGTATGGCCACTGCCACGGCCATTACAGCTTGTACGGCGCTCAAGATCGAGCGGGAAGAGATGATGCGTGTCATGCACCAGGAGCATGCGTTCTCGGACTTGTTCGTGAAGTTTCTACTCATCCGGGTATGCGAACGCAGGCCGATCTCATCGATCAGCTATTCAACTCAAGTGAGAAGCGCCTGGCACGGATTCTTCTTTTAATGGCGGAGTTTGGCATGCCGGGCGAGCCGGAACCGCTGATTCCGCCGATCACGCAAGAGACCTTCGCGGAGATGATCGGAACTACCCGATCCCGAGTGAGTTTCTTCATGAATCGGTCTCGCAAACTTGGCCTGATTGAATATAACGGGCGCATCCGGGTGCACAAGGCACTCCTAAACGTGGTTCTGCACGATCAATTGCCCGGAAATAACAATGCAGAAAAGCCTCCCGTCGGAAGCACTTCGCGAAGTCACTCAAGGTCTACCAGGCCCAATCAGCGGTAGGACCTATCAAGCATTAGCTGACCCAGGTTCCGGGAGGTGACCCATTTTGGTCACAACCAGAACTTCCAGCAAGGTTGCGGTTTGCCGAACGTTTCCCGAAATAGTGATGAGCGCTTCTGTGACGTCGGGATATTCATCCGCCAAAGAGTCAAGCCGATCACTCACGTTATGGAGTTTCTGAGCTTCTTGCAAGATGGTGATGGCTGGCATTGCATACCCGATTCGTGAGCCCTGAGGAGGCAAACTTTTGATGGAATGGCTTAGTTGCGAATACCTAAAAGCAGGTCGCTGGCCCTTTTCTTGATAAGCGGACCTCCCCATGATGTCGCGGAGTGATCGCGCGTCATCGCAGATGCTCACTTCGTGTCGTGCGATCTAACGGCGCCAACGAGAGTATCCCCAGCCGCCGCCGCCGAGTAAAAACAACACTACTAGGATAATCAAGATGGTTTCCATTTTGTAACCTCACTTGCAGGAGAAAGCCAGACCGGTCCTTGTAGCGATCGCCTAGCTTCACTAAGGAGATCATCGCAGCATTAAAGATGAATGTCTGATCACATTGGATCACCGAAGGATCAGGGCTAAGCAGGTCCGAGTCCGGAGGAAATGCTTGTTCATCCTGTCACTCAGGAGAAATTGCCGGTGCGCTCACCAAAAGCGAGATAACTTTTGCCATGTCGGCCTCGCGCCATGAAATTATCGGCTGAATATCCTCATCTCGCCGGATTACCGTTCGTTTAAAGCCTCTGATGACTCATGAAGTGCGACTGCGTCTGCGGAAGATGGCCGGACTGCCGCTTTCTCGTCCAAAGGCGGTTGCGTTGGTTCGCTGGAATCGCTGCACGCATCCGTGCGCGCTTTCTCTCTCTTCGAGACCGATTTCCTTTGCGAACGACGCGACAGTGGCAAAACAATAGAGACAGATCGAATCAACTGAGCCGTTGTCGTTCACGCGATGGACGAAATCAGGATGGATGACCAGATCTCGGACGAGCATAGTGACCTCGCTCAGAGTGATTCGAGTAGGTAGGTGGCGAGGCTGACGCTTGGGAGGTGGCTAGCGCCTCTCCCAAATGGGCCCGGGGTTATCGTCGACATCGTCGCTCAGCCACCTACTTAGGAAAAGAAGATATCGGGTCGCAGAGTCTCAATCTGAGCAATATTGCACACCCGCCCAAATTTGTGTATAGAACCGGGCTGAACATTGCAGGTGTTACGCATGCAGTTATTAGTAGGTGCTATCGGAGATCGCCTGCTAGAGCGTGTTTCATAAATAGGTTCGGCCTCAGATCAGGTACTTACGATTAAGGCTGCTGCCCTGTTGAGCTTCTGTCATGAAGAAGCGGCAGAAGCTGTTGACCGATGAGCAGTGGGAGTTGATCGCGCCGTTGTTTCCCGAGCCCCGGCGCAGGCGGGACAACCGGGGCCGTCCCTGGGCGTCCAACCGAGCGTGTTTTGAAGGCATTTTGTGGGTGCTGCAAACCGGGGCGGCGTGGCGATTCTTGCCTGACGAGTATCCCTCGCCCTCCACCTGTTGGCGACGGCTGAGGCAGTGGGAAGAGGAGGACGTTTGGCTCAACGGTTGGCGAAGGTTGCTGGGCGCTCTGGACGCAGGGCCTGCTGAAATGGGATGAGGCCTTTCTGGACGGCAGCTTCGCTCCGGCGAAAAAGGGGGCGCGGCAGTCGGTAAAACCAAGCGCGGCAAGGGTACGAAGTGGATGGTACTGGGAGACGGTCAAGGTATTCCGCTGGGAGTTCGGCTGGAAAGTGCCTCTCCGGGAGAAGTTACGCTTGCGGACGCCACGCTCGCCGAAGTCTGCGTCCCCAGACCAAAAGGCAGGCCGCGACGGAAGCCGAAACGGGTGATCGCGGATCGCGGCTACGACTCCGACCCGCTGCGAGAGCGATGGAAGCGCCGTGGCATCGAGTTGATCGCGCCCTACCGCAAGAACAATAAGGTGAGACGCTATGAGGACGGTCGGAAACTGCGACGTTACAAACGACGCTGGATTATCGAACGCACCAACGCTTGGCTGGGCCAGTTCCGCAGGCTGCTTGTTCGCCATGAGTTCCTCCTCTCCACCTATAGAGCCTTCTTCTATCTCGCGTGTCTATGGATCACACTGCGTAGGTGTTTATGAAACACGCTCTAGACACCGCATAATTAGCTCAAACGAGATCGAACGCCTGCTTTTTTTTGTTGTCTTTGATTTCTCGCGCTGAGATCTTTATTCATCATGAGCGAAGGGCTGAAAGTCCTGCGGTTAGTGGCTAAGATATGTTTTGCTCTCGTGATCGTTTTTTGCGACTTTGTACGGAGGTTATGGGGACCTCGACGGAGATGGATGGATGCCGCACACTCGAACCGTATCTGTTTTTATGACTCCCGATTGGCTGCAAGGTGAGAGTCGAGAATGTCATTCGGCTCAGTTGCCGGGAGAGAACAATATTCCCGAAGTAGTCTCTCTGTATTGCCCCGGCGACACTTCTAATACCCAGGGCCATGATTTACCTGTTCGCTTTTGGGGCAAAGTATCACGGCCCGAAGCGTTCAATGCCAATCGATTCAACCTGTGGCGTTGCGTTTGCAAGTCTGATGAATTCACTTGCTACGCCGTCGATTAGGGTTGTGGATAGCCGCTCTTGCAATTGCCAGTCACGATGAATGATTATCAAGTCTCAAATAACCGACCGGGCTTAAATTGTCCGGTTGCCGAATTGGGCGCGCACACACCCGCGAACTGTTGAAACTCCTAACGTTGTGTTCATCGAACTTGCTGGCGGGTGTACGGTTATAACGGATGCGGTGGCGGGATGCCATGCTTCGCGATTTGCTTGTCGGCCTCACGCCATCCTGCCTGCTACTCATCAGAGGCTCCAATATCAAACGGCTCACCGTTCCAGCGGGCATCGTAGCGGTGCCCACGTTCGTCCTGTTCGATGTCTTCGCCCTGATCTTCAAACTCGTGAGTCAATCCCATGTCCGATCACCTTTCTCAATATCGTCCGAGCGAGGCTCACGCTGTCGTACACAGTGCTCACGACACGCGGCGTTGGCGTCGATATATTTTCTTCGCGTGCCAAACGTACCGCAGCAATGATCGAGGCAACGATGACGACGGCTGAAGTGTACGGCACCTCTTTGCTGCGTTCTTCTTCGTCGCGGGCATTGGCTCTCTTCATTTCTCCAATGCGTCACCGCCATCCTGCTGGAGTAGTCGGCCTCTTCTCTAGCCGGTGCGATAGCCTGCCCTGAAAGATTTCACAGGGCAGGTATCGGCGCTTCTCTTTGCAGAGCGGATACTCCGCGACGATCCACGTATCATGTACGGTAAAGATCGGCGCCGGGATGTTCTCTTGGCAGCCCTTGCAGTTGATTGTGAAAGGGTATTTGGCGGTGATGGGTCCGTGGAACATGGCGAGATCGGTGTAGCGAATAAAAGGCGAATAGATGCGTGGCCTTTTCGAAGAGGTTTTGTTCCAGAGCGGCGGAGTGGTGCATACTACCTCACACCACCATGCACCTGGAGGCAGAAAGATGAAGACCCCTTTGGTGGCAATCTTTGCCAGCGTGCTGTTACTCGACATTTCAAACAGCAGCCGCATCTCCTACGGACACGGCACTATTGTCCTTGTGTCTATCGAACGTGGGGCAATTTTTATGCTGACTGACACACATCAGTTGATGCACGATCAGTTCGGCGACCATGATGCAGAAAATCCAAATAAGGTGGTGATCTGTAATAAGTTCTTTCTCTGTGGCGTTGCGGGAATTAGCCCACTGACTGGCCCGGCCTCAACTGGAAAGAATATCGTCTGGACCTATGAGAACTTCATTCAGCAACTTGATCTGGCCAATTCAGACGTGCTCGATGTCAAAAGCTATGCAGACAAGCTGGGCCTTGAAGCAGTCAAGGGATTTAATTCCGCATTTAGCCGTAGTCCTGACTATTGGAAAAATAAGGACATAGCGACCTCCGGTTCACTGATGAGCTTTACGGTAGCGGGATATGATGGGCCAGATGCCGAGGTGTGCCAAGTCTGGATACTTCAAGATGCAACCAACAAGAACTTTCCACAGCCCAGGAGAAAGTGCGTTCCTCCGATCCATACTGACCCTGCATCTTTCTCGACATATTGCATGAATGGCATGAAGAACTTCTTTGATGAATCCCTTAATGACATCGCCCCTCGCTCTCCGCACCTCTCTGCTTTTCGCAAAGAAGGACAGGTTGCTGCAAAGGAAAAGCTTCCCCAATTGCCGCGCAACTTTCAAGAAGATATCGCCTTAGATGCAACAATCATCCGATTGCACGGAGAGGCAGTTCCTCACAAGTTCGGAGCGTCAGTTCGCATCGGCGTAGTTGAACAAGGAAAAGCCCCGTCTATCGAGACGTTACTCCCACCGCCAAGAAAACTCGATCCTTCTCAACACAAAAAATATGAGGATCTCACAGAATGCGACGTTCAATTGATTCCGTGGATTCATCACAGGTAGAGGAGTGCTTGCGGCCGCCGTAAGCGAGAGCGCGGCCGATCGATTCAACGATGCGTTTTCTCGTTGGCGGCAACTCTATGAAAGTGCTCAAGGTCAGCTTAGAGATGCCAACCGACGCTCAGAAATGCGTGGGCTATCCGCCCAGGAGCGGCGCGAAGTGCGTTCGGAACAGCTGCAGGCGAACGAGCAAATTGCCCTCCTTGAGCGCGGCACATCATCGACGGGTTCCGATTTCTACACATACAGATACTTGGCAACTGAGGGGTTCCTGCCGGGCTACAACTTCCCGCGGCTGCCTCTATATGCCTACGTACCAGCAGGTGGAGGAGGTTCCAGCAAGGCCACGTACCTTCAAAGAGCGCGTTTCCTAGCGATTGCAGAATTTGGGCCGAGAAGCCTCATCTATCACGAGGGGCGGGCCTATAGGGTCACGAAAGCGAAATTACCACCCGGTAGGCAAGTAGAAGACGCAGGAAGGCTCCCAACCGAAACGCTCTTTGTTGCGATCAGTGCGGCGCTGCACACACATCAGAGGTGGAAAGATGCATAGCATGCACGGCCAGCATGGCGGGGACTCATCCGATACGGGATATCCTCCGCATCGACAACGTTGAGACGCAGCCCGCCTTGCGCATCACCTCCAATGACGAGGATCGACAGCGGCAGGGATTCGAAATACAGACAGTATTTTCATGGCCCTCACGCGATGGAGCGTTGGATGTGCATTCTGCCGTTGCGGAATCGGATGGCCATCCAGCGCTATTTCTTGACTATGCGTCTGGTACGACAATCAGCCGGGTAAATAAAGGCCTTCGTCGGCGCCGAGAGGGAGCCCTGTTCGGCTTCCACATTAATACTTCGACGGGGCGCTGGACCAAAGGGGATGAAGAGCCTGAAGACGGAGAGGAGGATCCCGAGGCACCTACATCGCAACGTAGCTCGTGCACGTCTCCGCCGGAGCCTTCGGAGATCTCCACGCGTGCCGCCTCAGCTTGCGAGAGCCGAAACGATCCCGGGCGTTGGATATCGATGGACCAGCCTTCGCGTGCGTGGGTGAAAGCGACGGTGGCACCCTTGAGGTAAGTCCAAGGTCGAGGTGCTCAGGTGTGACAGCAGCGGCGCGATGACTACCGAGCGTTGCGAGCAGGAAGAGAACGAATGTAAATGCGCAATGCCGCATGCGGTCTCCAGTTTGCACGCCATCACTGAATTCGTTGGTCTTTCGCTGCCGGCATTCCACGGGCAAGGCGTGCGCGACACTATCCGATTCTGCTGGTCTCACCAAAGGGTCGGAAATCAATTCTTCGGCGCAAATAATCTACAAAGAATTAGAAAGGGATTTTCTTGCGGATATCGTTCTACACAATTGCAGATCATGTACATTCCACGATTCTCCACCAAGGGATGGCTCACCGGAGGATGCCGACTTGACGCCGTATTAAGGGGTCGAATGCAAATCGTAAACTTAATCTTATGGACAAAGCGCTAATACAGGACCTTATAAATGTGGCGATATCTAAATCATTGTCCATTTATTATCTTGACAAATTATTAGAGCGTGTTTCATAAATAGATTCGGCCTCAAGCTGGAGACTTTCGCGAGAGGCGGGTTGGTTGATTTTCTTCTTGCATGAGCAAGAAGCGATTTGAGTTGTTAACCGATGCGCAGTGGGAGTTGATCGCTCCGCTGCTGCCTGAACCGAAGCGGCGCAAGGACAAACGAGGCCGTCCGTGGGCATCGAACCGGGCCTGCCTGGAGGGCATCCTGTGGGTGTTGCAGACCGGAGCGGCATGGCGTTTTTTGCCCGACAAGTATCCGTCTCCGGCGACCTGCTGGCGGCGCTTGAAGCAGTGGGAAGAGCAGGATGTATGGCTCGACGCATGGCGTGCGCTGCTGGGCGCACTGGATGGCGAAGGTCTCCTGAAGTGGGAAGAGACGTTCTTGGACGGCAGCTTCGCTCCAGCGAAAAAAGGGGCTCCGCCGTCGGTAAAACCAAGCGTGGCAAGGGAACGAAGTGGATGGTACTGGTCGACGGTGGCGGTCTTCCGCTGGGAGTTCGGCTTGAAAGTGCCTCTCCGGGAGAAGTTACGCTTGCGGAAGCCACGCTCGCCGAAGTCAAAGTCCCTCGCCCCAAAGGCCGGCCGCGAATGAAGCCGAAACGGGTGATCGCCGACCGCGCCTACGACTCCGACCCGCTGCGCGAACGGCTCAAGAAGCGAGGCATCGACCTCATCGTTCCGTACCGGGAGAACAACAAGAAGAGAAAGCACGAGGACGGAAGAAAACTCAGGCGCTACAAGCGACGCTGGATTATCGAACGCACCAACGCTTGGCTGGGCCAGTTCCGCAGACTGCTCGTTCGGCATGAGCATCTTCTCCTGACCTATAGAGCCTTCTTCTATCTCGCTTGCCTCTCGATCACACTGCGTAGGTGTTTATGAAACACGCTCTAGTTGATCCGGCATCTTATGCCTGCTTTTGTGAAGGGATTGTTATTGCTAGCAGCCACTTTTGAAATGCGCTCAATTGTACGCGAAGCGACGCGCAGGGCTTTTGGCGGGACCTTCGACAGTAGCGCAGAAGTTTCATGCCTCTCACTGGCGCATCGTTTGTCGCCGCGTACGACTTGATAGCAGAAGTACATCCAGAGCGACACAGACAGTAATCGCGCGCTCGGTTATCTCACGGATCGAAGCGCAATAAGCAAGAGGAAGCGCTGGTTCTAGGAGCCCGTGAATATCAGTGTCGGCTGACGCTTAAGTCGTCAGAGCGAGGTGTTGCGTAACAAGACACATTGCTGGTTTACGTAGGATGGACGCGTTCAACAAATACGACGCCGCCCTGCGAAGTTCAATAGCTGATCGGGAAGTACCAGTCTTATTGCACTGAACTTCGCGGAATCCCCCTCCGGCCTTCCCAACCTTCAACTCTGCATCGCTAAATAAAGAGGGGCTCGGCATGAATATCAAACGCGTTTCATTATTACTCTGTCTTGCGGCAGTCGCATTGCGGTCCTATGGCCAGCAAACGTCAAGCCAGGGCCAGGGCACCATCACCTACCATCCCGCGACTCCGATAGACCCCGTCCCTCCCGCGCCACCAATTGTGCCCATGCCGCTCGTAATGCCCCTATTCTTAGATGGCAATCACTTTTCGAGTCTTCTCACTCTGGTCAACAATTCAACGGCGACGACGTACGCAGATGTGACGGTACGCGGGTTGGATGGCAGCTCGATTGTCACTCGCCGGGTGAATTTCACCCCGCATAGCCAGCAGCAGGTTCCTATAGGAGAGCTGCTGGAAACGAAGAACTCGTCCGTCACTGGCGGCAGCATCCTGATTAAACAGAGTTCGGCGCTTATGGGGCCATCGATCGCGGGAGTGCTGTCCATGACATACCAAGGTCCCGGGGATCCAAACTATATCGACGAGGAACCGTCTGTGCTCAGCACAACCGGCTCGCAAACTTTGCAGGGAGTTTCCGATAGAGGGGATGGATCACCGTACATCTCAATTTCGAGCTACTCAACTGTCGCTCAGCACGTTAAGATAAGCTGTTTCGGCGAGCACGGAGTGCTGGGCACGTCGCAGATTGATCTCGCCCCAAACGAAACTCTCATCACTGAAGGATGTTCTTCTCAAAACAGTCCCGTGGACGACATTGATGTCACCATGCAGCATCTTGAACGGTCCGTTCACGAGCCTCTGGGTATGAGACTCACTTCAGATGCAGCCCCGGGCTCTTTTGCCGCGTTTGGCCTCGTTCCGCACAAGAAGGGCGCGGACCGCTTTTTGAGCAACATCCTTTTCTCTGATCCTACGTCAGCTACGTCGTCGAAAATCATCTTCGTCGGAGTTCCTGCTGGGCCATCCTCTCTATTGCCAGACGGTATCTACACACCGCACATCAATATCGCGAACTTTTCTACCAAATCTCTAAAAGTCAATGTGACCTACGCCTACACTTCCGGCGGAAACCCGGAAGTTCACGAAGTCGTGTCGGCATCTTTGGAGCCTAGAAGTAGCCGGGAGTTCGTCCTCAGTGGAAGTGCGGGCGACCCGGAGCTTGAGAACTCTTTCGTGATCACAGGTGATGCTGCACCAGGACAATTCGCAGCAAAGGTTATCTCCGCCAGCGACTCTGTCTTACACGAAGTCGAATTGCAGGCAAAGGACGAACACGACGCCAGCAATTCCGGCATGCACCCCTGGTCAATCGAAAACAGTACTGAGTCGACGCTTCTTCTTTTCAATCACAGCGCCAAGACTCAACATTTCGATCTCTCGATTTTTACGGGAGGCGTTGGATGGCAAAAGACTTATGACTTGGCTCCCATGCAGACCAAGGAAATCAGTTTCCGCGAATTGATCGATGATCAGGTGACCGACGGACAGGGCAACGCGTTGCCGCGCACCGCAGAAAGGGGCGAGGTAAATTGGATGGTCGTGGACCCTAACAACGGTACCGGCCGGCTCCTCCAATCGGATAAAGCGAGAGGGATGGCCCGCAACTTCAGCTGTGGATACTCAGGATTGCTGTGCGGCAACAATTTTGACCAACTCCTTGAAGACCTTGCCGACGATCTCACCGGCGACTTTGGGAGCATCGTTCCGATTACCTGTACCTCCGGGCAGCCGCAATTCTGCTCGGGGCAGCAAACGGGTACCGGGGGAAGCTTCAGTTACTCTTGGAACTCTGGCACTCCCAGTGTCGCGTCGGTATCCGGCTCTAGTGTGTCTCAAAACGTCAATTTATTGGGAGTATCCGGAGGCAATAGTACAATTGCGGGTCGAGCGTACAGTCAATCATGTTCAACTGGCGGCAGCGGGCCTGTTGCCGTGCAAGTACCAACTGCCCTTCGAGTTGTGCAGACGACATACAATGCTGCTAACAGCTGTCCTGCAGGTCAAGCTGGCTGGTATAGGCAGGTCAACCGAGCTGTAATCGACCAGAACAGCATGGACATAAAGGTCGAAAACCAATCCGTAGGTGAGACCGTTACGGTTAACCCTGGGCAGAACGGTCTGAACATTGGCTCTATAGCCACCCACACCGGAATCACGGACAGTAGTGGTCAGTATCCAGACAACTTCTATATATGCTCCCCTCTCTGCCCTGGCTCAGGAACTACAACAGCGACCCAGACCAATAGCGACATGTTCCAGTCCAGTAGCACTGTTTACACCCTCACGAACTCTACGATTCAATACGGATGCACTTACGTCAAGATCAATGGTGCTCTCACGCCTTAGGCTTCCTAAGTACCGCCTCAGTTGAAGGGACTGGACCTATCAATCTCAAACGTGCAATATCCGATGAAGAATGAAGAGTGAAGCTGATGAAAAGCATTTGCCGAAGCCATCACGTTGCGCTAGCGCTCTTGGTGTTCCTCTGGTCCTACATAGCGATTGGGAATGCCCAGAGCCAACAGGTGGCAATGCAGGTCACGAAAAACGCCTCGATTAAGGGGTGGCGATCAGGAGATAGGCTCTTTGAATCGCTCCTCGCAGTCGGTCGTCTCAACAGGCTCCCATTAGGGATTGTGGTCGAGGGAGATTCGTTGTGCAGGGCGCTGCCGGCAGATGACCGTCGAGACGTCTCGAACGTGTTTGAGCTGGAGAACGAAGTGGAAAGACTGTCGCCTGACTATATCGTGGAGATAAGAGACGGGGTATTAATGGTTCGTCCCAAGGGCATGAGCCCAGCTGCGCAAGGGCTTCTAGATCTCACTATACCTCGGTTTGCAACGCGGCCCAGCACTGTTCAAGAAATCGGAATCAGTCTTTGGATGCATATGAGAGCCGTTCTTATTCCACAGGAAGGATCGGCGTTTGAGGGCGGCATGCAAAGAAATGCAGAACTCTTGCCCCCATTCGAGATGAACCAATCTGATGTGAGATCCATCCTCAACCGGGTGGTAAAGGGCGGAGGAGGGGGTTTGTGGGTCCTGCAGAAAATCCCGTCCGATTGGCTAACGCACCCCAAATCCGACCCAGTTGATTTGTTCAGCTATTCGGGAGATTCGGATACTATCGGAGCCCTCAAATGCTCACCAACCTCTTCCTCTTACGTGCGGGATTTCTTTGGCAAGCCCTTTCAAAACGGTATGTAATGACATGAACAACTTCAAAGCACTAGAGCGCTTCGGAGTGCCTGGGTTGATTTGTACCCGTGAGTAGGCTTATCGCAGTTGAGCACTGACGGGCCCGGAAAAACAGCGCCAACTATTGGATTAGTCTTTGGCCTGCTTTTGTTTCAGTCAGATCGCACTTAAGCGCGATCTGACTGGCGAACTCGGCCGGCGTGCGGTCGGCCAGAGCCCTGTGAGGACGACTCACATTATATTGCTCTCGCCAAGCCTCGATCACTTGCTTGGCTTTGGCCTGACCGACCTTTTGTACCAGTTGAATTGTTAGTGTAGCGCAACGATTGAAGGGCCCAGCATTTCTATACCAAGTTCAGAGTTAGTCTTCGACCGGTTTAGGTTCCAGCCAGTACGCGGCTAGCCGCGTACTGGCTGGCGAACTCGCTTGGTGTCCTGTCGGCGAGAGATGCGTGAGGACGACTGTCATTATATTCTCGTCTCCAGGCTTCGATCAGGTGCTTTGCCTCCTTCAGATTCATGAACCAGTGGGTGTTCAGGCACTCGGCGCGGAACGTCCCGTTGAAGCTTTCTACGAAGGCGTTGTCAGTCGGCTTGCCTGGCCTTGAGAAATCGATCTTTGTGCCGATCTGATAGGCCCACAGGTCCATGGCATGACTGGTGAACTCGCTGCCGTTGTCACAGAACAACACCTTAGGTACACCACGTTCGAGTTTCAGCTTGTTCAGAGTGCGCACCACGTCGTCGCCCTTCAGGCTCTGACCAACCTCGATCGCCACTGCCTCCCGCGTATAGACGTCGACGATAGTCAGTGAACGGAAGCGGGTCCCGTCCTGTAGTTGGTCCGCCACGAAGTCCATACTCCATGCCTCATCCGGCGCGGTTGGCTTAACCTTCTCTTCGCGCAGAGGAGCAGCTTTGCGCTTGCCAGCCGGCTTCATACGCTTCAGCATCAGGCCTTCTTCCTTGCACAACCGGTACACCAGATACTTGCCTACATCCCAGCCTTCGCGATTCAACAGAACCCGGATCTTGCGGTATCCGTAGCGGACTCGTGCTTGAGCGATCTCACGAATACGCATTCGCAGTTCAGTTCGTGGATCGAGGCAGCTCATCATTCACTTGGGCGAAGAGCAAAGATGTGACATTCTTACGGCTAACGGGCTCGCGACCTGCGACATCCAAGCAGCATCACGAAAACAGGGCATGCGATTTACTTATGAGCACGCGTTACTAACACAAGTTATGTTGAAGCCTGGACGAAAAAGATTCGTCCAATGGGTTGTACCAGTAGTTTTCCTTCTCTGTGATCGCGCGGTTCCTATGTTGAGACCCTCTGAGGAGAATGCCTGGTGGTATATAAACCGGTCCCCCGCAGTGAGATCCTTAATGCCCTGGCCCATATCTATGATCTGCATCGTCGAGTCAAACCCTCAAGCGAGCGCGAGCGTCGGGTCTATGAACGCCGGGAAGCGGCAGTCAGGGACCTTATGTCGAATCTGCCGCGCACCAACGAACACCCTACCCTCAAGACGCTCCTGGAGGTCGCGGACGTATCTCGGTTGACCCTGGAGGGAGTGCACAAGCTGTTCGGTTACAGCCTTGGAGGGATTCGCGACTACGACCTAAGGTTGAACGGCAGCCGCACCCATATTAAAGGTCGTCATCAGGGTCTGTGCCCCGGTGAAGTCCATCGTCCCTTGCGCTCGCGCAACACTTGCAAATGTGAGCGCGATGAGAGTCGGCCAAACTACGCGTGCGGCGTGCTTCAAATTTTGTTTGGAAAAGGTTCGCGCCAATCGCTTGGCAAGGTGGGTACTCTTACGAACAAGAAGGAAGCTATTTCTGCGGTCCATCGGCACCTCCATCGACTGGTCTCAGTCGGAATATGCCGCGATCATGGCTCTGGTCGCCGGTCAACGTCTAATACGTTTTATTTATCGGGTGATCGCTCGCAGTTATCACCCTGGCGTAAGTCTCACTTATTCATTTATTTTGCTCAGGAGTTCCAACTGAGTTGGGAGGTTGTCGGTTACCTGAGGAGAGCGCTTTCGGAGTGTTCGAGCAGTATCTATAGCGCCCGGTGCGCCGGATACCTCTCTCCCTTCATTCTGGCTAAGGTTCCTTCTCAGCATCCTGATCAAGGTTGGGATCGTCTTTGGATGGCGCTTCTTGTGGTAGATGACGGCGGTATCTACCGTCCAGTCGACTCCTGCAATCGGGCGTGTTGTTAAGTCTTCGTCAAGGTGCGTTCCTTCGCGAATCAGTGTGACTCCATGTCCATCCCTCACCAAGGCTTGCATCTCGAAGGGATGCGAGGCATGGGAGTACTCTCCGATCTTGACCCCAGCATCCGCCAAAAGCTCGAGGAGTCTCTCGTGCGCATCCGGGTGACGTTTCGGGTGGTAGAGAACGGCGAGACTGTCCTGCAAGTCCGCAGCCTGTAAAGCGGCCTTCTTTGCCAGAGGGTCGTCACGCCGTAGGCACACGACGAGCCGGTTACGGCACACTTCTTCGATATGCAAATCCGGGTGTCGGAGCGGCAGAGTCACGACTGCGGCATCAACGGCCCCACTAATGGTCTCTTCAGCGAGCTGCGCTGTGTCCCCATGCGTGGGACGGATCGAACACACAGGCAGGATCTCTTTGTGTGTGGCACAGAAGCTGCGAAACAAATCCGGATCGACTAACGGGGCGCACCCAAAGCGCAGGGTGCGAATCTCGCCTCGGTCAATCGCGACGAGAGCCTCGATCACTTCGTCGCGTGTGTCCAGCAGCATGCGAGCCAGAGAGATGAATGCGATTCCGGCTTCGGTCGGACGAATACGTCCATTTTTCGTCTTCCGAAAGAGTCGAACGGATGCGTGATCCTGAAATTGCTTGGCCTGTACTGTGAGGTTGGGCTGCGAGGTACGTAATTCTTCCGCGGCAACGCGAAACCCCTGTCTTTCGAGGACAGTCAGGAGATACCGAAAGTGTCGGAGTTCGGCCCAATCATACATAGCGCACTGCTCGACAAGGTAAGTGAACTCAATGCGTTAATCGGAGGCCGAAAGGCCAGAGAGTACTGAACGGTCCTGTGGAAATCTTGGCATGCAACAGGTGTTTGTGCAACCAAGTTAGTCAGTTCTGGCCAAATTTACGCGCAGTAATTTAAGCCCATATGGTTATCGTGTGCTTCGGCCGATAAATGGCAGTTATCACCCGATAAATAAAACGTATTGGACGCAGACAGGTTTCGAAGTCACGCTTTATGTGCGCGGAGCAATTTATTCAAACCCAGGTCATCATGAATGCCGATGCACAAAAAACGATGAGTCCATTCGAGCGCCATTATCGGATCAAGGAACTGAGTCAAATGTGGGGGGTTGGCCGGGAGACGCTTCGCAAATTGGTTCAGGACGAGCCAGGTGTCATTCGCATCAAGCTAGGCAAGAAGAAGTGTCATACGACATATTCCGTTCCGGAAAGCATAGTTGAGCGCATCCACCGTCGGCTCTCAGCGTGATGACGATGAGGCCCGGCTGTTTCATGGCCATGCGCTAGTGGAGGCCAACAATGCTAGAGATCTGTCCGCCCACGAATGGCTCAGCCGGGAAGGGGAGTCGAGTCATCCTAAATGTTCGCGTTGCCAACTATCCGTGATGACTATGAAGCCTCGTGATTGGCTCCGGCCTGTTGTCGAATGCTTCTTTCAGAATGCTGGTTAATCTCGCCTGACGCGATGGAATCCATTTTGCGTAGTAGCGTAGAAGCACACGTTCGGTGTCGCCTACCAACTCCGCCACATCGCCCACCGGTACACTCCGTTCAAGCAAGATGCGCACGAACGTATGCCTGAACCTGTGTGGCACGGGCGGTTCTTCAAACTTGCCGGCGAGTGCGAAGACTTTTTGAAGCTTGATTCGCCATCGTTCTGTCTGCACGGGAAGTGACTGCGATTTGCTGAGAGCAAAGACGCGAGGCCCCATCCGTCTCTCCCGAGCACGAAGCCTGTTGACCAACCAGTCGGGAACCCATGTGAACAGCTCCTTCTTGGTTTTATGCATGCGCAGGAATATCTCGTTTCCGTTGAGGCGAAGCGAGGTATCGAACGTGGCCACATCGGAAATCCGCATACCCGTGTAGAGCATCACGTAGACGAAATCCTTCACGTCTTCCCCGGTCCACTCGCGGTAGCCTGGACCTGGCGGGCGGGCATCTCCAATCTTGTCGCAAGCGGCAAGGATGCGATGAATCTCGTCATCCGTGAAAGGCGACTTGTTCGCCGGTATCGAGTGGCCTTCAGGCGGCTCAAGGTCGGCAGTGATGTCTTCTTTCAGCCATTTTCGCTTCAAACAGAACTCAACGAATCCTGTCAGCTTGTGTAGCTTGCGAGCCTTGGCGCGTTTGCCATCCGGCCACGACGCAAAGAAGCGGTCCATGTCGGGGATGGAGAGCTGGTCGATATAGAGGTAGCCCTTGAGGTCTGTGAAGGCGCGAAGTTGTTTGATGAAGGTGCGGTATTTGCTTTCGGTTGCAGGCTCGTAGCCTTTTGTCTTGATTCGATCGAGAAAGGCTTGCGTGGCATCCTCGACGGTGATTCGTTCCGCAGCCGTCTCTGTCGGAACGGATACTACGGGTGCGGGCGCGGAGCCGCCCCAAGTCCCACTTCGTTCCCATCCCTCTACGACTGCGCGGGCAGCTTCCCACTCCCACGCGCCAGTCGTCCGCCGTCGGAAACGTCTCTGAAGCGTCCCCGACGCGGTGATCGGGCAGTCGCATCTCTTCCAGCCTTTGCGACGCTCGTCCAATTCTCCACTGAAAGAGTTTTCAGGATGACCGGCTTTGCAGTCCCGGCGGTGCCGGCGATAGACGTTGAGCGCCATGCCTCATTTTAGAATGATTGCACTATATTGCACGACAAAAAGCCGAAAATTCTCTAAGTTATTGATAAATATATGGTGGAGGCGGCGGGAGTCGAACCCGCGTCCGAAATCGTTGTCAACAAAGAGAGGCTCCATGCTCAGTCCTGTTCCGGAAGTTTCGCTTTATGCGCTCAGAACGGACAAGATGCGCATATTGCTAGTCCGTAGATCTCGTCCTTATGACCCGTACCCAGCCATAGAGACCAGCCTACTGTGCGACGTCCGCTCGCAGCCCATAGGCGAAGCTGCGGAGGACGGCAACTTATTTAATTAAGCTGCGAGTGCGAATTGAGGTTCGGCACTTGTAATTTTCCAAGCGATTACGGGTGCTCGGCCCCCGGCATGCCTCTTTGCCGCAAGCGATCCCGTCGAAACCGTGACGCCCCCATCTGATGGGAGTCCCTGTTGCTCTTGGGCTCTACCTGTGACTACTTCTATTCTACGCTCTTCTGCCCGGATCATTGGGAGCACTCGGCCAGCGGTGCCAACCTGCGTCCCCATTCGTTAAGAGCGCGATCCAGTCCGGACTCGATGCTGTCGAAGCTCTGCCTCCTGTCTTTGCCGGAACGGTAGGCCACTTCCTTAATCGTCCCGCAGACCGCGGTATGATCCATTGCTGGTTGCGGCCTTAGATCTGAGATCAGCGCCGCATCGCCGTAGGCAATCTCGCCTGCGATCATGACCATCGCTACATCGCGCGCATCGGAGTGAACAACGCTCCAGTAGGCATCCTTCTCCGTTGAATCGCTATGCGGCTTGAGAACAACAATATCTGCTGCATAGCCTGGCGCGAGGCTGCCGAGAATATGCTCCATGCCTGCCAGCCGCGCCGCTCCAGCGGTCGCCATATCGACCAGCTCTCGATCGGTGAAAACGGGTGGTGTCTGGCTGGCATTCCATGCGGCAGAGAAATTCAGCTCTGCCAGTGTGCCGTCGCTTCCAGTTGGACTCCAGTCGGGAGCAATCGCCATCACGACGCCTGCGGCCCTTGCCGCCGCAACGTCGGCTGTTCCTCCATAAAGCTCGAGGTTGCTGCGCGGTGACCAGATCAAACCGACATTGGCGGTGGCCATTTCTCGCAGATCATCCGGCTTGAGCGCGACTCCGTGAATTACCGAGACACCCTTACGCAATAGCCCCCGGCCTTTGAGCATGGCGAACTCGCGAGCAGCCGAGGCATCATTGGGCGCACCTTCGGCGACGTGGATCAGCAGCGCGCCGCCATGATCGAGCCGGGTCTTCGCTGAAGCCAGCTCGTCCTCAGTCATTTGGAAAGGGAAGACGTTGTAGATGGCCGGAAGCGATGGTGTGCCGAGATGCGGGTTGAGGTCAAGATTGCGCGCCAGCCTCTGGCCGCAGTCCTGTTTCGCGCCACCAACGACGCTGGTCTCACCTTCGCTCACCGCCTTTACCTCGGCATACCACTCCATGTCGCACTCGTGACCTTCGGCGACGAGCTGGCGATGCGGCGTGTCCATCAAGACCTTATAAATAGGCTTCTGCTGCCAGTCGTATCGCGTGCCGAATTCTTCCGCCGGCTTCCAGCGCGGAAAGACATTCCAGGTGAGGTGATTGTGAAGGTCGATGAAGCCGGGCAGGATAATACTGCGGGTAGCTATTGTCCGCGTATCGGGTGGCAGTGAAAGCTTGTCACCAACCGCTAGGATCTTTCCGTTCTGGATCAGAATTGTTCCGTTTTCAACCGGTCCGGAGGGAGTCAGAACTGTGCCGGTCAACGCGATGGGTATGGTCTGAGCGCCGCTGAAACATGCGGCGAAGAAAAGCAGAGAGATAAGGCAATGGCGCAGACTCATGCGTGCCATGGTCTCATGATTGGCTTGCTGGCCCGTGTTTGGCGAGCTTAGCTACCCGCCTTTTCGTTTGTCTTCGGAGAGCTGCCTAGCGCGTCCAGATCAATCTGCTCGTAGTCCTTATGCTCGATGCCGGCGCGGATTTCCTTCGGTGTCTTGCCCAGCTTGGTCATCTTGTAGGCATAGGCGCCTTCCTTCGCACAGGTGGAGCATATCGCGCCGTGTGTTCCCGCGAAGCAGCTATGCAGGCTGGTATGGCCGAGAGCTTTGTCGCAGCGGCAGTAGCAGGGAAGCTGATAAAGAACGTTTGGGACTTGGGCCGCTTCCTTATAAACCTCAACCTGCCACGGATAGCGAAAATACGGACCGGTGAGCTGCGCTCCGGAAAGGATGGGAGGCATCGGGGTATTCTTCGCAGGGGCTTCGGAATGATATGCGGGAATTTCGTCGACGGGGTTCGACCACTGCGCATATCCGGCAACCGTGATCAGGCCGAGTGCCGCGGTGATAAGAAGGCGTTTCATGAATGCTCCCTGGCGAATCGCTCGAGCGTGCTCGCTGCATTCAACGATAAACCAGAGAAGATCGCTTGAGTAGCGCGTCACCGAACAAGCGGTAGCGCCCTCTGCGATGGTATGAAACGGAATCCTCTGAAATGTTTCGAGGCGAGAAGCCGTTACTCCGGTTTCTCGCCTCGACGTTTGGATTTACTGGACGGTGATGCTGACCGTGTTGGAGGCCGCCGAGCCCGGATTCTGGCAGCTCAGCGTACCCGTTGTCGCAGTCGCCACATCCGAAGCCGGAATGGCGACGGTGACTTGCGTGGAGCTCACATACGTCGTGGTCCGCGCTGCGCCGTTCCACAGGACAGTGGCTCCCGGAATGAAGCCGGTTCCCGTCACAGTTACGTAGACGTTGCCGCTGCCTGCGGTGATGGTGGAGGGGTTAGTACTGCTCAGCGTGGGCGCAGTGTTGGTGATCTCCTCTGCCGGCAGCACGAAGGGCCCGCGAAGCAGGAAGATCTGTGCCGGCTGCGTGGAGGACTGTGCCGGAAGAATATAGGCGAGTCCATCCTGCCCCCAGCGTGTGCCTTGTACGCTTGCTCCGTAGGAAATCGTGCCGAGAGGGATCTGCTGATCCAAGGTGAATTGCTGGGTATCGAAGCGGTCGAGGAAGAGATCGCTTGAACCCTGCTGGTTGAGGACCATATTGAAGGTCTTCGACTCTGCGGCATAGGGTACCGCGCTGGAGCCCGTCACTCCCGATCCGAGTTGCAACACCGCCACCTGAGAGGGCGGAGTTGTAGAGGGGTTGACAATGCCGCCGCCCGCGCCGAAGAGGTAGCCACTATCGAGAGCGACTTTGTCAGTCACGCCGCCCAGGCCGTTCAATGCAGTCGTGTCAATTTCAGAAACTCCACTGCTGGAGATGCTGTACCGGAACAACTGGCTGTAAATTGAGCTGTAAGCGTAAAAGTGCGTTGCATCTGAGAAGACCGGAAAATCTCCCTCGTATATGCCGGTGCTGTTTCGGCGGAAAGTTCCCGTCGACCCGGTGATATCGAGGATGCCGATGGTATCGAAGGTGCCTTCTTCAACGGCAAGGCTGGTATCCGACCCCGGCACAGTGGCGATGGCAGTGGCAGCTGTAGTTGTCGAGGTATAACTCGAATTCGCGGGAAGGGGAACAGTGAGATCAACTGCCTGAGTGGAGAGGTTGAAACGCCCGAGCGAATTCGCACCGCTCAACCCGACATAGATGTAATTTCCATCGCTGGTTTCTGACACCAGATTCGGTTCACTGCCCACCTGTACCGGACTACCGATATTCCCGGTCGTTGGGTCGACTGTCACGATGCTGTTGCCGCTGATGGTGGTTGCCGTGCTGGGCAGAACGGCATACAGCTTCCTGGTGAACGGATCGTAGGTCATGGCATTCGCCGGCAGGTTCACGATCTGGTAGATGCTGAGCGGCAGACCGCTCGATTGGCCGCCGCCCGGCGCTGGAGTGGACACCGAAACCGAAGACCAGCCGAGCTGCTGTATCAGCGATGAATCGACCGTCGCCGTGAGCTGGCCGCTGTTCAGAAATGTGGTTGGCAGCTGCGTTCCGTTCCACATGACCGTCGATCCTGAGCCGAAGCCTTCGCCGTCCACAGTAAGGGTAAAGCTGCTGGATCCGGCCTGCACCGCAACGGGCGAAAGCTGCGTGACCACCGGCGGGGCATAGAAGGCACTGCCCGTGGCTGTGACGCTGGCAGAGCTTTGGTTATTCGTTGAGACCGGATCGTAGCTGATCGTTGACCCGATCGATGTCAGAGTGAGAGACCCAGCGGTGGTTGGCGTAATTGGAATCGTGACGGTTACAGAAGACCCCGTTGTGATCGAACCAAGGTCGCAATAAATGATGCTCGTGCCACTGCACGATCCCTGTGAAGTAGTAACGCTGCCCAAGATGATAGAAGACGGCAGGATGTTTGTTAGAGTCACACCCTGCGCGGTGTCCGGTCCCGCATTCGCCACCTGAATGGTGTAGTTCGACGCCGATCCGGTGGTTGCGTTTGCTGGCGCCTGAACCGATACAGAGATATCGGCTGGCGACGTCGACTGGTCCTTCACGATAGAACCGTTGATGACATAGATCTGATTCTGAGTATGGAAGGCGAGGCCGTCGGTTCCCCAGCGAATCAGATCGGCGGGAGAGGAGGCGTAGTAGCCGTTGTAAGTTGGGAGCGCTCCCACACCGGTCAACGCGATATTCTGCGCCGGATCGAATGTCGTCTCGTTGAAGGAGATCAGCTCGTTCGAACTGCCATAGGTAGAAGGAATGATCCAAGCGAGGCCCAAGCTGGAATCGGATGCGATCGGGCCGGCAGCGGGTGTTGGGCTCGTCCCATTACTCTCGATAATTGAGAACTGGCCGTCCTGGTCGCCGGTGGTCGCGTCGTAGACCAACCCCTGCGGCGTATAGAGCCTGCCGTTGTCGTATTGGAGCGTGGTCCCGCCGTTCGCTGAACCCAATGCGGTGTCCGCACTTACGCCCGTAGAGTCGACGGTGAATTGATAGAGGGTACCGTTCGACAGGCAGTAGAGAATTGATGAGGAGCTTCCGAAGGTAATCGCTGAGCCTGATCCGAGGTAAACCTGAAGTCTCGAGCTGTCTTTGGCGCGGGCTACACCCGAGTCAAAGATGTTGATGTCTCCATTGGAGGTGAAGACAGCTACGGAGTTGGCCAAGCCCGGGAGGGTGGCCAGGCTGGTTGCCGTATAGGCCGAGCTGCCGATCTGGCTTCCTGCGCCTAGAGTGAACTGGCCCGTCAGCGTGGCGGTGGTCAGGTTGATCTGCGCGACTGCGCCGGCTCCATCGAGGCCGACGAAGAGCTGGGTGCCATCAGAGGAAATGGCGAGACGGTTGGGCTGGCTGCCGGCGAAAATCGTCTTCTGGATTACTCCAGTCACGGGATCGATGGCTGCAACGGTATTGCCGAGGTTTGAGCCGGCATATCCTGGAATCGAGGCGTAGATATATCCGTCCGTCGGACTATAGATGATGTCATTTACCGGCAGCTCGAGGAATGTATCGAACGGCTGCGGGGCTGGCTGTTGCGAGTCCTCCGGTGTATTCACGCTGATGCTGGCCTGAACAAAGCCGGTGATCAGCGAAGCCGGAACTACTGCGGTGAGCGTGTTGGCATTTACGTACGTGCTGGCAAGCGGGGTGTTGTTCCAGCTCACCACGGAGTCAGCATAGAAAGAGCTGCCCGAGATGGTAATCGTTGTATCCGGGCTGCCAGCCGCTGCGTAATTCGGACTGATGGAGAAAGCTGCCGCCGTTGGCGAAGTCACCGTGATGGTCGCGGGATTGGAAGAAACAACCGGACTGCCGGGATTGCTGACGACGATGCTTATGGTGCCGGCCGAGGCGAAATAAGTAGCTGGAAGCGAGAACGAAATGGAGGTAGCCGACTGGTTGCTGACCGCTACAGGCTGTCCATTCGCCTGCACGGTCGCGTTAGCGGCAAATCCGCTCCCCGAGATGAAGATGCTTTGCGGGAACTGCGATTCTGCAACCACAGAGCTGGGGCTGACATAGGTGATCGTTGGATTGTTGGCGAGTACCACCAGATCGAAGGGAGTGGTCGGAGCTAGGCCCGGATTCGCCACGGAAACCTGCCCGATGCCGAAGCTTGCTGTGTCCGACGCAGTCAGCGCCAGCTGCAGCGTCGTCGAATTCACGTAAGTGGTGACACGCCCCGATCCATTCCATTGCGCGACGGAGTTCGCTTCAAAGCCCGTTCCGGTAATGGTGACCACCGCCGCAGCACCCTGAGTGACGTTTTGCGGAGAGATGGCCGTAACCACGGGCGTTGGAACCGTGATCGCGTAATCGAGTGCTGCCGAGGTGCCGCCACCGGGCGTTGGATTAGTTGCTGTGAGCTTGCCGCTTCCATCGCCGGCAATCGCCGATGCGGGCAGAGCTGCCGTCACCGATGTGGCGCTCACGTATGTAGTACTGAGCGCAGCGCCATTGAAATTCACGACAGTCGACGAAATGAAATTTGTTCCCGTAAGTGTCAGGGTCTGTGACGCAGATCCTGCAACGACATTCGATGGAGCAACCGTTGTCAGGCTTGGAACAGGATTGGAACTATTGGCAGGGGGAGTGGGTGGGGTTGGATTACTAGAGTTGCCTCCACCGCCGCAACCCGCGAGCAACAGTAACAGACCAAGGAAAGAAAGAGTAACAGACTTACGCGAACCGATCACGAACACTTGCCCCCGAGAAAAGAAAGTCCCAAATACGCTTTGTGAGCGTACAGCAATAGAGATCGGTTTTTGTCAGTCAAACCCTTTTTTCGTCATGAAAGTTTCAAATCTGTTTTGACTGGATGTTTTGACTGGAGTGGAGGGTTAACTCGATGCACCTTCGTCGCTGGATTTTCATAAGGCCGGAAAAGGAGGTATGAGAACGCTGGCAGCGCAAGGAATGTCGGCGGGCCATCCATAGTGCGGGGCCGCTCGTTATGGATAAGATTTGAGTTTGGATAGAATGTTTGATTGGCAAAAAAAGACGGCACGAACTTTTGAGATTCGTGCCGGGAGGCCAGTGACGCAACTTATAAACTCTCTAAAGTTGGCTGGGAGCACCGCTCAACCTGTCCAACTTGTTTCTACAATAAATCAGATGCGCGATTCTGGCAAATGGTAGAAGTATTTTTTTTGATTTATTTTTCAACCTCGTTCTTGTTCCGATTTGCGCCCACACTCAACATAATCGGCTTTTTTCAGGAGCGAAACGTATCTAAGTGATGAGACGCGATTCCGAAATAAAAGTTTCCATTTCCTGTATCGCGTTGGACTTTTTTGGAATTTTGCATCAAACGAGCAGATTTTGACACTTTATGGCTGACAGGGAATTCAAAGATCGAGGGCTAGAGGGCGGCGAAACAACATCGGTTCCGGCTAAGGCGTCCAGGTTCTGGCGGGCGGCGCTATTTTTCGCAGGATCTGCTGCGTTCGGAGGGTTAGCGGTTGCACTCTGGGACAGGAAGACGCTGACGGCAATGCAGAGGAAGAATGCCGAGCACGATCCGTCGAATCACGGAACCCATGACGACTATTAGATAGGACGAAGTGAGGTGTCGTTACCCAACTGGCGCCTCTCAGGTTAAGGCATCGATCGACGCCGCTAGATCGAAGTCCCGAGGTGTCAGACCACCCGCGTCGTGAGAGACCAGGGCCAAGCGCACTTTGTTATAGCGGATGTCGATATCGGGGTGGTGGCCGGCCAGTTCTGCCTGGTCGGCAACGGCATTGACGAAGTCCATGGCACTCACAAAGTCAGGAAAGGCAGTTTCCCTGACAATTTCACCTTTTTCAAGTCTCCATTGCGGAAGGCTCTGTAGTCTGTCCTGCACTTCATTGGGGGTCAAGATAGGCATGCAGTTCTCCTAGAGCTAAGCGTCTGTCTATAAGTCTGTGCTGTCCTCGAACGATAGGGGTGAGAAACGGCCACGCGAGCTGATTTCGGCGCGAAGATCGGCCCAAACCTGGTCCGGCATGGCGAGAAAAGCCTTTACAACCTTGGGATCGAACTGTGTGTTGGCGCAGCGCCGAATCTCACGGCGTGCCGCGTCAAACGTATTAGCCCTCCGATAAGGCCGGTCGGAAGTAATGGCGTCCAGGGTGTCGGCGACGGCGAAAATGCGCGCACCGAGGGGGATTTCCTCTCCTTTCAAGCCGCGGGGATAGCCGCTGCCATCAAAATGTTCTTGATGGCTGTATACGATCTCCGCTGCGCCTTGCAGAAAAGGTATCTTGCGAACGATCTGATAGCCCCTCAGGCAGTGCTCCCGCATCATGGTCTGCTCATGGACATCCAGACGGCCCGGTTTGAGAAGGATTGAGTCTGGGATGGCCATTTTGCCAATGTCGTGCAGGTAAGCCCCCCGGGCCACAGTGCGAATGTCAGCACCCTCGACGTCCATGGCACGCGCTAAGGCGATGGTATACGCGGTCACTCGCTTGGAGTGGCCTTCCGTCTCGGCATCCTTGAGATCGAGGGCGTCGCCCAGGGCCTCGAGGGTAATGTCGTAGGAGCGCTCGAGATCCGCCATGGTGCGGTGCAGCATCTCCGTGCGCGCTGCCACCAGCTGTTCCAGATTGTGCCGATAGATGCTGTTCTGCTGAACCAGGCGTCGGTATTCCAGGGCTCGTTTCACCGTGGCCAGCAGCTGCTCCTTTTCAAAGGGTTTGAGCAGGTAGTCGTAGGCCCCTTTGCGCATGGCAGCGATGGCGACGCCGATATCGTGGATGGCCGTAACCATAACCATGGGAATATCCGGCTGAGCGGCATGGACGCGCTCCAGAAGGCCTATGCCGTCGAGCCCGTTCATCATGATGTCGGAAAGAACCAGATCGTACGGTGGATCTTTTTCCAGCCGCTCCATCGCCTCCAGCCCATTCGATACCAGGACCGGGGAATAGTGACTGATCTCCAGCATTGCGCACATCACGGCCCGTACATACGGTTCGTCGTCTACAATCAGGATCCGTTCAGAGGCCATGTTTCTCCGCCCGCGACAAAAAAGGATAAAACCTGCTTTGCCAGCAAGATTTTTGGTCGGGCAACCTCCGCGACACCGGATGCCGCTCTACGCGACGCCACGGGCTTGCCTTTATCTTGATGACAACATGCAATAAATATTTGCCTTACGTCTATCGACCGGCCTGCCTTATATTCCAAATCCTACGATGGCTGGCAACCCGTGTACGGATAGATAACTCTAAAGGTATATCTTTCTGCACCTTCCGCGAGTCGAGTTTTTTTGAAATCTGATCAACAGCGCCAATAAACAGTAACCTGGTATACAGTAAGGCAGGGTATATCGTGTTGAGTTTCGATCGTTTGAACGCCGGCGACAAGTCGATTAGAGTGACGATGACGCAGCGGCAGACCCAGCGGGCTGAAGACCGGCGCCGCGATATTTTCGAGAGCCATCGTCACCGCGCATTTGGCATCGCCTACTATATGACCGGCAATGAAATTGAAGCGGAAGAAATCCTGACCAATACATTTATCACAGCGTTTTCGGCTGCGGAAGAGCCTGGCGCTCAAGAGGTTGACGCGGCCCTGGTGGGTGAACTCGGCGCTCGCCTCCCATTAGGCGCACCCGCCGCTCCGGTCGCCCGTGAAGAGTACGCCGCCGGGAGCAGCGATCTCTCGGGACGCAACGTTCGCCGCACCGATCTTGAAGAGGCCCTTCATACCTTGCCTGCTTCCGAACGGCTGGTCTTTCTCCTTCACGATGTGGAAGGCTACAAACCGGCGGCCATCGCCCCTCTGCTGCAGATTCCCGAAGCCCAGGTGAATCGCTCATTGATCTCGGCACGCATCCGCATCCGCCGCGCCTTAGCGGAAAGGCCGCAGGTTAAGGAAAAAGCTGCCTGAACCGGCTGCGGCATCTTAACGAACTATAGCGAGTTAGCGGCGAATCAGCCCTTTTTCCCTCTTTTTGTCTTGGCCCAACCGGGCTTGATTACCTGCCGCGAGCGGCCGAGGGCCAGCGCGTCTTCGGGAACGTCTTCTGTGATGGCTGATCCCGCCGCGATATAGGCGCCATTGCCTACAGATATCGGGGCTACCAGTGTGCTGTCGCTGCCGACAAACACGCCATCACCGATCAGCGTCCGGTGTTTGTTTACGCCATCGTAGTTGCAGGTAATGGTGCCCGCGCCGATGTTGGTGCCGCTGCCGATCTCGGCATCGCCCAGGTAGGTGAGGTGGTTGGCCTTCGATCCCTTGCCCAGCTTTACCTTCTTGGTCTCAACAAAATTGCCGACGTGAGCCCCCTCGCCGATCTCCGTCTCAGGGCGGACATGGGTAAATGGCCCGATCAGGGCGCCCGCATCAATACGGGAGTCGGTGATGACGCAACCCTGGCGCACCAGCACGTTGGCGGCTAGCGTGGAGTGCTCAATCACCGTGTACGACCGGATGCGGCAATCCTCGCCGATCTTGGTTGCCCCCAGCAGTTGCACGAACGGCTCGATCACCGTATCCGCGCCAATCTCAACCGTCGTATCGATTACGGTAGTATCCGGCCGGAGGATGGTCACGCCCTGCGCCATGAGCCGTCGCGCGGTCTCGAGGCGCAACTCGCGGTCCAGGTCCATCATCTCTGCGATGGTGTTGGCTCCAAGCACCTCGACAGCGTTCGCAGCCTGCAACGCGAAGACCCGCTCTCCGGCCTTGACCAGCAGCCCGGCCATATCGGTGAGATAAAGCTCCTGATGCGCGTTTTCCGTCTTGAGCTCGCCAAGATGTGAGAACAGCGGCCCGGTGCGGAAAGCGTAGATCCCAGAGTTGATCTCGCCTACCTTTTGCTGCTCGGTATTGAGAGCCTTCTGCTCGACGATGGCCGTGACCTCATTCGAGCCTGCCGATTTACGCAGGACCCGGCCATATCCGGTCGGGTCTTTGGGCGCGGCAGTGAGAATGGTCATCGCCGCACGATGTTCTAAGTGAAAATCGCGGAGCTGCGCGACGGTGAAGGACTTGAGCAGGGGCACATCTCCGGAGAGCACGAGGATATTCTCGTAGTCGCGAACGGAGTTCTCCGCAGTCTGGATCGCGTGTCCGGTGCCGCGCTGCTCTTCTTGATGCACGAACTTCACGCCTGTGTCTTTCACCGCGGCTTCCACCTGCGCAGCCTGGTGCCCGATGACAACGTAAATATCCTGCGGCGCGACGATCTGGCTGGCCGCCGCGATCACGTGGTGCAGCAGCGACTGTCCGCCGATCTCGTGGAGCACTTTGGCCCGCTTCGACTTGAGCCGCGTGCCCTTGCCCGCAGCCATGATGACGATTGCTAATTGCATAGAGACAGGGTACAGGGTTTAAAGGAGAGTGAGCAGGAGAGGGTCATCGGTGATTAGAAGTTTCGATCGGTCCTCGTGGTTGCATCGCACTGATTTTGGTCTGCAGATCCGCCGCCGAGGCAGCCTGAAGATCGGGGCGAATGCTTTGCGCGGATTGAAGCGCAATTTGATAGCGCTTGAGCGCCTCATCGCGATCGCCATGCGCCAGCAGAACATCGCCGTACGTGGTCTGGACCGGCACCGAACTCGGTGCCAGCTGAGCTGCGGTCTGCGCCTTGGATAAAGCCTCGTCGAGCTTGCTTGCGGCAGCCAGCTTCTGCGCTTCATGGGCCGTCACCAGAGCCGACGCCAGCGGCACCGAGAAGCTACCCGAGTAAATATCGATGCCGTGCTGGATCGTAGCCACCGGCTTCATACCGCGAAAGCTGTCGTAGGGATTGAGCGGTCCGTCGCCGAATTCGATGCCTTCCAGATCGCTGTCGCTGATAAGGACCGTGCCATCGATAGTTGGCGGCACGCTCATGGGAAGGTCGAGCCACCAAAGGGAATCGGTCGTGGGAAGCCGCTTGCACTGGATGCCATAGTCCGAAGGCTCAATCGCCCCGTCAGGAAAATAAGCGAACCAGCAGTTGGTGATGTGGTGCGAATCGAGATACGTCTTTACGTCTTTGAGCTGCTGTCCCCAGTCGACATTTGCATCACTCAGATATCGGTGAACGCGCGCAGGGCCGCCCCAAGCTTCGTTTCCGTATGCCATGTATGCGGGCGCTATGCGAACGCTGGTAAAAATCTGCCAGGCGAGCAAGCAGCTTAGAGGCCACGCCCAGAGTCGATTATGTGCAATCAGAATCGACGCAACCCCGCCAGTCAGGACGTACAAGAATGCATAGACAGGCAGAAGATGACGCGCGCCGATGTTCATATCGGAGTGCATCGAGACTGCGAAGTAAATCGCGGCGGGAACAAGCAGGAAACTAAGTACACGGATTTTCCCGTGCAACCTCCGCGAGTAAGCGATCCCACCAAGAAGCAGCAGGACGAGAAACGGCAGCGTGGATTTCACCATGAAGGCGACAGGGAAGTACTCCCAGTTGCCGTGCCGGTAAACCTTGCCCCAGAAGTAGCTGGTGTCTTCGAATTCGGTTTGCTTGGTATTCTCGAGACCCCAGATGTAGGCTTCCGGCAAAATGTGAAACTTCGCCAGCGTGGCCAGATGCTTCGCATCGCCGCGGTCATACATCTTGCCGAGATAATCGGTGAGTGGGGGATTCAGCTCGCGTCCAGCAGGCGCAGCCTTGTATCGGAATCCGTAAAACGCCCACAGAACAATCCATGCGCAGATGCACACAGCAATGAAAGCGCCGAGATGCGGCCAAAGTACCTTCGCATTGCGCGCGGCCAGCCACTCGAGCACCAACAGCGCAAGCAGGATCGGAAATATAAAGATACCCGTGAACTTTGCCGCGAGCAGCAGCCCCGTCACAAATCCAGAGAGCAATAGCCGCGTCCACGACGGCCGTGCGCAATAACGATAGAACGAGTAAACAGCTGCCAGAAAAAGACACGCGCTTCCGGCATCCGTGGTGACCAGCGCTCCATGTGCAAGAAAGTTTGGGTCGAAGGCGAAGAGCGCAAGCCCAAAGAGCCCGGCGATAAAGCCAAAAATCTCTGCTGCGAAAAGATAAATCAGCACGCCCAGAGCGAGCGTGTAAATCATGCATGCCAGCCGCGCGGGTTCCAGTGTGCGACCGGCTCCGTTGCCGAAGACGAAGGTGCGTCCGTCGAGAAACGCCTCAGTCGGCACACCGCGGTTTTGATTCGGAGGCACAGTGAGCGATTTTCCTAGGAGCGGCAGCGCCGCTGTCAGCTTGATGAGCGGAGGAACCTCAGGATTCAGCGTGTAATCATGCTGAGTCCAGATGGTGTAGCCATCAAAGAGGTGGTGTGGCTCATCCCATGTAGCCGAAGCTCTGTGTGTCACGTGGAAGAGCTGAAGCGCCATGGCCATCAGCAGCGCAGCGACAAGCAGCGCTCGGACCTGCCATCCTAGTTTTTTGGCGAGTTGATCCAAACTGTCCCCGTTTCCACCTTCGCCCGCAATCGTGATGATAATCGGCGGGTGGTTCAGCGCAGGGGATGGATATCAGCAGTGATTTGTTGATGCCGGGCTCACCTCCGCGAGACAGAAACTGACAGGCGGCGGTTATTCATCGCCGGGCGCTGCGAGAGCACCCGGCGAGAACTGTGGTGCCGCAGCCATGCCGGCGCCAGCAACAAACTCCCTGCGAATTATGGCCATAGCGGCGATTCGTTAGCTGAAAGGAGTTCAGTTTCCCGGGCCGCCCATCATCTGCTGGCGCATGCCTGCCGGCATGGGGATGGTGATATCGATGGATTGCGGCTGGCCCAGCTTGAGATCGGTAAGCGGTGTACCGAACTGCGATTGGTTGCCTACCACCAGAACCGCCAACTTCGAGGGATCGATGTACTTCTTCGCCACTCGCTCAAGATCGGCAAGGGTCACCGCCTCGACGCCGGAGCGGTATTTCTCGAGGAAGTCCGGCGGATAGCCGTAGAACTCGAGCGTTGAGGCCTCGGTCAGCACCTTCTCTTTGCTGTCGTACCGGAAGATGAACGAGTTGAGCAGCTGGTCTTTCGCACTGACCAGCTCGGCGTCAGTGAAGGGCTTGGTCTTCAGGCCATTGATTTCATCGAGCATGGCCTGGGTGGCCTGCACCGTGCTCGGGCTCTTGGTCATGGCAACCGTATAGAACATGCCGGGATGATCGTACGATGCCCCGTAGCCGCCGCTTACCTCATAGGCCAGGCCCATCTTGGTGCGTACCTGTTGGAAGAGACGCGAGCCAAAGCCGCCTGAGAAGATTTCGTTCATCACCGCAAGCGAATAGTAATCGGGATTGCTGCGCTCGGTGCCCAATCCGACAATCCATACGTTGCTCTGGTTCACATCCGTTTTATTCACGAAATAGACGCCGGGTTTCGGTCCAGGGAAATTGCCGCCGGGCTTTGGCCATGCTGCCCCACGAGGCAGGCTGTCGAAGGCCTCGCGCAGCTTTTTCTCCATAGCAGCTGCGTCGAAGTCGCCCTCGACGGAGATGATCATGTTGTTGGGTGCGACCGTCTTTGCATGCCACGCCTTCAGATCGTCAACACTGATCGACATGATGGTTGCGATCTCCGGCTCACGCGCGTAGGGGCTATCGGCACCGAAGACCAGCTTCGCGGCTTCGCGTTGCGCAATTCCCTCGGCATCATCGTTTCGACGCACGATGCCGGCGACAGCCTGTTGCTTGGCGAGCTGCAGCTTCTGATTGTTAAAAGCGGGATGTTCGAGCACATCGACAGCAATCGCGAACACCTGATCCTCATCCTTGGTGAGGCAGGACCAGGAGACGGCAGTAGAGTCCACATCGCCGCTGGTCTCCACTTTGGCAGCTTTCGCTTCGAGCAGATCGTCGAGCCTGTCACCATCCTGTGACGTGGTGCCGCTGGTGCGCCATGTATCGCCATAAAGGCCGATGAGACCGGCTTTGGCGGCGGGCACATCCCGCGAGCCCCCACGCAGATTGATGGTTCCGCTGATGAAGGGCAGCTCGTGATCTTCTTCCAGCAGAATGACAAGGCCATTCTTTAACTCGATACGCTTCGGCTGATCGGGATGGAAAGGCGGCAGAGGCGGGATGGGAATCTTCGTCCACGGCTCAGGCTGGCGTGCTGCCTTAGCATCAGCTGGAACAGTTGTGGTCTGCTGCGCGAATGTCGCGCCCGAAAGGAGAGTGGTTGCAAGAACCGATGTCGCCAAGGTCAGGGTCAGAGTGCGATTCTTCACTGTGCACCTCCCTGAGCCTGCTGCGCCGGTTGCTTCGGCGCTTCAAAATCAACTTCAGCGTAGGTGCGGTTGGTGGAAACGAAGACCTTGTTGGCCACGCGGCGGATATCCGCTTTGCTGACCGCATCAATCTTTTGCAGCTGATTAAAGAGCTCGTGCCAGTCTCCGTATCGCAACTGGTAGATGGCAAGCTGTTGCGCCAGTCCTTCGTTATCACCCAGGCCGCGCAGCAGGTCGGCGCGGGCGCGAGTCTTGAACATGGCCAATTCTTCGTCGGTAACGTCAGAGCTCTTCAGCTTATCGATCTCCTTATGAATGGCGGTGCGCATCTCTTCCGGGGTATGGCCCTGGTTGGGCACGGCGAAGAATGCAAAGAGTCCTGGATACTTGTTGCCGGGAAAGCCGCTGAAGCCCTCGGCTTCTGCAGAGATCTGCTGGTCGCGCACCAATGAGCGATAGAGTCGCGAGGTGCGGCCGTTCGAGAAGATGTCCTGAATGGCGTCGTAGACCGCGTCGTCGGGGTCGCGATAGTCGGGGCGATGGTAGCCCTCGAGGTAGAGCGGCTGCGTCGGCTCTTTGATGATGACGGACTTCTCCGCGGTCTGCGGAGGCTCAACTGTGGTCATCTCCTGCGGCTTCGGTCCTTCGGGGATCGCACCGAAATATTTTTCCAGCATGGGCATATCGCTGGGCTTCACATCGCCGACCACCGCAACCGTGATATTGGATGGGACGTAATAGATCTTGTGAAAGGCAGCGGCTTCGGTCGCTGTAATCTGGCTCAGCTCGCTCTCCCAACCTACGTTCGGCCGGTGATAGGGATGAGCGACGTAGGCTGCGGCGAGGAACTGCTCGACCATGCGGCCGACAGGATTCGAGTCGACGCGCATGCGGCGCTCTTCCATCACCACGTCCCGCTCTTTGTAGAACTCCCGCGGCACCGGGTTGGCAATGCGGTCGCTCTCCATGTAAGCCCAGAGCTGAAGGCGATTCGCGGGCATGCTCCAGAAGTACTGCGTCGCGTCGAGACTGGTTTCAGCGTTCAAGCCGCTCGCGCCGTTCGCTTCGGCGATCTCGGTGAACTCGTTGGGGATCACATACTGCTCCGCATCTTTCTGCGCGGCGACGAAAGCCTCGTGGAGTTCCTTCAGTTTCGTCTCATCGCGGCCGACGCGCTTGCGGTATTCGCTGTCATATGCGGCATAGGCGGCTTCGACTTTATCGAGCGAGACCTTCTCGGCCGCGTAGTCGGTCGTCCCGATGTCCTTAGTGCCTTTAAAGGCCAGGTGCTCAAACATGTGCGCGATGCCAGACTGGCCGCCGGGATCGTTGGCGTCGCCCGCGTCCACAATCGTGAAGTAGGAGAAGACCGGCGCTTCTGGCCGCTCGCAGATCATCAGCGTAAGCCCGTTGGGCAGGACTTTCGTGGTGACGCGCTTGTCGAAGCTGGCGAGAAACTGTGCCGGGGTGCTCAGGTCCTGGGCAATGAGTGGAATAGTGATGGCGGCGAAGGTGCTCAGCGCGACGGCACGCGCGAAAGAACGCGCAGCAGATGGAAAAGTCATGGAACCTCGATGAGAATAACTGCGGAAGCTCTGGCTCAAAAACAATGCGAATACAGGTTTGACGCTAATCTCGCCAATTCAGGGTGTCAAACGCGGGGCAACTCCCGGGGATAGTCAGATTTGGCGTCTTTAAAGGCCTGGCGGACGGTTCGCAGATTGAAGTAGACCAGCCACCAGACGCCAATCAGCGCGACGGCCCCGTAAATGGCGGCCAGGGCGAGGATCATCGCTCCCACCGGAAAGGGCATGGCTGGGTTCGGATGCGCATCCAGGCCGATGATGATGGGTGTGTAACGGGCCCGAATCATGACGATGGAGAAGATCGCGAATACCACGAAGTCAATGCCGCCAATGGCGAGGATGGAATATCGCGCCCAGGAGCGCAGCCGGAAGAGACCGACCACCGTGCATGCGCACCATACCAGAAAGAGCAGAAGAGCGAGGTCGAAGCTGGCCAGAATGATGCGGACGATGGCGATATGCGGTACCAGTGGGTTGCGTGTGAAGAAGAGTGCGGCTACCGAGCCGATGAGACAGACCGCTCCAAAGCAGATCAACAGACTAAGAACAGCCGCGGCGAGACTGATCCCGCCGGGTTTATTTTCTGTGCCGGGCATTAACGGTCTCCTTGGTTGAAGCCAGGCCGAAGCGCGAGGCCTGAAATGATCTCTGCAGATAGGAAAAATTGAGCAGATCCATTTTAAGGATTTTCTCTGCTATGTTGTGCAGCACATGCATTATGTTCTGCCAACCTTGATTGTCGCGTTGCCGATTGTGGCTTTCTTTGCCGCCGGCCGCGCCGGCTTCCGCTCTTTCGGCCGGTTGCAGGTGAGCCTGCGGCTGCTGGCCGCGGCGATCCTATTGGCCGCCGCGGCTATTCATCTGAAAATGCCGCAAGCCTTTGCCGCGGCCATTCCGCCGGCATTTCCTCATCGATACGCCTTGGCCATTGTGAGCGGGCTGCTTGAGGCCGCAGGCGGCATCGGACTGTTTCTGCCGTTCACGCGTCGCGCCGCGGCGCTGTGCCTGGCGATCCTAATGGTCGCGATCTTTCCGGCAAACATTTACATCGCCGGCCAGACCATCGGACCGCTGCACATGCCGGGGGTTCCGGTGCGTGGCGCGCTCCAGATGGTCTTTATCACGGTGATCCTGCTGGGCGGCTGGGGCTGGCCTGCAAGCAAGAAAACTTAAGCCAATTAGCCTTATTTCGCGGCCGGATGCGCGGCCCTGGCGATCGTTGAGTAATCGGGCAAATAGGCGACCAGACCGCCGTTCGGCAGCGACTTTGTGTACCCCTCCTGAAGCTGCTGGGCGTAGTGATCGAGCGAAAAATCAAAGCTGCTGGCAGGGTCTTTGTCGACCAGCTGCAGGTCAACGTCGTCCATCGTAAGCTTGCCGAATTTGACGCGGCCTCCATGAAAATAGACGAAGTTCTGCGCAGGGGTAGGCGGTGGTGTAACGGTCGCGTTGGCGGGGCCGAAGATTTGCACCAGCGAATCGCCCTCAATGCGAACCTCGGACAATTTCCCGGTGACGCGTGGCGGCGGGAAAAGAGCATTGATGGGCAGAATGATGTCGTCGTCTTCGATGTAAAAACGTGAAGGCTTGCGCGGCTGGGCCACGGAGGCGAGCTTGATGCCGAGTGCGTCCATCATTCCCTTCTTGAGAATGCCCGCTGCCTTTAGCTCGGTGAAGTGGAGGCGAATATCGACATCGTCGGCCACGGCAACCGTGCCTTTGCCTTCAAATGGAATATCCAGAAGCTTGTGAAGAGTACCCTTGACGAGAACCTGATTTTGATCAAATGTGACTGTGATGTTCTTGATCGGTGCTTTGGCATGGGGCAGAAGGTAGTCGTTCAAAAGAGCTGACAGATCTTCCGCTTTAAGCCGCGTCTCGCCTGAATCGATCTGCATGATGAACGTCTTCTTATCGTCGAGAGAGACGGTCCGGCCGGCCTGGGGAATCATCCATCCCTGCAAGCGTGTAACGGAGAGTACAACACCATCCATCACATGGAAGAGGCAGTTCTGCGCTTCAAGATGCACGGCGTTTTTCTGGGCAGGATGGGAAATCGGAAGGATGCGCTTTACCGGCTCGGTCGCTGCGGCGTGAGCGCTAAGGATGGATGCGAGTATCCATTGGGAAACGAGGTTTTTCTGCAAGCGCCGGTCCTTAGTCTGTGGAGGTTATTTTGCGAAATCTGATCGCAGGTGTTCTTGTGCACGGATGAGACGATTTAACCGAGTATTACAGGTTTCCTTGGATGCAGCTGCTTTTGTGAGTCGGGCGACAATTCTGGAACGTCTCCGTTGTGCGCTGTTCTCGTTGCCTCAGAAGCTGGTAGAGCGGCATCTCATTTTCCTGTATCGTCTTGCTGACCGATTTAGATGCAGCCGCGTGATCTCGATCTCGCGCGCATCGAAATAGACTTCAGGCCGCAGACGTCGACATTGCCGCCTGCGTGGGAGTGATCTGGCTTGCAGTCTCTCGCCTTTCTTTTGGTTTTGGCGGCGTTGCCGGTGATGCAATCTGCCGCGCCGCCGGATAACACGATGGAGCGTATTGAGACCGGCCGTGCGAGGCTGCCCAACGGCGTCCAGATTGGCTATCGCATTCGTCTGCTGCCGACTGCGTCCTTTCCCTCCCTTCCTGCTGCTATCGCAGCTCAGCTGCAGCAGAAGCGCTGCATGATTCCGCAGACCTACGAAGCGAGACGGCCGGAGAACGTGATCCATGGCGCATTTGAAAAACGGGGAAGCGAAGACTGGGCTGTGCTCTGCTCGAGCGACGGCATGACCACACTCTATGTCTTCTTCCAGTCGCATCCGAGTGACGCCATTCCGCTGCGCCGTCAACCCGATGGAGAATGGCTGGGAGCCGAGGTTGCAGACGCCTATGGATCGGCATGGGGAATCTCCGTCCGCTTGCCTTCGCAAATTCGCTCCACAAAATTGCGGGGTGATGGGCCCGATCACAACGGGATTGAAGACTCTTTTGTCGAACACTCATCATCGACCCATTATTTTCGCGACGGCGGGTGGGTTACGCTGGAGAACGGAAATTAAGCAGGAGGGCCGGCTATGCTGGATTTTCAGGTCGACAATCGGGACGGGCTGCTCGATGCCTTGATTGCTGCCGTCGTCGAAGTTGACGCCAAGCGCGATCGCTGCGGCTATGGGGATTTTGGATGGTTCACCGACTCCGGCCGCAATCGTGTCGAGCTATGGCAGTCTAAGTAGCATGACGAACTGGGTGATTCTGGCCGGGCTGCCGGGAACAGGAAAGAGCACACTGGCGCGCGCGTTGGCAGCCATGCTGGGTGGTGTGGTCCTGGACAAGGATCAGGTTCGGGAAGTTCTTTTTCCCGGCTCACTCACCGACTACACGCGCGAACAGGATGACCTCTGCATGCGAGCCATCTTTGCTGCGGCTGCATACCTCACCGCAAACGGCAGCCCCCGATATGTCTTTCTCGATGGCCGGACTTACTCCCGCAGAGAGCAGCTCGACGAGGCGGTTCGAAGTGCCGAGCAGGCTGGCGCTGGATGGAGGATTTTGCACGTCATGTGCGCGGATGAGGTAGCGGAGGCCCGGCTAGGTGTACCGGACGGCTCGAATGCAGCACGAAACCGGAATGCCGCGCTGTATCGCGAGATCAAGGCCCGGTTTGAGCCCATCGTTCTGTCACATACGGTCGTCGATACGACGCATGGAGCGGAGAAAATCGCAGATGAAATAGCCAGCGCTCTATGAAGGCTGCGCTGGCATTCCGCTCATCATTGCGGCTGTATTGCCGCCCCAGGCTTTAGGTATTGCTGCTGTTTAATGGCGTCGATTGACCAGCAGGCGTGATCGGCCAAACTTCAACGTTGTAGGCTGCGGGCTTGGTCTGCTTGGCAACGAAGTTGTGGGCATCCGCCAGGGTCGAAAAAAGGCCGACCGTCGATCCATTGAGCCTCACGATGGTGGCGGTACTGACTACAGGTAGAAGCTGCCCCTCGGATTTGGGCACGATCGTGGCCACGGTTGCCGCCGCGGCTACTGCAAAGAATTTACGACGATTGGTCTGCACTGCCTTACTCCCTATAGTTGGCCCAAGGGCGCACTCATGCCCGATTGGGAATTTAAACGATTCCTGTTTGGATGACCTCGGTCGGGCAGGTTTTCTGGAGGTCTTTGCGTCGACTTTATCTCGCGTTTTCAGATTCTGCAAGTAACAGTTACCAATTCGTGTTGAATTTGCGAATTGGGTGCACTCTTTTGAAGTGGCTGCCCTCCCCCGGTCAAAATATACGGAAGTTCACTTCGACATTGACTTTAACTGAGACCGGTTGACCGTCAAGTGTGGCTGGCGCAAACCGATACTGACTTACGGCCAGCATGGCATTTTGATCGAGGTCATGCACAAGGGATTTGACGATACGAATATGGCTCGGAATACCGGATTTCTCAATAATCAGAACAAGCACAACTACGCCATTGAGCTTTTCCCGCCGAGCTTTGTCTGAGTACTGAGGATCAACATGGGACACAAGACGCGGAGCGGTTACATGATCGCCAATGCTGTAGATTGCGTGGCCATTGCTCGTGAGATCCGGTCTATCCCGAGCTCCCAGAGTCTTCAGGGAATAAGGGTGAGCAAACGACGCGAAGCTGTCGAGAGCGGCGTTTCGGTCTTCATTTGTCTTTCCAGAAAGTGCATCATCCAAATTGCCTGCCAAGACTTTCTTAACCGCTGAGGCCAGTGCGTCAGGGTGGGCCGGGTCGACTTCTATTTCTATCCTGATTTTGCCTAAGGAGATGGGCGATGTCCTGATGTCCGACGGGCCAGGAGGATCAGCGTCTCCGATAGAGATCAGCAGGTTTCTGTGCCCCTTAATTTCCAGCGCGCTATGGGAAAGATGAACCTCGCTGATTTTTATGGCGCTGAACCAGAAAGGTCCTTCAGTGCCTTGGCCTTTAAGATTGCCTGCTGCGTCGAAGGAGAGCGAGTCTTCGATGAAAGCTCCTCGCAGAAATACGCCCTTATCTTTGAGAATATCCGCGATTTTCTCGGACTCGCCAGTGGCGGCGAAGCTGATCAATGGAGTTATAAAAGCCAGAAAACAAGCCAAGATCCTGACAGGCACGGACATGGTTGTAAGAGTGCCACCTTTGACTCTGCCGGGGCAAAAGAATTCCTGCACCCCTGCGTCTGCCGACGCAGTCTTATTCCGTGCAGTATGACTTTGATCTGAGAGTGGCATAATGCCGCGGAAGGAGAAATCGGGATGGCGGAGAAGAAGACGGGGCGATTCGCGCAGGTGGTGAGCAAGGGTGGTCCAATCGAAGTGGTCACGCGGGAGGTAGCTGAGCCTGCGGCGGGGCAGGTCCGAGTGCGGGTACAGGCGTGCGGAGTCTGCCACAGCGATTCAGTCACCAAAGAGGGGGTTTTTCCCATCACCTATCCGCGCGTGCCTGGCCATGAGGTGGTGGGTCTGGTGGATGCGGTAGGCGAAGGCGCCTCGGAGTGGAAGATCGGGCAACGCGTGGGGGTGGGGTGGTATGGCGGACACTGCGGCAAATGCGAGCCCTGTCGCCGCGGTGATCACGTCTGCTGCCAGAGACTGAGCATTCCCGGCATCAGCTATGACGGCGGATATGCCGATTACGTGATTGTTCCGGCCATGGCCCTGGCGAAGGTACCCGATTCTCTGAGCGGTGCGGAAGTTGGACCGCTGTTGTGCGCGGGGATTACGACCTTCAATGCCATCCGCAACAGCGGGGCTCAGCCGCCGGACACAGTTGCGATTCTCGGCATGGGCGGCCTCGGGCACCTGGGCGTGCAGTATGCCGCCAAGATGGGCTACTACACCGTAGCTGTCGCGCGCGGAGCTGACAACGCCGAGTTTGCCCATAAGCTGGGCGCACACCACTACATCGACAGCACCAAGGAAGATGTAGCGGAGACGCTGCAGAAGCTGGGCGGCGCGAAGACCATTATCGCCACGGTGACCAATGCCGACGCCATGTCGGCGGCTATCGGTGGCCTTAGTCATCAGGGGCAGTTTGTGGTTCTGGGGGTACCGGGTGAGCCGCTGAAGGTGAATGTTATCCCGCTGATCATGGCCAAGCAGGCGGTGGCGGGATGGCCGAGCGGCACGTCGATCGACTCCGAGGACACGCTGAAGTTCAGCGCGCTTACCGGAGTGCGTCCGATGATCGAGACGTATCCACTGGACAAGGCCGCCGAAGCCTATGAGCGGATGATGAGCGGCAAAGCCCGCTTCCGCGTGGTGCTGGAGACTGGGGCTTAGCTCAGGACCGGTTTGTTCTGCTGACGGGGCCTGCTGGCAGGTTTGGGATACTCCATTGTCCTAGGAGTGATCTGGATCAGCCATCATTGGCTCTGAGACGCGCCGGATGATGCCGCGTCCTCCTGCTGCTTTTCGTGGGTTGATTTTCCGGATATTCTGGCGGAAATGGGCACACCGGCACTGGCCACCTATGGCCTGACGCGGCGTTTCGGTTCTTTTACGGCGGTTGACGACCTCTCTTTCAGCGTCGTGCCGGGGCAGTTCTTCGGCTTTCTCGGCCCCAACGGCGCGGGGAAATCGACCACCATCAAGATGCTCACTGGCCTGCTCGAACCCACCGCGGGACGAGTAGAAATTCTCGGTCAGAGCTTCACCGCCGGCGCGCTCGATCTCAAGCGGCAGATTGGCGTGGTTCCCGAGGGCATGGCGCTGCTGGGGAGACTGACCGCTTCTGAGTATCTGCGCTTTGTGGGGCGCATGTACGGTCTAGACCGCGAAACCACCAACCGCCGGACCGAAGAATTATTGGAATTCATGAGCCTGGCCAACGAACCGAAGAAGCTGATCACCGACTTCTCGCATGGCATGCAGAAGAAACTGGCGCTGGCAGCCGCGGTGATCCATGGTCCAAAGGTTCTATTTCTTGATGAACCCTTCGAGGGTGTCGATGCGGTCGCAGCGGGAACGCTCAAGTCCATGCTGCAGGGCATGATCCATCGCGGCGCAACCATCTTTCTGACGTCGCACGTGCTGGAGATTGTCGAGCGGCTGTGCTCGCACATCGCCATCATCTACAAGGGACGCCTGGTGGCGAATGGGTCGCTCGAAGAGCTGCGGTCAGGCGTGGCATCTACACTGCCCGGTTCGGCAAGCGAAGAGCGTCTGACGCTCGAGGAGATATTCCTGAACACTGTCGGCGCAAGTTCGAATGAGCCGGCGCAGGAGCTGTCGTGGCTGGCGTAGACACCGGTATGTTTTCCGCTGCGGCGCGTCAACAGTACGGCGCCGTGGCGGCGATGCGCTGGCAGATGCTGCGGCATTCGCTGCGGACCAGGCGCGGAAACTTCGAACTCGGCGCGCGCATCTTCTCGATCGTCTTTTTCTCGCTGCTGGGACTCGCCGCCGGCGTGGGTCTTGGGTTCGGTGCTTACGCCATCGCGTCATCTCACTCGTTTCGTTTGCTGGTTGTGCTGTTCTGGCCGGTATTTTTTCTGTGGCAATTTATTCCTCTTGTCGCTGCATCGTTCCAGGAACATACGGACATGAGCAGCTTCCTGCGCTTTCCCATGAGCTTTGGCTCCTATATGTCCATGAGCCTGGTCTTTGGCCTCGCTGACATCGCGACCATCATCGGCTCGATCTGTCTCTATGGCATCTGGACCGGCCTGGTCGTGGCGCGTCCGAGCGCCGTGTTCGGAATCACCGTCGCGCTTCTGCTGTTTGCGGTTTTCAACGTGCTGCTCACGCGTACGATCTTCGCCTGGATCGACCGCTGGCTGGCGCAGCGGCGCACGCGGGAGATCATGGGCGTGGCCTTTCTCTTCCTCATCCTGTCCTTCCAGCTCATCAACCCGTTGATGCGGCATTACGAGGGACGCGGGCTGCCGGTGAACGACAAAACTCTGCTTACCATTGAGCGGGTGCAGAGTTTTCTGCCTCCGGGAATGGTTGCGGCCGCCGTTCGTCTCTCACTGACCAGCCACATTACGGAAGCTTCTGGCCCGATCGGTGGCCTGGTGCTGTACGGCGCGGGCGCGGGATTGCTGCTGGGGCTTCGCCTGAGCGCGGAATATCGCGGCGAGAGCCTTGGCGAGGGCGTCGGGCGATCACCCAAAATCCGATCGAAGGACAAGGCCGGCAGCGGCGGATTTCCCGGCGGATCGGGGCCATTCGCGGCGGTCATCGAAAAGGAACTGCGTTACCTGGCCCGCAGCGGCATCATGCTCTACAGCCTGGCTGCGCCGCTGGTCATGCTCATGGTTCTGGGCGGCGGCCGCCACGGTGGATCGAGTTTTTCCTTCGCGGGCAGCTTTGCCCTGCCGGTAGGCGTAGCCTACAGCTTCCTCGGCCTTACGCGGCTGATCTACAACAGCCTCGGCGGTGAAGGCGCGGGCATTCAGCTTTACTTCACCTCGCCCACTCCCTTTCGCACCATCATGCTGGCAAAGAATGCGGTGCAATTTGCTCTCTTCTGCCTGGAGTTGACCGTGGTCTGTGCGATCGTCCACTTCCGATACGGAATGCCGGATGCAACGATCATGGCTGCAACCATCTTCTGGTTGCTATTCGCACTGCCTTTGCAGCTGGCTGCCGGCAATCTGCTCTCCATTAAGATGGCCTACCGGATGACGCTTACGCGGATGTCGCGTGAGGAAGGAGCTGCGGGGAATGCCCTCGTGAGCCTGGGGATACAAGTGGCGCTGGTTGGCATCGGAGCAGCGGTTTTCCTTCCTCTATCTCGCTATGGCTATGCAAAGGCGGCTATGGGCGTCTTTCTCGTATTGGCGGTCGTCAGTTTGATCGCGTGGCTGCGGATCTTTTCCAGGATCGATGAGATCGCCGCAGGACGACGGGAGGAATTGATTCAAACGCTTGCCCGCACCGCATAAGGGTCAATCCCTCTTTGGCAGTATCGAAGAGGAGCAAAAGTCGCTTGCTACCACCATAGTTTTCGTGACATGGTAACCAAATACAGGCGTCGTATTACCAGATTTTAGACACAAATTGTTGTTTCCGATGAAACAATAACGCTAGATCGACGGCGGGTGGGACGGATTTCCGTCCTGCCAATCTGGAGCGATGAGAACGACGGGTGACGGCCAAGGTAAGTTTTGCCGATTTTGCCTATATCGCTGTTCGCATGAATCGATGAACAGCCAGCTCATGCGTTTCCCATGGAGATTAACTCGAATGAATCGTCCTAATATCTTGTTCGCATCGCTTTTCCTGCTAGGCGCCTCGTTCCCCGCGGCAGGTTTGCTGAATGCACAACAGACACCGGCGCCTGAGGCGGCTGCGCCAGCACCTGCCGCCGCTCCTGCACCACCGGAAGGCAATCCACAACCCGCCGGTCAGGTCTTCGTGGTTCCTGCAGGAACCAAAATCCCTCTAACGCTAAAGAGCACCATTAGCACGCAAACGGCAAAGCCCGGCGATTCTGTCTATCTCAGCAGCGATTTTCCGGTGATCGTCGGAGCGCGGGTGGTGATACCGGCCGGCGTGTTTGTGCAGGGTTATGTCGATGGTGTAGAGCGTGGCGGCAAAGTGAAGGGCCGTGCGCAGATCATGATGCACTTCGTCTCGATGGCCTTCCCAAATGGGGTGGTGATTGCGCTGCCGGGTGCAGTAGACAACGTTCCGGGCGCAAAAGACGCGCAGGTGAAAGATAAAGAAGGCCTGATCGAGGGAAAAAGCTCGAAGACTGAAGATGCCAAGACGGTTGGCGGCGCAACGATTACTGGAGCTGGCGTCGGCGGGCTCGCCGGCTGGGCCGGTGGTGCACCGGGACTGGGAGTCGGCATCGGAGCCGGAGCCGGAGCGGCTTTCGGCGTCATCGACATGATGATGAAGCATGGCTCGGACATTACCTTCCCAGCTGGAACCAACGTGGTGATGGTGATGCAGCGGCCATTGCAAATTCAGGAGCAGCAGCTTCAGGGCATGGGATCTCTGACTGGCTACGACGGCCCGAACATGGCGCCAGTGAACGCCGAGCAGAACACTCTGCCTAAGCCCAAGCCGCAGGCACAATCGAACTAAGCTTTTCCAGGCTTTTCGGGGTTAACTTCCCGCAATTGCTTGGTTCACTCGTTGTCACAGGTGAGTCCGGTTTACTCCGGCCTCACCTGTTGTATTTTGCGGACTCTTTTCAGGCGGCGTGCTGTGAAAGCGACAGGACATTGCCGTCCGGATCTTTGAACCAGGCCACCTTGTCTCCGCTGGGAAAGGTACAGACGCCCTGCGCGTCCTGGCCCATGTTGGGATAGCGCTCAAACGCCACGCCATTTGCAGATAAAGCAGCAACGGTCGATCCGATTTCCTCTACTTCCCAGCCAAGAACCGTATTCTGCGCCGGCGTATGGCTGGGCACTTTGCCGATGCGAAGCAATATGCCGTTCAGGTCGAAGACCAGCGCAAATCCATCGTCGCGGAGATAGTTGAAGCCCAGTTTGTCCCGATAGAAGTCGATGGCGGCCTCGGGATTCTGTGTGAGCAGGAAAGTTACGACGCGTTCGAGTAGCATGGCGCTCCATGGGTATCAGCAGCAGTATGGAAACTGGCGACATGGTACGCGGATTATGTTGCAGCGCAAAGTATTTTGGCAAAGGCCTGGGCGAAGACATATTTTCAAAGCGTAAAAGTATTTACGCTGCGCAATTGCGCCTGCAGCACGTATGCAATTAGTCTGCGTGGATTGGGCCCGCAACAAACCACTCCATTTGTGCGCAAAGGCTGAACTAATGATGAAGATCCAGGCAAGACTTGTATTTGTGACGGCGGCAGCGATGGCTTGTGCCTCGCTGGGACAGGCACAGCAGTGGGCAAAGGAGCGGCTGGAAAAATCGCCGCGGCATCAGGAATGGGTGGATATCAAGTACGGCAATCGCACCGTGCACGCCTTTGTTGTGTATCCCGAAGTGAAAAGCAAGGTTCCTGCGGTGCTGGTGATTCACGAGATATTCGGATTAACTGACTGGGCTCGTGAAGCCGCGGATGAGGTCGCGGCTGCAGGGTATGTGGCTATCGCTCCGGATCTGCTCTCCGGGGATGGTCCTAAAGGTGGCGGCTCGAGCGAGTTCGCCAGCCAGGACGACGCCGTGAAAGCGGTATCGACTCTAAACCCTGACCGGGTAACCGCCGACCTGAATGCTGCCGCCGATTATGTGGAGAAACTACCGGCAGTGAATGGCAAACTGGCCGTGACTGGATTCTGCTGGGGCGGCGGACAGTCCTTCCGCTTCGCGACCAATCGGCACGACCTGAGCGCCGCTTTCGTGTTTTATGGTCCACCGCCAAAGGATTTCATTGCGATCACGGCACCGGTGTATGGTTTCTACGCTGGCAATGATGCCCGCATCTCGGCCACGGTTCCAGATGTGACAGCGGCGATGAAGTCTGCGGGCAAGAAGTACGAGCCGGTAATCTACGAGGGCGCTGGGCACGGGTTCATGCGAGCCGGCGAAGACCCAACCCGGACCACCGGCAACGACGCCAATATCAAAGCCCGTGACGAAGCCTGGGCGCGCTGGAAAGATCTTCTGAAAGGCCTGTAGTCTTCGCGTAGCCGCGAGGTGCACTTCACGCCGCAACGCCGGACGCGGCTCTTTCGGGTTTCTCTGCCTGAAACAGCCGCGCACTGCGCTGTTCTTCAAACCCGGCACTTCCTCTGCTCATTCTTTTGCGGTCTCTGTCGATAATTCCTGGAGATCGCATTTGCTCGGGGGTGCCAGGTGGAGGACAGTACAACGGGCGACGCACCGCTCGCCCAGGAGGTGGAGTCTGCTGATTCTGTAGAGTCTGGTGGCTCCTTGAATGAAAATAGCGCCTCGGAGGCGGCCGAAGAGCCGGAAGGAGTTGATCGTCGCCAGTTTCCGCGCTTTGCCTGTGAGGGACGCGCCCAGATATGTCTGCCTCTCGGTGGCCTGCTTTTGAACGGCCGCATCCTCGACATCAGCGAAAGCGGCTGTATGGTGCAGGCCTCACGGATCACGCTGGAGCGTGGCACGGAGATTGAAGTTTCCTTTGAGACCAAACTCTACAAATTCAAGGTGGATGGACATATCGCCCGCCTGATTCCCGGCAAAGGTGTGGGAGTTCTATTCCATAACCCGAGCAGCCGGGTCATCTTCCAGATCAGGGAGCTGATCAGCGAATTGCAGATGCGGGAAGAGGCGGAGTAATTACTTCCGCGTTCCTCAGTCCTTATCCGGTTGCCGCCGATGAGCGATCGGGAGACGTAACTCGGTGGAGGTGGCGTTTGGGGCACGAACCGGCAAATCCAGAGCGGATAGATTCGCTGTCGGCAGTAACCGTCGAAGGCCTGCGGCCTGATCCGCCCGCGAAGAAGGACAAGCGCAGGCATGAGCGCCTGAAATGCGATGGAATCGCCGAAGTTCACCTGCCGCACGCAGGGTTGCGCATCGCAGGCCGCGTTGCTGATCTGAGCATCGCCGGATGTTTCATCGAAGCGTCATCGGTCAATCTGGAGCGGGGCACACTCGTTGAGATATTGTTCAAAGCGAACCGGTTTTGCTTCCGGGTGGCAGGCAATATCACCGCTCTCCGGCGGGCGGGAATGGGGATTGCATTTCTTCATCCCAGCGAGCGTGTGCAGAAACAGATTTGTGAGCTGGTCCAGGAGCTGGCAGACGCATCTCGCGACTCCGGCGGCCAGATCTCCGATCAGGAAAGTCACGACTCGTCGGCACTAAAAGCCAAGGCCCGCTGAGCAGCGGGCCTTGACTTTTAGTAACGATTAAACGGGTTAGCTTCCGGTTCCGGCCGAGGACTGTACGTGCTCGCCAGGATGGTTGCCATGGGTTACAGCCGAGGTGCAGGTCGGCTGGCCGGCGGTGGGGAAGGGTGAGTTTTCCGCACCCGTCAGCACGCCGGTATTGACGTTCAACTCAAAACCCGAGACCGAGTTGCCGAGGAAGTTGGAGGTGTAAACGAATTTTCCGAAGGCCGGATCGACGAGCACGCAGGTCGGGCCGGTATCCGTTGAGTAGGTCGCCGCACCGGAAAGCCCGGAAGGCGCGCCGGTTGACTGGGTAATCTGGTAGGCGCTGATGCTGTTGGAGTTATAGTTCGCGACGTAGATGTACTTTCCGCTGGGGTCGATGGTGACCGCGTCAGGGAAGGTGCCGGTCGAGAAGGGCCCAGTCTCGAGAGAAACAAGCGCACCCGAGGCAGCAATGGTATAGGCGATGAGCTGGTTGGTGGCGCTGTCCGTCACGTAGAAGAAGCGGCTAGTTGGATCGCTGGCGCTGGCGTTTGGTGCGACACCGGCGGTAAAGGGGCTGCCGGCGATGGTTGTCAGCGCTCCGCCCGTACCCACCGCGAAGGCGGAGACCGTTCCTGCCTGGGTAGAGGTGTTCTGGTTCACCACGTAAACGAAGCTGTTATTCGCGGTTACGTTTACGCTCAACGGATTGAACTGCACCGGATAGAAGGAATCCGAGCCGTTGGTGAGCGCTGTTCCCAGGCTGCCGTCAGTGTTAATGGGATAGACGATCAGCGCGCCTCCCGGACCCGGATTGGCTGAGGTATAGGTAACTCCCGTGGGCCCGGGCTGGTAGGTGTCGACCACGTAGAGATAGGTTCCTGCGGCATTGATCGCAATCGCACTTGGGTAGGAACCGGGAGTGTTGTAGGTGTGCTGGGGGTAAAGCTTGCCGTCAGTGCCGATAGCGAACTCGACGACGGTATTGGTGATCTGATTGATCACGTAGAGATTCGATCCGTTGGGAGAAGTGACTTCGCCGACAGGGTTCTGACCACCGGAGCCGTAGGGAGAATCCTGAATCTGGGTCAGAGCGCCCGATTCCTGATCGACGCGATAAACGCTGATCTGTCCGGGGTTTTGCTTGGAGGCCGTTACGAAGACGTAATCAATGGTGTTGCTCTCGCCACAAGAGGTGATGCCAAGTCCGATGCCAATTGAGACTGCGGCGGCCAACAACGCGTGGCCCGTTTTGCTGAACTTCATGCGTTTCCTTCGTCCTGGCCAGCGGCACAGGCGTGCGATTTTGGGATCGCTCCCGCTTGAATTGTAAAAGCTTAGACATCTTTCGGCTATATCAGCCTGAGTGGCTAAGCAGAAGAGTTCAGGTGGCCAAACCACGGAAAATTCTCCGAAATCAGGCCACCTGACTCAGTGTTAATCGGTATGTCCGCTTGCCACGCACCAGGTGGGATTGCCCACCGTGGCATAGCTGGTGTGATTGCGCAGATCGGTCAGCACACCGGAGTTTGGATCGAGGACATGGCCCGTCACCGTGCTGCTGGTGAAGTCCGCGGTGAAAATGTATTGGTTCGAGGGATCCTCGAGGATGCACTGCGGTCCGGAACCGGTGGTAAAGGGCGCTCCGCTGATCTGTGCGAGAACGCCGTTGGCGGCAATGGTGTAGCCGCTGATATCACTGCTGGTTTGCCCCAGCGAGGAACTCGGCCCGGCATTGGCCACATAGAGGAACTGGCTCTTGCTGTCCGACGCCAGCGCAACGGGATTGCCGGCATTGGACTGGCTGTTCGAGAACGGGCTGTCGGTGACCGACTGCAGAATGCCGTTCGTGCCGATCGTGTAAGAGAAGATCTGGTTGTTCCCTGAATCCAGAACATAGATATATTTCGAAGCGGCATCCGCGCCGATCGTGCTGATCTTATCCGCATTCGTGACCAGCTCGGTGTTCTGGGTGAGGGTCAACTGGCCGCTGCTGCTGTTCAGGGCGTATTCGAAGATAGTCTGAGTGTTCTGGCTTGCGAAACCGGTGGTGTTCGGCTCAGGACCGGCGTCTGCCGTGAAGATATAGGCAGCGGAGACCTTGAAATCGACAGGGTTGCAGCCTACCGGAAAATAGGGCAGCTGAGTACCGGTAGAGTCCGTCTGCTGGTTGTTGGTAATCAGCGAGAGGCGTCCGGTGTTGCTGTTGACGCTAAATGCCGTAATGTCGCCCACCGGGTGCCATACGCCAGCTGTAGTCGGGTCGGGGCAGGGGTACTCGGCGCTTTGCACGGTCGAGGATGTCACACCGGGATTGGCCGGGTCCGGGGAGTACTGATCCAGAACGTAAAGGTAGCTGCCCGTGGCGCTGAAGGCAAAGCGAATAGGAGCATTGCCCTGGCTGGTGTAGGTCTGCTGCGGAGCCAGAACGCCGTTTCCGCCCACGGAGAAGACGGCAATGTTGCTGCCGCTATAGGAGCTGTCAGACTGTTTTGCACCCGAATTGAGGATATAGAGATAGCGGCCGGTGGTGGAGACGAGTTCGCGCACCGGGTCAGTGCCGCCCGAACCGAAAGGGGAACCCGGGATGGTGGTCAGATTTCCAGTATTGTTCGCGACTTTGAAGGCGCCAATCTGGTTGTACTGCGAGCCTGTCACATACAAATAAGCTACGGTGTAGTCGACGGTGCAAGATGTAACGCTCAGACAAAGACCTAGGGATACAACCAGGGCCAGAAGAACCTGGCCAGATTTCTTAAACTTCATGCGCTTCCTTCATCCTGGGCTGAAGTCGCCAGGCAACTGGATCGTGGTTACTCCATGCATTGTAAAAGCTGAACGCGCTTTCGGCTATAGCGGACGCCGGGCGCGGTCATATTTAAAGGCGCGAAACCAGAGGAGATTTAGCGCGCCGAGCGGCGAAATCCCCTCATGGCTTCATTGGACTGGCGGCTGCGAAGTTCGTTACCAGACGACGCAGGGATTATCCGGCATCATGGGTTGTCCCTTTTTGCAGCCGAAGGCTTTGCCGAACTCGTCGAAGTTCTGCACCGTGCCATCGGTGCGGAACCTTCCCGGCGAGTGCGGATCGGTCTTGGCCATCACTCTTTCCACCTGCTCGGTGCGGTTTTCACACCAGACCTGGGCAAAGGCGATGAAGAAGCGCTGCTCCGGTGTGTATCCGTCGATCTTTTCCGTCTTCGCCTGGCCGCCTTCCTGGGCGAGCACGCTCATCAATGCCTGGTAGGCGATGCGGATGCCTCCGTTGTCGGCAGTGTTCTCACCCAGGGTGAGCTTGCCGTTCAGATTCTGTCCGGGAACGGGCTCGAAGCTGCTATATTCCTTGACCTCGCACCCGGTGCGCTCGTCGAAGGCCTTGCGATCGTCGGGAGTCCACCAATTCTTGACGTTGCCTTTGCCATCGTACTTGCTGCCCTGGTCGTCGAAGCCATGCGTCATTTCGTGGCCGATCACCACTCCGATGGCTCCGAAGTTTACGGCCGGATCTTTCGAGACATCGTAAAAAGGCGGCTGCAGGATGCCGGCCGGGAAATTGATGTCGTTATTGCTGGGGCTGTAGTATGCATTGACCGTGGGAGGCGTCATGCCCCATTCCTTTTCGTCCACGGGCTGGCCGATCTTCTTCAGATCGCGGGCATTCTCAAACTCTGCCGAGCGCCGCAGGTTGCCGATGAGGTCGTCGCGCTTCACCTCCAGCTTCGAATAGTCGCGCCAGTTTTCCGGATAGCCGATCTTGCGGCGGAAGTCGGCCAGCTTGGCTTCAGCCTCTTTCCTGGTCTCGGGAGTCATCCATGCGAGGTTCTGGATGTCCTGGCCGAGCGCCGTGTCGAGGGCGGTGACGAGTTTCTCCATGTTGTCTTTTGCCTGCGGCGGGAAGTTCTGCTTCACCCAATCCTGGCCCACGGCCTCGCCCAGCGCCTGATCGGTGAGAGTTGTGCAGCGCTTCCACCGGGCTGACTGCTGATCCTGCCCATTGAGAGTGTGCTGAAAGAAACCGAAGTGCAGATCGTCGAATGAAGACGAGAGCCAAGCTGCGGCTTCGTTAAGAGCGTGGAAGCGGAGATAGCTCTTGATGGAGTCCAGGCTCTGCTGATCGAGGACGTCATTGAAAGCCTTGAAGAAGTCAGGCGTCGCGACATTGAGTTCATTGACATGTGGAGCTGGCGTATCGGTGAAATACCTATCCCAGCCAAAATCCGGAGCAAGCGTTTTGAGACCGCTGATTGGCTGAAAATGATAGCGCTTTTCAGGATCGCGCAGCTCGACACGTGGAGTGGCACCTTTGGCCAGCGCAGTCTCGATGGTTAGGACCGAATCGGCTTCGGACGAAGCCTTCTCGTCGCTGTCTCCGGCTAACTTGAAGAGCGCCACCACGTAGGTCTTGTACTGCTCGCGGATCTTGGTCATCCGGGCATCGTCGAGAATGTAGTAGTCGCGATCGGGAAGGCTAAGGCCGCCTTGCATGACCGTGGCGATCTGGCGCGTGGAATCCTTTTGGTCCTGCTGGCTGCCGAAGCGAAAGAAGGCGTTGACGCTGCCAGATTGAAGTCCGGCTACCAGAGCGGCTAGCTGGCTCTTGTCCGACAGACCGTCGATTTTCTTGAGAACCGGTAGCACAGGCTTGTCGCCGAGCTGGTCAGCGAGATCGGAATTCATGCAGGCAGCATAAAAGTCGCCGTATTTCTTCTGGAGTGGAGTCTTCGGATTCTCGGCCGCGTTCCTGAGGTCGACATAGAGCAAATAGCGATTGCGTTCCGCGAGCTCGTTGAAGCGTCCCCAACGCGCCTGATCGCTGGGAATGGGATTGGCCTTGCGCCAGTTGCCGCATGCATAGGCGTAGAAGTCTGTGCAGGGATCGGCGGTCTTGTCGATGGCGCTCAGGTCGAAACTGTGCAAAGGCTTTGGTTCAACGGGAGCGCCACCCGGCGTATCGCCGGAGGTGAAGGTATTTTGTGCGAGCGCAAGACTGCTGCAGAAGAGGAGCGTACTGGCGAGACGGAAAGGATGCATCGAAGTCCTCAGAGTGAATGTGGCCGCACCTTCGTGGAGGTGCAGCCGGATGGATGCGCCGTGTACCGGCGCATGTATGGAAAATTACCATGGGCGGGGCGCTTCACGCGTTCTTCCCGTGCTCCAAACACCGGATTTCGGCACATGTTCCCGTTGCTTTTTCATTCGATCGCAATGGCGTGCTTCTTCTATGAGCATTGATGTTGTCCAGAAGCGGACGAATTGAGCTGCCCGGGAACATGGGCGCTCTTCCTCTCGTATGCGCTGAAAGCGGTTACGGAGGAGCGGCATGGCGGCTTTGCGGCAGGATGTGAGTTATAGTTTCCGGCGATTCCTGAAAGCGCCTGGATTTGTCTTCGCGGTGATCGGTTCAATTGCGCTGGGAATCGCAGCCAACTCGACCATCTTCTCCATGGTCAGCAGCTTCGTGCTGCGGCCCGCGCCGGTGGGCGATCCCGCGACGTTGATCGCAGTACATACCACGCACGACGGCGACCAATGCTGCAATAACTCTTCATGGCCGCTTTATCAGGATGTTCGCGATCAGGCGCGTTCTTTTTCGGGCGTCGCCGCGTATTTCGAACTGCTGCCCGCCTCCATGGGAGGCACGGGTGAGCCGGAAAGAAGCTGGGGACAGGCTGCAACCGCGAATTATTTCGATGTGGCGCAGCTACCCATGCGTCTGGGACGCGGTTTTGCGGCTGGTGAAGAGCACGCGCAGGTCATCGTTCTTAGTCAACGGCTGTGGCAGCGGCGCTTCGGTGCCGATCCCACGATTATCGGTAAGACGATCCCACTCTCAGGGCATCCCTTCACCGTCGTAGGCGTGGCTCCGGCTGGATTTCATGGTCTCGATCTGATCCTCGATCCGGAGTTCTGGATTCCGATGGGTAATGTGGAGATGCTGGCGCCGAGCTTACCTGCCCGGGATTCACGAGTCAATCACTGGATCGACGTTATCGGACGCCTGAAGCCCGGTGTGACCAGAACACAGGCTTCTTTAGAGCTGGCTGCGCTGGCGCAGCATCTGGCTAAAGCTTATCCCGACACGGACAAAGGCAACGGCTTCCTGCTTGATCAAGCTGGGTCGCTTCCACCGCGCGATCGCTCGACGGTGCTGGTGTTTCTTGGATCGCTTCTCGTAGTGGTATTGCTGGTCCTGAGCATTGCCTGCGCGAATGTGGCGAATCTGCTTCTGGCGCGCGCCGCATCACGGCAGCGGGAGATGGCCGTGCGCATCGCGCTGGGTGCCTCGCGCGCACAGCTTCTGCGGCAGATGCTGATCGAGAGCGTGCTGCTCGCCCTTGGCGGAGGGCTGGTGGGAACGCTGCTCTCGCTGTGGGCGACATCGGCTTTGGCGGCATTTCGTGTACCGGCTCCGGTGCCTCTCGATATCAGCGTGAGCGTCGACTGGCGCGTCCTGCTCTACACCTTTGCACTGAGTGTCGGCAGCGGACTGCTCTTCGGCGTGCCGTCGGCGTGGATCGCATCGCGTCCGGCATTGACCAGCGCACTGCGGGGTGAAGATGCGCTGGCGCGTCCCGGGCGCAGGATTACGCTCCGCAATGTATTGGTGGTTGCGCAGATCTCCATGTCTCTGGTGCTGCTCTGCATCACCGGACTTTTTTTGCGCAGCATGCAGGGCGCATCGAGCATCGACATCGGGTTTCACTCACACGACGTGCTGATGATGTCGGTCGATCCCCGCATTCACGGCTACACTCCGCAGAAGGCAGTGCAATTTCTAAAGCAGCTGCGCGAGCGCATGATGGCTATGCCTGGTGTCGAGTTTGCGGCGGCCACCGATAGCGTTCCGCTTTCCGGCGGCCACCGCAGCGATGCTTTTCACGCCGAGGGGCAGAAGAGCTCAGTGAGCGACGCGACCGTGGATATGTTCATGGCAACGCCGGGATACTTTGAGACTCTGGCTATCACTCGCATCGCCGGCCGCGACTTCGCAAATGAATCGCCGACCGGGCCGAAAGTCGCAATCGTGAATGAGGCCTTCGCCCATCACTATTTCGGCACAGAAAACGCCGTGGGACGGCAGGTGCGGGATGGTGACATAAACTACGAGATCATCGGCGTGGTGGGGAATATCAAATCGCGGACGCTCGGAGAAGATACGCGCTGTGTGCTCTTCCGTTCGCTGGCGCAGAGCATGGACGGCGATCCTTCATTTCTGGGCTACGAAATGATGGTTCGTTATCGCGGCTCGCCAACTCCGGTGGCGCAGGCGTTGCGCGAACAGATTCATGCTCTCGATCCGGCGATGGCCGTTTACAACGCCGAGACGATGCAGGAGCACCTGAGCAAGGCGCTCTTCCTGCCCCGGCTGGCAGGAACGCTCTTCGGCGTATTCGGTTTCTCGGGGCTGCTGCTGGCGGCCATCGGACTCTATGGTGTGATCAGCTACTCGACAAGCCGGAGAACGCGCGAGATCGGCATACGCATTGCTCTGGGCGCACAGGTCGGAGCGGTGCAGAGGCTGATTTTGCGGCAGGGCCTGGTCCTGACCGGCCTCGCTGTTCTGATAGGTTTGCCGTCCGCATGGGCGGCGGCGAAGTTTTCCGGCAGCTTCCTATACGGAGTTCAACCTCATGATGCGGTGACCTTTACCGCAGTGCCGATCTTCCTGGCGGGTGTAGCACTGCTGGCCGCATGGATTCCGGCACGCCGTGCGGCCCGAGTGAAGCCGCAGGAGGCGTTGCGCTACGAGTGAGTGGATGGTTTAACTGGTGATGTTGTAGATGAGGCCGTAGGGATCGCGGATGTAGGTGCGCGGGAACTCCGGCTCATCTTTGATGACTTCGCAGCCCTGGTCGAGGAGGCGACGCTTTGCCTCTTCAACATTGGCCACCGTTACCTCGAGCACTGGGCCCAGAGCGGGACCGCGCTCGATGAACAGATTGATCCTCGGACCGTGGAGGCTCACCATATCGTCGGTATCGCCAGTGATTTCAAACCCCAGCGCCTCCACGTAAAACGCGGCAGCCTGCTTCGGGTCTTCCGCCTGAATCAGGATGTCGGTACCGAAGCTGTTGGGCATCGTTGCGGCCTTTAGAAGACCTTGAAATGAATGGTCAGGTACTTCTTGGGATTCTGGCGTATGGCGGTGACCAGTTCACTGCTGTTCCTGAGCATCTCGTCTGCATGGTTGTAGAGGCCGGGATTCTTCAGCAATTGGCCGATTGAACCTTCACCACTGTTGACCTGGCTGAGCACTGAATTCAAATTGGCAACGGTGTCATCCAGCTTCTTCGCAAATGCCGGATCTTTGGCCAGCATGCCGATCGCGCCTTTGCCCTGATTGATGCCGGCGAGAAGCTGATTCAGGCTGTCGGTTGACTGCTTCAAATTGTTGTAGAGCGCTTCATCCTTGAGCAGCTTTCCGGCGGATCCATGGCCCGCGTCGAGCTCTGCGGAGATGTGCTGGAGGTGGCCGACCGTGTCATCGATGCGGTTATAGAGGCCTTCGTCAGCGACCAGCTTGCCGATCGATCCCTTGCCGTTGGCGACGGATTCCACCAGCGACTGAATCTGATTCACCGTGAGGACAGCTTTGTTATACAGGGTGGGATCGTTGATGAGCTGGCCAATGGAACCCTTGCCGCTGTTCAGCGAATCGACCAGATTGTCGACCTTGGCCAGGATGGTATTGAGCTGTTCGATGGTCCCCTGGCTGGATTTGATGACATCGGAAAGGCTGGGAGACTCCGTCGTTTTCAGCTCATCGCCATTGCGAACCTGTGGCCCGGTGGAAAACTTGCTGTCGATATTTACGACGGTATCGCCGAGGACGCCGATGGTTTCCAGGCTCGTCTTGGAATCCTGGCGAACGGCTTCGACGTACTTCTTGCTGATCATCATGGTCACTTCGACCGGCGTGAGCTTCCGGCTGGGCACAATGTTGATGCTTTTTACATCACCTATGGTGAAGCCTTCGAGGGTGACAGGGGCGCCAACTTTTACGCCGGCAGAGTTCTCGAAATAGGAGCGCAGGGTAACCTTGCCGCTCCAGAATCCGCCTGTGCTGCCGGACATAAGGAAGACCAGCGCCGCCAGCGCCGACAGCGCCACGATGACCAGTACTCCCACTTTTAACTGCGACCACTGGACTTGCTGCTGACTCGGCACAGGACCCCTCGGCGAAAAGACTTTTCAACGAGAACCAATCTTCTCGTCAGAGCATACCAAACCGGCTGATGGAATAGAGGATAGGGAACAGAGATTAGCCGTTGCTACAAGATTCGATCACATCTTACATGATGCGCTTGACGCTCTCGCCCGCCGGTTCAGGTTTTCGCTGGAAGGCTGCTTCCTGATTCCCCGTTGTCCGATCCCTATACCCCTTATCAGTAAGCTGCCCTTTAACTTTCAAGATGCACCGCGGCCATCGCCAGATTCGCACTATGTGTCAGAGAAAGATGAATGCGCTGTACGCCCATGTGGCGGGCGATCTGCTCTGCGCGACCGGTGAGGTGCAAAGTAGGGCGCTGTCCAGGCGCGCGGCGAACCTCGAGCTCCTTCCAGGAGACACCATGTTGGATGCCGGTTCCCAGCGCCTTGGCGCCTGCTTCCTTGGCCGCGAAACGAGCTGCGTAGCTTTCCGCGGCATTTTTCTTGCGGCTGCAGTAAGCGATTTCGCCTGCGGTGAAAATGCGATGCAGGAAGCGGTCTCCGAAGCGCGCGATGGAGTTGGCCACGCGATCGATTTCGGTAATGTCGATGCCGGTGCCGAGGATCATGCAAGAAAGCTAAATGAAAATTAACCGCCAGCGAAGCGGTGTTGCGTTTCGAGCCTTGCTAGCGGTCTCAATGACCGGCAAGAGTGCTCTCTGGCACACGAAAGTACCACGGCTATGGGGTTATGCAAACGGTGGCTTGATCCGATCATTTGAACATGCAGGGAAACAGACCAGAACTTCTGGACGACGGTTACGAATCGGGCGGTTGGATGCTCAAGCTCACGGCGCTGAGCGCTGACGAGCCCCAGCGCATCGTCCGCTTTTTAACCGGTGTGCTGCTGGCTTGCGGCGGTTGGATTCTCACACGGAGCACCTACGGATCCGAACTCGCGGAGCTGGATTTCGAATTTGCTCGTGCCGGCAGTATGGAGATCTATGCCGCACTGGTCGCGTCCGGGATAGAGCTGACCAGCGACTCTCACCGGCAGATGGCCCAGTTCTGCCATTGCACGCAAGTCCTGCTCAGGAGCAAGGCCTTTGAGATCGCGAGAGTCACAATGGTGATCTATAGCGATAAGACTCTTGTGCCTCGGGAACGGGAAGAGCTGCTGCGGGTGGGATGAATTGGCTCGAAAACGGGCAGATTCCTCTTCTCAGGCTGAAAACTAGCCGGCTTCTACCAGCCCATAACGGCGCTGCCAGGCCTCGCGCAGTCGGCCCCACACACGCTTTCGTTCTTCCTCAGTGGCTTCCGCGCTGGCGTTTTCGACGAAGCGCGCCGCCTCCTGCTTGGCGACTTCCAGCAGGGCGCGGTCGCGAACGATATTGGCGACGCGAAAATCCGGCAGGCCAGCCTGCCGGGTGCCGAAAAACTCTCCTGGTCCGCGCTGCTGCAGGTCCAGTTCGGCGAGCTCAAAGCCATTCTGGGTGCGAACCATCGCGGCCAGGCGTTCTTCGGCCTGCGGCGATGGCCGGCCGCCGGTCATGAGGATGCAGTAGGACTTCGCGGCTCCGCGTCCGACGCGCCCGCGTAATTGATGCAACTGTGCCAGGCCGAAGCGCTCCGCGTGCTCGATGACCATCAGGCTGGCGTTGGGCACATCGACTCCGACTTCGATCACTGTAGTTGAAATAAGCACATCGATTTCGCCGCGCTGGAAGCGGCGCATGATGATTTCCTTCTCATCAGAATCGAGGCGGCCATGCAGCAGCCCGAGCCGCAATCCGCCGAGATGCGTGCTGCGCAGCTGGGCGAACATTTCTGTCGCAGATTTGAGCGACGGCTTCTCGAAGAGCTGCGCACCCTTTGCGGCTGTCGATTTTTTTGCGGCTTTTTTCGCGGGCTTCGTCTCTTCCGCATCAGGCGGAGCGAAGTCTAACTCCGGCTGATCGTCTTTCGCTCCTTCAATCACGGGATAAACGATGTAAGCCTGATGGCCGCGCCTCACCTGGTCGCGCAGCAGCTCCCAGACATCCTCGGCGCGTTCATCGGAAACCTGTTTCGTCACGATCGGAGTTCGACCCGGCGGAAGCTCATCGAGCACGCTAAGATCGAGGTCGCCATAGATCGAAAGCGCCAGCGTACGGGGGATGGGCGTCGCGGTCATCACTAGCACGTCCGGCTCGACGGCATTCGGCTTTTTCATCAACCGGAAGCGCTGCAAGACGCCGAAGCGATGCTGCTCGTCTACAACGACCAGTCCCAGTTTGGCGAAGTCCACCTTCTCCTCAATGAGCGCGTGAGTGCCGATGATCAGATCGGCTTCGCCATTGAAGATGCGCCGGCGGGCGAGCTTTTTCTGGTCCTCATCGAGCGAGCCGGTCAGCAGCACTGTGCGGTATTTGCGGGAGCTGCGTTCAAGCAGTTTGCGCACGGCGAGCGAATGCTGCGTAGCCAGGATCTCCGTGGGCGCCATCAGCGCAGCCTGATAGCCGTTCTCGATGGCCACCAGCATGGCCTGTAACGCGACGATGGTCTTGCCCGAGCCGACATCGCCCTGCAGCAGACGCCGCATCGGCGATGATTCGCGCATGTCGGCCACAATTTCGCCTAGCGCGGTTTTCTGCGCCGTTGTCGGATGAAAAGGCAGAATCTGCCGGACGGCCTCGCGGACCTTGTCATTGGTCTCGAAGGCAATCCCCGCACGCTCCTTGAGCTTGCGGCGCTTCAGTTCGAGCCCGCATTCGAGATAAAACAGTTCCTCGAAGATGAGGCGTTTGTGCGCCGGCGTACCCGATGATTGAAGCTGCGACATAGGCGTGCCCGCCAGCGGAAAATGCACCGCGCGGATCGCCTCCTCACGGCTGGGCAGGTTCATGCGCTCGAGCATGGCCGCGGGCAGCGTCTCGGAAACCTGGCCGCGCAGCTCATCGAGGAGCCCATAAATAATTTTGCGAATCCAGCGCGAGGCAAGACGGCTGCCGCTGAGCGACTCATAGACCGGCACGATGCGGCCGACTTCGAGCAGGCGATGTTCATCGCCGGGATCGTCGGGCAGGATCTCAAATTGCGGCTGAATCATTTTGAAGTTGCGCGTGGAACGCGAAGGCTCGACCTTGCCATAGAGCGCGACCATCTGCCCGGCTTTGAACTTGCCTTCAAGATAGGTGCCGTGAAACCACATACACTTCATCGCGGAGAGGTTCTGGCCTACGGTTATTTCGAAGATGGGCATGCGGCGGGTGCGCAGCAGCGTGGTTCCGCGAACCTCAGCGATGACCGAGGCCATCTCCCCGGGAACCAATTCCGAGAGCGCGCGCGGATGCAGGCGATCCTCGTAGCGAAACGGCAGGTGGAAGAGCAGGTCTTCGACGGTCGCAATGCGTTTTTCCACAAGGGTCTGGGCAATCTGCGGACCGATGCCCTTCACGAATTGAACCGGAGTGTCGAGCTGCACCACATTGCGATGCTATCGCAACGCAGCCTGTCAGCAAGTCGGCGATCGGCGGGATTGTCGTGCCTTTCGCTGGCGGGTATTTCGCCAGCAGGCTTTCAGCTAACCGGACTTTAGCTAATCGCTTCTTAGCTCGGAGCGCCTGATAGACTCTGTTTGCAAACAGGAGATCGGCGAAATGTCCACTGTTGTGGCTCTAGACCGGATATCGAAAGCCTACGAAAACAAGATTGCGGTGAAGGATCTGAGCCTGCGGATAGATTCCGGAATGATGTTTGGCTTGCTCGGACCAAACGGGGCGGGGAAGACTTCGAGCATCCGCATGATGATCGGCATCACCATGCCGGACTCCGGCGTGGTGAATCTTTTCGGCAAACCCTTCACCCGGGATAGCCTGAAGCGGGTCGGCTATCTGCCCGAGGAGCGCGGCCTTTACAAGAAGATGAAGGTGATGGATCAGCTGGTATTCATGGGCGAGCTGCGCGGACTGGATCCCGCCGTCGCTGGCCGTCGCGCCCATGACTGGTGCGAACGCCTGCAAATTCTGGATGCATCGCAGAAGAAGACCGAAGAGCTCTCGAAGGGCATGCAGCAGAAGATCCAGTTCATTTCGACGCTGCTGCACGAGCCGGAGCTGATCATCATGGACGAGCCATTCTCGGGGCTCGATCCGGTCAACGCCACCCTGCTGCAGGACACGCTCATCGACCTGAAGAAGGCGGGTAAGGCCATCCTGTTCTCTACGCACCGCATGGACCAGGTGGAGAAGCTGTGCGACGCGATCTGCCTGATCAACGGCGGCAAGGCGGTACTCTCCGGCGGCATGCGCGAAATCAAGTCGCGTTACGAGCGCAATAGCGTGCTGCTGAATTACGAAGGCGACAGCTCGTTTCTGCAGCATGCGGCTATCGAGGAGTACAAAGACTACGGCGGACAGGTTGAGATCAAGCTGAAGCCGCATGCCGATGCGCAGAGCCTGCTGCGTGAAGCGGTGCAACGGGCAACGGTCTATAAATTTGAGCTGGTTGAGCCGTCGCTGGAAGAGATCTTCATCCAGACGGTGGGAGAAAAAGTCGATGCGTGACATCCTTCTGATCGCGAAGCGCGAATACCTGGAGCAGGTGAAGGGCAAGGCATTCAAGATCACCACGATTCTGATTCCGGTAATCTTCGCGGGCATTATCGGTATCTCCATCGTGGCCAGCAAAAACTCGGGCGCAGGCAAACATATTGTGGTCGCGGCCAGCGACGCGAAGCTCGCCGCCGACGTGAAGGCCCAGCTGCTGGATGACAAAGATGCGCAAATGTCGGTGGATGTGCTCGCTCCGGCATCTCCCGGGGACAGAGAAAATCTGCAGGGCGAAGTTGATCGCAAAGAGATCGACGGATTTCTCTGGTTGACTCCGGACACGGTTGGCAGCAAGGCGACGGCTACTTTTGTGGCGCACTCATCGGGAGACTTTGCGACCACGGCGCGCCTTTCTGACGCTGTGGATCATGCCGTTCTGCAGCAGAGGCTCACGGCGGCGGGCATTCCGTCCGGCAACGTGGCCGCGCTGACCTCGAGCGTGAAGGTCGAGACCAAGCAGATGAAGAACGGCCAGGAGGTAACGACCAGCAACCTGAGCACATTCTTTGCGGCATACATCATGGCGTTCCTGCTTACCTTTACGGTGATGATGTACGGCATGAACGTGGGCCGCTCCGTGATTCAGGAGAAGACCTCGCGCATCTTCGAAGTGATGCTGGCCACGGTAAAGCCGAGCGATATGCTGGCAGGAAAGCTCGTCGGCATTGGAGCGGTCGGGCTCACGCAACTCGCCATCTGGATGGTGGCCGCAGGGCTGTTCTCTGCCAGCGCCCTTGCCACCAGCGTTATGTCAGGTGCGTTCAAGGTGCAGATTCCGGCAGGGGAGATCGCGCTCTTCGCGTTGTATTTCCTGCTCGGCTACGCCCTCTACAGCACGCTGTTCGCAGGCCTTGCTGCTACCTGTGAAAGCGAGCAGGAGTTGCAGCAGTATGCGCCGCTGGCGGCGGTTCCGGTGTGGCTCAGCTTCAGCATGATCACCTACATCGTGAGCAATCCCAATTCTTTCTGGTCGGTCGCGGTGTCGCTGTTTCCGCCGTGTGCTCCGATCGCGATGTTTCTGCGCATCGCAGCTCAACCGCAATTTCCGCCGGCCTGGCAGATGGCAGTTTCCATTACCCTCTTGGTCATTTCCGTCTACATCGTTGTCTGGTTTGCATCCCGTATCTATCGCGTGGGCATTCTGATGTATGGCAAGCGCGCCACGCTGCCGGAGATGCTGCGCTGGCTCAGGTACAGCTAAAGATAAGGCCGCGATTGCACCAACGTCCTTTCCGGTCCCGATAGAATCAGACAGTGGGTTCGCGCAATCAATTTTCTTTGGGACAGAAGATCGCTCTGGCCATCATCCCTCGTTTCACGGCGCTCGTACTGGCGTTGATCGGAATGACTTTGCGCTTCGAGGTCATTTGCGAAGAGGGAGCGGCGCCAGAGACCCCTCCAAACACGGGCATCTATTGCTTCTGGCATCGCTGCACGCTGCCCTGCGGATGGTACTTCCGTAAATTCCGCTGCTCCATCATCATCAGCCAGAGCTTCGATGGGGAACTGATCGCGCGCACGCTGGGGTTGCTCGGTTATGGTGCGGTGCGCGGATCGAGTTCACGCGGCGGAGCGTCAGCTTTGCTGGAGCTTCAACATGTGATCGAGGATAGGCTGCCGGTGGTCTTCACCGCCGACGGGCCTCGCGGGCCAATCTATCAGACGAAGATCGGACCGGTGAAGCTGTCGCAAATGACCGGCGAGCCTATGGGCAGCTTCTATCTGTTGCCGCAGCGCGCATGGGTGATGCGGTCGTGGGACCGGTTCCTTATTCCGAAGCCGTTCTCGCGGGTCGCGGTAAGCTGGTCGCGCAAGGTGGCTGCTCCGAGCGCGGAGGATACACCGGAGATGCTGGAGGCAAAGCGGGCCGAGCTGAACGAAGCTCTGGAGCGCGCGCGTTTGCAGGCCGAGGCGCACTTCAGTCGATAGAATGAGCGCTGTGCTTGTCTCCGATTTCGACTACGAGCTTCCCGAGGAGCTGATTGCTCAGCATCCGCCTGCAGAACGCGCTGGTGCGCGCATGTTGGTGATGGATCGCCGAAGCGGCCATCTGCAGGACAATGTGTTCCGCCATTTTCCCGAGCTGTTGCACGAGGGCGATCTGCTGGTGCTGAACAACAGCCGGGTGATTCCGGCACGGTTCTTTGCACGGCGCATCGGTTCGACGACGCATCGTGAAGTTCCGACCGGACGCATCGAAGTTTTCCTCACCAGCCAGTCTTCCGAGTGGGAGTGGGAGGCGCTGGTTCGACCTGGGCGCAAGGTGCAGGTGGGAACTCGGCTGCTGTTCGGTGAAGGCGAACTCGAAGCTGAAGTGATTGCCAGCGGCGAGTTTGGTGAACGGATGCTGCGCTTTGAACCGGTGTCAGATTTTTATGGAATTCTCGATCGGCGCGGGCATATTCCTTTGCCACCCTACATCCGGCGCGATGAAAAAGATACTGACACGGATACAGATCGCGAGCGCTACCAGACGGTTTTTGCCCGCGATCGCGGATCGGTAGCCGCGCCCACAGCGGGTCTTCACTTCACGCCGGAGATTCTCGAGCGTATTCGTGAACGGGGCGTCCGCATCTCGTACATCACGCTCCACGTGGGACTAGGAACCTTTCAGCCGGTGCGCGTAGAGCGGGTCGAAGACATCCATTTGCACACCGAGCGCTACACGCTGTCCGAAGAGACTGCGGTTGAGCTGAACAACGCGCTTGACGAAGGCCGGCGCGTAGTAGCTGCCGGCACAACGACAGTTCGGACGCTCGAGCATTGCGCGCACATTGCAGGTGATGGACCACTGACTGCTCATTCCGGCAGCACGAACATCTTCATCTCGCCGGGATTCCAGTTTCGTGTGGTGCAGGGGCTTCTGACCAACTTTCACCTGCCACAGTCGACATTGCTGATGCTGGTGAGCGCTTTCGCGGGACGCGAGCATGTGCTCGCCGCGTATCACCACGCGGTCCAGGCAGAGTACAGATTTTTTTCCTATGGCGACTGCATGTTCGTCAGCTGAGCGGCGGGTCTCGCGAGTAGAGGAAATCTGCGCCTGCTGGCGGACTCTTCCCCCGGCCCAGGAATGGCGAACGACTGCCAGCCCCAGTTGAAGCTTACTGAAAGCGGTAAACTCGAATCCGATGTCTTCTTCCGATTCTGTTAACTCGCCTACAGGCAAGTCGCCAGTGTTTTTACTGGATTCGATGTCGTTCATCTTCCGCGCCTATCATGCGATGCAGCGGCAGCGGCCCATGTCGACGCGCACCGGTGTGCCTACCGCCGCTACCTATGTCTTCGTGAACATGATTAACAAGCTGCGCAAAGATTTCGCGCCAGAATACTTTGCCGCGGTCTTCGATCTGAGCGGCCCGGTCTTTCGCGATGAGCGCGCGAGAGAGATAAAGCTGCGCAAGTTCAACAGCAAGACGCAGCAGTTCGATGAAGTAGAGTACGGAGGCTATAAGGCAAATCGCACTGAGATGCCGCCCGATCTTGCGCAGCAACTGCCGTACATTCGCCGCGCGCTGGAGGCCTTTCACATTCCCATTCTGCAGGCGGAGGGTTTCGAGGCCGATGACGTGATCGGCACTCTAGCCGTGCAGGCGGCGAAGGCCGGGCATCCTGTGTATGTGGTGTCGAACGACAAGGACATGCTGCAGCTGGTGACCGATGACGTGAAGGTGCTGAATCCGGCGAAGGACAATCTCGTTCTTGATCGCGCCAAGGTGACGGAGACGCTGGGTGTGCCTCCGGAGCAGGTAATTGACGTGATGGCGTTGCGCGGCGATTCGATCGACAACATTCCCGGTGCTCCGGGCATTGGTGACAAGGGATCGGTAGAACTGATCCAGCAATTCGGCAGCGTCGAGGCTGCGCTCGATCGTGCGAGCGAGGTGAAGGGGAAGAGGTATCGCGAATCGCTCGAGAACAATCGCGATACGGTGCTGCTGAGCAAGGAACTGGTGACCATTCACTGCTCCGTGCCGATCGATCTCGATCTGGAACAGATGCGCACCACCGCTCCCGATACCAATGCCTGTCGCACGCTCTTCACCGAGCTGGAATTCACGACCCTGCTCAAGGAGCTTGCCCCGTCCGAGGTGAAGCAGGAGTTCGAGCATGTGCTTGAGCCATCAGCAGGCCAGATTGCGGATTTTCTGCGTGAGGCGCGCAAGGCGGGGTTCGCCCTTGCAGTGAATACATCGGAGCTGGAAGCCGCTTCAGAACAAGTCTCCGAACAGGAGACGGAAGCGATCGAGGAGCGCGAGCCGGAGTTGAAGAGCATGTCGCTGCTTTTTGAAGCCGAGTCGCAATGCGAGACACCGGTGAAAGAGACGCAGTGCAAAGTTGCTGTTTGCGCGGACGGGGGACTGGCGCTCCTGATGGATGCCGAGAACATCCGCGAGCTATTGGAAGACGTGCGTGTACCCAAGCGCGTACACGATCTGAAGGGAACGCTGCGCCTGTTGGAGTCGCGTGGTATTGCGTTAAGCGGAGTTCTTGATGACGTGATGCTGTATTCGTACCTCGTCAATCCCACCCACACTACCCACCGTTTGAGCGATGTCGCGGCGCGCTTCAGCAACTATCCTCTGCGGGAGACGGGTGAGAGACAGCTGACTGAGGCTGCACATGCCGTCGAGTCGCTGACTCCTGTCCTGAGAAACGATGTTGAGTCGCTCGACGAGAAGCATGTCTACGAAACCATCGATCTGCCCCTCGTGCCGGTGCTGCTGGATATGGAAAAAGCCGGAGTGCGCATCGATTCGGCCCTGCTGAACAAGATGGGCGACAAGCTTTCGACCGAGATGCAGCGGGTTGGCGAAGAAATCTTTGTGCAGTCGGGGCATCGCTTCAATATCAATTCGCCGAAGCAGCTGGGCGAGGTGCTCTTCAACAAGATGGGGCTGCCCAAGCCGATCAAATACGGCAAGGGCAAGGTGGTTTCGACGGCGCAGGATGTGCTTGAGGAGCTGGCAGAACACAATGAAGTGCCTCGCATGGTGCTCGAGTACCGGCAGCTCGCAAAGCTCAAATCGAACTACGTCGATTCGCTGCCGCTGCTGGCTGATGCCGAGGGCCGCGTGCATACTACGTTCAATCAGGTGGGCACAGCGACCGGCCGCCTCTCGTCGACAAATCCCAATCTGCAGAATATTCCCATCCGCACTGAACTGGGTCGCGAGATTCGCGCCGCGTTCATCGCCGCGCCGGGCAACAAGCTTATTTCCGCCGACTACTCGCAGATCGAGCTACGGCTGATGGCGCATTTTTCCGGCGATCCGCTGCTGGTGAAGGCCTATCAGACGGGACAGGACATCCACACGCTGACGGCCTCAGAGGTCTTCGGCGTGCCTGCCGAGAGCATGAGCAAGGAGACGCGCAACCGCGCCAAGGCTGTGAACTTTGGTATTGTGTACGGCATCTCGCCATTCGGGCTTGCGGCGCAGCTCAATATAGAGCAGCATGAGGCGCGGCTTTATATTGATACCTATTTTGAACGCTACCAGGGCGTACGCGCCTTCATCGACCGGCTGCTCGAAGAGACAAGACGCGAGCAGAAGGTTAAAACGGTCTTTGGGCGTGTACGTCCAATTCCGGATATTCAAAGCCGCAATGCCAACCTGCGCGGATTCGCGGAGCGCACCGCGGTGAACACGCCGCTGCAGGGAACTGCTGCCGATCTGATCAAGCTGGCGATGATCCGCATTCAGAAGAAGCTTGCCGACAGGAAGCTTCAGGCCAGGATGACGCTGCAGGTTCACGATGAGCTACTATTCGATGTCCCTCCGGCAGAAGTCGACGAGGTGAGCACGCTGGTGAAGAGCGAGATGGAATCTGTGATCGATCTGAAGGTGCCGCTGGTCGCAGATGTGGGCGTCGGCGACAACTGGCGAGACTTGAAATAGCCGAAAAGCGGTCAGCTATGATCCGGTTAGCTGAAGTCCGGTCAGCGTAAGGCCACCGAGTTTGGCATCGGTCTGCAAGGGTCTCCCTGATTTGTCGAGACTCATCGCTTCGCTCCGAATGACTACCCGAATTTCCGCAGAGCCTTGATTCATACCGCCCTCACGCTGCTCCAAGCTCTTTGCGAATTGCGTTAGCGATAGCATCTGCGTGGCGTCGCATCGCTTCTTCCGACTCAGCTTCTATCATCACGCGAGCCAATGGCTCGGTACCGGAATATCGGACCACCACGCGTCCATTACCGTTTAGTTCAGCCTCTGCGGCATGAATTGTATCCGCGATGGGTGCAATTTCCAGCAGAGGCTTTTTCTCTTTCACCCGCACATTCACGATGACCTGAGGGAAAGTCTTTAAGTCTTGGAGAAGTTCGTGCAATGCCTTGCCGGAGCGGCGTACGATATCCAGCAACACCAGAGAAGTTAAGAGCCCATCGCCGGTGGTGGCCAGATGCGGAAACAGGATATGCCCCGATTGTTCGCCGCCCAGGGACGCGGAGTTGGCCCGCATCATCTCCAAAACATATTTATCACCCACCGGAGCGCGCAGCATCTTGAGCCCGCCGCGCTGGAGAGCGGTCTCGAGGCCCATGTTCGACATGGTGGTGGCCACCACCATGTCGCCTTTCAGCATCCCTCTCGACTTCAGATCGCGTGCAGCAAGCAGCAGGATCGCATCTCCATTGACGACGCGGCCCTGCGCATCGGCAAACAGCGCGCGATCGGCATCGCCGTCGAAGGTTACCCCAATATCGGATTGCGTAGCCTTGGTTTCCGCCGCGACCGTCGCCGGATATAGCGCACCGCAGTTGTCGTTGATGTTGCGGCCATCCGGCTGAACGTGGGTCAGCTTCACCGTTCCGCCCAGCTGAGCGAAAAGTTGCGGGGCAATCGCAGACGCCGCGCCGTTGCCGCAATCGAGAACCAGCTTCAGATCGCCGAGCTTGAGGCCGGGCGCCGCTGAGAGCAGAAATTCTTCATACTCGGTGCGGAAGCGTGGTTCAGCTTGCGGTGGGACCAGCACGGTGGCATCGGGTGCTTCAACAGACTCGAGTTGCCGGAAGATCTCTTCTTCGATGCGCAGCTCCACTTCGTCCGGCAATTTGTAACCGTCGCCGCCAAAAACCTTGATGCCGTTATCGTGCCAGGGATTGTGTGAAGCGGAGATGACCACTCCCGCCGCGAAATGGTGCTTGCGGGCAAGAAAGGCGATCGCGGGAGTGGTGATGACACCTGCGCTCACCACCGAGGCGCCGCCCTTTTCGAGTCCGGCAGCAAGCACCGCGGCAATCCACTCGCTCGACTCGCGCGTGTCCATGCCCAGAATCAGCTCGGGCTGGCGTGTGTCCTGCTTGAGCTGGTGCGCGAGCGCCAAGCCTACTGCGTAAATCGTCTTTACGTCCAGCGGGGCTTCTCCGGCTACCGCACGAATGCCGTCTGTTCCAAAAAGCTTTCTCATTCTTCGATCTGTTCCTGTGATGTTTGAGTGACCCGGCTTTGCACGCTTCCCTGAGCCAGCCGGGTATTTAGAAGCTGGCCGGGCCGAGCGTCGGAAGAATTCATGAGTAGGTTGCCGCGTTCGTCGTAAACGAGCGCGTAGCCGCGGCGCAAAACGCCGAGGGGTGAAAGCGCGGCGAGATTTCTTTCGAGTGCCGCAAGCCGCACGTGATGTGTGGCAACGGTCGCGTGCTGAGCCTGAGTCAGCCGCGCCGTGAGCGAGCCGAGGCGTTCGCCTGAAAGCTTCAGCCGATGTGTTACGTCGTGACGGATGAGGCTTGCCGACGCCTGCTGCACCTGTTGCGCGAATCGCTGCAGGTGTCGGCGCAGCGTGGTCTCCATGCGGAACGACAATTCGTCTAAACGCTGCTGGCGGCGATTCAGCCCATCCTGCATCCTCGCCAGCGCCGCTGGAGCGGAGAGCCGGGCCAGCCGCTCCCGTGCCTGGATGAGTGCATAGCGCGCGGCGCGATGAACGCGTTGCGACAGCTCTTCAATTTCTTCTTCAATTCTGTGCTGCGCGCCGGTGATCAGCTCGGCCGCGGCCGATGGTGTGGGCGCGCGCAGGTCGGCGACGAAATCGGCGATGGTGAAGTCGGTCTCATGGCCGACCGCCGAGACCACCGGCAGCTCGGAAGCGGCGATCGCACGGGCCAGCGACTCAGAGTTGAAGGGCGCGAGGTCCTCGAGAGAGCCGCCGCCGCGCGCGATCACAATCACATCCACATCGCGCGTGCGGTTGAAGTGGACGATACCCGCGGCAACTTCGGCGGCAGCAGCGTCTCCCTGCACCAGAGCCGGGTAGAGCAGGACCTGCAGCGCGGAGTGGCGGCGGCCGGCGACGTTCAGAAAATCGCGGATAACCGCTCCGGTAGGAGAGGTCACGATGCCGATGCAGCGCGGAAATGCGGGGAGCGGCCGTTTGCGCTCGGCATCGAAAAGCCCTTCGCGCTGCAGCTGGCGCTTTACCTGTTCAAAGGCGAGTTGAAGCGAACCTACGCCCATCGCCTCCAGGTGTTCGGCAACAATCTGTACTGAGCCGCGCTGCTCGTAGACGGAGAGCCGGCCGCGCAGCAGCACGTGCAGCCCGTCATTGGGGCGAAAGCGAAGCAGGCCGGCCTGACGCCGAAACATTACGACGGAGACCTGGGCCGATTCATCCTTGATTGTGAAGTAGAGATGGCCTGACGCTGCCGGACGAAGATCGGATATCTCGCCCTCCACCCACAGATCGGAGAACGATCGCTCCACCTCGACACGCAGCTGGCCGGTGAGCTCGCTGACCTTCCAGACGCGGCGTTGTGCGGTCCTGGGAGCTTCGAAGCGAAAGCCTAGCTGGCTGCCAACTTCGTCAGACGTTTTGCCGGGGGCGTCCACAATGCTTCAGTCTACATGCTGTCTTGGCGCGATACGGAGAGCCAGAAAGCGGGTGCGGAAGCGATGACACCGAATCCCAAAGTTGAAGTAAAAAGCTTCATCGTATTGAAAAAAAACCATTTGGGGCAGTGATAGATACCACGAATGAGTCATTTTGACGCCCAAGTGCCGGTGCTAACCTGCGAACTGGTTCAAGAGAGGTTGTCGCTTTGAGTGCGAATGTACTAATTGAAACACCTCATACTGCCTTGGCTTCCCAGTCGAACGGCGAGCGTAGCATTTCGCTCTCGGAGATTGTGTCGGCTCTCTCCTTTGCGCTTGATCTCACAGAAGGTGCCGTACCCGGACATGCATTGCGCAGCTGCGTGATGGGCATGGCCATCGCCCAGAGATTGGGGATGTCAGAAGATCATCAGTCATCGCTCTACTACTCCCTTCTCCTCAAAGACGCCGGGTGCAGCAGCAACGCCGGACGGATGTGCGAGATTGTCGGCGGCGACGACCGTGAGACCAAGCGCGGCATCAAGCTTCAGGACTGGACAAAGACATCGATGGGCACACTGAAAGTTCTCTGGGAGAATGTGCTGCCCGACGCGAACCCGATCGCCCGGGCTATGCGCATCATCGAGATGGGTCTTCATCAGAGCGCGAATAACGCGGAGATGATCCAGTTGCGCTGCGACCGCGGCGCACAGATCGCGCTGAAGATCGGTTTGGGTGAGATGACGGCCCAGGCCATCCGCCACCTGGATGAGCATTGGGACGGCGGGGGATACCCGGGCAGCTTGCGCGGCGACGAGATTCCGATTGCGTCGCGGATTATGGCGTTGACACAGCATCTCGATGCCTTCGCCAGTGAACAAAGCGAGCAGGCCGCAATCAGCACCCTTCGTGAGCGGAGCGGACGGTGGTTCGATCCTGAACTGGTAAAGATCGCTGAGTCGCTCAACCGCTCGGGAGAGCTGTGGACTCACCGGGGAAATAGCGAGGACCTGCGCAGCGTATTGGATATTGCACCCGATTTGGGTGCGACTGCGTCGACGCAGATCGACCAGGTTTGCGAGGCCTTCGCCGACATTGTCGATGCCAAGTCATCGTTCACCTACCGTCATTCTGTGGGCGTAACTCAGGCCGCGTTGAAGATCGCCATGCAAATGGGATTAAGCCCGCAACGGCGGAAACTGGTATGGCGCGCCGCGTTGCTGCACGACGTGGGTAAGCTGGGAGTTTCCAACAGCATTCTGGACAAGCCTTCGAAATTGAGCGCAGATGAGTGGTCGTCGGTCCGCATGCATCCAGTGAACACCCAGAAGATTCTGGAGCGGATTGAGCCCTTTGCAGAGCTGGCGAGTGTCGCCGGGGCTCATCATGAAAAGCTGGACGGCACGGGCTATCCTTACGGTCTGAACGCAGATCAGCTTCCCCTGGAGGCCCGCATTATCGCCGTCGCCGACGTCTACGGTGCGCTCTCTGAAGAGCGGCCCTACCGCGCGGCCCTCAGCAACGAAGAGGTCTTTGCCATCATGATCAAGGATGTGCCGCACAAGCTCGACGGCGCGTGCTTCGAGGCGCTCAAGGCTGCGGTCAGCGATTAACGTTCGTCCGCCAGAAGTAAAAGAGCCGCTCCGTACGTGCTTCCGGGAGCGGCTGCTTTTTTGTAGATGAATTGTATGAGCCTGAGCTTCAGTGCGGGCAGGTGCTGAAGGTGAAACTTGGCGTTGACTGCCAGCCGGGAGCTTAAGCGCGGGTGTAGGAGGCGATCGCCGTAGCTTCGTCGTCCTTGACATCGAAGACGGTGTAGAGCTTGGTGATCTGCAGCAGGTCGTGAACCTTCTTGGTGAGATTCAGCAGCTTGAGCTCGCCACCCTGGTTGCGAACCGTGGTGTACGCACTCACCAGCTCGCCGATACCCGAGCTGTCGATGTAGTTCACATCGGCCAGATTCACCAGAATGTACTTCGAGCCCTTAGCCAGCAGGTCGCGCACTGCATCGCGCAACTGCACACTGCCCTCGCCGAGGGTGATGCGTCCGCTGAGATCGAGAATAGTTATGCCGTCAACCTGACGGGTAGATACCTTCATACTCACGTAAAATCCCTCCTTAGCTGCCTGTTTGAGCGGTCCCCAGATGTTTGATAAGCGTCATTTCTGTTCCGGGATGTAGTTGCTTGAAGTGTACCTCATCCATGAAAGAGCGGATGAGGAAGATGCCGCGTCCGGAGCCGCGCAGAAGGTTTTCCGGTGCGAGAGGATCAGGGAGGGTGGCGGGGTCCAGGCCTTTGCCCTGGTCGGCGATGCGGATCACAAGCGATTCTCCCGTATTTTCGAAGGATGCCGTGATGCGCTTCTCAGGGTCATAGGAATTTCCATGCAGCACAGCGTTGACGGCAGCTTCGCGTACCGCCATGGTTATCTTGAAAATTTCGTCTTCGTCGATTCCGGCCTTCTTGGCCATCTGCTCGGCGGTGGCTTCCACCTTATTCACGCTGTCCAGCGAGGACTCTAGTGTGTAGGTGATGCGGCTTGCCTGTTGTCCCGTCAAGTGCTCTTCCTCGCGATGCGGCATGACGTCCTTATTTGGTGAAATACCAAACCAGCCCGTACGAGGCAGTTTGCTTGCTGGTGACATTAATGTCAAGCAATGCTTCATGCGATGAACTGGTGAGGTTGAATTTATTCGTATCAAGGCACGGTTTCAATCACACGAAAGATTCGTTAAGCAGGTGCCTTTCGAGTCAGGCGGGATGACCCCAATCCTTGAGCCTTACGAAACCACTCGACGAGGGTATTTTCGGATTCCCAACCGCCCCGTCACTCGGGCAAAATTGGTCAGGACTACAGCCCTCTTCAGTGGGATCGATGGCGTTGCAGGTCCGATCATCGCGGTTGCGGTCTGATTTTTTGGGAAATCTATGAAGCGCCACGTACTGATCTACGGCTTAATCGGCGGAATCCTGATCACCCTGCTGCAGTGGACGGAGTACCGGTTCCTGGTCATCGAGCACTCTTTCGAAATCTACGGCGGCCTGATCGCCTTGACCTTTGCCGGTCTCGGCATCTGGCTGGGTCTCAGGCTGACCAAGGTTCGGCGAGAGGTTGTCATCAAGGAAGTCCTGGTCCCAGCCCAAAAGTCGTTCGTTCCGAATGAGAGGAAGCGGGACGACCTCGGTATTACGCGCCGCGAGCTCGAGATCCTTGAGCTGGTGGCCGAGGGCCTCAGCAACCGCGAGATTGCCGGAAAGCTGTATGTGAGCGAGAACACCGTCAAGACCCATTGCAGCCGGGCCTTCGACAAGTTGGGCGCCAAGCGGCGGACGCAGGCCGTACAACTGGGTAAGGAATTCGGTCTTCTGCCCTGACCGTGATTACCCTACCCGGCCGGCTCGGTCATCATTCACTATCAGCTGCTCTCGTGAAGAAGAGGGCCCGGCCTGAGTCCGTGACGCAATCGTTCGGTTTTTCAGATGCGGGTACAGATTCTGTTCTCGCTTGTTAGGTTGCGACCGCGACTCGCGCCGGTCCGTTGACAAGCCTCTCGATACGCTCTCTAGTCCATGAAGACAGAGGCTTTTCAATCATGGAGTAAAAGAGCAGGCTGAACAGGATTGAGATGCCGCCAGCGAAAATCAGGAACAACGGCAGCATTCCGGCATGAGCAAATATGCGCCACGTGTATCGGTAGGCGGCATGAATGACGAGAAGATGCACGAGATAGATTGAGTACGAGACATCACCGCACCGAATAAGCCAGCGCGGGGCACTATAAGAGATTCGGCCCTGCTCAGATGCAACAAGGCCATAGATCAGCAGCACGGCAGGCGGCCCAAAGAGCAATACACGAAGCATTCCTTTATTGTTGCCGTCAAAAGACAAGACCTGGAATACAACGGCCTCGGTAATGAAGATGGCTGCAGCAAGACAAATGCATGCCCATCCACCGGCCAGGGTACGTTTCAGATATGTGAGCCCAATAAAGCATCCGGCGACAAATTCGAGCACATACACGTTAAGAAAGAACCCAGCTCTGGGGAATGATTGAAAGATTACGCTGGTAGGTTTGAATGCGATGAGTGATGCGCCAGCAATGACAATAAGTGACCAGAGCAGTAGTGTGTGAGGCAGCCGCTCCTTGCGTACATAAATGATGAAGAAAAAAAAGACCAGATAAAACATCATCTCGAAAGAAAGCGACCAGCCAACTTGAACCAGTGGCAAGCGATTTATGGAAGGCCAGAGAGTAAAGGAGGCCAGCAGGTCCGGGCCGCCATTTTTTTGATTGATCGCCCTGGGATTCAAAAGCCAGAAAATCATCAGAATCGCCGAGAGAAGGAGATATGGAGGATATATCCGGCTTATGCGATGAATGAGAAAGCGCGAACCAGTTCCTGGCTGGTCGAACTTGCGGTAGGTCGTTAGTGCCATCACAACCCCGCTTATCACGAAGAATACGTCCACACCTGAGCGGAGGGCTTCCATCCAGGGCGCGAAAAAATATCCATGCTGATATTCAATGCTGAGAGCGGTGAGGTGATAAATGACTATGCTTAGGACCGCAATGGCGCGTCCCACCTGTAAGCTGTCCACTTTTCTCATCGAGCACCTTGCCATGCAAATAGTTGTAAGTAGGGCACAAATTTCTGTTTGCTTAACGAAAGATACGGCGACGCGAGCTGCGGCTACAGTCGGATGACGACTCCAGCGAGAGAGAGAAAGCCATTCATGCAGCTGTGAGGTTATGCAAGTTATCTAAGTAGCAAAACTACCGGCAAGTGCTAAGCATCATGGATGCATACACTAACTGGCGCGAGGCGCTCGCTCGGAACCTATTCGGCAGCAGGCCTGCTGTAAGAGAGGCGAAAAGGTAGGCGTGCAATGTGCATGCGTTCCCTTAACAGCAATCCAAAAACGAGCGTGGGAACCCCATGTAAGGTGTATATCGACCCGTCTAGCAATGATCAGCGAAAGCCTATAGCAAGCTTTGCATGCGGGTAATCATGTTCCCAGTCCCTGAAACGTTATCAAACGTTAAGTGAGATATACAAATTTGTCAATTGTTGTCTCTTAAACTTATGGGAACCTTTAGGTAACCTCAGATATTCGCTGATCGCGCATGAGTAATGTTACCGGCTTTATGGATTGAGCCTGTACATGGAACCTTCTATGAACTATGAAGTGCCTGCTGACAACTCACAGTTGTCTATCCCGCGTTGTCGGGTCGCCCATAGTTTTTCTGCGCCGCAGAAAAAACATAGTTCCGATCAAATTACTGACGAATGTAGTGCCAAGGATTTTTGCTGCGTAGGCGCGGGCGTCGACCACGTCAACAAAGGGATAAGCGGAGATGATCAGGCTGAAAAGCGTTGCCGCGAAGCCGACCATCGATAGCACCTTGAGCGAGGTGGAGAGTTTCTGGCGTAGTGCGGCTGTTCCTGCCAGCGGAATCGCAAACATAGCCAGATACGCCAGTTCATAGTGCGTGGAGCTGGCGTTGGCGAGCACCTGAAATGCCTCCTGCGCGTGCACGCCGATGCTAGCTGCCAACGTCAGCAGAAAAACCAGGCCTGCGGTACAAAGGATGGAATTCGACGGAGTTCGCCACTGCGGATGCAGGCGAGTGAACCACGCGGGAACGAGATGATCCCATCCAGCCACCATCGGCAGGCGTGTTATCCCCGTAAAGATATAGTTGGATGCTCCGATGAGCCGCAGCTGGAGCAGGCAAATCGCCGCCATGCTGAAGAGATTGCCGATCCCGGTGGTGCCCAGCGCGAGGCGCAGCGTCTGGGGAATCGGCGCGATGAAGTCGATGTGGCCGGGATGCGCAAAGGCCACCACCGAGCCGGTTCCGAGGATGAACATCGCGCAGATCATGGGCGAAGAAACCCACACCGACCGGCCGATGCTCTCGGCAGGCTGGCGGCTCTCGCCAGCCAGGATCGCGATGTATTCGAGCCCGCACAGTGCACCGAAGATCATCTGTCCGAAAAGAGCAAATGAACGCAGATTGCGTGCCGGCAGCTGAACGGCGAATGGCGTCCAGTGAATGAGCACGTGACGCCAGAGAGCCCAGACGGGAAGGAGAATCAGCGCGGTGAAGACGATGAGCATGGCGATGCCGCCAATATTGTGGATCCATTTGCCGAGTTCGAGTCCTCGGAGCGCGGCCAGCATTATTGCGGCAATCATTACGGTAACGATGGCCAGCGAAACCACGTGATTCTCCGGCAGCCATGCAGCGGCGGGACCGATAAGATAGGCAACCTCTGTGGGGACGGCGTAAAGGATGGTCGCTGTCACTGCAATGCCATAGACCCATATATTCCACGCTGTGAGAAATCCAATGAAGTTACCGAACGCTTTATGCGCCCAAACATAGAGGCCGCCTTCAAGCGGCATCTCACGATTCAGAGCAATGACCGAAGCCGCCATGGGCAGATAGAAGACGAGCATCGCTGCGACCCAGGTGATGGTCTGGGCGCGGCCCAGACCGGCGGCGACCCCAACCCACGAGCTGCCTACAACGCAGAGAATCTGCGTGAGCACCAGGTCGCGCAGACCGAGCTGACGTTGCAGGCGATGTTCGGCCACGGGAGCGGGTGACGAGGTTTGGGCCATGGTTGAAAAATGGTCGCACAGATTGTGCCGGTTCCCGAAAAAATGCCAAGCAAACGTTATAGACTGCATCGGGAACGCTGAATTCGGGGACACGAAATTATGCATGACAAGGCGCCCACAACCACGCTTACGTCTCTAATGGGCACCCCGGTGACTGACTCCGGAGGAAACCTGCGTGGGCGCGTCTCCGACCTGGCGGTGGGCACCGGCAGCGAGGCGGGCAAGGTTCTCGGCCTGGTGCTGAAGTCGCGCAAGAAGCGGGAACTGGTGCCGGCAACCGAGGTCCGCCAGACCCCGAGCGGTGCTTTGGAGTTGCGCCCCGATGCAGGTCTGCGCCCGCTGCGCGGCGACGAGAACTACATTCTGCTTCGTCAGGACCTGCTCGATCGCCAGATTATCGATGTACACGGACGCAAGGTAGTCCGCGTTAATGACGTCGACCTGCAATGGTTCGCACCGGAGGAGGCAAGCCCGGATGGCGTCGAAGACCTGCGGGTGAGGGAAGTTGAGGTGGGTCTGCGCGGCGGGGTGCGGCGCATGCTGCAGGGCGCACTGCCCAAAGGCGCGATCGATACCCTGGCCAAACAGTTTCCCGCGCGGGTGATCCCGTGGGATTTCGTCGACATGATCGAAGTCGACCCGGCGCGCCGCGTGAAGCTGAACATTGCGCACGAGCGGCTGGCGCAACTGCATCCCTCCGACATTGCAGACATTCTTGAGGATTTGGCGCCGGCCGAGCGCGAAGCCATCCTGACCACACTCGACGAAGAGGTCGCGGCGGAAACGCTGGAAGAGGTCGACCCCAGGCTGCAGAAGTCGATGATGGAGTCGCTCGATTCCGAGACCGCGGCCGGCATTGTCGAGGAGATGGATCCATCCGCGGCGGCCGACCTGCTGGCCGAGCTGCCCGAGTCGCAATCGGAGGCCATTCTCGAGGAGATGAATCCGGAAGAACGGCAGGAAGTCGAGGAGCTGCTCGAGTTCCGCGAAAACACCGCCGCCGGCCGCATGACGACCGACTATGTCTCTGTTCTTTACACTGCGACGGTAGGCGACGCGGTGCAGGCCCTGCGCGAGTTCGAAGGCGATATAGAGTCAGTCACTGAGATCTACCTGGCGGACGAAGAGGAAATACTCAAGGGGGTAGTGCCGCTGGCGCGCATCGTGTTGGCCAAGGCGGAAAGCCGCCTGGCGGTGCTTGCCGAGCCGCGATTCATCTCCTGCGAGGCGGACGCACACCAGAACGAGGTAGCCGACCTCTTCGACCGCTACAACCTGCGGGCTCTGCCGGTGCTGAATGAAAAAGGGAAGCTCGTAGGCGTTATCGAGGCCGATCACGTGATTGCGTTCTTGAGATCTGGCCGATAGAGCGTGGCCGCCTTTTCCGGGTATAGGCAGGATCTAAAACTTCGTAATTTGAACCCGGCTTGTGATTGCCTGAGAACTCGGATACGGTAGCAAAGAAAAGCTGCTGACTGCCGAACCACTTTCTGTCGAAGTGGGTAAGATGCTCGTAATAAATGATCAAGAGTTTTGAACCGTAAGACCGTCTAATCTACGGGCATCCCCTAATCCCAGATTTGCTAATCCCTAACCGCTGATTTCGTGAAGCTATGCTCAAACGCTGGAGAATCCGGATACTGCTGTTTCTGGCCGTGCTTGGTCCGGGATTCATCACTGCGAATGTAGACAACGATCCGAACGGCATCTTCACGTATTCGCAGGCCGGGGCGCAATACGGCTATGCGCTGCTGTGGACGATGATTCCCATCACCATCGCACTCTACGTCGTGCAGGAGATGTGCGCGCGCATGGGCGCCGTGACGGGCAAGGGGCTGAGCGATCTCATCCGCGAGGAGTTCGGGCTGCGCATCACCGTCATCGTGATGTTCCTGCTGGTCCTGGTGAATTTCGGCAACGTGATCGGCGAGTTTGCCGGCATCGCCGAAAGCCTGGAACTGTTTCACATAAGCAAATATTTTTCGGTGCCAGTCTGCAGCGCGCTGGTTTGGCTGCTCGCCGTCAGGGGTGATTACAAAAAAGTCGAGAAAGTCTTTCTTGCCGCCTCCGTTTTTTATATTGGTTACATCATTGCCGGCGTGCTTTCGCAGCCCAGCTGGCATACCGCAATGGTGGCTACTGTTAAGCTGCCGCCACGTTCCACCTGGTCGGATCACGCTTATCTCTTCATGGTGATTGGGGTCATCGGCACTACCATCGCGCCGTGGATGCAGTTCTACCTGCAGTCGTCGATCGTGGAAAAGGGTGTCACTGTTCGGAACTATGCCGCATCCCGGCTGGACGTGATTGTCGGATCCATCTTCACCGACGTCGTGGCCTGGTTCATCATCGTGGCCTGCGCCGCCACGCTGTGGGTGCATGGTTTCGGCGACATCAAGAGCGCCTCCGACGCCGCACAGGCCATGAAACCCCTCGCCGGAGCATACGCGTTCCTGCTCTTCGCCGTAGGCCTCTTCAACGCCTCGTTTTTCGCAGCATCGGTGCTGCCATTGTCGACGGCTTATGTCGTCTGTGAAGGCCTAGGTCTCGAATCAGGCATCGATCGCAAATTCGGCGAGGCGCCATTCTTCTACTGGCTTTACACCATCCTGATCGCGGGTGGTGCGGCAGTGGTTCTCATCCCCAATTTTCCCTTGATCAAATGGTCGCTCGAATCGCAGGTGCTCAATGGCATTCTGCTGCCGATCGTCATTATTCTCATGCTCGTGCTCATCAACCGCAAAGATCTGATGGGCGAGCACGTAAATGCACGCTGGTTTAACGTGGTGGCATGGCTCACGGCTATCATCGTGAGCATCCTGTCAGTGATGCTGATGGTGCATGGATGACAGGATTAGCGATTAGCCCTGAGGGATGAGCAGAAACTGAGGTGGCCTCAGTGACCACCATCGGTAAAGAGTCTCGAAGGATTTGAGCAAAGATGAGCCGGTCTGCTCATTCCCAATCCCTGATTCGTGCCCCAGCCTTAGAGCAGCTTTCCCGCAGCTAAATCTCGAATGAGATCGCGGTCCGCAGCCAGGAAATCGTAGGTGGTCAGGTCGCGGAGTAGCACCCAGCGCACTTCATTGAAGATACGATTCGTCACTTCGCCGGTGAACGCGTGAACCGCGAAGAACTGCAGGTCGACTGCGCCGCCGCTGCGATAGGTGTGGCGGGTGCGCGCCACCCGCGATCCAACCTCGGCGGTGATGCCCAGCTCTTCATCGAGCTCGCGGGCTAAAGCCTGCTCAGCACTTTCGCCGGCTTCGATCTTGCCGCCCGGAAACTCCCATTTGAGAGCCATGGGTTGATCAGCACGACGCTGGCAAATGAGCACCTCATCGCCGCGCAGGATGAGGCCCGCTGCGACGAAGCGCACCGTTTTGGCGCCGAGTTGGACTGTGGCTTCCTCCACCCTAAGTAGAGTTTAGACTCATGGGGCGGAAAAAGGCTCAATCTGGCGTCCGGAAGTGGTTGTGATGGTACCAAATACGTCAGGATGAATGGCCTGGGCCAGCGCGTGAAGACCGCGGATGAGATTGGGTGCAGGCGTGTTGAGAAGCTCGTCGGCAATACAGTAAACGCGGCGGTTGCGTACGGCGGCCAGCTGCTCCCAGCCACGCTGCTCAACAATTTTTTCCAAAGGAACACGGTCTCCGGCTCCGCACCATGCAGTCAGAAGGACGTCAGGATCAGCATTGGCGATAATTTCGGGCTGAGTGTGTGTTCCTGGCTCCCCGAGAAAAAGCCCTCCCGCCGCCTCCACCAGCTCCTTCACCCAGAGCTGCGAATGGATGAGCGGCTTGCCCCACTCTTCGCAGTAGACGGTCGGCTTGTTTTGGATCCCGGCGGTGCGGGCCGTGACGCCGGCGACGGCCGATTGCATTTCCGTTACCAGCGCTTCGCCGCGCGCCACTTCTCCAACAATCGAGGCAATAAGGCGGATGTCGTGGTAGACATCGGAAAGGGTGCGCGGCGCCAGCATGAGCACAGGGCGTCCGGCCTTGAGAATCTCCGTGAGCGATTGCTGGCGATAGGGAACAGAAGCGATCACCAGATCGGACTCGACCGGTAGCAGCTCTTCCCGCTTGGTGGACCAAGAGTCGTGTACGACCGTGATGGGTCGCTGACGAAGCTCGGGCACGGCGTCGAGGCAGTACTTGGTGCAGCCGACAAGCGAATCGAGGCAGCCAAGGTGATCGAGAATGACACTGATGCTGGGCTGAAGCGAGATGATCTTCATGGGGAGTGAGGTCTCTCAGCTGCAGTGTGACACGGTTTCAGACTTTTTGAAATCGGCTGTGCGATCGAGGAGGCTCAATTTAGTGGATACCAGAAGCAGGGAAATCTCGAGTTTCCCTGCTTCCTCGTGGCGAAAACTTTCAGAAGTGAAATCGATAGCGAACCTCGCCGTAGATTTCTCGAGGATCGTTGTAGTGAAATCCTCCGAACGTGAGGCTGTTGTCGAGCAGCACACGCGTGTTGGCGACATTGAGGCCATTTACAGCCACGGTGAGGTTGTCATGAAAGGTCTTTCCCACCGAGACGTCGGCCGTGGTGTGTGCGGGCAGATAGTTCCCGGAATAAGGCGACGGCGGATCGGTGAAACCATTCGAGAATCCTGAGCCGTAGTAGACGTTGAATGATCCGAAAAAGCCGTAGGGCAGAGTTCCGTTGAAACCAACGTTCAGCGTGTTGCGCTGATCGTGGTCGAGAGCGGAGTAGCTGTTATCCGGCGCGCAGGCTGGAGAATTCGCAGGCGCGCAGATGAGGCCTCCGGTAATGGCTCCACGCTGCTGGGCGATCTGGTTGGAGTAGGCGAGGTGAAACTGCCCGTAATGCCACAGACGCGGAGAATGCAGCGAAAGCTCCCATGCCTGAATGAGCGCACCATCGACAGTCACCGGAATGAAGATGCTTGACTCGCCTACGTTGCTGTGATCGAGGAAGTTGTTGGCGCGGGTCTGGAAGGTGTCGGCGTCGAGCAGCCATCCACGCCAGGGAATCTGTAACCCGAACTGATGCTCTTCATCGCGCTCACCATGCAGCGGAACGAAGCTGGTGTTAGTGCCGTTGGCATATTGCAATACTGCACCGGAGATGCTGGTGAGCGGCGGCGGCTGATAGAAATGTCCGTAAAAGCCGCGCAGTACCCAGTGAAGCTTGGGGATGAGAATGGTCGCTCCGATGCGCGGATAAGTCGCGTTGTCGGTGATGGCAGCCTGAAAATGTGTCTGCCGCATGCCGCCGATCAGAGTGAGCCATGAGGTGGGGTGATAGTTGTCTTCAGCCCATGCTTCTTCCACTCCTCCGCCTAAAATCTGCCGCTCGGAAAAATTAGCGGCGCTGCCATCATTGAAGACAGCCGCGAAAAGATCGTTCTCGCGTTGCCCATAGCCATAAAGTCCTCCGCTGATGGAGTTCTTCGCGACAATGGTCGAGATCGAGGCTTGCCCGCCGACATAGTTGCCGGTCTGATCGGAGGTTGTAGCGGCGGGGAAGTCATCCGCCTGCGGCTCATATTCCGCGCGGTTGAAATGGTAGAACGGTGAAACGTTCAGCAATGTATCCGGGCTGTAGGTGTGTACCCAGGTGAGCGCTGTGTAGCCATCGGTCTCATATTCTCCATCGCGGAGGCCGCTGGAGTTGTAGAGCTGGTTCTGCCAGTCATTGACGTTGGGGTCGTAGGGAATCTGATAGTAGTTACGTGAGAGCTGCGTGACCAGGCGGAACTGATTCGCGGCGTCGTGGTTGTAGATGAATGATCCGAATCCCCCATAGCCATTTTCTGCGTCGTGAATGGGCTGCTCGATGGGCGGCTGCAGGCCGTAGTTGCTGCGATTGCCATTGGCGCTGGCGAACCACGCGAACTTCTCCGAGTGATCGCCGAGACTGATCTGGTCGTTGGTCTGGTAATAATTGCCGAGGGTCAGAACCAGCTCGCCTTCGCGGTTGCGCTCGAAGCCGCTGCGCGGAACCACATCAAAGATGCCGTAGGTGCGGTCGCCCTGGTCGGCCCCATAGCTGCCCCGGTTGGCCTGCAGGTAATCGATGTCCTTAGGATCGATAGCCGGACCGACGTTGCTGGCGATGTTGGTGTTTGGAATCTGGACGCCATCGATCAGCCAGCTCACCTGATGGCCTCCACGCATGTGCAACATGTCATGGGTGACGTAAGAGCCTGGCACGTAATCAGTGATCATAGCCAGACTGTTGGTGCGGTCTGCTCCCGGCGTATGCGCAATGTCTTCGCGACTGATCAGTGTCGATGGCGTGAATGAGTCAGGATTCGCAGACGTTGCCACGCCGGTGACCGTAGTGGACTGCTGCACAGAAGCCAGAGAAAGCTGGATGTGCAGCACCGAGCCCGAAGACGCTTCGACGGTGATGCTCTCTTTCACCGGCTGATATCCCTGTTCGCTGATCGAGATTATGTAATCACCGGGAGTGAGTGAGACGAAGTGGAATTCTCCATCTGAATTTGTTGAAGCTGCTTCATGAAAATCGGAATGCGCCGAGCGAATTGTGACGTTTGCCCCCAACACAGGACGATGGCCTGGATCGTGAACCACACCGTCGACTCTTCCAAAGATCGCGGCCGACGCCGTATTGGCCAATAGAAATAAAAAAGGAATCCATGCGAGCTTGCGCATCGGAAAACAACCTCCGCCGCTTGAAGTGCGGCATAATCGTATCTAATTCAGTTACAAATCGGATGAAACCCGTGCGTCATCACGGCCGGTGAAGCCGCGTGCTGTACAGATCTTTCCTGAATGAGGCTGGATTATGCGAGAAGGGAGGGAGGGCCGCGCTTCTGGCGCGAGCGATCGAAGGAGATTCTGCGCCGGGCATCGGTCTGCGGAGCGACCGACGCGTGCTGCATGACTTCCGCGAAGATGGCTGCGGAGGTTGGTGGTGCAAAAGAGGGAAGAACGACAACCGAAAGAGCAGCGGGAGAGTATGGGCACTTCTCGCGAATCGAGATCGCGCTTTTGTTATCCGATGACGGATCGCCCATCAGGTCGCAATGGTGCTGACCACCGCGGCGGCAGCATGCCGGCAAACTGGCCTCCGCTTCGCTTATTCCCAGGAAACCCGAGACAAGCGGTAGCAGAAACATAAACAGCATCGGGATGGCGAGCCAGCGGCGCATTGGCGTTCTGGACATGAGCATACACCAACGCGCCTGAAGGGATTGTCACGCCCGCGTCATCGGAACGAGATTCACGGTGAGGCTATCTATTCTGCGGCATAATACCCCTGCCGCGTCTGTACGTAGAGGTCTTTCTTCTTCGCTGTAAGTGTGATGCGGTGATAGCCTCCGCTGTCGGCAACGGACTTGTCGGGTGTGTAGCCGAGGATGTATTGGCTGCGCAGTTCTTCGGCGATCGTGGTGTAGATCTGGTCGGTATTTTCTTTCTTGCTCACCTCGAACATGTGGCCGCCGGTCTCTCCGCAAATCTGCTCGAGAACCTTTTTACCGTCCACGCTCGATTTCTCGGGGCGTTGACCACCCCCGCGTCCTCCCCCTCCCGGATATCCTCCTCCGCCGCCAGGATAACCACCGCCTCCACCCGGCCATCCTCCACCCATACCGCCGCGGCGTCCTCCGCCCGGATAGCCTCCGTTGTTATTGTTGTGCTGCTCTTCTCCCTTGAAGTAAATCGCGTAGACCACCGTGTCGGCTCGCTGTGCGGCTTCAATCGCAGTGTGAAGCGTCTCCTTGCTGCCGCGGTCGACACCATCGGTAAGAACGATGAGTGCCTTACGCCCCTTCTCCTTGCTCATCAACTCATTCGAAGCCAGGAAGATGGAGTCATAGAGCATGGTCCCCCCCCCGCCTGCACGACGTCTCCCACCGTTGGAATCATCGTCTCCGGTAGAGGAACCGTTATCGGAGCCATTGTTGAATTGGGGCGCACCCAGATGGTCGATGGCGCGGCGCAGCGCGTCTTTATTCGATGTCGGATCGGTGAGCAGATCGACCTCGCGATCAAATTGGATCAGGAACGCACGGTCTTTATTGTCCGTCAGCATCTGGTCGAGAAAATGGACGCTGGCAGTGCGCTCATCATCGAGCACGTTGCGCTGGCTCATGCTGGTATCGACCAGCAAACCCATCGTCAGCGGAAGATTCGTGTCGTGATTGAAATACTTGATGACCTGCGGATGAGCGTCGTCCTGCAAGTCGAAATCATCTTTGGTGAGGTTGGGGATGATGGCGCCATGCTTGTCACGCACAGTGACGGCCATAGTCACCACCCTTACGTCCACATGCACCGTGGTGGCGGGGGTGTTGGCCGGGGTCTGGGGCGCACTGTTCTGTGCCGGTGGATTCTGCGGCGTAGAAGTCTGTGCGGGCACGGTGATGGTGGCGGCGAGAATGAAGGGAACCGCAAGGGAAAGCTTGTTCAGCAGAGTCATAGATGCCATTCGTGTTTTTCATTCTGCGTCCGGGATGCCATGACGCGCAAAAGTTAGACGGAGAAAATTGCTTCCAGGCCTCGGCTTTCGAAGGAAAAGGCGATTGCATCCCGCTGGCCCGGAACCCAGATGCCGCTGAAACCAGCGTGTCATCCACTTTCCTGACAGCTTTTCGAATTCAGGCGACTGTTCCCGATGAAAAACCAGATCATGACACTTCGCCGGAGTCGGCCTCGTCGTCTATGACCGCGTAGTCATCTTCCGTAAGATTTCCACTGATGCGGCGCAGCCATCCGCGACTGCGGCTCACCGGCCATACGCTCCAGCTCACCGGCAGCACCGCTGATTCCAGTTCGCAGACGATGAGGATGGTCGGCTCGTCCCCGGCCAGCCCTTCCAGCTCTGCGCGCTGCACGTCGCGGCGAAAGATCTCCGCGCCAATCTCGTCATGTACGCCGACGCACCAGAAGCAGCCGGCCTCAAAGGCCTGTTCGGGCAGAAGCGCGCGGTCGAAGTGGATGCGGACCATCCAGTTATAAATGCTGGCTGCCCAGTCTGGATCGGCCTCCGCATTGGGAGGCTCACCACAGCGGACGGTATATGTCTGCACCTTGCGCAGCTGGAACGAGAGGCCCGCGTATGCCTCATAGTCGCGCAGGGAGAGAATTGCTCCGAGGCCGTAGGATTCGACGCTCTCGCCGGCCAGGAGTCGCGTCACCTTGGCCCTGCTCTTGCGGTCCAGCTCACCCCAGTCTTGCTGGACATGCCCGGTGTCGGATGTCTCGCTATGATCGTCCCAGTGCCGTGTGGCGTCCTTCCTTACATAGTCGTGCCAGACCAGAGTTTCGCAGGGATGAAAGAGATCGTATCCATGGGTGAAGGCGCGCACCGTAAGTGCAATCTCTTCGCCGAAAAAATAGAGCTCGGGATCGTAGCCAATCTCCTGAACAAAACACCCCGGCGCGAAGAGGAAACCGGCCGCGATGAAACGGGCGCGTTCCAGGCCGGTGCGATGATTCCAGCCCGGAACCGGCATGGGCTTGAGCAGAGGAAAGCCGTCTTTCGAAAATCCCCCAATCGCGATCAGCATTGGCGAATTGTTCAGGGGCTCGTTCTCACCCGGGACGAATGGAGTGGCATAGGTCGTGAGAATCGGCTTGGCGCTGCCGCTTTCCGTGGCTAGTTGGATCATCGTTTCATCCCATCCCGGCGCAAAGCGGCAGTGGGAATCGACCTGGAGCAGCCAGTCCTCGCCCTGCCACAGCTTCAGGATCTCCGAGCGCGCCCAGCAGGCTCCGCGGCTGTCGCGGTAGTGGATGTCGAGGATGCGAAAGCGCGGGTCATCCTCGAAGGGAAGCGACGTTTCCTCGGCGCCATGCTGCCAGCAGATGCCGAACCGAAGGAGTTCGGGGTATCGTGCTTTTGCGAGGCAGTCGGCCACGGTGGGCAGGAGCTGCAAGTCGCGGTAGGCAGCGATGGAAATAAAGATGTGGCGAGTGCTGGAGTCCAAACTCTATCCTTGCCGGACACAGCGCGGGCGTCAACCAGAGAAAAAGAATTGCTTGCAGGCATGTGAAACCGGCTTACTGTGAATCCAAGTGATTTGGACCCGGCAATAGGAAAGGAAAGGCTATGCCATCACGTGCAAGACTTTGGCTCCCGGTTTTTGCAATAGTTCTATCTCTTTCGAGTGGGCAGGTTCTCTCTCAAACTGATGACAAGGCCCGGCAGATTCTCTCGTTGACCAACCAGGATCGGGCCGATCACGGGCTGCAACCTTTGAGGTGGGACGCGTCGCTGGCGTCTGCCGCTGTCGCTCATACGCAGCGGATGGCGAACGAAAAGTCGCTATCGCACCAATATCCCGGCGAGCCCGACCCATCAGCGCGGGCGGCGCAGGCAGGCGCTCATTTCCAGGCCATTGCCGAGAACACGGCCATGGGCCCTGACCCCAAATCCATTGAAAAGGAGTGGATGAACTCCGTACCTCACCGCACCAATATTCTCGATCCGCAGATGAACGCAATCGGCATAGCTGTGGTCGAGAAAGGCGGGTATCTCTATGCCACTGAAGACTTCTCCAACGTTGCCCAGAGCCTGAACCGGCAGCAGGTGGAGGATAAAGTGAGCGATCTGCTGCGGGCCCAGAACATCACCCCCAGCCAGCGCCGCGACCAGGCTGAGCAGGCTTGCGCCGCCGGGCAGGGACCGCCGCCGGGCAGCGATGCGAAGTCGATTGTCCGTTTCCAAACCTCGGACCTGAGCCAGCTGCCATCGCAAGTAGCCGATCAGCTCAAGTCCGGGCAATACACACGGGCATCGGTGGGCGCCTGCTCCCCAGGCGCGAGCGAGGGAAACTTCACCAGCTACCGGGTCGCGATACTGCTTTACTGAGCTCCGGCCGCATCGAACTCAGATAGGAAACGGATTGTTGACGGGATAAAGATTTTTCGTTTCACGGCGCACCTTTTACCGGCTTTGCGGGTTCCATCTGAAGCGCGTTAATCGGCCACTTTCCCTCTACGGTGCGCAGGCGGTTGTTGTGCTCACTCGAAGTGTGGCCGGGTTGAGCGGCATTAGCGTGCTCCTTCAAGATTTTTTCCGGCTAACGCCTTTCTCAGGAGCAAAGCGCTTTTGCTTGACCGGTTTCGCGTATGACCATATTCTTCCACGGAGATTGCATTGTCATTGATATGTGCGTAATGCCTCAATTCGCGAGGAAGTTTGCATGGAGATAGTTCGCCCTTTTCGTATCTCCATCTGTGCTGCCGTCTCCGCGCTATTGCTGTTTCTTGCTTTGCCTTCTGCACATGCCCAGGAGCGGCTGAATGACCGCGATCTCGAGCGCATCATGAAGAATCTGCACGAGGACGCTAAGGATTTCCGCGAAGCATTCGACTCCTCGATCCATAAGAGCGCCATCCGGAACACGAGCCAGGATAAGGATGCGCGTGGCCTGGCCGAGCAGTTCGAGAAGCAGGCGGACGAGATGTATAAGCACTTCAAAGGCTCGAAGAAGGCCGACGCCTATGTATGGCCTGTGGTGCGAACGGCCGGCAATCTGGATGGACTGGTCTATTCGCTGGGTCTGGACAGTAAAACTACGCTGACTTGGGAGAAGGTTCGCTCCGAGCTCCATCAGATCGCGAATTCATTCGGCGTAGCCGAATCGGCCCTTCAAAGCTCGGCTCCCATCCGGGATGGAAAATGATTCCCGCTATGCGACACGCCGTGCTGGCATAAAAACTCCCTGGAATTCAATCCTGCATGCGAATCAAGGTGTGCCGATCAGGCTCGGCACCGCTACCGGCGTGCGCGTGAGTGTAAGCACGGTGATGTCATCGTCCTGACCGAAGTTCTGCGCTGCGGGTACTGCTTGCTCGGCGCTGGGACGTTCGGCCACCAGGTTTGAAAGCCGTTCGAAGCTGTAGATTTCGCCATCGGCGGCGCGAGGGATCGCTGCTATTTCTCTTCCAGCGTGAGCGCGTAGATGTCGTTGGTATTGAGGTCGCGAAGCAGCATAGGTGCATCGGAGGGATCGAGACCCATCCACGATCCTGAACCGCCGGTGTAAAGCACACCCTTCAGATCTGCCACCTGCTCCAATTTGCCGTCGCGCAGGGCAAGCCGCTCCACACCCGGATGGCCGGTCTGGCCCAGGAAATAGATCGAGCGTCCGTCGTGAGACCACGCCGGAAACTCCACCTGGCCAACGGGAAAGTCCGACCATTTGCGGCTCTCGAAGTCGAAGGTCTTCAGATCTGCCGAAGCCATAAAGACTACGGCCAGTGCCTTTCCATCCGGAGACCAGAGTGGATGAGAGCCACCCTGCGATCCGGGCAGCTCCGAGATCTGGCCGCTGGGAAGATCGAGGATGTGGATGGAGCCGTGAATATCATCAGCCTGGGTATCGGAAAATGCGATCTTCTGGCCATCGGGTGACCAGTCCGGGTCGTTCTGCATTACAGATTGCCCGGGAAGAAGTGGCCGCAGTTGACCTCCGTCCGTGGAGACAATGTAGCTGGTCCAGGTATCGCTGTTCATCCGGGAAGCGAATGTGAGGCGCGAGCCGTCGGGCGACCAGCGAGGCGCCGACACCTGCGAAAAATATTGACTGAGCTGCACCCGCTGGCTTCCATCGGTCGCCGATTTCCAGACCGCTGGAATAGGAAAGGAAACGTATGCCACCGTCTTCCCATCGGGAGAGAAAACCACGTTGTACGCGGAAGCGCCCGACATGTAGGGCTGAAACTGATGGGAGTGCGAATCGTAGCGTATCAGCTCGCCGCGCTGGGTATATCCCCGCGCATAGAGGGTCTTGCCGTCCCGCGAGAAGACTGGAGCCCCCCATAGAACGGGCCCGGCCGTCATCTGAATTGGCTCGCGCGATGGTTTTCTGAATAAGCTGCGCCGCTCATCGAGAGCCCAAATCTGATCGTCGCAATTAAAGAAGTAGAAGTGCCCATCTGGCGTCCAGCGGCCCTCGTGGATTTCGGAGTGAGGACGCCAGCCGGGTAGAACCTCATGAAGGTCCTTTCCGTCCAATCCGATCTGCCATAGCCTTAGATTCTGAGAGGACTCGAAGCGAATGGTGCGCCCGTCCGGGGACCAGCTGAGCCAGTTGGCCAATCCGTTGATCTTGCCGACGAGGCGCGACTGGTTTCCATCGATGCCGATGATATAGATACCGCCGTCGGTGGTGGAGTAGACCACGGACTTGCCGTCCGGAGACCAGGCGGCATTGACCACAGAATCGACCAGATGATGGGGCGATCCTCCGAGTACCGACACTGTCCACAAGGGCGCCGCATACTCTGAGTCCTTTACCACGGATTGCACCAAAAAGGTCGACTTATCCGGTGAGAGATCGAGAAGAAACGGCTTCGGAAGTGCCACCGGAATTGTTGCAATATCGCCGCCGGAAATCGTTGTCTGGGCTATTGAATATGGATCGAAGCGATCGAAGTAGAGTCGTACCCCGTCGGTTGCTTTGAGCAGCTTTGTCATGCCGTCATGGGTAAGCTGGGTGTAGCCGGTGATTTTCGGTACAGGAAGAGGCCGGCTCAGATACCAAACAGCGGCGGCCACGCAGAGCATCAGCAATACCGCAGCTGCGATCGATGGCTTCCGGCTGCGCCGCGTTGGCAACTTTTCCAGCGTCTGGACTGCGGCTGGATAGCGGGCATGCGAGCTGCTGTGATCGCGATGAAGGCGTTCCAGGTCGGCGCGAATGTCGGAGGCGGTCTGGTAGCGCAGATCGCGGTTCTTTTCGAGCGCCTTGTTGATGATGTCCTCGAACTTCGGCGGCAGATCGGGATTGAGCCGTATCGGATCAATTGGCGCGCGGTTCATGATGCCGTCGAAGATCACCGCCGAGCTGTCCCCTCGGAAAGGCAGCCGTCCGGTAGCCATCTGATAGAGCACGATCCCAAAGGAAAAGAGATCGGTGCGGGGATCGAGGGGCTGTGCCCTGACCTGCTCCGGCGACATGTAGGCGATGGTGCCCAGCGCGCTGCCCGGGCTGGTGAGGTGGGCGTGGTCTACCTCGGAAATGGTCTGGAACGCATATTCCCCAGCGGTGCGGGCGACCGAAGAGCTGATCTTCGCCAGTCCGAAATCGAGAATCTTGGCGCCCCCCAGAGAGGTGACGAAGATATTCCCTGGCTTGATATCGCGATGCACGATACCTCGGGAGTGAGCTACAGCCAGCCCATTGGCGATGTCCACGCCCAGCGCTACGAGCCGCTCCAGCGGAAACGCGCCCTGCGCAATCAGGGTCTTGAGGGGCATGCCATCGAGAAACTCCATGGCGATATATGCCCGCCCATTCTCCTCGCCCACGTCATAGACAGTACAGATGTTGGGATGGTTCAGCGAAGAGGCGGCGCGGGCCTCGCGGCGAAAGCGCTCCAGCGCAAGAGGGTCGTCCGCAAGGCTGTCGGGAAGGCATTTGAGCGCGACGAACCGGTCCAGCCGGGTGTCCTCGGCTTTATAAACGACGCCCATGCCTCCACCGCCAAGCTTTTCCACAATGCGGTAGTGAGAAATGGTGGTCCCAATCATGAATTAAGCCAGATACCGCAGAGATGTCCGTTACGCAAGCGTAGGTGCAGACAGGAGTCAAGTCAATCAAGGTTATGCGAGGTATGCGGGCTCTGAGGGAAAGCGCTCAAGCGCCCCGAGAATTGACGTGCGGGATGAAAAACCGGTGGTACTATTACCCTGCGATCAGCTAGCTGTCGCTCTTCCTCCCCTGAGAGCTTCGAGTAATGCGTGAGCCGTGCTCGCGCCGAGGAGTGTTTGCGATGGCATTCAAAATCAAAGATCTGATGATCAACCTGGCGTCCACTGATATTGCTGGCGGGGGCAAGCCTCCATTCATCACCCCGGCATGCATAGGCAGGTGCAACACCCACCAGTCAGGCCTATTCGTTACATTTCCCACGTTGACCGCCCAAATCGGATGCCGGTGCACTCATCCGACAGGCTTGTGGTACTTCATCCCTTGCGGAGAAGCGGAGATCATAGATGTCGAAGGGCCAGATGTAATTGTCGATATGTTAACGACATTGAAGAAGGAATTGACCGTGGCCGTCGAGCGTGTCGATCGCGAGATCAAGGGCGTAGAAAGCAATCTCGGTCCGGCAACCCTAGAAGAGGCGGAAGCTCTCGAGGCCAAGCTCAAGGAAGCGCTGGAAGAACTGGGCAAGCTCAAGTCCGGCCTGAAGAAGTAGACCTCGCCAGTATCAGCAAGGCCGCCCGGCTCAATCGCCCGGCGGCCTTTTCTCGATAAGTCCGAATCGATACCATGTCCAGAATGAATTTCAAAGAGGCGGCGCTGCGCGCCAATCCGGCATATGAGCTGGTGCTGTACGACCGGCTTTCCGAATCGGAGAAGCAGATTCTGCGCGATCTCGCCGACGACCCGGAGTGCTACGGAGTTCTGCGGCCCAGGACCGATCCTGTACTCAGCATGAAATCGGTCTCCCGCGACATAGCGCTTCTGCTCTTTTCCCTGCAGACTCCGGGAACTCTGCCACGCTTTGCAGCGGAAGCGTTGCGCGACGAATGTGATTTGGTGATCGGGAAGATGATTCTCGACGGCGTGCTGGAGATCGAGCTCGACGGCGCGATGGTCTCTGGACCAGCGGCCTACGCAGCTCTCGGCGGAGCCGCACGAGCCTCCGATGCGGAAGGCAAGCTTGCGGCCATGTCGCGTCGTGCGATCGACTATGCTGCGGCGCTGGAGCTTATCGATCCTGTCGCGATCTCTGCGCGTCTCTACCGTTACAACACCATTCCGGCTACGCGCCGCTGGCGTTCGCTCCTGCCGGATGACGTGGCCGCCGCAAAATATCTCGGACTGACAGGCGGAGCTGTCAGCAGGGTCCTGGGCCGCGAATGGCACAGCCCGTTCGAGTCGGAAGGCTGGATCTCCTGGCAGTCGACGAGAGGGGGCGCCGTCCGCTCTCACACCACCAGCGCGGAGCGCACTTACAAGCTGTATGTGAGTCCGGCGTGTGAGCAGTTGCGCGAAGCAGTAGAAGGCACGGCCGCCGCCATCGCCCGATCGAGTGCGACGCAGTGGAAGATAGGCAAGGGAATGCAGGGCCTCCTGCGTCCGGACAAGATAGTGGTCTATTTTCGTCAGTTCTCCGACCTGCAGGAGACAGCTCTCAGCATCATCGCGAACCTCGAGAGCTGTCCAGCACACGGCGTTCCATTTACTGCGGAGATGGCTGGCGACGGCCTGCTCTCATGGGGTGTCGATCCACCGGCCGACGCGGGATTGTGGTCTGGCCCGGAGAGCTGGAGGGTGAAAATCTGCAACCGCCTGGCCCTGGCGCTCACTCAGGCCTTTGCGCAGGGCGGCAATTCTGAGTCCGTATCGCCGTCCGCTTTTGCCCTGGAAAGACTGCGGCGCGAAGGCATCGATACCACCAACTGGACACCGGGCCGCGCCCTGTCCTGGAGCAATTGAGGCTATGCAGATCACCGGCACATTCGTTCTTCCCGAAGATGCCATTCTGCAGCCGGTAGTGGAGTTGAGCGAGGAGTTCCGCCGGCTGATCGGATCGGAGGATGGCGATTTTGCGCTTACGCGAAAGGGCTCGCGCACTTTATCGAAGGTGATCGACGCGGACGCAGCAACGCTGCTGCGCAACTTTGAAAAGCCCAGCACCATCGCCATGGCTGTTGCGCGCTTCAGCCGCAGCCAGGGAGGCGATCCCGAGCAGGCGCTGGCAGACGCGCTGCCTATGCTGCGAGCGCTGATCTCCGACGGCCTTCTGGTGGGAGAAGACTCGGAGTATCGCCCCAGCATATCGGCATCGCTGACGGTGGGTGCCGTCATCGACGGATGGCAGGTGACGCAGTCGATTCAGGCGCTCGAAGATACCGAGGTCTATCAGGTACGGGATAGCGCGGGGCAGTGGGGTGCGCTCAAAATCTGCCGCCCGGGCAATCGCAGCGCCCGCCATGCATTGCCGCGCGAAGCGCAAATTCTCAACTCTATCGGCACAGCCTCTGTGCCCCGCCTTCTAGCTAGCGGCGGTGCGGGTCAGAGACCGTATCTCGTCACCGAATGGGTCAGAGGAGTGAGCGCGGAGTGGGCCGCGAGAGAGCTTCGTTCCGAGGGTGGGTCAGAGGAGCGTGTGAAGCTTCATCGGTTGGGCGGTGCAATCCTCACAGCGTACGCGGACCTGCACGAGGCTGGCGTGATTCATGGCGATATCCATTCGAGCAACGTGATTGTCGACATGCATGGAGGGGTGAAGATCGTCGACTTCGGTTTCGCGCGCCTAGCCGGCGATACATCGGAGAGCGCAATCGTGCCTCGGGCTGGAGTCAGTTTCTTTTTTGAGCCGGAATATGCACAGGCCGTGCTTGAGGGCCAGCCGTATCCCGCTGCGAGCTTTGCCGGCGAGCAATATGCGCTGGCGGCGCTGCTCTATCTGTTGCTGACCGGATCGCATGTGCAGGACTATCCGCTGGAGCGCGAGGAGATGCTGCGGCAAATTGCCACGGGAGCGATGGTCCCGTTCACGCAGCGCGGTGTCGATCCATGGCCGGAGATAGAGCGGATTCTGGCCAAAGCGCTGAGCAAAGATGCGAGCAAGCGGTTTCAGTCGGTAAAGGAATTCGCTCAGGCCTGGCAGGCGGTCACCGTCACCCCTCAGCTCATCGCACCCGAAACCGAGACGCAGCCTAAAGACATTTGCCGCGAAGTCCTGCTGAAGTCGATGATCCCGGCAGCCAATAATACCGAAGATCTGTGGTGGCGCACTGCATTCGCTGTTCCGCCGAGTGCGTCCATCAATCAAGGCGCCGCCGGAGTGGCATACGCGCTCTTTCGCATCGCCTGCATCTCAGGGGACGGCGAGCTGCTGGCAGCCGCCGATGCCTGGTCGGCAAAATCGTTGCGTGAAGTCGACTCGCCCGCCGCATTTCAGAATGAGGCTTTTGGACTCACGGCCATTGTGGGGCGCACATCTTTCTATAACGGGCCGGCAGGCTTATACGCAGTGCAGGCGATCATCGCCGCTGCGCGTGGCGACATCGATCTACGACACCGGGCAATCGCCGGCTTCCTCGCGTGGAACGCAGAGACGCTGCAGCCAGCTGATTTGGAAATGGACCTGACGCTGGGATTGGCCGGCCATCTGCTTGGGGGCGCCCTCCTTTTGGATGCGATGGATGATGGTGTCCAGCTGTCGCCTGTTGCCGATCAGAGGGCCGCGCTGCGCAGCTTCTGCCAGAGTCTCTACGCGCGCATCTGGAGTTCCCTCGATACATTCGCGTCAGTTGGCGAGATACCAGGATTAGCCGATCTGGGCACGGCGCATGGCTGGGCGGGAATTCTTTACGCGTCGCTTTGCTGGTGCGCCGCGGCAGGAGAGCCGGTACCGCCGGCACTCGAGCAGCGATTGATGCAATTGGCCGATCGCGCCGAGCCGCGCGATCGCGGTCTCCATTGGCTGTATGGCAATCGCGTGCCGATTCCCGGATGGTGCAATGGCAGCGCGGGCTTCGTCTTTCTATGGACCGAAGCTTACAAGGCGCTCGGAGATCATCGCTATGCGGAGCTCGCAGAGGGCGCTGCGTGGAGCACATGGGATCTGCCACCAAATCATGGCAGCCTTTGCTGTGGTCTGGGTGGACAGGCCTACGCGCTGCTTAATTTCTATCGCCATTCCGGCGAAAAGATTTGGCTGGCGCGAGCCAGAAAACTGGCGCGCCTGGCTGCCCAGGCACAAAACGCAGCCGCAGCCGCACAATCTCCAGCAGACATTGATAGCCGTCCCGAAAGCCTTTACAAAGGTAAGCTGGGCATCGCTGTGCTAGAAGCTGATCTCGAATTTCCGCTCGAAGCGCGCATGCCATTCTTCGAGCTGGAGTAAAGGCTGTGCTGATTCCAGACATAGACTGCGCGACCGCAAACGCCGAGAATAGGAAGTGATGGAAAGCCTCGGCGTGTACGTTTCGATTCCGTTCTGCAAATCGAAGTGCACTTACTGCAATTTCGCTTCGGGAGTCTTCCCGCTGTCTTCAATGGATCGCTATCTCGATCGGCTGGAAGAAGACTTGCGTTCGATCCGGAGCCGCGCAGAACAATGGAACGCAAGCCTGCCCGAGGTCGTGGATAGCGTCTATCTGGGAGGTGGTACACCGTCTCTGCTCTCGCCGGAACAGATGCGGCGTCTCTTCGGAGCATTGCGCCGCGAATTCGTCGTGTTACCTGGTGCAGAGGTCACCGTGGAATGCGCACCCGGCCAGATCGGCGACGCGACCCTGGCAGAAATGGCCGAATGCGGTGTGAACAGGATCAGCTTCGGTGTGCAATCTTTCATAGACGCCGAAGCCAAACACACTGGCCGCCTGCATACTCGTGAGATCGCGCTGCGCGATGTGGAGCGAGTACGCAATGCGGGAATCACCCGCCTCAATCTCGACCTTATCGCTGGGCTGCCTGGACAGACCCCATCCTCATGGCGCGAATCGCTCGATGGGCTGGCGGGTGCGAACGTTGATCACGCCAGTATCTACATGCTCGAAGTGGACGATGATTCGCGGCTGGGGCAGGAGATCGGTAAAGGCGGACTGAAATACTTCGCGCCACAGGTCCCGTCCGACGATGCGGTGGCCGAGATGTATCTCGAGGCCTGTGATTTTCTCGATCGGCACAATCTGAAGCAGTACGAGATTTCAAACTTCGCGCGGGTGGACAATGAGTCGCAGCATAATCTGAAGTACTGGACGCGGGCGCCCTATCTGGGACTGGGGCTCGATGCACACTCCATGCTGAGCAGCCGATCCGGCGCAACGCTTCGGTTTGCCGCAACCGATGAGTTGCAGCCGTTCCTTGGCGCACCCAGCTGGGAAGAGGTGCGCAAGCTCTCGCCCGAAGAAGAGCTGGAAGAGGCGTGGTTTCTGGGTCTTCGATTGCGTCGCGGCGTCAGTCTTGCAGACTTGCGCTTTCAATTTGGCGGAACCGCTCTGTATCCGTATGAGCCGATTTTGATCGAGCTGGAATGCGATGCACTGATCAAGCGTGACGGCGACCAGATCTCGCTTACCTCGCGTGGACGGCTGGTTTCTAACGAAGTCTTCTCGCGCTTCCTGCTCGAAACCGCGATTTCCTAAAGCGCAGTATCCCTGGCCCACTTGGACTGGCAGACCACCTCGTCGTAATGCTCTTCGAGCAGCGCGGTTTGCCTGCGAATATCGAACAAATCAGCAGCGCGGCGGCGGCCGGCGGCCGCAAAGCTGTCATGAAGCGGCAGGTCAATAAGCAAGCGCAAAATGGCTTCGCCCAGCGCCTGTTCGTCTCCGGGGCCAACGAGAAGCGCTGTCTCATTTGCGGCTACGGCTTCATTTACTCCCGGTCCTGAAAAGGAAACGATCGGCAATCCCATGGCTTGAGCCTCGCACAGCACGGTCGGCAGCCCCTCGGAGTCGCCATCGCCGGCCACAATACTTGGCGCAGCCAGAACCCTCGCTTGCTGCATCCATCGCCGCACCTCGCATGGCGGCTGCATTCCGACAAACGCAGTGTTGCGCAACCGGGCGAAGGCCTCGCGCTCGAGGCCTTCGCGGAGTGGGCCATCGCCGAGCAGGACAAGCTCCGCGGCGGGCAAGCCCATCAAGCCGGTCGAGAACGACTTCGTGCGGTGTTTCCTCGCCATAGATTCCGGCATCGCGGCGCAGCCGGTTGGCCTTGTCGTCAAGCAGTTTGGCTTGCCGGCGCAGATCGCCCAACTCACTCGTCAGCCAGACCGATGCCTGAGCCGTCGCCTGAAAGCGGGCCTGGTAGGTGTAATCGTTCAGCGCCTGCAGTAGACGATTTACGACCGCGGTGGCCAGACTGGGATCGGGATCGGAGTAGCTGACCTCGATCAGCCGCGTCCCTGTTTCTGGCGTGACTTTCAGGCGGCGGGCGAATATCTTCAGCGCCGCGTACCGCCGGTTGGGCGCGTCATCTAGAGCGACGGTCAGCGGCTCAACCGGTTTCTGCCAGAAGAAAACCCAGCCAGGGATGCGAAAACCCGATGGATGAATAGGGAAGTAGTCGTGCGTGGTTTCGAGCTTTAAATCCCTGATCACCTGAAGTGCGAGTGTGGATGACTCGAGAATTTTTGCCTCGGTCTCGAGGGTGAGGCTGTAATCGAGCGAATCGGGCACAGCAGCCGTGGTATCTCCGGTCACACTGTTTTCCAGGCCGAACGCAGGCGGCGGCTCTTTCTGTACCTCGATCTCGCCTGTGGCCTGGAAGCGTGGAGTGGCGATCAGGCAATAAAGAGTGGCCAGCAGAAACATTCCTGCTACCCAGGCCAGGAGGTAGATGCGCCTGCGCCGTAGCACGGTCATGAAATCTACAAGCGTCCACTCCGCTTGGTCCGTGTGTAGCAGATCCGCGAAGTCGAGTTTGCGCCGGACCGTCATGATGCTGCCTTGCGATCAGATATGGAATACGGATGGAACGATTTCTACTCTTCCGCGCCGAGCAACGGAGAAAGTAGCACTCCATTTTTGGAATGCACAGATTACGGAAGTTATGCGGTGTATGAAATCGAGATTGACGCGACATAGCGATGAATCGCTAGATATCCGCAGAACCTATACACGCAGTTATCCGAGATAGGCCTATACAAAGGCTGCGCCGGCTTCATGCGGGCCTTGCCTTATAACTGGGAATCAAGCTTGGCGTCGGCGCAGATTGTTGCTACGGGCTCAGCCAACGAGGATGCCTTTGAGCGCACGGGATCAAACGGCGGGTCAGTTGACGGTGGGTATACCGGTCTATAACGCCATGCCCGATTTACCGGAAACGATAGCGAGCTTACTCGGCCAGACCGAGAGCCGTTTTGAAATTCTGGTGGTCGACGATGGCAGTACAGACGCGAGCTTGAGCTATCTTCGTTCCATCCGGAATTCCCGCCTGCGGATTCTGGTACAGCCGAATCGAGGTCTGACTGCAACGCTCAACCGCATGCTTCGCGAATGCCGCACGCCCTGGCTGGTTCGACAGGATGCGGATGATGTTTCGCATCCTCTCCGCATGGAAAAGACACTTGCAGCGATCAGGCAATATCCGGACGCAGGTATGTTCTATTCCTACGCGAACTACCATCCCCGCGGCCGTGCTGTCGGCGCTTTCCGCTCTTCGCAGGGAAGCCCGCTCGAGCTGCGCGGCATCGTTCGTTCGGGATATCTGCTGGCGATCTGTCATTCGACGGTGGCATTGAATGTGCGGAAGACGCTCGCCTGCGGAGGCTATCGTCTAGGCCTGCACAATGAGGATGCTGACCTGTGGTGGCGCATGGCTCTGCAGCACGACATTCGCTGCATTCCCGAGGAGCTTGTAGGTTTCCGCCAGAGCTACTCCAGCCTAAGCGCGAAGAACCTGCGCGAGCAGCTGCTGGCAGCGCTCTATGTGCAGTACCGGCTGCTCTCGCATCTGTGGGAGCTCGCTCCGCGCCCCATAGAAGAAGTGCGCATGCACCTTGAACCGCTGCTCTCGCGCCATGAGTTCCGCGCCAAGGAGCAGCTGCGCGCATTCAATATCGATATGGCACAACGAGATTACGCGGGCGCCGCTCGTGCGCTGTGGGGATCGTGCCGGGCTTCGCCGGCCTACTTGCTTAGCCGTCTCGGCGACGAGATGTTTTCCCGGCGGCGCATCGTGAACGGAGTGAAACCTCAGCTTTATCTGGAGCGAAAGGGTCTTCTGTGGTCGTGATCTCGAACGATGAAGGTTCGCCGGGATCGAAGAAGCCGCCACGAGTGATTGTCGGTGACGTGGCGGTCGACCGCCTGACGATGAACGACGCGGTGCAATGGGTCGCCGATTCTCTCCGCAAGCGCACCACACCCTCGCCCCTCCTGATCGTGGCCTCCAATGCTCAGGTAGTGACGCTGGCGGCGGCGGATCTCCGGTTTATGCAGGCTCTGCGAAGCGCCCAGCTGGTTGTTCCCGACGGCATCTCGGTTGTTCTGGCGTCACGGCTGCTCGGTTGTCCCACACCTGAACGCGTACCCGGAGGCGAGCTGATGGAGCGGCTTTGCGCGGAGTTCTCCCGCCGCGATCTGAGCGTCTTTTTTCTGGGCGGACTACCCGCCGCAGCGGAAGGGGCCGCGCGGCAGTTGATAAGGCGTTATCCCGGTCTGCGCATAGCCGGCTGCTACTGTCCTCAAGTCGGCTTCGAGGACAAACCCGCGGAGGCGGCGATGGTGCGCAGCCTGATCGCTAAAGCTGCGCCCGATCTCCTCTGCGTCGCATTGGGGGTGCCGAAGCAGGAGATATGGATGCAGGAAAATTGCCTGACGCTGCCTATCGGTGCGGCGATCGGGGTTGGCGCCGCACTCGATACCACCGCCGGCCTGCGCAAGCGAGCTCCGCGCTGGACCCAGCAGATCGGTATGGAATGGCTCTATCGCCTGATACGCGAGCCTCGCCGTCTGTGGCGCAGATATCTGATCGGGAACGCTCAGTTCGTCGTCCTGATCGCTCTACAGCTCGCCAGGCAATGGACGGCATCGCAGCGCGCTACGCGGGAACAACACTGACGGAGTGCCTCGGCAAGTGTCATCTCTCACTCCGTCCTCGAAAGTACACCGGCATCAGTCATCACCGAGCGCCGCCTGCGTACCATTTGCCGCACCCGGTTGCGGATACTCTCCGGAATGCAGAGAAACCCTGCCAGGCTCAGCAGGGAGCGGGGGGAGGGCTGTCCTTGTGCGAAGAACTCCCATGCGAGCCTGGCGCAGGTCCCGCCGCCGGCATGTGCTTTCGCGGCGCGGGAGACGCATTCATTTGCGATGAAGAAGGAGTAGGCGCGCGGCGTAAAGGCATGCCGCATGTCTCTCGCCCATGATCGAGAAGACGCCCAATCGAGCGATCTGCCGATGCTTGTCCTCCCATCTTCGACGTTAAAGACGGCCAGCGCGTCGGGCAGCATGCAGAACTCAACTCCGGACTCGGTCGCAGCGCGCAGCAGCCAGTCCCAGTCCTGATGACGCCTGAGGTGAGATTGAAAAGGAATCTTCAGCATCAGCTGGCGCTGCATCAGCAGCGTGGATGTCTGGATGTAGTTTGCACCGTCGACAAACCTGTCTCGGCAGAAGAGGTACTCACTCAACGGCTCGTTCGGAATATAAACGCGTGCCGGCGATATCCAGTCGAAAGCAGGGGTTCGAACCACGACGCGTGACGAAATGACGGGATGTGCCGCAAGGGAGGTCAGCGCACAGTGCATCTGCATCTCGATCTTGTGCGGCAACCACTCGTCGTCATCGTCGAGAAATGCCACCCACTCGCCGCGCGCTGCGCTGACGCCGATATTTCTGGCCTGTGCCGCGCCTGCATTTTCACCGAGCTCGACCACCGTCAGGCGCGGGTTCTGCAGCTCGGAGGCCAGCCGCCGTGTCTCTTTGTTGCAGCCGTCGATCACCAGCACGACATCCAGCCGCCGATAGCTTTGTCCGAGGGCGCTCAGGATCGCTCGCCGGACCAGCGCCGGCCGATTGCATGTAGGGATGATCGCGGTGACGCGGTCCGCGCGTTGGTCACTGCATTCCGTCTCTAATGAGGATTCTTCCAGCAACGCCAGGCTTGCCATCGGGTGACCTCCGGCATATTGGATCGAGCGTAGTCGACATTCGCGCGTATATCGTTAGGGCAGACCGCACTGGCGCCGTACTTTCGTCATCGATAATTTCCGAAATGGGACAACGCCGCGATACAGAGGTCAACTCTGCAGCCAGTCCGAAAGGATTATTCTGGAGCGTCCATGACTGAGCTCAATCCAGCCCTGCAAAGCCCACGCGGTCTGCTGCGGTGGCTGTTCGATTCGCGATCCGGGGCATCGGATCGCCTCATCCCACGCTGGCTCTTTCTGCGCGCCTTGGCGCTGATCTACTTCTCGGCTTTTTATTCGCTGCTCTTCCAGATCCGCGGCCTCATCGGACCAAACGGCGTCCTGCCGGCGGCGCAATATCTTGAAGCTGTTGCCCGCGCGCTGGGCCCGTTGCGATTCTGGTTCGCGCCCACACTGCTCTGGATCTCGTCCAGCTCGCACATGCTGCTTTTTCTCTGCTGGATGGGATGGCTGGCTTCAATCGCGGCGCTTCTTAACCTATGGCCGCGGCTCAGCTTCTTTGTATGCTTCGTCTGTTATCTCTCGTTCGTCGCGGCGGCGGGCGACTTCTCTGGATATCAGTCAGACGGCATGCTGCTGGAGGCCGGATTTCTTGCTCTGTTCTTCTCTCCCTCTGGACTGCGGCCAGGCTGGGGGGAGTCGACTCCTCCTTCGCGAGCCAGTATGTTTCTGCTGCAGTGGGAGTGGTTCCGCATCTATTTCGAATCTGGACTGGTGAAGCTGCTGAGCGGCGATGTGGAATGGCGTAATTTCACCGCGATGGACGAGTACTACCAGAATGGGCCGCTGCCCACGTGGGTGGGATGGTATATGCAGCATCTGCCGCACTGGTTCCACGCGGCCACGGTCGCAGCCACGCTTGGTATGGAGCTGCTGGTCGTCATCATGCTTTTTCTGCCCCGCCGTTTCCGCCTCATCTGTTTTCTGATCGTCACTCCGTGGGAGATCGGAGTTATCCTCACCGCGAACTATACCTTTCTGAATTACCTGGTCCTTTCGCTGGGCATTTTGCTTCTGGACGATGGCGCGTTGCACCGCTTTGTTCCTGCGTTTCTGCGAGCGCCGGAAGTTCGGCCGGAAGCCCCGAAGCTAGAGGATGAGTCTTCACTTTCACTGCTCGCCGATCATCCGGAGTCGAAAATCGCGCCTGCGCAAAAGCCAGCACTCAGTGGACTTGCCAAGCAGTGGGACGCGCTACGTCTTGCCATCTGCGCCGTCATGCTGACCTGGGTTGCCTATGCCACCACGGCGGAGCTGGCGATGATGGTGCAGCACACAGTTCCTTTGCCTACGGAGCCGGTTCGCGCGCTCGAGCCCTTCCGGATTGCCAATCAATATGGACTCTTTGCCGTGATGACACGCGGCCGGTATGAGATTGAATTCCAGGGATCGAACGACGGGCAGAACTGGACGGCTTATCACTTCCGCTATAAGCCGCAGGCACTTAACGAACGGCCGGGAATCTATGCACCCTATCAGCCGCGCTTCGACTGGAACCTCTGGTTCGCGTCGCTGGGTGATTGGCAGCAGAACAATATTGTCCCCCTGACCGAGGAGCGCTTACTCGACAACGACGCCGATGTGCTGGAGCTCTTTCGAGGCAATCCCTTTGCGAACACTCCGCCGAAGTACGTTCGTGCTGTGCTCTGGCAGTACTGGTTCACCTCGATGAGCGAGAAGCGGCAGACTGGCAACTGGTGGCGAAGACAGCTTCTGGGCCTGTATGCGCCCGTGATCGAGCGCCAGCCAGACGGCAAGGTGGGAGTGGTGCAGATGCCGGGTCCACTGCCCGAGCACAACTGATGCGGAATGTTCGCGGATAATGGGAACAATGCGCGCAGCTTCAGTGATCGGTGCCGGTCCAAATGGTCTCTCCGCGGCCATTGCTCTCGCCCAGGCCGGATATAGCGTCGACGTGTACGAGGCCGAGGAGCAGATCGGCGGAGCTTCGCGAACACTGCCTTTGACGCTGCCTGGCTTCCGGCACGACTTCGGTTCGGCCGTGCATCCCATGGCTGCGGGTTCGCCTTTTTTCAAATCGCTGCCTCTGCACAACTACGGCCTGGAATGGGTCCATGGTCTCGCCCCGCTCGCTCATCCGCTCGACGATGGCACGGCGGTCACTCTGGAGAAGGACTTGAGTGACGCCGCCAGCGCGCTAGGTGAAGACGGTCGCGCGTGGCGACGGACGATGGAGCCGCTGGCGGCGCAATGGCCGTTCTTTGCGAAGGAGATTCTCGGTCCGGTTCCGCACTTTCCTCGGCGTCCGTTTCTGCTGGCGCGATTCGGCATGCAGGCCGTGCTGCCTGCGACCCGGCTGGCCAGGCTTTTGTTTCGCAATCCGAGAACACAGGCTCTCTTTGCCGGGCTAGCGGGCCATTCTTTTCTGAGCCTCGATGCTCCGCTCAGCTCGGCGATCGCTCTTGTGCTGGGCGCATCGGCTCACGCCGTCGGCTGGCCGGTGCCACGCGGAGGTGCACAGGCCATCCCCGACGCACTGGCGGCGCACCTGCAGCATCTTGGCGGCCGCATTCATTCCGGGCGACGCATTTCCTCTTTGGCCGAGCTAGGCGGTGAATTGACGCTCTGCGATGTGAGCCCGCGGCAACTTCTTGCCATAGCCGGAAACACCCTGTCGGATTCGTATCGGAAGAAGCTCGCCCGCTTCACTCCAGGTCCCGGAGCATTCAAAATCGACTACGCCCTGTCGGAACCGATTCCATGGACCGCCTCCGATTGCCGGCGCGCCATCTGCATCCACGTCGGTGGATCGCTCGAGGACGTTTCCCAATCCGAAGCCGCAATGGCCGACGGTCGCATCAGCGCGCGGCCATTCATGATTCTGGCGCAACCAACACTCTTCGACCCCACACGCGCTCCGCAAGACAAACACACGGTGTGGGTCTACTGCCACGTGCCCAACGGCTGCACGGCGGACATGACCGCCATCATCGAGAGCCAGATCGAGCGCTTCGCGCCCGGCTTCCGCGATTGCGTGCTGGCGCGGCATGTGTCGACACCAGCCGTGCTGGAGTCAGCCGACTCTAACCTGATTGGTGGTGATATCAGCGGCGGCGCGATGAGTCTGGGGCAGACATTTTTCCGCCCCAGCCTGCGCCAGTACGCGACGTCCCATCCCAGCATCTATCTGTGCTCGGCTTCCACTCCTCCCGGAGGAGGAGTGCACGGCATGTGCGGCTACCGCGCCGCCAAGCTTGCAATCCAAAAGCAGGGACCAGAGATCGAGGGTTAAATTTCAGAGCGCAGTCCCAGTTTGCGGCCGCTGGCCTTCCTCCTCATCCCGCTCTGAAAATTCATCTTTCTTTTCTTTACAGCGGCATCCCGGCTCCGTAAAGTGCTCCCCACAGATACGGTGAAGCGTTTGCGTCGCCGGTCCACTTTGGAGGCTTGCGCATGGTGAAGTATTGGTTTTCCCGCACTCTCGTCGCGCTCAGTCTGTCTGCCGCTGCCGTCGCGGCCCACGCTCAGAGCGCAATCTATGTTTTTGGCGATAGCTACAGCGATGTCGGCAACGATTATTTCGTGAGCAGTCTCGCTGGCGATCCAACTCCGCTCTCGCCTCCTTATTACGACGGAAGGTTTTCCGATGGCCCCTTGTGGATCGAGCATCTGGCCACCGCACACGGAATCACCCTTTCGCCCTCGGAAGAGGGCGGAACGGACTATGCCTTCGGCGGGGCTGAGCTGTTGGCTCCGGTGAGCACACCTCTCGGATCGATTCCCAGCGTGGTGCAGCAGGTGGGCGAATACCTCGAAGCGCATGGCGGCAAAGCCGATCCACATGCGCTCTATGTGTTGACCGGTGGTGGGAACGACATTCTCAATGCCATCGGCACCGGGGTCTCACCCGCCAAGCTGGGCGCGGAGATTGGCATTGGCCTGGGCTTGCTGGAGCTCGCGCTGCGCGACGCGGGTGCGAAGCATTTCCTCATCCCGAATCTGCTCGACGTGGGCATACTGCCTGCTGCTGCAGCCGATCCGAAGTTCGCCAGCCAGGCCGCAACCGCCGCGAACCTCACGCTGTTCGGACTCAGTCTCGACCCGCAATTCAATGCCGGCGTCGATGTGGCGCGTCCCGACACCCATCTTCTCTTCGCCGCGATTGAGGCGGAGCCAAGATTTTTCGGATTCACGAATATCACCACGCCCTGCCTTAACACCAGCACATTATCCGTGTGCACGGACCCTGAACACACACTCTGGTGGGACGCGGAGCATCCCACGGAGCTGGGCCACCAATACCTGGCGTTCCTGGCGGAGGCCAGTCTGTCACCGCGTGAGAAGTGGTAATTGCCGAGTTGCCTGACAACAATATTTCGGCGGTCTATGTCTTCGCGAATTTGTCGGGAATGAAAGACAACAGAATCTCTTCCGCCCGCACCTAATTTCAAGGTTCGCAACTGTGTCGGTGGCTTAATCGATGCGGGCGGGGGGAGCTCTCAATCTTGAATGCGCCGCGCAATATTTTTTTTGGTCATCTTTCTCTGGTGCTATTGCCGGCGCTAGCTACAGGAATAATTCTCTTTGCATCAGGTTGCGCGAGACATGACGCGCAGGCGGCAACTGGGTCCGCTGTGCGGCCACAGCCGCAGACTCCGCCCATCAAGCCGGCGCCTGCAACTCCCATCGACGCCAAGAAGTCCGAGCTGGGTGGCAGCACCTGGGATCCGCAGTGGGATGCCATCGTAGAAAAGGCGCTCCCGGAGGAAATGCTCTCCGCCGATGTGCCGCGCGACGTGCGCCGCTTCTGCCCGCGCTTCTATGTCATGAGCGAGGTCGATAAGCGCGCCTTTTGGGCTTATTTCTTTCAGGCTCTCGCCGGAGCGGAAGCCGGACTCAATCCTGACACACGTGTTCGTCACACCGAGCCTGCGGTCGCAGTTATCGATCAGGTGACGCACCGCGCCGTGCGCAGCGAAGGACTGTTGCAGCTCACCTATGAGGACCAGCAACGCTACGGTTGCGATTTCGACTGGCAGGCCGATCGCAACCTCGCGCCCAAAGACGCGGCCAAGACCATCCTGCAGCCAAAGAACAATCTCGAATGCGGCGTGAAGATTCTCGACCGCCAGATTGTCGATATGCGCAAGAGCCTGCTCTCGCCCACCAGCTACTGGTCGACGCTGCAGCCGGGCACGGTGAGCGAGCGTGTCTTCTTGAAGCAGATGACAAATCCGCCGCTGGCCTGCGGTCTGCATGCGCATACACGGCCGGTAAAGCAAATCTCACCGCGCGCCACCGAAACCGCCTCGCGATAACGGTGATCCTGAGCGGTCGAAACAATGGCCGTCCTGATGTCATTGATGGGGCATTGGGAGTAGGTGAAGTAAATCTTCGCCAGCCTCACCCTGACCGGCCATACCGCCGTCCTGCTACGGCTTCCCCTGCTCATACTTCGGTATCTTCGGTGTCAGTTTTTTCACGAGGAACTCCTGAAAGAGATTGCTCGCGGCCTGTGCGGCAAGGTTGATGAAGCCTCCGCGGATCGTCAGCGATACCCCGCGATCCGAGGCCGGATAATAAGCGTTGGAGATGGCTCCCGAGGCGAAGTTTCCCAGTATGGCCGAGTAGTTCAGCTGCCGGTGTCCGTTGTCTCCTCTGCAGATGACAGCCGAGGATATCGCATACACGGCGCGCGAGCGGACGGTCCCTGACCCCATGTAAAAGTAGCGCGGATCCTGATGCAGAAGCGACGGTAGGATGGCGCTGCCGATCATGGTTCCGATGGCGTCGTCCGCATACGCCGCCCCGAAACGTTTGGCATAGCCTTGCGCGCCTTGTCCGTAGCCGGGAAATTCATTGCTGGCCTGCTCTATGCCCGCGACTATGCCGTCCACTGCGAATGTGACCGGATCGATGGTGTAGCGGAATGCGAGCGCAAACTTCTGCCCGGAGCTGAGAGGAGCTGCATTCCAGTTGTAGCTGGCATAAAAGTTGGGGATGGCGCCGAAGACGCGCTGCTTCTCTTCGGCTTTCACCTGCTCTGTTGCGATTTCCTTCATGGTGGCGTTGACCCGGACATCGGCGGATGTGGAGGCGATGGGCAGGATGATGCCGGTAAGCTCGTGACTTTCGCCGGCAGAAAGCTGAATCCGCGGGGAGACATAGGTGCCCATGCCGGATGAGGTTGCGGAAATCCGGAAGGCAGCTGGCGCGAGTCCAGAAAAGATGAAACCTCCGCTGCTGCCGGTCAGCGTCACACGATCCGATGTCCCGGAGGCACCGATCAAAGTAACCCGCGCACCGGGGACGACTGCTCCTGTCGTGTCGAGAACGGTGCCGGAGATGTTGGAAAGGCTTTGTTGAGCCGGGGCAGGAGTGTTAGCTGGGGTTGGGGAGCTCTGGACTGGTGAATTTTGCTGTTCTTCAGCCCCAGTTGGAAGCTGCACAGTCTGAGCGGCCATCTCCCGGGTCACGATTCCGAGCAGAATGAGTGATGCCAAAGCCTTGAAAAGACGTAGACGGGGCTGAAAATAGCATCGGGGAAGGCCCGATAGCCTCCTGTAACGCTGGGTTTTACGGCTCATGTAGCTCTATCATGCAATAAGGGGAGCTTGCTGTCAGAGAGACGGCAACCGCTCCGCTCAGGACGCGGGAACGAAGCCGCCGCTTAAGTGTGATTGAATTCGTTGACCTTGGCGAAGAATTGACGTATTCTAAAGTCCTTGCGCAGTCTGCGTCTGCCTGGCCGTAGTTGGTCCGTCTGGCTGGGATGTGAACGTAGGTTTCTCTGAAGAAGTGAATCTGCGCCAGCCTCACGCGAACAGCATTCTGTAAGCTGCGGGGAATTTCAGGTCCGCGGCTGCTTTTTGCGCGTGGGCGAAACACGTTTGGGCGGCTTTTAGGGCTGCCGGCCTGGGTCTCGGCGTGATCACCGGCCCGGTTATCGAGGAGAAGGAAAGAGCGATGTCGACATTTATTCCGAGCGGCAAGGATATTGACCGCAAGTGGTTTGTGGTGGATGCCAGCGGCAAGACCCTGGGACGTCTGGCCACCGAGGCGGCAAGCGTGCTGGCCGGCAAGAGAAATCCGAAGTATGTGCCTTACATCGACATGGGTGATCACGTCATCGTCATCAATGCCGAGAAGGTGCGTCTGACCGGTCTCAAGAGCCAGCAGAAGGTTTATCGCCGTTACACGGGTTTCCCCGGCGGTCTGCGCGAGGAGTCGTTTGTTCGCCTGCTCGAGCGCAAGCCGGAACGGATTATTGAGGAAGCGGTCAAGGGCATGCTGCCCAAGACCAAGATAGGCCGCAAGATGGCCAGCAAGCTCCAGGTTTACAAGGGCGACAAGCACCCCCACGAAGCGCAGAAGCCTGTTGCGCTCGAGATCAACGCGTAAAAACTTCTAAGACGAGATCAGGACACAGAATGGCAGATTTGGTTCAGTACTACGGAACGGGACGGCGCAAGTCGGCGATCGCCCGCGTGTTTCTTCGCCCCGGCACTGGCAACTTCACGGTCAATGGCAAAGGCCATGAGATCTACTTCGTCACTGAGCAGCAGCGGGTTTCGGCGGTTCGTCCGCTGATCCTGACCGAGCTGAAGGGCACCTTTGATGTGGTCACCACGGTTCGTGGAGGCGGCGTAAGCGCCCAGGCCGATGCCGTGAAGATGGGCATCTCCCGCGCCCTGCTCGAGTTCAACGCCGAACTGCGCAAGCAGCTCAAGGGCGAAGGCCTTCTGACCCGCGATGCGCGTCAGAAAGAGCGCAAGAAGTACGGACAGAAGGGCGCTCGCAAGCGCTTCCAGTTCAGCAAGCGCTAATCAGGATTGGTGTTCCACGTTTCAAGATCGAGACGTGGGACACTCGGTTTTTAGGTAGTTAAATTTTCCCAAGAGGGAATCAATCCCGGCCTTCATAACGCCGGGATGCAATCCACAGAGGAGGCTGTTTGGCCACGATCACCATGAAGGAGCTGCTCGAAGCAGGTGTTCACTTCGGGCATCAGACGAAGCGCTGGGACCCACGCATGAAGGAATACATCTTCGGCGAGCGCAACGGCATTTACATCATCGACCTGCAGAAAACCTTGAAGATGTTCAAGGAAGCCAGCAAGTTCGTCACTGACCTCACGGCTACAGGTAAGGTCATTCTCTTCGTCGGCACCAAGCGTCAGGCTCAGGATGCCATCGCCGAAGAAGCGAACCGTTGCGGCATGTTCTACATCAACCAGCGCTGGTTGGGCGGATTGCTCACGAACTGGGTGACGGTGCAGAAGTCGGTGAAGCGCCTTCAGGAACTGGACGAAATGGCTACAGACGGCCGCTATGACCTTCTCACCAAGAAGGAAGTCATCAAGCTGGAGCGCGAGCGCAAGCACCTGCAGGCGAATCTCGCCGGCATCAAGAACATGCGCCGCCTGCCTGATGCTCTCTTCATCGTAGACTCGAACAACGAAGCCATCGCCGTGAAGGAAGCCCGCAAGCTGGGTATCCCCGTCGTCGCTGTTGTCGACACGAACTGCGATCCCACGGTTGTGGATCACGTCATTCCGGGCAACGATGACGCGCTGCGCGCCATCCGCCTCTTCACCTCGAAGATCTCCGATTCGGTGATCGAGGGCGTGCAGATGGCCGGCGACAAGCATATGCCGAAGTAGCCGGTGTTACCACGCAGACGGATATTGAAGCTACCGGCGAGGGCGTCGAAGCTGTTGCGGCTGAAGATGCGGGCGGCGAAGTGGTCGATCTCGAAGCGGCACTGGGCGGCGGAATCCGCAAGGCTCCCGCGATCGTGGCCGCTCTGGACGAGGCTGAGGCAGCGGAAAGCAGCTATTAAGAACTTTGGCAGCGGAGACGCTGCCGGATGTTTCGGGAAGCGTGGCTGCGTTGTTCTAAACGGCCACGCTTTCGTCGCGTTTGGGGGGCACGAAATCCCACCTCTCAAATAAGAGATAGGGGTATCCCACTTTTACAGGCTGTTCACGATTCGCGGCGCTGCATTCATGGGATTCTAAAATCGAAGGGTTAGGTACAGAGGAATGTCTACAGTGACTGAGAAAATCGACGCGAAACTGGTAAAGCAGCTGCGCGAAAATTCGGGCGCGCCGATGGGTGACTGCCTCAAGGCTCTGCAGGAATCGAAGGGCGATATGGAAGATGCCTTCGTCATTCTGCGCAAGCGCGGCATGGCGTCGGCGGCGAAAAAGGCCTCGCGCACCACGAACGAGGGCGCGGTGGGCACCTACATCCACGCCGGCGGAAAGATCGGCGTGCTGCTCGAAGTGAACTGCGAGAGCGATTTCGTGGCCCGTACCGAAGACTTTCAGGATCTGCTCAAGGACATCGCCATGCACATCGCGGCGACCGATCCCCGATACATCCGCAAGGAAGATGTTACTTCCGAGGACCTGGAGCGCGAGAAGGACATCTATCGTGCGCAGGCTGCGGCCACCGGCAAGCCGGCTCCCGTAGTCGAGAAGATCGTCGAGGGCAAGATGAGCAAGTTCTACGAGGAAGTCTGCCTGCTCGAGCAGCCTTTCATCAAGGAACAGACCGTTGCCATCAAGGATCTGATCGCAACCAAGATCGGCAAGCTGGGCGAGAACCTTTCCGTCCGCCGCTTCGCCCGCTTCAAGGTTGGCGATCCCAACTGGACCGTCGCGCAGGTGAAGGCGACCGACGAAGCCGCTAGCTAGCAGGTCAGCAATGCAACAGAAAAGCCCGGACATTGTCCGGGCTTTTTGATTTTGTAATCACAATCGTTACATTTTGCTGATGTCTGCCATGTTGTCCTCCGGATTGCGGTCGATCAGTTTGTTATAGGGATCGATTCCCGCCCTCGTCGGTTTCTGGTCGACGATAAACGTGATGGTCGAATCGTTCTGCGTGATCCATTGCTTTTCGACATGAATCGGCTGCTCGTGATCTTTGCCGCCAGAAAACACGCCTACCTCGATGAGATCGTGAATCGGGACCTCGTGCTCGGCACCTTCACCATCGGCTTTCAGCTTGTGGGCCTTTACCGTCATCACCACTTTGTATTTGTGATCCGGCGTCTCCTGCCACGTCGCCGAGACCATGCGATTGTCATAGAGAGTAATGGTCTCGAACATGTCGGTGATAAGGTATTGCAGGTCCGGCGGAGTTACGCTGCGCAGCGCAGCATCGAATCCCCGGGTGTCGGGATAAGGTCCATCTGTATCGCGGTTCTGGCGCAGGTAGTTGCCCAGAGCATTATTGAGCTTGTCTTCTCCGATGTAGTCGCTCAGTGCATAGAGAACCAGCGAGCCCTTCTGGTACCAGACATAGGGTTCGTTCTGCACCAGCAGCAACGGTGGTTCATGGCGAATTTCGCCGGCTCGGCCGCGCAGGTAGCCATCAAGCTCGTGACGCAGGAAACGGCGCATCTCGGCATCGCCGAACTTGTGCTGCATCACGCGCAGCGCAGAGTACTCGGCAAGGCTCTCCGACATCATGTTCGAGCCCTGCACGTCAGCGCCAATAATCTGATGGCCCCACCACTGGTGGGCCAGTTCGTGCGCGGTGACAAAGTAGGTGAAATCGATATCGTCCGGTTTGAGCACGCGGCCGATAAATCCGATGTCTTCGGAATACGGAACAGTGTTTGGAAACGACTGCGCGAAGGTGCGATAGCGCGGGTACTCGAGCACTCGGTACTGCGCGAATTGATAGGGACTGTAGTACTTCGTGTAGTAATCGAGGCCGGCTTTGGACGAGCCGAGCATCTTGTCGAGGTCGAACGTATGCTGCGGCGTGTAGTAGATCTCGAGGTTTACGTTCTGCCACTTGTCATGCTTGATGGTGTATCGGCCCGAGAGATAGGAGTAGAAGTTAGCAATGCGCGTCGAGCCCATGCTGTATTCGTAATAATTACGCCCGTCTTTGCTCCACTGCCTCTGCAGATAGCCCGGAGAGATCGCGATCTGATCGCCCGACGTGCTCACCACCGTGTGATAGGTGATGGCGTCGGAGTCGGGACGGAAGAGATTGGCCTGTGTATAGTAAGGATCGCCGCGCGGCGCCATCTCCTCATAAGGGCCGAGCTTTTCTTCGCGCCGGCGCACCGGATTATCCAGCTCAAGGCCACGGTTGTAGCCGAGATAGGGAAAGTAGTCCTGATCGAAGAATGTTCCGTTGTGTGCAAACTCCGCCCGCTCGCCGCCATCCTTGAAGCCATGCGAGGTGTAGGATGCTTTGAAGTCCATGCGCAGCTTGTCGCCGGGAGCGAGCGGTGTTGCGAGGTGATAGATGGAATACCAGTGTTTCTTATCATCAAGCGTCTGCTGCGCAGGGCGGTCGAAGTGGACTTCGTCGATCGACTCGCGCGCGCCGGTGAGGTGGATATCACTGATTGGTTCCGTGGTGCGGTTCTGCAGGATGTACCAGCCGGTAGCCGAGAATGATCGGCGCTCAGGATAGATATCTACGTTTGTATCCACCGCGACAATCTTAGGCAGCGGCTGTTTTTCATATTTTTTATAGAGGCTCTCGTATTCCGCCTGCAGGCGCCGGCCCTGCTTCGCGGTGCGGAATTCGTTCAGCACATGCGTGTTGTAGTAGAACCAGCTGCCGCTGCCCGCTGCGACGAGCAAGAGTAGAACGGACGCTGGAACGACTCCCGCGAAGCGCTGTCCTGCGTTGTGGAAGCGTGCCTTCCAGGAAAGATCGCTGCCGCGGCGATGCAGAAGCACCGCGGCCACGCCGAGGAGTCCGCCAATCGACAGCCAGTACGCGAGAATACACATCAATGCGGCAACGAAATGGCCGTAACCGTTCATATCCGAGTATGTGTAGGGTGTGATCTCCCCATAGAGCAGGAGCCGGTTTTCGACGCCAACCCGATACAGCACCGGTATCACGATGAAAAAACCAATCACGATGCCGTGCGCCATGAATTTATTGCTGACGATAGTTTGCACGAAGAGAGCCAGCAGGATGTAGATCACCACTTGTGCAAAGGTAATGAGATAGAGCTCCTTGAAATACTGGATGAGCTCAAAGTGGAAGTAGCCCTGAATGGCCTGCGAGAGGATGCCGCAGATCATAACCACCGTAAGCAGGATGAGCTCAACGGCAGCCAGAGAACAGAACTTGCTCAGCCAGTCGATCCACTCGCGCGAGGGCAGCGCGTCGTGAATCTGCTCGAAGCGGACATCGCGTTCGCGCCAGACCAGTTCGCCCGCATAAAGAGTGGAGACGATGAGGAAGAAGAGCATCGCCGATCCTTCGACCGCTTGCAGCATGAGGAAGGTGACCGGCCATACGTTGGACTGCTCGCCGGTATGGCCTGCAAAGTGCCCGTTGATCATGACGTAGACGATCATCACCAGCGTGATGGCCCAGAAGGGTACCTCGCGGATGACGTTTCTGATGCGCAGCTTTACGAGGCTGATGAATTGCAAAATGCTCGTGCGGCTGCCAAAGACCTGATGCACCGAAGGTAGCGATACATCGAAGCGCGCCCGTGGCGGCCGCGCGTCCTCCTGCTCTACCTTCTTGCTTTTCTTCGAAGCTCGAGCCGTGAGTGCTTCTGCGGACATGGGGAAGAAAATCCACGTCGCAGCCAGCGAGAGCAGTCCGACGCTCAACCACACAAGCCGGTTCCATAGGAACATGCCTGTCCAGGTTGGGGTCAGCATGTTCCGCTCAGCTACTGTCCAGTAGCGGGTGAGGTTTTCGACAAGCAAAATGCCGAGCGGATCGAAGACCGAAGGCCAGTAATAGTTAAGGCTTCGCGTCTGCGAGATGGAGACGAACAGAATGAGATATGCGACGAAGAGCACCACACCCTGCAGATAGACCGTAACAATCTTGCGGGTGAGCGCAGCCACCATGAAGAACATGCTGCCGATGAAAAATACCTGCACCGTGATCATGGAGAAGTAGAGCTTCGCGAACATCCCGAGATGGATGGCGCCAATGCGCGTGTGGTCGGCCCAGGGAGCAAAGCAGCCTACGAACTCGCCGACGGGCAGGCCGGTAAAGATGAACAGCGTGATCAGCAGCGATCCAGCCCAGCGGCCTCCCAGATATGAAAGCTTGGTGATGGGCTTAGTGAAGATGAGCTGATAGGTATCGCGCTGAAAGTCGCGCAAAATCGACGTCCCGAAGATGGCGGACATGACGATGATGCCGAAGGCAGTGAGCTGTGTGAATATCTGCAGCGTGGTGTATGGCCCGTTCAGCAGCACCTTACCCGAGCCCCCCGGACCGAAGTCCTCCGCTGCGATCGACAGGAATGCGACCAGAAACCATAGCGCGAAGTAGACGTAGGTCGAGATGCTCTTGAAGCGGAGCTTGAGTTCGAAAAGCAGAAAATCCAAAAACATGAATCGATCTCCGGTATTAGTTGACCTTCGCCTTAGGGGCGCTGCTCTCGATCTTGAGGAAATAGACGTCTTCAAGGTTGGCATCGACTGGACGGAACCCGCTGCCCGGATCGCTCTCGGAGTAGATGCGCACCTCATGCGCGCCGCCCAGCAGCTGCACGGAGACGATCTGCATCTGTGCCTCGATTGCTGTCAGCTCGCTCTCGTTTGTCACCAGCTTGCTCCAGATGCGCTGGGAGAGAGTCTCGAGCGCTTCATTGGGTGAGCCTTCTAGGACAACCTGTCCGCTGCTGATGATTGCCATGCGATTGCACAGCTCGCGCACGTCTTCGACGATATGCGTGGAGAGAATGACGATAACATCGCGGCCGATGGCGCTGAGCAGGTTGAGAAAGCGATGGCGCTCAACCGGATCGAGACCCGCAGTAGGCTCATCGACGATGATCAGCTTGGGATTGGCCAGCAGTGCCTGGGCAATGCCAAAGCGTTGCTTCATACCGCCGGAATAGGTGCTGAGCGCCTTCTTCCGCGCATCCCAAAGGTTGGTCTGCTGCAGCAGTGCTTCGACCATCGTCTTACGCTCGCCGCTATTGGTGATGCCCTTCATCACCGCGAGATGGTTTAGCATATCCAGCGCTGAAATCTTGGGATAGACGCCGAACTCCTGCGGAAGATACCCCAGCAGGCGGCGCACCGTATCCTTCTGCTTCACCACGTTGATGCCGTCCAGCCATATCTCACCCGCATCCGGCTCCTGCAGTGTAGCGATGGTGCGCATCAGCGTGCTTTTGCCCGCGCCATTGGGGCCGAGCAGTCCAAACATATTATTGCCGACGGTGAGGTTCAGCCCCTTCAACGCCTGCACGCCATTGGAATAAGTCTTCGTCAGACCGGTGATGGTAAGTGGCACAGTTTCTCCCCTGTGTATCTTCAGAATGGTTCAAGCCGCACAGCCGTGGATTTGCTGGTGGAAAAGAAGTATACGTGCTGAGCCAGGGAAGGTTCCGCTTAATTTTTCAAGGTACTTATAACCAGCTCAAGTAAAAATGAACGGTGAGGATCGCTGAACTTTAAGGATGCACTGCCTCGCCCTTCATGAACGCGGCGATATTCTCGTTGAGAAACTTTGCATCCGCCGGACTGGCCGCCGCTCCTGCCGGATGTCCCCACAACGATGGGATGGGCAACAGCGTGCAATGCGGGATCGCAGGCGCTTCATAGCGAGCGTCAGTGACCGGGAAATACAGGTCGGTTGCCGAAGGCATATAGAGCACTTGCGCCTTGATGGAGCCTAGAGCCTTTGCTGTGTCTCCATGGAAGCCGGGTGTGGTGCCCACGTCATGCTTCTCCCAGGTGCGCATCTGCAGGATGAGGTCATTGGCGTCAGCGCCGGGGATGAAATTGGTTTTGTATTGCTCTATTACCTGTGCCAGCGTTGTTCCCGCCGGCGAATCGGTCTTCCAAAGCTCCTGATGCCACCACTCCTGCGAGAAAAGCCACGCAGTCCACACCAGCCCGAACGACTGAATGCCTTTCACCGGCTCTTCGGTGTAGTCGCCGCCTTTGAATGTTGGATCGGTCTCAATGGCATTGATCTCGCTTTCCAGCCGCACGATGCCATGACCGTAGGTCTTTGCCGTGCCCGATGTGGCGATGATGCGATCCATGTAGTCGGGATAGGAGACAGCCCACTGAAAGGCCTGCTGCGCGCCCATGGAGAATCCAATGACCGCCTGCAGATGCTTCACACCCAGCTCCTCAGTGAGCAGCTGATGCACCGCTTCTACGTTGTCGCGAATGGTGGTGACGGGGAAGCGCGGACCGTGGAACGGCTCCGGCGTATTGCTCGGCGAGGAAGAGCGGCCATTGCCAAATAGCTCCGACGTGATGAGAAACTGCTTCTCCGGATCGAGCGCCTTGCCCGGCCCGATGATCCAGCCATAGCCGTTCATCTTCGCCATGTAGTGCGAGGGCAGCAGGATGGCGTTGTCGCCGGCGGCATTGAGATGACCGTATGTTCCGTAGACGATCTTCGCCTCAGGCAGCACCACGCCGCTTTCGGTATGGAAGTTGTGAATGATATAAGTGTGCTCCACCGGCTGAGGCTGTTGTGGCGTAGTCTGCGCCAGGGCTGCAAATGAGAAAAGCACTGCGACAGCGGAAGCAAAAGCTTTCATTGGAAATCAACTCCGATTTTTTTAAGGCAGTGGTGGAAACAATGGTGGGTCTTTGCGCTGCTGCATGGTCTGCTCAAAGTCGTAGGCATAACGGATCAGCGTGGGTTCGCTGAATGCCGGCCCAAGAAAGGTTAATCCTGCTGGAAGCATGCCGTGCGTGAATCCCATAGGCACGGTGAGGGCAGGGAAGCCTGTCTGCGGCGAGAGTACCTGGCTGTTATCGCCCGCAGGACTTGTGGTGTCGCCAACTTTGCGTGGAGGATTGCTCCAGGTCGGATAAACGATCGCATCCAGGTGATCCTTCGCCATCGCCGCGATCAATGCGTTGCGGAAGGCAATCTTCGGCGCATCGTGATAGACGTCAGGACATGGCTCACGGCGATCGTCTGACTTCGGGGGAGCGATGGCGCTTTTGATCTCGTCTTCGATGTAGGGCAGATAAAGTCCCGACGCGACGATAGACTTCAGATCGTGATATGGCGTTGTGGGATGCTTTTCGAGATACGCGTTCAGGTCGGTCTGGAAATCTCCACACCATAAATTCTTCACAAGATCGTCGTAGCCGGGAATGGTGAAGGGATCGACCAGCACCGCGCCCTCCTGCTGCAGCGCCCTCAGCGCCTGCTCAGTCACGGCTTTCACTTCAGAGTCGGTCTCCGGTGTATTGAAATACTGCCGGAAGACGCCGATGCGCGCGCCGCGCAGTCCGTGAGGGTCGAGAAACCTGGTGTAGTCGAGCTTCGGCCTCTTTGCGTCAAGCTGCGTGACCGGATCAGCGGGATCAGGTCCGGCGACGATGGTCAGCAGCGCAGCAGCATCGGCTACGGTGCGCGCGATTGGTCCGCCCACATCGTTGTTCGCGAAGAGCGGAATAATTCCCGACCGGCTAGTCAGGCCAATCGTCGGGCGAATGCCGACCAGATCGTTGTGCGACGACGGACCGCGAATGGAATTGCCGGTGTCGGTGCCGAGGCCAGACTCTCCAAGGCTGGCGGCAACACCCGCCGCCGTGCCCCCGCTCGATCCGGCGGGCACGCGGCTCAGGTCGTAAGGATTGCGAGTAATGCCCGCGATCGAACTGGCGGTTTGATAAGGACTGAAGGCCCATTCCGCCATATTGGTCTTGGCAAGGATGATCGCTCCTGCTGCGCGCAGCTTTGCAACCATGGTCGCGTCCCTGCTGGGGATGAACCCCTTCATGGCCAGCGATCCGCCGGTGGTCTGCAATCCCTGGGTGTCGTAATTGTCCTTGATGAGCACCGCGATGCCACCGAGCGGGGGAAGCGTATGCGTGGCGGCGAAATTGCGATCACATGCATCGGCCTCGGCGAGGGCATCTGGATTGACGAGCACGATAGCGTTCAGCCGCTGGTTTCCACCCGGACCGTTCATGGGCGTCTGGTCGTAGGCGCGAATCCGGGTCAGGTAGCTTTGAACCACCGCGCGGCAGGTGGTGCGTCCTTCACGAATGGCTTTCTGCGTGTCGGCGATGGTCGTGCCGGCGACGTTGAACTGCTGCGCGAGGGCAGGAGAGGAGCAGGCGAGAAAAAGCAGGCTTGCAAGGATGCTTTTCATTTATTTATGGGCGCTGCCAGGATGTCTTTGAATATAGAAGATTTGTTCTCCATGGCTATGGAAGCGGGAAGCAACTTCCGCAAAGAATTTTGCATGCGGTGAATGTTTGTGTTAACTAATTCATTAGTTGTGTGTCTATAACAGTGAGCAAATGCCTCCGAAGAAGTCCATCACGCTGACCGAAGCCGAACTCAGGCTCATGAAGGTTCTGTGGGAGCGCGGCGAGTCCGCGGTCTCCGACCTGGTGATGGCTGTTTCGGACGAGCGCCCCCTGGCCTATACCTCTGTGCTGACCACGGTGCGAATCCTTGAAAATAAAGGATATGTGCGCCACCGCCAGGAGGGCCGGGCATTTCTCTACAGCCCCTGCGTGGATGAGTTCGAAGCCAGTAAGTCGGAGGTGCGCCACATTTTGCAGCGCTTCTTTGGCAACTCCCGGGAGCGGCTGCTGCTCTCAGTCCTCGGCGACGACGATATCAGCCCGGAAGAGCTGAAACGGCTGCGCGAGGCCGTTGCCAGCGCGCCTGATGACCTCGAAAATGACGACCTCCAGAATCAGGCGGAGGAGGCCTAGCTCATGACAGGAATTGCTCATATCCTCACTGGTTTCTCCGCTGCCGCGGCCGGATCTCTGGTCACAGCGATCTGGGAAGGAACGGTGCTGGCCGCCGCCGTCGCACTCTGCTTGCATTGTGTGAAGGGAATTACCGCCGGTGTCCGCTCCATGCTGTGGACGGCTGTGCTGCTGCTGGTGGCGCTGCTGCATTTTCTTCCGCTGGTTGGTCAAAGTTCGTCTACTTCGCCAGCCGCAGGCCATCTCTTTCAACTCGATCTGCGCTGGAGTCTGGCGATAGCAGGTCTCTGGCTTCTGCTCTCGCTTTTCCGCGGAGCACAGCTCATTCATAGCGCAATCGGACTGCGCCGCGTTGCGAGAACGGCAGTGCCAATAGCGCCGTCACCGGAATGCGTGCTCCTGCTCCACACGCGTTTCCGCTCTGCCGAGCTTTGCACTTCGACGGAGGTCGACCGGCCAAGTGTCATCGGTTTCTTCAAGCCACGCGTCCTTATTCCCGAGTCTCTCTTTGAAAAGCTTTCCGCGCCGGAACTCGAGCAGATCGTGCTGCATGAGATGGAGCACCTGCGCCGCGGCGACGATTGGACCAACCTCGTCCAGAAGATCAGCCTGGTCCTGTTCCCGCTGAATCCCGTGCTCCTGTGGGTCGAGCGTCGCCTCCGCGTGGAGCGCGAGCTGGCGTGTGACGACCGCGTTCTCAGCGTGACCAACGCCAAGAAGGCCTACGCGACCTGCCTCGTGAATCTGGCCGAGCATACCGTGCTCCGCCGCGGCGCTATGCTCGTTCTCGGTGCCTGGGAACGCCAGTCGGAGTTAGGCCAGCGTGTGCGCCGGATCCTGCGCCAGCCCGAAGGGATGATGGACCGCAGGCAACTGCGGCTCGTGACCGGCGTGCTCATGGTAGGAATGATCGGCGGCGCGGCGACTCTGGCGCGTGAGCCGCAACTGGTCAGCTTTGCACCGCAAGCGATGCGTGTTGAAGCAGAGATTGTGCCTCCGGCGGCATATGTGCCCGCGTCTTTTCACAGCGAGACCAAAATCTCTGGAGCAACCACGCCGCATATGATGGACGCGATGTTCCACGAGCCAGTGAAAGAACCGGCCAAAGCAATCACCGCGCCGAAGAAGCCGCGCGTTCGTAGAGCGGCAAGCCGTACCTTCCGCAATGTTCTTGCTCCGCAAGGTGCGCCCGAGCGGCGCATAGATATGACCCGAATCTCAGTTCCCGATGCCACGCAAGGAGCTGCCTGGGTTCTGCTTACCGATTGGACGGACGCTCCGGCTCCGTCGCATCTGAGGTTTGTTGTCTCGGATGGTGTCTACTCGTATGCCGCTGTTCCCGTAGCGAACGGCTGGCTGATCGTTCAACTCTAACCGCAATATCGACCCATGGGAGGGTTGTTTCATGGCTGTATCAACTAATGAATTAGTAAATAAAACTCGCAGGCTTGCCGCACCGGCTGCCGTGGTGGGGGCATTCGTACTTGGCGCGGCACTCTTTGTCGGCCATGGCGGCGTACACGCGGCGAGCTCCGCCGCTGCCCTCGACGACCAGAGCGTCTCTGCGCTCACTGCTCTGGATCAGGCAATGGAGGCCATCGCGGCACGCGTGACGCCCGCTGTAGTTAACATCGCCGTCACATCGCGCGCTACAGACGAAGACTCCTCGCAGAACCAGCTTCAGAATTTGCCTCCGGGCTTCGCGCAGTTCTTTGGACAGGGCAGCCCCTTTGGTGGCGGCCAGCCCGCACAGCCGCGGATTCAGCACGGCATCGGCAGCGGTGTGATCATTTCGCCTGATGGCTACATTGTGACCAATGACCACGTGGTCGATGGCGCTACGCAGATCAGGGTCACGCTGCATGACCGCCGCATCTTCACCGGCAAAGTGGTCGGTGTGGACAAGCTGACCGATCTCGCCGTTGTGAAGATCGACGCCAGCGGTTTGCCTGCGATCTCCTGGGGAGACTCGACCAAGCTCGAGCCCGGACAGACGGTGCTGGCTTTCGGCAGCCCCTTCGGCTCGCTGCGCTTCTCCGTTACCCGCGGCATCGTAAGCGCGGTTAATCGTGACAATCCCTTCCGTGACGACGCTCGCAAGCCCGGTGGATTTATTCAGACCGACGCCGCCATCAATCCCGGCAACTCCGGTGGCCCGCTGGTCGATGCGCACGGCTCGCTGATCGGCATCAATACCTGGATCATCACCGGTGACGGATCGTTCGCCGGCGCAGGTTTTGCCATCCCCTCGCAGATGGTGAAGGCGACCGCCGAACAGTTGATCAAGACCGGCAAGGTTGAGCACGGCTACCTGGGCATCAGTCTCAACGACGTGACACCCGAGAATGCCCGCTTCTTCCACATGGATGATGCCTCCGGTGCGCTGGTCGCACAGGTGACGCCGGATTCTCCGGCCAGCCGCGCTGGCCTCAAGACCGGTGATGTGATTGATGAGCTCAATGGTTCAAAGATCATCAACTCCAGTGCGCTGCAGGTAGGCGTGAGCGAGCTGACTCCGGGATCGAAGATCACCCTGGGCGTGATGCGTGACGGTAAACAGACCACAGTGAACGCGACGGTAGGGCAGTACCACGCGAATACTGAGGTCGCGAGCAACGACAGCGACGACAACGGCTCTGCGAGTGGAGCGAATACCGGCAAGCTGGGCCTCGCGGTCAGCGATCTGACGGCGCAGGCGCGGCAGCAGCTGAATGTGCCGGACTCGGTCCACGGCGTCGTGATCCAGAATGTTCGCCCCGGCAGTCCCGCGGATGATGCGGCGCTGCAGCCCGGCGATCTCATCCTCGAGATCAACCGCCAGCCGGCATCGTCGGCCAGCGAGTTCGTGAACGAAGTGCACAAGAGCCCGGCCGGAAAAGATATGCTCCTGCTGATCTGGAACAAGGGCAACGCAACCTACCTCACCCTTCACCCCGAATCCGCCGATCAGAACGGCTAGGTTGGATAATCGAAAGGCCGCTGCGCATCTGCGCAGCGGCCTTTGTCGTTTGCGGCTAAACGTCGTAGTAAAAATTCCCGCTGGCGTTCCGGACTGCGCTGTATCCCCGTTGCAGCAGCCACCTTGGTTTTTCTAAATAAGCATCTTGACGCTTCATCAAAAATCTCTGCATCAAATTGAACAAGAAAACCCCAGGCATCGTTCTCATTTCGGAACGATTGCACATTTTCTTATGCAATTCATACATCTCTTGCAAAGATAGTCAGCCGTTTATGGCACTCTTAGCGCAGTTGTACCCATTCTGCTTGAGAGGTGGATACGAATCATGCAACCACGCGCGTCCTTCGTCTTCTTACTCCCATTTGCCCTGGTGATGTGTGCCAGTTCCTCAGTGGCGCAGACGCCTGAGCCGGCGCAGAAGCTGGTAGCGGATGTGATCTACAACGAGCTGCATGACCGGGAGTGCGACAGCTTCTGGGAGTACCGCAGCGAACGCGTTTCCGGCGAGCAGAATATTGTCCGCGAGCAGGTAGAGACCGCGGACGGGCCGATCTTCCGGGTGATCGAGGATCACGGCAACCCCCTCGATGCCGACCAGCGCCGCAAGGAGGATCAGCGCCTGCGCGAGCTGGTGGGACGTCCTGGAGCCATGGCGCATGTGCGGCAGGAGCACGAGCAGGATGAGGAGCGGCTGAAGAAGGTGATGGAGATGCTGCCCTTCGCCTTTCTGTTTGAGTATGACGGTCCAAGTGAAGGCGACAGCGTACGCATTGCCTTCCGTCCCAATCCAGCATTTACCCCCGCCAGCTATGAGGCGCGTGTGGTGCATGCACTCGGCGGTACGCTCATCGTGAATCAGCGGCTGAAGCGGATGATCGACATGGATGGGCGCCTGATGGATCGCGTCGACTTCGGCTACGGCATTCTCGGCCACATCGAGAAGGACGGGACCTTCGAGATTCGCCGCCAGCAGGTAAGCGAGACCCACTGGAAGACGGATCTGGTCGAAGTCCACATTCAGGGTAAGGTGCTGCTCTTCAAGAACGTCACCAAAGATCAGCGGGAAGTGCGCATGGACTTCCACCCCGTGCCGCACGACATCAGCCTGGCAGGAGCAAAAGAACTGCTGGATCAGACAGGAAGCCAGGAAAATCAGGCGAGGCTGATGCTGAAGACCGCGATCAGCCATTAGGTAGGGAAGAGCAGGCCGCCCGCAATCACAGATCCGGGCAGCGGTCACTTGAAACCGATGAGTCGATAGGGATCATCTCTCTCACAACAAAGAGACGGTCCAGTCATCCTGAGCGCAGCGAAGACACTCAGCAATATTGATTCGCGAAGACTGGCTGAAATTCCCCGCCCGCTCAGAATGACGGCATCCGGTTATGCCATGGAGACCGCGTTAGAACGGAATATCGTCGTCGGTAATTTCTGTAGAACTGACCAGATCGTCGGAGGGGCCTGAGCTGCGCTGGTCATACGACGAGCTGCCGCCGCGGCTGTAGCCTCCGCCTGCGCTCTCTCCGTCGCCCTTGCCGGACAGCAGCACCAGTTCGCCGATGATGATCTCAGTGCGATACTTCTTCTCGCCGCTGGTCTTGTCGTCCCAGGAGCGGGTCTGGATTCGGCCCTCGACGTAGAGCTTGTTACCCTTCTTCACATAATCGCGGATGATCTCGGCGGTGCGCTGGTATGCGACCAGATTGTGCCACTCGGTGCGATCCTGCCACTCGCCGCCCTTATCCTTGAAGCGCTCCGAGGTAGCGATGGTGAGGTTGGCCACGGCCGAGCCGCTGGGCAGAAATTTGACCTCGGGGTCTTTGCCGACGTTGCCGAGAAGAATGACTTTATTGACGCTTTTAGGCATGTTGCTGGTGCTCCAATCACTGCTTGTGTCTTGAGAAGAATAACAAAGGACTGCGCGTCCAGCGATCTGCGCTTCGCGCCTGATCCTGTCGCCCGGTTACTTATGGCCTGTGGTTGGTCTGCTGCAGGGAAAAGACATGGCAGACCATCCTGCATTTACCTGCTGGCCCCTAATCCCTGCGCCCTGTTCTCCGGTTTCGCAGCCACTTTGCGAATCCCAGGAGGGAGAGCAGAACGCCAAAGGGAAGGCATCCCATGGCTACCAGCAGGGCGAGCCATCCGGAGTTGGTGTGTGGGCCCTGGATGCCGATGCCGCCAAAGACGAATTTGGTGAGCAGCGCAGCGATGACTCCAGCAGTCAGCGTGCCTCCGCCGGCGAGGAGAAGCTCACGTGTTCCATCGCCGTTCGGATCGAGGTGCAAACCGGCCGGCGCGGCGAGATGGATCTCGCCGCGTGATTGCCTGTCCGGTTCTCTCTCCATGAGCAGGGGCATTGTGATCCTTAGCGGCAGGCAGCCTGCATGGCGTAGACGATCACGCCGGTTACGGAGACATAGAGCCAGATAGGGAAGGTCCAGCGCGCGATCTTGCGGTGCGAGGCGAAGCGTCCGGTGAGTGAAAAGAAAAATGTGATGAGGATGATGGGTAGCGCAACCACCGAGAGCAGGATGTGCGAAAGCAGCAGCTTCCAGTAAAACGGCCACAGCGGATTGCCGCGCGGAAACTTGGTTTCGCCGTGCAGCGTGAAGTTGACCAGGTACGACACCAGAAAGATGGACGAAAAGAAAAAGGCCGTCAGCATTGAAGCGCGGTGCTTGAGAATCTCGCGCGACTTGACGAAGTAAAAGCCGAACAGCAGGGCCACTGTGCTCAGCGCATTGAGAAGGGCATTGGTAGCGGGCAAAAACAGCAGGTGGGTGCCTGCTACATCGGTCGGGGCATGGAAGTAAACCAGCCAGCAGATGAGTGCGCTGGCCAGCGCGCTGGCGACGATGATGGCGGCGATGGTGATTCCGCTGGACTGCTTGGGCTGGATTGCGGTCGGCATCTCTCTATTTCCCTGTGGCGTTGAGCATGAGCGCGGTGAGCAGCAGAGGCAGGTAGATCACGCTTACCTTCAGCAGATCGCGCGCGTACATCTTCGATTCGGTGACGGACCGGGCGCGGGTAATGCGTCCGAAACGGATGGTGTAGCCGAGATAGACCAGCCCCAGTACAAGTGCGACTGCCCCATAGACCGGTCCGGCAATGTGCAGGTACACCGGCGCAAGGCTCACCGGGATCATGAGTACGGCATAGGTCAGAGCTTCCAGCACGGTTGACCACCGTCGGGTTGCACCACCGGCAGCATGCGGATGCCGGCCCGTCCATAATCCTCACGATAAAGCCATGAAATCGCCATGAAGTGCGGAAACTGCCACACGAAGAGGATGGCAAACAGCGCCACGGCCGGCCACTCGATGCGTCCCCGGGCGGCAGTCCAGCCAAGCAGCGGGCCCATGGCTCCGGGAAAGGCCCCGATGAATGTAGCCAGGCTGGTGTGGCGCTTGAGCGGCGTGTAGATCGTGACGTAGCTAAAGGCGGTGAGCAGCGTGAGCGCGCTGGTGAGCGGATTTGTGGAGTACGCGAGCCAGGTTCCGCCGATAGCGATGGCTCCCAGGCCAAGCGCAAGTCCATGCAGCAGGCTGATGCGTCCGGAAGCCATGGGGCGCTGCGCGGTGCGGATCATCTTCGCGTCCAGCTTGCGTTCCATGCATTCGTTCAGCGCCGCCGAGCCGGCGGAAACCAATCCAATGCCGAGTAGCGCTTCCAGCAGACCGGGCTGTACGCTGCTGATCCCCGACTGCCGCGAGCCGAGATAGAAGCCAGCCCAGGCTGTCAGCATCACCATCAGCGTGACGCGGTCCTTGAAGAGTTCGCGGTAGTCGGCGATGCGGGAGGCTGTCGTCCCCGCCCTCAGGACGTGCGGGGTATCGTGCGCCGTTCGGTCTTTCGGGGCCGCTGGTGCCGCCGCATTGAGCGGCTGAGACTCTTGGACAGGCAAAACGGTGCTGGTGGAAGCAGGAGTCATGATGTAATGCGGACCTCTCAATGATACAGGGATTACTGCTACGGGCACTTAGGGTGCAGGAAATGCATGTTTGTAGACGCCCAGGCCTTGACATGCCTATTTATCTAGGTATACGCTTGGCACCACTCGATGTTTAGGGGTGAGGAATGGCGAAAAACGATCTGCAGGGAACGCTTGACCTGCTGGTGCTGAAAACTTTGCTGCAGATGGGCTCGCTGCACGGCTATGGCATCGTGCTGCATATTCAACGCGCATCCGACGACTTGCTGAGTGTGGAAGAAGGCTCGCTTTACCCGGCTCTACACCGCATGGAGCAGAGCGGCTGGATCAGCTCGGAGTGGGCGCTGACTGAGACCAACCGCAAAGCCAAGTACTACAAGCTGACCGCCGCCGGCCGCAAGCAGCTGCAAGAGGCGGAAAAGAACTTTGAACACCTGGTAAAGGGCGTGCGCGCCATGCTGCGCTACGCGTAAGGGGGATCATGTCGCTTTATCGCCGCATATCGAATCTGTTTGTCCGCACGAAGGTGGAGCGGGAGATTGACGCTGAGCTTGAGGCGCACATCGCGCTGCGAACGGAAGACAACATTGCGGCGGGAATGCCTCCTGCCGCAGCTCGGCGCGATGCGCTCCTGCGGTTTGGCAACCCTGCGGTGATGAAAGAACGGGCGGCGGCAGCCGACGCGGCTTTGCTGATCGAGAGCCTGGCTTCGGATGTGCGGTTCACTCTGCGGCAGCTCATCAAGAATCCGGGCTTTGCGTTCACCACGGTAGCGGTGCTGGCATTGGGCATTGGCGCGAGCGTGGCCATGTTCGCGTTTGTCGACGCGGCTCTGATCCGGCCGCTTCCTTACAAAGATCCGGCACAACTGGTGAGCGTGTATGAGGTGGTGCCGTCGTGCCCACTGTGCAACATCTCTTACCAGAATTTTCTTGACTGGCGGAAGAGCGGCCTGCCTTTTCAGTCGCTGGATGCGTGGGGCTATTCCGGCTATCTGCTGCGCGGCACTGGCGGCATGGAATTGGCGCAAGGCGCACGCGTGAGTGCAGGGTTCTTTCGTACGCTGGGTGTGCGGCCGGTGCTGGGGCGGGACTTTTATCCGGATGAAGACACGCCGGGCAAGCCGCATGCGGCGCTCATTACGTATGCTTCATGGCAGACGCGTTTTGCCGGGCGGCGCGATGTTGTGGGACAGACGGTGGTGCTGAGCGATCATCCGTACACGATTATCGGTGTGCTGCCGAAGGATTTTCATTTCGCTCCACGCGGGCAAGCGGAATTCTGGGCGGCGTTGGACGATTCGAACAGCTGCGACAAACGGCGCGCATGCCACGGCCTATTCGGGGTGGCCCGTCTCCAGGAAGGCACCACACTGCAGCAGGCTGTGAACGCAATGCAGACCATTGCCGCGCGGCTGGCGCAGCAGTATCCCGACTCGAATCACGGCTTCAGCGCGACGGCCACGGCGCTGAGCGAAGCGATCGTGGGTGATGTGCGTCCGGTGCTGTTGCTGCTGCTGAGCGGAGCGGTGCTTCTGTTGCTGATTGCGTGTGTGAATGCGACCGGGCTGCTGCTGGTGCGCACGGAAAGCCGCAAGCGGGAGACGGCAGTCCGCGGAGCGCTGGGAGCGACTCCGGCGCGGCTGCTGCGGCAGTTCCTGACAGAGGCCGGAGTGCTTGTCGCCGCTGGGTGCATGGCTGGGATCGGTGCGGCGTATTTTGCCATGAAGCTGCTGGTGAAGCTAATTCCGGCGGATCGGCTGGAGGGCATGCCGTTCCTCTTGCAACTGGGATTCACGCCGCATGTGCTGGTATTCATCACCGTGATCGCTCTTGCGGCAGCGGCGGTATTCACCTTTATGCCTGCTCTGCGTGCTACCTTCGGCAGCCTGCAGGGCGACCTTGCAGAGGGCAGCCGTGGCAGCTCGGGACGGGGATGGCAGCGCCTCGGCTCGAAACTTATCGCCGTTGAGATTGCAACGGCAGTGGTGCTGTTGGTGGGCGCGGGGCTGCTGGGCAAGAGCCTGTACAAGCTGCTGCACATCGACCTGGGATTTGTACCTGAGCATGTGGCGACGATGGTGATGAGCGTGCCGAGGTCGTACGAAGAAGGCGACCGGCTGATGCAGCTGGAGCGGCAGGTGACGGAGCGGATCGACAGACTGCCAGGCGTTGTGTCCGCAGGGATTGGCAGCCATATGCCGGTGCGCGCATGGGATGGCGGGGTGTCGATTGTCATTCCCGGCCGGACGATGAGCGGCGGCCGCCACGATGTTCCGGAGCGCGATGTGAGCTGGAGCTATCTCGAAACCATGGGCACGCGGCTGCTGCGCGGGCGCTACTTCAGCGAAGCCGACGACGACTATCACAAGCCATCGATCGCTGTTGTGAATCACAAGCTGGCGGAGGAGTACTTCCCGGGCGAGAACCCGATCGGCAAGCGTTTTGCGTATGAAGGCTCGAAGGAGTCGGTGGAAATTGTCGGCGAGATTGCGGATCTGAAGGAAGGGCCGCTGGATACGCCAAATCGCGCGGTGCTCTACCGGCCTTTCAACCAGGATGCGTCCTTTGATTTTCTGGTGATGGTGCGGACGGCGCAGGACGAAAAGGCGATGCTGCCGACCCTTGTCGCCGCGATCCATAAGATCGATCCCACGCTGGCTGTTTCCGACGAGAACACGATGACCGAGGTGGTGAACGAGTCGAACTCAGCGTACCTCCACCGCTCGTCGGCGTGGCTGGTGGGCGGATTTGCGGGGATCGCTCTGGTGCTGAGCCTGGTAGGGCTTTATGGCGTGATTGCTTATTCCGTAAGCCAGCGCACCCGCGAGATCGGCGTGCGCATGGCGCTGGGCGCAGAGCGCGGCTCTGTGTATCGCATGGTGATGCTGGAAGCCGTAGTGCTGGCCGGCATCGGCATTGCGGCCGGATTGGTGTGCTCGACGATTGCCGGAGCGCTGATGCGCAGCCTGCTGTTTGGAACGCAGGCGTGGGATGTGTCGACCTTCGCCGCCGTGGCTGCGCTGCTTGGATTTTCAGCGCTGGTGGCCTGCTTTCTGCCGGCGCGGCAGGCCGCGTCTGTGAATCCGGTTGAGGCGCTGCGCGCCGAATAACGAACGAGAGAAAACGCCTATGTCGCTTTATCGCCGCATATCGAATCTGTTTTCCCGCACAAAGGTGGAGCGGGAGATTGACGCTGAGCTTCAGGCACACATTGCGCTGCGTACGGAAGACAATATTGCGGCGGGAATGTCTCCGGCAGCGGCGCGGCGCGATGCGCTGCTGCGGTTTGGGAATCCTACGGTGGTGAAGGAAGCGGCTACGGCGGCGGATGCGGCGTTGTTTTTCGAGAGCATTCGCAGCGATGTTCGCTTTGCGATACGCCAGTTGTGGAAGTCGCCGGGGTTTGCGGTGGCTGCAGTGCTGGCTTTGTCACTGGGAATCGGCGCTGCTTCGGCGATCTTCAGCGTGGTGGATGCGATGCTGCTGCGGCCGCTGCCGTTCACTCATCAGGAGCGGCTGGTCTATCCCTATATGACGACGCGCACTGGCGGATCGCTGCGCAGCTCTTACCTGGGCTACGTGGACGAACGCGCACAGCTGCGCACCTTCGATGCGCTCGCAGGCTACTCGACGCTGAGCCGCATCAATCTAGAGGGACCGAGCGGGCCGGTATCGCTGCGCGCGGTGAAGACTACGGACAATTTTTTCGATGTGTTCGGCGTGGCTCCAGTGCTGGGCCGCACTTTTCTTCGCGGTGAGGACCAGCCTGGCCGCGACAACCTGGCGGTGCTGAGCTACGAGGTATGGCAGAGCCAGTTCAATGGCCGCGCGGACACTATAGGCAAGACTGTCAAAATGGATGGCAGTCCTTATGTGATTGTGGGCGTGATGCCCGCGGGCTTCCGCTTCCCGATGTACATGCGAGATGCGATCTATACGCCGCTGCATGCGCCCGATACATGGCGCAATGCGCGGGGGATGCACTGGATGCCGACAGTGGGCCGGCTGAAGGCGAGCGTGACCATGGCGCAGGCGCAGGAGGATATTTCGCGGGTGATGGCGAACCTCGCGAAGGCGTATCCGGCGCAGGAAGAGGGGCACATGGTAAAGCTGTATCCTCTGGCCGATGAGATCAACGGCTTTGGCTCGCAGGGCAACATGAAGGGGCCGATCCAGGCGCTGATTCTGGCCGTTCTGGCGCTGCTGGGCATTGCTTGCGTCAACATTGCGGGCCTGTTGCTGGCGCGTGGTGTGAGCCGCGAGCGGGAGATGGCGCTGCGCGCGGCGGTGGGTGCGAACCGGCGCAGGCTGATCCGGCAGATGATCAACGAGAGCGTAGTGCTGTCTGTTGCCGGGCTTCTCGGTGGGGTGGCTCTGAGCTCGCTGCTGCTGAAGGCGATGAATGTGTTTCTTGTTGAAGCGATCGCGCGCGGCTCGGACGTTCATTTGAATGTGAAGGCTCTGCTGGTGGCCCTGGGCCTTTCGCTGCTGACCAGTGTTGGGGCGTCGTTGGCGCCTGCTTTGCGTCTATCGGGGACTGATCCAAATCAGGCGTTGCGGCAGGGGGCGGGCGCCGGCAAGAGCCGCACACAACATCGGCTGCGTTCGGGTTTTGTGGTGACGCAGGTCGCCCTGTCGCTGGTGCTGCTCATGGTCGCGGGACTGCTGCTCAAGAATCTGCAAGGCATCCTCAAAACCGATCTCGGCTTCGACGCGGACAAGATCCTCGAGGTGAATCTCGATCTGTCGCGCGGCAATTATGAGGGGCGCGATCCGATCGCTACATTTTATAACCCGCTGCTGGAGCGGGTTTCGTATATGCCGGGTGTGGAGGCTGCGGGCTTGATCGATCTACTGCCGATTGCGGAGTGGGGCGACGGTTATGAGATTCACATCACCGGCCAGCCGCCATATCCGAAGAATGAAACCATGGCCGCGGAGACGCGCTATGTGTCGCCTGGATATTTTGCGGCGATGGGCATTCATCTCACTGGCGGCCGCATGATGTCGGCGTCTCTGGATGGTCCGGACAATGTTGCGGGCACGATGGTGATCAACGATGCGCTGCGCAAGAGATTTTTCGCGAACGGCGGCGATCCGGTGGGCGCGCACATTGACGATGCGGACAAGCCAGAGGCGAAGTCGGAGATCGTGGGCGTGGCCACCAGCGTGCGGCAGGACCTGATGTCGCCGCCGATGCCGGAGATGGACTGGCTGATGGATGAGATTCCGGTAAAGCAGCGCATCGATCCATTGCGCAATATGTTTCTGATGGTGCGGGCGAGCGGCGATCCGCTGGCTCTGGTGCCCTCGCTGCGCGGCGCATTGCACGCGGTGGATGCTACGGTGCCTTTCCGCGGTGCTCAGACCATGCGGCAGGTAGTAAGCGAACAGCTGATGTTGCAGAAGATGGAGAGCTGGCTCTTCGGCATTTTTGCAGGTTTTGCGCTGCTGCTGGCGATGATCGGGCTGTATGGGCTGGTGCAGCATGAAGTGGGGCTGCAGACGCGCGAGGTGGGCATCCGCATGGCACTGGGCTCGACTCGCGGGCTGATTATGGGTCAGGTGATCCGGCGCGTGGCGCTGCTGATGGTGAGCGGCGCGGCAGTGGGATGGGTGCTGACGCTGGCGCTGAAAAAAGTGACGGCCAGCGTAATCGAGTCGAAGTCCGGTTACGATTTTCTGCTGCTGACAGGACTGACCGTCGCTCTTACCTTGGCCGGAATTGCGGCCAGCCTGATTCCGGCGCGCCGGGCTGCATCCATCGATCCCATGCAGGCGCTGCGCAGCGAATAGGCCAAATGGAGGCGTCAGGTGTCTCTTTATCGCCGCATTTCCAAGCTCCTTCCCGCTCAAAGGTCGATCGCGAGATCGACGTGGAGTTGCGGGCTCACATTGAGCTGAGGATGGAAGACAACGTCGCAGCTGGTATGTCGCCGGAAGGTCGCACTCTGATCCCAGCGGGAATCGGACTCATTGCCGGATCACGAGGAGCATTGTTGCTGACACGCCTGTTGCGCAGCGAACTTTATGGCGTCGAACCGGATAGTTTTCAGGTTTACGCGATTTCAGCCTTCCCGCTGCTCTTTCGCCTGCCGATGGTGGCAGTGCGTCCGGCCCTTACAGCGGGTTTGGTCAATCCTGTGGAAGCATTGCGCGCAGAGCGAGCCGGTGAAAGTTTTCCGCGGATTGACGGCTTCTTAAAGCCGCCGTCAGTGAATCTCGCTCAACGGCTTCGCCTCGGCGATTACCGGCTCGGGCTTCACGGCGTACTCGTTGAGCAGCACGGCGACCAGAACAGCGGTAGGCACTGCGACCATCGCTCCGATAACTCCAGCCAGCGCCGAACCTATGAGAAGCGCGATAATGACCGAGAGGCCGGCAAGATCAACGCTGGTGCGCATGATCTTCGGCGTGAGATACGACGTTTCTACCTGCGCATAGATGGCATAAAAGATTGCCACGCCGAGAACCCGCCCCCAGGAATCGATGGCTGCGACGAGCAAGGCGAGGACTACGGAGATCAATGCCCCGGCAATCGGGATGATGTTGAGGATGCCCATCAGCACGCCGAGCGCGTAGGCGTAGCGCACTTTCAGCAGGACGAAGACAATGGTGCTGGAAAGGCCAAGAATGAGCATGAGCGATCCCTGGCCGAGCAGCCACTTGCCCATGCGGACTTCGGCACGGGCCAGAGTGATATCGAGTCGCTGCCGTCGATCGACAGGGAAGAACGAAAGAAGCCAGCGATAGGCGGTCTCACCCTCAAGCAGGAAGTAGATCGTGAGAATGATGCCGGTGATGATCTTGAAAAGAGTATCCGCCCAGTTCTTGATCGAGTAGAAAAGGTAGGTTGCGAGGTTCGAGGCAAAATCCTGCAGCTTGGCGTTCAGCGCGGCGATGTTGACCCTCTGCGAGAACGGCAGCTTGCGAATGCGGGCCAGCAGTTCGGGACCGCGCGTGGGTAGCTCGCCGGCAAACTCGTGAAGATCGCGAATGACAGGCGGAAGCGCAAAAAGCACGAAGAGCGCTGCTGCGCCACCTACGCCGAGCAGCAGAAAGAAAATGGCCATGCCGCGGCCCGGGCTCCATTTACCGATGCGCAGCTGCGTGATGCCGCGCACCACGGGCATGAGAACTACTGCGAAGAGTGCGCTGACGTAGAGCAGCTCCAGCTCATCGCGCACATGCCAAGCCGTATAAAGAGCGAGTGCAACTCCAAACGCAAAAAGGATATTGCCGCGGACGGCTTTCGACCGGTTGTCCGGCACGTCGTTTTCTCTCGATTCATTCGTCATGCTCATGCTGGATGATTCTCCTCCAGTGCGTGCACCGCTGTTTCCGATTGCGCCAGTCCGGACAGGATGCGCGCGACGACTTCTTCCGGATCCAACTGGGCGGTTGCAACTGTGAGATGCGCGCGGCGGTAATGGGGCAGCCGGTCAGAGAATCTTTGCAGAAGCCGCTCCCGGTCCGCGAGTACCGGACGCTCGGCGGCGTTAGGTTGGGCCACGCAGCGCGCCACCATGACCTCCAGCGGCGCATCGAGAAAAACAATTCTGGTCTCGCTTAAACCGGCGAGCACGTTGCGGGTCAGCTCATTCTCAACCGCGCCGCCACCCAGCGCTAACACCAGATGCTCGCTGCGCGCGTGATCGCGAATGGCATCGGTCTCCAGCGAGCGGAACGCATCCTCACCCTCTTCGGCGAAGATTTGTGCGATCGTGCGTCCCGCGCGAGTCTCGATCGCGTGGTCCGAATCGACGAAGCGCCAGCCCAGATTCGCGGCCAGCAGGGCGCCTGTGGTCGATTTACCCGCGCCCATAAATCCAATGAGCACGATGCGGCGAATTGAGGTTGGCAGCGTCATCTTTTGTGTGCATCGAACAGCTGTAGGCAGATTCAACGACTTAGAAACATAGTAACGGTCTGGTTGTGAAACGCAGCCTGTACAATGAGCGGTCCGGGGTCCTGGCTGTGGGTTGGTTCATCCTTCACGAGCCTTGAATGGCCATCTGTATAGCCATTGCGGGATACTGTCAGCGACAGATCTTTCGATCGCATAAAGGAGTGAACGAATGCCGTTGGTTTCCGATTCCCCGACTCAGGACGCCACGACCCGCGAGCAGGGAAGCCGGCACGCGCGCAAGTTCGATATCCGGCGTGTGGCAGTGCTCGGAGCCGGCACCATGGGGGCGCGTATCGCCGCTCACCTGGCAAATGCCGGCCTGCCGGTGCTTCTGCTGGATTTGCCGGCGCAACAGGGTGATCGCAACAGTCTCGCGGCGCAGGCGCTGAACACACTCAAGACCACGAAACCCGCGGCGTTCGCCGCTGCCGCGCTTTTCGATCACGTTAGCGTCGGAAACTTCGAGGACGATCTGTCCCGGCTTGAGGATTGCGACTGGATTATTGAGGCAGTCGCCGAAAATCTGGAGATCAAGCGCGGGTTGTTGAACCGGATCGCTCCGCACGTGCACTCCGGAGCCATCTTCACGACCAACACCAGCGGCCTGCCGGTCGCGAAGATCGGGGCTGAGCTGCCTGCGGACCTCCGCCGGCGCTGGTTCGGCACACACTTCTTCAATCCGCCACGCTATATGCGGCTGCTCGAGTTGATTGCGACGCCGGAGACCGACCCCGCGGCGATCGCCGCGATCACTGATTTTGCCGACCGCAGGCTGGGCAAAATCGTCGTTCCTGCGAACGATGTGGCCAATTTCATCGCCAACCGCATCGGCACATTCGCCATGCTGAATACCTTCCGCATCATGCAGGAGCAGGGGTTGAGCATCGAAGAGATCGACGTCCTCACCGGGCAGGTGATTGGCTGGCCAAAGACCGGAACCTTCCGGCTTGCCGACATGGTGGGCATCGATGTGCTCGGCAGCGTAGCGAGAAATTTTTCGAGCACCGCTGTCGATGAGCGATCGGATGTGAAGCTGCCGGAAGTCATCGAGCAGATGATCGCGCGCAAGTGGCTCGGCGACAAAACGAAGCAGGGCTTCTACAAAAAGGAGCGTGGCAGCGACGGCAAGGAAGAGCGCCTGGTGCTCCATCTGCAGACTCTCGAATACCGGCCCAGCGTAAAAGCCGCTTTCCCTTCGATCGAATTGGCTAAGGGCAACGACTCCGTCTCCGCGCGGGTGCGTGCGTTGCTCGATGCTGACCCCGCAAAGGATCGAGCCGCAAAGTTCTACTGGCAGATGCTGCCAGAGCTATGGGCTTACGCCGCAAACAGAATTGGCGAGGTCGCGGAGAGCATCGTCGAGATCGACCGCGCGATGACCTCCGGCTTCAATTGGGAGCTGGGGCCGTTCGCGCTGTGGGATGCTGCGGGGGTGCCGAAAACCGCGGAGAAGATGCGCACTGCTGGAGTCCCTGTTCCGGCGGCTGTGGAGAAGCTGCTGGCTGCGGGCGGCACGTCATGGTATCGCGATGACGGGGCCGAATACTTTGATGTAAAAGCGGGCGACTATCAGCCGGTGCAGCAGAATCCGGAGCTGAACTCCGTAGCCAGCTACAAGCGGATCAACGGCGTCTTTGTGGGGAATCCCGGCATCTCGCTGATCGACATTGGAGACGGCATCGGCTGCTTCGAGTTCCATTCGAAGATGAACTCGCTGGGCCACGATATTGTTTCGTTTCTGCTGAAGCATTTGCAGCCGGGCAGCGATGCGGTGCGTAGCTTCGACGGCTTCATCATCACCAGCGACGCGCAGAACTTTTCCGTCGGTGCGAATCTCATGCAGCTTCTGCTCGGCATTCAGGACGAGGAGTGGGACGAGATCGACCTGATGGTGCAGCAGTTCCAACAGATGACGCAGACTATCAAGCTCTGTCCGCGTCCGGTGGTCGCCGCGCCTTTCGGCATGTGTCTCGGCGGAGGCACGGAGATTGCGATGCACTCAGCACTGCGCCAGCCGCACCTCGAGCTCTATGCAGGGCTGGTTGAAACTGGGGTGGGACTGATTCCCGCCGGCGGCGGATGCAAGGAGATGTTGCTGCGGGCGCTTGCTGCGGCCGATGCCGTGCGCAGCGACCCGCGCGGCGATTCCGTTGAGATTATCGACGCAATGAAGTCCATCTTCGAGACCGTCGCGCTGGCCAAGGTGTCCACCTCAGCGGTTGAAGCACGCGCCATGCACATCGTTGAAGAGATCGATTCGATCTCCATGAACCGCAGCCGGCTGGTGACCGACGCAAAGGCGCAGGCATTGCGATTGGCTTGCGCCGGATATACGGCCCCGCAGCCGAGAACGAACATCCCCGCTCCGGGCGCAACGGTGCATGCAACTCTGAGGCTGGGTGCATACCTTATGCGCGAAGGCGCGTACATCAGCGATCACGATGTGAAGATCGCGAATCATGTTGCGCGTGTGCTTACCGGAGGCGATGTAACGCCGGGAACTCTGCTGAGCGAGCAGATGCTGCTCGACCTTGAGCGCGAGGCTTTTCTTTCGCTTTGCGGTGAGTCGAAAACAGTCGAGCGAATCAGCTTTACGCTGAAGACCGGCAAGCCGCTCAGGAATTAGCAATTGATGGCGAAGACGAACAGGCTCGGCAGGGAAGGCAGGCTATGAGAGACGCAGTGGTGGTGAGTGCGGTGCGCACCGCGGTAGGAAAGGCGCCCAAAGGAACGCTGCGGTACACGCGCCCCGATGATCTTGGGGCGATCGCGGTGAAAGGCGCTGTCGATCGTGTGCCTGGGCTCGATCCCAAAGAGATCGAAGACGTGATCATCGGCTGCGCCATGCCGGAGGGCGAGCAGGGCATGAACGTGGCCAGGCTCATCTCCTTTCGTGCTGGCCTCCCCATCGAGGCGGCTGCGATGACAGTGAACCGCTACTGTGCCTCAGGCCTGCAGACGGTAGCGCTCGCGGCAGAGCGCATCCGCGGCGGCGGCGCCGAGGTAATCGTTGCCGGAGGCGCGGAGTCGATGTCCTACCTGCCCATGGGCGGTAACAAGATCGCGATCAATCCCTGGCTCATGGACAACCGTCCCGAGGCCTACATGTCCATGGGCCTCACCGCGGAGCGTGTCGCGAAACACTACGGCATCTCGCGCGAAGAGTCGGACCAATTCGCGCTGGCGAGTCACCAGAAAGCGCTCGCCGCGATTAACGCAGGTAAGTTCGAGGACGAGATCGTGCCCGTTCCTGTAGTTTCCACATCGATGAACGGCCACGGGAAACCCGAGAACACAGAAAAGACATTCAGCGTGGACGAGGGACCGCGCGCCGATACTTCCATCGCAGCGCTGGCCAAGCTGCGTCCCGTCTTTCATGCGAACGGCATCGTCACCGCCGGCAACAGCTCGCAGACTTCGGACGGTGCGGCTGCCGCGGTGGTGATGTCCGACACACGAGCCAAAGAAATTGGAGCCGCCCCACTCGCGCGCTTTGTCTCTTTCGCGTATGCCGGGTGCCTGCCCGAAGAGATGGGCATCGGTCCGGTCTACGCTGTTCCCAAGGCGTTGAAAATGGCCGGGCTCACACTCGATCAGATCGATGTCATCGAGCTCAATGAGGCTTTCGCTGCGCAGGCATTAGCCGTCATCAAGACGCTGGGCATTGATCCCGAGCGCGTCAACGTGAACGGTGGAGCGATTGCGCTAGGTCATCCGCTGGGCTGCACCGGTGCTAAGCTTCTCGCCAGCCTGCTGCGCGAGCTGAAGCGGCGCAAAGCAAAATACGGCCTGGTGACCATGTGCGTCGGCGGCGGACAAGGCGCTGCCGGTATCTTCGAGAATCTGCAAAATTGATCAGGAGAGAAGCGATGACGACAGAAAGCGCAGTCAGCATGGCGAAGCGCGTTACCGGCGGCAGCTTCTTGATCGAAGACCTGCTGGCCGAAGACATCTTCACCCTCGAAGATTTATCCGCGGAGCAGAAACAGATTGCCGATCTGAGCAACTCTTTTGCCGAGGAAAAAATTCTGCCCCGGGTGCATGAGATCGAAGCAAAGAACTTCGACATAAGCCGGAAGCTGATGCTGGAGCTTGGAGGCCTCGGGTTACTTGGTGTCGACGTACCTGAAGAATACGGCGGCATCGACATGGACAAGGTCACGTCAGCACTCGTCGCGCAGAGCCTCAGCGTGATGGGAAGCTTCTCCGTGACTTTCAGCGCGCATGTCACCATCGGCACGCTGCCGCTGGTCTGGTACGGAACACCGCAGCAGAAAGAAAAATATCTTCCCAGGCTGGTGAGCGGTGAATGGATCGCGGCCTATGCCTTGTCGGAAGCCTCGGCCGGCTCGGACGCAATGAACATCCGCACCCGCGCCACACTCACCCCGGATGGCAGGCACTATCTACTCAACGGCGAAAAGATGTGGATCTCGAATGCCGGCATGGCCAGCCTGTTCACGATCTTTGCCAAGATCGATGGCGAGCAGTTCTCGGCATTTCTGGTGGAGGCTGGAAGCGAAGGCCTGACTGTTGGCGGAGAAGAGCACAAGCTTGGCATTCGCGGTTCTTCAACCTGTCCGCTGATCCTCAACGATTGCAAAGTGCCGGTGGAGAATCTACTCGGTGTAGCCGGCAAGGGACACCACATCGCCTTCAACATCCTCAACGTAGGCCGCTACAAGCTGGCTGCGAGCGCTGTCGGTGGTGCGCGCAATTCGCTGCGTGACGCTATCCGCTATGCTCGCGAGCGCCGGGCTTTTGGCAAGCCAATTACCGCCTTTGGCTTGGTTCAGGAGAAGATCGCTGACAGCGCGGCTCGCATCTACGCGACCGAATCGATGCTGTATCGCGTGGTCGGGGCGATCGATGCGGCGCTTGCTGAGCTCGACAAAAACTCTTCTACCTACACGCAGGATGTTCAGAAGCGCATTGAAGAATTCGCGGTTGAGTGCTCGATTCTGAAATTCTTCGGCTCGGAGATGGTGGAGCGTGTGATCGACCACACCATGCAGATTCACGGCGGCTACGGCTACGTCGAAGAGTATCCGGTAGAGCGAAGCTATCGCGATGCGCGCATCAACAAGATCTTCGAGGGCACGAACGAGATCAATCGCCTCATCACTACTGGCTGGATGATCAAACAGGCACTGAAGGGAACGTTGCCGCTGCTGCCCGCCATCAAAAAAGTGATGGATGAAGTCATGGCCGGACCCTCCGCACGTGTGGGCTATGAAGGACCGCTGGCCGAAGAGCGCGCGCTGCTGGCAAGCGCCAAGAAGATTGCGCTTTTCTGCGCCGGAGCTGCCTCGCAGACGTTCGGCAACGACCTCGGTGAACAGCAGGAGGTGATGGGCGCGCTGGCCGACATCCTCGCTGAAGTGCTCGCGCTCGAATCCTGTGTGCTGCGGGCGGAGAAGACAAGGCATTCGGGCGCCATGGCCGTGAAACTTGCGAAGTATTACGCGGGACATGCGTTTCGGGTCGTCGAGACGGCTGCGGAACGCGTTCTTGCCGCGGCAGCCGAAGGCGACATGCTGCGCACGCAGATGACGATCTTCCGGCGGCTGTCAAAGCACGAGCCGGTGAACGCCGTGGCGTTGGGCCGCGAGATTTCCGCAGCGCTGGTCGATGCCGGAGGCTACAAACTCTGAGGACTTCTCAAAAATGTTCGGGCGCGATTGACAGGGTTGCGAGATAGCTGCCCATGCTTCCGTTCACACACAAAATCGCTTTCCTGGTGTTCGCCGCAGTCACGCTCGCTATTGGCGTACGCGGCTTCTATCGTGTCTATCGCAGGATTCGCGCAGGCCGCGAAGATTCCGATGCCCGCTTCGATCATCTTCCCCGGCGGTTGTGGTATGCGCTGACGACGAGCCTCACACAGAGCCGGACGTTCAAGAAGCGACCGGTTATCAGCTTCTTTCATGCCTTCATCTTTTACGGATTTACCTTCTACATCCTGGTGAACCTGATCGATGGCCTGGAGGGGTTTGTACCCTTCACGATCAGATCAAATAATTGGGTAAGCATCGCTTACAACCTGCTCGCAGATATTCTGAGCGCGCTGGTTCTCGTCGGTGTGATCGGGCTGGTGATCCGCCGCTTTCTTCTTCCTAGCCGCCAGGATTTTCGCTTCAACGAGCGCACGCTGCTGCACCCCGATGTGAAGCGCAGCTGCATCCCCATCGATTCGCTCATCGTCTCAGCCTTCATTCTTTTTCACGTGGGCAGCCGCGCGGTAGGGGAGGGTGCGAAGCTGGCCATGGAAGGACCGGATCGCTTTCAGCCTTTCGCCACGCTGCTCTCGCACGCATTTACACCCGCGAACGCTGAGGCGTGGCGCATTTTCGGATACTGGGGCGCGCTGGGTAGTGTGCTTGCGTTCCTGATGTATTTTCCGTTTTCGAAGCACATCCACATCTTCATGGCCCCGGCGAAATATCTGGTTGCGCGCGATGTCCAATCGGGAGTGCTGCCGGCCGTTGATCTCAATCTCGAGTCAGAAGAGCTGCAGGTCGGCGCAGACAAGCTTGAGGATTTGGCCTGGCCGCGGCTGCTCGATGCCTACGCCTGCATCCAGTGCAATCGTTGCCAGGACGCATGTCCGGCAACGGCCACCGGCAAGGCGCTCAGCCCCTCGGCGCTTGAGATCAACAAGCGCATGGAGCTGAACTCGCTTGCAAAACGGCGGCCAGGCTTCGAGCGTGGAGAGGACAGCCCACAGCCGCTGCTCGCCTTCGCGCTGTCGCCGGAGGCGGCTTGGGCCTGCACGACCTGCGGAGCCTGCATGGAGGTCTGCCCGGTGCAGGATGAGCCGATGCTCGACATCATCGACGTTCGACGCCATCAGGTCATGATCGCGGGAGATTTCCCGATACAGCTACAAAGCGCCTTCCGCGGCATGGAGCGGTCGAAAAATCCGTGGGGCATCAATCACGAGAAGCGCATGGACTGGGCCGAAGGGCTTCGCGTGAAGACCATCGAAGAGAATCCTGATCCCGATGTCCTCTATTGGGTGGGCTGCGCGGCAAGCTATGATCCGCAAGCGCAGAAGACGGCTCGGGCGTTTGTGCAGCTGCTCGGTCATGCCGGTGTGAACTTCTCCGTGCTGGGAAAAAAAGAATGCTGCACGGGCGACAGCGCACGCCGCTCCGGCAACGAGCTGCTGTACCGCCAGCTGGCGGAGCAGAATGTCTCCACGCTGACCGAGGCCAAACCCAAGCTGATCGTTGCCACCTGCCCGCACTGCATGAACGCTATCGGCAAGGAGTATCGCCAGCTCGGCGGCGACTTCAAGGTGATGCACCATACCGAATATCTCGAGACGCTGGTTGCACAGGGCCGCCTTGACGCCGAGGCATCGACGGCCACCATTGCCTTTCATGATCCCTGCTATCTCGGTCGCCACAACGGCGTCTACGACGCGCCACGCAACGTGCTCCGCGTGCTGAACAATGACATGATCGAGCTCGGCCGCAATCGGGAAAACTCCTTCTGCTGCGGAGCAGGCGGAGCGCAGTTCTGGAAGGAAGAAGAGCCGGGAACGGAGAGGATTTCGGACAATCGCTATCGTGAAGCGCAGCATGCGTTGGCCGAGGCTGAGAACAAGGTTCTCGCTGTGGGATGCCCTTTCTGCAAGAGCATGCTGGAGAGCACTCCTGGCAAGGGCGCGGCAGACAGCATTGTGGTGAAGGACGTCGCGGAGCTGCTGCTGGAAGCAGTATTGAAGAAGAGCGGAAGGGCTGTAGTTATGCCAGCGAGGACAGGGAAACCGGGACTTGCTCCCAATCCTGAATCGGAAACGCCTGCACAGGTTGCCGAGGTGCCGGTGGCCGCAACGAAGATCGAAGAAGTGAAGATTGAGTCTGCGGCGAATCCAGCCGCTGAAGTGCCTTCGGCCAGCTCACCCGCGCCGGAGCGTAAGAAGTGGGCTCCCAGGAAGCCTGCGCCGGCTTCTTCCTCGAGCGAAAACAAGCCCGAACATCCCGATAAGGCGATTGAAAGCTTGCAGATTGCACCGCACCCTGTGGAGCCGCAGAAGACAACGGAACCTCCACAGGACGAAGGCGTCTCCCAACCGAAGCGCAAAACATGGCAGCCGAAGGCTTCCTCAGCCAGCCAGAAGCCTGCCGGCGAAAAGCCTTCATGACCATTGGAACGGATTGCTCGCAGCGTATTCCGTCAACCAGGATCAGAGCTCAAAGCATTCAAGCCTGAACCGGCGGCTGATTACTGCCGCTGCTGCTCTCGTGCGCGGGCTCCCGCTGAATCGCACGCTCGATCTTGTCCCATACTCCGGGGCTGGGATCGTGCATGGGCAGAAGCAGCTTCGCCTGGTCGGCAATGTATTGAAGATCGCGCACCAGCGCTGCGCAGTTCTCGCAGGTCTTCAGGTGCTCTTCGGAGTTGAGGTCGGCATGAGCACCGATGAGGTCAGGCAGCCGGTCTTGAAATTCAGCACAGTCCATGTTCGTCCGGTCGTTTCGCGTTTCTGTCATTCCGCGGGCTCCTTGCGTGCGCCCGTGCGGAGCAGGTCGCGCAGTTTCATGCGCGCCTTATGCAGCTGCGATTTGCTGTTGCCGATGGAGCAGGCCAGCATATCGGCAATTTCGTTGTGTTCATAGCCCTCCACGTCGTGGAGAACAAAAACCAGGCGGTAGCCGGGGGGAAGGTTCTCGACCGCTCGTTCCAGTGTGACACGATCGATGGATCCGGAGAGCATCAGATCGCGAGCGCCGATATCCTTGCGTGGCCCATCTTCCTGGGAGGGCTCGAGTGTTTCTTCGAGTGAAACCTGAGGAAGACCCTTTTTGCGCAGGTGCATCAGCACCACGTTCACCGCGAGCCGGTGCAGCCAGGTAGAGAAGGCCGAGTCTCCGCGGAAGGTGCCGATCTTGCGATAGAGCTGGAGGAACGCTTCCTGGGTCAGATCCTCAGCTTCAGCAACATTGCCGAGCATGCGCAGGCACAGCGAATAGACGCGGCGCTTATGCAGCGCATACAGAGTTTCAAAGGCCCGCGCATCTCCACCTTGTGCGGCTGCGATGGCTTCGGCTTCTCCGGCGATCGGCGGATTGCGCCGCATATGTTGCTGGGCAGGTTTTGGGGCAGCCTGGCCGGTATTCATGACCGGCTCCTGAATCGTTCCGGAAAATGCATTCGTACTTACTCCCTGCAGGTGACCAAGCGGTGTTTGAACCACGCTATTCATGGGGAATTCTTGTTTAAGGATGATTCTCGCGATTTCAGGATGAGAGGCGCCGGAGATGTAAAAGGTTGCCTGGACTTCGTCTGTTCCCCTACGGCTCAGGCCAGTAAAGACCCGGGGCATTACGATCCGATGAAGCGGGCATAGAGGCTGCGCGCCTGGGAGACATCTGTGGTTCCCTGCACCATGGCGCGGCCATCGGCGAAGAGGGTCAGGACATACTCACCGCGCTCAAAGCGCAGCAACATGCTGTTGTGGCGAACCTTGCCGTGTGAAGCCAGACGCTCGGCCATCGCCGCGAGGTCGACCGGACGACTATGTTCATGAATCTGAACGGAGTTGCGTCCGCAGAGCGTGATGTGGGGGCGGCCTTCGCCGCGCAGGTGGCGGAAATCCCGCTTTCCGCAGACCTGGCATCCCGTACGCGGGCTGGAGGTCTTCACCTCGGACCACTCGTTGCTCCACAGATCGCAGGAGAGCATGGTGCGCCGCATGGTGGCGTGAGCGCCGGTGACATATTTAAGAGCTTCGGTCACGGCCAGCGATGCCGCTAAGTTGACTGCGGAGTTCAGAATTCCAGAAGTATCGCAGGTCTCGACCGTTCCTCCTGGCGCCTCGGGAAAGATGCAGGCTAGACAGGCCGTCTCTTCGGGCAGAATGTTCATGGTGACGGCATAGGCGCCCACCGCGGCCGAGTAAATCCAGGGCTTGCGTTGTTCCACCGCGTAGTCGTTCAGCAGGTAGCGGGTCTCGAAGTTGTCCGTGGCGTCGAGGATCAAGCTCGCGCCGGCCAGCAATTCGTGAATATTGCCTGGCGTCAGGTCGGCGACGTGGGCCCGTACATCGACTTCGCTATTGAAGAGAGCAATTTTGCGCCTTGCGGCCTCGGCTTTGGGTAGAGCATCGCGGACATCGGCTTCGTCAAAGAGCACCTGCCGCTGCAAGTTGCTTTCTTCTACATAATCGCGATCGATGAGGGTCAGCGTACCGATGCCGGCGCGGGAAAGCAGGCTGGCCGCTGCCGCGCCCGTAGCTCCGCATCCCACCAGGGCAACGTGCGCCGCGCCCAGCTTTTCCTGCCCGGCGTGACCTATTCCGGAGAAAAGAATCTGACGGGAGTATCGTTCCAGTGGAGCGGGATTTTGCGCACCCGCATCCGGCGCAACTGTCGCAGACATAGAGGTGTTTCCTTCTTGTTCGGGAAGCATGCTTCATTCTTTAGTATAGGAGTCGAGACAGGCGCGCATCTCATGGAAACAAAGAAGCTCAGGCGTCCACCGTTGATAACGGAAATGCGTCTTAAAAATGCGGGGGCGACGTTCGCAGATGGCAAGAGACTCAATAACGAGAGGGAATGATTGGTTTTCTTGCGAACAGTAGACCGCCTTCGCCGCGCTTGGCCCGGCATTTTTGCGGTTTCTCTGTTGATTGGGCCGGGCAGCATCTCCCGCGCGCAAAGCAGTTCCACCTCTACGGCACCGGTATCAGCGCCAGCATCCGGCGAAACGCCTCTGCAGACACTTGGTCAGAGCGGCAGCCAGACCGCGCCCTCGGCGGCCAAAGCTCCCGGCTACCAGGAGTCGTTGCAGAAGGCTCCCAAAATCGAGCAACCCTCCCACGCAACCACAGAAAGCCTGCGTGCCTGGGTCGGCCTGCAGGTAGAGGCCATCGAATTCGAAGGTGTCGACCGGTCCCGGTTGGAGCCGCTGCCGGGAACCTTGCCGCTGCAGCCAAATCAGCCATTGCGCGCCGAGAATGTTCGCCAGAGCCTGCGCCGTCTCTTCGAGACCGGCTTGTACAAGGGCATCGATGTGGAAGGCACGCGAAACGGCGACAAGGTCACCATCATTTTCAGAGGGAGCCCGGCGCTCTTTCTTGGCCGAGCCACTGTGGCGGGCGTGAAAAATGACCGCTTGACCAGCCAACTGCAGCGTTCCACGCGCTTGAATCCCGGCACTACTTACAGCGATAACAAACTGAACCAGGCCGACAACCTTCTGCAGCAGACGCTGCAGGAGAACGGCTTCTATCAGGGAACCATCTCCCGCACCACCACCATCGACCAGGCTGACGCGCAGGTTGACGTGAACTTCGAGGTGCAATCCGGCAAGCAGGCGCGTATAGGAGACGTAACGGTTGATGGCGATCCCCGGATGACGATTCAGCAGTTCCGAAAAAAAGGAAAGCTGAAACAGGGATCGAAGGTCACGCGCGATACCGTGAGCCGCGCCCTGAACGATCTGCATAAGACCTACCAGAAGCAACAGCGTCTGGACTCGAATATCGGTCTGGAGTCAAAGGATTTTCAAGCATCCACGAACCGCCTGAATTATAAGTTTCAGGTTGTGCCTGGTCCGGTCGTGACAATTGATGTAAACGGCGTGAAGTTGAGCAAGGCCAAGATCAAAAATCTGGTTCCCGTCTATCAGGAGGGATCGGTTGACGAGGATTTGCTGAACGAAGGCAACCGCCGCATCCGCGACTACTATCAGCGGGAAGGCTATTTCGATGCGCAGGTCACGCACACCACCAACACCAGCAGTCCAAAATTGACGCTGATCGATTATCAGGTGAAGCTGGGTGAGCGGCAGACAGTGGATTCGGTCCGGCTGAAGGGGAACAAATACTTCAGCGACGAAGTGATTGATCCGCGTCTCTCGGTGCACAAGGCGAATCTCCTGCAGAAACACGGCAACTACAGCCAGGCCCAGGTGCAGGCCGATGTGAACAACATCACCGCGCTCTACCAGAGCAACGGATTCAGCGATGTCAAAGTGACCTCGGAAGTAAAACCGGTCCCACCGCGCGCCAAGAATAAGCCGCGTGGCCTGGCAGTGACGTACGCGGTCGAGGAAGGTCCGCAGCAGAAGATCGGGAAGTATGAAATCACGGGTTACAAGCAGATCTCCCTTGACACCCTGCATTCGCTGCTCAATGTGCAAGCGGGTCAGCCATATTCGGCGGTTGGGCTCTCCGGAGACCGCGATTCGATCCTCACCTACTACTTCAGCCATGGATTCGATCATGCGACGCTGAATGTGAGGCAGCAGCCCGAGGCCGGGCATCCGGAGCTGATCGACGTGACCCTGAACCTGGACGAGGGCGAGCGCATCTTCGTCAATCGCATCCTGATTTCCGGCCTCAACTACACGCGCTCAGCAACCATTGAGCCGCATGTTTTGTTGAAGCCGGGCGATCCGCTCGATCAGTCTGCGCTGCTCGAAACGCAGCGCCAGCTTTACGACCTTACACTGTTCAACGAAGTAAATACTGCCGTGCAGAATCCCGGCGGCGATGAGCTGCGCAAAAACGTGCTGCTGCAGTTCACGGAAGCGCGCCGCTGGAATGTGGACTACGGCTTCGGGTTTCAGGCGCAGACCGGCAATCCTTCGACCAATTGTCCGAACCCCGCCAGCCTGATTCAGCTCGGTATCAACCCCTCAAGCTACACCGCGAACTGCAGCCCCAATGGGAACACCGGGGCCAGCGCGCTGGTGCTCTTTGATGTCTCGCGCATCAACCTGTGGGGGCGCAACCAGTCCATTGCACTGCGTACGGAATACGGCTCGCTCGAACAGCAGGCCACGGTAATCTATTCCTTTCCGCATATCTTCAACTCGCCCAAGATTGATTTTTCTCTGAGCGGCGGCTACACCAACGCTCAGGATGTGACGACGTATGCGGCGTCGAGGTTGGAGGGCACGGTTCGCCTTACGCAGCGGCCCTCGAAACCTAATACGCTGATCTATCTCTTTACCTATCGAAGAGTGAAGGTGAATCCCGACAGCGTGCAGGTTGCTCCGAATGAGATTCCGCTGGTATCGGAGCCGGTGCGCGTCGCCGGTCCCGGCTTCACCTGGATTCGCGACACGCGGCGGCCCTCGCCTCTGGATGCTCAATCCGGCACCTATACCAGCGTGGAAGAGTTCATCACCGACAACGCGTTTTCTTCCGAAGCCAATTTCAACCGGCTCGATGTTTCGAATTCCAGCTACTATGCCCTGGGCAAGAAAAAGTACGTTCTGGCGCGCAACACGCGTTTCGGCTACGAGCGCGCCTTTGGCGAGGGAAAATATGAGACCATCCCACTGCCCGAGCGCCTCTACGCCGGAGGAGCACAATCCCTGCGGGCTTATTCGATCAACTCCGCCGGTCCGCGCGATTCTCTCACCGGCTTTCCCATCGGTGGCGCAGGAGCGTTCGTCAACAGTACGGAGCTGCGTCTTCCCAACCCGACGCTGCCTTATTTCGGCAATGCGCTCGGCTTCGTTCTCTTTCACGACATGGGAAATGTCTTCACCAAGTCGTCCGATATCTGGCCCAGCTTTGTGCGCACGCGCCAGCCGCACAGCAGCACCTGCAAAGACCTGAACGCGGCGGATCAGGAAGTCGTCACGAATCCAACCACGCAGGCCAGCGGCACCTGCGACTTCAACTACTTTACGCATGACATCGGGGTAGGTCTGCGTTACCACACGCCGATCGGTCCCATTCGTCTGGATTTCAGCTATAACCTGAATCCTCCGATCTATCCGGTGATCATTACCTACGGCACGCAGTCGAATGGGCAGCCGATTCAGCCTTATGTCGGCAATGCCGGGCACTTCAACTTCTTCTTCAGCATCGGGCAGGCCTTCTGATGAGCAGCGTTTTCAAAGTCGCGCTGGCCACGACCTTGTCGATAGGCGGGTTGCTCATGTGCTCGCCTACCCATGCCCAGGCACCGGATGCGGCCACTGGCGCGAACAAGCCCGTGGTGCTGGATCGGGTGGTGGCCATCATCAATGGTGACGTACTGCTGGAGAGCGATGTGCAGGAGGAAGAGCACTTTGCCAAGCTGGAGCCGGTGGGCGTTCCTCCCGGCAGTGATTCCTTGCAGCGGGCGGCGCGAAGGTTGATCCGCCGCACGCTGATTCTGCAGCAAATGAAGGAACAGCAGCAGACCGGCATCAGCATCAGCGATACCGATGTGCAGAAACAGTTGGCGGCCATACGCAAAAATCTGCCTGCCTGCCGGCAGTTCGATTGCAATACGGACGCGGGATGGACCGCCTTTCTTGTCGCGAATGACCTGAGCCAGCAGGACGTGACCGAGCACTGGCGGCAGCGCATGGAGATTCTGCGCTTCATCGATATCCGCTTCCGCACCGGCATCCGCATCTCGAAGCAGGAGGTTGCGGACTACTATCAGAAGTCCATCCTGCCGGGCTATGAAAAGGAGAAGCAGAAAGCGCCTCCCGTGGAGACGCTGACACCACGTATTCAAGAGGTGCTGCTACAGCAGCGGGTAAATGGGCAGCTGCGGGACTGGCTCAACACACTGCGCCAGGAGGGAAGCGTGCAGATTCTTGACCCGGCCTATGGACAAAGCTCCGGCGGCTCGAACGACGAGGACGACTAGAGACCATGGCGACTGCACCTAATCCGGTTCCTCCTGAAGCGACGCCGCGACGCTCGCCGTGGCGGCATGTCTGGCATGCGGCCCTGGTTGTCTTGGGCGTTGTTGTTCTGCTGATCGCGGGAGCGGCCTGGTATGCCAGCACGCCGCAGTTTGAAAACCGTGTGCGCGCCAAGCTCGTTTCAATCCTCGAGAACGCCACGGGTGGACGGGTTGAGCTAGGTGCTTTCCACTGGCGGCTGCTGCACCTGGAGTTTGAAGCCGACAACCTCACCATTCACGGACTCGAGGCGCCGGAAGACATTCCCTACGCGCACGTTGACCGCGCCTTTGTGCGGGTGAAAATTCTTTCCTTCCTGCATCCCAAGGTCAGCCTCAACTATCTCGGCATCACCCGGCCGGTCATTCACCTCATCGTCAACGCTGACGGCACAACCAACCAGCCTCATCCTAAAACGGCTTCGACCGGCAGCAAGCCGTTGCCGGATACGCTTCTCGAGCTGGCTGCCGATCGCGCCGAGATCATGGATGGAACCGCGTTGATCGACGAGCAGGCAGTGCAGCAGCAGGCCATTCCTCTGAACGTGGCTGCAAATCACGTGGGAGTTACCGTGCGCTACGTGCCGGCGCCCGTCGGATCATCCCATCCTAATGCCGAAGAACGCTATGCGGCGACGCTTCACATCGAGGATCTGACCGCGATGCGGGTTCGCACCGCGCCGGTGAAAGCGAAGCTCGATGCGCAGGCGAACCTGGGTCGCAATGTTTTTGAAGTGCAATCGTTGCGGTTACAAACCGGCGAATCGGTACTTGACGCCAGTGCAACGGTCACGAACTTCGCCAGTCCCTTATGGAAAGGGCAGGCTCAGGGCAGTGTCGATCTGCGCGAGATCGAGGCTTTGTCTGAGGTGCCCGGATTGGACCGCGGGCTGGTGGCGCTACAGCTGACCGGACATGGCGACAGGAACACGTTCAACGTCGACGGAAATGCGGGAGTGACGTCGGCCACCTATCACACCGGCTCCATTCATATCGCCGGAGCCAGCGCGACGGCACAACTGCATCTGACGCGGGACGAGATTTCGCTTCCCGAGGTTAAGGCGAAGCTGGCCGGCGGGGGCACAGTTGATGCCCAGCTACGTATTCTGCACTGGCTCAATACTCCCGCTTCGCAAGCGGTTCCCGATCTGCCGCCTGCTACCGAGCGAGCGCTGCGTAAAGCGCGCAAGGTGAATGCGGACACCGGCAGGCAGCAGGGAACTATCCGGGCAAAGATTCGCGGCATCTCGCTCTACTCCATCATGTCCATGGTGGCTCCGCCGCACTATTCCGATCTGGGCTTCGACACCGAGGCGACCGGCGATGCGGGCGTGGACTGGACGGGAAGCGCCTTGGCTTTTACCGCGAATGCGAAGGTCGACCTCAAGCCCACTGGCAAAGGCCGTCCGGATTGGGTGCCCATGACCGGCTCGGTGGACGCGGGGTATTCAAATGTGACGGGGCTGGTCAGCATCCGCCAACTGGACGTGAATACTCCGGCTACGAATGCACAGATTACCGGCAGCCTCGGCGCGTATCCCATCACGCGTTCCTCGAGCATGCAGGTCAAGGCCACGACGTCGAATCTTGGCGAGTTCGATCGCACGCTGACCACGCTTGGCTTTGCCGCAGAAGGTAAGACCGGAGTAAAGGCGATCCCTCTGGCGCTGCATGGTCAGGCAGAGTTCGATGGCGTGGTGACCCGCAGCATCATTGACCCGGATGTGCAGGGTCATCTGCATGCAACGAATTTCGATCTGCTCTTCAATGCGCCGGTGCAGGCCGCGTCAGACGCGAATGGAGCGAATCAGGCCGCCCAGGTTCCACAGCAGAATGCAGCAGCGCCGTCTGTTCGCACCGTTCATTGGGACTCGGCTGATGCTCAAGCCGAATATTCTTCAAGCCTGATTGCCGTGGAGCACGGCGTGCTGCAGCGCGGAAAGACCGCGGTGCATATCTCAGGACAGCTGCATGCGCATCAGCTTTCGCCGCGGCGCTATGCCTTCGATGAAGAGTCGCCCATCAGTGCAACTGTCGGGGTTCAGGACGCCGCGGTGAGCGATCTGCTGTTGATGGCCGGCCAGGATTTCCCTGTGAGTGGAACATTGAATCTGCAGGCCAACGTCAACGGGCAGCTCGACAATCTGAGCGGCGGCGGCCATGTCGCTGTAAATGGCGGTGCCATCTACGGCGAACCGTATCACAGCCTGAATGCCGACCTTCGTTTTTCCGGAGAGGAGGTGGGCGCAACCCATCTGGTCTTCCTGCAAGATGGAGGACAACTCACCGGTGATGGCGGCTATGATCTCGGCAGCAAAAATGTTCACTTCAATGCGCACGGATCGGGCTTCGATCTCGCTCATATTCAGCACCTGAAGAATGCTGATCATTCGCTCGGTGGAATACTGACGTTCGATGCCCGGGGAAGCGGCACCCTGCAGTCGCCAGCCGTGCAGGCGGATCTGCATCTTGCTCAATTGAACTTCGACAATAAAGCAACGGGCTATCTGGACGCCAGTGCCCACACGCAGGGCCATACTCTCTTGATGAACGCGGATGCTCATATGAGCAACGCCACGATTCAGGCGCAGGGGCAGGTGCAACTGACGGGCGACTATCAGACCCAGGCGCAACTGACTCTGACCGGCCTGGACGTCGATCCCATCCTGGAATCACTCGCGGTGCGCGGAGTGCAGGTGCACTCCACCATAGCCGGCAACGTGAAGCTGAAAGGTCCTCTCAAATATCCGCGCCGGCTGAGCGGCGACGCGGCACTGGCGCAATTCGAAGTCGGGCTGGGAGGAATTCCATTAAAGAGCGAAGGACAACTGCATGCCGTGCTGTCCAACGGGAGCTTGCATCTCGATCCGCTCCACATCACAGGCGAGGACACGGATCTTCGCGCACAAGGATCGGTAGGAATTTTCGATGAGGATCGGGAACTGGATCTGCATGCCAACGGATCGGTAAATATGAAGCTGTTGCAGACGCTGGATACCGATCTCACTGCGTCCGGGCACGTCGACTTCAACATGGACGCGGAAGGCTCGATGACCCGGCCCGACCTTACCGGGCAGGTGAAATTTACCAACGTGAATGTTGCGCTTGAAGACTTTCCCAACGGCCTGAGCCAGATGAACGGCACACTGGCCTTCGATCAGGATCGTCTCGATGTGAAAGACCTTACGGCGGTCAGCGGCGGAGGCAAGCTCAAGCTGGGTGGATTTGTCACGTATCAGCAAGGCTTCTATGCGGACCTCAACGCAACCGCAAAAGATGTGCGCATCCGCTATCCGCAGGGCATCAGCTCTATGGCGGATGCGAAGATGCGGCTGCAGGGAACGCAGCAGTCGTTGCTGCTGAGCGGCAACGTCACGGTTACGCGGTTTGTCATCGGTTCCGATCTCGATCTGGCTTCGTTCAGCTCCGCGAGCGGAAACGTCTCGCTTCCACCCGATCCCAATGCGCCTTCCAATCATCTGCGGCTGGATATCCACATTGTCTCTGCACCGCAGCTCGATTTCCAGAACTCCTACGCCAAGCTGGCTGGCGACGTCGATCTGCGCGTGCGCGGCACGCTGGCGCAGCCAACCGTGCTGGGGCATATCTCCGTCACTGAAGGCAACGCCACCTTTGCGGGAACGAAATACGAGCTGCAGCATGGCGACATCTATTTCACCAATCCATTGCGTATCGATCCGGTAATCGACCTGAGCGCGACGGCCCGCGTCGAAGACTACGACATCACCATCGGTTTAAACGGCACGCCGTCAAAGCTCGCTCCAACCTTCCGTTCCGAGCCGCCACTCTCCGAGCCGGATATCTTCGCACTGCTAGCCTTGGGGCGTACCCAGGAAGAGCAGCAGATCTACTCGAATATGCAGACGCAGGCGGGAGTGAACTCGACGGCCGATACGCTGCTTGGCGGCGCGCTGAACGCCACGGTGAGCAGCCGCATTCAAAGGCTCTTTGGCGGTGGCAGCGTGAAGATCGATCCCACATTCGTCAGTGGGATTGGAAACTCGACTGCCCGCATCACCGTCGAGCAGCAGGTCTCGAAGAACGCCACACTCACCTACGCCACCAACGTGAACTCCACTGCGCAGCAGCTTATCCAGGGGCAGGTCAACCTCACGGAAAATGTCTCCATCCTTGCGGTGCGCGATGAGTCCGGCGTCTTCAGTCTGATCTTCAAAATACGCCGCCGCTACCGTTGAAACGTTTCTTCTATTTTGGGGTTCTCAGAGATGGGTAGTATGCGGATCAGGATCCTGCGCTAGCTCTGCATAAAACCCTGACTTTTAGGGCTTGATTACACAGAAATGTAAAAGCAATGTTCGAATTTACGCACGACTGCGTCCCATTTGAAGGGGCGATGCATCTGAACGAAATATTGCGCTGTAGTTCAATTTCACAGAATCAGATATATTCGGTGCGCGATTGAATTCGCAGGGTTCATGAACTCAGAACCCAAACCGAATAGAGAGGAAACAACGATGAAAAATGTAAGGTTAAGTATCGCTTCCGCGGCGATTGGATTGTTGCTGTTCGGTGGTTCTGTCTCGATTTCACGTCATTCGGCGGCCATCGCCCAATCCACAGATGACAACAATCTTCGCGCCGAAGTGATGAATAAGGCGCTCAACAAATCGAAGTTCAAGGGCATACAGGTAGGTGTGCAGGGCGGTGTGGTGAAACTGACCGGCACGGTGGACGTATTCGACACTAAAGAAGATGCCGATAAGCGCGTTCATCGCGTGAAGGGCGTTAAAGGCGTCGATAACGAGATTGAAGTTGCTGGTCCCGAGGTCTCCGATGCCGAGCTGCGCGACAAATTGATAAAAGCTATCGAGTACGATCGTGTTGGGTATGGAACGACAGCCTTCAATGCGATCGGAGTTGAAGTCCAGAATGGCGCAGTTACCCTGTCGGGCCATGCTTACGGGCCCGTCGACGCTGACTCAGCCGTGGCCGTGGCGGCCAATACCAAGGGCGTAAAAGACGTAGTCAACGATATACAGGTAGATCCCGTTTCACCCATGGACGACCGCATCCGTATCCAGGTCTTCCGCGCGGTGTATGGTTTCCCCTCGCTGAATAAATACGCCATCGATCCAGGCAAGCCGATCCGCATCTCGGTGCAGAACGGCAATGTCACACTCTACGGCGTGGTGGATTCGCAGGCGGATAAGGACGCGGCCAACATTCGCGCCAACGCTGTCCCCGGCGTCTTTCATGTAACCAACAATCTGCAGGTCGCCGGAAGCGGCCCGGAGAAGTAATTCTGGTGCTTCATCTTTAGGCCCTCGTCCTATGGCGGGGGCTTCTCTTTTGGGAGCTGATCTCCTTTTTCTTCAGCCAAGAGCTTGAGCAGTCCACGAATCTTAGCGGAGAGCTGCCCGAACCACATCCGACCCAAACCTTGGTTAAACTTGAAGCATGGCTTTCTTTCGCAACATCGGTGTGACCCTGGAGATGATCAAGTGGGAGCACTCGATCTTCGCTCTGCCTTTCGCGCTTACCGGAGCCATGCTGGCCGCGCGCGGAGTTCCTCATGCGGCGCAGATCTTCTGGATCGTCGTCTGCATGGTAAGTGTGCGCTCGGCGGCGATGGCGTTCAATCGCTGGGCCGACGCGTCGATCGACGCGACCAATCCTCGCACCGCCACGCGCGCCATCCCCGCTGGACTGCTCTCTCGCAGCTTCGTCGGCGGCTTCACGCTGGTCATGATCGCTATCTTCCTGATCGCGGCGAGCCGGCTCAACCGGCTCACCCTGCTGCTCACGCCGGTGGTGCTTCTGGTCGTGCTGGCATACTCCTACACCAAGCGCTTCACGCGCTGGTCGCATCTGGTGCTGGGCCTGGCACTCGGCATCGCACCTTCGGCGGCATGGATCGCCGTCCGCGGCAGCCTCGACTGGCGCATTGTGATTCTCACTGTTGCCGTCATGTTCTGGGTTGCAGGCTTTGACCTGCTCTATTCCTGTCAGGATGTGGAGCATGACCGCCGTGAAGGCCTGTTCAGCGTGCCTTCCACTCTCGGTGTCACCGCTGCTTTCTGGCTGGCGCGACTTCTGCACGTCGCCATGCTAGCCCTGCTGGTGTGGCTGGCGCATGTGTTTTCACTTGGCAACTACGCGCTTATCGGAATCGCCGCCGTAGCTCTGTTGCTTCTGTACGAGCACATGATCGTTTCGCCCGGCGACCTGCGGCGTCTGAATGCCGCGTTCTTCACGATGAATGGCGTGATCTCCGTGGTGTATTTCCTTTTTGTTGCCGCCGACCTTCTCGTCCGCCGCTAGTGCGGACGCGAAAAGGCCCGCGAATTTATCGCGGGCCTGCGTTCCGGGGTGGGCTGACGCTGATTGACTAAGCCGGACGGCGTTCTGCGATCTTCTCTTTGTGCTCGTCGATCCGGTCGTTCACATTCTTCTTAATGTCCTGAACCTTGGTGCTCACATTTTCGCGAGTCTGATTCGCGTGGGCTTCGCTCTCGCGCTTGTGCAGATCGGCGGTCTTGCTGGCGTCGTCCTTCACATTGCCCCAGGTCTCTTTCACTGCGCCCTTTACCTGATCGGCGACTCCCTGGTTAGCCATGTGCTGATTGCCGATGCCTTCTCCCACTTTCTGTTTCACCTTGCCAACTGCCTGGTCTACTTTCCCGCTTACCTGGTCTTTGTTCATGGTGGATTGCTCCGTATTGCGGTTTGACGTTCATTTGGGTTGACGTTAGGTCGCGGACTCGGTCGAGCCCGCGACAACTCTTCTAGACGATTAGACGATCGGCCGGCGTCCGCTGATCAGCTGGATGAGGAGCACAACGAGCGCCAGCACTAGCAGAATGTGAATGTATGCGCCAATTGCGTGGAAGCTCACCAAGCCTACCAGCCACAAAACCAGAAGAATTACAAAGATTGTCCAAAGCATCGTGCGTCTCCTCTTGCTTGCTTTATCTCAATAACGTCTACGGTGTGGTAAGGTGCGCGGCGCGGAGTTTAGGTTGCCGTACAATGAAAAATTCGGGAGCGAGGCCAAATGCAGATTGCAATTCAGGGTGAGCCGGGATCATTTAGTCACGAAGCGGCTCTGCGGTTCGTTCCTGAAGCAACCATTCTGCACTGCTCCTATTCCTCTGAGGTCTTCCGGCGGCTGGTAGACGGCGATGTGGACGCGGCGGCGATTCCCATCGAGAACTCGTTGGCCGGCTCGGTGGTCGAGCACTACGATCTGTTGCTGGACAACGACGTCGCGGTAGAGCGGGAGACCCTGCTCGGCATTCACCACAACCTGATCGTGGTGCCGGGAACGGCTTTGGAACGGCTCACCCGCGTCTATTCGCATCCCATTGCGCTGGCTCAGTGCCGGCAGTTTTTTGAAAAACATGCCGGTATCGAGCCCGTGCCCTTTTACGATACCGCCGGCAGCGTAAAGCAGATGATGGAGTTGCGTGACCGTTCTGCCGGGGCGATTGCCAGTACACAGGCCGCTGCCTGCTATGGGGGCGAGGTGCTGGCTCCGAACCTCGAGGACAATCCGGAGAACTATACCCGGTTTTTCCTGATTCGGCGCAAACAGGAGACGATCACCGCCCCCGACGCGGACAAAGTGAGCCTGGCCTTCCGAGTCGAAAACCGTCCGGGAACTCTGGTCGGCGCGCTGCAGGCCTTTGCCAATCAGGGCGTGAACCTGACCAAAATCGAATCCCGCCCTGTCCACGGACGTCCCTGGCAGTATGTTTTTTATACCGATTACCAGCTATCCTCCTCCGATTCAGCGGATAAAGCACTTGAGCTGCTCGCGGTGCACTGCTCCATGGTGAAGGAGCTGGGGCGCTACCGGGCCGGCCGCATCGACGGGTGAATATCCCCCGTTCGTTCCCCGCTATCTCGGCCTCGCCATGATTCTTGAGGTGCGACTTGCCGATAAATTGTCCATGAGTACGAGCGAGCCTGCGCTGCCGGAAGCGCATCTAAGCAGCAAAAAGCAATCCCGCAGGCTGATAAATAGCCGCCCCATCGCGGAATCAGGCCAGGCACCCCCAGAGAATTCGACCAAACAAAGTACCTTCGGGCCGCGTATGAGGTTGTTGCGACCTTTTTATAGGTTGCAGAGTCTAATAGCTAATTATTTGACAAGAAGGCACTCAATGGGCAGCGATTTTCTAAGCGTAATTCAACCCAGCGATCCAAAGCAACGTGAGGAGCGCTCGGGCGATAAGTCCTTTCCTATCCTTCCTGTACGGGACACTGTTTTGTTTCCCCACGCAGTTTTGCCGCTTACGGTAGGGCGGGAAAGTTCCATTCAACTCATCAATTCTCTAGGGGAAGAAAAGAGCATCGTGGTCGTCGCCCAGCGCGACGCGCGGCTGGATTCTCCTCAACCCAGCGACCTGCACGCCTATGGCACGCTGGCGACGATCCACAAGGTCGTCAAAATGCCGAATCAGAGTCTCTTCGTCTTCACCGAAGGCACGGAGCGGGTGAAGCTCGGCACGTTTGCACAGATCGAACCGTTCATGACTGCCGCGGTGCAGGTGATTCCCGAGGTTCAGCCCACCAAAGGGCCGGGTCTCGAGGCCATGCAGCGCAACGTTCTGACGCAGTTTCAGCAGATCGTCACCTCCTCGCCTACGCTCTCCGATGAGCTGCAGACCATCGCCATGAACATCGACGAGCCAGGACGGCTGGTGGATTTCATCGCCTCGTCGCTGCCGTTTCTGGCCACGACCGACAAGCAGGAGCTGCTCGAAACGCCGGACATCTCTGCCCGGCTGGAGCGGATCAACAAGCATCTGGCCAAGGAGCTGGAAGTCCAGCAGCTGCGTAACAAGATCCAGTCCGAAGTTCAGGATCAGGTCCAGCAGTCGCAGCGCGACTACTATCTGCGCGAGCAGATGAAAGCTATCCAGAAGGAGCTCGGCGAACAGGACGAGGGCCAGAAGGATATCGAAGAGCTGCGCGAGAAGATCGAGGCCGCCGGCATGCCGGAGGAGACCAAGAAAGAGGCGCTGAAGGAACTGAATCGCCTCGGACGCATGTCTCCCATGGCCGCCGACTACTCGCTCACGCGCAACTATATCGAGTGGCTCGCGGTTCTGCCTTGGGCCAAGTCGTCGGGCAAGGAAGTGGACATCCTCAAGGCGCGCGAGATCCTCGATGAGGATCATTACGACCTGAAGAAGGTGAAAGACCGCATCCTCGATTACCTCGCGGTGCGCCGGCTCAAGCCGGACATGAAGGGTCCAATTCTTTGCTTCGTCGGACCTCCAGGCGTGGGTAAGACCTCGCTTGGGCGCTCGATCGCACGCTCGCTCGATCGCAATTTCCGCCGCATCTCTCTGGGCGGCATGCACGACGAGGCCGAGCTGCGTGGACATCGCCGCACCTATATCGGAGCACTGCCGGGGCAGATTATCCAGAACCTGCGCCGGGCCGGCAGCAACGATCCTGTCTTTATGCTGGACGAGATCGACAAGCTGGGGCGCGACTTCCGCGGCGATCCGTCATCGGCGCTGCTTGAGATTCTTGATCCGGAGCAGAACAACACGTTCCGCGACAACTATCTCGATCAGCCCTTCGACCTGTCGAAGGTGCTTTTCATCTGCACCGCGAATCAGCTGGATCCGATTCCGGCTCCGTTGCTCGACCGCATGGAGATCATCGAGCTGCAGGGCTACACGGAAGAGGAGAAGACGCACATCGCGTTTCGCTATCTGATTCCGCGCCAGGTGAAAGAGAACGGCATCACCGAGGAGAACATTGACTTTCCGATCGAGGCCGTCTCCTACATCGTGCGCCACTACACGCGCGAAGCGGGAGTTCGTAAGCTCGAGCAGCTCATCGGCACTGTCTGCCGCAAGCAGGCGCGGCGCATGGCTGAAGGCAAGACCGAGAAGCTGACCGTCACCAAGGAGATCATCCAGGAGTTCCTGGGCGGCATCAAGGTGCGGGTCGATACCGAGATCGCGGAGCGCACCAAGCGCGCCGGGGTTGCGGTAGGACTGGCCTGGACGCCGGCTGGCGGCGACGTGCTCTTCATCGAAGCCAACCGCATGAAAGGCAAGGGCGGCTTCACCATGACCGGCCAGATCGGTGAGGTGATGCAGGAGTCGATGCAGGCCGCGCTGACCTGGGTACGCTCGAATGCTCTCTCGCTCGGACTGGCGGAAGACTTCACCAAGGATGTGGATATTCATATCCACGTTCCGGCCGGAGCCATTCCGAAGGACGGTCCTTCTGCGGGCGTGACCATGGCTACGGCTCTGGTTTCGCTGATGACTGATCGCCCGGTGCGTCCGCTTACCGCGATGACCGGCGAGATCACGCTCAGTGGAAATGTGCTGCCGGTAGGCGGCATCAAGGAGAAGTTCCTTGCCGCGAAGCGCGCGGGTGTCGAGACGGTTATTCTTCCCGCCGATAACCGGCAGAACGTGGAAGAGGACCTGATGCCCGAGCAGACAGCGGGCGTCACCATCCACTACGCCAGCCGCATCGAGGACGTGCTCGCAGTGGCTCTGCCCAGCACGCCCGCCGACGAGCGGAAGGACGAACAGGTAAGGGAAGAAGTGCTGCAGCACGCTCAAGCGTAATCTGCGTCTCTTCAAAATGAAAGGCCCGCTGACCGGCGGGCCTTTTTCATTTCCGCATTTTGCCAAAACAAGCCGAGTCTTCCCCGCCGTTTCTCGTATCTTTAAGGGAAAGACATGATTCATCAGCGGAAAGAAATCGGCTCTGCCGGCAATTCCTGAGAATCAGTGGAGACCCGGCATTGCTCAACTGGCACTTCGACATTGCATATCTGGTGCGGCAAAGCGTTCTGGTGCTGGCCGCTCTCTTTCCTATCGTGAACCCGCTGGGTAGTGCCGCGATCTTCGTCAACCTCATCGGCGAGGTTGAGGAGTCGCTGCAAAATAAGCTGGCGCAGAAAATCACCCTCTTCAGCGCCATCCTGCTGATCGTTTCTTTGCTCTGGGGCGTAGAGGTGCTGTCCTTCTTTGGCATCTCCATCTATGCGGTGCAGATTGGCGGAGGGCTGATCGTGACCGTCACGGGATGGTCGCTGCTCAATCGCGATGCTTCGCGCACCCGCTCTGATGGCGATGACGGGGAAAACATCCTCGATCATGCCTTCTATCCATTTACGCTGCCCATCACCGTCGGTCCGGGCTCGATCTCGGTTGCCATTACGCTGGGCGCGCACCTTATGTCCGATCGCCATGGCGATCTGGCCTTTATATCGCCGCGCGTGTTGATACCGGCCATTGTCGGCATCGTGCTGGTGTGCGCGTCCATTTACATCTGTTACCGCTACGCGCGCAAGGCGGAGCGGCTGCTTGGCAAAACCGGCACCATCGTGGTGATGCGCATGTCGTCTTTCATCTTGGTGTGCATCGGAATCCAGATCATCAGCAGCGGTGTCAAGTCTTACCTTGCCACGCTTGGGCACGCATAAACGGGGAGTGAGATTGCTGCGTTGTGATTGATTGATGCCCTTCGTGATGCCGTCCGCAGTGGTCCTGGCATTCGTGCCTGCTGTACCCCTCAATAGTCGCTCTAGTATAGGTGCATGGTCCAGACCAGGCGTGTTCCGGCATCGTCGCGGCATGATTGATCTCCGGCGCAAATTTGAGAGATTGAAGTCGAGCAGCCTGGCCAGGAACGCCGGATGGATGTTCCTGGGGCAGGGGCTCGGCTTCATCTCTCAGGCGGTATATTTCATCCTGCTGGCCAGACTGCTGGGCTCGAAGCAATATGGTATCTACGCAGGCGCTTTTTCCTTTGTCTCGCTGGTGGCCCAGTACAGCGCGATGGGGTCGGATACGGTCCTTCTGCGCTACGTCAGCGCCGACCGGAGTAAATTTCGCGTCTACTGGGGTAATGTGCTGATCTTTGTCTGCACCCTGAGCACCATCCTTGCCTTTATCCTGCATCTTGTTGCGCGCCATGTTTTGAATCCGGCAAGTGCGGCCATCGTCTTTCCCGCAGCCCTCAGTCTCTGTTTCTGCAATCAGATTGCTTCTTCTGCCGGCCGGATATTTCAGGCGTTCGAACAACTGCGGGTGACGGCGGCGATGAATCTCCTGACCAACCTCCTGCGCCTCATCACCGCGGCGGTGATGCTGGCGACGCTGCACCATGCCAACGCGCGGCAGTGGATCATTGCCTCGCTGTGTGTGTCCTTTACCGGAGCCATGATCGCTGCCGCCACGGTTATCGTTCGGCTCGGCTTGCCAAAGTTTCAGCCCGCCCTTATCCGCAAGCATGTGCTGGAGGGCCTGCAATACTCCTTCTCCACGTCGACCTCATCGGTCTACAACGACATCGATAAGACCATGCTCAGCCACTACGGCATGAATGTGGCGAATGGCATTTACGCCATGGCGTATCGCGTCGTCGAGATTTCGACCGTCCCCATTTTTTCGATCCGCGATGCCGCGATGCCGCGATTCTTCGTTCAGGGCAACAAGGGCATTGCCCACTCCTTCGCATTGGGTAAGGCGCTGATGAAGAGAGTGGTCTGGCTGGGTCTGGCCTCTGCGGCGGCTATGTTCCTCCTGGCTCCGCTTATCCCCTACGTTGTCGGCGTTGATTTCGCGCAAAGCGCCTCTGCGCTCCGCTGGCTCTGCCTCATCCCATTCTTCCGCAGCATTCACCAGATGGCCGGCGCATCGCTCACCGGCGCTGGACTGCAGCGTTATCGGATGTCCAGCCAGGCCACGGCGGCGCTCTTCAATTTTCTGCTCAATCTGTACCTTATCCCGCGCCACGGCTGGCTGGGTGCGGCCTGGGCCAGCCTGCTCACCGACGGCGGACTTGCCATCATGAACTTTGCCGTCGCCTCCCGGTTGGCGCGATTGGCAACCAAACAGTCTGTAACCGCAACAGCTAATTAAAGAGCTCGACGCGCATAGGATAAAAATCAGACGCAGTCATATCTCACAGGTGCATGATGGAACATAATCTGCAAGACACAATCGCGCTTCTTACCCGCACGCCCACCGCACTCGATGTGCTTCTGCGCGACCTGCCCGACTCATGGACACTGCGCAATGAAGGTGAGAACACCTGGTGCGTGTGCGATGTGATTGGACATCTGATTCACGGTGAGCGCACCGATTGGATTTCACGGGCCATGATGATTCTTCAATCCGGCGATACTCAGACCTTTGCCCCATTCGATCGCGCGGGCCACGCGCGAGAGATGGAGGGTAAGTCGCTGGATGGGCTGCTGGATGAATTCACCGATCTCCGTCTGAAGAACTTATCCACACTGCGGGCATGGAACCTGCAGCCGGAAGTCCTGGCCCGGCGGGGAAGACATCCGGCCTTCGGCCCGGTCACGCTGTCTGAGCTGCTCGCCACCTGGGCCGCACACGACCTGACCCATCTGCACCAGATTTCGAGGATCATGGCGCACCAGTATCGCGAGGCCGTTGGTCCATGGAGCAAGTTTCTCGGCGTGCTGCAGTGCACCGGCCACAGCTCGCCCGCCTGAGCTGCACGGTAAAACAACCCGCTGCAATCGACCATTGCCTCTGCAGTATTCGATATCATGGAGGATGGGCAGAAATGGGAGGATTGGATAAACGATGTTGGTGAAGAAATCTCAAAGCGAAGCACTGCTTCGGCGGCTATCTGACCGAACTGCCCGAATTGGAATCATCGGCCTTGGTTATGTGGGGCTGCCGCTCACTCTTCTCTTCAGCGAAGAGCGCTTTGCCGTAACCGGCTTCGATGTGGACGAGAAAAAGGTGACGGCGCTGAATGGCGGCGAATCCTACATCGTTCGCATCCCCGCAACCGAAATTCAGGCGGCGCAGCGCAGCGGTTTTCGCGCAACCGCACAGTATGCGGAGATCGCACAAATGGATGTGGTGATCATCTGTGTGCCCACGCCGCTCACCGAGTTTCACGAGCCAGACCTGAGCTACATCCGGAACACAGCAGAGGCGATTGCACCGCATCTTCGCGAAGGCCAGCTCATCATCCTCGAGAGCACCACCTACCCGGGCACAACGGAAGAGGTGCTGATCCCAATCCTGGAAAGCAATAACTGTTGCGATCTGAAGGTGGCACGCGATGCCGGGACGGCCGGTTTCTATGTAGCGTTCTCGCCAGAGCGCGAAGATCCCGGCAACGACACGGTCGCGCGGCGCGACCTGCCCAAAGTGATCGGCGGCGCCGGCCCGGTGGCTCTGGAACTGGCTTCGGCTGTTTACTCGACCATCTTCAATCGGACGATTCCGGTCTCCACGCCTGCTACTGCGGAGATGACCAAGCTGCTCGAGAACATCTACCGCTGCGTTAACATCGCGCTGGTAAACGAATTGAAACAGCTCTGCCAGCGGATGGACATCGATATCTTCGAAGTGATCGACGCGGCCAAGACGAAGCCCTTCGGCTTTCAGGCGTTCTACCCCGGACCCGGTCTGGGCGGGCACTGCATCCCCATCGATCCGTTTTATCTCTCATGGAAGGCCAAGCAGTTCGACTTCCGCACCCGTTTCATCGAGCTGGCGGGCGAGGTCAACACCGCCATGCCGTATTACGTAATCGAGCAGACGACCGCTGCTCTCAACGAACGCGAGAAGGCTCTCAAGAATTCCAAAGTGCTGGTGCTGGGCATGGCGTACAAGCGCGATGTTGACGACCTGCGCGAGTCGCCATCGCTGACCATCATCGAGCTGCTCCGTCAGCGCGGCGCGATCGTCTCTTACAACGATCCTTTCTTTCCCTATGTCGGGCAGGGACGCCATTATCACCTCGACATGCATTGTGCGCCGCTCGACGATCTCGGCCAATACGATTGCGTGCTGATCGTCACCGACCACTCCGACTACGACTATCCGCGCATCGTGAAGGAAGCCAGGCTAATCGTGGACACCCGCAACGCGACCAAGGGGATCTCTTCCGACAAGATCGTGCGCTGCTAGATCGCGAGTAAGCGAAGACATGATGCGCGTGTGAACGCATTTATGGAGCCGGGTCTAGCTGTACCTTAGGATTCGCCGGAATTCGGGAGTTCCGGCGCTCCATGAATGCTCATTGGCTTCCATTCTGTCGGGTTCTCGTGCCGGTGACTCGTCTGCAAATATTCGCTTGCGGGACTCGCTGGCCATTTCCGATTAGAATTCCCCAGACGTAGAAAATCGATTAAGTTGGCAGAAAATGATGCGGATGAAAGCATTGATCTTGGCGCTGGCCTTCGGCGTTCTCAATCTTCCGGTTTATGCACAGCTTCCAGTCACAGTGACGCAGGAAGCTGATGGTGTGACGGTTAAGACGCCGTCAGACGTGGTTCATCTCACCGTCTGCAGCCCGACTTTGATCCATGTTGTTGCCAGTCCCGACGGGAGCGCGGCGGACGCGACACCCAAGCAGCCATGGCTGATTCAGCCCTGCACACCGGCCAAATTTACCCTGACCATGCCCAAGGAGCTGCCGGCCGCTCCCGTGCAGGACAGACTGTGGAGCCCGTTAACGGCGACGCTCGATACCGGCGCGATCAAGGTGTCGATCTCGCTCGACTGGGGCAATCTCGAATTCCGGGATGAAGAAGGCCATAGCATCCTGCAGGAGTTTCAGGATGCACCGCGGCGATACACGAAGACCGAAGTGAATGGTGAGCAGTTGTACGCGGTGAAGGACCAGTTTTATCCCAAGGTGCAGGAGGGCATTTACGGGCTGGGACAGCATCAGAACGGCATGTTCAACTATCGCGGCGGCACGCTGGAGCTGGCGCAGGCCAACACCGATGTGACGATCCCCTTGATGGTTTCCACGCAGGGTTACGGCATTTTCTGGAATAGCTCCGCACTCTCTTATTTCGACAATCGCTTTCCTTCAGAATTCAAATTTTCGTCGAATGCCTCGCACGCCATCGACTACTACTTCATCTATGGTCCGGAGTTCGATCAGATTATCCACCAGTATCGCGAGATGACTGGCCATGCGCCCCTCTATGGCCAGTGGGCTTACGGCTTCTGGCAATCAAAGGATCGCTATAAGAGCTCGGATGAGCTTTTGAAGATTGCCGGCGAATATCGAGACGCGCACGTCCCGCTGGATAACATCGTTCAGGACTGGTACTGGTGGGTGCATCAGGGCGATCCGGAATATCGCGCCGATGCGTATCCTGACGTCCCGGCAACACTCAAGAAGCTGCACGACGAACATGTGCACGCGATGATTTCAGTCTGGGCGATGTTCGACCCGCTCTCGAAGAACTGGCAGGAGATGAAGGCCAAGGGGCTGACGATTCCGGATACGACGGATTACGATGCCACGAATCCCGCCGCAGGAAAATTCTATTGGGATAACCTGCTGGGCAAGTTAGCGGCCCAGGGTTGGGATGGCTTCTGGCTGGACAGCTCGGAGCCGGAGAAGGCCTACGCGCACGGTGGAGAGAGCGACGCCAGCCTCTTCGACAAAAAGCTATTCATCGGCAACGGCGCACTTTATACCAACGTTTTTCCGCTGATGCACACCGGCAACATCTACACGCATTGGCGCGAGTCGACGGACAAGAAGCGGTTGTTCATCCTCACCCGTTCAGGATTTGCGGGCGATCAGCGTTACGCGGCAACTACATGGTCGGGCGATGTATTCAGCACCTTCCACGCCTTCACGCGGCAGGTGCCCGCCGGGTTGAACTTCGCGCTCTCCGGTATGCCTTACTGGACCACAGATATTGCCGGATATGGACCACCCTATGCACGTGACACGCATGATCCCAGCTATCAGGAGCTCTACGCACGCTGGTATGAGTTCGGTGTTTTCTGCCCGATCTTTCGCACACATGGACATCGTGCCAACGAAGAAAATGAGGTCTTCAGCTACGGCAATGTGACACCGATACTCGTGAGCTATGACAAGCTCCGCTACCGCATGCTGCCCTACATCTATTCGCTGGCATGGAAGGTCACGAGCGATGATGCGACCATCATGCGGCCGCTGGTAATGGATTGGCGCACCAATGAGAAGGTGTGGAATATCGGCGATGAGTTCATGTTTGGGCCATCGATTCTGGTGAGCCCCGTCACGCTGGAGGGCGCGAAGGAGCGGGATATATATCTGCCACCTGCGCCGCGCTGGTACGACTTCTGGACCGGCAAGGAGACGCAGGGCGACCAGCGCCTGGATGCGGCAGCGCCGCTGGATCGTATTCCGCTCTATGTGAAGGCGGGTTCGATTCTGCCGCTTGGCCCGGAGATTGAATACGCCGGTGAGAAACCGGATGCGCCTTTGGAAATTCGCATCTATCGTGGCGCTGATACGCACTTCGATCTGTATGAGGATGCGGGCGACACTTACAACTACGAGAAGGGTGAGAGGGCGCTGGTGCCTCTTGAATGGAACGATGCGTCGCAGACCCTCACCATCGGCGGACGGTCTGGAAGTTATCCGGGCATGCCAGAGAAGCGCACGTTTCATATCGTTTTTGTAGGAGAGGCTCATGGAGCGGGTCCGGCCGTGACGGGGAGCCCGGACAAGACCGTCGACTATAGCGGTACCGCGATAACGGTGCGGGCGCAGTAGCCGGATTTATTTTGCGGTTGAGAGCGTCGCCGTTCTGAGGAATTCGAAATTCCCGGATGGCGATGTTTTTACGTTTTCAAGCAGGCGCGAATGAACCACAACTGTGTCCAGATACCAGAGATTGATGGAAGGCAAGTCCCGGGCCAGAATCTGCTGCACCTGCACGTAGTCGTCATGCTGGCGTTTCGCGTCGGTGCTGGCAGAAGCATCGTCGAGCAGTCGGTCCAATTCGGGGCTTGAATAGAAGCCGCGGTTTCCGCCATGTGGAGGAAAGCTGGAGGCGGAGTACGCGTAGTGAAAGATATCTGGCTGCTCGTTGCCGCCGATCCAGCGCGAGGGAGCAAGCTGGAACGCGCCTTTGGTCAGATCGGCATAAAAAGTTGCGAACTCGTAACTGCGTAGATCCAGCGCGACACCTATTTGTGCCAGTTGCTGTTGCATAATCACTGAGAGCAGGCGTGTCGTCTCATCGGTGGACGTTTTCATGCCGAGGTGAAACCGGATTCCATCCGCTCCGCGCCGGTGTCCCGCGGCATCGAGAAGGGAATTCGCGGCTGCGGGATCGAAAGTAATCCGCGTCGCGTCATTCTTTGCGCTCCAATAGAGCGGCTGCTCGGGAGGTAGAATGCTGTCGGCTTCGCGTGCCAGACCGCGCAGCAGAGACTGGATAATCATGGGCCGGTTAATAGCCAGAGCGATGGCTCTGCGCACTCGCGCATCTTTCAAAAGCGGGTCGCGCACGTTGAAGACAACGTAATTGAGGATAGTTCCCGGTCCGTCTTCGACCGCCAGATTCGATTTTTTCCGCAGCGCGAATACCATGTCTGGTGACAGGGCGTTGACCAGCACGTCCGCTGAGCCCTTTTCGAGTTCGAGGGCGCGCGTCGTAGCATCTGGAACGACCGCAAAACGGATGCGCGCGATCTTCGGTGCTGGTCCCCAGTAATTTTGCGATCGTTCGATGACGACTTCCTTATCAACTTCCTGGCTCACAAAGCGGAATGCCCCGCTGCCGATGGGGTGACGCCAGAAGTCTCGTCCGCTGCCGTAGGGAACGACGCCAAATGCGCCGTCGCAAAGATTCCAGATGAGCGCCGGATCGGGCTTCTTCATGTGGATCACGACGGTCGCAGCATCCGGTGCATCGACGCTCTGAATCGTCCTGTAGGATCCTGACTTGATGGTCACGATCGTGCCATTGAGGATGGAGTCAAGCGTCCATTTCACGTCGCGCGAAGTGAGCGGCTGGTTATTTTGAAATTGCACTCCGCTGCGCAGATGAAAAACATAGGTCAGCGGATCGGGAGTCTCCCAGCGCTCGGCCAGCCACGGATCAAGCCCGAAATGGTCGTTGCGTTCAACCAGAGAATCAAAGATGAGCGGATCGATGCGCTCCGATTGTGCATCGGTGCCGATGCGTGGATCGAGGTTGGTGGGACTGCTCTCGATGAGCATCGTCACAGTGCCGCTTTGCGTGGCTGACCGCGAGCAAGCGCTAAGACCCGTTAGCAGAAGAGAGGCGATGAGCGCGCTCGCCAGTCTGCTAGACATAGCTGATTTCACCCAGTATCGCTGGCCGCTGTGCGCCGGTAGCACTGGGCACATTCGACGGCAGACGATGCCATGTTTGCCAGGCCAGGAGCGCGAAGGCCACGGCCTCTTTGGCCTGCGATGGCATCCCTGCCTCATCGATCAACGAGACCTTGCAGCCCAGCGGCTCCAGCCGTTCGCGCAGCATGGCGACCAGCGTCGCATTGCGCGCGCCGCCGCCGGAGAGGATGTAGTCGACAGTGGACCGTGCCGAGCCCGGTCGAATGAATCGACGATACGAGTCGGCGATGGTCTCAGCTGTAAGCGCTGTGGCTGTGGCGATTGCATCTTCCGGCTGCTTACTCTCTTTCCTGCACCGCGTGAGCAGACGCTTGCTGAATTCTGCACCGAATTCTTCACGCCCCGCCGACTTGGGTGGAGCTGCGGCAAAATACGGATCGCGCAAGACCTCCTCAATCACACGGGGCAGTACGCGGCCGCGTTTCGCGATGCTCCCATTGCGGTCAAACCGTTTCTGGAAAAGCCGCTCCATCAGCGCGTCAATGACCATGTTGCCCGGCCCGGTATCGAAGGCAATCAGCTGATCGGACTTTGCGCCCGCGGGGATGAAGGTCAGGTTGCCGATCCCGCCGATGTTTTGCAGCACGCGTACGTGTCTGGGATGCGCGAAGAGAACGAAGTCTAGAAAGGGAACCAGCGGAGCGCCTTGTCCACCTTCCGCCATATCCGCAGGCCGAAAATTCGAAACCACAGGAACACCGAGCTTGGCTGCCATCAGCGCTGGTTCTCCGAGTTGCCACGTGCAGGCCACTGAGCGTCCGGCATATATCTCGGGCGTTCCCTGGTGATAGATGGTCTGCCCGTGGCAGCCGACCAGGTCGGGCCGGATATTGTATTTTGTAACCGTATCAGTTACAGCCTCGGCATAAGCGATGCCGAGCCTCCAGTTCAATCGCGCCAGCTCCGCGGTCGAAGTCCGCTGCGCATTCATCGCGGCCAGAACAGCTGCGCGCAAAGTTCTGGGATAAGAAACGGCATGGTGCGCAAGCAGCTTCAGTTTCGGCTGGCTCGCCGAAGCGGAGATTTTCACCAGCGCAACGTCGATGCCGTCCGCCGAGGTGCCGCTCATCACTCCAGCGACGATCATGCTTTTCTTCATGCCGTCACCTCTTCCGCAAAACGTTCGACGGTAGCACGCAGCTTTGAGATTGCGCTGCTCGACGGTATGCGAGGCAGTGCGGTGGTCAGATAAAGCCTCTTATTCGCAAGCACGCGACGGCAGCTGGTCTCAACGCGCTTACGGAAGGACGCCGATCGCTCAGCCTCAGCAAGGAGAGCTTCATAGGCGCGCAGCACCAGCGAAGGGTCTTTGCAAATCTCGATGATGTCTGTTCCCGCCGCGATAGCATGCACTGCTGCTTCTTCAATGGATGCCTGGGTCAGAATGCCCCCCATCTCCATGTCGTCGGAAATGACGATGCCTTTAAATCCAATCTTCTTGCGGAGCACGTCCGATATCCAATAGGGCGAGATCGACGCCGGCTTCTTGTCTTTAACCAGGGGATAGGCCGCGTGCGCCACCATCACCATTGGCAGTCGTGGAGAAAGCGCGCGATACACCAAGAGATCGTTGTTCCAAAGCTCATCCCAGCTACGTTCGATCGCAGGCATCGCATGATGTGAATCGAGCGTGCCGCCGCCGAGACCAGGAAAGTGCTTGCCGCAGCTGAGTATATGCTCGCGCGCCAGCCCATCGAGAAAGCCCTCGGCATAGGCGATCACGTCATGTGCATCTGGCGATACCACGCGGCTCTGCATGACGGAGGATGAAATGGGAAGCGCGAGGTCCAGCACCGGTGCAAAGGTAATGTTGAAACCGAGAGTTCGTGCTTCCTGTCCGATCAGGCGGCCATGCTTTATATAGTTTGCGCGCTTGCCGGTTGCGAAGATCTGCGCCGGCGACGGCATAGGGGCAATCAGGTCGCGCAGACGATCGACGAGGCCGCCTTCGAGATCGATGCAGCGAAACTGTGGCACGGATGTTATGCCAGCAATCTCGCGGAGCAGGTTGATCGTCTGCCCCGCTTCTTCAATATTTCTGCGGAAGAGAATGACGCCGCTCGGCTGAATCAGTTTTAGCCACGCGCGCTCGATCGATGTCAGCTCGAATCCTTCGAGCCCCGCAACGATGAGCTGTCCGACCTGCTGGCGTAGGTTCATGCCTTCGCCGCTCCTGTCTGGCCCGCCTTGATTTCGGTCTTCAGCTCCTCGAGCAGGTTCAATGCCTGCAGCGGAGTGAGCGAGTTGATATCGGTCTCGTTCAGCCTGTCGATGACGCGCTGCGAGAGCGGAGTGAACATGGTCATCTGCAATGGGGCCTCGGCTTCGGCAGCCACATTCAGGCGCTCCGCTCGCTCGTGCTGCTTGAGCACCTGCCGTGCGCGCTGAATCACCTGCGGCGGCAGGCCAGCGAGCCGCGCTACATCGATGCCATAGCTCTTGTTGGCCGCCCCTTCTTCAATGGAGTGTAGAAAGACAATGCCGTGCGACGATTCCTTCACCGCCACGCGCAGATTTTTGAGCTTCGAAAGCTGCTCGGCAAGGATGGTGAGCTCGTGATAGTGAGTCGCAAACAGTGTGCGTGCACCCACACGCGCGTGAAGAAATTCAACTGTCGCCCATGCCAGGGCGAGGCCGTCGAAGGTTGAGGTACCTCGGCCCATCTCGTCCAGAAGGATCAACGACTGAGGCGTGGCTGTGTTCAGAATGGTCGCCGTCTCCATCATTTCCACCATGAAGGTGGAGCGGCCGCGCGCCACGTTGTCGCTGGCGCCAATGCGGGTATACACGCGATCGACGATGCCGTAGCGCATGCGCTCGGCAGGAACGAAGCAGCCGATCTGCGCCATGATGGCGAGCAGCGCCGCCTGCCTCAGGTATGTCGACTTGCCACCCATGTTCGGACCGGTGAGCAGCAACAGGCTCGGCCCCTCGGCATCGAGATAAAGGTGATTGGGAACAAAGCGGCCTTCGCCGGCATCCTCCATCAGCCGTTCGATTACCGGATGACGCCCGGCCACAATCTCGAGCACCGAAGATGATTCAAGCAGCGGCTGCGTGTAGTTGCGCAGCGACGCAAGATGCGCGAAGTTCGCCAGCAGATCGATTTCAGCAACCACTGTGCTGCTCTTCCGGATGCGTCCGGCATTGTCCATGAGTTGCCGCCGCAGCTCGGCGAAAATCTGCTTTTCGATCTCGATCGAGCGCTCGTGGGCGGTCAGAACCTTGGTCTCGTAGTTCTTCAGCTCAGGCGTAGTGAAGCGCTCGGCGTTCACCAGCGTCTGTTTGCGCTCATAGTCCGGCGGCACATTCGCAAGATTGGACTTGGTGATCTCGATGTAATAGCCGAAGACGGAGTTGAAGCGCACTTTGAGCGATTGAATCCCGGTGCGCTGGCGCTCGCGCTCCTCGATCGCGGCAATTGAGGAGCGTCCGCTGTGGCTGATACCGCGCAGATCGTCCAGCTCTTGATGCACACCTGCCGCAACTACGCCGCCGTCGGCCAGCGTCAATGGCGGCTCCGCGATCAACGTTCGCGTGATCGTCGCGCAGAGATCTTCAACAGGATCAAGGCGATCGTGTGCGGCTTTCCAGAGATCTGAGCTCAGCACCGCCGTGTCTGATTTGAGCTGTGGCAGATGCTTGAGCGACGCGGCTATGGCCAGCACGTCGCGTGGCCCCGCGCTATCAAGCGAGATGCGCGCCAGCAGCCGTTCCAGATCGAGAATGCCGCTCAGGCCACGCCGTAACTGTTCGCGCTGGATGAGGTTCTGCCGGGCTTCGCCGACCGCATCGTATCGCTTCTGAATCTCATTGGCATCGATCAACGGGCGCAGGATCGAACTGCGCAGCAGACGCTTGCCCATCGGAGTCATCAGGCTGTCGAGCGTACGGAAGAGCGTCGCGTCGGAACCGGCGTCGGTAAAGATGGGTTCAACTAATTCCAGGTTGCGCACCGTCACCTGGTCCAGGTGCATGTGCTGGCTGCGCTCGTAATAGCGGATCGCGTCGACGTGGCCGACATCGTTCTGCTGCGTCTGCCTTACGTAGTGAATGATGACAGCGGCCGCGACCGCGGCAGCGCGGTGCTGCGCCAGCCCGAAGCCTTCCAGTGATGCCGCGCCTAACTGCCGCTCCAGCAGCGGAATCGAATAATCAGCGTTAAACGCCCAGTCATCGACGCTGGTTTTGGTTCGTGCTCGCGCCAGCGCCTCAGCCAACTCTTTGCTCTCGCTCAGCAGAGGATTGCCCGCGCTGGCCAGCACCTCGCTTGGCGCCAGTTTTTCGAGCTCGTCGGCGCACAGTGCCATCGCATTCGGTCCCTGGAACTCCGTTGCGCGAAAATCACCCGTCGAGAGATCGAGATAGGCGAGCCCCACCGTATTTCCCCCAGCATGGACCGCAGCCAGGTAGTTGTTCTCGCTCGATCCCAGCGCCGGATCCATGGCCGTCCCCGGAGTGAGCACGCGAATCACATCGCGGCGCACGATCTTTTTGGTCAGCTTTGGATCTTCCATCTGCTCGCAGATGGCGATGCGATAGCCCTTGCGCAGCAGCCTAGTGATATAGCTCTCGGCCGAGTGGTAGGGCATGCCGCACATGGGCTGCGTTTTTTCTTTGTCGCGCGCGGTAAGCGTGATCTGCAGCTCGCGCGAAGCGACCTTTGCATCCTCGTAGAAGAGCTCGTAGAAATCGCCCATACGAAAGAACAGCAGCGCATCGGGATTCTGGCGCTTGGCTGCCCAATACTGGCGCATCAGGGGCGTTTGCGCTGTATCGTCTTTAGGTGTGGAGAAATCGGACACGGAAAGGCCAGCATATCGTGAAGGACATGCTGGCGTGTAGTCCGGATGTGGAAGAGTCTACTTAAGCGGCGATTCCCGGCTTCGCGGTCTGATCGCTACCATGCTGCTTCACCATCTTGTTATACGTTCCAATAATGAGAAATGGGGCTGCCCATTGTCCGATGAAGAGAGCGTAATTGTCTTTTCCGGCGGCCTTGAGCGCCAATGACGCCGCCATGGAAGCGAGGGCTGCTCCGAGATAGAAGCTTGAGGGCAATCTCGCCGACTGGCTCTCCAGATATGAGCTCACCTGGTCTTCCTGCAATTCACCTGGCTTCACGCGATAGTCCATGCTTTTCCTCCAATGTTGAACCTTTTGGCTCCACGGAAAATATGATGCCTTGCGGACGGGAGTTCGGGGTGTGGTTATCGCGGAACTTGGCGCCTCGTCAAAGTTTTCCGGCTGCATTGTTGGGCACATCACTCCGGAAAGATGACATTCCGGTGACAGTTGACATGCCGGGCCAGGGCTCGCGACAGCTATACTGAAGGATCACCTCCGGTTCACGCATCTATGTTTCTTTTCTGGCTCCGAGTAGCGGCGATTCTCTATGGATTGGCCTCGGTGTCGGTATTTGCCGCTGTCTTCGGAGACCGGCCGCGGTGGAGAAAAGGGTGTCTTCCGCTGGCGGGATTGGCCTGGTTTTCTCACGTCGTCTCTACCGCAGAGACGCTGGTCCTGGAACATCGCTGGATGCCGGTCGGCATGCACGAGGTTCAGTCGATGCTGGCCCTGCTCATCTCCACCGTCTTCCTGTTGATTGCTTTCCGCTACCGGACGCTTTCATTCGGCATTTTTGCCTTGCCTCTCGCATTTCTGCTGGTGGTGGTTCCCGCTCTGGGCCCGGACAAGTACACTTTTTCATCACCGGTCATCCGCAGCGGCTGGCTGTTTCTTCATATCTCGGCTCTGCTCCTGGCGTATGCGGCGCTCATCTTCAGCCTCATTGCCAGTACTCTTTACCTGCTGCAGGAACGCCGTCTCAAAACTAGACACTCGCCCGGATTTCTGAACTGGCTACCGCCTCTCGATACCATGGATCAGATTGCGCAAACCACTTTGGTATTAGGCTTCTGCGGCATGACGATCGGTCTTTTCGCCGGCTCATTGATCGCCCAGGAGAGTGTCGGCGCGGCGTATTTTGCCGATCCTAAAATTTGGCTCTCCTTCGTGATGTGGGGGCTGTATGTAGTCATGCTTTTCGTCCGCCGCAGCACCGGTCTGCGCGGGCGCCGGGCAGTATATTTGTCATCAGTCGTCTTTCTCATGATGCTTTGCGTGTGGGCGGCGAATCTATTTAGTACCGTGCACAGGTTCAGCGCGCCATGAAGATATTGCTCACAGGACTGAACCATAAAACCGCGCCCGTTGAGTTGCGGGAACGTCTGGCCATTGCCCCAGAGCGCCTCGCCGAAGAGACGCGCTCGCTGCTCGGCCATGCCGGCATTCGCGAGGGTATGATTCTCTCTACCTGCAATCGCGTGGAATTGCTTGTCTGCTACGAGGGGGGAGAGCCGGAGCTGGCCGCTTATCTCGATCAGCGTTATGCCGTCGATGCGGTGTCGCTGCAGCCGCATCTCTATCATCATCGCGAAACGGAGGCCGTCCGCCATCTCTTCCGTGTTGCAGCCAGCCTCGATTCGATGGTGGTGGGTGAGCCGCAGATTCTCGGCCAGGTGAAGGAGTCTTACACGGCTGCGCGCTCCGTAGGAGCAGTCGGCAGCGGCCTGGAGCGACTGCTGCAGGGCGCGTTCTCCGCCGCCAAGAAGGTTCGCACCGAGACGCAGATTGGTGCGTCATCTGTCTCGATCGCATCTGTCGCCGTCGATCTGGCCCGCAAAATCTTCGGCTCCCTCGAAGGCAAGCGCGTGTTGCTGGTAGGTGCGGGCAAGATGAGCGAGCTTGCCGCACGTCACTTGATGCAGCAGGGCGCAGGATCGCTGCTCATCTCCAATCGTACCCATGAACGAGCTGTGCGGCTGGCACAGAAGTTTCAGGGACATGTTGTCCGCTTCGACGACCTCTATGCGCGCGGCGATGAAGCCGACATTCTCATTACCTCGACCGGCTCGCCTGAATTTCTCTTTCGCGCTCCGCATGCGCAGCAGTTTCTCCAGCGCCGCCGCAATCGGCCCATGATCTTCATCGACATCGCTGTGCCGCGCGATGTCGATCCCGAGATCAACCGGCTCGATGGCATCTTTCTCTACGACATCGATGATCTGCAGTCGGTGGCTGCAGGCAATATCTCCAATCGCTCGATCGAAGCCGAGCGTGCCGAGGCCATTCTGGAACAGGAGATCGAACGTTACCAGCGCCGTCTGCAATCTCTCGATGTGGTGCCCACTCTGGTGAACCTCCAGACCTACGCGGAAGAGATGCGTAAGGCCGAGCTGCGGCGCGCGCAATCGCGCCTGCAGTCGCTGACACCCGAGCAGATGACCGCCGTCGAAGCCGTCACGCGTGGGCTGGTGAACAAGTTTCTGCATCATCCCTTGCAGGCTCTCAAGAACGCTGCTCAGGAAGGCGATACGGTGGCCATCGACGCCATCCGCGCCGCCTTTCAGATCGGACCGAGCATCGAAGGACCGCACGGCACAGTCCATTCCGCCAAAGCGGATTTGGGCGTTGATCCGCCTTCTCACCATCGAGACACCGGCCAGCCGCATTCGTTCGGGGAAGAGAATGACTGATTCCTACTCCCTGAACACCGTGCCCCGTACCCTGAACATAGGCTCACGCGGTTCGCAGCTGGCCTTGTGGCAGGCCAATCACATTGCCGGCAAGCTCCGCGCCCGCGGACACGAAGTTTCGATCGAGATCATCCGCACCACCGGCGATGCCATGCAGCACCTCACCTTCGCGCAAGTGGGATCGAAGGGCATGTTCACCAAGGAAATCGAAGAGGCCCTCGCCGATAAACGCATCGATCTTGCCGTGCACAGCCTCAAAGATCTGCCCACAATCCTCCTCGAGGCTTTCACCATCGCGGCTATTCCTCAACGCGTCGATCCAAGCGACGCATTTGTGTCCGTGAACTACGAGACCTTCGCTTCGCTGCCGCAAGGGGCTCGCGTGGGCACCAGCAGCCTGCGCCGCCAGTCGCAGCTTCGCGCTCAGCGCAGGGATCTTGAATACGTCGAGTTTCGCGGCAACGTGGATACACGGCTGCGCAAGCTCGGTGAAGGACAGGTGGACGCGATCATTCTCGCCTCTGCCGGACTGGAACGCCTGGAGCGTACCGAGCACCTGCGTGAGCGCTTTCCCGCGCTGGTGCTCTGCCCAGCTCCGGGGCAGGGCGCGCTGGCCATCGAAACCCGCTCCGACGACCGCACAACCATCGAAGCTCTGGCTTTCCTCGACGACTCCGCAACACGCTTTGCGGTCACCGCGGAGCGGGAGACGCTGTCCGAACTGGGTGGCGGCTGCCAGGTACCCATTGGAGTTCACTGCTGGCCAAGACCGAATGGATTCAACATTCTCGGCGTTGTCGCTTCGCCGGATGGCGCAAGCATCTTACGTGCCGAGCTGGATTGCCGGCATGACGAAGACCCCGCAGCGCTCGGACGAAAGCTGGCGACTCATCTGGTCAGGCAGGGCGCGGGCCAGATCCTTGCCTTGACGGAACCAGCGCAGCTCGAGACCGGTATCGCCAGGCCGTGAATCAAAAACTGCCGCTGGCCGGGAAGCGGATTCTGGTCACGCGCGCCCGCCATCAGGCCGGACAGCTTACTTCGCAGCTGGAAGCTCTGGGCGCTGAGATTATCGAAATTCCGGCGATTGAGATTCTGCCGCCAGAGTCGTTCGAGCCCTTCGATACTGCTTTGCGCAGCCTCACGCAATATCAGTGGATGATCGTGACCAGCACAAATACTGTTCGTGCGTTGCGCGAGCGTATGCAGACACTACATCTTTCCGCGAACAATTTTGCTCATCTAAAAATCGCGGCCGTCGGCTCAGGCACCACCCACGCTCTACAGGAGCTGGGAATCACTGTAGGCGTCACTCCAAAAGAATATGTGGCCGAGTGTCTGCTGGCCGCGTTAGGGGATCAACTTTTCGGATCAAATGTGCTGCTGGCTCGCGCAGCCATCGCCCGGGACATCATTCCTGAGACTCTGGCCGCCCGCGGAGCACATGTCGACATCGTCGATGCCTATCGCACCGTGATCCCTGAATCCTCGGCAAAGCTGATCGCGGAATTGTTTGCTTCTGCACAGAACCTCCCGCACGCAGTAACCTTCACCAGTTCGTCGACGGTCACGAATTTCTTTCTGCTGCTGCAGAGCGCCGGAATTGACCATGTCCCGACAGAGATAAAAGCGATCTCCATCGGACCGATCACCAGTCAAACACTCCAAGACCACAGGTGGGAGCCTTCAGCTGAGGCGGATCCACATGATTTGCCAGGCTTGGTAGCGGCGGTATTATCCACCTTTGCATCACCCTAACCGCTTTTTCGCTGACCAGCTTCTCGCTGACCGCTTTATCGCTGCTTTCTTCACCAGCTGCTCCACGTCTTGTCTGCCGAGTGGCAGAGCGTCTCCAGTGTGCACTCCACGCAGCGCGGTTTGCGCGCGATGCAGACCTGTCGTCCGTGATGAATCAACTCGTGCGAAAACTGAATCCAGTGGTCTTTGGGGATGATCTGCATCAGGTCTTGCTCGACCTTCTTTGGTTCCGTGGCCTCCGTAAGGCTCAAGCGCTTTGAGAGGCGCAGCACGTGCGTATCGACCACGATGCCCTCGGCCAGTCCGTAGGCCACGCCGAGCACCACGCTGGCCGTCTTGCGCGCCGCTCCAGGAACGGTAGTGAGCTCAGCAAGCGTGCGCGGTACCTGGCCTTTGAAATCGCCGCTGATCTTTTTGGCCGCACCGATGATCGACTTGGCCTTGTTGCGGTAGAAGCCGGTGGAGCGAATCTCCGCCTCGATGGCCGGCAGGGAAGCCTCGGCCATGGCCTTCGGTGTGGGGTATTTGCGAAACAGCTCCGGCGTGACCATGTTTACGCGCGCGTCAGTGCATTGCGCGGAGAGGATCGTCGCCACCAGCAGCTCCCACGCGTTGTGATGGTGCAGCGCGCACTCCGCGTTGGGATAAGTCGCGGCGAGACGCTTAAGAATTTCATCGATTCGCCCAGGAGAAAGGTCAGATTTGGCGCTGGTTTTTGCTTTCGGCTTCGCTTTGGGTGTTGTTTTTGCGACTGCAGCATTCGCGCTGGCGGGCTTTGCGGATTTCTTGGGAGCGGTCATTTTCGATGGCATAGGGACAAGGATGTTTTACCGCAAAGTGGAGGCCTCTGCTTTGTGCACCTGTCGAAAACTATTGGGAAGATGTTCCGTCGCCCAGAGCTTCTTCAAATCGGCCCAATGTTTCTTCCATACGTTGGAGGCGTTCCAGCACGGATTCGAGCTGCAGGCGCAAAGCAGCAACTTCACCTTCAAGCTCGGCCATGCGGCTGTCGCTCTGGACGGGTGCTGACACTACGACGACCTCGCGTCGCGTCGTTATCTCGGGAACACCAGCCAGCGTATGCGCATACCGTGCCTCTTTCTCGCCGGGCTGTCGTGCGAGAAGCGTGACCAGCGGTCCCTGTTCCTTGCGCTGGGCAGAGTCTTCGTCGGCAGGCTGTCGAGTGAGGCGTTCCAGTGTGGATTGCACAGCCCCAACGTCGTCGAAGGTGTAAAGGCGGTCGGAGCGGTTGCGCAGCTCGCCCGGCGTCTGCGGTCCGCGCAGCATCAGCAGGGTGAGGACGGCGATCTCCGGCCGCTTCAGATCGAGACGGCTGCGCGCCTGATGCTCGAACTTGGGCACGCGGCTGTCGTAGATGCGGCGCACAAGCGCCAACTCTTCGAGATGTGAAAGCGCCCGCTCAACGGCAATATCATCCAGCTGCATCACCGGATCGCGGCTCGACTTCTGGTTGCACGCATTTACCAGTGCATTAAGCGACAGCGGATAGTATTCCGGCGTGGTGATCTCTTTTTCGATCAGCGCACCGAGCACGCGGACTTCAGCAGTATCAAGCAGCAGCGGCATATATCTCCGGACAAAGTGAAGCGCGAGCCAAAGCCCGCGCTATCGCTACTTTCTGTACCCCATCCCCGTCTTTACCCCAGACGATCCAGCATCTCTTCCGGCGTCATGCGGATGCAGGTGAAGATCGGTGTGTCTCTCAGCGTGTAGGCGCTGGCCTCGGTTTCGCGCAGCTGCTGTACGAGGTCCAAGAAGTCTTCAGGGAAGTTGGACTCGAAGGCTACGACGAATTCCTGGTCGTCGATTCCGAAAGAGTATGTGGTGTTGAGCTTTACGCGCGGGTAGAGATGCCCCACGCGGATATGCTCATTCATCAGCCGCTGGCGTTCTTCGATGGGCAGCAGGTACCACGCGCGGGTCTTCCAGAAGGGATAGATGAAGATATATTTCTGCCCGCCCGGCCGCAGGAACCCGCGGGAATCGGCCTGGCCTTCATGCTCGTGTCCAATCAGATACTGTGACCGCTTGGTCATCGATAAATAGTTGTAAGCGGTGGTGAGGTAGCCGCCGAGAGGCGTGGCCATCAGCTCGGTGGTCATCTGGTTGAGATCGTCGACTGAGTAACAGATGCGCCAGAGGACCATGTCCACGTCGCCGCGCAGGCCAACGGTGGAGTAAGTGAGGGTAAGCAGTCGTCCCGGCTGGTTCCAGCGCTTCAGCACCTCGGCAAACTGCCGCCTGTGCTCCGCGCGCTCTTCCGCAGGCAACCGCCGCCACTCGGGCAGTACCTTGAAGAAGGTGAATCCGATCATCTGGCGCTGGACTTTTTTCTCATCCGCCTTTGCCGGAGCAGGAGCGGAGTGGGTGTGCCCAGCTGGCTCAGCCGCGGGAACCGTCAATGTATCAGCCATTATTCACCTCTGATTCTCCCTCCATGCTAGCAGGGGACTCGCCGTCCCGGGGACTGTCCGTCCTAGCAAACGCGCCTTCGGCGCAGAGACTAAAAAAACGAGAGGGAAAAACTTGCTCCTGCTGTTAACCGATTGCCATGCTGTCCCGTTTTACCGGGTGAAAGCAGTTCATTACGCACCACGGAGATGGCATATGCCGGATATTTTGGTACCGCTTAGCGTGTTTTTCATGATCGGCTGGATCGTCTGGGTTATTTTTTCCTCGATTCGCCGCTATCGGGTCGCGAGGTTTCAGGCCGACGTGCAGACGCGCCTGCTGCACCAGCTGGGGGCGGCCGAGAATGTGCTTGCATACGTGTCCACACCTATCGGGCAGCAGTTCGTCGCCGATCTGACCACGGAACGCACCACTCCCTATGAACGTATCCTCAGCAGCGTGCAGGCGGGCATCATCATTATCTGTTTTGGTGTGGCGCTGCTGGTGCTGCGGGCGAAGCTGCCCTATTCCGATGAGGCCTTCACCGTCTTCGGGACGCTGGCCGTCGCATTGGGTATCGGATTCGGTGTAGCCGCGATTGCGTCCTATCTGCTTTCGCGCTCCTTCGGACTCTTCGACCGCCAGCCTGGCCGCTAACGCAAAGCCTGATCGATGACCTTGGCCGAGACCATCACGAATTACGCCGGAGGCAGCAGCTGCGATGCGGCCATGGATGAAGACGCCTTCCAGGCCATCCATGACCGCACTGCGCGTCCGCTGTGGGCGTACTTGCGGCGGGTCTCAGGGCATAGCGACGTCGCAGACGACCTGCTTCAGGAAACCTATTGCCGCTTTCTCGTCCGGCATCCATACGGCCTGGATGAGCCACAGACTCGCAGCTATCTCTTCCGCATCGCCACCAATCTTCTGCACGACAGATGGCGTCGCAGGGGTGATGACGGCGACGCGATCGAAGAGGATCAGTTCTCCGATGCTGTCAATGGCGTACAGGATGAAGCGGCGCGTATGGATGTCCAGCGCACCATGCAGCGGCTCAAGCCGCGTGAGCGCCAGCTTCTTTGGCTGGCCTACGTGGAAGGCATGAGTCACGCCGAAATCGCCGCAGCCACCGGGCTCAGCGCGTTGAGCATCCGCCTGCTGCTTTTTCGCGCGCGGCGCAGGGCGGCGGCGATGCTGCTACCGGAAACTCCAGCTACCATGGGAAAGGAATGAGCGCGATGCCGTGCAAATTTGAGGGTGAGATGGTCCGGGCACAGCACTCCGGCACATGGACGTCGGGGCTGCTTCGCCACCAAGAGGCCTGCGCAGATTGTCGCGAGGTGCTTCGACTGATGCAAACCTTGCATCAGGATGCGATAGGGTTGGCGGCCGACTGCGTTCCGTTGCCGGCAAAGCGGGTGTGGTTGGAAGCGGAACAGCGCCGGCGGAAAACTGCTCTGGCGCGGGCCGCGATCTCTGTCCGCGTCCTCAAGACTTCCGGCTTGGTTTACGCCTTGTTCTTCGCACTCTGGGCCGTACATGCGTTGCTGGGTACGCGAAGCGGATTCTCTCTGCCGCGGCTGGACGGCAAGGCGGTGAACGCCTCGCTCGAGGGAATTGCGCTGGCGGCTTTGTGCATCGGCATGGGCCTTGTCTATGCGCTGCGCCGGGATCGGCTGCCGGCCGACTGAGCTGAGAGCGAAGCGGCGGCGCACCATTATTCTGCCAGGCGTCACGCGACGGCAGCGCAGGGTTATGGCACCGAAAGCGCCGATGCCTGGACGGCGAGTCTCCCGTAGATGCCTGGAGGGCAAGTACTGCAGACTCCTCGACGGCAGGTCCTCACGTATACTGCCCACGAATGTCTGAAAAAATTATCGCGTTCGTCGCCCATTTCATCATTGCGATCATCTCGGCCTCCGGATACGCGGGTGTAGCGCTGCTGATGGGCATAGAGTCTGCCTGCATCCCTCTGCCGTCTGAGATCATCATGCCATTCGCCGGCTATCTGGTTCATACTGGACAGCTTACGCTGATTGGCGTGGCCACCGCGGGGGCCATCGGCTGCAATCTGGGTTCGGCGATTGCGTACTGGATCGGTGCCTGGGGCGGGCGGCCGTTCATCGCCAAATATGGGCGATTCGTCCTGCTTGACCACCGCGATCTCGATCGCGCCGAGCATTTCTTCAACCGGTACGGCTCGATCACCGTCTTCGTCGGCCGCCTCCTGCCGGTCATCCGCACCTTTATCGCACTCCCGGCCGGCATCGCGCGCATGAACCAGCTCCGTTTCCACATCTACACTTTCCTCGGATCATGGCCCTGGTGCTTCGCGCTGGCTTACGCAGGCATGAAACTCGGCCAGGCGTGGGAGACCAATCCTGTCTTCAAGAGCACCTTCCATCGTGTTCACCTTGCCGTCGAGATACTGCTGCTGGCCGGCGTCATCTGGTTTGTCTGGACGCACTGGAAGGATCGGGTAAGACCGGAAGAAGCGTAAGACTCGGCCGCCGATTTTGCCTCGTACTCGTTTTCATTGCCACTCAGCCTTGGAATTTCCCGCTTGAGCCCGCCCGGTTTGCCAAACCTCTCCGTCGCAAGCGACACTGAAATGTTTTGTAACCTCAAACATTTTCGACTGAGAGGAAGACCAGCAAGCGATGTCTACACCCAAGGCTGAGAGCATTCAGCCGGCAAACGGAAAACTAGGAGTCATGGTGGTCGGCATGGGCGCCGTCGCCACCACGCTGATTGCCGGAGTCGAGGCGGTCCGCAAAGGTCTGGCCAAGCCCATCGGATCGCTCACCCAGATGGGGACCATCCGCCTCGGCAAGCGCACCGACAACAACACCCCTCTGATCAAGGACTTCGCCCCGCTGGCCTCGCTCGACGACATCGAGTTCACGGGTTGGGAGATTTTCCCTGAGGACATGTATGAGGCGGCCAAGCACGCCCAGGTACTGGACAACGATCACCTCAACACCATCAAGCCGTTTCTCGAATCCATCAAGCCGATGCCGGCCGTCTTCGACCAGCACTACGTCAAGCGGCTGAACGGAACGCACGTCAAGACGGGCAAGAGCAAGTGCGATCTGGCTCAACAAGTTATCGCCGATATTCAAAGCTTCAAGTCGAAGGTTGAGCGGGTGGTCATGATCTGGACGGGCTCGACCGAGATCTTCCTTGAGCCGACAGCCGTTCATGAATCTGTCGCCACCTTTGAAAAGGGCTTGGTCGACAATGACCCCAGCATCGCGCCGTCCCAGATTTATGCCTACGCCGCGCTCAAGGAAGGCATTCCCTTTGCCAACGGAGCTCCGAACCTCACCGTCGATCTGCCCTGCATGATCGAGCTCTCCAAGCAGACTGGAGCGCCCATCTGCGGCAAGGACTTCAAGACCGGCCAGACCTTCATCAAGACGGTTCTTGCTCCGGCCTTCAAGTCGCGCATGCTCGGCGTCAGCGGGTGGTATTCGACCAACATCCTCGGTAACCGCGATGGCGAAGTGCTGGACGATCCCGAGTCCTTCAAGACCAAGGAAGAGTCAAAGCTTGGGGTTCTCGATTACATCCTCCAGCCTGAGCTTTACCCCGATCTTTACAAGGATCTCTACCACAAGGTTCGCATTAACTATTATCCGCCGCGTGGTGATAATAAAGAGGGTTGGGATAACATCGACATCTTCGGCTGGCTCGGTTATCCGATGCAGATCAAGGTGGATTTCCTGTGCCGGGACTCGATCCTGGCCGCCCCGCTGGCGCTCGATCTGGTGCTCCTGCTCGATCTCGCACAGCGCACTCCGACGCTTAGAAATATCGGCATCCAGGAGTGGCTGAGCTTCTACTTCAAGTCGCCGCAAAGTGCGCCGGGGCTCTACCCTGAGCACGATCTGTTCATTCAGCAGATGAAGCTCAAGAACACCCTCCGGCACATCATGGGCCATGAGCTGATCACGCACCTCGGGCTCGAATACTACGACTAGCGCAGCGGATGACGGGCCTGGCCTGAACTGAGTTCAGCTTTCAGGCCCGGTTTCTCCTACTTTGCTTCTTTCAGGAGCTCCGTTCGGAACTTCGGAGCCAGTTCCATTGCCTTTTTCATGAAGGCGGCTTCCTGCGTCGCATTGGGCCGGGGTGGCGGGGTGGTGCGCGTTGCCACCGGTATTCCCAATTGTTTGAAGAACTCATCATTGCCTGCCGGGGAGCAGATGCACAGCATCCTGACCGGCTTCGAGGAGACATTCTGGAATTGGTGAGGAGCGTTCGCCGGAATGTTGACTGTTTCTCCGGCGCGCACAGTGCGTTTCTCCCCGCGGAAAGTGGCTTGCAGCTCACCGTCGAGGAGAATGAAGCTTTCCTCGAAATCATGACGATGCGGGGGAGGGCCGCCGCCGACAGGGACGTGCATATCGATCAGCGTGAATCGACCTCCAGTATCCGCTCCTGAGAGCAGAATCGTGTAGGTGTCGCCCACGACTCCGAGATGTTGAGCGGTGCTGCTATCGGGGTCGGCAACCACAAGATCGCGTCTAGGGTCGTCTGCCGGAATTGCTGTGTCTGGGGCCGATGACATTTTCTGCTCCTCTGGTCGCTTGTTGTGAAGGTGCGCGACCGAAAAAGGTTGGAACAGGCCTTATCGCTTCACCTCGAAGAGCCCAATCGTGTTTCCCGCCGGATCGGCCAACCAGGCAAACTTCCCAGTGGGAATCTGCACTGGCTCTCCACTCTCCACCGGGCCGGCTCGCGAGTGAACCGTAGATTGCAGCTCACGCAGGATATTCACAACACAGGCGCGGTCTCGAAGTTCCCGTAAAATAACCAGTTGAGCAAGATCGATGAAAATATTCCTTACCGGGGCTACAGGATTTGTAGGGGCGCACATTGCTGGGCATTTGGCTTCGCAAGGGGCGTCGCTCCGTCTGCTGGTGCGAGCCACCAGCAATCTGGCAAACCTGGAGGGTCTGCAGGCGGAAACGGTCGTCGGCGATCTCCTGCAGCCGGAGACGCTGCGTAGCTCCCTCCGCGGATGCGATGCGCTCATGCATGTGGCCGCCGACTACCGGCTCTGGGTGCGCGATCCAAAGACCATGTATGCTTCGAATGTCGACGGGACCCGTGCGTTGCTGCGCATCGCCCGTGAAGAAGGGGTGCTGCGCTCGGTTTATACCTCGAGCGTCGCGACCATGGGTTTTCACGAAGACGGCACCATCGTTGACGAGACCACGCCTGTCTCGTTAGTCGACATGGTCGGCCACTACAAGCGGTCCAAGTTCCTGGCCGAACAGGTGGCGATCGAAGCCGCACGCGGAGGACAGCAGGTCATCATCCTTAACCCCACCACGCCCATCGGCCCGCAGGACATCAAGCCCACACCCACTGGCCGCATCGTTGTCGATTTTCTGAATAAGAAGTTTCCCGCGTATGTCGACACCGGCCTAAATCTGGTCGATGTGGTCGAAGTAGCGAAGACCCACGCCACCGCGCTCGAAAAAGGGCGGTCGGGAGAGCGCTACATTCTCGGAGGGGAAAACCTGACCCTGAAACAGATATTGGACAAGATGTCGGCCATCACCGGGCTGCCATCACCTACTATAAAAGTACCCCACAGCGTAGCCATGATCTTTGCCTTTTTCGATGAAACCATTACGGGCCGCATCCGCGGACTCGAACCGCGTGCGACCGTGGAAGCTGTGCGCATGGGCCGCAAGAAGATGTTCGCCTCGTCTGCCAAAGCGCAGCGTGAGCTAGACTTTCGCATCGTTCCCGTCTACCAGGCGCTGCGCGCCTCCATCGATTGGTTCCGCGCTCACGGATACGCGCCCCCGGCATGACAAATCCCGGAGAAAACTCGAACACAGCAACTCGTATCGCCATCATTGCCGCTCTGCCGGGAGAGTTGGCTCCGCTGGTGCGCGGCTGGAAGAAGACGGGCAAGAATGTCTGGACCGGATCGATCGGCGAGCATCCCTGCATCGCCATTGCAGGAGGTATGGGAGCAGCCTCCGCCAACCGCGCTGTCGCACTGGCGCAATCCCAATTTCAGCCCCAGGTGCTGGTCTCCTATGGCTGGGCCGGAGCTCTGACCTGCGGTCTCAAGCCAGGGATGGCAACAGCGATCAGCGAGGTCGTCGATCACCAGTCGGGTCATCGCTTTGAGACTGGTTCTGATTCCCGGGCCCGGCTGTTAACGCTCAATCGCGTCGCCCGCGGACCTGAGAAGCGCAAGCTGGCCGAACGCCATCAGGCATCGCTTGTCGATATGGAGGCGGCAGCGGTCGCCCGCCTGGCGAGGCAGCACCGGCTCGGCTTCCTATGCTTTAAGGGCATTTCTGACGGATATACCGACAAGCTGCCCAACTTCGGCCGCTTTATCACCTGGGAAGGCGAGCTCCGGACGACCTTGCTGCTTGGCTACATTGCCCTGCAGCCGCAGTTCTGGGGATCGCTGGTCCGGCTGGGCATGTACAGCCGTAAAGCGGCGGTAGCGCTTGCTGAACTGACCCGAAATGAGCTGGCGAAGTCTTTATAATCAAGAGATGGGTATGGCGACTGTATCTGCTCCGATGACCGGCACTCGTGACGCGAAAATCCCCGCGACCATGCGCGCCGCCGTCTACCGCGGAGTGAATGACGTGCGCGTCGAGATCGTTCCCGTGCCTGAAATCGGAGCCGGCGAAGTTCTAATCCGTGTGGCCGCCTGCGGCGTCTGCGGAACCGACCTCAAGAAGATCCACACCGGTTCGCACTCCGCGCCGCGCATCTTCGGGCACGAAACGGCCGGTACCATTGCCGCGATTGGCGAAGGCGTCAAGGACTTCGCGGTTGGCGACCGGGTAATGGTGTTTCATCACATTCCCTGCGGACACTGCTACTACTGCCGCAAGAAAACCTTCGCGCAATGCCCGGTCTACAAGAAAGTGGGCTGTACCGCGGGTTTTGAACCCTCGGGCGGAGGCTTCGCCGAATATGTCCGGGTCATGGACTGGATCGTCGAGCGCGGCCTCATCAGGATTCCTGACGGCGTCGCCTTCGAGCAGGCGGCCTTCGTCGAGCCGGTGAACACCTGCTACAAGGCCATCAAGAACCTGGCGCTTGAGCCGGATGAAACCGTCCTGGTGATAGGGCAGGGGCCGATCGGCATTCTGCTCGCCGCGCTGGCTGCTCGCACAGGCGCGAAGGTGCTTACATCTGATCTATATCCGGAACGTCACGTGGTGGCCGCAACCTACGGACTGAAGCACCCCATCTCTGGAAAGGCCGATGTGATCGCGGAAACTCTCGCTGCCAGCGAAGGCAGGGGCGCGGATGCCGTCATCCTCGCCGTCGGCGTCGATGCGCTGATTAAGACGGCAATGAACGCGGCGCGGCCCGGTGGGCGTATCCTGCTCTTTGCGCAGACGCAGCATGGCGATGCCGTGATTGACCCGGCTGCCATCTGCATGGATGAGAAGTTTTTGATCGGCTCGTATAGCGCTTCGGTTGAGATTCAGGATGAGGGCGCTCAGCTGGTCTTCGACGGCTACGGAAGCGGGTTCGACCTCACCCGGCTCATCTCGCACCGGTTTCCACTCGAAGAGGCGGTCAAGGCGATTGATATCGCCTCGCATCCGACAGCCGAGTCGATGAAGATCTTTATTGAGCCGGGGGTTTGACAGGCGGGCACCGGCCGGAAAACCCGCAAGTCTGAGACAATAGGTACCGGAAAGAAAGACGAAGATGGCCTCGGAAATGACTGCCGCGGTCCTTTACGGACGCGAAGATGTGCGCATAGAGCGCTTGCCTGTGCCAACGGCAGGGGACGGCGAAATTGTCGTCCGCGTACACGCAGCCCTTACCTGCGGAACCGATCTCAAGGTCTATCGCCGCGGGTATCACGCCAAGATGCTGCGGCCGCCGATTCCTTTCGGCCACGAGCTGGCAGGAACGGTGTACGAAGTGGGCGCGGGTGTGAGCCAATTCAAGCCCGGCGATCGTGTTGTCGCGCTCAACTCCGCTCCCTGCGATGCCTGCTACTTTTGTCAGCATGGGCAGCAGAATCTCTGCGACGATCTGCTCTTCAACAATGGCGCTTACGCGGAATTTCTGCGCATCCCGGCGCGCATCGTCGAGAAAAACACGCTGCTGGTTCCGGATGAAATCCCCTTCGAACATGCCGCGCTTACCGAGCCGCTGGCCTGCGTCCTGCGCGGCCTTGAAGAGAGCAACGCTCAACCCGGCGATCTGCTGGCGGTGATCGGCGCCGGTCCCATCGGGCTGATGTTCATGCACGCGGCGCAGCTGGCGGGTATGCGCGTGATAGCCGTGGTCAAGCACGACGAGCAGATTGCCGCCGCGCACACCTTCGGCGCTGAGCATGTGGTGCAGACGATTGCCGTCGACGACCCCATCGCTGCTGTGCGCGCGCTCACCCCCAACGGCCGCGGCGTCGATATCGCCATCGAAGCGGTCGCGGTGCCGCAAACCTGGCAGTGGGCTGTCGAGATGGTTCGCAAGGGCGGCTCGGTCAATTTCTTCGGCGGTCCGGCCTCAGGCACAAAAGTTGAACTGGATACGAATCTGCTGCACTACGGCGACATCACGTTGAAGGCGAGCTTTCATCACACGCCGGGAACGGCGCGCGCCGCCTTCGAGCTGATCCGCAGTGGGCGCTTCAAATGCAGTGCCGCCATCACCGGCCACGCGTCGCTGGCGGATATTGACGAGGTTCTGCGCGGGCTGATGAATCGCTCCCGGCAGGATGGCGTCGGAGATATCAAGACTGCCATCATCCCCTAGCCGAACAATATTTGAAATGAGCTCAAACACAGTTACAGATACGGAACAGCAGTCAGTCGAGCGCCAGTTGCTCATCGATCAGGGCTGGGCAGCGCTTCCCGCGGGATATCGTATGCCGGCAAAGAAGCCCACCCTCGAAGAAGCGCAGGCATGGTCCAAGCGCCTGGCCGAGACGCACTACGAGAATTTTCATGTCGCGTCCTGGTTTCTACCCAAGCGTTTGCGTCCGCATTTTCATGCCATCTATGCGTATTGCCGCGTCTCCGACGATCTCGGCGATGAAACCGGCAATCGCGAGCAGTCGCTGGCCCTGCTCGATCTGTGGGGCGAGGAGCTCGACGCCTGCTATCGCGGCGAAGCCCGTCATCCTGTTTTTGTCGCGCTGGCTGAGACCATCCGCGCAGTGCAATATTCCGAAAGACCCGTTTGCCGATCTGCTCGTCGCCTTCCGCCAGGATCAGACGCGTCACGCGCTTCAACACCATGGACGAAGTGCTCGGCTACTGCCGCTACTCTGCAAATCCCGTAGGCCGTCTCGTGCTCTATGTCTGCGGCTATCGCGATGCGGAGCGTTTCGCGCTTTCTGACTACACCTGCTCCGCTCTGCAGCTCGCGAATTTCTGGCAGGATGTTCGCGAAGACTACGCGCGTGATCGCATCTATCTTCCGCAGTGAAGACATGCAGCGCTTCGGTGTCGACGAGGCCACGATAGCGTCTGCGACCTTCACGCCGCAGTTTCGCGAACTGATGCAGTACCAAGTGAACTATGCGCGGCAGCTCTTCGCGCAGGGCTGCCGCTGATCGGTATGGTCGACCGCGAACTGGCGCTCGATCTCGACCTCTTCAGCCGCGGCGGCCTCGAAATCCTGCGCGCCATCGAGCAGCAGGATTACAACGTGCTTGCGCGCGCGTCCTTCCATCTCCAAGACGGCGCAAGGTCGCACTGCTGCTGCGTGCGCTTCCGGCAAAATTCTCCCGGCGGAGAAGAGCAGCGGCCTGCAGGAGCCGCGGGAAGACCGGCGGCGTGACCTCTCCGGTTGGAGAGTCCTACGCGGTCTGCCGTGAGATCGCCAAGCGAGAGGCCAAGAACTTCTACTACTCGTTCGTCGCGCTGCCCCGCCGCGAAGAAACGCCATCTGCGCCATCTACGCCTTCATGCGCAAGGCCGACGATCTCTCCGACGACGAGAGCATTCCCCGCGAGGAACGCCTCTGCCAGCTGAAGGAGTGGCTTGCCGCGTGGCATCAGGCTCGCGAAGGCGCGGCCACCGGCGATCCGGTCTTTGTGGCCGTGCGCGATGCTGCCGGCACGTTTCCAGATTCCCTTCAGCCTGCTCGACGAGCTGGTAGACGGCGCGACCATGGACCTCGAAGCCGGGGAAAGATCGCAGCGAAGGCTACGATACCTACGCGACCTTCGCCGATCTTTATCGCTATTGTTACCTCGTCGCCTCGGTTGTTGGGCTGGTCTGCATCCGCATCTTCGGCTACTCCGATCCACGCGCAGAAAAGCTGGCCGAGGAGACCGGCATCGCCTTCCAGCTCACCAATATTCTGCGCGACGTGCGCGAAGACCTGGAGCGCGGCCGCATCTATTTACCGTTGGAAGATCTGAATAGTCACTCAGTAACGGTGCAGGATCTCGCCAAGCTGGCCTACGACAAGCTGAAACTTTCGCTCAACCCGCGCGAGCTTCTCGAGATGGAGGCGAAACGTGCCGAACACTACTACGAATCCGGACGAGCGCTGCTGCCTCTCATCTCATCGGACGCGCGGCCTGCGCTGTGGGTGCTTATCTCGATCTATCATTGCCTTCTGAAGGAGATCGAGGATTGCAACTATGAGGTCTTCATCCGCCGCGTTCAGGTTTCGACTGCCCGGAAGCTCTGGATATTGGCCTGCGGGCTGCTGCAATCCTTCTTTAATCGTTTCAGGACCGGGAACTGAGGGATGCAGAGCGTCACCGTAGTCGGCGGGGGAGTTGCAGGGCTGGCTGCTGCCTGCGCGCTTGCCGGCCAGGGCTATCGCGTGCGCTTGCTGGAGCGCCGGCCTTACGTCGGCGGCCGTGCTTCTTCGTACCAGCATCCCGGCACCGGCGAGGTCATCGATAACTGCCAGCACATCCTGCTCGGCTGCTGCACAAATCTTATCGATCTATACCGCCGTCTCGGTGTCGAGAATGAAATCTTCTGGGCTGACTCGATGACCTTCATCGAGCCCGGAGGACGGCATAGTGTTCTCGCCCCTTCATCGCTTCCCGCTCCCCTGCATACCGCTGCATCGTTTCTCCAGGCGCAGTGCTTTTCTGTATCCGATAAAGTTACAATTGCCCGCGGCATCCAGGCTTTCCTTTTCAAAACTCCTCCGGATTCAGAAGAGAATTTTGCACAATGGCTCAAGCGGCATCACCAGACGGACCGCGTAGTCAGGCGCTTTTGGCATACGGTGCTGGCCAGCGCATTAAACGAAGATCCGGAGTGCATCTCTGTGCACTATGCGGCGAAAGTCTTCCGCGAGGTGCTTCTCTTCTCCGCGCAAGGGGGGGCGATGGGCATCCCGCGCATTCCGCTCAGCGATCTATACGGACGGGCAATCCAGTACATCCAGGCGCGCGGCGGTGAGGTGCACCTGCGCACCAGTGTGGAATCCTTTGAGAAGCAGGACGATCAATGGATCGTAGGCAGCAAAGAGGGTCAGAGCTTCACGAGCGATGCCCTGATTCTCGCTTTGTCGTTTGAAGGACTGGCTGCGCTGATGCCTGCGTTGCCCGCGAACTCCGAGAGCAGGGAACTGGCGGGTAATCTCAAAACGTTTGGCCATTCACCGATTACCAGCATTCACCTCTGGTTCGATCGCGAATTCACTAGCCTGACGCACGCGGCACTGCTCGACGCCACCATTCACTGGATGTACAACAAGTCGAAGCTTCAGCCGGCGCATCGCAATGGCGGCGGAAGCTACGTTGAGCTGGTGGTGAGTGCCTCAAAGTCACTTGTCTCCATGCAGCGCCAGGAGATCATCGATCTCGCCATGCGCGAGCTCGCGCTCTTCTTCCCGGCCGTGCGCGAGGCGTTGCTGCTCAAGGCCGCCGTCACCAAGGAAGTGCGCGCCACCTACAGCATCCGGCCGCTGTTGGATCGCATTCGCCCCGGTTCCACGGCTCCCTGGCCCGGCGTCTATCTCGCCGGCGATTGGACGGCGACCGGTTGGCCCTCCACCATGGAGAGCGGTGTGCGCAGCGGATATCTGGCCGCTGAAGCAGTAACCCGCAGCTTCGGCCGTTCCGAAATATTCTTGCTTCCGGATCTGCCGCCCACAGGGCTCATGCGCCTTTTTCCGTAACGAATTCCATAAGTTGACCGGCTCGAAACATCTCTCAAACTGGATCAACCTTTCCTTCGCCCTCACATCTAAGCCACTGAGATGTCAGACACTCAGCAAGACCTCGGCTTTCAGCCCATCGAGAATTACGGCGTTATTGGCAATATGCAGTCCGTAGCCCTGGTGAGCATTCAAGGCAGCATCGACTTCCTCTGCTTCCCCAACTTCGACTCCCCCAGCGTTTTTGCCGCGTTGCTCGACCCGGAGCGTGGGGGCTCATTTCGCCTGACCCCTGCCAACGACGGGATGCGCATCAAGCAGCTCTATCTGCCGGATACGAATATTCTGCTTACGCGCTTTCTATCCGAGAGCGGGGTCGCCGAGCTGACCGACTTCATGCCGATGGTGGAGTCAAAAGACAAGCAACCGTACGGTCATCACATCCTGCGCATGCTGCGCGTCATCAAGGGACAGGTGAAATTCGAAATGCGTTGCGCGCCGCGATTCAACTACGCGCGCTCCGGCCACCAGGCGCATGAAGACCAGGGTGGCATCTGTTTTGTGCCTGAAGCGAAAGAGTGCCCCAGCATGGCGCTGCATGCAAGTTTTCCCATGCAACTCGAGGGCAACGACGCAGTCGCGTCCTTCACGCTCAACACCGGAGAGACGGCAATGGTGGCCTTCGGCGAGGTAGACGAAGAAGAGAAGAACGGCTCGGCGAGTCTCGATGAAGCGAGTGTAAATCGACATTTTGAAGAGACCGCGCACTACTGGCGGAGATGGATTTCTCGCTCGAACTACATCGGCCGCTGGCGCGAGATGGTCAACCGCTCTGCGCTGATCCTGAAGCTGATGTGCAGCGCGCAGTATGGCTCGCTCATCGCCGCGCCTACTTTTGGTCTGCCTGAGCAGGTGGGCGGCGAACGCAACTGGGACTATCGCTATACCTGGCTGCGCGATTCCTCGTTCAGCTTGTACGCCTTCATGCGTCTGGGCTTTGTGGAGGAGGCGCGCAGCTTCACGCACTGGATGCGCGACCGCCTGCATGAAGACGCGCAGCGCGGGCCGCTGCAGGTGATGTATCACCCCGACGGACGTCAGGATCTGGAAGAAGAAGTCCTCGATTCGCTGCGTGGTTATAAGGATTCGAAGCCGGTGCGTATCGGCAACGGCGCTTATCAGCAGCTGCAGCTCGATATTTACGGAGAGCTTATGGATGCGATCTATCTCGCCAACAAATACGGGGACGGTATCTCGTACAACGGCTGGCAGAACATGCAGCGCGTCCTAGACTGGCTGGCCAAAAACTGGGAGCGTCCGGATCAAGGGATCTGGGAAGTCCGAGGCGGAGCGCGTGAATTTCTACACTCGCGCCTGATGTGCTGGGTGGCCTTCGACCGCATGATTCGCCTGTCAGAGAAACGCTCGCTCGCTGCACCCACGGTGAAGTGGCAAGAAATTCGCGACACCATCTATGAGGACATTCACACCAACTTCTGGGACGAAGAACTGCAATCCTTTGTGCAGTACAAAGGAGCGAAGGCCGTCGACGCGTCCGTTCTTCTCATGCCGCTGATGCGCTTCATCAGCCCCACCGATGGCCGGTGGCTTGCGACCATGGATGCGATCGAAAAGTATCTCACCGAAGACAGTCTGGTGTATCGCTATAACAATGTCAACGCGCCGGTGGATGGACTGCGTGGTGGCGAGGGCAGCTTCACCGCCTGCTCTTTCTGGTTCATCGAGTGTCTCGCCCGCAGCCATCAGGTGGATAAGGCGCGTCTGCTCTTCGACAAGATGCTGGGCTATGCCAACCACGTCGGACTTTATTCCGAGCAGCTGGGATCGAGCGGCGAACATCTTGGGAATTTTCCGCAGGCGTTCACACATCTGGCGCTGATCAGCGCGGCCACTTATCTGGATCGTGCGCTGTCGGGGAAAGACAATTCGACGTGGCGATAGGAATCAATGCGCCATGAGGATGACGCCCGCGCACACGCAGACGGCCGCGATCCAGCGCCGGCGGTCCACATTCTCTTTTAGAAAAAACTTTGCCGCCACAGCATTTGTCACAAAAGTCAGCGATGCGGAAGCCGGAGCCACCAGGCTCAGGTCCACATGGCTTAGCGCGAAGAGCAGCGAAAAGAAACTGAGAGCCATGAAGAAGACGCCGGCGACGAAGCGCACGCTGCGCAGGACTGCAAGAATCGCTCCGCTCAATCCGCTTACAGCTTTAATATCATCGAGGTCGCCAATCCCGCGCATCGCGGAGGCAATCAATACATCACCGATGGTCGCGAAGAGTACGATGGCCGCGATCATCGCCGCATCCGCCCAGCCATGCTGAATCATGAGCATCGCCTCGCTTCGGTACACGCTGCTGCGGACGCAGATGTCGACGGCTGCTTTTCGATCTCCGTATAAGACGGACCCTGCGCCACAAATCCCACCGCCGCCGTAATGAGCAGGATGCCCAGCCAGCGTAGCGGCGATATCTGCTCATGCCGCCAGAAGCGCGCCAGCAGCGCCACGAACACGTTGCCGATGGATGTCGCTGGCAGCACGTAGGTCAGATCGGCCCACGAAAGAGACGCAAGATACGATGCGAAGAAGGCGATGAGCAGAGCGATGCCGGCCAGGATCTGCGGTGTTCCTAACGCGTCGATCAGCAGCGAAAGATGATGCAGTGACACCGGCCCAACTTTTTCCATGCCCGCGCTCAACAGGGCATCGCCCAGCGGAGCGGTGACCGCCACCACGCCCAGCACAAGATATCGCCGGAATGTCATCGTCGATTTGGTCATCTTGGTGCTCATAAAGCAGAAGCGGCCAGCATGAAGGCTGGCCGCTCGAACTGCCGATTGCGGATTAGACTCCGACGTTTGCCGGGGTTGTGGTCTTGGACGTCTGGTCCGTCTTGGCCTGCTTCACAACCTTGTTACGTTGCGCGCGCAGCTTCAGGAACGACTTCGATTCCGCGTAGAGACGGGGAATATCGCGGTTGACGATCGCCTTCCACACCACGCGAGCAGCGGCCTTGGGGCGGAAGTAGTACTCATCATAGAAGCGGTGCACCATCTCGAGCACATACTCCTTGGGCAGGCCGGGGTATTCGATATGCGCCAGTTGATGGCCTTCATCGTCGACCATCTGGCCATCGTTCACGATGAAGCCGTTCTCGCGGGCGAATTCATAGAACTCGGTGCCGGGGTAGGCGTGCGCGATCGAAACCTGAATGGTCTCGACATCCAGGCTCTTGGCGAAGTTGATGGTGTTGCGGATGGACTCCTTGGTCTCGCCGGGCAGGCCGAGAATAAAGTCGCCATGAATGGTCAGTCCGAGGTCGTGGCAGTCCTTGGTGAAGTCGCGCGCGCGCTCAACCGTCGCACCCTTCTTGATGTTCTTGAGAATCTGCGGATCGCCCGACTCGTAGCCAACGATGAGCAGGCGGCAGCCGGCTTCGCGCATGGCCTTGAGCGTTTCGCGGTCCGTGGTGACACGCGAGGTGCAGGACCAGGTGAGCCCCAGCGGCTTGAGCTTCGCGCACAGCTCGACCGTACGCGCCTTCTGGATGTTGAAGGTATCGTCGTCGAAGAAGAACTCCTTCACATGCGGGAAGAGCTTCTTGGCGTGCGCCATTTCGGCTGCCACATCTTCCGTAGACCGCTTGCGCCATGCGTGTCCCGAGAGTGTCTGTGGCCACAGGCAGAAGGTGCACTGCGCCGGGCATCCGCGTGTGGAATAGAGTGAAACGTAGGGATGCAGTAGGAACGGGACGTTGTACTTGGTCACGTCCATGTCGCGCGCGTAGATGTCGGTCACCCACGGCATCGCGTCCAGGTCTTCCACCTGCGGCCGGTCGGGGTTGTGCACAACCTTGCCGTCCTGGCGGTAGCTGATGCCCAGAATTTCGTTGAGAGGTTTGCCGTTGGCGTATTCGACCACCGAGAAATCGAACTCACGGCGGCAGACAAAATCGATGGTCGGGCACTCATTCAGGGCGCGGTCCGGCGAGGTGGTGACCGGCGGTCCAACGAAGGCTACGCGAATATTCGGGTTAGCCCTCTTGATGGCCTCAGCCAGCTTCTGGTCGCCCGTCCATCCTGGAGTGCTGGTGAAGAGCACCAGAAATTCATAGCTCTTGGCAATCTCGATGGTCTCTTCCGCAGAGACGTGGTGCGGAGGCGCGTCAAGCAGACGTGAGCCTTCGAGCATCCCGGCGGGATACGCCAGCCAGACCGGATACCAGTAGGACTCGATTTCGCGCGTCGCCGGCCAGCGCGAGCTCGCGCCGCCATCAAAATTCTCAAACGAAGGAGGGTTCAGAAACAGTGTTTTCAGAGGCATAGCAATACCCTTAAGTTTACCACTTCGGACCCTTTATAAGGCCCGGTTGCAGCTTGATCGGATTGCCCATAGGGATTCCGTCGAAAGTTGATTCGCTTTTTCCACTTACCCCTTTGAGCTGTGGGCGTTGCCCCGGACTGCTCAAGGTTTGTTGACCGTTGCTACGGAGTGCACCCATTGCTGGATATCACCCATGGTCCGCATCAGGTTCAGCTCTAAACTGGTGAGTTGAAATCCGGCATCCAGGGAATCCTGATAGCGTTCGCGCTCTTGAATATGGGCGAGTTGCTCATCCTTGGGAGAAACGGCTGGCGCGTTCGCTGAACCGCTGCCGTTCTTCAACTGCGCCTGAATGGTCTCCAGCTGCTCGCCGGCCAGCTCGCTTTTCAACTCGGCAACTCGCTTCTGAACCTGCAATTCAGCAATGCTGTGCCGCAGCGACAGCACCTGCTCGCTGACCTGGTCCTTTGCGTGGTCGGCTTCTGCCCTGGCCTTGATCGCGTCTGCGGCGGACTCCCGGGCCTTGGCGCGGCGGGTGGCATCGAAGAGCGGAATCGTGATCTGAATACCGGCGTCGAAGTTGTTGTGCTGGAAGCGCAGGTAGTACTGGGCGTAGTTGTTGAACTCGGCGTAGCGATTATATTCCGCCCCGAACGCAAATTGCGGACGGTAGTTCTGTTTGGCATCGCCGAACGAGAGCATAGTCTTCGACTTTGCGTTGGCATAGGCGGCTTCGATGGCCGCGCTCGCCCCAACCCTGTTTTCAGGGGTGTCATCGGGCAGAATTGCCGGGTCGCTGGGGATGCTCGCACTCTCGGGCGTGAAATTCGCTGCAGGCAGGCCGCTCAGATGCGCCAGCTTCTGCCGCGCCAGCTCGGCATCGTCCTCCAGGTGAAGACGCTTCTCGTCCACCTGGGCCGAGGTCAGCTCCGCCTTGGTCAGCTCCATGCGTCCGTCGACGCCGGCTTGCAGCCGCTGCTGCTCGATGCTCACCAGCCTCTCGGCAAGGTCCTTTTCCTCATTGAGAGCGGCGATCTCGCGCAGATCGTGATCGAGCTGAACGTAAGCCAATGCAGAATCGAGCGCGACCTGGTCTTCGCTGTCTTTCAGGTTGAGCTCGGCAGACTTCATCGCTGCACGCGCCGCGCGGATGTAGTCCGGCTGCGAGAAGGAGAGCAGCAGAGACTGCGACCCTACGTTATAAACCGACGGTTGACCAACCGGGAAGCCGTAGGAGTAACCAAGGCTCGAGCCCAAAAGAAAGCTGGGAATGTACGCATCTTTCGTTTCCGCCAGCCCCGCCGCCGCGCGCTGCACATTGGCCATTGCTATATGCACCTGCGCGCTGTTGCGCAACGCCAGATCGACTACCGTGGGAAGGGAAGCCTGTGCGCTTGCCTGGCGTATGCCAAACAGCACGCAAATCCCGATCCAGTAGCCGATCTGCTTCTTCAACTTCATCCTCTTTATTCTGCCGGGCAAAATCCGATTTTACCGGGCCGATTCTACTGTTCGGCCGCAACTGTTATCGATCCGTATTCGTTTTGCCTGACGGCGCTCCCGCGTAGTCCGAGGCCAGCGCATGAGTTGCCGCATACTCCCGGGCAGCTGCTTGTTTGTTGCCCATGCTCTTGTAGAGATCGCCAAGCTGGCTGTGAACCACAAATGCCGGAGAGTCTTCGCTCAGCGCATTGCCATTCAGATAATCCTGCATCCACTGTGCAGCTATCTTCGGCTCCCGCCCCGCCTTGATCAGTGTCGAGGCGCCGTCTACCAGCGCCGAGCCATGATCGTTGGCTGCCGCTGCGGCTCCGCTTTCGAGCGCAGCCTGCATCTCGTCGAGGCGGTCGCGACGGTGGTAGAAACTGCCCAGATCCATCCAGGACTGTGCCGCCGCCTTCAGCGAAATATGCGATGCTGCCGAGATCTTGGCGCGAAACTCCTTCTCCGCGGTTACATAATCTCTCTTCTGCTCGGCGATGCGCGCCCTCAGCTCGTGCGCGCGGTCGGGAGCAAAAGCATCCAGCTGATTGGCCAGCGCCGCCGCCTTATTCTCACCGCCGCCCAGAAAGGAGGGCGCCTCGACATAGTACTGTCCCAGGTCGGAAAGCGCTTCGCCGCTATGCGGATCGAGGCTGGCGGCCGCCTCAAACTCCGCCCTGATCAGCTTGGCCATCTTGTATGCCGTCACAAAACTCACGCGATCCGCCTTCTCTCCGTATGCCCGTCCCAGCCACATGTGATAGCTGCTGTTGCCAGGCTCAATGGCAACCGAGCGCTCGCATGCGGCAATGGCGTCATCCCAGCGCTCCTCGGCAAACAGCACACGGCAGCGCAGATTCAGTGCTTCGGCATCCGCAGCATTTTCCTCGAGCGCGGCATTCAACAGCCGAAGCGCTTCGTCGGCCCGTCCGCGATTGAGCGCCACCCGCGCCTGATCACCGGCCTCGCGGGACATGGCCGAAGCGGCCGTTGTCCCCATCAGCAGCGTGCTCAAAAACAAAGCTGTACAAAAACGCGACTTCAAATCTGCTTCTCTACTTACTGGACGGGAACGACTGGCACCCGATTGCCGATCGGCTGTCCGTTGGTGCTGCCCAGAGCCACCACGTCGCCCTCTTTTAGGCCGTCGAGAACCTCCACCTGCGTAGTGTTCAGGTTTCCGATCTTGATCATCACGCGGCGCAGCACACCGTTTTCAACGCGAAATACATACGACTGCCCGGCTTCGCTGTGCAACGCCTCGCGGGGAATATTGAGAGCATTGCCCTCGTTCGCAATGGTCACCGTAATGCGCACATTCGTTGCCGGCAGCAAGCCTCCATCTGCGTCATCCAGCGTCACCAGGACTTCGCCCACATTGCGTGTGCCGTAATTGATGATGGTCGACGGCACGCGTGCAACGTGCCCATGCCACAACTGGCCCGGGTGTGCGTCCCATTCAATCGTGATGGACTGGCCGACCTTCAGTTTGCCGATGTCAGGCTCGTCCAGATACCCCCGCACCTGCATGTGATTCAAATCCGCGATTTGCAGCAGCAGGCTGCCCGGAGACACAAATTCCGTGCGCGATACTGGCAGCGAATAGACGGTACCTGCGAACGGTGCGCGCACATGGGCTTCATTCAGAATCTCTGAGGCTGCCGCATACCCTGCCTGCGCCTCGTCGAATGCGGCCTTGGCGCGGGCCACGTCTCCCTGGTCGTAGCGTTGTGTTTTTCGGGACTGCAGCAGATTGAGGGAATCGTTCGCGGATGCGAGCCGCTGTTGTGCCGCCGCCACTTCATTGGCCGATGCGGCTCCGGTCAGCTGCAGTTTTTGCAGAGCGCCCAAATCGCGCTGCGCCTGATCGCGATTCATTTGCGCCGTGGCCAGATCGCCATTGAGCGAGAGCCGCTCTTCCTGCGTTCCACCCTTCAGTGTGTTGTCATAGGTGAGCTGAGCGCTGCGCAATGCCGCCAGAGCCGCTGCCACATGAGCTTTGGCGTCAGTGTCATCCATGGCGAGCAGCAGCTTGCCTTGGGGCACCTTTTCGCCCTCATGAACGTACAACTCCTTCACAATGCCGCCGAAGGGCGCGTGCGCTTCGCTGTTGAACTCCGGCTCCGGTTCAACCTTGCCATTCGTTGAGATGGTGCTCTTCAACTCGCTGCGCACGACGGTCGCGACTCGTATCGGAACGCGGGTCCGGGTGGCCAGATGAACCAGGTAAAACACCAGCAAAGTCACAACTGCTGCCGCCAGCCATATCCACCGTAAATTGCTCGTTTTCTTCTTTATGACCATGCGCGGGTGTGGGGGCCCTCGACTCCATAACCGTGTGTAAGTATATAAGACTCATCTGGATGCGATTCGGCGTCAAAATATCAGCAGGAGGCATCGAGAGGCTTGTCGCAATCGTCGTCGCCGCGTCCTTCGCGGGGCCGAGAGTCTTCTACAATAGGAGTATGGCAACAGTTACCAGCACAAACTCCTCGCGCTACACCGATGAGCACGCGAAGGCCGGCCTCGACTTCGCCTTTCCCGCTATCGAGACCTGGCAGAACCAGTTCCCGGCCTACGAAATTCTCATCGACGATCCCGAGTTCACCTCGGTCTGCCCCAAGACCGGCCTGCCCGATTTTGGCGTGATCAAGCTGCGGTATATGCCGCGCGATCTCTGCCTCGAGCTCAAGTCTTGGAAGGAATATCTCTTCAGCTATCGCAACCTTGGCATCTTCCAGGAGAACATCGTCAATCAGATCCTCGAAGATGTAGTGAAGGCTTGCGATCCAGTATGGGCGCACGTTCATGGTGACTTCCGCCCCCGCGGCGGCATCTCCACTATCGTCGAAGCCCGCTGGCCAAGGCCCAAGGTCTAGAGGTTGGGAGCAGGGATTGGTGATCAGTCGAGCGGTTATTGCGTGCGTCGTTTTGATACGCTTGCATTTGAACCGAGCTTCAAACGCAATTGCAAAACTCCCCTCTTATCTCTAATCTCTGCCCTTAAGCTATCCTCGAAGCATTCATGACCGCACCAGCCCAGGCTACTTCGCGCGCAAGTGCAGCCCGCACCGCCGGTACGGCCCTTTTCCTACTTACCTCGCTGAACCTCTTCAACTTCATCGACCGTTACATCCTGCCTGGTGTGCAGCCTCTGGTGCAGAAAGAGTTCCGCGTGAACGACGCGCAAATCGGCCTGCTGACCACGGCCTTTTTCTTTACCTACATGCTCGCTGCCCCAGCCACTGGATGGCTTGGCGATCACTTTCCGCGTAAGCCACTCATCGTAATCGGAGCGCTGCTGTGGAGCGTGGCCACGCTCTACACCGCGAAGGTGCACAGTTACCAGACCTTGCTCATCCGCCACACCATCGTAGGCATCGGCGAGGCGACCTTCAGCGTCTTCGCGCCCGCGCTGCTCGCCGACTTTTATCCGGAGGCAGATCGCAATCGCGTGCTCAGCATCTTCTACGTGACTATTCCCGTGGGAGGCGCGCTGGGTTATGCGCTCGGCGGCATACTCGGCGAGCATTATGGATGGCGCATGCCCTTCTACATCGCCGCGCTGCCCGGCGTGCTCATCGCGCTTGGATTTTATTTCTTCGTACGCGAGCCGCAGCGGGGAAGCGCCGACAAACTCGCGCCTACTTTGAATCGCACCACATTCTGGGGACTATTCGGCAATCCCGCATTCATGGCCGCAACCTTCGGCCTCGCCATGTGGACCTTCGCTGTCGGCGGCATCTCCACTTTTCTGCCGACATTTTTTGTACGCTTCGCGGCGATGTCACTGGCGAAGGCCGGAACCGTCTCCGGTGCGCTTACAGTGCTTTGTGGTCTGCTCGGCACGGTCGTGGGTGGATGGGTCGCCCAGCGCTGGATGCGCCGCAATCATCGCGCGCTCTATCTCATCTCCGCCTGGGGATCGATCCTTGCCATTCCTTTCGCAGCCATGGTCTTCTTCGGTCCGCCACGGGTTTTTCTGCCCGGAGCCTTCGCCGCCGAGTTCTTTCTCTTCCTCGGAACTGGGCCGCTCAATGCGGCCATCGTAAATTCCGTCGCGGCACCCATTCGCGCCACTGCCATTTCGCTCAACCTCTTCATCATTCACGCACTCGGCGACGCCTTCTCACCCAGCCTCATTGGCATGCTTTCCGACCGAACCAATCTGCGCATCGGTCTAAGCGTCACGCTCATCACGCTGACGCTCTCGGGCATCATCCTCTTTACCGGAGCGCGCTTCGCGCCGCCGCTCCAGGAAAAGGGTTGACCTGCCGCCAGCATGCATCTACTTCTTCTCATTCTTGATTGGTTGATCGCACTTCTCTGGGTTGGCAGCACGCTGGTGGCGCTGCGCAACCTTCCGCGTATTCCCGATCTGCTCGATCAGAAGTATGCCGCGCCGATCGAGCACGCGACGTTGCCGCTGATCTCGGTCATCGTCCCCGCACGCAATGAAGAAGAATCACTCGAGGCTGGACTGCGCTCGCTGCTGGCCATCGATTTGGTTCCCATCGAGATTATCGCTACCGACGACCGCTCCACGGATGGGACGGGCGCGATCATGGATCGCGTCGCAGCTGAAGCGCTCTCTTCAGGGAAGAACATGCGGGTGCTGCACGTAACTGAGCTGCCCGCGGGCTGGATGGGCAAGACGCATGCCATGGCACTGGCTGCGCGCCATGCGACTGCTCCCTGGCTGCTCTTTACCGATGCCGACATCTTCTTCGCCCCAGATACATTTCAGCGTGCGCTCAATTTCGCTGAAGCTGAAGCGGCCGACCACCTCGTAGTATTCCCAACGCTCATTCTGAAAAGCTTCGGAGAGCGCATGATGATTGCCTTCTTTCAGGGTATCGCTGCGTTATCTTCGCGCTTCTGGCGCATCCCCAACCCGGAAGCGAAAGAATCCATGGGCGTGGGTGCATTCAACATGGTGCGCGCCGATGTCTATCGCAAGATGGGGGGATTCGAGGCGCTGCGCATGGAGGTACTCGAAGATCTGCGCTTCGGTTTCGAGGTTAAGCGCCAGGGATTTCGTCAGCGCGTCGCCTTCGGTCGTGACCTGGTCCGCGTGCGCTGGGCCAAAGGTTTGGTCGGGGTGATCCGCAACATCACGAAGAATTTCTTCGCTGTCTTTCGCTTTCGTGTGATTCGGACGATCGTGGCCTGCTGTGCTCTCTGCTTATTTTGTGCTGGCCCGTTTGTCGCGTTTGCAGGCGGAAAGGCGATGTGCGTCCCAGGCACGCTCGTCCTGCTGATGCTGGTGCTGCTCTATCGCTATTACCGGCGCTTTACTGGCATTCCATCCGTCTACGCGGTCACTTTTCCAGTCGCCGCATGCCTCGTCGTCTATTCCATTCTCCGGTCGATGGTTGTGACCCTCGCTCGCGGAGGAGTGCAATGGCGGGGCACTCACTATCCGCTCCAAGAGCTAAGAAAAAATGCCGGGCCCCTGCGCTGAACTCGATCATGGCGTCTGGATTTCCCGCCGTAATTCTGAGCGAAGCGAAGAATTCCAACGAATGGCGGCTCGATCTAACCCGCTGACCGGCTTTTAGCTAGCCGGATCTCAGCGAACCGCTGTTCAGCTGGCGGCTCTTCCGCCGGCTAAGGCAGAATCTTCTCCTTCGCCTTGCGCTCGCAGAGCAGCACCAGCGAGCGGCCTTCGACTTTGATGCGCGTGCGGGTATGGCTGGGCTTGAAAGGATTGGCGAGATCGTTGGTATTGAGCACGACTCGCCAGCGTCCGCCGGCAGGCGTATTGGGAAGAGCGAAGCTTACCGCCTCGTGATGCGCATTGAAGAGAATGAGAAACGAATCGTCGACCACCGGATTTCCCAGCTCGTCGCTGATGCTTAGCGTCTCGCCGTTCAGCATCATGGCAAAGCTGCGAATCCATCCCGACGTCCACGCCGTGTCGCTCAACTCTTTACCGTTTGTACCGTACCAGGCGATGTCGTTGGAGTGATGGATGGTGCGGTCTTGAAAGAATTTCTTCCGGCGTAGATTGGGATGATTCTTGCGCATCTCGATCAGCCGGCAAGTGAACGAAACCAGCGCTTCTTTCTCCTGAGTGGGCGACCAGTCATACCAGCTGATGTCGTTGTCCTGGCAGTAGGCGTTGTTATTGCCTTTCTGCGTGCGGCCGATCTCGTCTCCGCCGGAGATCATCGGCACGCCCTGCGAGAACAGTAGCGTCGCCAGCAGATTGCGCATCTGCCGCTCTCGCGCATAGCAGATGCCTTCATCGTTCGATTCGCCTTCGGCTCCCATGTTCCAGGAGTTGTTATCGTTCGCGCCGTCCTGATTATTCTCACCATTGGCTTCGTTGTGCTTCTCGTTGTAGCTCACCAGATCGTGCAACGTGAAGCCATCATGCGCGGTGATGAAATTGATGCTCGCGTATGGCCGGCGTCCATCGTGTTGGTAGAGATCGCTCGATCCCGTGAGCCGGTAGCCTAGATCGGAGAGCTGCCCCTCATCACCTTTCCAATAGCGGCGCACGGTATCGCGATACTTGCCGTTCCATTCCGCCCACAGGATGGGGAAATTACCGACCTGATAACCGCCTTCGCCTACATCCCAGGGCTCAGCGATGAGCTTCACATCAGCCAGAGTCGGGTCCTGATGAATGATGTCGAAGAATCCACTCAGGCGATCCACGTCATGCAGCTCTCGTGCCAGCGTCGCGGCGAGATCGAAGCGGAAGCCGTCGACGTGCATCTCCAGCACCCAGTAGCGGAGGCTGTCCATGATGAGCTTGAGTACCTGCGGATGGCGGACGTTGAGGCTGTTGCCGGTGCCGGTGTAGTCCATGTAATAGCGGGGATTGTCGCCGACCAGACGATAGTATGTGGTGTTGTCGATGCCGCGCATGGACAGCATGGGACCGAGGTGATTGCCTTCGGCAGTGTGGTTGTAGACCACATCGAGGATCACCTCGATGCCCTCGCGGTGCAGTGCCTTGACCATGGCCTTAAACTCGGCCACCTGATTGGCGCTGGTGTCGCCGGTGGAGCAGTACCGGCCGGCCGGCGCTAGATAACCAAGCGTGTTGTATCCCCAATAGTTGGTGAGGCCCTTGTCGACGAGATAGCTATCGTTGACGAAGTGATGCACCGGCATCAGCTCAACCGCTGTTACGCCAAGCTTTTTGAGGTGCCGCAGGCTGGCCGGAGATGCCATCCCGGCGTAGGTTCCGCGGAGTTGCTCCGGAACGTCGGGGTTCTTGATGCTGAATCCGCGCACGTGGGTTTCATAAATGATCGACTCCGAGAGCGGAGTGCGCGGCGGATGATCGTACTCCCAGTCGAAGTACGGATTCACCACCTGGCATTTTGGAACGCCCGCAGCGCTGTCGCGGTCATCGCGGACCATGTCGGCGTCTGTGCCGCCGAACTGGTAAGGGAAGATGGGCTGGGTCCAATCGACCCTGCCGCAGATCGCCTGCGCATATGGGTCGACCAGCAGCTTGGCGGGATTGAAGCGCAGTCCACGTGCCGGGTCCCAGGGGCCGTGGACGCGGTATCCGTAATGCTGGCCCGGCTGAATGCCGGGAATGTAGCAGTGCCATACGAAGGCGGTGGTTTCTTTCAGATCGATGCAGTCGGTCTGATTTCCCTCTGGATCGAACAGGCACAGCTGCACGCATGTCGCATTTTCGGAGTACAGCCCAAAGTTGACGCCAGTACCATCCCATTTCGCGCCCAGTGGATAGGGCTTGCCGGGAAGAAGCGTAAGCTTCGCCATTCTGTCCTCTTCTTTCCGCTCATAAGAATCTCAAGAGTTTCCCTAGTCAGAGGCGACTGAGGGCAGGAACGTTGCTTGTATTGGAATTCTGCGCGGAGGAGAGCTGGCTCTACGCCGATACCCGGAGAGGTTCCGGTTCATTACTGCGATCGAGCGGTATCAGGCCAAAAGGAAGAAAGATACGGAAGACTGTTCCGCTGTTTGTACCGGTGCGTGTTCGCAGCGCGATTTTACCTTTGTGCTTTTCCACAATGCCCATGCTCACCCATAAGCCGAGTCCGGTTCCGGTGATGCCCTTGGTGGAAAAGAACGGTTCGAAGATGCGCGCCGCGGTAGCCGCACTCATCCCCGACCCGGTATCGGCAAGAGTGATGGCAATGCCTTCCCGATCGCTCTTCCAGTCGTGTGCCAGGGTGGTGCGAATAATTACCCGTCCGTGCCCATGCTGGGCTATGGCGTCGATGGCATTGCCTAAAAGATTCGAAAGCACCTGCCGTAATTCACCGTCGTACGCAACGATCTGGGGAATGTCCGCGAACTCCCGTTCTATGGCGATCGAATGGGAGCGCAGCCGTCCCTCATAAAGCGCTACGACCGTTTCGAACAGTTCGCGAATATCGGTGGCGGTTGGCTTTGTGCTCTGGCGATAGAAACGCAGAGTCTGCGTGGTGATGTGAACCACGCGGTCCAGCTCGCGTTGGGCTAGATCCAGAAACTGTTTCGCAGTTTCGTGCAGAGGAACCTGGCTCATCAGATAGAGGCAGTTGGTCACGGCTTCAAGCGGATTGTTGATCTCGTGCGCGATGGATGCCGCGAGCCTGCCTGCCGCGGCCAGCTTCTCTGTCTGCCGCATCACTTCATGGCTGCGCTTCTGTTCGGTCAGATCAGCGAGGAAGGCGGCAATCTGTCGCTGCTCGCGTGGCGCTTCGGGATTTAACTCTGCCGCACCTACCAGCACCGGTACTCTCTCTCCGCTTGCATTGATGCAGTCGACTTCAAATGGCTCGTGACTGCCGCGCAGCCATTGTTCGCCTGCAATCTCAACAGCTCCTTCATGGATGTCGAAGATGCACTTCAGGGTTACTTCGCCGCTCTCGATCTGTGCCTGCGAATAGCCGAGAAGCCGCTGCACGCCATCGTTGGCATAGGTGATGCGCCCGGATGCATCGCTGATCAGCAGAGCCAGAGGCATGGCCTCTACCAGACGGTGAAAACGTTCTTCGCTGAAGCGTAGAGCCGCTTCGGCGTCGCGCTTCAGCTTGCGCGCGCCCGCTTCCTTTACTTCGCGTTCGATCGCGGGAACCAGACGCGTCAGATTTTGTTTGGCAATATAGTCATGAGCGCCTGCACGCATCGCGGATACCGCCGTCTCTTCATCCACCGCTCCGGACATCATGATGAAAGGAATGTCGCGTCCGGTGGACTTCAGCACTCCCAGAGCGGCCGGAGCGCTGAAGTTGGGCAGGTGGTAATCGGCCAGGATGATGTCCCAGCCGTCTCCTTCTCCCAGCGCACGCCGCATGTCGTCCGCAGTCTCAACGCGCACAAGGGTGGGCACATAGCCCGAACGCTGCAGATGGCGTTCCAGCAGAAATGCGTCGTCCGCGTTGTCCTCGACCAGCAGGACGCGAAGCGGAGTATCTTTCAGTTGACGCTCGGTGGACATTCGTTCAGTACCAGCCAATACATACCCAGTTGCCGCGTGGCCTCGGCAAACTCAGTGAAATTCACTGGTTTGCGGATATAGCTGTTTACGCCCAGGCGGTAACTGCGTACGATATCGCTCTCTTCGTCAGAAGAAGTAAGAATCACCACGGGCAGCATCCGCGTTTTGTTGCTTTCGCGGATACGCCGCAGAACTTCCAGGCCGTCGACCTTGGGTAACTTCAAGTCCAGCAGGATCACCTGCGGTGGCTGCTGCAGGGTGTCATCGCCCTGACCAAACAGCAGGCGTATGGCTTCTTCGCCGTCGCGCGCCACACGAATGTCGTTGCCTATGTTGGATTTACGTAATGCACGGATGGTCAATAGCTCGTGGTCCGGATCGTCCTCGACGAGCAAAATAGTCTTTAGTGGTTCAGGCATAGTCCCTTTCATCGTAATGTATACCGGCCGGTCATCCTAACGTAAATCGAAAGGTCGCGCCGCCGTCCACAGCTCCTTCTGCACGAATCTTCCCCTGATGGCGGCTGATAACTCGGGAGACCGTGGCCAGGCCGATTCCCGACCCTTTGAAATCTTTATCGCCATGCAGCCGCTGAAAGGCGACAAACAACTTGTTGACGTATTTCATATCGAAGCCTGCGCCATTGTCACGAATATAAAACTCGTTCGATCCCGCCGATCTGCCGAATTCTATGCGCGCCTCCGGACGATTTGCCGTGAACTTCACCGCATTGCCCAGCATGTTTTCGAGGGCCACTCTGAGCAGCCGCGGATCGGCATTTACTACGAGTCCAGGCTCGATATCAAAGGCCAAATTTCTCTCCGGATTCTGAGCGCGCAGTTCGCGGGCGACATCCTCTGCCAGCTCGCTGATATTCATATCCTCGCGTGATACCTCGGCCCGCGTGATGCGGGAAAGCTGCAGCAGAGAATCGATGAGCTGCCCCATCTTTTGCACTCCGGCGCGGATGCGGCGAATAAAATCCCGGCCCTCCTCGCTGAGCGACTCCGTGAAGTCTTCTTCGAGCGCCAAACTGAACCCATCCACTGAGCGAAGCGGCGCACGCAGGTCATGCGAGACCGAATAGCTGAAAGCCTCCAGCTCGCGATTAGTAGCCTCCAATTCGGCGGTACGAATGCGAACGCGATCCTCGAGCTCCGCATTCAGCGTCTGCACTTCGAGAGCGCTGGCTTCGGCTAACTGCCGGGCTATCCGCTCTGCTTCATAGGCATTCGATCGATCCAGCGCCATCGCGATGCGGTCTGCCGCTACTGTCAGCAGCCCCTGCTCCTGATCGGTGAACGCGTTCTCACTCCGCCTGCCGGCCAGCAGCAGAGCCGCGATCTTGCCGCCGATGGTGAGCGGAAGAATCAGAATCGCTCGCATCTCCGAGCTCAGACCCTCAAGCGGAATGGCCTGCGCCGCATTGCCTTTCGCCGTTACCAGACGATTGTTCGTTCCGGCATCATACAGCGGATCTTCGACATCCAGCCTGGCGCGGCGTCCAGGCTGCACCGCGACCCCGTTGCCGGACACCACCTCGATTTCGCCGTCGTGCCAGTTGCAGAGCACCACGCCATCCGCGTTCGTCACCGTGCGCAGCCGCTCCAGCAATGCTGCTGTCAGCTCGCCGGAGTTCAGCCGTGTAAGCCCCACATCACTAATCGACTGCAGCTTTTGAAGGCGCTCCGCTGCCTGGTCGGCGCGCACGCGGAAGCTGCGCTCGCGGCTCAGCAGCCAAAAGGCCAGCCCGATCATCACCACATCGAAGATGCTAGCCATCAGCACAGTCCATCTGGACTGCGTACGTGCGTGCCTGGACCTTGCGATGCGCTCCGCGAGCAGGCGGCGCTCTTCGTCCTGCATGGTGTCCACCGTGGCCCGCAGGCGATCCATTTCAGCTTTGCCGGTGCCGCTCAGAATCAGCTGATGGAGAGAACTGGTGTCGCCGCTCCGTCGTGCGTCGATGCCTTGCTGCAGCAGCGTGAGCCGCGACTCGATCTGAGCGCGCAATCCCGGTACTCGTCCTTGTTGTACTGGATTGTCCGCAGTCAGCTGTTTTACGGAATCGATTTCGCCAGGCAGTTCGTGAACAGCATCCGTATATGGCTCGAGATAAGCGTCTTCGCCAGTGAGCACATAGCCGCGGCTGCCCGTCTCGGCATCTTTGGCGGAGCTGATAATCCGTTCCAGTCCGGTGATGACCTGCCAGGTGTGCGAGACCCAATATTGACTGTCGCTCAGCACCTGCACGGAACGCAGTGCCAGCCACGAATTGAGGCAGACCACCAGCAATACAGCGAAGAGCGCTCCGCTGACGAAAAACTCACTGCTTCTAGCTTTCATGAATGAAGGCGTTCAAATCTCTGCGTTGGATGCAATTTGGGGTGAAACTGCTGCCCTGGTCCGCAGCACTTCGCCATTTAGAATCTACTGATGAAGAGGTTACAAGGGAAGGTGGCACTCGTCACCGGAGCGGCCAAACGGATTGGCCGCAGCATCGCTGTTGCTCTCGCCGAAGAAGGCGCGGATGTCGTTATCACCTATCTTGAATCGGCCATCGAGGCAGAGAAGACGGTGCGCGAGCTTCAAGATCTTGGTGTTCAAGCCGCTGCCTTCGCCGCCGACCTCCGCCAACCGGAAAGCATCCGTTCCGCAATCCAGAAAGCTGTCGAAAAGTTTGAGCGTCTGGATGTTCTGGTGAATAGCGCTGGACGCTTTGAAACTGCCGCGCTCGAGAAAATTACCGTCGAGCAATGGGACGCGATGTTCGAGACCAACACCCGCGGGCCGTTCCTCGCCGCACAGGCAGCGCACCCGCACCTCAAAGCCAGCCGCGGACGCATCATCAATATAGGTTCGCTGGGCGGTATTCACCCCTGGCCCACGCATGCCCACTACTGCACCTCGAAGGCCGCGCTGCACATGCTCACCCAGACCATGTCCAAGGCCTTCGCACCGGAGATCAGCGTCAACTGCGTAGCGCCGGGCATGATCGTCAACGGAGAAGTCTCTGCGGAGTACGAGCACTTCGCGAAGAAAACACCCATGCAGCGCAATGGATCGCCGCAGGAGGTCGCAGCTGCCGTGGTCTTCTTCGCCACTGGCCCGCACTTCATCACGGGTCAGCTACTCGGTGTGGACGGCGGCCTCGGGCTGTAGGCGAATCATCAGATCGCTGCGCGGCTTCTTCACACGAAAAATCAGAGTCTACTCCGACCGCAACGCCGTGAGCGGATCGACCGTCGCCGCGCGCTGCGCCGGAATTGCGCTCGCTGCAACTGCCACCACAGCTACACCCACCGCTGCTAGAAGGTAGCTAGTTACGTCATACGGCTTCACACCATACAAGGCTGAGGTGAGCGCCTTGCCCACCAGAAGTGCCAGCGGAATCCCAGCCGCCACGCCGATAGCTGTCAATACAAGGCTGTCCCGCAGCACCATCCACACCACCTGTCCGCGCTGCGCGCCTACCGCGATGCGCACTCCGATCTCGACGGTGCGGTGGTTCACGCGATAGGAGAGGGTTCCGTAAATTCCCGTGGCGACCAGGACCACTGCTAGCAGGCCGAAGAAGCCGGCGAGACGGCCGAAGAGAATCTGCTGCGAGATGGTGGTCTCGAACTGCGCGCGCTGGGTGAGGGGCTGGATCAGCGGAAGGTCCGGGTCGATGGACTGCAACGTCTTGCGCGCCGCGGGCAATATCGCCAGAGGATTGCCGCGAACGCGCATTTCGACGTGCATCCTGCCGGTGATGGGAATCTGCGCATACATGTACCAGGCCATGGGGATGGGCATTTCGTCGATGCTGCGGTATTTGTGATTTTTCACGACACCGACGATGGTCATGTGGAACGGAATATCTTCTGGGCCGATGATGTGGCCGAGTGGGTTCTGGCCGGGAAAGAACTTCTGTGCGAACTCCTCGTTGACGATGCCGACGGCAGGCGAACCGGCGTTGTCAGAGTCCGTGAAATCGCGGCCTGTGAGGATGGGCACGCCCAGAGTGTGAAAGAAATCAGGTCCGACGACATTGCTGCGTATGGTGCTGGGCGTGCCGTTCGTGCCTCCCAGCTTGCCATCGACCATCATGTTGCTGTTATCCGACGACCACGATCCCAGGCGCTCTTCCATGATGGTGACGGACTCCACTCCGGGCAGCGCGCGCAGCTTCGCAATCAGGTTGCGATAGAAGGCATTGCCTTCGGGAACCGATTTCACGTTGGGATTCACGCCGAAGACCGCCAGGCCGTCAACGCGCATGCCCAGCGGAGTGTTCTCAAGATTGCGCAGGCTGCGAATCAATAATCCGCCGCCGACCAGCAGTACGACGCAAAGGGTCATCTGCAGAGCGATGACGGCTTTACCCGTGCGCGATTTGCCCGCGTCCGTATTCGCCGTAGCTGTCGAGGTCTTGAGCGCGAGCGCCGGACCTGCCGAGAGAGCGGCCCGCAGCGGCGCGAGTCCAAAGAGAAGCGCGGCCAGCACCAGGATGCTGAGCGTGAAGAAGAGTACGGTGCGGTCGGGCGCGAGGCTGGACTCGATCTGCGCCCAGGCTCCGAGGGATCGGGTTGCGGCAGAGGCGAAGAGCCATGCCAGCAGGCCTCCGAGCGAGACCAGCAGCAGGCTCTCGGTCAGCAAATGGCGGAAGAGTTCTCTGCGCCGCGCGCCCAGTGCCATACGCACGGAAAATTCGCGCTGCCGAGTGGTGTTGCGCGCCATAAGCAGCATGGCCACGTTGCTGAGCGCGATAAGCAGCACCAGACCCACCATAGTCATGAGCATGCGCAAAGGCTTGCCGTACTGATCGTCGTATCCGGGAAAGCTTTTGGCCTCCTGCAGGCTGAGGACAGGCTTTCGCTCACCGGGCGGCGGATTGCCGAGACCCATGTAGGCCGCAGTCTGAAAGGCGGGCTGCATCTGCGCGATCGCCTGCTCTTTGGAAACGCCCGGCGCCAGCCGCGCGATAAGCCGTAAGCACCACCATGTCTGGTCAGTCAGATAGGTTTTGCCGTCTTCAAGAGGATTGCCCCAGGCATTGAGTTGAGGGAGGCTTTGCAGAGGAATCCAGAAATCGGTCGAGTGGCCGGATTCGATACCTTCAAAACCCTCCTCAGTGATGCCCACAATGGTGAACGCGATGCCGTTTACAAACAGGGTCTTGCCAAGTATGCCGGGATCGCGCGCAAAGCGGCGCGTCCAATAGTCGTAGCTGATGACGGCGAGCGGCGCGTGGAGGTCTTCATCCTTCGCGGTGAAGCTGTAGCCGGCCGAGAGCTTTAAGCCGAGTCCCGAAAAGAATGTGCCGCTGACCATGTCGCCTTCGGCTTCTTCGGGCTGCGCGCCGAAGCGAACGGGAACCTTGCCGGAAGACAGCGGGACATAGGCGATCAGTGAGGAGAGCCCTCCAGCATGATGCCGGAGGGTGTCGTAGATGGCGTATGAGAAAGTCTGGTTCGAATCGATGGTGCCCGTGCCGTGGGGCGGATTTGTAGTGCGGAGATACACCACGCGGGCCGGATCGTTCACGGGCAGGGAGCGCAGCAGGATCGCGTTCATGACGCTGAAGACCGCGGTGTTGGCTCCAATGCCCAGGGCCAGCGTCAGCACGCAGACCAGGGTGAAGCCGGGTGTCTTCCTCAACTGGCGAATCGCATAACGCAAATCATTGAAGAACGCAGACATGGCAGTCTCCCGGGCGCCACAAATGAAGGATCGCAGAGAGCAGGAGCAAGCCATGGGCCACGCATGGGCTGGCAGAAGTGAGGCCAAGTGATTGAAAAATCGAGACGATTGCGGAGGGATTTGCCACTGCGCACTGCGAAATCGAACACTACCGTTCAAATCCGGGCAGGCTTGAAACTGCCTTTATGCTCTAGGCGTAAACATCGACCAGCTGTCCCGCCTCAGTGGTGGATATGGCGGCATAGGTCAGATATTGGGCAGCCGGACTGAGCGAGTTGGTGGTGCTCCAGGTCGAAGAGGAGTAGTATCCCCAATCGGCGTCAGCGTCGCTCGAGCTGTCATTGCTCTGCAATCCCCATTGAGGGGAAGTGTAAGAGTGGTAAGCGTCGTTCTCCGATGTGCTCGACCAGACATAGGTTCCGTCCGCATCGTCGACGTTGTCGCTGGCGCGCAGCCGGGTCGTGACCGCGACCTGCGAGATAGATCCTACGCTTGCCGATACGGGTATCGTGCCGGATGGGATAGTCGAATCAGCGGATGCGGGAAGAAGTCGTATCTCCATAATTGCGCAACAAGTTACGTTGCTTTTAGCCTATCGGCAATTCGGCTGGAAATCACAGAAAAAACTAACCGTATTCTAAGAAATCTTATTTTTTCTCATGGAAAGCTCATAAACAGCGGATCGGCACGCTGTTGTTCCGTCGCGTCATGAGTACGTGAGCCGGCATTTCGCTCGTAAAAAAGGAACGGATTACTAAAGAAACGGACGCCGCAGATTCTTCACCGCGAGTTGGAAGAACCGCGAATCTCTACCGGCTTGTCCCAGCCAACACTCCCACTAGCGACTGAATAATCTTAAAGCCGTCGGCCGAGCCCAGCAGGGCCTCGCTCGAGCGGTCCGGATGCGGCATCATGCCCAGCACATTGCGGCCTTCACTGAGGATGCCGGCAATGTTGTCCAGCGAGCCGTTGGGGTTGGCCTCGCGGGTGATCTCGCCTTCGGGCGTGGCATAACGGAAGGCGATGCGATCATCGTCGCGCAGCGCAGCAAGCGTGGCGTCGTCGCAGAAGTAATTGCCTTCCATGTGCCCGATGGGAATCTTCAGCACCTCGCCGGCTTTGAGCGTTTGCGTAAAGGGGCTGTCCGTGGTTTCCGTCCGCAGATGCACCTGCTTGCAGATGTATTTGAGACCAGCGTTGCGCATCAGCGCGCCGGGTAGCAGGCCGGCCTCGCACAGAATCTGGAATCCGTTACAGATGCCCAGTACCAGCCCGCCGTCGGCGGCAAACTTCTTCACCGACTGCATCACCGGAGAGAAGCGCGCGATGGCGCCCGTGCGCAGGTAGTCGCCATACGCGAAGCCGCCAGGGACCATGATGGCATCGCAGTTTTCCAGGCTCGCCGAGTCATGCCAGAGAAAGGTCACCGGCTGCTGCGCCAGCTCGGCAACAACATGGTAGGTATCGTGGTCGCAGTTTGATCCGGGAAAGACCAGAACGCCAATCTTCATATCTCTAGGCTAGCAGGGGTCGCCTGGATTTGCCTGCGGAATTCGCCGGCACATGCACGCAGCAGAAGCTTGTTGCGCCGGCCATCCGCATTCCCCTGCTGCTGCGCTTGTAAACATATCGGTTCTCCATTAGAGTGAACCCCGCTGTGCTCAACCTGAAAACACTCAACGACATCTTCTTCACCGTCGCCTCCGGCCAGCGCGAGCGCGCCGTGCTCGCCAAAGACGGGTCGGGACAATGGCGTCCCATCTCCTCCGCGCAGATCTATCAGCGCGTCCGCGCCCTGGCCGCGGTGCTCACCGGATGGGGCATAGCCAAGGGCGATCGCATTGCCATCCTCGCCGAGAATCGCTGGGAGTGGGCCATTGCCGACTTTGCCGCGCTGGCCATCGGAGCCATCGACGTGCCGCTCTATCCCACTCTCACCGCCGAGCAGACCAGCGTCCTTCTAGCCGATTCCGCAGCGCGAGTGATCTTCGTCTCCAGCCGCGCGCAGTACGAGAAGATAGCCTCGATCCGCGCGCAGACTGCACTCGAGCATGTCGTCATCATGGATGAAGAGGGGACGCCGGATGCCGTGGCGTTCTCCTCTCTTTTGACAGGAGCGGATAAATCCACAGAGCGCGATGCTGCCTTCGACCGCCGCGCCTACGATGTGGAGCCAGGAGATCCTGCCACACTCATCTACACCTCGGGCACAACCGGCGAGCCGAAGGGAGTTGTCCTTACCCACGGCAACGTCGCATGTAACGTCAACGAGTCGCTCGCAGGATTCGATATCGGGTCGAGCGATTCCTGCATCTCCTTCCTGCCGCTCTCTCACATCACCGCGCGGCATCTCGACTACGCCATCTACGCCAAGCAGGCGACCGTCGCGTACTGCCCAGCCTTCGATCAGCTTCCACCAGCGCTGGCCGCCATCAAGCCGACAATTATTGTTGCTGTGCCGCGCGTCTATGAAAAGGTGCGTCAGGAGGTCGAGCGCCGTTCATCCCTTTCCTCAGTTAAGAAGAAGATGCTGGGGTGGGCGGTAAAGACAGGTGCGAAGCAGCAGGAAGCCATTTCCCTGGGCCAGCAACCGGGAGCGGTCTCCTGGAAGCTGGCGAATGCTCTTGTCTACAAGAAAGTCCGCGGTGCGTTCGGCGGCCAGGTCCGCTATTTCATCTCCGGCGGCGCGCCGCTGGGCATGGAAACCGCGCGGTGGTTTTCGAGCGTGGGCATCCGCATTCTTGAAGGCTACGGGCTCACCGAGACGTCACCGGTTCTCGCCATCAACACGCCAGCCCACTATCGCATGGGATCGGTTGGCAAGCCCTTGCCTCAGGTTGCCTGCCATATCGCGCAGGACGGAGAGCTGCTGGTGAAGGGCCCCAACGTCTTCATCGGATACTGGAAGCAGCCTCCGCACGCCGCCGAAAACTTTGACGAAGAGGGATGGTTTCGCACCGGCGACATCGGTTATATCGATGCCGACGGTTTCCTTTACATCACCGACCGCAAGAAGGAGCTGCTCAAGACCTCAGGCGGAAAGCTCATCGCGCCGCAGCCCATCGAGAACAAGCTGAAGGCGCATTTGCTGGTAGGGCAGGCCGCGCTGGTAGGCGATCGCCACAAGTTCGCCTCGGTGCTCATCTCGCCGAATTTCGCCGCGCTCGAAGCCTTTGCAAAGGAGCAGGGAATTGCTACGCTGACGCGCCGTGATCTAGTCAGCGACTCACGCGTGACGGCGCAATATCAGGCCATCATCGATGAGGTGAATGCCACACTCGCCAACTTCGAGACCATCAAGCGCTTTCATATCGTTCCCGACGAATGGTCGCTCGACACCGGCGAGCTCACGCCCAGCCTGAAACTGAAGCGCCGCGTGATCGTCGAAAAGTACTCGCCGGAAATCGCTGCCTTCTACGCTGATGAAGCTACGTCGCACGGCTGAAGCGATGTTTACTATACATCATGAAGCGAACCCAACTCTATCTCGACGAAAACCTGTGGACAGCGTTGCACGCTCATGCCCGCCGCGAAGGGACAACGATCTCGGAACTGGTCCGGCAAGCAGCCCGCGAGCGTTATCTGGGAAGTGGAGCACATCGTAGTGAAGCGATGGCGGGGATCGTCGGTCTTCGAGAGGACCGGAAGCTGCCTAACTCCACTGAGTATGTAAGAGGGCTCCGCAGAGGAGATCGCTTCGAGAGGCTGCATGGCAAAGACCGCTCCTGATCCTTCTAGACTCTGACATCGTGATCGAAGTCACGCGTGGCAGGGATACCGCTTTGCTGAGCCGGTGGCGAGAGTTATCCGTAAGCGATGAAACGATAGCCTACACGCCTGTTACCAGTGCGGAACTGTGGGCCGGCGCACTCCCGGCCGAGTACTCCGCGCTCACTGCTCTTTTCTCAGCCCTAGTCTGCCTTCCCCTGGATCAGGAGACTGGACGAACTGCCGGAGAATATATGCGGAGTTACCGCCATCATCTGGAGCTCGGAGATGCTTTAATTGCGGCCTCAGCCTTTCAGAATGACGCAATACTTTGGACGCGCAACCGCAAGCATTATCCGATGAAAGACATCTCGTTTTACTGAGAGCGTTCGCCTCGCCAAAAATTTGCTCCATTTCTTTGCGGCGAACATCATCCCGTTAAAAGCGCCAAGGTCTCTTCACCAAAGGTTTACGATGCGGCGCTACTCTAAAGCATGATTCTCTCTGCGTTCGGAGCTTCGCTTTGACCAACACACGCCGCGAATTTCTCCGCATGGCTGCGACTGCGGCCGGCGCGTGCATGATGCCCATGAGCATCCGTCGTGCGCTGGCCATCCCCGCGCATCACGTCACAGGCACCATCAAGGATGTCGAGCATGTCGTGATTCTCATGCAGGAGAACCGTTCGTTCGATCACTATTTCGGCTCCATGCGCGGCGTGCGCGGCTTCAACGATCCCCGCCCGGCACGTCTGCCCAACGGCAAGCCGATCTGGTATCAGCCGACCGTGGAGACCAGGACCGAGCGCTATCACTCGCGTGGATTGAGCGACGACGCGACGCACGTGCTGCCCTTCTACCTCAATCCCCGCCAGACGACGGAGTTTCAGGCCGGCACCGATCATGGTTGGAGCAGCGGGCATCTGGCATGGAACCACGGCCACCACAACCAGTGGGTGAACCAGAAGCAGGACGTCATCACCATGGGCTACCTGCGCCGCGAGGACGTCAGCTTTCACTACGCCCTCGCCGATGCCTTCACCGTTTGCGATGCCTATCACTGCTCGATCCACGCCAACACCGCGCCTAATCGCATCTATCTCTGGTCGGGGACCATTGACGCCCGCAATGTTTACGGTAAAAAGCCCAACGGTCCCGCGCTCGACGAGCGCAATCACACCAATGGATATACCTGGACTACTTATCCCGAGCGCCTCGAAGCCGCTGGCGTAAGTTGGCGGCTTTACCAGGGAGGCACCGGCGAGCCCGGCACTCCCACCGATAACTACACCGACAATTCGCTCGAATTCTTTGCGCAGTATCAGGTGGAGGAAGGCGCATCGCCGACCAGCTCAATCGTAACCAAAGGAGTTACAAATCGCACGCTGCTTGAATTCCGCGACGATGTGGCGAGTGGCCGGCTCGCACAGGTGACATGGATCGTCGCGCCTTACAAATATTCCGAGCATCCGGAAGCATCGCCCACCGATGGCGCGTACTACATCAGCCTGGTGCTTGATGCTTTGACTTCAAATCCCGAGGTCTGGAGCAAGACCGTCTTCATCCTCAACTACGATGAGAATGACGGTCTCTTCGATCACGTGCTGCCGCCCATGCCTCCGAACGTTCTTTCGAACAATGGGCAGGCTCAGAATGCGTCCGGCCTGGTCTCGGCAGATCTGGTCGAATCGCTTGCCGACGAATTCATCGATCTCGACAAGTATCCCGACCTGAAGCGTCCGCTTATTCCCGGCGCCGATCCCGGCGGCATTCAGCCCATCGGACTAGGTCCGCGCCTGCCCATGATCATCGCTTCGCCGTGGACGCGCGGCGGCTGGGTCTGCTCCGAGGTTTTCGATCACACCTCGGTCCTGCAGTTTCTCGAAACGCGCTTCGACGTCCCCGAACCGAACATCAGCAAGTGGCGGCGCTCCATCTGCGGCAATCTCACCTCGGCCTTCGATTTCGCCAGCCGTCCCAACACGCACCCCATAACGTTCGCCGCACCGAAGGCTCTCGCCTCCGACCATAAGCCCTGGCAGGTTCCCGCTGTTCAGACCATGCCCACGCAAGAGCCGGGAACACGACCCGCGCGCCCACTGCCTTACGAGATTTACACTCACAGCCGCATTGAGGCCGGGAAGCAGGTCTGGATCGACTTCATAAATGCTGGCCACGCAGGCATGGCCTTCTATGCCTTCGACGGAACATCTCCGCATACCCCGCCGCGCCGCTATACCATCTCCGCTGGAGACAAACTCTCCGACTACTGGCCGCTCCTGGAAGGGAAGTACGATCTCTCTCTGTGGGGACCGAACGGCTATCACAGCCAATTCAGAGGCGGCAGCGCTACAGCGCCGCAGCCAGAAGTCGAGGTCCGGTACGACCGGCATTCAGGCGACGTCACCCTGAAGCTGAGCAATACCGGCAGCCAGCGCTGCACGCTGAAGATCGTCAATGCTTATGCGCCTGATGCCGCTCCGCACAGCCACAACCTTGCGTCTGGAGCGGTCGTCGAAGACCGCTGGCATCTTGCCACCGGCTCGGGATGGTTCGATATTTCCGTGACTGCCTCGGAAGCTCCTCATTTCCTGCGCCGCTTCGCCGGCCATGTAGAGACCGGAAAGCCAAGCACTAGCGATCCCGGCATCTTTCAGGAAATTTAGCTACCGGCAATCCAATCGCCGCAAAAAAAAATGCAAAGTGTCTTGACACAGTATCGATTGCAGTTGTATTTAATATTTTAGTTAAATAACGTACTCGTTAAATATGCCATGACTTCAGACCACCTTAGTACAACCTTTGCCGCTCTTGCCGATCCCACGCGGCGCGCCATTCTTGCGCGATTGGTGTCCGGCGAAACATCGGTGACCGATCTCGCCGAGCCTTTCGCCATGAGCATGCCCGCGATCTCACGGCATTTAAAGGTGCTGGAACATGCGGGACTGATTGTGCGCAGCCGCGATGCGCAGTGGAGACCATGCCGTCTGCATGCCGCACCGCTGCGCGATGTTGCGGACTGGATCGAGGAGTATCGCCGTTTCTGGGAAGAGAGTTTCGACCGGCTTGATGACTATCTGCACAAGCTGCAGGCCGGGCAATCAAAAAAGGAGAAGCATCGTGAGTCAAAATCCGCAGGCCGAACTAAACCGAAGCCCAACAAACCCCGCTCCCGCCAGTGAAACTGTGCATGAGGTCGTCGTCCGGCGAGTGCTGAACGCGCCCCGTGAACTGGTCTTTCAGGTATGGACCGATCCGGCGCATCTGGTGCACTGGTGGGGGCCGCATGGCTTCACCAATCCACGCTGCGAGGCAGACGCGCGTCCCGGCGGAGCCATTCGCATCGATATGCGCGGGCCCGACGGGACCGTGTATCCCATGATTGGACAATTCAGGGAAGTGGTTCCACCCGAGCGCCTGGTTTTTACTTCGTCGGCGCTTGACGCGAACGGCCAGCCGCTCTTCGAAAATCTGAATGTCGTGACCTTTGCCGATGAGGGCGGGAAGACCGCAGTCACCGTGCGGGCCAGCGTGACTACAAGGACCGTGGTCGCAGAGCAATATCTGAAGGGCATGGAGATGGGCTGGACGCAGACTGTTGACCGGCTTGCTGCTTACGCAGAAAAGACTGCACCGAATATGCGGAAAGGACAACACAATGACTAACCCGAAGACAGTATTGGCCGGTATTCCGGCAAGCAGCATTGCGGGCCGGGAGATTTCGTCTACCCGCATTTTTCAGGCGCCGCGAGAGCTCGTGTTCAAGATGTGGACCAATCCTGAACACATCGTGAAGTGGTACGGGCCGCGAGGTTTTCGCAACACGGTTTTTGAGATGGATGTGCGGCCGGGCGGCATGTGGCGGCACATCCTGCATGGACCCGACGGCGTGGACTATAAGAACGAGGCGATGTATCTCGAAGTCGTGCCGCCGGAGAAGCTGGTCTACCATCACCTCTCGGGTCCGGAGTTTGTCGCGACGGCTACCTTCGAAGAGCACGGCGCGGCTACCAGAGTGACGATGCGGATGGTCTTCGAATCGGTGGAGCTGCGCAACACCACCGTCGAGATCTTCCATGCCGTCGAAGGCCTGGAGGATACACTCGATCGGCTGGGAGAGCAGCTTGAGGCGCAGTTGGCAAAGGTGGGTTAGCGCGTTTAACTTTCTGGAATCAGCCCGTCACAGAGATTGTTACTCAGGGTCTCCCATCTGTGGCGGGCTGATGATACAAAGGATGATCTTCAGGAAAGGAAGCATGGAATGAAGATTGCTGCGATCATTGCCCGCGTTCTATTGGGGCTGCTTTTTGTGGCCTTCGGGCTGAATGGTTTTCTGCACTTTATCCCCGGATCAAACCAGCTGCCTCCTGGCTTGGCTGGCCAGTTTGCCGGCGCTATGGCGCAGTCCCACTACATACATGGGGTTTCCGCAGTCGAGGTTGTTGGCGGAGCGCTGCTGCTCATAGGTTTCTATATTCCGCTTGGCCTGGTGCTGCTGGGGCCAGTCCTCGTCAATATTCTCTTCTTTCACATGTTTCTGCTCCCGGTAGGCTTTCAGCCCGCAGTGGTCGCCGTGATCCTGTGGCTGATCGTATTTATCCGCTATCGCGAGCATTTCTCCGGCATCTTTACCCGGTGAAACCGCTGAATCAAAACGGGAAGGAAGGCAAGAAATTGCAATAAAAGAGAGAGTTGTGGATTAAAATTGAGCTATACTTATTTCACGCTCGTACACGAGTGGGTCTAACACCGCACGTAATGCCCTCCAAAGCACTGCTTGCCGTACACCTTCCTCGATATCTTCAAGCGCACTTCAACACCAAAGGAACACCCATCATGGAACAGGGTATTGTCAAGTGGTTCAACGACGCCAAGGGCTTCGGTTTTATCACCCGCGATAGCAACAACGAGGACATCTTCGTCCACTTTTCGGCCATCAACGCCAACGGCTTTCGCAGCCTTCAGGAAGCACAGCGCGTGCAGTTCAACGTCGTGCGCGGACCCAAGGGCCTGCAGGCTGAGAACGTCCAGCCTGTCTAGTTCTCGGCTCGGCTAACATCTAAGACTCGCATCAAAGCAAAAGGGGAGCGCCCACGGGCCTCCCTTTTTGTCTTTTTATCGCATATCGAAAGCGTGGCAATCATCCCTCGCGATCTTCGTTTTGTGCGAAGGGAAATCGCTGCGATAGCCTCAACAGCTCCCTCCCCAGTCTTCTCAATACCGATTCGTCTTCCGGGTCTCGGCTTTTCCAGCCGTGCTGTCTCGTCCATCGATTCAATGAGTTCTGTTGAGCGCATGCAAGTCATTTCTCTCAATTTCATTAAATAAATGACATCATTTGGTCGATAAGGGCTGGTCGAGAGGTAAACACGATGCTCCCCGACCGTCTGTTTCATCTGCCGTGGCGGAAGCCGTTCACGCCCACTTTCCTGCTGGCGGTTCTCTCCGTCATGGCCAGCCAGTTCGCGATTGCGCAGCTTCCCGGAACACTCGGCGCCACCTATAGTGCCGCCGCAGCCGGCCGCGCTGGAACCACGGCTGCCGAAACCGGCGATCCGATTGACGCCATGCAGGGCAATCCAGCCGGTCTTGCCGGAACTTCCGCGCCTGTTCTGGAACTTGGCCTCGTCGGCATGACTGCCGAAGGATCATTTCGTAACACCGCCGATCCAAATGGCAATTTAAGCGGCAGCGCCGGAGTTCTACCTTACGGCGCATTTGGAACCCGCATCGGCGCCAGCCGCTGGCATGCCGGTGTTTCAGTTCTTCCTGAAATGCTGGAACGCGCGAAGTGGCAATACATCGATCCGCCGGGAACCGCCGGCGTCACCTACGGCGAGCAGACCAACAAATCGGAGATCATCGCCATTCGTAGCGCAACCGGGCTCGCCTGGAACATGGACTCGCGCTTCGCTGCTGGAGCCACCGTCGGTCTCATCTACAACCGCAACACCCTGGATTCTCCGTATATTTTTCAGGAGCAGGCGGCACTCGCCGGTCTCAAGGTGCTGCTCAACCTGCATACCCAGGGCTGGGGATGGGACGGTGGCGCGGGCGCGCAGTGGCAGCCCACATGCAACCTCCGGCTGGGAGCAGCATGGAAGAGCGCGGCCTTTGTCCAGAGCCACGGCGACGCCAGCGGCACGGCTTCGGCCTTGTTCGCAGCGCTTGGCGTTCCTGCCGATCCGGCATTCCACTACCAGGCCGAGGTGGACAACCATCTGCCTCAGACCGCGGATGCAGCAGCATCCTGGAATGCCACTCGTCGTCTCCGCCTCGATGTGGAAGGTGATTTCACCAACTGGAGCACTGCTTTCCATCAGCTTACTGTGAAGTTGAAAGAAGGCAGCAACGCGGTCATCAACACCGTCGCCGGAAGCAGCGCCATCGAAGACGAGATCTGGCTGCGCTGGCGCAATCAGGAGGCGATCCGCTTTGGCGTAGAGTCGCCGCTCAAGTCGAGCTGGGTGGTTCGCGGAGGCTATGCTTACTCGTCAAATCCTGTGCCCGGTTCCACTCTGACGCCTCTGACAGCAGCGATCTTTCACAATACCCTCGCGGTTGGCGGAGGATGGAAGTCGGAGCGCTGGAAGGCCGACGTCGCGTATCAGGCACAGCTCCCGGCGTCGCAATCTGTTGGGCAAAGTGAGTTGCAGGCCGGCGAGTACAGCGACAGCCACGTTTCGGTAATGAGCCAGTCGGTCACCGCAACCCTGCGCATGACGTTTTAGATCACGGGTGTCCTGAATGCAGCTCTTTGGGCAACGGACGTCTCTGTCTGCGGCCGGACAGCGCATTCCGGATTCGGACAGGTGGCGTCCCGCTCGAAAAGGTCTGGCATACGCAGCATCAACAGGTTAACCGCTCACCGAAATGGCGGACGGCTTGCTCTATTTTTGACGGAGCTGCCCATGCACACCCTTCTGCAAGACATACGCTTTTCTCTGCGCCAGCTGCGCAAAAGCCCAGGCTTCGCCCTGACCACGATACTTACTCTGGCCCTGGGCATTGGGGCTGCTACCGGCATTTTCAGCTTGGTCAACGCTGTCTTATTGCGTCCTCTGCCGTTCGCACAGTCTGACCGGATCATGGAACTCCTCCACGAGAACCATGAAAATGGCGCGGTCTTTCCCACCAGCCTCAGCTACCCGGATTTCTTCGATTGGCGTGCACAGAATCACTCCTTCAGCGCGATGGCTTCCTTCCGCGACCAGCAGTCGATCCTGTCCAATGCGGGTGACGCACAAAATCTGCAAGGTGAAATCGTCTCCTCCGATTTCTTTCGCGTGCTCGCGGTTCATCCCCTGCTTGGTCGTGACTTTCTGCTCGCCGACGAGAAGCCCGGCCAGCGTGTGGTCATGATCAGCTACCAGCTGTGGGAATCGACATTCGGTTCGCGCCCTGACATTGCCGGTCAAACGATCACTCTCGATGGGCATGGCTACACCATCGCCGGCGTCATGCCTCGAGCTTTCGCCTTTCCCATCCAGAACCCCGCGCCTCAGTTCTGGACAACGCTGGCCAGCGATGCAGTCGATCCAGACGGGGACAAGCCAGCAACCAAGAGCCGCGGCGAGGATATGCTCACCGTCATCGGCCGGCTCAAGCCTGGCATAACCGCAGAACAGGCGCGCGCCGACATGAGTCTCATAGACCGCAACCTGGCCGCGCAGTATCCGGAATCAAATAAACGGTACACCTCCACGCATGTCATTCCGGAAATCGAAGCGCTGGTCGGTGACACGCGTCCCGCATTGCGCATTCTCTTCGGCGCCGTCTCACTGGTGTTGCTGATTGCCTGCGCCAACGTTGCCGGGCTGCTGCTCGCACGCTCTTCGAAGCGCCGTTCGGAGATCGCGCTGCGCGCCGCGCTGGGCGCCAGCCGCGGAGAAATTCTCCGCCAGCTTCTGGTCGAATCGCTGCTGCTCTCTTCCATCGGAGGCGCGCTCGGCGTGGCCTTTTCCACGCTCTTTCTCAAAGCCACGCTGCGCTTCGTTCCGCAGAACCTGCCGCGCATGGACACGATCACTGTCGATGCAACGGTACTAGGCTTCGCCATTCTCGCCTCGGTTTTGACCGGCCTGCTCTTCGGAGTTTTCCCTGCGTGGATCATGTCGAGGCTCGACCCGGCGCAGGTGTTGCGCGACGGCAGCCGGAGTGTCACCAGCGGCCGCAGCCAGCATCGTCTGCACAGCGCGCTGGTCATCGGAGAAACGGCGCTCGGCTTGCTTCTGCTGGTGGGCTCGGGCCTCTTCATCCGCAGCTTCGTGCAGGTTCTCTCCGTCAATCCCGGCTTCGATAGCCGCAATGTGCTCACGTCTACCCTGAGTTATCCAGATACCAAGGACTACGCGGATAAAGTTGTCCATCTCTACGATCAGCTTCTGCCCAGGCTGGCCGCACTGCCCGGAGTAAAATCCGTCGGCGCAGGTTGGCCGCTGCCGTTTTCTGACAGCAATATCGGAGTCACCTTCGACGCCGAAGGTCATCTCACCGCTCCCGAAGATCGTCCCGGCTCGCGGCTCACCGTCGTGACGCCGAATTTCTTCGGCACGCTGCGCATACCGATCCTGCGCGGCCGTGACTTCAGCGCATCCGATTCAGGAACCGCTCCACGCGTCGTCATTGTCAGTGAAGGCTTCGCACAAAAATACTTTCCCGGCGAAGATCCCATTGGCAAACACATCACACCCGGTCTCAGCGACGGCGTGCACAAGAAAGCTCCATGCGAGATCATCGCCGTGGTCGGCGATATCAAGCCGCACAGCCTCACCGCCGACGCACCGCCGATGTTCTATCTTCCTCTAAGTCAGGCTGGCGTCAGTGCGCCTCCATTGGTTATCCGTACTGTGGGCGATCCTGCCGCACTCATCCCCTCCGTCCGTGCGCAGCTGAATGCCATCGACCGGAGTGTCCCTATCAATCACACAGCAGCGCTCGGAGATTTAGTCTCCGATGCTGCCACCGGCCCACGTTTCACCATGCTTCTGCTTACCTCCTTCGCCGTGATGGCCTTGCTGCTTTCCGCGATCGGGCTTTACGCGGTGCTGGCCTACATGGTCTCCCAGCGTACCAGCGAACTGGGCCTGCGCATGGCTCTCGGTGCACAGCGGGCCGATGTGCTCAAACTCATTCTGAAGCGGGGATTGGTGCTCACCGGAGTCGGTCTCGCCACCGGCCTCGCAGCGTCAGCTGTGCTCACACGCTATCTGGCCAGCCAGCTCTACGAAGTCCACGCCTTCGATCCGCTGACCTACATCGGTGTCTCTCTGCTGCTCATTGTGATTGCCTTCATCGCCAGCGCCGGTCCGGCCCTGCAGGCGGCGCAGGTCGATCCCATCGAGACCTTGCGCGAGCAGTAAAAAGAGCTCATAGAAGGCATCAACAAACCTTCCTATGGACAATGCAAAGGAGCGGTGCTACCTTTGCATTGTCCATAGGAGAGGCCGATGTCCGCTGAAAAGTCCGAGGTGCTGCAGGGCACTCTCGATCTGATGATCCTGAAAACGCTGCACGCGCTCGGTCCGCTGCATGGATTCGGCATCGCCCGCCGCATCGAGCAGCTGAGCGAAGAAGTGCTCAAGCTGAATGAGGGCACGGTCTACACCGCACTTCTGCGGCTACAGCAGCAAGGCTGGATTTCCGCAAAGTGGGGCGCGTCGGAAAACAATCGCAAGGCGCGTTTTTATTCCATCACCAAGAGGGGATTGAAGCGGCTCGCCGTCGAAACCGAAAACTGGGAGCGCATCTCGGGTGTGATCGGCCGTGTCCTGAGTCTGCAGGGGGAGAGATAGTCATGCTCTCCGCGCTCAAAGTTTTTTCGGCAAAGCTGCAAGCCATGTTCGGGCGTAGTGTAGATCGCGACCTTGACGGCGAGGTTCATCTGCATCTCGAGATGCTTACGGAGCGGCTAGTTCGCGATGGTCTGTCTCCCGGCGAAGCGGCAGCTGCGGCGCGCCGCCAGTTCGGGAATACCACCCTGCTGCGGGAACGTCACAGCGAAGCGCGGACCTTTTCTACTTTGACTACGCTCTGGCGCGACCTGCGCTTCGGAGCCCGCCAGCTTCGCCGCAATCCATTGCTCACGCTCGTTGGTATCGGATCGCTCGCACTCGGCATCGGTGCGAACACGGCGATCTTTACGGCGGCCAAGCGAGTGCTTTTCGACACGCTCCCGGTGCGCGATCCCCATGCACTGCGCATGCTTACCTGGACCAGCGGCCGCGAGCAGCGGGTGCCTCCGGTGTGGGGTGACGTGTGGTCGACGGAGTCGGGTGGACTTGCTGGAAATGCATTTTCCTACGCCGTGCTCGACGAGCTGCGCAAGAGAAGCGACGCAGTTCAGGATCTGGTCGCGTTCAAGGATGTAACGATGACCGCGACCATCGATGGCCACCCCGAAGTCGTCGCCGGCGAGATGGTGAGCGGCAATGCCTTCCATGCGCTCGGTGTGGACACCGTTCTTGGTCGCGCTTTCACTACGAGTGACGATGCGGGTCCGGGCAAGGGACCGGTTGCAGTCATCACTGATGGCTACTGGGCGCAGCGCTTCGGGCGGTCCCCGTCGGTGCTGGGGAAATCCATCTCGCTGAACAGCGTGCCCATCACGATTGTAGGAGTCAGCGCTGGCCGTTTTGCGGGTCTGCAGATGGCAAGCCCCGCGCAGATATTTGTGCCGCTTACCATGCAGCCTCTGGTGATACCTCGTGCTCAGAACGGCAGCGTCTCGCTGCTCGATAATCCGCAGTCGTGGTGGGTGCAGATACTGGCGCGCTTGCGCCCGGATGTAGCAGAGTCCCGAAGCGAAGCGGAGCTCGACGTGACGCTGCGGCATGTAGCGATGGAAACGCTGCCGAATGCAAAAGAGCTCAGCGATCTTCATCTGAAGCTGGAACCCGGCGACCGGGGCCTGGACTATCTCAAGGGCCAGTTTGCACGGCCCTCCTACGTGTTGCTCACACTGGCGGGATTGGTGCTGATGCTGGCCTGCGTGAACCTCGCCAATTTGCTGCTGGCTCGCGCCGCAGCCCGCCAGCGCGAGATGAGCACGCGTCTTGCTCTCGGCGCCAGCCGGCGCAGCGTGGTGCGGCAGATGCTCACGGAAAGCCTGCTCCTCTCCAGCCTGGGCGGAGTGGCGGGTCTGCTGCTCGGCTACCTGGGGCGCAACGTGATTCCGCATCTGCTGGAGAACTCGTCCCGTCCGCAAGCAGTGCAAGTGGATTTCGACTGGCGCGTGCTGCTCTTCACCCTTGGCGTGTCGCTCGCGACGGGCATTCTCTTCGGTCTAGCGCCGGCATGGCAGGCGACACGCGCCGGCGCGTCGGCAGGGCTCAGAGATTCCGGTCACGCGACGGCCGACCGGCATCGGATGTGGCTTGACAAAGGCCTGGTGGTGTTTCAGATTGCCTTATCCGCGGTGCTGCTCATCGGTGCGGGACTATTCACGCGCACGCTGGTGAACCTAAGTCATACGCCGCTGGGTTTTCAGGCCGATCACATCCTGCTGTTCCGGCTCAATCCTCCACGCGCCCGCTATGGCAATGCGCAAACGCTCGCCCTTTACCGGCAGCTGGAAGAAAAATTTGCCGCAATTCCCGGAGTGCGGTCGGTCTCTCTAAGCAATATTGCGATCATCGGAGACGGGCATTCGGGGTCGACCTTCCATGTTTCCGGTACTCCCGTGCAGAAGGATGCACCCCGTGTGCAGATGAACGATGTCGGCGCGGATTTCTTTCACACCATGGGCATTCCGATTCAGCAGGGGCGCGGTTTTACCGCGCACGATACAGCGTCTTCTCCCAGAGTTGCGGTAATCAATCGCGCGCTGGCGCGAAAGTATTTTCCAAATCAGAATTCCATCGGCAGGACATTCGAAGCCGATGCTGAAGATGTCGAGGGGCCGGTGCAAATTGTCGGTATTGCGGCAGACACGCGATACGCAGACCTGCGCAGCGAGACGCCGCCCACCTTTTATCTTCCTTATGGGCAAGGGAGCGAATTCGGCAAGGTGGTCTTCGAGCTGCGCACGGCCGCGGAGCCGGGCAGCGTTCTTCCGTTGGTGCGCGCTACGGTCGAGTCGCTGGACCGGGACCTGCCGCTCATCGATGTGAGCACCATGGATGAGCAGGTGAAGTCGACGCTCTCCGACGAGCGAACCTTTGCGCAACTGACAGCCGGCTTCAGCGTGTTGGCTCTGGTGCTGGCCAGCATCGGCATCTACGGCATCATGGCCTACACCGTCGCCAGAAGGACCAGCGAGATCGGCCTGCGCATTGCGCTCGGAGCGCGTACCAGCCAGATACTGGGCCGGGTCCTGCGCGAAGCATTATGGATGGCTGTTCTCGGGATCGCTGCCGGCGTGGGCGTCGCGCTCTGGCTCACCCGGTTCATCAACACCATGCTTTATGGATTGAAGGCCGCCGACCCGTTGACCCTGGCCGGCACAGCCGCTGTGCTGATTTTCATTTCATTAGTGGCAGCGTTCGCGCCCGCGCGGCGAGCCTCGCGTGTCGATCCCATACGCGCTTTGCGCCACGACTAGGAAGCGCTGCAATATCTGGCATTTGCCGCCATCACGCGTCCGGGAGTATCGATGGCAGGTAACTTCGTCCTCTTCCTTCCTGTAAACTGGAAGTGAGGAAGCTATGCCGGAAATACATCGCAGGAAGACCGTTACGGTCAAAGTTGGCAACGTTCGCGTGGGGTCGGATGCACCCGTCGTGGTGCAGTCTATGACCAATACCGACACTGCCGACATCCCGGGCACCATCCAGCAGGTTGCTGCACTCGCCGCTGCAGGCTCGGAGTTGGTGCGCGTCACCGTGAACAATGACGAAGCCGCACAGGCCGTGCCCTACATTGTCGAAGGCCTCGACAAGCTCGGCGTTCATGTGCCCATCATCGGCGACTTCCACTACAACGGCCACCTGCTCCTTACCAAGTATCCTGCCTGCGCTACTGCGCTGGCCAAGTACCGCATCAATCCCGGCAATGTTTCTGTGGGCCGCAAGAACGATGACAATTTCCGCGCCATGATTGAGGTCGCGGTCGCGAATCAGAAGCCCGTTCGCATCGGCGTCAACTGGGGATCGCTGGATCAGGCGCTGCTCACGCGCATGATGGACGAGAATTCGAAGCTTGCCGAGCCGCTCGACGCCCGCGACGTGATGATGGAAGCTATGTGCCGCTCTGCTCTGGATTCGGCTGAAGCAGCTGAGCGCTACGGGTTGCGCCACGACCAGATCATCATCAGCGGTAAGGTCAGCGGAGTCCGCGACCTGATCGATGTTTACGAAATGCTCGCTGCGCGCTGCGACTATCCGCTGCATCTGGGACTCACCGAAGCGGGCATGGGCATGAAGGGCATCGTCGCCTCGACGGCCGGCCTGTCTCCGCTGCTGCTCAAAGGCATCGGCGATACCATTCGCGTCTCGCTCACGCCCAAGCCAAACGGCGACCGCACCGAAGAAGTCCTTACCGGCCAGCAGATTCTGCAGTCGCTCGGCATTCGCAGCTTTACGCCGCAGGTCACTGCCTGCCCTGGTTGCGGCCGCACCACCAGCACCTATTTCCAGGAGCTTGCCCAGCAGATACAGAATTACCTGCGCGAGTCGATGCCCGTCTGGCGTCAGCAATATCCTGGCGTCGAAGAGCTGAAGCTTGCCGTCATGGGCTGCGTAGTCAACGGCCCCGGTGAGTCCAAGCACGCCAACATCGGCATCTCGCTGCCCGGCACTTTTGAAGAGCCGAAAGCACCTGTCTACGTCGACGGCCGCCTGATGACTACGCTCCGCGGCGACACCATCGTTGCCGACTTCCGGAAGATCCTCGATGAATATGTCCAGAATCGCTATGGCTCAGGCGAACCAGCTGAACAGTTGGTTGAAGTCCACTAGACACATCATCACCTGGACGCAAGCATGAGCGCAGAGCCCAACCAAAATCTGTGGACCGCGGTCGACGACTATCTCACCGCGCAGCTCATCGGCAGTGATCCTGTACTCGATCAGGTGCAGCGAGCCAGCGCGGAAGCTGGCCTGCCTGACATCGCGGTCACGCCAACTCAGGGAAAACTACTGTGCCTGCTGGCCCGCATTCACGGCGCGAAGAAGATTCTGGAATTCGGCACACTCGGCGGGTATAGCTCTATTTGGCTGGCTCGCGCCCTTCCGCCGGATGGCCGGTTGATCACGCTCGAAGCCGATCCTAAACACGCGAAAGTGGCGAAGGCCAACTTCGCGAGCGCAGGGTTTTCAGAGCTGATTGACCTGCGTCTCGGACGGGCCATCGACACGCTGCCCAAGCTCGAAGCCGAAGGTATGGGCTCGTTCGATCTGATTTTTATCGATGCGGACAAGGCCAGTACTCCGGACTACTTCATCTGGTCGCTCAAGCTCTCTCGTTCCGGCACCGTCATCATCGTAGACAATGTCATCCGTTCCGGCGCGGTGATCGAGAAAGACAGCACCGACCCCAGCATTCGAGGCATTCGCCGCTTCAATGAGATGCTGGCTTCTGAGCCGCGCGTGACTGCAACCAGCCTCCAGACCGTTGGCAGCAAGGGCTACGACGGACTGACGCTTGCACTAGTTATCTAGCTGCCGCTACTCAGCTTTCGATCTCCGGCGATAGCCGATCGACATGAGCGACTGCCTTTGCCAGGCGAGCCTGTCCGTGATGCGCCATTCGATTTTCTACGCGTGTATAGATGTACTCGATCCGATTCACCTGAAAGGCGGCGTGTTGCGGGGCTTCCGGATTGTGTCTGCCGGCGCCTGGCAACAGGACCACATCTCCTGGCTTGGGAAGTGTGTGCAGTGTCTCCAGCGGTACCAAATTGATGGAAGTTCCATCGTCCAGGATGAACTCAAGGCAGTTCGCACTGTAGACCAGGCCTTGTCTTGCCTGCCTCCCCTCTTCGCGTGCCTTCCAGGATTGGTAGTAGGCGCCGATGAGCGTGGGAAGACCGACGATAAAGCCGAACAGACTCGTGTACGGCGTGAGCTGGGGAATTGAGGCCATGTGCAATTTTCCTGGTCGAAGGGGTGTTGGTGGCCTCAGCATCTCGGGGCCGGACATGCCGCCACCGAAAGACTATATCACCGCTGTTTCACAAATCGATGATCATCCGTGGCGCCGGAAAACCACGCTCCGGGCCGTTGAAAAGTGCAGTCACCGCGCGTTATGTCTCAAAATACTTTCGCATCGAATGCCGGCACAGCGCGGTGTCAGGCCTGGCACATCACCACGGCTGCTCCATCCACCGCATCGTTTCGCACAGCATCGAGCGCCCGATTCACCTCATTCAGGGGAAACATCGTCGTGCGTGGGCGAATCCCGATCTCATGTGCCAGCGCCACAAAGTCGCGCGCATCTTCGCGCGTCATGTTGGCCACGCTGCGAATCTGCCGCTCGCCCCACAGCAGCGTATCGTAGTCGAACTGCGGCATGCGATCGAGATGAATGGCATTGATTGCAACCACTCCCCCTTTGCGCAGCGAGCCTAACGCAGCGATAACTACGTCACCGCTCGGAGCAAATGTCACGGCGCAATCCAACAACTCAGGAGGGCGATCGAGGGCATCGCCCATCCATGATGCGCCAAGAGTACGAGCCAATTGCCGGTGCGACTCGCCGCGCGTTGCCACATAGACTTCGCATCCCCATGACTTGAGCACGTCGATTGCGAGATGCGCCGAAGCGCCAAAGCCGAAGAGACCGACGCGGTCTCCGCGCTTCACACCTGCAACGCGCAGGCTGCGAAAGCCGATGATCCCCGCGCACAACAGCGGCGCCAGCGCTTCAGCTGCGGCCTGCTCAGGCAGAGGAATGCAGAAGCCGGCGCGGGCAACAGCATATTCTGCATACCCGCCATTCACGGTGTAACCAGTAAAGACGGGATGATCGCAAAGGTTCTCATGCCCTTTGCGGCATAGCAGGCAAGTGCCGTCGACGCCGCCCATCCATGAAACGCCCATGCGCTTTCCGACGGTCTCCGAAGAGACGCCGGCGCCGCTCTTCTCAACTCTTCCGACAATCTGATGTCCCGGCGTAACCGCATTGCGCAGCGGAGGCAGCTCGCCCATAGTGATGTGCAGGTCGGTCCGGCAGACTCCGCATGCTTCCACACGAAGCAGCACCTCGCCCACGCCCGGTACAGGAATGGGCAGGTCTTCGAGAACCAGCGGATCATGACTCGATGAATCGGGATGATGCAACACGGCAGCGCGCATACGCTAACCATAATGCCACTGGTCTGGAAGTGCATGCGCAAACGGTGCAGCGATCAATGCGTCACGTTGTAAACTGAGTAGCAGTGGCCCTGTAGCTCAGGTGGATAGAGCAACGGTTTCCTAAACCGCAGGTCGGAAGTTCGAATCTTCCCAGGGTCACCATAAAATTAACAACTTGCACACGCCATTACCTTCATACTAGAGGCTTGTGCCACTAGCAGTGCCACTTTGTACCTGCTACTATGCGGCCGAGGAGTGGTCATGCCCCGAGCCTTAAAAAAGAAAGAGCGTGGCGTCTACGAACGCATCACGGGCAGCGGCGTGTGGTGGATCAGATACAAGCCAGACGGCATTGATCACCGCGAAAAGGTAGGCACCCGTGGCAACGCGATTAAGCTCTAGTACTCTTCATTCCTTCGTGAAAGTCCGCGCGAAACATCACATGCGATCGCAATTCGAATTGCCGGCTTCGTCATAACCTACCGTCTTCATTGCAACGATGTTCAATTTTGCAGTTAACCGACCCTCGCCAACAATCTGGCCTCAGTCGCCTATTTTTAGCCGATCTCGTCAGCTCGCTTCCAGCAATTGAAAAACTCTCGTGGATCGTGACTTGTGCCTAGGACAATGAAGCGGTGAGTCTGTTTTGAGTAGATGACCTGCTGAATTCCACCGTGGATAGAATTTGAATTGTTGTAATGACCCACGCCTGTTCCTATGTGTTCGAAGCTCATTTTGATGTAGCTATGCCATTCGGCACGGCCCGTTGAGTGGAAGCCTGATGCTTCGAGAAGCCCGTCCTCCGGCAGCCATGCGATTTCTATAGTCCCGCCGGTTGGCTCATGCGATCCATCATCTTTAATTCGGTAGCTTACGTATTTCCCAGTCAGCGGTCGATACTCTTTGTCGAGCGCCCGCAATCTTGACCACTTCTTCAATCGAGCGCGAATCTGCCAGTCAGAAACCACACCCAAAGATGCGCCGAAAATCGCGCCTACTGCGAGATTGGACCAGCTGATGAGCATTTCACCACCCTATTAAAACTGACGGAACTCTCACAGTCACCTACGCTTTGTGGCCGCTTCTGGTTCCGTGAATGGCAATTCCTGATCCGTGATGCTTGGTGGCAGATTGTCAGACAAAGCAGCCAAGAATGAGATTTTAAGCGGAGTTACTTCAACAGGATCGTCCTCTTTTCTCGCTTCGACTACTGGTAAGTAGCATTTGCTGACGAACTAAGTAAATTTCGTATGAATTGTGGTTCAACAATCCCTTCCGCCCCCAGGCGGTTGTGGCTTTTTTACGTCTTCATGTGTTGCGCGTAACGCATCTTTTTGACATACTTAGTCGCTTTGTCGGGGTTGCGCTTTCCCCTCTGCAATATCTTGCCTCGCTTTGGAAGTCAATCGCTAAAACTGAGCAACATGCATGGCGCATTGCGCATTGTCGACTCCTAACCAGTTCTTATTGTTGAAAGGTCTTGGTGATTGCCATGAGGTACGTGACTGCGTTTCAGCGCATTTGTGTATTTATTTTTGCCATCGGTCTTGGAGTTACAGGCGTGTCCGCTCAGACTTCGGCAAACGAATGGGTTTGGCTGGGTGGAACCAACGCGGCCGCAAGTCCAAAAGCGAATGGTCCAACTACAGAAGGCCAAGCAGGCTTTTATGGCAATCCACTCGCCTATCCTGGCGGCCGCAATGGAGCGGCCAGTTGGAAAGATTCGCAGGGAAACCTCTGGCTCTTTGGAGGAAATGGTTACGATTTGCGGGATACACTGGGCCTTTTGAACGATCTTTGGGAGCTTGATCCATCCACCCAGGCGTGGACCGCTGTGCTGGGAGGTAACTTCGTGACTTGCTCCTCCTGTACCAATCCGGGTTCTGACAACGGCGAGACGGGCCAGCCCGGCTCCTACGGAAACAAAGGGACGCCGTCTTCTACCAACAATCCAGGCGGCCGCTACCTTGCCCAGTACTGGACAGATAGCAGCGGCAATTTCTGGCTGTTCGGCGGTTTAGGCTTCGATGTCAACGACCAGTTCGGTGCGCTCGACGATCTGTGGGAGTTCAACCCCACGACCAAGGAGTGGACCTGGGTAGCCGGCAATGATCAGGCCAACCCGGCAACGGTCCAGGGGGCGAAAGGAGTTGCAGAGCCCTCAAATACTCCTGGCGGGCGGGCAGAGGCTTTCACGTGGACTGACGCACATGGAAATATCTGGCTCTTTGGAGGCGTGGGTGTCTCCGGGGCCGAGGACGATCTCTGGCAGCTCAACATCTCCAATAACGAATGGGTTTACGAAGGCGCCGGGTCGGGCGCGGGATCTTATGGCGGGGGGTATGGACCTCCTGGAGTACCGGTTTTCCCCGGCAGCAGAACAGTGGGCACGGCGTGGACAGATAGCAGCGGGAATCTGTGGCTTTTTGGTGGGGAAGGGCTTGATTTTGAGAACAACTACGGCGGACTCAACGACATCTGGGAGTTGAATCCGAATACTGTTCAATGGAATTGGATAGGCGGAAGTCCGCTTGCGAATCAACAGGGAACGATGGGCATGCAGGGAGCATTCAGTGCACAGAATATTCCCGCAGGTCGCGGCTCACAGACAAACTGGATCGACAAGAACGGCAATATATGGCTCTTAGGGGGGAACAGTAACTACACCACTGAGAGCAATGGCGTCGTTTCCTATCAGCTCAACGACTTTTGGGAGTGGAACACCTCACTGCAACAGTGGGCATGGATGGGTGGAAGCAGCGCGTTCCCGGGATATTTTGATCAGAACATATCCTATGGCGTCCAAGGCCCTTCCTTGTCATCCAACTATCCCGCCGGAAGAGTTTACGGAACAGGTTGGACGGACGCATATGGCGTAATGTGGCTTTTGGGTGGAAGCGCCTATCAGTCCAACGGATCGCAAGGGGGATCGTCGGGCTATACGAATGGAACGGACTGGTACCTCAACGACACCTGGGCATATGGAATTCCGACTCCAGCTCCGGACTTTAAACTTCCCCCGGGAACCTATTCAGGAACGCAATCTCTGACCATCACAGATTCGAATTCCAACGCTCAAATCTACTACACGACGAATGGCACGCCTACTACGCTTTATTGCGAGTGCTTTGTTCCGCCGACTCTGTATTCCTCTCCAATCCAACTCAACGACACGACTACCGTCGATGCCATAGCGGTTGCGCCCGGATTTATTAACAGCGCGTTGACTTCGACAACGTATGACATACCACTCACGTTGATGCTGAGTGTCGTTCCCAACGTGAGTCTTACGAATACCGGCACCTCTCTTCCGGTGACCATATATCTGAATGGTCCGCTCGACGGCGCGCCTACTCAAAGCACCTATGGAACGATCACATTGAGTGGAGGGGGATACACTTCGGGGCCAATCCAAGTTACAAACCTTTTCGAAATTTTCTTTACTATCCCAGCGGGCGCGCTCGCTGTCGGTCAAGATATGCTGACGGCAACTTTTACGCCCAATACAATCACTTCCGCTTATTACGTCACGTCGACGGGCTCAGCATCGGTGAAGGTCGTTCAACCTATTGCCACGACTACCAGAGTGGCCGCCACTGCCAATCCTCAAGAGGTTGGACAGGTAGTCGACTTTGTTGTGACAGTGGTCGGTTCGGGCGTGGGCGCCTTACCTTCCCAAAACATCACCCTCACCATTGATGGCGTGTCATATCCAACGATGCTCGACTACACAGGCCGTAGCGAATTTAACATTGCAAGCTTCAGCCCCGGTGTTCACACCATCTCAGCGGCTTTCCCGTCCCAGGGAGCCTATGCGCCGAGCAGCAACACGCTGCAGGAAATCATCTCCACCGCACCGGCAAGCATCGCTGTTTTCTCCGGATCGGGACAATCGACGCCTTACGGCCTGGAGTTTACCCAGCCGCTGGCGGCGGTCGTTAAAGACGCTCACGGATACCTGGTGCCCGGGGCAACCGTAACCTTTAGCGGTACTGGGGTGAGATTTTCGAGCACCGCAGCGGTTACGAACGAGAGTGGTCAAGCGATTGTGAGGGCCTATCCAACTGCAGCCGGGACTTCAACGGTCACAGCGACCGTAGGCGGTGTGAGTGGCGCAGCCAGCTTCAGCCTGAACGCAACCAAGCCCATGCTGCTGGTAAAAGCCAACAGCGCAACGTATGCCTTCGACCAGCCTGTTCCTGCGCCGACGTATTCTTTCACCGGTTTTGTGAATGGAGATACGGCGGCTACAGCAGTCACGGGGGCGGCATCGATCTCCACTCCAGCGAAGGAAGGGTCGCCAGCCGGAACGTATCCGATCGGTATTATTCAGGGAACGCTGTCGGCTCCAAACTATACTCTCGAATTCGAGCAAGGAACAATCAGCATCACACCTTGATCCAGCGTCAATGATCGGCAAAAGGCGAGTGTCTGATTCACTCGCCTTTTGTGCCTTCTACCAAAATAAGCGCAGCGATCATAACATTTGCCGTTTGTGGCACAAATAGTGCTTGCAAAACCCAGCTGCTATCAAACGCCTGGCAGTACTAATTCTCCCTAGGACTGCCCAAGCCAGAAATCCCAAAGGGCGATGCCGATTGCTATCTCAGGCAATCGGCTCCTTCCACAAAGACGAGGTTGGGATACCGAGATTCAGGTGTCCGAGATGGCAACTTGTAGGCTATGTGTCTGGCATTTCACAGTAGGTAGGTGAATTGGCGGTTTGGCAGAGAAAGTATGGATATCGGTTCTCCGGCATCGGAGAAAATCGTGAATGACGCCGGGATCAGTTCCTCCACCGCCTGTTCAAAATAGCGCTCCCCGCTTGATTGCGAATAAACCTTGCCAACCGACATGGGCGTCATGAAAAACTCAACGATCGTTTCGATCTGAGCGGCGACGCTTCATCACTGTTAACCTTTATTACCCATTTGGAGTATTGAGCCAGACCCGATATCTGCCGAATATTCATGCATGCGCGTCAACCTCATTGTTCGGCCTCCGAAACAGCCTTGGTCGATGCCAGGAACTGTTCCCCTTTCTCTGACGATCCGCCCAGCATGCGGACTTCCCGGCGATTATGAGTACTTCACAGACAGCTCATCGCTGTTGCGGATGCTTAACAAGCAGACCGATCTGCCAGCTTCCGTGCTCACCCGCTTCGAGAAGAGCTTGCACGATTCGCCCAATCCGAGGTTGTTGGGTGTCGAATTGAGCGACAGACTGCTGGCCGATATCGGGTATTTTGTCGATTAGCTGACGTCGAAAGTACGCAGCGAAACACGGGGCTCAATTCCGCAGATGATGGAACAGCTCAAGCAAGAATGACACGAGGCTGATACCGCAAAACCACAGCTCCAAAATTGGCGGGATTTCGCACCTTGCGACGTTCTGCCGCCAGATAGGCAATTAAAGTCGGAAGCAATAAGCGGCCTATCGCATATCCCTGAGACTCACCGGTTCACTCGCCACCAGACCATACCCTTGCAGTCATTATCGCGAGCAATATCCCGACAATGACACAGACCCAGCAGATGCCCCCGAAGTGCCCGCAGATCACTTCAAGCACTATGCGATCCCGCTGAAGCCGATGCTCGGTTGTATCTCTGCTGCTCCCGGCCCTGCGCAAGCCCCGCCCGGAGCAGGTGACTCGGGATATTACGGCGGAAACATGGACTTTAACGAGACAGGGAGGGAGCAACCGTCTATCTTCGGGTGGCGAACCCCGGCGCGCTGCTCTATCTCGGAGACGCACATGCGGCGCAAGGTGACGGCGAGCTTAATGGCAATGCACTGGAAACATCCATGGATGTGGAACGGACTGTTGATGTCATCCCGAATAAGCGCATCTGATGTCATCCCGAATAAGCGCATCGGAGATCCTCGCGTGGAGACGGCTACCGACATCATCACAATGGGACTTGACGGTTCGCTCGATGATGCTTTCAAAGAAGCCACGAGCGATGGCTCGAAGAAGACTACAAGCTGACGCCTTTAGAGATAGCACAGGTGCTCGGAACTGCCGCTGAATACCATGTCAGCGAAGTTGCTGACAGGAATGCCGGTATGGTGCTGAAGATCAGCAAAGCTCGTCTCGCCAAACTTGTGAAATAGACAGAGCTGCTGGCCCAAGTCGCGACGACGGCGGCAACGACTCGATGGGATATGCAGCGGTGAGGTTAAGGCAGCTGGAAACCGAAAAGGAACAATTGTCAGCCTCGATTAGTTATCTTCGCTCCCACACTGATGATTTATTGCGTACTCAAGAAAGTGTTTTGGATTTTCTAGGAGGCATAACGACTGCTGAGCGAATTCGCCTAATCGATCCCTCTGTAGACTGGTCAGAGACGAAGAAGTACATAATCGATATGCCCGCCGGTCCGCGTAAGACAGCAGTATTGACGGCTATCTTGCTTGCATGGAAAGATCTGCCATTTTCTCTAGAGAATCACAGCTTGGCCAGTGGTTTGGATTCGCCTCACTTTATTAATGTTGTGCTCGCGAATGTAGGAATTACGGTTCAAAAGGGAACAGATGAGCGTTTGTCTGACGCTATGATGCGACAGTTCAAAAAAGTCGACAGTCCAATGCCAGGAGACCTCATCTTCTACCGAGGAAACGTTGGCAGTTTCGTGATGATGTATATAGCTCCCGGTTCACCACTTGGGAAAGGAATTGCAGTTGGTACATTGCAAACGGGCGAGGAAGTGCAGATCGTTGATACAGTCCATATCAATACGCCAGTGTACCCGTTTATAGGATATTTCCGGGTTCCATATGTAAAAGCGAAAGCGAGCGATTAGCTTCCCGTTAACTATGCTCGGCTCTCAAGTCCGGCTCCAGTTCCGCAGTGAGATGCTGAAGGACGTTAGGCGCAAGGGCAAGTAGATCATCGACGGACATTCCCATGTGCGGAATTGTACGTTCGATTCCTCTGTAGAATCGAGATATGGCCAACAGATACGGAGAAGCAGCACTCATAGCGGCGCGGGATTCCACTGGAACCAGCCCGGCAAGGCGATGGCAGAGTGCAACGGAGAAGGTCTATCCAACTAGCGTGTCAGCTCAGAAGAAAAGCTGTCCGCGCGGAGCTTTTCTCGGGCTCTGCGAAGACGGTTTGGTTAAGGGTATTCCCGCCGGCCAATACACGATATCGAAGGACAATAAGTCCTACGCGGTGCAGGCAGCCATGTTACTTACCGAAGGAGCGCGAAAGTGGTCGATAAGCGAGCTCTGGCGTGCAGTATCGCCTGATCCCGAGAAGGCGCACAACAGCCAGATGGATGTCGTGCTGGCGCTATGGAAGAACGGGCTTATTGTGCGCAAGTAATAGCGACGTCAGGTGCACTTGGTCCAGACTTTCATGGAGACTTGGAAATTTTCTTTTCAACTGCGAACGGCCGGTTCGGAGTGATCGATTTTCGGGTTTTATCTTGCGTCTGACTCCTCGTCCCGCTGCGAAGGCTCCTTCCTAACCCTGAGGTCTCTTAGGAGCGCATTTAGAGCCTCCATGTACGAGGTGTGATCTCTCCAGAGGCTGAAATCGGGGACAAAGTACTCTCGCATATCCTGACTCATATTTTTTCCCGAATCTGCATCGAAGCACCCCCACTCGCGAATCTCGTCGAACGCAACTAGGCGCAATGGATAGAGCACTCTTTTTGTGATTGCCATTTCGCGCTTACGAGCGTGTGCGATTTCCGTTTTTACCCATTCACTTTGCATGCTGTTTGCTGAAAGAATGAGGAGCATTACATCGTCAACATGGATGGCCTGGTCGATTTGCGACACGACGGACTTGTAGAACAATTGCGCGTGAAAAGAGATCGAGACTTAGGAGCCCGTTGTTGACGCGAAGGGCGTCTATCGGAACTGACTATGGTCTTCCAATCCACGTTTGAGGTACTCCCCTGGGCTGGCTCCAACCACTCGCTTGAAGGCTTTACTGAATGCCGCATCGGACTCGTAACCGACTAATCGAGCAACGTCGACGAGCTTTTTGTCGCGCTGCTGCAGGATCTGCATCGCCTTCTGCATCCGCCACTCGGTTACGTATTCCAACGGTGTCTGTCCGAGCAGATCTTTGAAACGCAGTGCGAATGCGGATCGAGACATGCCCGCTGCTTCGGACAGAGACTCGACTGTCCATGGCGCGCCCACTCGATCGTGAAAGGCAGTCAGGGCAGTGCCGATGGGAGGATCGAAAACGGCACGAAGCCATCCTTGTTTGCGTTCCGGTTCCGACGCGATATACGCCCGGAGCACCTGGATAAAGAGAACTTCGGCAAGGCGCGTCGCAACGATTTCAGAACCCGGCACCTGGTCCGCCATCTCTGACGCGAGTGCCTGCATGGTGTTGTGAAGAGCAAACGTACGTGCCTGATCGGCCCTGATCAGAATGAAGCTTGGTAATAACTGAGTGACGGGTTTCAGGCTGGCGCGGTCGAAACTAAGAGACCCACACACGATGGTCGTTGGTGCGCCGCCTCCTCCGCAATGAGCTACGTTGCTCTTGGCCTTGGCCGCAACCTCACGAAAAGTCGATTTCGGTGATGTGCGAGGGCTATCGCGCATGACGATCGAAGTGTCACGAGCCAGCAAGATGAAGTCGCCACCGGTGAGCGGAATCGCCTCCGCAATGCCTTCAACGTTGAGCCAGCAATTGCCGCGCGAGAGCATGGCGAAGTGCGCCAACTCTGCCGGTGGCCGATTCTTGCCGGTATTCGGTGCCTTCTCTTCGGTCTCCGCTCCTCCACCTTTAAGTCCCCATGGGGCGGTGGCTTCTAGCCTGTGCTGACCGAATGCCGTTACGTGCAGCGTGCGAAAGACATCTGTTATCGGGTCCACATGTAGTCTCCTTGTTTGGACGAATAGACAAAAAGTATGGACTCCTGAGCAGTTCTCGTCCACCTCAAGCAGGAATCTACTCCTGTGTATCGGATGTTACACGACTACGAAAAGGAGCAAGTTATGGGAAAGCTTGAAGGAAAAGTTGCAGTCATTACAGGCGGAAACAGCGGGATTGGGTTAGCCACAGCCAAGCGCTTCGTTGAAGAAGGCGCGCACGTTGTAATCAGCGGTCGACGCGAGAAAGAGCTGAAAGAGGCCGCAGCCTTTATCGGGAGAAACGTCACAACGGTCACGGGCGACATAACGCGCCTGGAGGATTTGGACCGGCTTTATGCCGTCGTGAAAGAGAAACACGGGCACATCGACGCACTCTTCGCAAATGCCGGCTGGGGTGAAGTCGCACCACTTGGGGCGGCTACCGAAGCTCATTTCGACAAAACCTTCGATTTAAATGCGAAGGGAACATTCTTCACCGTGCAGAAGGCCATTCCCCTCTTCAAAGATGGAGGCTCGATCATCCTGAACACTTCGGTCGCAAACGTAATGGGATTGCCGACCTTTGCTGTCTATGCCGCGGCTAAGGCGGCTGTGCGCAGTTTCTTGCGTGCCTGGACCGTGGAACTGAAAGACCGCAAAATCCGCGTGAATGCGGTAAGCCCCGGACCAATCGAAACTCAGGCACTTGAGAAAGCGGGCATCCCCCCTGAAATGCTCGAACAAGCGATAGCAGGATTCGCTTCACAGGTTCCGCTCGGCCGCAGAGGCAAGCCCGAAGAAATCGCGGCAGCAGTTGCATTCTTCGCCTCTGATGAGAGTTCTTACATTACCGGCGTCGAACTCGCCGTCGCTGGCGGCATGGCGCAGGTCTAATCGCGAGTCCTGCGGCGGGCTTTCCAGCACGGCCAGTCGCGGGACGACGCTTCTCAAACTTTTGGTTCTCACACGAGATCGGAGAAACAGCATGAGCTACGCAATTGTTGGATTCGGCAAGATCGGCCAGGCGCTGGCCCACGCGTTTGCGCGTAAGGACATGGACGTGACGGTCGCAAGCCGCCGCTCGCCTGCAGAGCTGGAACCGCAGGCTCGTGCGATTGGGCCGAAGGTTGTTGCCAAGTCGCTGGAGGAAGCGCTCAAGGCGGACACGATCTTTCTGGCGGTTCCGTTTGGGGAACATCGAGATGTTGCGAAGGCTCTGCCGAGTTGGGAGGGCAAGACGATCATCGACGCGATGAATTCATTTCCCCTCCCGCTTGAGGAACTCGACGGTCTCCCGTCGTCAGCGTTCGCAGCGAAGTCGTTCGCCGGCGCCAAGCTCGTGAAGGGCTTCAATCATCTGGGTGCGGCCAAGCTGGCTAGCAATCCGGAGGTCGAGGGAGGATACCGGGTCGTGTTTTTGTCGAGCGACGATGACGATGCGGTCGCTCCCGTGGCGGAATTAGCTAAAGAACTGGGGTTCGCACCCGTGAAGCTAGGCAAGCTGAACGAGGGCGGATGGCTTGTGCACGCACGCGGGAACTCCTGGGGGCACCTGATCTTTCAGGATGTGTTCAAGAAGCAGCAGTAATCGGTTTGTGATTGTGTGATTGCGGCCGAGAGGGATGATCGCAAACCGTTCCATACATGCGGACGCACTTGACGAAGGAGAGGAGAGATTCGATGAGCAACGAAGAGAATGTGCAGGTTGTAAAAAAAATCTTTGCAGCGATAGGGAGCGGCGACAAGCAAGCACTGCTGGCGCTGGTTGACGAAGGCATTGAGTGGATCATCCCAGGCGAGGACTGGCCGCTGGCCGGAACGCATCGTGGGCACGATGGCGTGGAGGCTGTGCTGCGCAAGGCGACCGAAGAGATAGAGATGACGTTCCCGAAGCCTCCGGAATTCGTTGCGCAGGGAGGCCGGGTTTTGGTCGTTGGAGTCGCTACTGGGAAGATCAAGGCCACCACTAGGACGTTCAAGGACGATTGGGTCTTCGACATCACCGTTCGAAATGGCAAACTGACAAAAATCCGGGAGTACATCGACACCCAAGCCTTGGCGAAGGCTGCGGCAGGAGGAGTGCAGTGAGAATCGTAGAGATTGTCGCTCGTTATCTGCTGGGGATCATGTTCACTGTATTTGGGCTGAACGGCTTCCTAAATTTCATTCATCAGCCTCCGCCGCCGAACCCGTTAGCTTTGCAATTCTTCATCGCGATCTCTGCATCCCACTTCTCGGCTTTCTTCTTCGCTGTCCAACTCGTAGCCGGATTGCTTCTGCTCTCTGGATACTTCGTACCGCTGGCGCTCGTCCTCTTGGCCGCTGAAATCTTCAACATCCTTGCCTTCCATCTCACGATGGCGCCAGCAACGATCGGTCCAGGCATCCTCGCCGCCGTTCTGTGGGTATTAGTCTTTCTGCAACACCGACCAAGCTTTGATGGAATCCTGAGCGCGAAGCGGTTCAATCAGGTTGACACCAAGTAATGCGGCGAACTAACGCGGAGAGCCCTGACACCTTCACGGCAAAGCAGGGCTTCTTCGATCGCACTTTGGCCCTGCACACTGACCGTCTCGGAGTCAGCTGTCGAGTTCAGGCGGATGCACGTTTTCAGATCGAATTATGCTCGACGAGCGCATTGGAGATCTTTTCACTCGTTGACGCCAACTAACTACTGCTGACGGCGCGTCGATGCGCTCTTACGCGCAGGCGACAACAGCCTGTGTTCCAATGTCAGTACGGCTGCAGGAGTTCAGGCCACGAGATCTGCAGCGATCGCACGGTATAAGTCCGTGCGCTTTGCTCCGAATGAGCTTCAACCGCCACGGTACACGGGGATTGTTCCGATGGCCCGTCAGATATGTCTCGGCAGGAGCACCAACTCGGCTGCTTCCTCAGCATCCTTGAGGAGCGTTTTGCGCGGCGTGCCTATCTGCGCACGCATGGTCAGCCCACGAGCTAAATCCGTGACCTGGGTCGCACGCGCGGCGATGGGAAAGTCAGGTGGGATTTCTCCGGCGCTGATCCCGTCCCGAAAACGACGCTCCAGCAGCGCCGCGCCGCCCGTGGCTGCGTTCTGCAGGAAACGCTGAACCTCAGCGTCGTTCACAAGCGGCGCGACGCATATCAGAAGACAGCCCCGGGCGGACCCCTTCTCGGTCGCACTTTCGACGTTGTACCTCAGAAAGCCCGCAATTGAGTCGCGAAGATCTTTTGGCGAAAGGAGTGCTTTGGCTGCGAGAGCGCCCTTCCGTTCTGCGTATGCCCTGAGGACGCGCAGGAATATCGCCCGCTTGTCCCCGAAGACGGCATACAGGCTCGGCCGCCCCACACCCATCCCGGCGACGAGATCGTCAATCGTCACTCCATCGTAGCCTTTCGACCAGAACACCTGAGTCGCCTTCTGTAGCGCCCCCGCCTCGTCGAAGCTGCGCGGTCGACCCCGCGGTCTAGCAGTTTTTTGAATCATTTAGTTCTAAACTCCTTGACACTCTCCATTCTACCAATATAGAACTAAATAGTTCTTAAATCGCAAGCGAGCTTTGGCATCGTGCCCTTCCGGTTCTACCCCCTTTTCAAGGAGCAACATGAAACATTCGATCGCACTCGTCACCGGGGCTACTTCCGGGCTGGGTTATGCGGCAGCCCGCTTGCTCGCCGCCGAGGGCTACCGCGAGGTCATCGTCACCGGGCGCAGTCTGGCCCAGATCAATGAAACGGTCGCTCAGCTCGCGGCGGAGACAGAAAGGCAGATCTTCACGCCACTGGAGCTTGATCTGAACGACCAGGCCAACGTTCACTCAGCGGTCGCCGCGCTGGTCAAGCAAGGTCGGCCGATCGATTTCCTGCTGCTCAATGCAGGGTTGGTTCCTTATAAGCAGCGCGTGCTCACTGTGGCGGGCGTCGAGGCATCTCAGGCCCCGCTCATTGGCCATCATCAATTGACTGTCGGGTTGCTCAATGCCAACCTGCTGAGTCCCAACGCGCGGATCGTGATCGCTGGCGCGGAGCCTGCCCGCGGGGGCGTACCCATGTTCAAGTACACCGACCTGCCAGAATTCGCGGCCAAATACCACGAGGGCAACCGAACCGCCGCTGTGGAAGAGCTGATCCGCAACGGGCCAAACGTGAAATATGTGCCTAACAACACGTACGCCGACGCGAAGCTCATCATCGCCTGGTGGAGCGCCGCACTGGCGCGCCGACTGCCCTCCGGCATGGCGGTGTACGCTGTCTCGCCCGGTGGGGCAACCGCCACCAAGGTGGTGCGAAGCGCTAGCCCACTGTTGAAGTATCTGTTTATCCCAATCGTGAACCTCATTCCCGGCATGAATCAGACGCCGGAGACCGCGGCCGGTCGCTACCTCCAGGCGTCTGAGTTCGGAACCGACGTATCAGGGCAATTCTTCGCCTCGGCCAAAGGGAAGTTCTCGGGCCCAATCGAGGTGCAGCGCCAGCCACACCTCCATGATCGAGCCAGCCAGGAAGCCGCTTGGGAGGCCGTCGTCAAGGTCTCCGGCGCGGACTTGTCTTAACCAGCATCCTCGACCACGGTGTCCCGGAGGAGCGCTGAAAACGGCGCGCCACTTGATGCAAAACTTCATCGCCGCATCCCTAACTTTGGAATCACGACGACAGAACGAAGATCAACCAATGAGATACACATGTTCCTTGCGTTCGACGCGACCTTCACGACTGGCGCTGAACTTCCGGTCGATGGGGGCTGGTCGCAACTCTAACGCCTGGACCGTCCAGGAGGGTGCTGACATCGAGGACGGTCTTCAATGACTCACATGCCAGTGCGCACTTGATGCGATTACAGAAGGCAGTGACGGCGTCTGGGTTGTCGCCACTGCTCCCTCAGGGCAAGTAGTCCAAGCCTGTTCGGTGTAGCGCAACCCACGGAGGAAACAATGAAAGCGATGAAGCAGATTGTGGTAGCGGTAAGTTTAGTTGTCATCTCCGCGATGGCACCGGTAGTGAAAGCGCAGCAGGGCGTCGAGAAGGCTGCTCCAGGGACGTTGGTTGCTCCGGCCGAGGCGTTAAATTCGCTGCTGAATATGACTGAGAGCCAGATGATGAGTCTGGTGAAGGCATTCCCTGCCGACAAGTATGGGTTTGCACCAAGCGCGGCGATTTTTGCACCTGGGCAACAAACTGAGTACGCGGGCGTCCGCACTTTCGGGGCATTGGTCATTCACGTCGCCCAGGCCAATTACGCTTTGGGCTCGCACCTGAGCGGACTAAAGCCCGATGTTGATCTAACCCTGCTTCCTAAGTTGAAATACAAAGATGAGATTGTTGCTGCCCTCGAGGACTCCTTTGCTTTTGATCACAAGGCGATCGGGACGATCACGAATGCAAACGCCTTTGAAAGTGTAGGTGGTCGAACTCCGTCGGGAGCAACCATCCCGTCTACACGCTCCACACAGGCCGCATACATTGCGGTGCATGCTTCCGATGAGTACGGGCAGATGGTGGAGTACCTGCGCATGAACGGTATAGCTCCTCCGGCCAGTGGCGCTCCTGCTCCGCCGAAGAAGTAGGTAAGTGTCGCAAGCACCATGGAGATGGAGTGCCCCCCAACACTTCATCTCTATGACCGCAAGCCAAAGGGGTAAGGACAAGAGGTGAAGCTTGGCTGAGAAAGTTATCGTCGTTACGAATGTATGGTCAGGTCCTGGGCTTGCGGCTGCCATTCTACTTTCTCGCCGTGGTTTCAAGGTCTTTGGCACGGTTGACGAGTACGTTTCGACGACGGAAGAGCTTCCGTTCACACAAATACAACTGAAACGAGGCGATACGGAGGCCGTCAGAGACGCTATCGCGACGCTTCTTGGCGTCGCCGGTGTGTCGATGCTCTCGTAAATATCTCCGAGACGTACACAATCGGCGCATTGGAGGAGCTCAGCGAGGAGCAGACGAATCGACATTTCGCGGATAGTTTCTTTGATGTGCTTCGATTGACTTACGCGGTCATTCCGTTCATGCGGGCACGCGGCATGGGGCGAGTGGTCAATCTAGTTTCTCCGTTCGGCACCTCTCCGGCTCCATTTATGGGGATGTACGCAGCCTCTCACGCAGCGCTGGAAAGCTGGTCACAGAGCCTCAACAGAGAGATGGAAGGGACTGGGGTTCAAGTCACGGCAGTTATGCGCGGCTTTATTAGGCGTGTAGACAAAGAAATTCGTTTGCCGGAGCGGCCTTTGCGGCGCTATGACCATGGCTCTGCCAAGACGCTTGCCGCGCTTGCATTAGGATCCAAGAGGTGGATCGGGGATGAAATGTTGGCCGAAGTCATTGAGCGCGCGATCACAGATCGAAACCCAAAGACGATCTATCGCACAGGCTTTGAACTGAGAGTATTTTCTACTGCTCTCCGTTTTGCACCTCGATTACTCCAATCTCTCTTCAAGCCGAGATCCTGAAATTGCCACGGTTAAACAGGCCGACCTCAGAAATTCACAACCGCTACCAGAACGCGGCTAAACGCTAAATGCTTTGTCCTCCTGAGATTTCGATTCTCTGGGCATTGATCCAGTGGTTCTCGGGTGCCAACAAAAGGCCGCGCTTGTCTTGGGTGGAATACTCAGGTTCTCTCCGCTACCTTGCTCGCCACATCAAGGGCCGCCTCTCCGACCCTGGCACCGAGTCGGTATGCCGTTTCATTCACCGCCGAGATAATGCCCTGTGTCAGCGTTGACTCGCCATCACCAATACACGCCGAATCCGCGGAGACCGTAGCGGCGGCAATCCCATCCGAATCGAGAAGGGGAAGGCAGGCAGCACCCGCGCGATCGCGCCGAAGCCGGCATCGTTGAAGAAAACAAGGCGTGGTCTGAAGGAACGCGTAAATGGAGCAGCGCTTCTGCCGCCATGACTACCGCTTGCCACGACCAAGCCTGCATCTTCTGGAGTAGCAAATGAGATGGAGCCTATGCAGAGGATGCCGTCAACAAAGGCGCGTGCTTTGACCGGTGCCTCCACGTC